>CAVVAP010000008.1:0-133474 GCA_963746205.1 uncultured Acidobacteriaceae bacterium | reverse complement strand
TCCCGATCTATTGGAGGAGGTCTTCGAACTCAACATGCAGCTCGAGGAATTACGCGCCCAGAAAAAGATGGGAGAAGACGATCCCGATCTGCTGGGGGAGATCGGCACCACCAAGCTCTCGCTGGAAGAAAAGTACGACAGTCTGTTGAATGAATTGACGGCGGAATGGAATGGGTGGGACCACGCTGTGGACGCGGGAATGGAAGATGGCGACGCCCGGCGCCAGAAGATTCTCGAGCGGATGGTCGATGTGCTGAACCGAAGAAATTATATTCGAAATCGTTGCGGGATGTGAATGAGGTCATGGGTGATCTGTGATGGAGAAATGCCCGGACAGATGAGATATCACAAATGAGCACTGAAACAATCGTCGGCATCGATCTTGGAACCACGAACTCCCTAGTGGCCTACATACAGGGAGATTCTCCCGTTGTTATTCCGGGGGAGGACGGGCTGAATCTCGTGCCCTCGGTGGTGGCGCTCGACGAGAAGAATCAGATGGTGGTGGGAAACGCGGCCCGCAAGTATCTGATCGAGACACCGGAGCGCGCGGTGTACTCGGTGAAACGGCTGATGGGGCGCGGGGCCGAGGACATTCAGGAGGAGTTGAAGCTGTTTCCGTTTCGTCTGGCGGACGACCTCCAGCAAGGTGAAGTGCTGCGCATCAAGATCGGAGGGCGCAGCTACACTCCGCCGGAGATTTCGGCGCTGGTGCTGCGGCAGTTGAAGCGCAATGCCGAGCGCTTTTTTGGAGCGCCGGTGACGCAGGCGGTGATCACGGTACCGGCATACTTTAACGACGCGCAACGGCAGGCGACCAAGGACGCGGGCCGCATCGCCGGACTTAATGTTCTACGTCTGGTGAACGAACCGACGGCCGCATCACTGGCTTACGGGCTGGACAAAAAGAAGAACGGCGTCATCGTGGTGTACGACCTGGGCGGCGGGACGTTCGATGTCTCGATTCTCAAGCTCCACGACGGCATTTTCGAAGTGGTCGCGACTAATGGCGACACCCATCTTGGCGGAGATGACATTGACAACCTGATGATCGCCATTGCCCTCGACGACATTCTAGGCGAGCAGGGGTTGGACATGCGGCGCGATGGGGAAGCGGTGGCCCTGATTCGCAAGGCGGTGATCGAAGCCAAGATCGCGCTCTCCACGGAGGCGACCACAAAGCTCGACGTGGATTTGCCGGAAGGTAAGAAATATCAGCGGGAGATTTCGCGAGAAGTTTTCGAGCAGATGCTCCGGCCCATCATCGATCGTACGGTGGGTCCGTGCAAGCAGGCGCTTAAAGATGCGGGGTTGAAGCCGGAGCAGATTGACGAAGTGGTTCTGGTGGGCGGTTCGACGCGGATTCCGAGCGTGCGGCGTTTGGTGCGAGATCTCTTTGGACGGGAGCCGCACACGGAAATGAATCCTGACGAAGTGGTTGCGGCGGGAGCGGCGGTGCAAGCGAACATCTTGGGGGGCGGCTCGGAAATCACGCAGGATATGCTGCTGCTCGATGTAACTCCGTTATCGCTGGGGATCGAAGTGGCGGGCGGCGTCACCGACAAAATTATCCTGCGCAACTCGACTGTTCCGGCGTCGGCGACGCAGTACTACACGACGCAGGTGGACGGCCAGACCAACGTCGCGATCCATGTACTGCAAGGGGAACGGGAACTAGCGCGCGATTGCCGATCGCTGGCGCGCTTCGACCTGAAAGGCGTTCCGCCCATGGCGGCGGGAATGGCGCGCATCGAAGTGAAGTTCCTGATCGATGCCAACGGCATACTGCGCGTCTCGGCGCGCGAGCAGCGCAGCGGGCGCGAGGCTGAAATCGACGTGAAGCCCACCTACGGCCTTACGGATGATCAGGTCGAGCATATGCTTCTCGAATCGTATGACTACGCGGAAGAAGATTTTCGGCAAAGGCAGGTGATTGAATCGCGACTGGAGGCGGATACGATTCTGATTCCGCTGGCCAAGGCGAAAAACAATCAGGCCTGGTGGCAACTTGCAAGCGACGAACGCAGCAATGTCGAAAGACTGGAGCAGGCTCTGGCTGCGGTAAAGGACGGCGACGACTATCATGCGATCCGGGCGGCCATCGAGAGTCTGAATGAGGCGACGACGCATTTGGCGGAATTGATGATGGATACGGCGGTCTCATCGGCGCTGGAAGGCAAGACGATGGAGACGGGCGCCGGGGATATGGCTGAAGCGCATCGATCCGGGCATCCCGTGGCGAAGGCAGACTTCGAATGAGGCACGTTCCGAATTGTTTGGCGATGGCGGAGAGAGTCATTGCGCGTTATCGTTGAATCAAAACGTGATTGGAAAGCTGGGGTAAGATATGGCGGAAGATAAGACGCAGGGAGCCGGATCTGCGGCAATTGCCGCTGCGGGTGAAAACACGGTTGAGGTTACGTTCCTGCCGGAAGGGAAGACGGTGACCTTCGAGCACGGAAAGTTACCCTATAAAGACCATGGCAAAGAGGAATCGCTGCTCGATGTGGCGCTCAATTTCGGGATCAAGCTCGATCATGCCTGCGGCGGAAATTGCGCCTGTACCACGTGCCACGTCTGGGTGAAAGAAGGGGCGGACCTGATTTCAGAGATGGAAGACGATGAAGCGGACAAACTCGACATGGCCGCCGATCTTCAGCTAAACTCACGCCTCGGCTGCCAGACGGTGATTCTTAAGCCCGGCAAAGTGGTGGTAGAAATTCCGGCGTGGAATAGGAATTATGTTTCGGAAGAGCACTGAGTCGTCGATGCAAAATTGATCGATCAGGAGCACGCATTCATGGCCAAGCAGCTTAGCTGGAGCGACGCGGAAGATCTCGGGATACTGCTCTCTGAAGTGCATCCGGAGTTGGACCCGCTTGCCGTCCGCTTTACCGACTTGCACAAATATGTGACCGAATTGCCCGACTTCAAAGACGATCCCGCGAAGTCGAACGAGAGCAAACTGGAGGCCATACAGATGGCGTGGCACGCGGAAGTGCTGGACCGCACCCAGGGGTAGAGCGTCTCCCGCGATTCAATTCCGGCAGGAAAAACCTCAGCGAGCCGCCAGCAAATTATGAGCGGCGTCTTCCACTCGCGCCTCGCGCAGAAACTTGGCCGCCTCTTCGGGCGGCGTGGGATTGATGTAAAAGCCTGTTCCCCATTCAAATCCCGCGGTCTTGGTGAGCTTGGGCATGAACTCGATGTGCCAGTGATAGTACTCGTTGTTCGGATCCTGCGCGGGGGAGGAGTGCACGACCAAGTTGTAGGGAGGATTGTCCAGAACGCGATCCGCTTTCATGAGGAGCAATTTGAGAGCTTTCGCGAGATTCTCGAACATTTGCGAGGATGAGTTTTCGAAGGCCGATTCGTGGCGCTTGGGGAGTATCCAGGTCTCAAAGGGAAAGCGCGGAGCGTAAGGGGCCAGGGTGATGAAATCCTCATTCTCCGCCACCACTCGAATGCCACTTTCGCTCTCCTGCCGGATAGCGTCGCAGAAGACGCAGCGCTCTTTGTAGATGTAATACTGCTTTGCGCCTTGCAGTTCTTCAGCCACGTAAATGGGCAGAATGGGCAGCGCGATCAGTTGCGAATGCGAGTGTTCGAGCGAAGCACCGGCGGCCTCTCCGTGATTCTTGAAAAGCAGAATGTATTTGAAACGTCGGTCTTTCTTGAGGTCGAGGATGCGATCGCGGAAGGCCCAGAGCAGGTCTTCGATCCGTTTGGCGGGCAGCGAGGCCAGGGTGGAGGAATGATCCGGCGTTTCGATGACGACTTCATGGGCGCCAATGCCGTTCATTTTGTCAAACATGCCTTCCGCCTGTTTATTCAAAATGCCCTCAATGCCGAGCGCGGGGAATTTGTTGGGGACGACGCGAATGGTCCAGCCGGGAGCGTCCCGGGGCGGAGTGCTTCCATTGGCGCCGGGGCGATACGCCAGTATTTCAGGCGGAGTCTTGCTCTCATTGCCATAACAGAAGGGACAGAAGCCGCCCTTGATTTTGACCGCTTCGCGTATGAAGTCGGTGGGGCGTTTGGCGCGGTCCGTGGAAATAATCACCCAGCGACCCACAATGGGGTCTTTTCTCAATTCAGGCACGTACTAAATCCTTTCAGTAGCGATTCGCAGGCCCACGATTGTACGACACGGAAAACGCATTTTGAAACAGTTCGAATGAGGGCTGACGGTGGCCTTGCTCATAGTATACGGCGATAACGTCGAATCGCCATTGGCACGAAGGGGGCATCCGGCGGAGAAATTCGCGGGCAACCAGGGACAGATGGTGTTGCTTTTGACGATCCACCGCTGCTTCGGCGGGCTTGAAGTCGTGGCTGGTGCGGGTTTTTACTTCGATGATGCAGAGCACGTCACCATCCCAGCCGACGAGATCAAGTTCTCCGCGGTGGTGGGGAGAGCGGTAGTTGCGAGCGATCATGATGTAGCCGCGCCGGCGGAGGTAGAAGTAGGCAGCCTCCTCACCCCGGCGCCCGGTTTGCAAATGGGCAGGAATGTTTTTCGCGGGAAGAGTCCTGGCGGCCAACCAATCAAGGGCGCGGAGCGCGGCCTGGGTGATGCGTCCCTCGAACAGGTGGAATTCCTCCGGTGTTCAGGCTAACGCAGACTGCGCGGCCGGTTCTGTGATGGACGTCACGGCGCGTTTGGCAGATTGCGAATAGAGATGCTGACGTTGGCCTAAGGCACGCCGGAGTCAGGCCTGCGGCAAGGCCTGTGCAACAGCGGCGGTCACGATGGTCGCGGCCTCGGTTATGTTGGTTTCCACTTTTTCTCGTTTCGTTTTCCCTACGCTATTCACCAGCACCACGCCGGCTAGCGCGACTGCGCCGCCGGCGAGAGAAATCTGGCTGGGTACTTCGCCCAGCCAGACCCAGGCAAGACCGATAGCAACCGGGGGAATGATATAGAGCAGGGTCGTGATGCGTCCGGCCGCGCCGTGGGAGAGCACATAAGCCCACGCCTATAGGCGAGGGCTCCGGGAAAAATCCCGAGATAGACGATCGCGAGGGTGGTGGGAGCGGGGGCGGTCCGCAGGGTGTGCCACAGACCGCGACCCCAGGGAACCATCATGGCGGTCCCGAACCAAATGGAGTAGGCGGTAAATTCCACGGCGCTGTAGCGAGCGAGGTAATGCTTCTGCAAGATTATGTAGAGAGCGGAGGCGAGGGCGGCCGCCAGGATGATTAGCGCCTGCTGGGACAGATGTATGCCGTCAGCTTCCCCACTGGCGATCAGCGCCACGCCGGAAAAGCTTACGAACACGCCGCACCAGCCCCAGCCGGTGAGCCGCTCGTGCAGCCAGAAGCGCGCCGCCAAAGCGGTCCAGATGGGGGTCGACGCGATCAACAGGCTGGCGGAGCCGGCGGCCACGCGTGTTTCACCGTAATTGAGCGCGAAGTTGTAAAACGTGATGCCCAGCGCGCCAGTTAGAAGGAGCCCCGGGAGGTCGCGCAACTGAGGACGCCGGAAGTGAGTCATCCGAGCGTAAATGGCGAGGACAAGGGAGGCGACCGAAAAGCGGAGGATGGCGACGTTGGCCGGAGAATAGGCGCGCAAACCGGTGCGAATGGCGGCGAAGGCAGAAGCCCAAACCACCAGGATGAAGGAGAGCGATAGCAGAATTCGTGAAGAAGAGCGTGGCATCGAGATGTCCTTTCCCGGATATAGGAATTCCGCTGAGGGGCGGGTTGGGGGTGCGTTGGGCGGGGCGTTGGGCGGGGCGGTATCCGAGGGCGGGTTGGGCCCTCGGACAATGACAAGCCCGCCTAGAAGCGCGATCTTCTTAGACTTTTCGGTCCTAGGAGTGTCTTCGAGTTTCGACTGTGGAGATCGATTCCTCGAGCGCGTCGAGGGCAAGATCGGCTTCTTCGCGGGTCACAATGAGCGCGGGAGCTATGCGAATCGTGCTGGGGCCACAGCCCAGAAAGAGGAAGCCGCGTTCGAAGGCCTGCTCCACGATACGATCACGGTCACTGGCGCCGTATTCGCGGGTGGCCTTGTCCTTTACGATTTCGACGCCGACCATCAGGCCACGACCGCGAACGTCGCCGACGATCTTGTGCTTCTTCGGCCAGTCGGCCATGCGATCGAGCATGTGTTGGCCGACGGCCTGCGAGTTGTGCAGCAGACCTTCCTTCTCTATCACATCGAGGGTAGCCAAAGCAGCGGCGATGCACACGGGATTACCACCAAACGTGGAAGCGTGCGAGCCGGGAATCCAATCCATGATATCGCCCCTGCTCATGGTAACGCCGAGCGGCATGCCGGAGGCGATGCCTTTGGCCATGCAAACGATATCCGGTTGCACACCGGTGTGTTCTACAGCAAACCACTTGCCGGTTCGGCCGATGCCGCTTTGCACCTCGTCCACCACTAGCAGAATGCCGTGTTTGTCGCAAATCGAGCGCAGTTCCTGCATGAAGATGGTGGGCGCGACGACGTAGCCGCCTTCGCCCTGAATAGGCTCCACGAAGATGGCTGCAACCTCTTCCGGGGCAAGAATGGTTTTAAACAGTTTGTCCTCGATAAAGCGGGCACAGCCCAGGGCAAATTTCTCGGCATCTTGGGGACCTCCAGCGCAGCCGCGATACACGTCGGGATAGCGGACGTGGGTGACTCCCGGCACCATTGGGGAGAAGCGGCGCTTCTGCTGGGGCTTGGACCCGGTCAACGAGAGCGCTCCCATAGTGCGCCCGTGGAAGGCTCCGAAAAAAGCGATCACCTGCTGCCGCTTAGTGTGATAACGAGCCAGTTTGAGAGCGGCTTCGATGGCCTCGGCTCCTGAATTGCCGTAATAGATTTTGTGCGGCCCGGGCATGGGAGCGATCCGCGAAAGCCGCTCGGCGAGCGTGACTAGGCTTTCGTAGTAGAAGTCGGTGCCGGACATGTGGATGAGATCGGCAGCCTGTTTCTGGATGGCGGCAACGACTTCGGGATGGCAGTGGCCGGTCGAAGTGACCGCGATACCCGAAGAAAAATCGAAGAACTCGTTGCCATCGACATCCTCGACCATAATGCCGCGCCCACGTTTGGCGACCAAGGGATAGGACCGGGTGTAGGAAGGCGAAATATACTTTTCGTCTCCGGCAAGAATGCGCTGGGCGTTGGGGCCGGGGAGAGCGGTAATGAGCCTGGGGCCGGCGATTAGCGTTTTTGTGGTCATGGAGTCCTCCGAATCAATTGTCAGGCTTTGGGTCTCGGGTGCCGGGTCTCAGTCGCGCTCGGCCCATTTCTTAATTTGCGCGGTCCCAAGCCGGGCACATTGCGCCGGGTGCAGGTGCGAGTTACCGGGGACAACGCAAAACGGAGAGCGGAGATTTAGTCGCTGCCAAATAGATTGGCGCGCACGTGGGAGGGCAGTACGGAAAGATAGCGGCGGGGACAAGCGCGTCCCTCAATCCAGCAGGTCCGCAGCAACGAAATGTAGCCGTGAGAACGCATAGCAACCTCAGCAATTATATCGCGAGTCTGAACGTGGTGTAACCCCTAAACAACAGGTACCAAAGTGGGCTACTTCGTTAATTATGGCGCTGACATTGACGGCGCACTTGCAGAATCGTGCGATGCGGGCGGACGCCCGCCGCCGCTCGCGAGCATGGGCATTGTTTTGTGGGCTGAGATTGCCATTTCCGATTCCGTGCTTCTGATAACTCTCGCGGTGAGGCTGAGATGCGTTACTCTGCGAAGGATGCGTCTGCTGCGTTTTTTTCGCCCGTCGCACCAGCACACCGCCTTCTCGGCCACCCTGCTGCTGATGTCGGCGGTCACGCTCTCGCGCGGGATTGGGTACATCCGCGAGGCCTACATCGCTTATGCCTTTGGGGCGGGGCAGCAGAGCGACGCGTATGTGGCGGCCTTCACGCTGCCGGACTGGCTGAACTACATTGTTGCCGGCGGCACCGCCTCGATCACTTTTATCTCCATCTACACACGGTTTCTGGCGCAAAAGCGCGAGGAGGAGGCGCGGAAAACTTTCTCCATCATCGTCACCGTGATGACGACGGTGCTGGTGGCGGGCACGATAGTGGCCGAATTTTTCACGCCTCAATTTGCGGGTTGGATGTTCCATGGCTTTACGGCGGAACAGATGCGGCTCTGCGTGCACCTGACCCGAATTCTGCTGCCAGCACAGATTTTCTTCTATGTTGGAGGAGTTGTCTCGGCGGTGTTGCTGTCGCATCGGCTGTTTCTGCTCCCGGCGTTCGGTCCGCTTATTTATAACGTTTTCATTATTGCCGGGGGAGTTGTCGCAGGGCGGCGGATGGGCATAGCATCCCTGGCGTTCGGCGCGTTGGCGGGCAGTATCGCCGGGCCTTTTCTGGTAAATGCTCTGGGCGCGGCCAAGATCGGTACCGGATACCGCCCCTCGTTTGCGGTGAAGAATCGGGTATTTCGGGAGTGGGTTCATCTTTCCATCCCCCTGATGTTAGGCGTTTCGCTGGTCACGGCTGATGACTGGATTCTCCGTTACTTTGCCTCGAGCGGCATCGGCGATATCGCCCGACTGAACTACGCCAAGCGTCTGTTTTCGGTGCCGATTGCGATTCTGGGGCAGGCAACGGGGCAGGCGTCATTGCCGTTTTTCTCGCGCCTTTTTGGAGAAAAGAAATTCCGGGAATTTGGGGCGGTCGTGAACGCGTCGGTCTATCGCATCACCGCGGCTTCCCTGTTGATGACGGGATGGATGATGGCGATCTCGGTGCCGCTGATCGATCTGGTTTATCGGCGCGGACAGTTTACGTTTGCCGATTCCCAATCGACAGCCATTTATTTCTTCTGGTTTTCGCTGTCACTGGCGCTGTGGACGAGCCAGGCGCTTTATGCCCGCGCGTTTTACGCCTCGGGCAACACGCTGACGCCGATGATTGCCAGCAGCGTGATTACGCTGGTGTCGCTGCCGATTTATTCGGTATTGTTCAGGATTCTTTCGGTCACCGGATTAGCCATCGCGTCTGACATCGGCATCGCCGCGAATGCCCTAGCCATTGCCCTTCTGCTGCATATCCGCGGCATGGTGCCGCTCGGCGGCATGAATTGGAAGGAACTGGGCAAGGCGGCGCTGGTAGGTGTGGCCGCGGGTGGATTGAGTTACGAAGTGATGCGCCCTGTAGCGGTGCAAGGTGGCCGGCGTGCCGATATCGCCGCCCTCGCGCTCGGTTCGCTGACCTGGGCAGCGGCGGCGGCGGCAGGGCTGTGGTTGCTCGGTTCAGAATTGCCGGCGGACCTCCGCCGGAGAAAACAGTCGGCTCTGCCGCCAGACCTCGCGGAAAACGTGGCGGGCGAAGAACCTTAGCTCAGTCTTGTTAATTTGCGCCTCTGCCAAAACCCAGACCCGTGCGTGCGTCAGCGCAGGGGCAGGTGTTTGAGGAATCGGGCTGATATATTACTTTCACTCTGTGCAGGTAGATCTCTTTTGGCTGCATCAGGTGACGAGGATGAAGTCTTATTTCAGTGTCTTGCTTTCGTTGTTGTTGAATGCGGTCTTTCTTTTTCATTCCGCCGCCGCGGCAGATGGGCACCACTCCATGAAGAGAGAAAGTTTCGGCGCCGTACAAGGCAATAATGTCGACCTCTACACTCTGCGTAATGCGCACGGGCTCGAGGTGCGGGTGACGAATTATGGCGGCATCATTGTGTCTCTGCTGACGCCAGACAAGAACGGCCGCTTCGAAGATGTGGTGCTGGGTTTCGATGGACTGCAAGGTTACCTCGATCAGTCCCCTTATTTTGGGGCTATCGTCGGGCGCTATGGAAACCGCATCGCCAAGGGGACGTTCAAGCTGGATGGGAAACAGTATTCCCTGGCTATCAATAACGCTCCCAACTCGTTGCACGGCGGTAAGCGAGGATTCGACAAGGTGATATGGAAGGCGGTGCCCTTCGAGAATCCGACGGGGGTGGGGCTGATTTTTACCTATCTAAGCAAAGATGGCGAGGAAGGCTTTCCGGGAAATTTACATGCCAAGGTTACTTACACGCTGACCGACTCCGACGAACTCATTTTTGATTACGGAGCGACGTCGGATCAGGCGACTCCCGTCAATCTTACGCAACACAGCTACTTCAACCTGGCGGGAGCGGGCCGGGGCGATATTCTGGCTCATGAAGTTATGCTCAATGCCGACCGATTCACTCCGGTGGATGACACCTTGATTCCCACCGGTGAACTCCGCGCGGTGCGGAACACCCCGATGGATTTCACCAGGACGGCGACGATTGGTTCGCGAATCAAAGAGGGCGACGAACAATTGATCCGCGGCCGGGGATACGACCACAACTTTGTGCTGCGCCGTAGCGGAAGCGGAAGCGAACTGGCGGCGCGGGTCCGGGACCCGGGCACCGGACGAGTGTTGGAGGTCTATACGACCGAACCCGGGATCCAGTTTTACTCGGGGAACTTTCTGGACGGAACGATTACGGGCAAGGGCGGACAGGTTTATAAACAGCATTTCGGGCTTCTGCCTGGAGACGCAGCATTTTCCCGACTCGCCCAACCATTCCGAATTTCCTTCGACGATTCTCAGGCCGGGGCAGGTGTACAGGTCGCAGACGATCCTTAAGTTTTCAGTGGAGAAGTAGGCTGAGCGGTCGGGTTAGTTGAGGACATGGGCGAGGCTTTGCGCTGTTTTTGCGCTACCCTAATGAGTTTGGGCAAGACATCTCCGAATCGCGAATCGGGCTTAGGCTGGCCGAAATCGAAGTAAATTCGACGGTAGCAGTCGTACAACAGTTCGTAGGTCGCTTGCGCGCTTCGATGCGGCTGGAAAACCGTGTAGCCAGGGCAGATTTGTTTCTGGGCCTCGCCGATATCGGTAAACACTCCGGCGGCAAGAAAAGCGAAGATGGCAGAGCCGAGTCCGGTAACTTTGCTGCTCGGGACCAGCACGGGTTTTCCGAGAACATTGGCATAGACCTGGTTGAGCACGGGATTATTCTGCGGAATTCCGCCGCCATTGATCACGCGATGGATGGGGACTCCGTACTCGCTCATGCGGTCAAGGATGACGCGGGTGTGCATGGCGGTGCCCTCGATGGCGGCAAAGAGCTCATCCTGCGCGGTGTGAAGCACGTTCCAGCCGAGGGTGATGCCGCCCAAATTCGGATTTACGAGCACGGTGCGGTCGCCATTATCCCAAGTCATTCGTAAAAGTCCGGTCTGGCCGGGCTGGTAAGCTTCCAGGCCGCGGCTCAATTCCATGACGGTGGTGTTCGCTCTTTCGGCGATACCGCTGAACAGGTGTCCAGTGGCGGAAAGTCCAGCCTCGATGCCGGTGTATTGAGGATGAATGCTACCCTGGACGACGCCGCAAACTCCGGGAATCAACTCCGCCTTCGGGGCGTACGCCATGATGCAAGTTGCGGTGCCGACGACGTTAACGAGGTCGCCCACCCGCGCGCCGGCGCCGATGGCGTCCCAGTGAGCGTCGAATGCGCCGACGGGAATCGGAATACCGGCCCGCAAACCGAGTTTCTCCGCCCAATAGGGGGAGAGTTTGCCGGCGATCTGGTCGGAGGTTGAGAACTCGCCATCGAGTTTGGCGCGGATGCCGCGCAACAAGGGTCGACTTTGAGCAAGAAACTTTCCGGGGGAAGGCCGCCGAGGCTGGCGTTCCACAACCATTTGTGACCCATGGCGCAGACGCTGCGTTTGAGCTGGCGGGGATCCGTGATTCCGCAAAGGGTTGCGGCGACCATGTCGCAATGCTCGAGCGATGTAACCAGTTGGTCGCGCTGATCCGGATTGTGGCGCAACCAGTGCAGCAGTTTGGAGAATCCCCACTCGGAGGAGTAAACGCCGCCGCACCACTGGATGGCCTGGAGGCCCTCGCTGTGGGCGAGCGCGGTGATTTCGGCGGCTTCGTTCTTGGCGCGATGGTCGCACCATAAATAGTATTCGCCGAGTGGCTGCAGGCCTTCGCCCACCATGATCACGGTGGAACCGGTGGTATCGAGGGCGATGGCAAGCACCTGATCGCCCGCTATTCCGGCTTCTTTCACGGCCTGCCGAGTGGCGTGGGCGAGGGCGCGCATGTGGTCTTCATGCGACTGGGTAGCGTATTCGGGATCGTCTTTCTGGCGGTGGATAGGATATTCAGAAACCGCCGAAGAAAGCATGCCGCGCTCGCTATCCACGATGGAAACGCGAACGCTGAGGGTACCGAAGTCCACTCCCGCGACAATGGCCATGGTCTTGTCCCGCCTAATTTCAGTTGCGATGCCAGTGCATATCCCAACCGAGATAACGCGTGGTGGCCTCGTGCACGGCGCCGGCAACGGTGGAGAGATTAGCGGCGACGTGATGTTCGAAGCCTCGCTCGCAGATGAAGTGCAGCAAGGTTTGCAAATGCGGAATCTCGACCACTCCCGCGCCGCCAAAGGTTTCCAGGGAATCGTCGGTAAAGTTGCCTTCGCCGCCATAGCCGCGAACCCGGCCGGCGCGATCGTCGGTGGAGAAGCGAACAAAGCTCATGGGGCCGGATTTGACGCGGCCCACGCAGGTTCCAAACGTGTTTTCTTTTCCCACGGTGCCGGCGATGATGGCCTGGAAATCCATGCGCACCTCCTGGAAGAAGTGCCGGGGCAAATTGCTGCAATGGAAGCAGACGGCCTTGTTGGGATCGCCACCGTAGTTGTTGTTCCAATCGAGCAACGCGCTGGGGGTTCCGGAGGCAAGGGCGAGAGCCTGCATGCTGACGGTGCCGCAGATGTCCACCTCGCAGGCGCTGGGAATGAGGTCGTTACTCATCATGCTCATGATGGTGCAGGGCACGACGCCGAAGTACTCTTCCATCGCGGTCCAGCATTGGACGGCGCTGACGGTGACCGCGGTTTGTTTCATCCATTGCTCGATTACGGAGCCCAGTTTCGCCATCTTGACCAGGGCGGGTTCTGGGATGCCACTGGTGGAGACGTACTTTTTGATCTGATCGAGTTTGGCCTGCACAGCGGCGTCTTCATCCTTTAATTTGGCGATGCGGCCGAGAATCTCCGATAAATCGACGGTCTCAATCGAAATGCCCTGCGATTCGAATATCTTCTCGCTGTAGCGGACGGTGTTGAAGGCGGCCGGGCGAGCGCCGATGCTGCCGATGCGCAGGTTCTTCAATCCGTTCTTGACGCGGCACACGGCGGCGAACCACTCGAGGTCCTTTTCGAAATCGGCGGAGTCGGGGCTGACGGTGTGGAGTTGGGTGAGGGAATAGGGGATACCGTACTGCATCAGGTTGTTGCAGGCCGACATCTTTCCGCAAAAGCTGTCGCGACGGAATGCGATGGACATTTTGGCAGTGGCATCGGGCGTAGCCTGAATCAGGACGGGCACGTCGAGCCGGGCGAGGCGCAGCGTATCGGCAATGGCGCGTTCATCGCCGAAGTTGGGCAGCGAGACGATGACGCCGTCGATGCGATCCTGATTCTGCCGGAACAAGTCGGCGCATCGCCGGGCTTCGTCATGCGTCTCGACGGCGCCATGCTTGCTTTGCTCCGGACCGAGGACGACGCACTCCATGCCCGCGCGGTCGAGGGCGCGCATCATTTCTTCCCTGCCCGTTTTCGCGAGATGATCGGGGAAAAAGCCGCGGTTGCCAACGATCAACCCCATCGTCATTTTTTTTGCGGGCATGATTGTCCTTACGGTCTATATGAACAGCAATGGTTCCATCACCGTCGCCGATTAAGCCGGGCGACGGCCGGGAGCGAAGTGATAGCAATAGATCGCGCCAAACAAAAACAGCAAGGCGCCCCACCAGATGCCGGCGTGCAATTGGTAAAGGACGACGCGGTCTTCCGGAGGACGCAGGAATTCGTAGATCCCGGCTCCCAAAATCAGCGCGCCGTTGACCAGTAACGATACAGCCGATAAAGAACCAAATCGAGATGGAACCGCCAGCTTTCACAATCCCCGCCTTACCAGAAAACGATATTGATTATCAAGAACACCGCCACGACGATAGCCGCCCAGAAAAGGGGCCGCTTATAGATAACAACCAGATCCTCCGAGGGAATCTCGGTCACACCATAAACCAGACCAGTGAGTTCGGCGACGGGCTTCGGCCGAGTCACCAGACTTACGAGCACCGTTACCAGGACGCACACGATCCACGACCAGAGGGCGCGATACATATTTTCCGCCATATCCCGCGCGTTGGAGGAAAGAGCGACATAGCGCAAGGCGCCGGGATCGAGTTTGACCCAGGCCCACATGGCGATGGAGCTGCAGGTTCCCGCGAGCAGGCCCCAGAAACCACCGGCCGCGGTGGCGCGACGCCACAACATGCCGAGTAGCACGGTGCCGAACAGGGGCGCGATGAAGAAACTGAACAACGCCTGCACGTAATCCATGATGCTGAGAAACTGCATGACCAGGTACGCGGTCCCGATACTGATGAGGACGCCGAGAATGGTGCACCAGCGACCCATGCGAACGTACTGCCGATCGGTGGCGCGTCGGTTGATGAGCGCGCCATAGATATCGTAAGTCCAGACGGTTGCAAAGGCGCTGACATTGCCTGCCATGCCCGACATGAAGCCCGCAATGAGCGCGGTGATGCCGAGGCCGAGTAGTCCCGGACCGCAATAGCGCGCCAGCATCAGAGGCAAAACTTCGTTGTAACTGTGGCCGCCGCTGGCGAGGGCCGCGCCTTCGCCCGTTAACTTGACGGGGAGCAAAGCGATACCCAGCAGGCCCGGCAAAATCACGATGAACGGGACAAACATTTTGAAGGCGGCGCCGATAATGGGAGCCATCTTGGCGGAGCGCAGGTCTTTGGCCGCGAGCACGCGCTGCACCACCAGAAAGTCGGTGGTCCAATAGCCGAACGAAATAATGGCTCCTAGGCCAAACACGATGCCGGTCCAGTGGATCCCCATGGGGTTGTTATTAAAGGAGCCAAGGGTGCTCCAAAGGTGGGTGTATTCCGCAGACGCATTGTGCGCTACCCTGGCTTGCAGGCCGCTCCATCCCCCGGTCTCGATGAGGCCGAGGATGGGGATGAGGAGAGCGCCGAGCCCAGATGAGGACGAACTGCAAGACTTCGTTGAAGATGGCCGAGCGCAATCCGCCGAGGGCAACGTAGATCGCGACAGTGACGGAAGAGATCCAGATGCTGACGTGAATATCCCATCCGAGGACAACCTTCATCACCAGTGCCATGGAATACATATTGATCCCGCTCATCAGCACGGTCATGAAGGCGAAGGAAATGGAGGAAAGGGCGCGAGCTGGATTCACCGAAGCGGAGCTTGAGATAGCCGGGAACGGAATGGGTTTTGGAGATGTAGTAGAAAGGCATCATGACCAGACCAAGAAACAGCATGGCCGGAATGGCACCGATCCAATACCAGTGCGCCGCCAGGATTCCGTATTGGTAGGCGGCGGCGGCCCATCCCATGAGTTCGAGAGAGCCGAGGTTGGCCGATAGGAAGCTGAGGCCAGCGACCCAGGCCGTCATTTCGCGGCCGGCGAGGAAAAAATCCTCGCTGGTGTTGGCCTGTTGCTTGAGATATAGGCCGATGGCGAGTACGAGAATGAAATAGAAAATGATGATTGCGAGGTCGACAGAGGAAAGATGAACCAGTTGATCTCCCGCCAGCAGAATGAGAGCGAGATTCACCGAGTGGGCTCCTGTCCGTAGTATGCGTCCGGGCCGTGCTTGCGCAGATGATGCTTGTGGTGCAGTTCGCGCGCAATGGGCTGAACATCTCCTTGAGCGCCTTGCGCAACCGCCGAACGCAAGCCGACCGTGTAGTAAGCCATCTTCGCCACGTATTCCAGAATCACTGCGTTATGGGCTGCGTCCGCTGGGCTCACGCCCCAGCAAAAAGGAGCATGGCTCGCGACCAGCGCGGCTGGCGTCGCCATGGCCCCCGCCTGTTGAATGGCGCGGCAGATTGCCCGTCCGGTATTCCTCTCGTAGTCGCCGGAAATTTCATCGGGGGTCAAGGCATCGGTGACCGGGACCGGACCCTCGAAATAGTCGGCGTGGGTAGTGCCCAAACACGGTATGGGGCGGCGCGCCTGAGCCCAAGCGGTGGCAAACTCCGAGTGCGTATGGGCGACGCCACCGATGGCGGAGAACTGGCGATAGAGTTCAAGGTGGGTGGGCAAATCTGATGACGGACGCAGATTGCCCTCGACAATCCGGCCCTCAAGGTCGGTCAGCACGATTTGCCCTGCAGTAAGTGTTTCATAAGGGACGCCGCTGGGCTTGATGGCGACCAGACCCTCGGGCCGGGAGATGCCGCTGGCGTTGCCGAAGGTGTAGAGCACCAGACCGCGGCGAACCAGTTCGAGGTTCGCCTCCAGGACTTCTTCGCGCAGGTTCTTGAGCAGCATCGCACTCCACTGACATCGCGATTCAATTTCAGCATCAATCCAACGTCTGAACGAGCGCGCTCATTCTATACCAGCAAACGCTTTCTCAAAGGAAAAAAAGAGGATTACGAAAACCGGCAAGTTGGAGAACCTTCTGAAGTCGGGAGTAGCGCCGGAGTCCGCAGGCGCTAAGCGTTTCCCCGCGCCGAAATGGAAGCGGGGAGGCGGGCGGCGTAGGGAGACGCGTTGTTCAGAAAACGCTTTCTCGGCCGAAAAGGCTATGGTTGCGAGAAAAAGCGCGGCCGAGGAGACGATATATGGGAGGTTATCCAGGGCGTTTGCGGTGGGGGCCCATCGATGTTCGTTGAATCCAAAATCCGCCGAGTCCGGAGTACGATATAGCGATGGCACAACGGGTGGCGGATCGGTTGGTCGGCAGACTGTTGGAGGCGGGCGTCGAAAGAATTTACGGCGTCGTGGGCGATAGCTTGAATCCCGTGACCGACGCTTTACGTCGCAATGGCAAGATAAAGTGGATCCACGTGCGGCACGAAGAAACGGCCGCGTTTGCCGCGGGCGCTGAAGCTCAGCTCACGGGCAAGCTGGCGGTTTGTGCCGGCAGTTGCGGCCCCGGCAACCTGCACCTGATCAACGGCCTTTTCGACGCCCATCGCAGCAACGCTCCGGTGCTGGCAATTGCCTCACATATTCCAACCAGCGAGATTGGCACGGGGTATTTCCAGGAAACTCATCCGGAGATTCTTTTCAAGGAATGCAGCCATTATTGTGAGTTGATCTCGAATCCGGCGCAGTTCGAGAGAGTGTTTCACATTGCGATGCAGAGCGCCGTGGGAAAAGGCGGAGTGGGCGTGATCGTGTTGCCCGGGGACGTGGCGGGCATGGATCTGCCGGCCGGCAATTCAGTTCGTTCCCTGGCCCTGCATCGGCCGGCGGTCCGACCAGGGGAGAAGGAGTTGGCGCAATTCGCCGAACTGGTTAACGGGGCGAAGAAAATTGCAATGTTCTGCGGTATTGGGTGCGCCGGCGCCCACGAGGAAATGATTGCGTTGGCGGAGAAGTTGAAGGCTCCCGTCGGGCATTCCTACCGGGGAAAGCCGTTCGTTGAGTACGACAATCCGTTCGACGTCGGAATGAGCGGGCTGCTGGGTTTCGGCGCCGCGTATCAGGCGATGCACGAATGTGATTTGCTGCTCCTGCTGGGAACCGATTTTCCCTACGAAAAGTTTCTACCCACCAAGCCGAAGATCGTTCAAGTGGACATCCGGGTGGACAACCTGGGCCGGCGAAGCAAACTCGATTTGGCGATGTGGGGCGATGTGGGTGAAACCATTCGCGCGTTGTTGCCGATGGTCGGGGCAAAGACGGATCGCTCGTTTCTCGACGCGATGCTCGGCAAGCATAAAGAAGCGCTTCGGCGATTAAATGTTTATGTGGATCACGTGGGCAAACGAACGCCGATGCATCCCGAGCCGGTCGCAGCGGCCTTAAGCGAGATCGCTGCGTCCGACGCCATCTTTACCGCTGACACGGGCATGTGCAATGTCTGGTCCTCGCGCTATATACGATCCACGAAGAACCGGCGACTGATCGGGTCTTTCAATCACGGGTCGATGGCGAACGCGCTGCCCCAAGCGATCGGGGCGCAGTGCAGCTATCCCGGGCGACAGGTGATCGCGATGGCGGGAGATGGCGGCCTGGCGATGCTCATGGGAGATTTGCTGACGCTGATGCAGCATGACCTTCCCGTCAAGGTGGTGGTGTTCAACAACAGTGTCCTCGGGATGGTGAAACTGGAAATGGAGGTCGCGGGTTTGCCGGAATATCAGACGGATTTGAAGAATCCAAACTTTGCGACGGTAGCCGAGGCGATTGGCATGATGGGAGTGAGGATCGAAAGTCCGGCGGATCTGGCGGCGGGGTTAAAGAGAGCGCTGGAGCATTCGGGGCCGGCGCTGGTCGACGTCGTGACCGATCCGAATGCGGTATCGCTGCCCTCGCATATCACGGCCGATCAGGTGATTGGTTTCGGGCTGACGATGGGGAAACTGGTCCTCTCCGGCCATATCGACGAAGTGGTGGATACCATCGAAGCGAACCTGCGGCATATTTAAGGTCTAGTTTTGTATTGCAGGTTTTCCTTTTGATTCTTCCTCTGGAAAAATAGGCGGTCATGCTGCCGAGTGTCGCTCAAGTCCCTCAAATACATTTGCGCGAACTCACTGGCCGTACTACGATGTTGCCCCTCAGCACTGTTGTCGTAATGCCTTGAGTTGGGGAGAATCGCTTGAGATTCAGAGGCGAACATCGCCGGGTTTTAGGGCTGGCCAGCGTCGCGGTTTTTGCAGCGGCAGCGAGCCACGGGCAAACCGAAACAATTACGGGAGCGAACACTCCGGGTGCAGTCATCCCGGGCACGACCGGGGTGAGTGTTTTTGCGGGCAGCGTTCCGGGGAAACTGGTTCCGGGGGTTCTGCCGCTGCCCTTGCGCGAGGCTATCGATCGCGGGCTGAAGCAAAATCTTGGGCTGTTGCTTTCGAACGCGGACATACGTGCGGCCCGGGGCCAGCGCTGGGAGCAGTTAAGCGCGTTGCTGCCACACGTGACGGCAATACCTTACCTGGCGGAATCGAAAGTGAATCTTGATGAAGCCGGCTTTTCCGGTCTCGCCACCCTCTTCCACATTCCGCCGTCGGTCGGTCCTTTTTCTTACTTTGACGCGCGAGCGTCGGTCACACAAACGCTATTCGATTGGAAGTCCATCAGTGCCGCCCGCGCGGCCAGCCAGAGTGTGAGAGCGGCGAACTATACCTTTACCGATGCGCGCGACCTGGTTGTGCTGGCGGTGGGCTATACGTACTTGCAGGCCATCGCCGATGAAGCGCGTGTGGAGACTGCGGAAGCGCAGGTCAAAACGGCGCAGGCGCTCTACGATCAAGCGACCGACCAGATTACCGCCGGCACTTCGCCGGACATCGACGGCCTTCGATCCAAAGTGGAGCTGCAGACGCGGCAGCAACAGTTCATTCAGGCAAAGAACAACTTTGCGATTCAGAAACTGACCCTCGCGCGCGTGATTGGGCTGGCTCCCGGGCAGGAATTCGAATTGACCGATAAGTCGCCCTACCAGCCATTCGAGGAAATCACAGTGGATGAGGCTTTAAAGCACGCCTATTCATCGCGCACCGATTACCAGGCTGCGGTGACCGAGGTGCGGGCCGCAGAATTCTCGCGCAAGGCGGCACTGGGTGGCTATCTGCCATCCCTTTCGTTGAACGCGGACTATGGACTGGGAGGGGCGCATCCCTCGACCGCCACCCCCGTGGCGGACGTGCGCGGAACGCTTACGATTCCAATTTTTCAAGGGGGCAGCGTTCACGGCGATGTGCTGCAGGCCGATGCGCGACTCGAACAGAGTCGCGAACGGCTGGAAAATCTGCAGGCGCAGATCGACTCCGACGTGCGCGCCGCGTTGCTCAATCTGGAATCTTCGGCGGACCAGGTGAATGTGGCGCGCAGCAATATAGAGTTGGCGGAAAAGACGCTGACCCAATCCAGCGATCGCTTCAAAGCGGGGGTTGCGGATACCGTGGAAGTCGTGCAATCGCAGGAACTGGTGGCGAGTGCGCACGAACAATATATCTCGAGTTTGTACAACTATAATTATGCCAAAATTTCTTTGGCGCGCGCCCTGGGATTGGCCGAGCAAGGCGTCAAGGAATATTTCAGAGGAAAATAAACATGGCAGAACAAACCCCCGGCAAAGAATCTCCGGCCGACGCCCCGTCTTCGGGGGGCAGGAATTACACTCCGGCGCGCCGGAATTCGAAGCGCCGGAGAAATATTCTGATTGCGGCCGCCATTGTGGTGGTGGTAATCGGCGGAGGGTTCCTGTGGCGCTATCTGGACAGCTACGAATCGACCGACGACGCGCAGGCGGATGTTCACCTCTATCCCGTCAGCGCGCGCGTTTCCGGCTATGTGGTAAAAGTCGACGTCGAGGACAATCAATGGGTGGAGAAAGGGACGGTGCTGGTGGAGATCGATCCCAGGGACTATGAGGTTGCGGTGGCGCAGGCGGAGGCGAATCTTTCCAATGCCGAGGAGACGGCACAATCGCTGAATATTACGGTCCCGATAACCAGGGTCAACACTTCCAGCCAATTGAGATCCGCCACGTCGGGCATTGACGATGCGGAAGCAGGAGTGATCGCCGCCGAGCGGCAAGCGAATGCCGCGCAATCGCAGGTGAAGGCGGCCGAGGCGAACGATGTAAAGGCGCAAGACGACCTGCTGCGGTACAAGCTGCTGGTGGATAAGCGAGAGGTGTCGCAGCAGATTTACGATCAGGCGATGGCCGCGGCCAAATCCAGCACGGCGGCGGTGGAGGCAGCCCACGCCAATGAGTTGGCGGCACAGCAATTCGTACAACAAGCTCGCAGCCGACTGGTGCAGGCCAACGCCAACCACCAGTCCGCAGAAACCGGACCGCAACAGGTCTCCTCCACGAGGGCTCATGTGCGCGCTTTGATCGCGGATGTCGAGCAGAAGCGCGCGCTGCTGGAGCAGGCGCAACTGAACCTGCAATACACCAAGATCGTCGCTCCGGTCAGCGGCGAAGTGAATAAAACGGTAGTGGTTGGAATGAATGTGCAGGAGGGACAGCAATTGCTTACCGTGGTGCCGCTCGATGAAATCTGGGTCACGGCAAATTTTAAGGAGACGCAACTGAAGCGGATGCAAGTCGGCCAGAGAGCGGAGATCCACGTCGATTCGACCGGACGAACATTGAAGGGACATGTGGACAGCATTGCGGGAGCGACCGGCCCGCTGTTCAGCCTGCTGCCGCCGGAAAACGCCACCGGAAACTACGTAAAAATCGTGCAGAGAATCCCGGTAAAGATTGTTCTGAATCAGGGAGAGAATAAAGATCGGCGGCTTCGGCCGGGCATGAACGTGGTGCCCGACGTTTACCTGCAATAAGATCTGTAGCCTGAGTCTTTCCATGAGTTCCGCTGCTCTCACGCTCGAACAGGACGTCTGGCGGCCCAAGTACAACCCCTGGCTGATCGCCGTGGTGGTGGCGCTTGGCTGCCTTTATGGAAGTTCTGGACACCAGCATTGCCAACGTGGCCCTGCCATACATGGCCGGCAATCTGGGCGCGAGTAACGATCAGAGCACCTGGGTATTGACTTCGTATCTAGTGTCGAATGCCATCATCCTGCCGATCAGCGGTTGGCTCGCGGGCGCTTTCGGACGAAAGCGCTTTTTCATGGCTTGCCTGGGAATTTTTACGGTGAGTTCCTTGCTGTGCGGTATCGCCCCGAGTCTCGGCTTTCTGCTTCTTTTCCGGGTGTTGCAGGGTGTGGGAGGAGGCGGACTGCAGCCAATGGCGCAGGCGATTTTGGCGGACACGTTTCCGCCCCAACAACGAGGCCTTGCCTTTGCGCTCTATGGGATCACAGCCATCATGGCCCCCACGATCGGGCCGACGCTGGGCGGGTGGATCACTTTCAACTATTCGTGGAGATGGATTTTTTTCATCAATCTGCCGGTCGGCCTGGCGACCTGGTTTCTGGTGCGGCGTTTCGTCGAAGACCCTCCTTATTTGAGCAAGGTCAAGGCGGCCGGAGTCAAGTTGGATTACATTGGCATCGCGCTGTTGACGCTCGGGATCGGAGCATTGCAGATTCTGCTCGATAAGGGGCAGGAGGACGATTGGTTCGGCTCCCGTTTCATTACGGTTCTGATCGTGATCGCAACCGTGTGCCTGATTTCACTGGTGGTTTGGGAATGGCATCAAAAAGCCCCGATCATCGACGTGCGCATGTTTAAGAGCTTTAACTTTGCAAGCTCCAGCCTGATGATGTTCACCCTGGGGATATTGCTCTTCAGCAGTCTGGTGCTGATGCCGCAGTTTCTCCAGACGCTGCTGGGGTATACCTCGCAACTGGCGGGGCTTGCCCTTTCAGCGGGTGGACTGGTTTTGCTTTTCGAGATGCCCATCATGGGCCAGCTAACCACGAAGTTCCAGGCACGCTACCTGATCGCCTTCGGGTGGTTCGCCTTATCGATTGCAATGTTTTATTCGACGAAGCGGATTGACCTGCTGATCAGCTTCAGTGCCGCCACCTGGCTGCGCATCGCCCAGGTCATCGGCCTGGGATTTCTGTTCGTGCCGATTACGCTGGTGGCTTACATTGGGATTGCCCCAGAAAAGAACAATGCCGTCGCCGGCATCATCAACTTTATGCGCAACATGGGAAGCAGCGTGGGGACGTCTCTGGTGACGACGTTGATTGCCCGGCGATCGCAATTCCATCAACTGCGCCTGGTGGGAAATGCGCGGGTCGACAACCCGAACTTCGTGAATTCAGCCAGCGGTTTGGCGCAGCGCCTCGCGAGCTCCGGCGTGGGCAGGCACGAGGCGCAGATTACTGCCTACGCCCAGATTTATCAGTCGCTGCAGGCGCAAGCCGCGAGCCTGGCTTACATCGACACGTTTATGGTGCTTTCGGTGGGAGCGGCGATCATGTTCTGCCTGGCTTTTGTTTTGAAGAAGAACGATCCCGGCGCCGGTGGGCCGAGAGTGGTGGAGTAAACAATCTGTCTGATGCAGTTTGGGAGAGAACGGGAGCGTTGAATGTCCATTATCAAAATCATCACCATTGAGCGGGAATATGGATGCGGAGGGGGCGAGATCGCGAACCTGCTGGCCAAGCAGTTAGGCTGGAAACTTTGGGATGAATTACTCACAGAGGAGATTGCGCGCCTTGCCGATTGTCCCAAGTCAGAGGTCGAAGGCCGGGAGGAGAGAACCGATCCGCTTTATTACCGACTTTTTAAATCGTTCCTGCGCGGAAGTTACGAGGGGAGCTTGAATGCCCACAAACTCAAGCTGGTGGACGCCGAGTGCATTTTGAAATTTACCGAACAGGTTGTCAAGGATGCGGCGCAAACGGGGAATTCGGTTATCGTCGGCAGGGGCTCGCAGCAGTTTCTCAGGAACCGGCAGGACGCGTTGCGTTTATTTCTTTACGCACCGAGAGAAGATAAGGTGCGTCGCCTGCTGGCGCGCGGCAAGAGCGAGGACGAAGCGCAACAACTGGCGGACAGCGTGGACCAGGAACGCCGCGCTTTCATCCAGAAGTACTTTCACGTGGAATGGCCGGACCGCGCGGTGTATCACACGATGATCAATACTTCGATTGGCGACGAGGGCGTGATCCATACCATTCTGGAGGTTATGAAAACTCTTGAGGCGGGAGTGGCTGCCTAAGCCACTGTGAGTTCGGATCAATTTGCATGCAAAGAAAGCTCTCGCATTATAGCGGACCGCTTTTTGAGCGCTGTTCCCTGGTTGGGTGAGCATGTTGCGTGGGGAGCTGCGGCTAAAAGGCTTTGTAGACGATATCAGGGGCGGGAGCACTGAGGAGTAAAACCGTGCCGACAGCGATGACGACGAGTGCCGTATCCCAAGCGGTGCGAAAATAACGCGACAGCAGCACCGGCTCCCGATGGAATTTCATCGAGATCAGTGCGGCGCGGACAACTTCCCAGATGGCGAGAAGCAAGGAAGACCCAACGAAGATTGCAATCCAAACGAGCGCTATTTCGCCGGGATGAAGGGAGCGGGCGAGGAGCGCGAGTTGACTCCAGTTTGACCAGAACCACAGCAAGGTAAAGGTAAACCATGTGAAGGTGAGTCCCCGGCTGGCAACGTTATAGAGCCAGTTACGCGATAACTCCTTATATAGTTTACGTCCGATCCACCGCGTCATCAGCACCTGATAAAGCTTGGTGGCGCTCACTCCGAAACCTTGCAGAACACCGAAGAAGATAAAAACTGAGGTCTGCCCGTGCCATACGCCTACCAGGAAGAAGGTGACGAAGAAGGCGAAGACTCCGAGGAAAGATTCCAGGGCGGGCGATGGCCAGCGCCGCATGGAGGCAATTAATAAAGGATTATAGACGTAGGTTTTCAGCCAGTCGGAAAGAGTTATGTGCCAGCGGCTCCAGAACTTTATGAAGTTATCGGAAGAAAACGGGCGGTTGAAATTCTCCGGCAGTTCGACGCGCAGGAATCGGGCGACACCGATCATGATGTCGATGTATCCGGAAAAATTACAGTAGAGGTAGAGCGGGTACGCGGCCGCAATCACAATTCCTGAGAAGACTCTTTGGCCAGCGCCGCTGGAGGAGCTGAATGTACTTAGCGCGTTCTTCTGAATCATGGATAGTACAAGCGATAGCACGTTGACTTTGAAAAAGCCGATAATGATTCGCTCCAGCGCCTGCCCCGCTACCGAAATGTTCAACGGCGGCGGCGTCAGTTGCATCTCGGCAAAATCCTGGTAGCGCTGTATGGGACCGGAAACCAGCGTAGTGAAGTTCAACGTATAGTTGAAATAGGACAGAAGAGTGACTCGCTCCGGCAAATCACCGCTGCGCGCGTCGACAAATCAAGTGCAGGACGCGGAAAAGAATGTAGGAGAGCCCAATCGTCACGTAAGGGTGATGAAGGAAGACTATTGGCGGAAAAAAAGCGTACTTCTTCAGCCACATAAATCCAACGATCCCCAGCGCAAGAAGCGGAACGAGCGCCTCGGTCTTGCGAGCTTGCATTAGCTGCAGGCTGAGAAATCCAAAGCCTAGGAAGCCTGCCAGCGGCAGGAAGGCGACCAGGTTGAGGGAGAAAAATGCGAGAAAGCCCAGGTTGGCCGCTAGCAAGAGCGACTGTCTCCACATCAGGGATCGTCCGCAGTTGAAGACAATAACCACGGCGAGGGCGTAGGCGAGAAACTGGAACGAAGCTGATCCCATGACGATTATTCCTTCTTGGCAGTCTGTTGAAGCGTGCAGTTAGAAAAGGCCGGGATTGAGCCCTCCTTAAGTTTCTGAACAAGACTGTTTGCAATCACGGACTGGGCCTCGGCAGTAGGATGGTTATCCACGACATAGAACAGTCTGTCCGAGTTTGGAATATGACTGAAAGTGTCCGTCAAGCTGACATATACCGCTCCGTGCTTCGACGCGATCATCTCAATCTCACGGGAGAAAGCGAAAGGATCTAAGTCGGAAGGTATTTGAGGCGAACTGATGAGTGCCGCCTGCTTGCGCGAGGGCACCGGAATGACGAGAAGGGGAACTCCGGCCGCGTGTAGCTTGTCGGTCATGTCTCCGAGGATCGCATCGAAATCCGCGAAGCGCTGTCGCCAGGTAGCGGTGAAGGGTTGTCGAAGATAGTCATCCCTGTCGCCAGCAATGGTCGCCAAGTAATTGCCTCGGTCTTGAAAAAGGAAATGTTTCGCGATTAACAGTACGCGCACACGGCGCCACGGATCGATGGTGAATTCTCTGGGATCGACGCCGAGTTGGTGTAGGATGACGTCAATAAAGGCCGCAGAGCGCCGCGTATTCCAACTCGAGGTTCCGGTCGCGTGTTGTCTCTTCGGACGGGAACATGCGAGGGGTTATTGCGTTCTGCCATGTCGTTGGATCAATCTTCTGTCCGACGTCCCAAGGGGCAAAAAGATAAAGAACGACGTCGGGTTTAAGCGCCAAAGCCTCATCAAGACGTTTATATACATCAAGGGGAGATTTTTCGGGGGCGACGGTTTTGCACATCGATGTGGCGGTTGCAATTGAGGCTTAGTTCGTCAGAAGCGATTGTAAAATACAAGCGATCGTATGGCACCCATTGTCCATAGCTTATCGAGGATCCAAGGATAACGATGCGGATGTCTCCGGTACGCTTTGGCTGGCAAGAATCCGCACTTCGATATCCGCAATCGTTATAGTTATAAGTTGCCCAGGGCCCTCCGCGTTCTTCAGGCGGGCGCTGCAGTTTGGTTTGAAACGAGTTGTCCGTTTGATCGAGCATTCGTCGGTGGTTTGCTCAGGCCAAATTATGCGGGTCAGGAATTCTGAACATCCAAGCACGAACAGCACTGTCGCGAGGCTGATCAACGGCAGGAACAAGTAATCGCGTTTCGGAAACGCGCAGTCAGGGGAGTCAGTAATCCGGGTTCGAATTGAGATTGGATTCCGTCATAAAAGAGCGGAGGGATGGTGGATGGGCTATCGCTTCGCGCTTCGCGGTTTGTTGCAGGGTGCAACCGGAGAAAGCCGGAACAGTGCCGTCTTCCAGTTTCTCCACCAAGCTTTGGGCGATCACCTGCTGACCATCAGAGGTAGCGTGAGAATCCACCACGTAGAAAAGGTTCTGCGAATTCGGGATACGACTGAAAGCATCCATCAGGTTGACGTATTCGACCCCGTGCTTCGACGCAATACTTTCAATCTGGCGGCCGAAGGCGGCGGGGTCGATATTCGAAGGCAGTTGGGATGGGGAGCTAAGCATTGCGGCCTCAGCGCGCGAGGGTGAAGGGACCAGTATCAGCGGAATTCCCGCCGTCTTAAGCTTATCGGCCATATCGCCGACGATCAAATCAAAATCAGCGAAGCGTTTTTGCCATGCGGACGTCAAAGGCCGCCGAAGAAAGTCGACTTTATCTCCGTATAGCATATAAGTCCGAAGGTACAGATCGCGATTTGCAAAAAGAAAATGCTGCGCCACCAGCACGGTGCGGCTGCCCACAAGAAAGAGTTGGAGCCGTTTCAGTGGCTCGGGGTTCCAATGAACCGCTTCCCTGGGCAGAGTTCGAGAGGGCTGGTTGCGCTCGGCTAACTCGACGGGATCAATTTGTTGTTCGAGATCGAACGGTCCCAGTGAGTAGATGATGACATCGGGCTTCAGCGCTAAAGCTTCTTTCAAGCGGCGATAAACATAAACCGGACTCGAACCCTGAATGCCCATATTCTGTACATCTACGGGGCGGCTGCAGGCGCGATTCAGTTCGCTGCGGGCGCGCGCAAACCAGGTTTGCTCGTAAGGGACAAACAAACCCTCGCTGACGGACGATCCCACGACTGCGATACGAAGAGTCTCGGGAGGCTTGGTTCCACAGGAAGTCTTGCTCCGGTATCCACACTCGTTGAAGTGGTAAGGAGCCCAGGGTCCTTCCGCGTTCTTCAGCTGGACGGTACAATTCGGCCGGAAGCGATCCCCTCCGACCTTGTCATGAATCATGCAAGCGTTGGCGGTTTTTTCGGCCCATACTATCCGCGTCAGAACCTCGGAACATACGAACATGAGCAGAATCGTAGCCAGGCTGATCAGCGGGAGAAGCACATAATCTCCCTTCGGCAGAGCTGAGCGGGAATCCTGGAATTTTGTTGCAGAATTATTTTGCATTTCGGTCATGTGTTTTGGGCTCGCGTAAGCTGATCAAAGCCGATGGATCGGACGCTCATCGCCGCTCTTTTAACATCGGCGCTGTTCACGTCCAACTCCCAGATGGTCGTGCCATCTTGATGGGCGCCGGTCGCGGAGAAGCCCAGTTTCGAGTAATGATCCTGGACCATCTGGTTGCGCTCGGTGGGGTGGTAGATCCCGACCAGCCGGCGGATGCCGCGGCGCTTGCCCTGGTCCAGAAGCTCCCTTAAGACCATCTGTTCAACGCGACGGCCAAGAACACGGCAACTCATCAGCCAAGTATCGATTTCCCACTGCGACTCCAACTGCGAACGGCAGATGATGACACTGATCATGCCGTTGTCGCCGAAAGTATCGGAGAGCCGCACCTGAAGGGTAAAGCAGTTTGGGTCCGCTCTCTGCCGCCGCAACCTCCGACTCGGTATAGCGCCTGGTCGTCAAGTTGAACTGATTCGACTTATTAATTAATTGCGCGATGCGCGCCCTTCCCGTTTCATCGAAGGGCTGGAATGTTATTTCCATTTGCAGTGACTCGAGATAAGCGTCTATGTCCCCAGCTTGCTTTTGCAGGCCGACTCGTCTGGCATTATCCTGATAATAACGAGCGCGCTTTACGTCCTCGTCGGAGAAGACGACCGACTCGAAGTAGCCGGCTGCGGCAAGGGTCCTGGCATACAGAGCGGGGTCCGACGGAAGCTCGGGAACCGCGACTTCGGGGAGGATTTGCCGGACCAGATTTCTCTCCACGGGATTGTCATCGAGAAACACCATTGAATCTAAGCCGAGAGATAGTTCCTGGGCGATGGCTTTGATGTTGGTGGCTTTGTCGTTCCAGTTAGCCTGAAAAACCGCGATGTGTTCTTCCTTCAGCAGCAATTCGGGATGGTGGCGGAAGGGAGAGCGCGCAACCTCGTCGTTGTTCTTTGAAGACACGGCAAGTACGATGCCGCGTTCGCGCAATTCGAGAGCGAGGCGCTGCACGCTGAGATAGGCCTCGCCCGCGGCGTCGCCCTGAGCGCATTGAATGCCTTGCAGGCCGTCATCGCCGATCACGCCACCCCAGATCGTATTGTCCAAGTCGAGCACGAGGGCACGCCGGCTCTTGCCTCGCAATGCCGACAGAACGCGGAGCACATGATCCGCATAAAGAGGCAAGTACTGATTGGAAAAAGGGAGCTTGGCAAGATTCCATTCAACGGGGGAGTGCCACTCGGACAGACCTACTGTCTCCGCGAGTCCGGCAACGTCCAGGAGAACATCCTTTTGCCATACATTTTTTCCGCGAGCGCGAGGTTGACACGATCGATCGTATTACGGAGGGTTCCAGGCAAAACCCGATCCATACTTCCGAAAAGCCGATCCGGCGGCGGGGCAATCGACTGCACGATGCAGATCGTCTCGCTGTTCGCCTTCAGTCCAGCACACACGGTGTCGATGTAAGACAGAGTTTCTCGAACCGCTTCGCCCGCGTCCTCCAGGCTGCCGAGTTTACTCCGCAGAGGCAATGCGCGATAGTCAAGGGCGATCAGTACGGCGTCCGGTTTTGCGCAGTTGATAGCGGAATCTTCGCGAAGCGCTTCCTGCATGACCTGGCTGTAGTCGCCCTTGACACATTCCAGGGCAATTCCATAGCGGGCAGCCGTGCCAATCAGCGCGGGTAGCACGAAATCAACGGTCGCGTTGCTGAGCATTGCCAAGCGAAATGGGACAAGAGGTTTTAGGTCGGCCTTGGCCATTCTGGCTTTCGCAATGACATTGGCGAGGCGATTCAGGTGGTTTTCGCCCAGGGCAAAAGAAGCAAGTGCTCGCAGTTCGTTACCGAGCACGACGCCGGAGTCGGCGATCCCGTTACACCGGTTCCTGAAGTCGGGCGGAGGCTGCGGGAGCCACATAAGATCAATGAAAAGCTCTGGATTCATTGGATTTATGCCGAGTTTGACGCGGTACCGTGGCACGCCACTTGCTTTGCGTCGATCAGGTCGGCGAGTTCTCCGACATTTGTTAGTTTGCCGATGTCGGATGCCGAGAATCTCACTCCGAAAGCTTTTTCGACCGTCAGAATCAGACGAATGTGGGTCAGGCTATCCCAACCATCCACGTCGCTCGCAGATAGATCGGGCCTAAGAACAATAGAGTCATCGCAAAACACGTCTTGAAATACACCGGTAAGTCGGTTAAGTATCTCTGCTTTTTGCATAATCTCGTCTCAGGCTGGGAATTGCCAAATGAGGATTGAAAACACCGGATGGCTGAAGTGCGGCTTACAGAATCATCTTGATTGGTTGACGATCTCAGGCGGCACCATATTCAATATCTCGCGACCAATCGGCAATGAGGCCGTCGCCGCCGGCGAAGGCACATTCACTACATGCAAGAATCGTCTCGATTAACGAACTTGAAATCGTCTACCAGCGATCCATCCTTTGCGACTGCCTGCGCGCGGACTCCGGAATGCGCCCTTCGCCAGGTCGTCCATTTGCAGCTCGGGCATTAACTGCTGGCAAGAGCGCAGAAACTCCTTCTTTCGCAGCGATCGCCGAAACTCCGCAAATCCGCTTTTCCACTCCCGCCGAGCCAGCGCCCGAAAGCCTTGGTCTCGGAATACTTCCAACGTCTCGCCTAAACTGAAATCCCTCCATCGGTATCCCTCACGACGAAAGGCCAGTACCGCATTTGGTCCTGCATCTACCGAACCGTCAATCCTACGAGTGAAGTGCACTCCGAGAAAAGGATAGCGCGGATCCGGCACCGGATAGATCAGTCCGCGCACCAACTCCTCGGCGGGGAACTGCAAGAGAGTAATACTCTCCGCGAAATGGCACAACCATCGTCTCCGGATCGTGCCCGCCATCCGCGCGATGCGGTCACTATAAAGTCCGGCGCAATTCACCGCGTACCGAGCGGAGATATCTCGCGAGCGTGTGCGAAGTGCGAGAACTTTTCCGGAGACGCCTTGAGCCATGTCGAATCCCACAACCTCAGCCCCGGTCAGCTACCTCGGCGCCGTTCGACACCAAAATCTCCGCAAACTTCCTGGCAACGGCGGCATAATCCGTAATGCCAGCGGACGGAACGTGGAGCGCACGAACACCATCAGCATGTGGCTCGATTTCACGCAAGCCCTTGGCATCGAGTATGCGCAGTCCGGTTATTCCATTGGCTATGCCTCGCGCATATAACTCGTCAATGCGGACGGCCTCATCAAAATTGCAGGCAACGATCACCTTGCCACAGATCTCGTGCGGAATGGCGTGTCGGGCGCAGAACTGCCAACATCTCCCGCGCTCCCACCACCGATAGTCGCGCTTTCAGCGATCCAGGCGGGTAGTAGACGCCGCTGTGGATTACTCCGCTGTTGTGTCCCGACTGATGCTGGGCCAGCGCTTGTTCCTTTTCCAATACCACTACCCGCAAGCCGGGCGATCGCTCACTCGCTTGCATAGCGACAGATAGCCCAATAATCCCGCCGCCGATTACCGCCATGTCGTAGGTCATGAATTCAACACTGCCCGCGTAAAGAGTTTTATCGCCGAGAACTCTTGTCTGCGTCAACCGGCGTCACACATTGCGGCACACTCGTTTCCTTACACCTAAGAGATCACTGAGAGCAATGAGGTCAGCAAATTGATGAGAGGGCCCATCGTCATGCGAGTCGGTGTCTGAATGCAAGCCTCCAAGACGACGCACGCGCACCGTCATCCATCCGAGACGCGCCGGCGCCGAAAAGTCTTTATGTGGATTGTCGCCGACGTACATACACTGACCCGCGGCACTCCCGGTCTGCTCTTGTATTGCCAAGAACGCGCGATCATGAGGCTTGCGGAACGCTACTCCCCACCTATCGGTGAATATTTGCAGGCTCATCCATCGATGGAGTCGCAGGGCGCGCGCCTTATTTTTCTGACTCGAGACCGGTCCGTCGGTGATAAGACCCAGGATGAATGTCGAACGGATACGTTCGAGACACTGCACGCTGTCAGCCGGCATTGAGATATGAGGGGAATGATTCCGATAGGCATCGACAAGCTCTTCAACAATAGATTCCCCGGCGGGCAAGCGCAAGCGTCGGACTGCCCGGTTAAAAATATCCTTGCGTTGACCTTGCAAGAACAGTTCCCATGCCACTTCGAAGAACCGGCTGACGCCAAATTTCTGTTCCACGAAAGCCCCAACGTGTAGAAAGCCGCTGCGGACGTAATCTCTCTCGAGATAAAGGGTATCGTCCATATCGAATACGATGCATCGAAGTTGCCGGTTCACGGGTTGGCATCCACGCCGGTTATCCAAACTAGATTGGTTGTTGAATGAAGACGGCGCTATCAAAACGCAGCATCAATAGCTTATCGCGCCAGTTCGAGAAGTGTGCAGTTGAGGGGAGACCCAGCATATCCTCAAAGATCCAGCGGCAAAAGTTCGCACCAGCCTCGTCCGCCAGGGGAAAGCCGCCTCCGAACCTGGCGTTGATCTCTGTGAATCGTACGTTGTTGTCCTTATCGACAAAGCCCTGAATGTTCAATGGTCCCCGCGCTCCGGGCAAAGTCTCCGCCACTCTCTTTGCCAGTGCCATCAGTTCATGGTTCTTGACCGTAATACCTTTACTTACCTCACCAGCGCGCGTCTCCAATCGCTGGTGGGGCACGGCACAAAGACATCGCCCCAACCGATCCACAAACACGTTGGTAGTGTGCTCTACACCTGGAGCGATCGATTCCACGATCAGATCTTTTTGCCCCGCTAGTGCCTGGAGACCCTTCGCATCGTTTACGAGTGTTACACCAATCGATGCGCTCCCACTTCTCGGTTTTACGATGACCGGAAATGTCCATTGGCTCAAATCATTCAGTACCTGCTCAACCGATTGCTGTACGACAGTTGGAAACCGGTTTGACACAAACCATTCGTTCGTTCGGCTTTTATCGCTGGTTATGGCGATCGTGCTGGGGCACGAGATCAATACTTTAGTTCCGATCGTGGCAAATGTGTCGACTTGGGCCGCATAAATCGGCAATTCATGATCGATGGTGGGAACGATGAGATCCACATTGTGCCGCTGGCAGATCGACATAGTGTCCGCCAGGAACTGTGAATTTGCACAGGGAGGGACAGGAAAACAGCGGTCGACCAAGTGGGAAGCCGGGGACAATTCTGGAGCGGCATCGGTCCCCAAAACGGTAAGCGACAAATTCAGTTCTCGAGCGGTGCGCCGGAAGCATTCCACCAGTTGCGCTCGGCGTCCTACCGACGATATGACTATGGTCGACTTGCGGGCCATAAGAATACCTATCCTCCTTGCGAATAGACTGACGCATCTCCTCAAGCTATTAACGATTGCCATCTTGTCACGCATGCGCCGCCAGAGCTTCACCAGACTGCGACAGAGATTCGGCGACCCAATCCTCCATCACCGGCAAATGCATTCGCACATGTGGCGCGCTTAAGAATTTGACGTTGCTGTACATGGCGTCCTGGTAGTCGCTGTATCTTTCCGCTGCGCATTGCGTCCAAAACCTGCTGCACTCCTGCTTCGATGGTCCAGACTGGACTGGAAATCCGAGACCTTCGCGGATCCTCTTAAATTCGACTCGATAATTCCTGCGGTCTGCGTTTTCTTCGCTGCAGCGCAATACAGAGCCAGGCACCATGGTGGTAATGAGATGGCCGATCTGGCCCAGAGTACGATTCTGTTCATCGCACCCGACATTAAATATAGCGGGTGATACGGCTTGCGAGGCAGCATCCAGCGACGCAAGAATCGAACGACTGGCGTCGTGAACGTGCAGAAAAGGGCGCCATTGATCCTTCCCGAACACAGTGACGACCTTCTCCACTAATGCTTTGGCCGTGAGAAGATTTACGACCAGGTCAAAACGCGTACGGCCGGATAGGCCGTAAATAGTCCCAAAGCGAAGAATCACCGGCTCAAAGTGATCTCCGCGGAATGACATCAGCACGTTTTCCGAGGCGATTTTACTGCGCGCATAGAGCGAAACCGGATTTAGAAGAGACTTCTCATTGAGTAACTCATCGCTGGCGCCGTAGACGGAGCAACTGCTGGCAAACACGAATCTAGATATTCCATTCCCTTTAGCGACCTGCGCGATCATGCGAGTGGCAATCAGATTGATCTGGATCGTTAGTTCCTCGTCGAGAGCGCAAGCGGGGTCGCCGACGATCGCTCCCAGGTGGACGACCGAATCCATGTTCCGCATGGCGGCGACGACGGTGTCGACATTGCGGAAGTCACCGCGATGCAGCTCGAGGTTCGGGTGCTGCATGAACGGCTTGATCGGATCCTGGCCGTAAAGGAAAAAGTCCAGTAGGCGCACTTTGTAGCCCTGATCCAGCAGCTTGGGAATAAGCGCAGATCCAATATATCCTGCTCCTCCAATCACCAGGACGCTCCTCGGACCCGCATCGCCGATGTGCTGACGAGGCGGTTCTCTTGGGTGACGACATGGCGCCAAATTCCCGACCACAGACGAGCCACCAGCAGGAACACGGTGGTTGCGGCCCAGTCCAGGAGCAGAGAGGACCTTGGGAACGAGGGCTGCAGACGAAAGAAATACAGGCAAAGCGTCGAGCCCGAGGAAAAGCAAAGACGCCGCTTGAGTCAAGATCACGGCTTTGTACTTCCCCGCATAGAAACGGCCTTTGGTGTAAAAGCCCATGCAGTAAAAAAGCAGCGGACCCGCCGCGCTCAACAGGCACGCGGAAGGCCACCACTTATCGAAGTATGAGAAATCTCGTGAATGCTGCAACAACAGTTGCGGCAGCAAACCTATAAAGAGCGAGGCGTTCAAAATGATCAGGTCGGCGACAACCCTCGCGATAATTTCCAACTTGATCTCTCGCGTCACGCATAATAGCTGAACCCCCGGTCCACGATCGGAATGAGCAATTTTGCTCAGAGGGTTGCGTTTCTCATCACTGTTTCCACGGTCATGCAGGTCAGATCGATATGTTTCGCTACCAAGGTGGGGTGAATGAGGAACATCAGACTGGTCTGGCCGAGTGTGCGCGACACCGGAAGCGGCCGCTTCGGGCGCATTCTTCCTGGAAATGCCTTTTCGAGGTAGATCTCGCTGCAGCTCCCGGAAAAGCACGGCACACCGGCGCTCGTTAATTTCCGCGATGATTCGGTCGCGCGTCCAGCCTTGGCGAAGCCGCTCGGGGCGCACAAAAACGTAGTACTTGTAGTAGGAATGCGCCAGAGCGGAAGGCGGCTCCGTCACCCTCAGCGCGGGGATTTTGCGGAAGCAATCAGTCAATCGCACGGCATTTCGTCGCCGTGTCGCCACCCATGCAGTCAGCTTGCGCAACATGATGCGACCCAGCGCAGACTGCATTTCGGTTAAACGCCAATTCGTGCCAAATGATTCATGCAGCCAGCGAAAGCCCGGGGGATGCTGGTTGCGGTAAACGGCGTCATAGCTTTTGCCATGATCTTTGTAACTCCATGCTCTCTGCCACAGTTCTTCGTTATTGGTGGTAACCATGCCGCCTTCCCCGCCGGTGGTCATGATCTTGTCCTGGCAGAAAGAAAATGCAGCCATGTGGCCAATCGATCCCACTTGTGCGCCCTTGTAGGTCGCACCGTGCGCCTGCGCGCAATCCTCAATCACCTGGAGCTTGAACTCCGCAGCGATTGCCATAATCGAGTCCATATCGCAGGGCCATCCGGCCAGATGAACCGCGATAATGGCTTTCGTCTTTGGCGTGATCACGCGGCGGATTGTCTCCGCAGTTATGTTTTGGCTGTCGGCATCGACGTCCGCACATGCCACCCGCGCTCCTCGAACAAGGGCGCAACTGGCCGAGGCTATGAAGGTGCGAGAGGTGGTAATTACCTCATGTCCCGCGCCGATGTCCAACGCCTGAAGAGCCGACTCCAGTGCCAGGGTGCCGTTGGCGACAGAGACGGCGTACTTGGCGCCCAACATACGCTGCAAATTCCGCCTCGAAAAGACGGCCTTCCTCTCCCGTCCAATAGTTGACTTTGCCGCCGCGCAAGACCGAGACCGCAGCCTCGATTTCGTCGGCTTCAAAATGAGGCCACGGAGAGAACAGCAAAGGTTTAGCCGCTACCGCCGGTTGGGTTGCTGCAGGCATAGGTTCGTTTGGGAAATGGAGTGTGCGATTGCGGGGAACGGAAGAGCAGGCCGTGATGCAGGCAAGCGATCAGACAGCGAGAGCGTAGGCAACCGCAATCTTCGACACAACGAGCCGGGCGTCCAGGTATTGGCGGCGATCGATCGCGTTTGGAAAACGCGAGCGTCGCGCTATTACGTAATCCCAAAGCCCACAGGTGTAAGCCGCTCGATAGGCTACCTGCTTTCCCCTGGCCTTGACGATCTCGACCATGCTGCCGAGGGGAAATTGAGCAGACTGCTTTTCGAACATGCGGCAACCGTATGTCAACGAGGCATTCACTTTGTCTATAGTCGTGGAACCGTGTTCACGGTAGGCATACAAAGCTGCCGGTAAGATGGCATACCGCTTCCCCGGCAAGGCGCGCAAAAGGAAGTCCACGTCCTCGCTGATTGGGAAAGAAGCTATCGAAACCGATTGTTTTTGGCCAAATCTGCGATGATCATCGAAGGCGCGAATGCCATCGGTGGCATGATAAGACGCGTGATGGGCGCAGAGATGAGCCGCCGCCGGGCGGAGGAGTTCGCAGGCCGACGAGTTGGTCGTTGGAGTCCGTGATAGCCATGCCCGTGCTCACTATTGCCAGTTCAGGTTCGGCATGGAGTAACTCCACCTGCTGGCGGAATTTGTTCGGGTAAATCCAGTCATCGGCGTCAAGAAATGTTATGTATCTTCCTCGCGCCGCCTCCAAGCCGTGTTGGCGCGCATATCCACGTCCTCGGTTTCGATCGAGGCGGAGATAATGAATTCTGGCATCGCGAACGGTGTTGACCACCTGAGCGGAGCTATCGACGGAGCCATCGTCCACGATCACGCACTCCCAGTTTTCGTAGGTCTGCGCCTGAAGGGAGGCGAGGGCGACGAGAACTGTATTGGCGGCGTTGAATAGCGGCATAACTACCGAAATTAGGGGTTTCAAGACGGCGACTCGCAATCTCAGCAGCAGGTTTCGGGTCCCGACGGCCGGGTTCACGACCGGCGAGGTGGGCAGGGAGAAGAGAACCGCGAGCATCGAGAAGAGCACGAGGGCGCCGATACCGCCATAGTAGAATTCCCCGCTCATCCCCCCCATGATTGCTGCAATTAATGCTCCCCGTGTCGCCGATCCCGTCCTCATCAATCGTGCCACGGGGGTCCCTGCTTGTCGCCACATGAGAAAGAAAGCTGCAGCCACGAGAATGCCACCCACGACTCCGGTTTCAAGGAACATTTGAATAAAGAAATTATGAGACCCTGTGAGCCACAACCCTGGCACAGCGCCACGATGGTAGAAACCAGCACCGAGCAAGGGCGCGTTAACCAATTTCGGGGCCTCGTGTTCCCATGTTCCAATTCGTCCTCCGTCATCCACGCCCGCAGGACTCGATCCGTCGGCCGGTGAGAGCGTCATATCGACCAAAGATGCGAAATTGGGTAGGGTATCGTAAGCCACGATAGACGCCGCTCCCAGCACGAACAAGATCACAACACTCTTTGCCGCTTGTTTTTGCTTCCATGCAACGTAACCAATCCCGGCCGCGAACGCGACCCATCCCCCGCGCCCGTGACCGTTTGCGTGCCCCGTCGACAAGATCACTGAGCAGACCGCAAATGAGACAACTATTCCAGCGCAACGATTCCAGGCACGGCTGCCGGCCCGATCTATCCACAGGCCAGATATGTACGCGCACAAGATAGCCACTGAGACAGTAATGCCGTCGTAAGACTTATAGCCTTCTAAAGAGTTACCTGGCGCAGCGCTTGCATCTCCGCCGCTCGCCACTAAGCCAATACTGAGCATGGATAAGGCCGCCAGCAATGACCACAGCCATTCTCCCCGTACCTTGGAATCTGAGAGCTTTCTTGCGATAAGAAGTCCAGTCACAGCGTAAAGGACGGTTTTCGCAGAGTTTCACGCCGCAAGCGATGAGGACGGGTGCATCGTCCAAGATACTCATAGCGATATGGAATAGACAGAGTCGATAACAATGACCAAACGAGAAAGCCCCAGAAGACCGGATTCAACCGGGAATGCAGTTGCTCATACCTGGCGGAGGGAGCGACAACCAGCAAGATAAAGAACGGCACGATCATAAAATCACAGACTTCGAGCACGCCGAAAGGGGTTTGCCGTGAAAAACCGAAGTTAGGCACGAACAGGAAAGGGAAGAAGTAAAGCCATAATCGCCTCATATTGGCATATCAGTCCGATACCGGCGACATATCGGAGGCTTCCTTGCAGCCCGAAATCCTGCCCGCAATCCCGCAAATCCTGTCCGGAAGACACGCAGCGTGTGATAGTGAAGGGAGTATGATGCGAACAGTATAAGTAGCCTGAAGTACGCGACCGGGGTTCTGGAACCATCGCAAGTTTCGCCCGATCAGGATGGCACGGTTGTGAGCCAGCGACCCCATGTATGTTGGAAGATCGGCCACGCGGCATCCCCCGTTCCCAGCCGCGAGATGTTGCAGCCGGGCTTTTCCATTGAAATAAATATCAAAGCCGCACTTGTGAACCCGCAAGCAAAGCTCGGTCTCCTCATACAGCGCGGCCCCAACTGCCAGTGCCTCGTCAAATCCTCCTGAGATTTGGAGCACCGAGCGCCAAACTGAGAAGTTGCCACCGAGAACGTGTTGCACTAATTGTTCATCGATCGCACTGAATCCACGGTGGGGAGTCGCTGTCCAGGAGTTGAATTGACCCGGCACAGCAACATCGTTTTTGGGCTCCATGCACTCGTCGACGCCGCCCGCAACCATACCGACCCCGGGTAGTAACAATGCCCGCAGATGTTCGTTGACTAGCGACGGTCCGCAACGTATATCGTCATCCACAAATACAATAGCCTCGTACTTGGCGTTTTGCCAGCCGTAGTTGCGCGCGAGCGGCAGTCCACGGAACGAAACCCTATGGTAAGAAATCAGCTCGGGATAACGGCGAATCAGACTCAGCAGTGCGGGGTCGTCCTGACTTGATTGATCGACAATCAAGATCTCGATTCGGCTATGGCGCTGTGCCAGCAAGTCCCGAATCGTGTCCAGTAAGTATGTCTGACGATTCAGAGTTGGCACGATGATCGAGACTCCGCGCTCATCCTGGTCCGGGACAGATGCGACAGATTCATTCCGATTTACTGTCCAAGGGACTCGCGCTTTCCAAAGCTGAGAGGAAAAGTCGACCATAAATATCCCAGGTTCGTTCGACTAACACCCGCTGCCGGGCTCGTAATCCAGCAGCGCGAAAGGACTCGGGAGAGCGTACCAGTTGCCGAACAATAGCACTGAGTGCTTGGATATCGTCGGGTTCGATCAACCATCCCCCTTCACCTTCACGAACGGCCGCCGAGATGCCGCCGGTTCGAGTCGCCTACTACCGGCACGCCGCTAGCCTGGGCCTCGAGGAAAACCATGCCGAAACCCTCGACCGCCTGCTCAGCGGGCGACTCCCGAGTGCACAGAACAAACAAGTCAGACGCCCAATAGACTTGAGGCAATTCGGCTTCGGAAACGAACCCAAGCCAACGTACATAGGTTTCGATGCCGAGTTCGAAGGCCAGCTTTCTTAGTTCGCTCTCATAATTGCCCTTGCCAACGATCAAATAAATCAGTTGGTCACGCTGAGTAGGGTCCAGAGATGCGATGCAGCGAAAAACAAAGTCATGGGCCTTGTAGCGTACCAGTCGCGACACGGTGCACAGCACATGCTTGCCTGTGACTCCAAACCTGGCTTTTGCAGCTTCGCGATTGCCGGGGACGAAATGATCCGTATCCACCGCCAAAGGTATGGCTTTTACATGCGCCTTGGGAGCTACTTTGGAAACCAGTCCGCCGGTGTAATCGCTGTTCGCAAGCACCAAGCTTGCACTTTCCAATACGCGGCGCTGCAACAAGTTCCACAACGGACGCCGCCACCGGCTTGCCAGCGGCAACAGTTCAGAGCCATGTGCAAGGATGACCAGCGGCCGGACACGGGCGAGATATGCGATCAGTCCCTCCGGATACCAAACGCCGCAGACAGTCGCGTGGCTGGCTTCAGATGACTTAGCCACCTGCCTTTGTAACCATCTGTAGGTATGCCATTCGCGAAACGGACGTCGCGAATTGAAGCGTATCGTGGGCAAGCCAAATGCGGCGACCGGCGCCGCGCACTTTTGCGTAAGTACACGTGCCGGGACGCGGCCGCCGTGAAGTATTCCGCTAATTTCCATACAAAGTCTTGCGATTCCACCTGAGACTGGTGGATATTCAAACGCGAGAAGCAAGAGCTCGCGAGAATATCCAACCCGGCCGGTGGCCGCATCTCGATGACGAACTTCAGATCGCTTATAATTGCCATGGTGGATCTTGGGGTGGATAATCGCGACGCGAGTCTAACGGCGACGTCTCGGCCTCCCCACTTTATTTAGAGGTCAACATATGTTTGTGGGAAGAATTTACCAGGAAATTGCTTGTGGACCATCGCCATGATTTGTATCAAAGTGCAGGATATTGACTTCAGTGATGAGGGCAGTATCAGTGGTTGCTTTTGAAGCAAGCACAATCAAATTACCATCAGGGCGCACGAGAAAATATTTGATCAGGGGGTCATCCGATTCAGCGACAGCAGCGGCGTCGAATTCAACATCGAATGTCCTGCCGTTCAAGACGAAGTCGAACGGCGCCTGCCGACTCAATGCTGCCGTTGCAAAGGTGAGACGTACGAGATAGACGCCAGGGCTAACCGCAAATCTATGGTTAAAACAATGAGATGTGCATGACGAGAAGAGCACATCCCTGCGCCGCGCTCCATCGTCTACGCGAAACGCCCCTATGACGGGGCTCGCGCGATGTTGGTAGCATGATCGTAAGTACGACCTCCGGCTGGTCAAACGAAGGAATCTCCGAGGCTTTAGAAATACACCCCGAGCCCGACTGGATGAGAAAGTCGAGTGGGGTGATTGGCGTTGCGGCGGAAAATTGGGGATCAGCATAAATGGATGTCAGGTCGAGACCACTCTCTTCTTGGTACGCCTTGAGAGACGTGAACTTTGCTTTGAAATGAATAAACAGTGGTCCACCCGTGGCGAAAAAACAGTTGTGATTGGATTCCACGTTAGACCCAATGAAGTCATCGCGCCAGCGGCGGAGTTGCGGAAATAATATTGTCAGAAAATATGATTTTGCCGTCATTGGAAGAGCCCATTAAGAAATACGACGAGGCATTTAAGATGGTGTTGTTAAATACTGCGATAGTGCCGGGACCGGTGACGCCCACGTTTATGCCGGTAGAACCGCGCTTTCCAGGCGGTGCTCCGAGATTATAAATGTTGCCATAAACGCTTAGACTGTCGCCGTTTGGTGAGCCTGCAGACCACACCCGATAAAGATAGTTGTAGCGAACAACACTGCCCTCCTCGTGATAAAAATCCAGGCCGCCACTATGACTGAAGTAGTTGTATTCGACCAAACTGTGCTCCGACTCTTGTAATCCAATACCCATTTTGTCGCCGCTAACGCGAACTCCGAGAACTGAGGCTTTAGATATGACACCCAATTATCGCGGAAAGCTGTCATGGGACCCTTTTAATGCATATAGAGCAGTATTTCCCGAGCGGAAAACGGTATTGCTTTCTATCAGGCAATCTCTCCTCCCCATCGCAGATAAATTCCGATTCCCAGCACGTCCTGAATGTCGTTGTGCCTAACCACCACGTATTATGACTCGTTTATATCAATACCCGTATTGAATCGTTGGATGTCAAGGTTGTCGATCTCTACATAGCTGGAATTACGACCGAAACTCCAGCCGCCCGAAATACGCGCATGCCACCCGCCGCAAACTCTTTGCCCTGCGGAATTCGGACCCAAAGTCGGCCACCCGATTCGACCCGCTAGGTTTCCGGGCTGCAATCATGCGAGGAAATTCCCTGTGTCGCCCCCCTGTTCAATGTGTCGGTTGGGGAAATCATCTTCAAGGCTCGTCCGTCAAGAAAGATTACGCCGGGAATACCGTCTCCCCCGATATCGGTAGTATAGATACCCGCATGGCCTGCAACCGGTACCCAGCGGGCCTGCGGATTATCCCCAAACAGCTCCGGCTTGGGCCATCGCCATAGGCACCGATTCGAACGGGATGCTGGGCGTTGCCCGTGGCCTGCAAACGAATCTGCCCGTGCCACCGCTCGCCGCGCTTCAGGAGGATATTGTCGCCTGCCTGGAACGGACTCCCTGGACACTGATTTCTGAAAGATCGTCGACACATGTTGCCACGCTTTCGTCGGGCTGCGACCATCGTTGTTATCGTTGCCAGTCGAGGCAGAAATGTAGATATGTCGTCGCTGACCGGTCGCAACTGGAAGCAGGGCGAAGTGGCATTGCCACCTGACGAGATAAGAAATGCTGCTACTACGAGTTTAAGCAGAAATCCATCACTCAGCCTTGAATAGCCGTTGCTTCAGTGGAAGTCCTTGGCGCGATCAGAGACTCAAACACTGCAACGAAAGATTTCACTTGATGATGGGCCGTATAGCGTTGCATTCTGCTTCGTTGGGCGCAGGCATTTCGTATGTCTTCCAAGAAGGAAGTCAGTAAGTATCGCCACCCGATTGGTGGCGGACCCATCCAGAAAAATACCGAGCCGGCTGCGGGTCAGAGCGGTGCGGGCCTCGGAGGGATCCGGCACAACAGCCACAACCGGCTTACGCATTCCGATGTAATCGGTCATCTTGGCAAAGTTTGTCCACCAGAACGCGTGCGGGCCCGGAATCAACACGCCTGCAACGGCATCACGCAGATATTTGAATACCCCACCTTGGGACATTTGATCGGCAAAGTCGATGTTCTTCCTCAAGCCGAGCCTATCGATTATAGGGGTCAACCTTCTTCGGTTAATTTCGAGCGTCCCAATTACCAGCAATTTCACATTCATTCTTTCGACTTCCGGATGACGAATCGTTGTGCAAATGATTCCAGGAACGAAGTGTCGTACTCGGGCAAGTACTCCCCGGCAAAAATCAAGTAGGGGCTGAGCCTCGGTACCATGGGCTTGGATGACTTTCAGTAGCTCCTCATCAATTCCGGTAGGTATGAATATATGATCGGTACGTTGGATCCCGAAGACGTCGCGGAAAATGCTTGGATAACTCGACGACAAGAAGGTCACGGCATCCGCATGGGTGAGAGAGGCGCTGACGAGGATCCGCTGGCGGCTGAGAACCCGAGGAGTATGACTGGCCATTTTCAGGGAATAGCCTAGTGGGTCGCGAAAATCTGCAACCCAGCGGGCTCCGGTCTTCTGCAAATCCATGCCCACTAGGAGAGACGAATAGGGCGAGCATGAGGTGTAGACGACAGCGATGTCACGATCCCGGATGATACGCTCTTCCGGCCTCAATTGCTGTTCGTGCCCAGGTCCAGTAGGCATCGGGATTCTGGAACCAGTTCTTAATCAAGTACCGATAAGCTCGTTTCGAAAAGCGGTTGTCGTTGGGTTCTATCGCACTGTCCCGCCCCGAAAAAACATGCTTTGTAGATTTGAATGTCCTGTCGCGACCGCCCAGTGCCATCCGAATACCCCTTAATGAAGGCTCAATATAATGCGCGAGCATGATCTCTACTTCAGCCGGTAGGTCTTCGAGCAGAGCTGGGATCTTCGTTGTACTCATATTGCTTGTCGACGGTAAGAACCACAGGCTTCCACCCGAAGTGCGGCAGATACTTCGCGAGCTTGTATGCACGAAATACCGCGGCGTGATTCTGCGGAGCAAAGAAGGGCGTAACGATAAGGACAGAGCGGTTCATCAGGCTGTTGCTGCCGCGTGAGCCTTCACCAGGAGTTTTCGCTTACTGATATTTGCCGCAGCCCTGTCGCCAACCATAATCATCGGATGTTCGATGACGTGGTACAGCATCACGCTTCCGCCAAAAGTTGTCAGCACGAAAATCATCGCTCGAGCCGGCAAAGGCACAAAGCTGCATTTCACGAACCCCAGCCAAATGCAGGATCGTGCAGCAAGTAGATTCCGTATGAGTACTTGGCCACCCATCCGCAAACCCGATTTATCGGCCGGGCTTGGAGGCCAACAATATGAGGAAGAGGCACTCCCAGGCAAAGCTTATAAACATAAACTTGTTGCGGTCGTATGAGAGGGTACACACGAGACAGAGGAACACCAAAAGCGCCGGCAGGGACCAGAATGGCAAGGTGCGCTTCGAGGTTTGCATCTCTTTATAAGCATACAATCCGGCAAGAAACCAGAGAAAGTAGAAGAGCATGTCTGGAATGGCAAAGATATGACCCAGATGGTTGAGTGCTTGGCCAGATGAGGAGCAGTCACATGTTGCACGGTCGCGAGTAATGCCCATGCAGACACGAGAATCCGTAGCTGATTTAAACCGGCGTAATCCCAAATAGATAAAGGGAAATAAACAATACATTTGGATCTCGTAAGGCAGGCTCCACAGCGGACTAAGAATGTCGTCGAACTGCACGAAATTCTGCACCAGTAACAGACTGGGGAGAAATTCGGCCCTGGGGTGGTTGCCGTAGGCGGCCTTCCAATGATGTAGATAGGCGATCGGCTGGTGAGAGAAATAAACAACGGAAACAACAATGATCGATAGGGGATAGATCCGCAAGCACCTGCGGGCCATAAAAGCGCGGAAGAGGTCGATGTTCTCCATGATTTGTCGATGTGTCGTTCGATGGACAGCATATTTACGATACCACTGTGCACGAAGAAGATTGACGACGCCCAATCCTTCCGAGCATGGCAATTTCGAAGAAGCCGACGTGGGGTTACCGAGAAACGAGCTGAGATGAGCGCCTACAACCATGAGCACGGCCAGTGCCCGCACGAAATCGAGGTTCGTTTCATGACCGCCTATTCCATTAGCAGTCATCCCACGACCCCTGCGGCCGCGGCCTGAGCCTTCAGCGTAACCTTGGTACAACTGAGTCTCCCGGCGAGCATTGTTGCCAATCAGAATCATCGGGAGTTCGATAGCGTGATATGCCAGCACACTTCCCCCAAGACGTCGCGAACACAAATATGCAGACTTGCGCCACCATACGGAAATAGCTGAAACGCACGAAAGCCAGCCAAATCGCCGGGAAATGCAGCAAATAAATTCCGTAAGAGTACTTGGCCACCCATCCGCAAACTCGAGTCTGCGCCGAGTTCTTGGAAGCCTTTATATAGGGCAAAGCGAGGGCGAGACAGAACGTCACAAAAACACATTTGGTGGTGTCACCATAGGACAGACACCACACGATACAGACACACTGTAATGAGGAGCAGGCAACGCCCAAAAGGGCACGACGCGCCGTGAGGTCTGCATTTCCTTAAAGGCGTACAGACCAGCCGCGAATAGTAGGCCGTAGGAGAGGAAATCTGGGACGGTAATAGCATGGCCTAAATTTGCATGCTTAATAAAATGGGGAGTAATGACGTGGTCAACTGTTGCCAGTAAAGCCCATGCAAATACCATCGCTTTTGCTCGAACTCAACCGCCGGATGGACTAAGATAAGCTACGGGAAATAAGCAATACATCTGAACTTCGTAAGGCAGACTCCACAAAGGAGAGAGTATCTGATCGTAGCGCATAAAATTTTGCATCAGAAACAAACTGGGGATGAATTCGGCTTAGGATTCCGCCCAATCGCGGCCACGCGATGCGCCAGCAGACTCACCGGCAATTTCGTCAAAAAGACGACTGAAACAACGACGATCGACAAGGGATAAATGCGAAAACATCTCCGCGTCATGAAAGTGCGAAACAATCGCTGCTCGCCGTGTTTGTCAGATATGTCTTTCAATCGATATCATGTTCACAATTCCGCTATGAACGAAAAAGATTATGACGCCGAGCTTGCCGAATAAAACGGGATCCACGAAATCCGAATATTTGACGTGCCGAAAAATAATGACAGGTGAGAAACCACCACCATGACTACCGCGAGCGCGCGCACGAAATCGAGGTTGGTCTCGTGGCCGCCAATCTGCCCTTGATTATCCATTTAGATCGGTTTCGGGAACCGAGGACATGGAAGAGTCTGCGGCCGCCCAGGTGGCCGAATTATCAATCGGTAGAAGGCATTCTTTGTAGAACTCAATGTTTTTCCCGAGCGCTGCCGCATAGGGAAAACCCTCGCTGATTCGCCGCCGTCCGGCCTCACCTAAGCGCTGGCGTGCTGACTATTTTCTAGCAGGGTGGCGATCTGGTTAGCGAATTTTTCCGTCTTGTCCGGATCGCACAACCAACCATCGATGCCGTGTCTTATTAGTTCGCTGCCGCTGGCCCGCGTCGTGTAAATTGTTGGAACGCGAAGTGACATGGACTCCATGGGCGCGAGAGCAAAGGCTTCGCTATAGGACGGGTACACTGCGACATCGGCGCTGATTAGCAGACCTTCCATTGTCGGCTTGGGGAGATGGCCCGCGAACTCGATCGAGTCGGCATGGCGTCCGACAAACTCTCGAATCAATTCGGTACAGGCGCGGCCCTCGTCCCTGCCGTCTTTACCAATCATCATCAATTTCGCATTCGGGCGGCGCAATTTGATCAGAGGCCACGCTTTAGCGAGCGCAAATACGCCTTTCTTCCGAACCAGCGTGCCGCTATAGCACACCAGATCGTGGCTTTTATAATCACTCTTAGCGCGAGTCACATCCGGTAGGACGACGCTGTTGTAAATCACCGATGGCGGCAAGCGCAGACCAAAATCTGCTGCTGTTCGATCGGCCGTATATCTGCTGACGGATACAACATGATCGGCCCGCCGAATCCCTAAACATTCTAGTAATTTGGTGGAACGCGGCAGTGGATCGTGCATTTCATTGGCAAAATACGTTGCTGAGCCGTGCAATCGAACCACTACAGGGATCGGCAACCGGAGCCAACCGGCGCACCAACCTTCGAAATCCGGTACTTCGATAAGGTCGATGTTTCCTTCCACTGCCAACCTGCGGACGAGCCAAAAAAGCGTGGCCCGATTCAGATATCCGCTCCATCTCCCCCGTCCGCGCGTCCAGGCGATGTATCGTCAAATTGGGGATACCTTCTCGCAGATAGTCGACTTGATGCTGTGGTCGATGCCAGCAATATGAATTCCATGTCCCAGTTCGGCTAACCCGCGCGCTAGCTCGGCGGTAAATGTCCCGATTCCTCCAACTGGGGCCGGGAGCAACTCGTTGCAGACTATGCCGATGTTCATAACGCAGTAATACGAGTTGGCTGGTAAGTTGAGTATCTCAACATAGGCAGGCCGCACAAATTGTCTCAGGCAAGTCATATAGACTGCGTTCCGACAATGACTTTCACGGCCAGGCGACCCTGAAGTCCGATAGCAGCGGCATTAGAACCAACGCCTGCCATCCAAACCGCCCAACCCATGACGAGTGCGCAAAGCAGCAAGGGCGCGATCGCGGCGATTGTCTTTTCCGATATTCAGGCCGCAAGATCGATGTGACATAAGAAGGATCGGATAGGCAATGAGTGTATTGGAGATGGCATAGTTGCGGGCGACGGCTGTCGGACCGGACCGAATGCCTAAGGCAAAGGCCACAACAGCGGACGCAGCGACCAGGAAACCCATGAAGAACATGCCTCGGCCGCTCTCCGCCACTATATAAAGCCACTGGGCCGTATTTTGGATGGGCTGGAGGATGCTGGCTGCGGACAGCCATAATAGGATCGGCACTACGGCGTGCCATTTCGCACCATAAAGGAAATCTACGATTTCGGGCGCGGTTACCGCCAATCCGACCGCCAAGGTGCTACCCAGACGGTGATCAGTCGAAGAGCACGAAGATAAGCCGACTGCATTCGGGAGGTTCCTTGCGCAATGACGCCAGTGCCGGAATCAGTACGCCGCTAAACATTCCAATCACTAGCATGCCTGGCAGGGTCATCAGAAAATAAGCGCGGGAATAGTATCCCAGCGCAACCGCACCCCAGAATTTGCCGATCAATACATTGTCCAGATTGCGGGCAAAGTAGTTGATGATTCCATATGCCGCCGAGTACCCGCCAAATGTCAAGAGGGATCCAATATTTAATAAGTCGATGGGAGTCGTGGATAGTAGCCGCTCATCGGGAACGACAGGGCTGTGGTTAATGCCTGCTGAAGCACCAGTTGCACTACCAGCACCCAGTAACCGAGGCCAATCCAAGCCAGAAGGATGGCTACGACGCCAGCAATCGCCAAAGAATAAAGCGCGCATAAATTAAACTCTTTAAGCTTTAGTTGGCGACGCAGTAAGGCGGTTGGCTGCACCGCGACGGCAGACAGAAATAGCGTTACGCTGCATGCGGTGACGATCCTGGTGAGCTCGGGGCGGTGATAGAAACGCGCGACATAGGGTGCCGACAGCAGGCATAGGAAGGTTAGGCAAGATTCCGAACAAGCAGTTGACCAGGAACAGAGCATCGATCTGGTTACGGTCGAGTTGTTCGCGCTGAACCGTCGCCCACGACAAGCCGAAATCAGAGACCGCCTGGGCCATAACTGTTATGGTTGCGACCATTGCCAGTAATCCGTAGTCCGCCGGCGAAAGAAGCCTGGCCAGGACCGCAGTGGTCACCATCGAGAACGCGTATCTTCCGACCAGGAGCGCGAACGACCATCCCAGTCCCCGGCGGGCCAGTTTGGGCAAGTCTTATCGCTGCGGCATGTCGAAAGTCGCTTCCGGCGGGATACCTATCAGGCATTGGCGCTGCTGCAGATTTCATATAGTGCGCTGGAGGCATGCGGTTGGTTGGAGTTCGGGCTGGCCACGCAAGGACAATTTTGTGGCGACCGTTCTCAGGCGTTTGCTCTCTTCTGTTCGGTCTTGACCCCAAAGAATTCCGGCATGGTGGCGTGGCCGGGCCGGGAAATACCTTCGCGTTTCAAAACATGCCACAGTGTCATCGCCAGGATACGCAGATCAAGGCCCATACTTTGGTGGTCGACGTACCAGAGGTCAAGGGCAAACTTTTGGTCCCAGTCGAGGGTGTTTCTGCCATTGACTTGCGCCCACCCTGTGATGCCTGGCCGAACCTCGTGCCTTCTCATTTGCTCCGGTGTGTAGCGTTCGAGGTAGCGGGTGAGCAAAGGCCGCGGGCCCACTAAGCTCATCTCGCCACAAAGCACATTGATCAGTTCCGGCAATTCGTCAAGGCTGGTCGCTGCGGAGGAATCGTCCAAGAACTGTTAGTCTCTGTGCATCTGACGAAGGGCATTCCGGATCTCGGCTTGGCGCGCTCATCGTCCGAAACTTGAGGATTGTGAAAGGCTTACCGTTCATACCGGGGCGCTCCTGCCGGAACAGAATCGGCGCTCCCATAGCCGACCGGACGGCGATTGCAATCGCGGCATACAAGGGCGACAGGAGAATAACCGTCGGGAACGCCAAGCAGATGTCGAAACGCTCGCTTCACGATTTGTTCCGCGTCGAGCTGCAGAACTTGTCGGAATGCTCTCCGACAACAATTCGCGGTAGAGTCGCGACTTGAGCCTGCCAAATTGGCTGGACGCGAAAATCACGTTCCATCCAGTCGCGGCCGGCTCGCCCCATTCGCGAACGGAGTTCGTCGTCGGCAAGCAACCGGATCATTGCGGCGGCGAGTGCCTTGGAGTCCCCGACCGGCACTGCATAACCAGTAATACCATCCAGGACGAGTCGATCGCTCCAGTGGCCCGGGTGGTAACGACGGGTATGCCACTAGCTTGTGCCTCGAGGGAAACCTGTCCGAACCCTTCCCGATAAGTCGGAAATACCAGTAGGTCCATCAGCGGGTAATAAGGAGCGGCATCGTACACGAACCCAGTCCGGATCACCGCGGATGTCGATTCAAGGTATCGACGGGTTTCTGGTTCAACCGGATCGCCGTCTTCAAAATCTCCGAGATGAGCAAATGAATTGCCGGGAAAGTGTTGCGTACCGCTTGGAAGGCCTCGACAAGTTCCGCAATCCCCTTGTCTTTCACAAACCGGCCCACAAATCCCATGACAGGCGCACCAGAGGGTATGCCCAGGTGAGGCAAGGTGCTTTTCGTTTCCGCGGACCCGCGATTCGGTGGAACAAAGCGGCTCACGTCGACGGCAGAGCCCTTCTCCGAGGACAACGGTCTTTTCTCGGGAGACCAGATTCAGCGCGATGGCGCGCTCACGCAGGCTCGAACTAACGCAGATCACTCGAGTAGAACATGAGCAAGTTATAAGTTCCGCGATCCGTAGAGCGAATCTTGTTATTCCGGTAGCGGTCTCTAATCGCAAGCCCCTCAAAGTGTAAATACGGCAACGAACACCGGCAAGAAAAGAAGCTATGCTGACAAGAAGGCCCGCCTTGGGCGTACTGGCATCGACGATCAGCGGTTGAGTATGCCGGATAACTCTGTATAACTTGCAGAGGGATACCAAATCACTGAGCGGAGCAATGTTCCGCTCTATCGGAATTGCTATGCTCGGAACGCCCGCTCCTCCGACGAAGCCTCCGCAAGGCCCACGCCGGGAGAGGAAAGCAAAATCGGGCTGAAACCCTTCGCCACGCAGTTGTTCCGATCAGGCCCTTATAGAAAATCCAGGCGAGAGGTGAAGTCACCGCTAAGAGAAGATTATCGTCGCTGGTCCGATTCATTTGGCATCCGCTGGTCAGAGAGTAGGGCTGCGAACGCGTCTGGACGCCATGGGTCAGACACGATCCGTCCATGTCTGTCGGTGACGAGCGATTCGCTACGGTATGCGGTAAATCGTCGCGGAAGCAGCAATGGGCAGCAGAGATTCGACATTCTTCAGAGCCGCTTTCGCGGCGCTGTTGGGCACAAACAGGATATCGTTGTCCTGAAGCATCTCGTCGTCGGCTTTGGAGGCCAAAATTTTCTTGAGATCAACGGGGATGGTTTGATGCCCTTGTGGCACAGTGCGGATAATGACAGTCGAGTTCCGGTTTTCGCAGAAAAAGTAGTGCCCTCCGCCAGAGCCAGCGCTTGCAGGACGGTGAGATGGTCGTCGTGCTCCATGGGGAATCCGCCGGGACGCACAACGTCGCCAATCACGTAGATGAGTCCTGTTTTCTCCACAAGAATAGAATCTCCGGGCGAGATCTCCGGATTGTTGAACTGACTTTGGACGCCGTGCTAGCCGAGATTTTGACCTCCTCGGGGTCACTGGGATGACCGGATCGGGTGATGGCCACGTGGTTGCCAGCTAGAGGCGTGAGTCCACCAGCAAGCGAGATATAGTCAACGAGATGGTGCGCTCCGAGGGCGGGATATATGCCGGGACTCTTCACCTCACCTAACACTGAAACTCCCTGCGTTGCATATTCCGCGACAAACACTGTGACCTGCGGGTCCTTGACGAATCCGCCATCGATGAACTTTTGGCGGATGGCGTTTGCATTTCGGTGGCAGAGAGTCCGGCGACGTGAAGAAACCCAACCAGCGGGAGAATGATGTCTCCGGCGTTGCTCACGCGAAGCTTTCCGCTAAGCTCGGGCGTGTCGAAAATGCTCATTTCCACCAGATCGCCTGCTCCAATCGGCCCGGCGGCGCCACTGCCGAAACCCGTGCTGTTACTTGCGCCGCGCTCGATACGGTTTTTCCTGCGCCTTCGTGAAGTTCGTCGCCACCAGCATAAACAGCAGAGCGGATGAATAGACGGGCACAAATTTTGATCGCTTCAAAACGGCATCCTCAGAAAATTGCCCGAGGTAAGGTCTTGCAGGCAGGATCAGGTGTGGTCGGTTGCGCTTTTATCGCCATTCCCAGACGCATTTCCATAGTGGTAGTAGCCTTGATGATTCTTGCCATAGTATCCGTAATACTGGCGATACTCTACCGAGTCGAATGAGAGGTCATTGACCACCACGCCGGCGATATGTACACGGGCTTTGGACAATAGATCGCGCGCCCGGGTAAGTGTCTGGCGGCGGGTTTTCTCCGATCGGGCGACCAGGATAACGGCATTCGCAACCCTTGCGCCCACTACTGCGTCCGTCACCGCCAAAACCGGGGGGGTGTCGATCACGATGTAGCGGAACCGCTCCCGCCAACCTTGCATCAGGGTGGTCAGAGCCTCAGAAGCCAACATCTCCGAAGGATAAGGTGGCATACGCCCGGCCGGCAGCACATGAAGGCCCGGAATTTCATCGATCTCTACAATCATCTCATCCGCATTTTCCGTCCCCGCCAGACACGAGCTCAGCCCCTGATTCATGGCTATCCCAATATACTTATTGATCGCTGGCCGGCGCATATCTGCATCCACTAGCAGGACTTGCTGGCCAGTTTGGGCCAGCACAACCGCCAGATTGATGGAGATGAAGCTTTTGCCCTCCTGCATTACAGCACTGGTTACCAGAATCACCTGCGGGGGCGCGACCGGCGATGACAGCATTAGCGAGGTTCGCAGCGCGCGAAAAGCTTCCGCGCTTCCAGAATTCTTGTGCTCCAGCGTGATCGGAAGAATGAACTGTGGCTTCTTGGCCTGAACCAGGTTATTCCGAGCCGAGCTGAGATGGGCAGTTGAGCTGGGGATTATTCCCAGTGCAGGAAGAGAACAATATGTTTCAACGTCTTCTGGCGTGCGTATGGAACTGTCTACGTTCTCTGCAATGAACGCCGAACTTACTCCGAGTAACAACCCGCCTATGCATCCCAAAGCAAGGTTCATCGGGATCTTGGGCTCGACCGGTGAGATCGGCACGCTGGCCGCGTCGACGATGTTGATATTGCTCGACTTTAAGCCCGCCAGAATGCCCGCTTCCTTCAGCTTCTTTAGTAAGCCCTGATATAGGTCGCGGCTGGATTCAACTTCTCTCCTCATAATGCCATACTGTATGGCATCCTGATTCATGTTGTAGGCATTTTCCTTTTGCTGGTCGAAGGTGGCCTGCAACATTTGTTCCGATTTTAGCGCGGCCTTGTACTCTGCGTTCAGCGTTTCCTTAACTTTGCCGACTTCCTCGACGATGCTCGAATCCAGTTCAGTAAGTTGCGACTGCAACTGAATCACCCTGGGATAGGCTGCTCCGTACTTCGCAGCCAACTGAGCATACTCAGACCTGCTCTCTGCTCGTTCCTTATAGAGAGCACCCAGCAGGCTTTCCGGCATAACGTTCGCAATCAATTCAGGATTCTCCGATAGGGCGATACGATATTTGGCTTCTTTCACAATGCGATCGCCTTCGGCTTCCGAGAGTGCTTTGTTCAGTAATTCCAGACGGTCGATAACAATATTGTGCGTTTCATCAGTCCCAAATAGTCCCGTCTTTTTCTGGTAACTGATTACCTCCTGCTCGGCGACTTCAGCATTCTTTTTCACATCGTCCAACTGTTTCATCAGCCAATCGGAGGTTTGCCGGGTTGCTTTATACTTGGTTTGGAAATTGTGTTCGATGTAAGTGGTGGCGACCGCATTGGCCACGTCCGCCGCCAGAGATGGATCACCACTACGAAAATGAATTTCTATGATTTCAGTTTTGGGTATAAGCTGCACGGTTAAGAATCTTTGAAAGTGGCTCGTGAGGCCCGGACGTGTTCGCAAGTCCAGGCCGGCCAGGGAACGGGCAGCACCGTGCACGTCTTTACCCATAAAAGCCGGGTTGTTTTGGAGGTTCAGTTGATCAATTACGCTGTTTGCGATAGCGTCGCTTTGCACGATGCTTATCTGGGTCTGCAACTTCGTATCCAGGTCGATGCCGATGGGCATCACCAACTGGTCTAAACCCAAGTCCTCCGAACCTTCCAGGTCGAGCAGCAGTAGGGAACGTGCATCGTAGCGCCTGGGGAGCGTTAACGAATATGCCGTGACTGAAAGCACCACCGCGCCCAGAATAGAGAGAACCATCCACTTTCGCTTTTCGAGGACGCGCCACAGATCGACGATCGAAATTGGTCAGCGCTTGGGTTCGCTGTTGAAGCTCGGATATCGGAGACACGGATCTGTTCCAGGTCATCGTAGCGGACGTGGAGGTTGAACGGGGCTCGATTTCTTTCATATCCTTATTCGGGCGACATGCTATTGCGACTGAGATGAGTTAGTTATGGGGAGCTCTTTTGCCGTCACCAGAACGGAAGAAGACGGCGATACGTCGTGAAGCGATTGATATCTATCCTGCCGTAGGATCGGCCGGCGCTGAAGAGATTGCCGGCGGTAAAAACCGCCTGCGGTACCCACCACCAGCGGGTTCGCTCTTTGAGCTTGTAGCCGAGCACGGCTAGCGCAACATTCGTCGGCAACGTATAGGCGTATAGCTTGCCTCGGCTCGCGCCGGAGTCAATCTCAGAAAAGCAGGTGTGCTGTTCCACACAGCGGGCCGTCATCTCTACATTGACAACGGTCGTCCCCGCAAGCGCGAAGGTGGAAGTCCAATAGGAGATCCGCAACTTTCCAGTCGATCCAGCCCCGCGTTGCCGCAGGCGAAGCTCCGCCTTTTGAAGCGGACAACAAATGGCTGGGCAGGGAACAGACCTACTGTCACGCTGGGTGCGTTGGGCAGCTCTTGAGCCATGACGAAACCGTTAAGCGAGAAGAATACCAAAGCAAGAGTAACAGTATTTCGGAACATGTTTCTATCCATTCTGGACTTTTTAATTTGTGCCGCACGATTCTCGCGACTAGAGAAGCCGGGGAGGGCCATCTTTGTCAGCTAACACGCCGAGTGGTTTCGACAGGTTCGATCATTCTCGTCCGTCGGGCAATTCGATGCTGATCGATCTCGAAATCAAAGCAACCGATAAAACAACCCGGGCTCCGCGCTTGTCTCGGACAAGGATTCCTGTCAGCCCCGCCAGGGAACCGCGCTTAATTCGCACGCGGCGTCCGACCACGAGAAAGGGATGTGGCTCTACTACATTTCCCTTCTCAACCGCAGCCGCGAGTTGCATGATTTCCTGGTCGGGCACCACGGCTGGATTCCGGCCAAAGCCTATGAACCTTGCTACCCCGGATGTTTGCAACACCGGCAACTGATGCTGGATATTAATTCGAACAAAAAGATAGCCCGGAAACAAAGGGATGAGACCGCTCTGCTTACCGTTCTTCCATTTTGTCTGAGGATCATAGAGTGGCAGGAAAGTCTCAATCCGCTTAACGCAGAGCTGTTCGAACACCGATTTCTCGTGTCGCGACCATGTATGCACCGCGAACCATTCCAAGCTTTGAGATTCTCGGATGGACCTAGCCGTCGATGTCATGGCACCTCATCGCCAAGTAGATAGAGCTTCGCCCCGTCAGTTAGGGATTTTCCCCGGACCGCAGCCCGTTCCCCCGTGAATAAGCAAGCACACTGCCAGACTTCTATCTCACGAAAAACACTCTATAAATCTGGTATTGGGGCGAAAGAGCAGCAATTAGCGAGCCGGCGGCTGATGTCTAAATTTAAGACTTCAGTCCTACATCCATACAGTTCGAGAGAGTGAGCGGACGCACCGAAGATAAAGCCGGGCGGCACCCGCCTAGCCACGCCGTTACAAACAGTGTATGGTTGGTATTAGTTCGCCAACCTTAACGACTACCTGACGTGGCCGAAACAAAATCATCACGCTTGCTCGCCATCGACGATGAAATACAGAGCTTGGATTTCATCAGGGATGCCCTCACGGATACCGGGGTGGAAGTCCTTGTCGCCAGCGATCCGCAGGTTGGCATGGAGATGTTTAGGCGATATCGCCCTCAAATTGTGCTGCTCGATCTCATGATTCCGGGAATTCGAGGGCTGGACCTGCTGGAAAAGATCCTCGCGCTCGACCCTGGCACCGATGTGATTCTTATCTCGGCAGATCATTCCACCGAGTCCGCCGTGAGAGCGATTCAGACGGGCGCGACCGATTATCTCAGCAAACCCCTTGATCTCTATAGGCTGCGCGGTCGGATAGCACAGTTGCTTTCCGATGCCGACCGAAGGCAGAAGACGCGCGATATTGAGCATGATCTCCTCGACACCTGCAAGTTTGACGGCATCATTGGCCGCAGTCCACCCATGTTGGAGGTATTCGCCAAGATTCGCAGGGTCTCACCGCATTTCCGAAATATCCTGATAACAGGCGCGACGGGCACTGGGAAGGAGCTGGTAGCTAGATCCTTACATCGCCTGAGTCCCGCCGCCTTGGGTCCATTTGCCGTTTGTAATTGTTCGGCGATCGTAGAAACCCTGGTGGAGAGCGAGCTTTTTGGTTACGTGCGAGGAGCCTTTACCGGTGCCCTTCAGGACAAAATGGGGCTCTTCGAATATGCCAACCATGGCACCGTGTTTCTGGACGAAATCGGTGAATTGCCTTTATCCGCGCAGGCTAAATTACTCCGCGTACTGCAGAACCACGAAATCCAGCGTATCGGATCTCCCTCGCCCCGTACCATCGAGGTTCGGGTGATTGCAGCCACCAACCGGAACCTCCGTTCTATGGTGAATGAAGGCAAGTTTCGTGAGGATCTATTCTACCGACTGACCATGGTAGATATCGCGCTCCCCAGATTGACCGAAAGGCGCGAAGATATGGCACTTCTCTTTAGACATTTTGTCGAAAAGTTCGCCGCGGAATTCAAGAAACCCATTTCGGGCATAACCCGTCGCGCCCAGATGCGCATGGGAGTCTATTCTTGGCCGGGCAATGTTCGCGAACTGGAGAACGTGATCGGTAACGCCTGCATGATGGCGGATGGGCCGTTGATCGATATCAGAGATCTGCCAGATCCGTTGCGAGGTGCGCGGGCGGAACTCCCAGCCCAGGACGAGAATCTGATCTCGCTTAAAGAGTTGCAGATGCGACATGTGTTTCGCGTACTGGAACTCGTCGGCGGGAACAAGCTTCAGGCAGCCGAAATACTCGGCATATCACGCGCCACAATTTATCAGCTCTTAGCCCATACCAAGAGCGCCAGCGCCAATACTTTACATTAAGAAACGATTAGTTCTGAACAATCCAGTTCTTTTTCTCGCCGTCGAAAAGGAAATTGTAACGGTGGCGGTCCAATCCTGCGGAAACACGCTCCACCGGTCGCGCTATTCCCACCCGAATTTCGTTTCGTCCAACAAGAAACACATTCAACGGCGCCCCATCCTGCAGGTTACGACCACAGATACAAGAAAATCCGTCCGCACTAATGCCTTCGGTTTCCGCTCGGTCGTCGAACTGCTCGCCCTCAGCGTCCCGTCCCTTGAGCTTCAATGCGACTCGCATGCGCAATTCCTCTCGGGAGGCCCGAGCTGGGGACAAAGCTCCGAAAGTGGCTTCCAGGGTTAGCTTGAGCCTTTCGAAGTCAACGGGTTTCTCGATGTAGCATGTTGCCCCCATGGCCTCGCACTCTTTCTTGTGATTTGCCGACTCCCCGGTGATCACAAATAGTGGAACCTTAGATGTGTAACTCAGCGCCCGGAAGTTCCGGCACAGCTCGAAGCCGTCGTATTTTGGCATTCTCAAGTCGAGAAGGATGGCGTCCGGCTTGTGCTGTAGCGCCAGGGCGAGGGCCTGCTCGGGATCTCCCGTTTCGAATAGCTCATACAATCCGGAGAGTCGCCGACGATAGAGTCCACGCATAGCGTCTTCATCGTCCACGATCAACAGCTTTTTCATCTTTGTCCTTCATCCGCTAGTGCCGGATTCATTAATGCGGGTGCTCGGTCCAGTAGATCCACGTCTTCTAATGTCGACTCTGTCGGAAAGGCCTCCCGTATCTTTGCCGCCAGATCCTCGCGTGAGAATGGCTTAGCCAAATAGTGACTGCCCAGCGGAACTACGTCCTGGCCAAACTGCTGTCCCGTGTAGCCGGACATGTAGATCACCTTCATCTCCGGCCTTTCCTCCCCCAGTCGATCCGCCAACTCGCGGCCATTCATTCCGGGCATCACGATGTCGGTCAACAATAGATCAATCGGGAGTTTTAGCTGGGAACTGATTGCTAAGGCATCAACACTATTTGCCGCTTCCAGTACCGTATAGCCGAACCGCTTCAACATGTTCTTCGTCAGAAAACGCAGGACGGTTTCGTCCTCAACCAGCAGAACTGTTTCATTTTCTCTAGGTACGGCGATTGCCTTCTCTGCCACGACGGGCGGCGTCAAAGCTTCACTTACCGCGGGTAGATAGATGGTGAACGTAGTGCCCTTCCCAATTGGCTTTGTACCTTGATATATCCCCCACTTTGCTTGACCACGCCGTAGACGGTGGCCAGTCCAAGGCCTGTCCCCTTTCCTTTTTCTTTCGTCGTGAAGAAGGGCTCAAAGATGCGAGACTGGGTCGCTGAATCCATGCCGACGCCTGTGTCTGTGATGGTTAGTTGCGTATATTGCCCAGGCTTAAAAGGATAGGGGTAACGGCGGACGTCGAAGTCGGTCATAAGGGCCGAGCGTGTGCTCAGGGTCAAGCGGCCGCCGTTTGGCATCGCATCTCGCGCATTCACCGCCAGGTTGAGGAGGACTTGTTCTAGTTGCCCTGGGTCCGCCTTCACTCTTTCCGGATTGGATTCCAGCGACGTGATCAGTTCGATGTCTTCGCCGATCAGGCGCCGAAGCAACTTCTCCACTTCGGAAACGACGGCATTCAGGTCGATGATCTTCGGTTCGAGCACCTGTTGCCGGCTGAAGGCGAGCAATTGTCGCGTAAGGGCTGCGGCAAGTCGCCCGGAACGCGCGATTTCGTCTGCGCACTCGCGGTTTGGATCACTTGGCGGAATACTCTCCTGCAATACCTCTGCATAGCCAATGATGATGCCAAGCAGATTATTAAAATCATGGGCGATTCCTCCCGAAAGCCGCCCGATGGCCTCCATCTTTTGCGACTGCCGGAATTGTTCTTCCAGCCGCCGGCGATCCGTGATGTCTCGGCTGACGATGACCAGCCGGAGCGTGCGACCCTCGGACTCCAGAATCGGAGCCGCGGTCGATTCCACGATGTGCCAGTTGCCCTCCACGTCGCGCATGCGGTATTCAATCCGCCGTCCAACTTTGGCGCTGCGCGCGAATGCCGCCTCTTCTATTACTAATGCGAGATCGTCCGGGTGCACCTGTTCGAATCCGGTCGTGCCTTGGAGGTCCGAAGGGCGGTAGCCCAAAATCCGCTCGTACGAGGGGCTGTTGTAAATGCGCCGCCCATTTTCATCAATCACAGCAATCATGTCGGCGGCATTCTCCGTAATCAGACTAAATACCTCTTCTCGCTCCGCCAGCCGGCGCCGAAATCGGTAGATCAACAACTGCTGATAAACTACGTAGACATCGAAGAGCAACACCAGCGCGACCAACCCCGCGGCCACGGACCGGATTTCCACTACGCCGACTTCCGCGCGCATGGATTGCAGCATGGGCACTACGAAAGAGATAAGTCCGACGGTTAAAAGGAGTGTGATCACAACCGCCGCCAGCCAGAGCCACCATTCGCGATGCTGAATCTTCAGCATCGCGGCGCTGTCGGTTTGCTCACTAAAACTCCGGTGCGCGGTCTCCCTGCTCGAAGCGAGAATCACAGTTCTCCCTGGCGTGGTATCGATTTCCGTTTGCAGGTTCCCTGCCACTGGAACGATGCGCCGGTATCTCATTTGTTTGTTAAAAGATGAATGTCCTAATTTCGGGTTCTATCCTGAAATTCCTCGTCTATAAGCGCCGTATTACGTCCAGATACTGGATACCCGTCCATGATTTGGACCGGAATTGTGGAAGCAACGCTATATCGCGAGAGACCTACTGCCCGAGTTCGCTTTCTGGCTAGAGGCCTGCCTTACTCTCTACGGCTGTCTCAATGTCGCGATAACTGAGGACTGGCGACCGGCTTCGCCGGTATATCAATCGGCAACCCCGCCAGTTGTTTCGGCAGCAATCTGTCCAATTGGGGATAAAGTTGCTCGATGCGTAGCGATTGCACTTCCCAGACCCCTGCAAAGCATTAGAAAATAACGGACAATCGTGAGATATACCCAAGACCCAAGTCGAAGCCAAATGCCCAAATACTGGCAGGCGTGCCGAAGATACGGCACTATTGCCAACGGCAGATTTTCGTCACCGGCATAGCGGCGTGCCGCAGTTGCAACGCAGCCACGCAGTCGGTAGTGCAGGTAGAAAAAAATCTTGGCGCGCTACGGTTCGGGCGCTAGGTATTGGGAAACCTGGAGGCGGCAGTGATTAGTGCGCGTAAAGCATTCGATACCGAGGCTTTTCTTTCGACCATTGCCCGCGGCAGGACGCTGGCAACCGTTGTCGGCAAGCAAGCAATTTTTGTGCAAGGCGATCCCTCGGACGCCGTCTTCTACTTACAAAAAGGAAGGATTAAGACTGTCGGTGGTGTCCCATACGGGGAAAGAGGCCACCATAGCCATTCTTAACAAGGGCGATTTCTTGGGGGAAGGTTGTCTCACTGGGCAAGCCGTCCGGATGTGTTCCGCCCACGCCATAACTGATTGCACGGTAATGCGAATTGAAAAGAAAGCGATGATGGAGGTGGTTCACCGAGAACAGGCCTTTTCCGATTTGTTCATCGCGTATTTGCTGGCACAAAATACCCGTTATCAAGAGGACTTAATCGACCATCTTTTTAATTCCAGCGAGAAGCGACTGGCGCGTGTTCTTCTCCTGCTCGCTCGTTTTGGCAAGGAAGGAAATCACGATGTTACCATCCCCAAAATCAGTCAGGAAGCGTTAGCGCAGATGGTCGGGACCACGCGCGGACGGGTGAATTTCTTTATGAACCGCTTCAGGAAGATGGGTTTCATCCAATACAACGGGGAGCTTGAAGTCAAGAGTTCGCTGCTTAATGTTGTGCTTCGCGACTGAGACCGATTTACCGCTGTCTCCTGGCACGGTGATTAACGGAAGCTATGGATAAGTCTTGCCATCGAAATCAGGTATGTGAGTGATTGGAGAATCAGGGGGTCTACCGGCTGGGTGGAGCACCCAAAGGTTCGACTGAAAGCCATTTGCTACCTGTATATCGCAGATAGAACTCGGAGGCTCCGCGAGACGCTCGCGAACGAGATTCGCGGCAGGTCAAATATTAGCAAAGCATCTGTCGGATTAGTAGCATCTTAATCATGTTGAGTCGAGCGTTATCCGGATTGTTAGTTATTTGTTCAATCGTGAACAGACTAATCGCTCACCTTCAGCGAGTATTAGCTATAAGTACCTGATTGCTTGCGGTTATTGACGCATGAAATACCTTCCACCAGTTAACGGAGTTACGAGCTAGGTTTCGGGGGTTCGTGAACCGGGGCCTGTAGTTAGCATGAGGCCGAGCGATCTCCTCTCATGCCGCTTCACAAAACCAAAATCGTGTGTCCAGAAGGACGCGAGGCGATCTCTGACCGGATCGGGCTCTCGGGGGGAAGACCCACTCCGGCTTGGCGTATTAGGGCCTTGAGGTCCAAACGCCAAAACGAACCGGGGTTATTCCCGGCCATTGCCAGTTGTGCTGACCAGCTCATAGCGACACTTGGTAGGATCAGCGCCGATGGCATTTCCGGGATTTGTCTTACTAAGGTGTCAAGGTGCGTTGTCGGGCGGAGCCATTGGAACCAATGTCTGGAGATAACCGCTATGAATAGCATTTCGGCGTTCGAGGGCAGTTCGGGATTCGATAAAAGATTTGCGGGAGAAGCGATTTACGCTTCCGAGGCAAAATACCGTCGACTGTTTGACTCCGCTCCCGAGGAGGGAATCTTGATTCTGGATGCTCAGTCCGGATCAATAATCGATGTAAGTCCTTTTGCGTTGAACCTGCTAGATTACCCGCGGAAAGAGTTTATTGGGCGCAAGCTGTGGGACATCAGCCCTTTCAAGAATATTGAAGCATCGGCATCGCAGGAAGCGTTCCGCGTGTTGCAAAGCAGGCAGTACGTCCGCTATGAAAATCTTCCGCTTGAGGCCCGGGATGGCAGCCGGATCAATGTCGAGTTCGTCAGCAACCGATATCAGGTGGATGGCAAGAGCGTAATCCAATGCAATATACGTGACATTTCAGAACGGAAGGAAAGGGAAGAACTCAATGGCGGCCACCGGCAAGCGCAAAGGATGGAGACAGTTGGTCAGTTGGCGGGGGGAATTGCCCATGATTTCAACAATCTGCTCGGCGTGATTCTCGGGTACTGCCAACTGCTGGAGGAGCGCATCACCCCTGAGGACTCTAACCGCAGAATGGTGCAGCAGATTCGAGATGCCGGAAACCGAGCAGCGGCATTAACTCGTCAGTTGCTTGTGTTTAGCCGGCCTCGGATCTTCCAGGCTGTGGTCCTGGATTTGAACCGGCTTATCGTGGAAATGGAGGCGATGTTGCGACGGCTCATCGGCGAGCACATCGAGATCACCACTGCACTGCTTCCCGCTCTTGGATATGTCAGAGCCGATCCGGGGCAAATCGAACAAATCCTGATGAACCTGGCGGTCAACGCGCGCGATGCCATGCCTGAAGGCGGCACAATCGTCATCCAAACCACAAATGTAAACGTGAGTGATATGGATGCCCGACAGAGCACCGACCTCAAGCCTGGGGACTACGTAATGCTCGGTCTAGCCGACAATGGAGTGGGAATGGACGAAGAGACGCAGTCTCGCATTTTCGAGCCGTTCTTTACCACCAAGCCTTCAGGGAGCGGCTCCGGTATGGGTTTGTCGATCATCTACGGCATCGTGAAGCAAAGCGCCGGCCATATCTACGTCCACAGTCAGCCGGGCGGAGGAACCATCTTCCGGATTTATTTCCCTTTGGTCCGGGAGGATCTGGAAGTTTGCCAACGGGAGGAAACCTCCCCGGTCCACGGAGGGCGGGAGACCGTCCTGGTGGTAGAGGATAATGAACCCTTGCGGCTATTGATGCGAGTCGTGCTTGAGGGCTTTGGCTACGACGTGCTCGAGTCCGGACTGCCTCTGGAAGCGATTCGAAATGCCGAGCACTTTAGCAGGCCGATTGCCCTTCTGATTTCCGATGTGGTGATGCCGGGCATTAGTGGGCGCGTTCTTTTCGCAACGCTCGCTGCGACAAGACCGCAGATGAAGGTTCTGTTTACCTCCGGATATACCGCGGATGCTTGTGTTGAGCAAAACTCGATCGAGCGAGGATGGCCGCTTCTCGAAAAGCCTTTTACGCCCGATGCCCTGGCGAAACAAGTACGCGAGATCCTCGATTCGCCGATGGCCTGATCCTGGAGTTGCCCCGGAAAGGTGTAGAAAGTCGCTCGCTGCCCTTAGGGGTGAGAACATCGATTTAGCTAGTCTCTTCGCCTCCACAAATCGCCGACGGGAAACATTGACCGACCTTTGCGGGACGATCGACGGGCCGGAGAAATACAAGTTCATACAAGAAGAAAACATGATCTACTTTTTTGCTCGAGGATTCCGGCTAATTCGGAACTCTGTTCAAAGTTGAACAGACAGAGATATCGAACCTGCTATATCTTTGCGCCAATTCATACAGACAGTGCGGCGAGCATACTCTGGAACGCGAAATGTAAAATAAGGAGTATGCCGCCTTGGTATTCCACTGAAGGGGCGGCGTAGTGCGATTCATTCCCCTTCCCTGACCTACGCCGCCCGCTTGGGAGGTTATTTGGGAACTGCTGCGAGCGCGGCGCTCGCTATGATCGACTGCCAATCTCAACTCATCATAATCAACCGCATCTGAAGATCACTGCCGATGGCGAAGATGCAGACGGTAATCTGACAAGGTGTCCGCTCGCAAACTTGGCCGGGTCCTACCCTGATGTAAGGAACCGAACAACGATAGAGTTCACTAATCGCCGCCAATAAGTCATTGTCAAACTAAATGACTGTCCAAATGTGAACATCTTATTAAGAATCCCGCATGTCACTCTTTTGTCAGTAAAGACTGGAAGTTCGAAGAGAGGCGGTCCCCTTTTATGGCCACAGCCGAACTCCTGATTTCTCACAGAGTGCTGATCGTGGATGACGACGAGTCGATGCGCAACGTGATGACGGCGACCTTGGGACGCAAGGGATTCAACGTGGTTGCCGCCACCAATGTGCCGGACGCTTTGAAACTGATCACGACGCAGAATTTCGATGCCTTGATAACCGATCTGCACATGCCCAATCCCGGCGATGGTTTTACCGTCGTGAGCGCGATGCGTCACGCGCAACCCGGAGCGCTGATCCTGTTAGTCAGTGGATACCCGGATGTGCAAAGCGCCATGGCTGCGCTCCTGCTGGAGCCGGACGAAATCTTGGTTAAGCCATTCGAGACCGGGCGACTTGCCGACCTTCTTCGCGGCAAAATCGCAAATCGCCTACCCGCAGCCCGTTTGGAAAAGCAGAGAGTGGCTGTCATCTTGCAACGCTCCGCCGGCTGGATCATCGAAGACTGGTTGTCGCGGGTGAAAAAAAGCAACGACCTAAACCATCTCGATCTCTGCGATGAAGAGCGCACCGGACATTTGGCCAAGCTGGTGGAGGATTTGGTGGCCCGACTGACCGTGCCGTTCGCGGCTACATTGCAGGGTGTTTTCTCGGAGGCCGCCGTCGCTCATGGCAGGTTGCGCTACCAGCAAGGCTACACCGCCGAGATGTTGGTCTACGAATCTCGAGTTCTGCAAGTCACTCTCTTCGGAACCCTGCATAACAATTTGAATTGTTTGGACTTCAGCTTGCTCCTGCCCGATGTCATGACTATCGCTGACGAGGTGGACGCTCAACTCACGCAGACGATAGGCAGCTATATGAAGGCACTTCAGAAAGCATGGGCGGCATAACCGTCGGATTGCATGACGAAATCCGAATCTGGCTTCTCGACATACTCGGAGATTATTAAGTCAGGGTCACCGTTTTGGGTGTTTCCCTCGCAACCGGAAGGTACTAAGACTGAGTTTGCAAAACTCGCCTCTACGCGTTACAGAAACAAGGACGGGGAGGAGTTCAGGCAACGGATTCAGTTGTCGGGCGACATGGCTTAGGCAACTTTACGATGGAAAACCAGAAACCCTCGATCGCTTTAACGACTTCGCCGAATTCATCAATGTCCAGCGGTTTGCTGATGTAGCAGTTACAGTGCAGGGCATAGCTTTGGACGATGTCGCGTTCCGCCCGAGAACTGGTTAAAATTACCACTGGAATCGTCTTCAACTCTGGGTTGTCTTTGATAAACGATAAAACCTCGCGACCGTCTTTTTTGGGGAGATTCAGATCGAGGAGGATCAGATCCGGCTGCGGCTGCGGACTCGGTATTTCCCACTCTGAGACAGAAATCTCGAGGGCCTCGACGCCATCTCGCACGATAAACAATTCATTGAGGACCTTGCAGTCTTTGAGAGACTCCTCAGTCAACCGCGCATCGGCAAGATTGTCTTCCACCAACAGGATCTTAACCGGTACCGCCATCGCGTGCCAGGCATGATGTTTTCCTCTCTTTATAAGTGATTAATGCTTTTACGGCCAGGTGAAATATACGATGGTGCCGTGTCCTTGATTTGGCTCCACCCAGATTTCTCCGCTCACGTTTCTCAACAATTTTCTTGACGACCGCGAGCCCGATTCCGGTGCCGCCATACTCTTCCCTCGGATTAAGGCGCTGAAAGATCACAAAAATCCGATCTTTGTACTGCTCGTCGATGCCAATTCCGTTGTCCGCCACCGAGAAAATCCATTTGTCGGCCTTCCTCGCGCGCCGAGATGTGGACTCGCGGATTGTCTCTGCTCCGCGAAACTTAACCGCATTGTCGATCAGATTCTGGAATATTTGCGTGATTTGCAGCTTCATTGGCTGTGATTTTGGGAAGGGGGTCGTGGGTGATTTCGGCGCCGGCAGCCGCGTTCTTTTGGCTCAGACTATAAAGGACTTGTTCCAACACCTTTTCGCAATCCACCAATTCCTCTGCCACCTCACCGCGCCCGACCCGGGAGTAAGAGAGGAGGTCATTGATGAGTTGGCTCATGCGTTTGGAGCCCTCGGTCACATAACCGATGAACTCATCCGCTTCGGCATCCAGTTTTCCCTCGTAACGTTTGGCCAGCAATTGCACGTAACTGGAAACCATTCGCAGCGGCTCCTGCAGGTCATGCGCGGCCACGTAAGCGAACTGTTCCAATTCCCGGTTGGAGCGCGCAACCTCTTCGGCCAAGGCCGCCAGTTCCTGCTTGGCATTCCGGGCGAACGTGATGTCGCGAATCGTGGATATCGCTCCGTCTTGCCCTCCTGTCAGCGGGCGGGCGGTTACGCTGATCCAGAGGCCCATCCGGGCGGGCCTTGTTTCTGATCCAAAGTTCCACGTTATCGCAGGATTCTCCCCTCAACGCCCGCGAAAGCGGCAAATCCTCCACCGGGTATGGCGTTACTTTGTCATCCAGATAAACTCCAAAGTACTCGGTCCATTCCTGCATCTTCAAATGCTGGAGGCTTTCCGGTATCACTCCCAAAATTTCCTCACATGCCCCGTTCCAGAGAACACAATTTCCCTCGACATCCGCAACAAAAATGCCATCGCCGCTGCTCTCCATGATGGAGCGCAAAAGTTCGGCTTCCTTCCGCTGCCCGGTTTCTTCCCGCTCCGCCACTTCCACTTTTCGGGTCAGCATCTGTTGCTCAGCTTGCGGTTGGAAACATCCGAGATTCCCAGGAGAATAGCCGGCAGATCGGAATGAACAAAAGATTTGCACTTAGCAATAGGACCCGTTTGCCGATTCCCTGGATATCGCAGCTGGTTTGACAGTCCTGAGCCGCTGAACCGCTCAGCACATCGCTCAAAAACTCCGAGACTTTCGGGCTACCCAGGAGGTCTCCCAGAAGTTGGCCGTCCACTTTCGTCCAGGGCATGCCGACCGCTTCACAAAAGAACTCGTTTGCGAACTCCACGCGCATCTCGGGTTCAAGACCAGGATGGATTCTTGCCATGCTCGTACTATAGACTGCGCTAGTTTGTCGGATAGCGCTGGCGAGAGCGGAGCGCGCGGCAGGGCTGTGATTGTTTTGCCTCATTCCCGATGCGGTTCCTGATGTTATGTTGCTTGCAGACTTCGGGCTTTGTGAATGTGATATCTCGCCAGCAAAATGAGCAGGAGTTGATGACTCACGGGCTTGTTCAAAACGGCCATGATGCCCAAATCGAGGACCGTTTGGTTGGTTAACTGGGAGTCGTCGCCGCTCACGATGATGACTGGGATGGAGGACAGTTCGGGCATCTGGCGAAGCTTCTCCAATACTACGAGTCCACTCTCCCGTGGCAGAGACAGATCCAGGGTTATCGCATACGGTTTGTCGAGGAGCGCGAGTCGAATCGCCTCCGGTCCATCTTCCGCACGCAACGTGTCGTAGCCATTCGCACGAAGTCGTATCTCCATTCCGAGAGCCAGATCCCGGTTGTCGTCGACGATCAGGATTTTATCCTGTTTCACAAAACAGCCTCAATTTCGCCCCACCTGCAGAACCGCCAACTCGATTTTTTCGGAGATCCACTCTAGTTGCTGATGCGGTTGCAGAATACCTGCCGGGAGTTGTGGGAGAGGCACGCAATGCCCTCTGTAGACGCAGGCATGAGCTACCTGGGAAGCCGCGGCGACTTGTCCCCGAAGACGCTTTTCCAGCACCCCTGTTCCGACCGCGTCCGCGCAGGCAAGAATAAAGATGAGATCCCGATCCTCCGTGGAACACATTGCAGGGAGCAGCAGATCTTTATCCGGGAGTATGCAGCGCTCGACGACCTCGCGGCAACGCCGACGGCCGAACTCCCAGGCTTCTCTGCTCACGCTTTCACTTTGCCGGGCAATTTCCACCACCACGAGGGTGGCTTCGTGCAACCTTCCCTGGTGAACCAAAAGCGGGGCGATGATCGTAGCCAGCGAGAAACGGGGAACAATGAAAGAAAAGACACTGCCCACTCCCAAAGTGCTCTCCACCCACAGTCGACCGCCGTGTTGTTCCACTAATTCTTTGGAGATTGCCAGTCCCAGTCCCAGACCGCGCCCGTTAGAAACCGCGTTCTGTTCTTGGAATAAACGATCAAAAATTCGCGAAAGGTTCTCCGGATAAATCCCTTTTCCCGTGTCGCTGACGGAAAACACTACGAAATCCGGGTCCTCCGCAAAGACGCCCGCCCGAAGCATTATTTCGCCGCCTTCGTCGGTGAACTTGAACGCGTTTTCAATCAGGTTGGCGACGACTTGCAGAAGCCGGTCCCGGTCTGCGAGAATCGGCGGAAGATTGAAGCTCATCTCGGCCCCGAGAACTATGCCGCGCGCTTTGGCCTTGGCCTCGAACGTCTGCAGCAACTCTTTCACGACCAGAGCGGGCTGAACACGCGTCAGCTCAACCGTCAGTTTCCCCACATTCGCTTGGGCCCCGTCGAGTAGATCGTTGACCAAACCATTCAGTTGTTTTGCATTTCGCAGAACGTTACCCAGATACTCGCGTTCCTTGTCGGTCAGAGGGCCGGCAAGACCGTCGAGCATTACTTCGGCATACTGATGAATGCAGGCCAGCGGCGAACGCAATTCGTGGGAAACATGCGAAAGGAACCTGTCTTTAAACTCAAGCTGCTTCTCCCGTGTTTCCCGTAAAGCGGTGAGATACTGGTGGCGCTTGATGGCGTGGCGCATGGCACGGCTGAGGGCGGGACCATCGATCTGGCCTTTGACGATATAGTCCTGGGCTCCGGCCCGCACTGCCTCCAGCGCAGCTCGGTCATCATCGGCGCCGGTTAACACTAGAATCGGCACATGCGGCGCTTGGTGCAGAACTTTCTCAACCGTTTCTTTGCCTTCGCTATCGGGCAGACTGAGATCCAGAAGCGCAATATCTGCCTGGTGGCTTGCCAACTTCTTCAGTCCTTCGGCAAGCGTTTCCGCCGTTTCTAATTTGTAATTCTCGGGCAACCCTTGAAGAGAAAGTCGGAGCAGATTGCGATCCGCCGCGTTATCCTCCACCAAGAGAACGCGAGTCGCCGCGGGATTTGACGCTGCGGGTACTCGATTCTTGCTGGCTGGCAAGCGACTCTCTGCGACCACCATCGGACTTGCAATCGTTGCCATTGGGAGTGTCTCCAAGATTCAGGACAGCAATCAGTCAACCAATCAATCGTCCCTACTTCCAGTGGTCAGGCAAGCGCCTTCGATTCTTCGCGAACCGTCACGACCTGGCTGCTATGCGACACCATTAAGTGGTGTGACTTGAAATGTTTGCCGCCGATCCAGCGACATTACCTTTCCCGCCAGGGCATCTAGATTCTCGATGCCTTGACTCTGTACCGCAAACCACAAAGACTGAATCAACAAGAACCAAAGAGGATAGCTGAAGGAACCGCGCTTTGATCATTGTATGAATTCAAGAGCATCTTGTATGGTATGCGGACTGTCGATGAAACTACTGTCGTCGAGCTCACCATTCCACCGGGTTCTTACCAGGTAGCATGTGTTCAAAGGGACACTATTTGGAACCAACTTGACGAAGGCCCGAGAGCCGGTTGGGAAGAAAAGCATCCTTCTGAAACTCATCGTAGCGCGGCAACAAGCGCGCATAATCGATGGCCTGGAGCAATACATCAAGCTTCACTAAGTCGGTCTTTCGAAGATAACTTGTAGCGCCATCCTCTTTCAGTTTGGCTTCATTGCTGCTGGGCAGTCCGCTAAGGGCGATTACGGGGATGCTTTGAGTGGAGGAGTCGCGTTTCAAAGCGTGCAGGACGTCAACCCCGGACAGTTTCGGCAGCAGCATATCGAGCACAATGATATCCGGCCTTCTGTCCCGGGCAACCCGCAAGCCCTGTTCCCCATCGCTGGCGAGTTCAACCCGGTAACCTCCGCTAGCCAATATTTTCTTTAAGGCTATTTGGAGCTCAACGTTATCGTCGACTACAAGCACGGTCAACATGAAGCTCAGTTCTCCTCGGCCACACCAGGGCGGCGCATCTCGCCGCGCAGAGCTTTGTAAATTGCAAAGAGAAGCTGGGAGTCGTCAACGGGCTTTTGAAAGAAAGCCGTTGCGCCCGCGTTCAAGGCCCGATCCTCATTGGTCACCGCCTCGCGGCCCGTGAGGACGATCACCGGAATATTAGCCAGCCGATCGTTTTTGCTTAAGCGGTCCATGACAACGAATCCGTCTCCTCCGGGGAGGCCCAGATCGAGAATCACCAAGTCGGGCTCCTCCGCCACCAGAGCAGCCGTGGCCGAGACCGCATCCACCGCGAAGAGCACTTCGTATCCATTGGCTCGCAGTCGGACACTTAGGCCCTTGCGAATCGTGGGATTGTCATCCACCACCAATATTCTTGTGTTTTCCATTAGTCCCCCACCGTTAAAAGACAGTTACAGTTCGCATCTTTAGCAGTCGAGTCGAGATCCTCGGCTAATAAGTCGTCCAGTGCAGTATTAATTCGGGTCGCATTCTGAAGCATGATCCCGAGATATTCGAGTTGTTCGTCGCACAATGGGCCCGCCAAGCCGTCGGCCAGGATATTACCAAATTGCTGGATGCAGGCGAGAGCGTTCCGCAACTCATGAGATAGACGAGCGGCGAGTTCTTTCTGTATCCGCGCCGTCTCGTGTCGGGTCTCTTCTTTGGCGCTTATCAGTTGCCGACGCTCCTGGGTACCGCATGGTTCGAAACGGAGAATCGCAACGACACCCCTTGAGACAGACGTCATCATCCTAAGGCTTAGGTCGTCCGCGGTTTTAGTGATGTCAGCTTCGTTACCAGCGCGATCACTGGCAGCTTGGATGACATCTCCAGCGTCCGTCGAACTGACTCTGCCGCCGACGCGTCCGGAAGGGAGAGATTGAGAAGGACAAGGTCGAAAGACATGTCCAGTAAAGCGACGAGTCCATCCGCCAATGTCGCCTCACGCGTAAAGCGAAAGTTGTGCGCTTGCAACGTAGTTAGATGGTGGCCGAGAGGAGGGCCGTCATCGGCATCAATCAATAACACTCGCACCGTATTCATGTGGATTTTTGCTCTACAAGTGACATGCATCTCCCTAACCACACCAGTTGCCGGTCCTGGAGATGAGAACAATGATTGATTACACTCGCCTTAATTCGCGAACGCGGCTGCAGGCGCGGACGAGCGATGCAGGAGTGTTCAATGTCTGGACTGGGTCTCTAATCATCAGACAGCCACGCCGTAAAGCTTTGGGTATGCAATACGAAGTGACTCCGACCTGTGCAGGCACAGCGTGTGCCAAATCTGTCTTTTCCAGTTGCACAGGATTGAAGTAATCCGCCACGGTCAAGCGATGCTCGAACCCAACCACCGGACATCTCAGGCTGGCGAAGACCGAGTCCGAGCTTTATACATTGTTCGCCACTTCGCACAGTAATGAAGACCATAGAGTTACAGATATGGCACCCCATCTTCGTCGTAAGTTGTCTAATCCGTAAGTGACTTCACGCAGTCTTTAATATCTTTACTGAGGCCAACCAATTGCGTTAGCAAGTTACGATCGGCCACTCCATCACACCGCTTGAGCCAGGTTTGCATGTGGAGCGGGATCATCAATAGAGGTGATAAAGAGTAATGACAGCAGATCAACTGGGCAAGTCGGAGATGTACGCCCGCCGTTGCCATCTTTTCGCGATTTACTCAGAAGCCCCGGGTCCGATCCCTCCCTATTCCCGAATCATTGGCGAAGGCGAAATGGCGGAGATGATTCGTCGTTTTGATTGGGCAGCAACCCCGCTCGGGCATGTTGAAAATTGGTCGGATACCCTGGTTACGACCGTCAACCTGCTCCTAGCGTCTAGCCACCCCATGTTTCTATGGTGGGGAGAGCACCTCATCCAGTTCTACAACGATAGCTATCGACCAAGTATTAGTGATGACAAGCACACTACCGCTCTGGGTCAAAGAGGCATCGAATGCTGGCCTGAAATATGGCATGTAATTGGACCGCAGATCGATGCCGTGATGAACCGTGGGCAGTCGACGTTTAACGCTAACCATCTTGTTCCCATCCAACGAAATGGGAAACTGGAGGAAGTATTTTGGACATACAGTTATAGTCCGGTGCGGGGCAGCAACGGATGCATCGAGGGCACACTCGTGGTCTGCAGCGACACGACCGAACAAGTTATCAGCGAACGCAGACTGCGCACGCTTCTCGCAATTAACACTGCCGCACCGGTTCGCATCCACCATCGGTAATCCCCTCCTCGCTGATCTCTACTCAGAACATTTATGAATTCCCTTGCCGGCGAACCCTCAGACTGCCCGTTCGCGGCCCTGTATCTGTCGACACCGGGGGTTTCTCCTGGCGGGACACGCCCCTATCAACCAATCGTGTTCCGACCCAGGCCATTGGCCCCTGGCAAAGGTCAGCGATTCCGATCAGGCCCTGCTGCTGGATGATCTCGAGCAGCGACTGGGCGACGTAATCCTCGACCCATGGCCGGAGAGCGTCACACGCGCCTACCTGTTGCCGCTCTATATCTCCGGGTCGCCACAGCCGGCTGTACTGGTATTGGGTATCAGTCCGCGCTTGCCCTTCGACAACGCCTACCGAACTTTTTTTGATTTGGCGGGATCACAGATCGCTAACCTGCTGCAACGGGAAGCTCTTCAGTTGGAGGCCGTCAAACAATTGAATGCTTTAGCAGCAACAAGCCGCCGTTCTCGCCGAGAAGGCCGACTTGCTCGATCTGACGCAAGACGCCATCTTGATGCGCGATTTGGAGGGGCAGATATTGTTCTGGAATCGCGGAGCTGAGAGCGATGTATGGCTGGACCGCGCGCTGAGGCGATAGGACGAAATTCATCCGAACTATTAAAAACAGAGTTGGATCTGCCCGACCAAACACTCGATGCGCTCGTACGCCAGGGGCAATGGGAGGGCGAGGCGACTCAGCAAAAACGCGACGGCACGCGCATCAGGGTTTCCGGCCGATGCGCCGTGCAACGCGACCAGAATGGTAATCCCATCCGGATTCTCGCCATTAACCGCGAGATCACCGCCCGCATACAGGCAGAGGCCCAACTTGGCCTTCTGACCGAACGTCTGTCGCTGGCCACCGCGGTAGCCAAGATCGGCGTTTGGGAGTGGGACCTGGCCACGAATGTCCTCACCTGGGATGCCACGATGTTTGAAATCTATGGCTCTCCGGTCGTGTCGTCAGTGACTTATGAAAATTGGTCGGCTGCGGTGCACCCCGAAGATCTACCCACGGTTGAAGGTACGTTGCGAAAGATAATCGACGAAAAAGGTCGGGGATCGACAGAATTCCGCATCATTCTGGCGGATGGATCGATAAAGAACATTTCCGGCGTCCAGGGGGTGGTTCTTGACGAAAGCGGCAACGTCATAAGAATGATCGGCGTCAACATCGACGTGACCGAGCGCACGAGGACGGAGGACGCCTTGCGGAAGAGCGAAGCCGATATGACTCATGCGGCCGAACACGACTTTTTGACCGGTTTGCCCAATCGCATGCTGCTGCACGACCGGTTGCAACAGTCGATCACCATGGGTATGCGGCACGGCAAGAAGGTTGCGCTGCTGTTCCTCGATCTGGACGGCTTCAAACACATTAACGATTCGCTGGGCCATTCGATCGGAGACAAACTTCTGCAATCCGTCGCCGCAGCGGCTGGTTGGCTGCATCCGCGCTTCGGACACGGTCAGCCGGCAGGGGGGCGACGAATTCATCGTCCTGCTGCTCGGAGGTCGAGCATCCGGAAGATACCGCCATCGCAGCCAGGAGAATCCTGGAAGCAGTGGGCGAAGTCCACTCCATCGATAATCACGACCTTCATGTCACGACCAGCATCGGTGTCAGCGTCTTTCCCGAAGACGGTCGCGATGCCGAAACCCTGATTCGCAACGCCGACACTGCCATGTATCAGGCCAAAGAGAATGGCCGCCAAGGCTACCGATTCTTTAAACAAGACATGAACGTAAAGGCCGTGGAGCGGCAATCCATCGAGGAGAATCTACGACGCACTCTGGAACGCCAGGAGTTCGCTCTTCACTACCAGCCCAAGATCGACCTCAAGACAGGAAGGATTACCGGCGCAGAGGCACTGTTGCGTTGGACTCATCCCACTCGCGGACCAATATCGCCGGCGCAGTTTATTCCCATAGCAGAAGATAGCGGACTGATTTTGCCCATCGGGAACTGGGTGCTTCGTGAAGCTTGCCAGCAGGCCCGTTCGTGGATGGATGCAGGCCTTTACCCTGGCAAGGTGGCGGTCAACATCTCTGCCATCGAGTTCCGCAATGAAAACTTCCTGGAAGCACTATTCGCCATTCTTGAGAGCACTCACCTCGACCCAACCTTCCTCGAATTGGAGATGACCGAAAGTGTTCTCATGACACACGTGGCGTCCACTGAAACGGTCCTAAGTACATTGCGGGCGAGTGGCGTGCACCTGGCAGTCGATGACTTCGGCACGGGATATTCGAGCTTAAGCTACCTCAGAAGGTTTCCCCTCGACTCCCTGAAAATTGATCAGTCCTTCGTCCGCCGCATAACTATGGCTTCGGGCGAAGCAGCGATCGTAACGGCAATCATCGGGATGGGACGAAATCTTAATCTTCGGGTGGTTGCGGAGGGCGTGGAAACGGCGGAGGAACTGGCATTTCTCAAGGCTCAGGATTGCGATGAAGGCCAGGGCTACTATTTCAGCCGGCCAGTGCCCCCCCAGCAGTTCGCAAGATTGCTGGAGACTGGTATTGCTCAAAAAAAGCGTGGAATGACAGCGGGCTAGGCTTCGCTGCCGCAAAGAGGCAAGAGCCAACCCGTTCAAGGCCGCGCAGACCGAAGAAATCGCGAGTTGGCATACGAAAGCCGAGCCGGCCCGGCTCACACAACACTCAGTGACACCAGAGCGGCGTAACTGCTCGTAGATGCCCGCGGTTGGTTCGCCAACAGACCGTCGACAAGCCCGTCGATCTATCACATCAGATGGGCCGCTTCGATGTCGTGGCCTCTGATTGTCTCCTCGAGATTCTCAATCAGTGTATTGACGATATCGTCTCCCGATATTTCTCCCGTTCCGTCCGGGGAGTGCAACATGCTGTATGTAACCTTAAGATTGCGGAAAACCTGCGTGAGGTGAGGGAAATGCTCGAATTGATCCCTGATCCGGCTGGCCAGTATGGCGGCGCCCTTTTCATCCGCGAAAGCCAATACGCGAAAACGCTCTTCGCTGCCTCGGCGGCTCATTCTGGGCAGGAGCACATCAAGGTTGGGCATGATACAGCTTCGCACCAGACTGCGTACTTCCCGAGACCAAATCTCCTGAGCATCGCGCGCGGGCGCGGGGTCCCGCATGGACATACTCGCCTGTATAAGTGCCGCCGAGTTCCGCGGCCACTTGTCATTTCTGAGCAGTGGAACCAGCAGTTTCTTCAAGGAGAACAAGGGCAACGTGAAAGAAAAGGTGCTGCCCTTTTGCAACTCGCTCTCCACCCACATTTGACCGCCCTGTTGCTTGACCAGTCGATTGCAAATAAACAATCCGAGTCCCAGGCCCCCGCTGGGATGGCAATCATCCAAAGTTTCGTATAGCCGTTCAAAGACTCGATCAATGTGGTCGGGTTCGATCCCACACCCGGTATCTGAAACTTCGATGCATAAGAATTCCGGCTCCTTCTCCCAGTAACGGACTTGAACTCTCACCGAACCTCCAAAAGGAGTGAATTTGATTGCGTTGTCTACGAGGATGACCAGTATCTGCCGCAAGCGAGTCGGGTCCGCATAGGCTGCGGGCAGGCCTGAGGGCAACTGGCACGAAAGGCTGACGCCGGCCTCGCAGGCGGTCCCGTGAATAGTATTGAGCGTGTCGGAAACGGCCTCGGAAATAGTCAAGTTCTCTAGCTCTACGCTGAGTTTTCCGCTCTCCATTCGTGTGACCTCGAGTAAGTCATCGATCATCGATTTCATCTGCCGGGCGTTTTGCAGAACAATCTGCTCATACTCTCGTTGTTCCTCCGTGATTTCACCCGGCCAAACCGTCCAGCATGATCGTTGTAAATTGCATGATGGCGAAAAGTGGGAGACCGAACCTCATGAGAGACGTGGGATAAAATTCGTCTTTGAAGCGCAGTTGGGTTTGCCGGCTCTGCTCCAAAGCCTCCTCTGCCTGTTTACGTTCGGTGATGTCCACATTGACGCCAATTACGCGGCCGGCCTTTGAAGTGTCATTAAATATCGCTCGAAATGCGCCGGAAATATTTCTTAAAGAGCCATCCTGGCGGAGAATGCGAAACTCCATGACTCCGTTGCCCTTTTCGTCGACCACCTTACGCAATGCGGCTTCAGCTTGCGCCCGGTCCTCCGGCCAAACAGCTGCATACCAATTCTCGTAGGTTATGGAATCTGCCCGAGGGAAACCATACATTTCAAGCATCGTGTTGTCCCATGTTACTTCGTTACTGGCCAGTTCCCATTCCCAGACGCCCATCTTGGCTACCGCGGCGGCCAAGGATAGACGGTCCGTCAGCATGGCCAGTCTGGCCTCCGCCTGTCGGCGATGGGTGATGTCGTTGTTGATGGTGAGAATTCGAATCGGCGTGCCTTCCGCGTCGCGTTGTAAAGCCGAGCGACTGGCCACGATCATGCGGGTACCGTCACGTTTGTATTGAACGGCATCCCCCTCCCAGTGGGCGTCACTCAAGAGCTCCGCTCTCACTATTTCGGCGGGCTGAAAGAATTCTGTTTTTAAGAGATCAGTCGAGTGCCGGCCCAGGGCTTCACGGCCCGACCAGCCATAGATCGTCTCGGCTCCCCGGTTCCAGAATAAAACCCGGCTTTGCATGTCCCCCACCACGATCGCGTCGGGCGCCAGGTCAAGCAACGCGGCCTGCTCAGCCAGCACCGCCGCATACTGCTCGAGCGCACTGGTTCGGTCGGCGACTCGCCCTTCAAGATCGGCATTCAAGTCGCGCAGAGCAACCTCAGCTTGGCTCCGTTGGTCGCACTCACCATTCATTTTGCGAGCATTCGACCAGATCAGTGTGGCAAACAGCAAAACACTGACGCTGGCGTACAACGCTAGACCGAACTCGGTTCGGTACAAGCCGGCAAGTTCCCCCCGCAAGCCCATCCACCCCAGGGAAATCGGAATCAGAACGACGGCGGGAAGAAAGCGCCGCGCCATGATGCTTCCCGCCGCATTCCCCGTGATTTCTCCGGCGATGCCTTGCTGTGGCCGGGCGAAGAAAATAGCAGTCCCCAACAAAAAGAAGGTCACAGCCGTATGCACCGCCACCTGGGTCGACAATAAAAGCCTGTAGAGCGCTGTCGCGTGATACATGTAACCGATGATCGCCAGCACCGCGATCAACACCGCCCATAGACTTAGAACCTGTGCTGCGCGGCCGCCCCGCGTCTTCCGATCCAATATTAATAAGGACAAGCCGATTGCGATGAACGCCGTCGTCGAGGTCGGCGCCATGCGCCCGGGAGCATAAGTTGCTATCGCTCCCACGGGTTCATTGAACAATAACTGGTCGATCGCAAGATCAAAGCCAAAGACATATTCAGCCAATGTGCAAGCGCCGAGCATGACTACGAATAAAGCGAGAAGACGACCAAGTCGTCGTCTCCCCACCGTTGCATCACTGGGGAGCAGTAGCCATAGGGACATCCCGGAAAGAGCCAGCCCTAATGCGGTATTCGCTTTCATCGAGACAAAGCCGGAAAACACTGACAGGAAAAGCTCAATGTGAAAGGCCCAGCCGTAAAGAACCACTAGCCCCACTCCAACCGCGGTAACTGCCGACGCCTGGCAATACATCTGCAACAACTTGAAACGGCGGCCAGCGCTGTCGGACTTGCAATGTAAGGCTCAATTCACTCACCTGCGCCGCCTCGATCGACCTTGCTCGCTACAACCGTGAAGCCTCTATTACCTTCACACGATGGCGTCAGTCCGGTCCGAGTCGCGGGCCGGTGCTTGTTCCACAAGGTTTCACAGTGAAAGAAGCGCTCCACCCCAAATTACGCTCATCACCCGTCGAGCAATAGAATGGGGTATCAGCAATCATCCTGCCGTTGACTGACGGAAGAACGCGTTGGGCAAAGAACCACATTCGATGTGTAGATTCGGTGATTGTGTGATTTATCTGGACTAACCTTGTCTGCAAACGGCTGATGTGCATTGCCCTCCCACAAAACACCGGATGACGACGGCTGCCTTTTTCTCCCACCTGTAACTTCATATATAAGGAGCGCTGCAAGGTCGATAAGAGGCTTGGATCGTTGCTCGTTGCCCGAGGCTAGCGCCCAAGACCTGATGAAAACGGGCGAGGATCCGACTGCAAACCGTGCTTCCGCCAAGAAACCGGTAAATGCTCCAACGCTTCTCTTAAAAACCGGCTCAACTTCGGTCCAGAGTCCTAACAACCATTCTTCGCCCTGAACAACTTTTTCTCCGCGGCGGCTTTACCATAAGCCTGTCTCAACTTGCTAAAGCCTTGTAAGAGATGGAGTTAGTCCGCCGGCGGGACTCATATCGTTTGGCGGTCGATGTGCCTTTATGGAATTGCTGAAGGGCTTCGTGACGATTGCTCGGCGCTGCACGGCCTTGGCGAGCGGCTCCAGAGACCCTATCAAACTCAACATTCCACAGGAGAAAAAGTGAAACGCTTGAAATTTGCCTCGGTTTATTGCTTCCTTTGGCCGCCATCGCCTGCACCCTGGGTTGCGGTTCGAGCTCAAACCCAGCCAACCCGCCTTTACACCCAAATGGCGTTCTGGTCCGACCGAGCCGGATCCGATGCCGGGGGAATGTGGACCATGAATCTGGATGGTTCCTCCCCCACCATGGTTCCGTTCACCCAGACTAGCGGCGAGGTGTACGGGCCCTCGATGAGCGCCGGTGGCTCCTCCATCATTTTGTTATCGATCTCACCTCTGGACCAGCAATATGAGTGGCAGCGCCCAAGCCGAGTTGCCTCTCAGCCGGCTCTGCAGTTTACATAGCCCGGATCTCGCCCGATGGCAAGCATATCGTTGCCAGTCAGGACGTCAACGAGCACGATAACTTGTTCGTCATGAACGTAGATGGGAGCAGCCCGCTCAATTTGACCGCGACTTTCCCCAGCGGGATGACCGATTGTTACAGTGCCAGCTTTTCCGCCGACAGCACTAAAATTGTGTTTAGTGCGAGGGCACGGGTTACGGCATCTTCACCATGCAGCCTTGATGGCACAGGCCTCACCACGGTCTACAAAGAGCCCACCTACTACCTTGACACGCCAGCTTTCTCGCCCGACGGTAAGACAATTTTCTTTATCAACTGCGATGGGACTTACACCTTGCAAAGCGTACCCCTCGCCGGCGGCGATCCCACGGTTCTGATCACGGCACCCTACGATATTTATGAGCTGACGGTCCTTAATTCCAACCTCTACTACACCGTGTACGACGGATCGGCCGGCAAATATCGAATCTTTGAGGCGAACCTGGACGGCACTGGCTCGACGGCGATCACCGAAGCAACCGCTAATAGCTGGATATACAGTTACACTTACTAAGAAGAGGACTTCCCCAAGGCCGTCTCCTCAGTCTAGCTCCACATTACCTGGCAACCCAGGGCCTAGGATGATGCCGAAAGAAAGTTGGTAGGTCCGTGTAATGCCGGGCACGCGATGAAGCCCGGATCTGACGGGTTTCGCAGCAGCCCATCCTAACGCCATGCTTCTTGCGTCGTTAGGGTGGGTTCACCGGCATGACACAGTTCCTCCAGAGGATCATTTCCAGACAATGTCCCTCCCGAACTGACGCCTACTTTCGGCCCGCATTTCCCTGACCAAGGCTATAACCATGACCCGATGTTTGGTCATAATCGCGCGGCTTTCTGCGTCCTGGCCGCCGCCACCGGGTATGCAACCGACAAATGGTTGTTTCGCATACACAAAGACACACTCAAGGGCATTACCTATTAATCGGGTCGGATTTCCGCCCGGCCTTCAATCTTCTAGAAAGAAATTACTTAGGGGAGCACGCAATTCAAATTCTCCAAGGCTCGATTGATGGCGATCCATCCTCAGACTGGCGCAGAAGCAGGTGCAGCGCAATGGCGGGTCTTAGGCTGAAAAAGAATGGCTCCTCAGGTAGGACTCGAACCTACAACCCTCCGGTTAACAGCCGGATGCTCTGCCATTGAGCTACTGAGGAGTGGCAGCACGCGGGCGACGCGCGCTTGACTGATGAAGAAATGATATCAGAGGGCGCACACGATTGGAAATTTCGGGTCTCCTACCTTTCGGACACTTTTCCGAAGAAAATCGGCGGGCGAATTCGGAGACCGCTGCCGGTCGTGCGCTGTGATTAAATGATGTCGATGGTATCCGATGCCAAAATCCGAGTTCTTGTGGCGAAGCCGGGACTGGACGGCCATGATCGCGGCGCCAAGGTTATTGCCCGTGCGCTGCGAGATGCCGGCATGGAGGTCATCTACACTGGGCTGCGCCAGACTCCGGAGATGATCGTCAGCGCCTCACTGCAGGAGGACGTGCAAGTCATCGGACTCTCGATTCTTTCGGGCGCGCACAATGCGATCGTGCCCCGTGTGATGGATCTCTTGCGGCAGAAAAAAATGGAAGACGTGCTGGTGCTGGTGGGCGGCATCATCCCCGATCAGGATATCGAAGGCCTGAAGAAAATCGGTGTCGCCGCCATTTTTCAGCCGGGCACTCCGATGGACGATATCGTAAAGTTCATACGCGAGCACGTGAAGCCGCAGGATGTGCCGGCAGGCTAGCATCGCCCCGACTCCGCGGCAGCTTGTGGGCGATGTTCTGAGTGCCTCTCCAAATTCGAGTCCCTCACCTGACAATGACACTATAGAACCAGTGACCAGCTAAGAAAAGCCCACATCCACGCCAGATTGAACGCCAGCAATGAGCCGCATATAAAAATGAAGCGCCTACTCTTTATATTTGCTGACCATTCACCCAGGGTCAGGTATGCGGGATAAGTGGCTAATAAATACCGCGGCGCGCCGAGCAAAGGCGAAGCACAGAGACGCAAGAGAATGTGACCGACTACAGCTGCGGCGAAACAACGGTCTTCCACGCGGCGTAGTCGCGTCCCGGCGCCGGCAATCAAGAAAAACAACAGTGCAGCGAGGCTGATGGCCACGAGGGGGTCGAATTGCTTGGTGAGCGAGTCGATAGTTCGCCACAGCGTCGTCCACGGACTCGCAACTTGTGTGTCCCACAACCGGTAGCTGTCGACCACGGAAGTTCGTCCGGACCAACGCAGCCACGCCCAATAACCGAGCAATCCCAGAGGGGTGAGGGTGACCACAAGCGAACGCATTTGTCGGCTGCGCAGCGCCATGATGGCCAAGGGAATGAATATCAGCACACCCGGAGGTCGCGCCAGTCCGGCGAGGATTCCGCAGGTCGTTGCAGCGTTCCAGCGCGCGGCACGTCCCAACACGATGGCCCAGACGATGACCGCCAGGGCTAAAGATTCCGCGTAACCGGCAAATAGCATGAACGAGGCTGGCCACACACAAAAAATCAGGACGGCGCGCACTTTGCCGGCACGGGGGAGTTCGCCCGCCAAACGCAGCAGTCCCCAGCAAAAGAAAAATGCCGCCACCGTTGAAACCAGCAACGCCGCCGCCAGGGCCGGCACCAACCAACTCACCAGCCGAATCGCCGCCGGATATAAAGGATAGAAAATCACCGCCATCGGATGGTCATATCCGTGCGCCGCGATGCGCAAATACCAGAGTGTGTCGAAGCGCTCCCAAATTCCCAGCAACGCATACTGCAAACCGTGGGGAGGGGGTAGATTCTCGGTGAGCGCGTTGCTCCGAATCAGTGTGGGATCGGGATGCAGAAGGAGCGAAAAGCCGCCGCCGCCGCTGAATAGAAAAATCGCAGCACCATGGTGATGATGGCGGCGATTTGCCAGTCCGGCGCGGAGGTGGCTTTGCGGAGCATGGGTAGATTGTAGCGGCAGCACTCTGGGTGAGGCGGGCCACGCTTTAATTTGCGGCCGAAGCGCCGCTTGCCTGGCTGGCCCCGCTGGTATAGTAGTTTTCGAAGCTCACATGGACGAACGCGTCGATTCCACGTCTCTTTTTCTCGATAACGTGCTTCCCACCAAGGCTGATCCCGCATCGCCGCGTTTTGAGTCGAACAGGAGGGCGCTTACCCAACTGGTTTCCCAGGTCCGCAACGAGGAGGAAAAAATCCGCGAGGGCGGAGGCGAAAAAGCCATCGCCAGCCAGCACGCCAAATCGCGCCTGACGGCCCGCGAGCGCATCAGCCTGCTGGTCGATCATGGCTCCTTTTTTGAACTCGGGCTTTACGCGGGCTACAAAATGTATGAAGAGTGGGGAGGCGCGCCCTGCGCCGGGGTGATCACCGGACTGGCCCGCATCGAAACCCGGCTCGTGATGCTCATTGTGAACGATGCCACCGTAAAAGCGGGCGCGTTTTTTCCGATGACGGCCAAAAAAGTGATTCGGGCACAAAATATAGCCATTGAAAATCGCATTCCGACGATTTACCTGGTCGATTCCGCGGGCGTTTTTTTGCCGCTGCAAGAAGACGTTTTTCCCGATACCGACGACTTCGGCCGCGTGTTTCGCAACAACGCCGTCATGTCAGCGCTGGGCATTCCGCAGATCGCCGCAATTATGGGCATGTGCGTGGCGGGAGGGGGATATCTGCCCGTGATGTGCGACCACGTTTTGATGACCGACGGCAGTGGTTTGTTCCTCGCCGGTCCGGCTCTGGTGCAAGCGGCGATCGGGCAGAAGGTTTCCGCCGAAGAATTGGGTGGAGCGGCGATGCACTCCGCCATCAGCGGAACGGTGGATTTCCGCGAAGCGAGCGATGAAGCCTGCCTGGCACGCATTCGCTCGCTCATCGAAAAATGGGGATACCGGCGGCAGTCTTTGTGGGATCGCAAACAGCCGGCGGAACCAGCGCATCCGGCCGAAGAAATTTATGGCGCATACGATGCTTCGCCGGCGCGCCCTTACGACATGAAAGAAATACTCGCGCGCATCGTGGATGCGAGCCGCTTCGACGAATACAAGCCGGAGTACGGGGCAACGTTGATTTGCGGTTACGCACGCATTGGAGGCTTCGCGGTGGGGATCGTGGCGAACCAGAAATTGCACGCGCAGCAAACCGATCCCGCTGGCCACAAGCGGGTGGAATTCGGCGGCGTTATTTATACCGAGTCCGCGGAAAAAGCCGCGCGCTTCATCATGGACTGCAACCAGAGCCTGATTCCGCTGGTTTTCTTTCACGACGTGAACGGCTTTATGGTGGGGCGCGACGCCGAATGGAGCGGCATTATCAGGGCGGGAGCGAAGATGGTGAATGCCGTGTCGAACTCGGTGGTGCCGAAGATCGCGGTGATTGTCGGGGGGTCGTTCGGCGCCGGGCATTATGCCATGTGCGGCAAGGCTTTCGATCCGCGCTTCGTCTTCGCCTGGCCAAGCGCGAAATACGCGGTGATGAGCGGAGATGCCGCCGCAGGCACGCTGGTGGAAATCAAGGTTAAGCAACTCGAACGCAGCGGAAAAAAGTTGAGCGAGGAAGAGAAGAAAGATCTTTTCGAGTCGACCAGGAAAACCTACGACGAGCAGACTGACCCGCGCTACGGCGCAGCTCGCCTGTGGATCGACAAAATCATCGATCCAATGGAAACCCGGCAGGCGATCACGCAGGCGCTGGAGGCGGCCTCGCTGAATCCGGAGGTGCCGGAGTTTAAGGTAGGCGTGCTCCAGACATGAATTACAGGGAGCCACGGAACAAGCGCGGTGAAGAATTGATTGCCTGGTGAAGATGCCTGACGCAGTGAAACTCGTCGAATGTCCGCGTGATGCGTGGCAGGGCCTCAAAGGCCAGATTCCCGCCGATCTGAAGGCCAACTATGTCCAAGCATTGATCTCCGCCGGTTTCAAGCACATTGATGCGGTGAGTTTCGTCTCGCCCAATGCGGTTCCCCAGATGGCCGACTCGGAGGAACTGCTGAAAGAACTCACCCTACCGGAGGATGTTGAGATCATCGCTATCGTCGTCAATGAAAAAGGCGCGAAGCGGGCTATAGCCACCGATAAAGTGAGCACTCTAGGTTTCCCTTATTCCATTTCGCCAACCTTTCTGGAGAACAATCAACGTCAGACTCTGGAAGATGCCATCGAGGAACTGGAAAAAATCGAGAAGAAAGCCGACGAGGCTGGACTCGACACCGTCGTTTATATTTCGATGGCTTTCGGCAACCCCTATGGGGATCCCTGGAGCGTCGAAGAGGTGGTCGAAGCGGTCGCCTTACTCGAACTGCAGGAGATTCGAATGATCTCGCTCGCGGATACTGTCGGTGTCGCGTCGCCAGGGAAGATTCGCGAAGTAGTTTCCGCTGTGATGGCTAAGTACGACTATCTGGAAATAGGCGTGCATCTCCACGGCCGTCCCGATGAAGCTTCCGCCAAAATTAGCGCCGCTTATGAGGCCGGTTGCCGGCGTTTTGACTCCGCCATAGGGGGGCTTGGTGGCTGCCCGTTCGCGCAGGATGATCTGGTGGGCAATCTCGCCACTGAGTCAGTGACCGAAACTTTACGCCAGTGTGGCGCGGTATTGCCGCCGCTAAAATCCCTGGATGCGCTGCTGCGGGCGACCACCGAGATTGGCGCACGCTATAAAGTTCTCGCGACGCAGTAGAGTACATGCAATCTGTTGGGTGTGATAAGGCGCTGTTTCACCTTACGAGGATTTCGATAAGAACCGCCCAAACGCCAATGCGCGTTTACGAATGACATATTCCACGCTGCAACTCACTTTCGATTGTGCCGTCGCGACGATCACCCTGAATCGTCCCCACAAGCGGAATGCCGTGAGCTATGAATTGATCGACAATGTGATTGGTGCGCTGGAAGAAGTGGAGAGTTCCACCGCGCAAGTCTTGATCCTTACCGGGGCAGGGAAGGCGTTCTGCTCCGGCATGGACCTCGACAATCTGAGAGCGCTGATCGGGCGGACGCCCGAGCAAAATCTCGACGACTCGCGCACCATGGTTCGTCTGTTTCGTACACTCTACGACTTTCCCAAGCCCACCATCGCCGCGGTCAATGGCGCAGCTATAGCGGGCGGCACGGGATTGGCTCTGCTCTGTGATTTCACGCTTGCTGTTCCCGACGCCAAGTTTGGCTACACCGAAGTTCGGATCGGATTTGTGCCCGCCATCGTTTCCATTTTTCTGCTGCGCCAGGTGGGCGAGAAAATCGCTCGTGATCTTTTACTGACGGGGCGCATCTTCGATGCGGCAGAAGCATTGAAGCTCGGGCTGATCAACGAGATCGTAACCCCGGAAAGGTTGCTGGAGCGCGCTCGGGAACTGGCGGCCCAACTGGCGCAGAATAGTCCGCTTTCTCTTCTTCATACCAAGCGATTGCTCACCCAGAACGCGCGGGCGGGACTGGATTCGCAGATTGAAGAGGCCATCCGCGAGAACGCAGGTATTCGTGAGAGCGCCGATTTTCGGGAGGGCGTCCAATCGTTTCTTGAAAAGCGGAAGCCCAAATGGACGGGTCGATGAGTGAGTCTAGGAATTCTATGGCCGGGGCTGGTGATAAGACCGGGCTGGGTATCGTGAATGAGACTCGTATACGGGTCCGTTACGCCGAAACCGACCAGATGGGGGTGGTTTATCACGCCAATCATTTCATCTGGTTCGAGGTGGGCCGGGTGGAATTGCTGCGCCAGTTTGGCTTCCGCTATAAGGATATGGAGCGGGAAGACGACTGCTTCATCGCAGTCGTCGACGCCCACTGCCGATATCGCGCCGCCGTGCATTATGATGACGAGGTTCTGGTGCGCACCTACTTGAAGCATGTCCGGGAGAAAGTGATCCGCTTTGGATATGAATTACGAAAAGTGGAAAACGGCGAACTGCTGGCGGAAGGTGAAACCACGCACATCGTCGCCGATTCCAGGATGAAATTGCGCGCTTTGCCGGAAAAATATATGAAAGTGTTTCGCGCGGCCGCGGGCGGCCCTTAAGGGTTCGTGTTGCTCTGCGGGAGATGATCATCGCTCAAGAAATAGCCTGCTACGAAACCTGACTGGAACTGAGAACCGCCTTGCAAGCACTGCACATCAACGGAAACGATTTGACACTCCAGGGGGTTGGCGAAGTTGCCGCCGAAAGGCGTCCTGTTCTTCTCGATCCCGACGCGCGGCAGGAGGTCAACCGCGCACGCGCCGTCGTAGACGCCCTGTTTGCGAATAATCAAATTTCGTACGCCATCACGACCGGCGTGGGGAAGCTCAGCGATGTGCACATTGTCGGCGAGCAGGTTCGCGAACTGCAACTCAATCTGGTGCGATCGCATGCGGTTGGAGTGGGCGAACCGCTGGCGGTCGCGGACACGCGTGCCATGATGCTGCTGCGCGCCAATTCACTGGCCAAAGGTCACTCCGGCGTGCGGGCGGTGGTCATCGACACAATCTGCGAAATGCTGAATCGCGGCGTGACGCCTATGGTGCCGTCGCAGGGAAGCGTGGGAGCAAGCGGGGATCTGGCGCCGCTGGCGCACCTGGCCTTGGCCTTGATCGGCGAAGGAGAGTGCGTTGACGAGAAGGGCGCGCGCATTGCCAGCGGCGATGCCTTGAAGCGCGCACAAATCAGCCCACTGGTGCTCGAAGCCAAGGAAGCGGTCTCCCTTATCAACGGCACACAGGCCATGTTAGCTATTGGTTCTCTGATGGTACTGGCTGCGGAGACGCTCGTCGACACCGCGGACGTGGTCGGCGCCATGGCCTGCGACGCTCTGAAGGGCACCAATGTCGCGTTCGACGACCGCATTCAAAAAGCGCGGCCGCACGCCGGACAAATCAAGACCGCCTTGAATCTGCGCGGTCTGTTGGAGAACAGCGAAATCAGGGAATCTCATCGCGATTGCGGCCGCGTACAGGACGCTTATTCGTTGCGCTGTATCCCGCAAGTGCATGGGGCGGTGCGCGACACGCTTGCCCATTGCCGCGCGGTTTTTGAGACGGAGACCAACTCGGCGGTGGATAACCCGCTGGTGTTCGTGAAAAATGCGAAGGCGATGGACGGCGAGGGAGATGTGCTTTCCGGAGGAAACTTTCATGGCCAGCCTCTGGCGTTCGCGCTCGATTTTCTGGCGATTGCCTTGAGCGCGCTGGCGGGCATCAGCGAAAGGCGACTGGAACGCATGGTCAACCCGGCGCTCAGCGAAGGTCTTCCGCCGTTTCTCGCGCCGGGTGCAGGAATGAACTCAGGTTTTATGATGCCGCAAGTTACTGCCGCCGCGCTCGTCAGCGAGAATAAAGTGCTGGCGCATCCCGCCTCCGTCGATTCCATCACCACTTCGGGGAACAAAGAAGACTTTGTCTCGATGGGCATGACTGCCGCTAACAAGCTGAAGAAAGTGGTGGCGAACACGCGCAACGCGTTAGCAATTGAAGCCATGGCGGCGGCGCAAGCCCTCGACTTTCTCGCGCCGCTGAAGACCTCCAAACCTCTGCAGCAGGCACACGCCGCGATCCGAAGCGTATGCGCAACCATGGACAGTGATCGTGTAATGTATCAGGACTTTTCCCGAATAGCGGATCTGATCGACAGCGGCAGATTGGCCAACCTGATCCGATAACCCGGTCGGATAAGTTGGAATGGCCGTGACCGCGGTAACAGCGCTAAATTGGCGTCGACTCCGCCCGTCTCGCCCCGCGCTTCCTAAACCCTCGAGTGCAAATCGTTGCACATCGCCGCGTGGATCGACGGAATCAAAAAAATACCGCACAAGATATTGCCAACCGTGGGAGAAGGGTCTAGCATTGGCCGCACTCAAGCAATGGACTGGAGTCGACACGGCGCCACATTGAACCGAGACATTGCCAGTCCTAATCTCAAGTCTCTTCACTTAAGAAGTCACGGAGCAGAAAGTCCAACGCGTCCATGGACGCTTCGTTCTTCCGTTTCGGACTTTACAGAAACTCCCAGGAGAAAGTAATGATCAGAGAGAACACAGGATCCAATACAAGGGGCAGCTTCCGATCGCCGTGGGTTGTGTTTGTGGTGGCGATGAGTTGCGCGCTTTTGTCGGCCAGCACGGGCGGCAAGACGGTTGCGCGCAACACACCGAGCTACGTCTCGACCGCGAAGAGTCTGGGAAGCGAAGACTCCACCAAAGTCATCGAGGTCAGCATCTGGCTGAATCCTCACAACCGCAGCCAACTGGATGCTTTGGCTAATCAGCTTTACGACCCAAAGTCTCCCAACTATCGCCACTTCCTGAAGCGCAGCGAGTTCGCGGCGCGGTTTGCTCCGACCCCGGCGGAAGCGAAGCTGGTCCGGCAGTTTTTCGAAAGCCACAATCTTAAAGTTGTGAACACCGGGGCTCACAACTTTTTCGTGAGAGCCCGCGGTACGGTGGCCGATGTTGAAGCCGCATTCCGCGTGAAACTGAACAACTATCAGGTGGGTGACAAGGTGCTGCGCGCCAACGATCGCGACCCGTTTATCGACGGGGCGGCTGCTTCGGTGGCGAGATCAGTTTCGGGTTTGGACACGGGCCGTTTTGAGCACCCACTGATTGCCCGACCCACCGCTCCTCCGACATCCCAGGGCGGCGCGGCTTTGAAGGCTGCAGGCTCGAAAGCCAAGCCGGCAGACGGCAGTTTCTATAGCAACGACTGTTTCGACACGCTGGAAACGGAGACTTTCTCCACCAATAACAACGGTAGTTACCCGATCGGCACTTACTCGGGAAATCACCTTAATCTTCAGAGCCTAACCGGCGCGGGCTGCGGTTACACCCCGCCCGAAATTCAAGCCGCCTATAACCTGACCGGACTCTACAATGAAGGTTACGACGGCACTGGCCAAACGATTGGCATCATCGACTGGTGCGGTTCCTCCACCATATTGAGTGACGCCAACGCATTCTCGAGTTATTTCGGCTTGCCCGCGCTCACGTCGTCCAACTTCACCATCAGCTATATACCCACCCCCAGCGCCTGTATCTCCGCCGATCAGGCGGAAATCAATATTGACGTCGAGTGGGCCCATGCCATTGCTCCCGGCGCCAATATCAACCTCATCGTTCCTCCGACCAACTATTTCCAGGACATCGATCAGGCCGAATACCAGGCAATTGACGATGGCTTGGCCAACGTTATTTCCGGCAGCTATGGCGCGGAAGAAATTTACGTTCCCGCCAGCGAGCTCGACAACGGCAATCTGATCAACCAGGTTGGCGCCATCATGGGGATTTCAACCAACTTCTCCTCCGGTGACGATGGCGACTTTACTTTCGGCTTCGGCTTGCCGCCATCGGTCAGCTATCCGGCCGATTCTCCCTATGCGACCGCAGTGGGTGGAATCAGTCTGGCGCTGAACGCGGACAACTCGATCGCGTGGCAAGCGGGTTGGGGAACTGACGAAATTCTCCTGGCGGAAGCGGGAGAAGTTTTCGATCCTCCGCTGAACTTTGGCTTCGACTTCGGCTCCGGCGGTGGTCCGAGCACTTGCGCCACCCAGGACTCGGCTGGCGACTGTCTCGCCGGTTTCCCGAAGCCTGCCTACCAGAAGAAGGTATCCGGCAAGTACCGCCAGGTTCCCGACGTTTCCTGGCTGGCGGATCCCTTCACCGGCGCCGCGATTGTTATCACTGTTCCGGATGCTCTACCGGCGCAGGTATGGCAGGTTTATGGCGGAACTAGCTTGGCGTGCCCGATGTTCTCGGCGCTCTGGGCTATCGCCAATCAAGAAGCCGAAGCCGGAGGCGCAGGGCCTCTCGGCCTGGCTGCTCCCTACATGTACGCGATGCCGGCGGGCACCCTGTATGACATCGTTCCGCTAACCTCCGCGCACAACGTGAAAGCCAGCGTCCAGGAGTCTTCGACCACGACCACCAAGTACACGGCGGCGGAAGTGGCGGGAGTTTCAGGTGCGTTTGTATCGGCCATCTGGGATTACCCATTTGAGAACGGTACGCCGCTGGTCATCACCTTCGGTACAGATTCCGGTCTGAAGACGAAGAAGGGGTGGGACAATGTCACCGGGGTTGGAACACCCAACGCCCAGGCATTCGCCGACTTCTTCTACGGAAAATAGACGGCATCCACCAAGTGAGACGTACCCTGCCATCGTTTCGATGGCAGGGTTTTTTTTGAGTGAACTGAATTAGTAAACACCACGCATTTTCGCGCTCACTCAGGCTTTACCGGCCATTTACGAATGGTTTTGGCCATTCGGGGCAGACGGTTGGCGCACGCGATTCGCTGGGACGCACAATTTGCCTTGACATCCACAGGCCCACTCCCTCAGATTACCTTCTAGTTGGCTTTGAGAGTACCTGCTCTGGCACTCGCAAAACCTGAATGGCCACTACATTGACTCCCGTGGACTCACGGGAAGTAGTACGATGCGACCACTGTCTACTGGTGCAATTCCGCACATCTAATAGCCTGTGCCGACGATGCCACGTGTCTTTGGACGAAGATGAGGCCGTGATGGACGAGATGTCTACCGCGCCCGAGACGCTTCCGATTCACATCAACTGCAACGGCCGCGGGCATTTGAAGCTGGCGTTTTCCATACGCTCGCTGCGCCTGCGTAACGGATTGAGTCAGCGGCAACTCGCGCTGCGCATGTCCGTGCCGCGGACGTATGTCTCGAAAATTGAGAACGAAAAAGCGACACCGACTCTTTCGTCACTGGAGCGACTGGCGCGCGCCCTCGAGGTGAGTGTTCCTGACCTACTCTCCGGTGGCGAACGAAACAGGCAGGAGGAAGTGCGCGAACTGATGGAAGATCGGTTTGTTGCCGACGTGCTGCCCTATCTTTCGCAACTCAACGGCATGCAGATGTCAAGCATTCTGGCGCAGGTGCGGGACTTGACGGTGCGCCCCCGCCGCAGCGCTTAAAGTTTATCCGGGCCACAACCAACTGGACAGCCGGGGCCTTCGGGCTCCGGCTTTTTTGTTTCCGCAAGCAAGGCCATGCGCCCCCGATTAAATGGGTCGCTTTGAATCTCGCGCACAATTTTCACAATCTGGCACACCACATGCGGCTTTTGCGCAAGACTTTGCAAGCAATTCTGGTTTTTTTCGAGGCCTAGCCGCTTTGCGCTTGACCCGCATTCTGGAACCAGTTAACCTCGCGGCAATCCCCTGAAGCCGGGAGACCAGTCACCCGGCGAATTCCTGTGGCGAGATAGGAAAATCAAATGAAAATCTCTCGGATCTGTGCAGCGGCTTTGATTCTGGCGTTCGGGTCGGTCCTGGCATTCGCGGATGGAATCCACGACCCGAAAATTGTGATACATGGCGTCAATGGGGGCAACGCGGTGCAATCGCAGCTTTGCGGGCGCAAAGGATGCCAGGACGTCGGCGTGAACTTTTCTTTCACCATTCCTAAAACCGGCAAGGGCTTTCTTTATTTCACCAACACCAGCGGTGTCAACTGGACTTCGCTGACGCTGATTGAAAATGGCGTGCCGGCGGCCGACATCACTTGCGCGCAGGGCCTGTTCCTGAACTGCACCACGAAGACACTGCACAATGGCTCGGTAGAAATTCTTCTATCCGGGGTCAGGAGCGGCAGTCACATCGCGCAGAACGCCCGTATCGGAATCCTGAATGGGCAGACCTTCGAAATTGGGTTCGAGTGCGTTGCCCAGAGCTGTTGGACCAACGGGGGCAGCACAGTCATTGGCCATGCCAACATGACGGTTCCGGAGCCGGGCACGGTAGCGCTGATGGTAACCGGAATGGTTGCGATCTTCTCGACGCGGAAGCGGTGGCTGAGTCGTGTGACGGCTTAAGTCTTCTTTTTAAGGAACTGGTTCACCATTTGCATGAACTGCGGCAGGGCTTGAAGTTTTTGTAGTTCGGGATCGTTAAAGGCTTCTTGCGCGGGATAGCCTTTCTCGAGTGCCTGCCGCAGCGCCTTCAATCCTTCTTCACTGTTGCCAATCAGCGTCTTCACTTGCGCTTCCGAATACATCAACTGAACATCGTCGGGGTTGATAGCCCGCGCTTGACTCGTATACTGCAGCGCGTTCGTCGGATCGCCTTTCTTGGCGTAAAGAAGCCCCAAGTCTCCCATTATGGTGGCGGAGCGCGGATTTACCTGTAGTTGTTGAAAGGCGAGTGAGATGGCTTTCGCATAAGCGGAAGATGCCTGATCGGAGTGGCCCGACCATCGGTAAGAGTCTCCGAGGTTGCCCAGGAACTCCTCGTTGTTGGGGGTCAAGTCGACCGCCTTTTCGTACATTTTGGTGGACTGGTCGTAGTTCCTCAGCCAGAAGTACGCCGTACCGAGGTTGGAGTAGCTGTAGGCGTTCGGCGCGAGCGAGATGGCCTTCTGAAATTGCGGAACCGCTTCGCCCCATTTGCCCGCTCGCAAGTAAACGTTGCCCAGTCCTTCATAGCCTAACGGGCTATCGGCGGATATCTCGATGACCTTCTCAAACTCGGGAAGCGCCTTGGTGTTGTCACCCAGTTCGAGGTAAGCATTGCCGAGCGCGATATGATTCGACCAATTGTAGGGATTGGCCGCGACCGCCTTCTGTAGAGCGGCGATGGCTTCCTCACTCTGACCGCCGTGGTGGTAGGCATCCCCCAGGCTGCGATAGGCCTCATCCGAGTTCGGTGCCAATTCCAGAGCCCGCTTGAGTTCGGAAACCGCCTGGTTGTTCTTGCCCGTCGTGGCATAAACATTGCCGAGCGATAGATGAACTTCGGGCAGGTTATTGGAGAGTTGTTCGGCCCGTTGCGCAGCCAGGGTCGCCTTCTGGGCCCAGATACTCTCTTTGGTCTCACCGTACATGCGGATACTCGAATCCGCCAGTCCGGTATAGGCGAGGGCGAAGCTGGGGTCTTTTTGGATAGCCTGTTCGAACAAAGCAACCGCCTTGTGATAAGCGTCCAGGCTGTTGCCATTGCGCAGCGTGTTGCGCCCCTGCAAATAAAGGTCGTAAGCTTTTACGTTCTCGGTGGGGTGCGCGCCGATGCGGGCTTGCTCCTCGTTGGTAGGCTTCAACGAAAGCGCAGAGGATAAAGTGCCGTAGATTTGATCCTCAAGCGCGAGCAAATCCTGAGGCATGCCCTGGAACTCCTGTGTCCACAGGAGTCGCCCGTCGTCGCCACCTCCGGTCGCATCTTTCAGACTCAATACCACTCGCAATTTGTCTCCGCCGCCCTGGACGTCGCCGTCGATGATTAAATTGGAGCCGAGTGCCTGCGCCTCCTTCACCAGAGGCAGATTCTTGCGCGCAACCTCCACCGCGTTGGCGGTCGAGGCGAGGTGGACCTCTTTCAACTGGAAGAGCTTGGCATTGAGAGCTTCCTCGATTCCTTCCGCCACATAGCCCAAAGCCTTCTCATCGCCGAGAATCTTCATGGGCAAAATCGCAACATATTGCCCTCGGCTCAACGGTGGAATGCCTTTCACGGAGTTCTCGCTGGCCCGGGAAGCGCGATTCAGCAGGGTGCGGCCGGCAAACGTGGCGAGCGCAATTACCACCACCGCGCCCGCCATCCACATCCAACTCTTGCCCGGAAGCTCGAGGTTGAAGCGCGACGGACGCACCACGGGATGGGGAATCATCTTCGAGAGCGTTTGGGCGCTGATATTGGGATTTGTCTCCCAGGTGGTCAATTGCTGCAGGAGTTCGACGGCGGAGTGATAGCGATTGGCGGGCTCGCGCTCTAGGCAGCGGCCGACGATGGCGCTCAAAGATCTGGGAACGCTGGCCTCGACGTCGGATGCCGATTGCGCATCCTCTCGGGTGCGCTTCATGAGGCTGGCGATCGCGGTATCGGCATGGTAGGGAGCTTTGCCGGTGAGCAGTTCGAAGAAGATTAAGCCCACGCTGAAAATATCGGAACGCTGGTCGAGGGGGGTGCCCATGGCTTGTTCCGGCGACATGTACTCCATGGTGCCGACGATAGCGCCCGTCTGTGTCATCCCGGTATCGCCCAGCGAGCGCGCCAGTCCGAAATCCATCACCACGATGCGGCCATGTTTGTCGAGCATGATGTTCTGCGGTTTGAGATCGCGATGGATCACGCCTTCCGAGTGGGCGGAGTCGAGGGCGCGGCAGACCTGCTCCACCATCGCGATCGCTTCTTTGGGTGAAAACTTTCCGTGGCGGCGCAGAATCGTGCGCAGATCTTCACCATCCACGTATTCCATGCTTATGAAGCGGATGCCTTGCGCCTCGCCAAGGTCAAAAATGCGCACCACGTTTTTGTGCGTAATATTGCGGGAAAGAATCAGCTCTTGCTTGAAGCGCAGCAGAATGGCGGGATCGGTGGCCAGTTCCGGCCGGATCACCTTGAGCGCGATGAGGCGATCCAGTTCGCGGTCGCGGGCTTTGTACACCGCCCCCATGCCGCCCTGCCCGAGCACGCCCAGGATTTCGTAGCGTTCCCCGAAAATTACACCCGGCTGTAGACCCTGGAAGGCCGTTATGCTGCTCATCGAGAGCGCAGCCGAGCCCTGAGGCAGGCCCTGTGGGGTCCCTGAAATCGCCGTGCCCTGGAGAATCGTGGCCGCTTCGGAAAGTGGCGAGCGGGAAAGAGGTGGGGGCGTCAGGGCGGCGGAACCGATGGCGTCTTCGGGCAAGCGACCGCCCGGGATGGTCGGACTGTCGGAATCGGTACTCCGGTGGTCGCTCTCAGCCATTAAATTATCCCAACTCGGACCGCAGCAAAGTACGCAACGCCCGAGGCCGGTATGGACGAAAGGGCGTGTTCGCCTCGGTTATCGATGGGCAGTTCGAGAACCAGCACTCCGATTTTGTAGGAGTATACCCCCGAAGTGGGTCTTGTAAAAGAGAGGGAAGAAGTCTGGGAGAAGAGCGCTTGCGGAATTGAGAAAGTTTCGGCGGCGCGTATAGTTGTCGCCAAGGTCACCTTGTCTCTTTTGAGGGTTGAGGCGTGATTACTTAAGTCCTCTTTCGCAGGAAAGCCAACCGTTGTCATATTAGTACTGGGTCATATTGGTACCGGTCAGATTAGCATCGGACCATATCAGTACTGGAGCCACGCATGGCTGAGGACCAGGTCATCAAGCTGCTGGAGGAGATTCGCGATCTCCAGAAGCAGCATGTCGATAGTTACAAGTCCGCGTTGCAGCATCAGAGGCAATCGGTTCTGATGCAGCGCAAATCTGTCACGCGGCACAAAATCGTTGCCGTCGCTGTGTTCGTGGCCATCGCTCTCGGCTGCGCCGTCTTCTTTCTCACTACGGGATTCGCCTCTCATTGAGGCGGTATACCAACCGGTCGGTCTTGAAACTTGGTCCGCGAGTTCCCTCGTGCTTAAATAAAAAGTTGGGCGCCAGTTTTCACGCCTCCCCGCGCGGCCTCCCAATCGAATTTGTAAATCGTTACACCGCAAAGAACAAAGCCGAGTTTTTGCTTACCGCCCGGTTGGAGATGGCAGGTCCTACGAACAAAGGCTATGGAGGACTCTTGGACTTTCAGTTAACCGAAGAGCAATTGCACCTGAAAAAGACGGTGCGCGAGTTTGCCGAGCGCGAGATTGCGCCGTACGTCATGAAGTGGGATGAAGCCAGCGAGTTCCCGCTTGCGATCATCAAGGAACTGGGCAAACTCGGCCTGCTTGGAACCATCTTCCCAGCCGAATACGGCGGCGCCGGCATGGGATACGTGGAATATGTTACGGCCATCGAGGAGTTGTCTCGCGTGGATGGCTCGGTAGGCATCATCGTGGCCGCGCATACTTCCCTTTGCTCCAACCATATTTTTCTGGCAGGCAACGAGGCCCAGAAGAGAAAGTATGTCTCCAGACTGGCGACTGGCGAATTCATCGGCGCCTGGGGTCTGACCGAGCCCTCCTCCGGATCGGATGCGGGAAGCGCGCGTATGACGGCGACGCGGGCCAAAGGCGGATGGGCGCTCAACGGCAACAAGACTTTTATCACCAATGGCCACTACGCGGACGTCGCTGTGGTACTCGCAATTACCGATCGCGCCGCCCATACCCATGGACTGTCCGCCTTCGTCGTGGAGAAAAATACCCCGGGATTCCGCGCCGGGAAGAAGGAAAATAAGCTCGGGCTGCGAGCCAGCGATACGGCTGAACTGATCTTCGAGGACTGCTTTGTGCCAGCGGAAAGCCTTCTGGGAGGGGAAGGGAACGGCTTTATCGATGCCATGCGCGTTCTGGATGGCGGCCGCATCTCGATTGCCGCCCTATCGCTCGGGATGGCGGAAGGCGCTTATGGGGCGGCGCTGAAGTATTCAAAGGAAAGGCATCAGTTCGGCAAAGCCATCTCGGAATTTCAAGCCATCCAGTGGAAACTGGCGGACATGGCGACGGAGATCGAAGCGGCAAAGCTCTTAACTTTTCGCGCGGCAGCCATGAAGGATGCGGGAATGAAAACCACGCTGGAATCGTCCATGGCCAAACTTTATGCCAGCGAGGTGGCGGTGAAGTGCGCCAATGAAGGAGTGCAGATTCATGGCGGTTACGGTTTTATTAAAGACTATCCGGCGGAGAAATTTTATCGCGATGTAAAGCTCTGCACCATCGGCGAGGGAACCAGCGAGATTCAACGCCTCGTGATCGCGAGACAGTTGCTTAAGGATTGAGTTGTTGGCCGGTCCGCCAGCCTTGCCGATGTTATCCTGATGGAGAGTCACCAAGCGGACTCACGTCCCAGATTCCTAATTTCTCATGTCGATTCCATCAAACTCAGACGTCGGTAATCCATCTTCTGCTCTGCCTGGCGCCGCTTCCGGGGAACTGGGCGAGTCGGCTTCGACGCCATCCTTTAAGGACATTTTTTCCGAGTACGAACAGAGTCATTCCCGCTCGCGCGAATCCGGCCCCCAGCGTCGCGAGGGCACGGTGATCGCCGTGACCGCGGATTCCATCATTCTCGATATCGGATTCAAAACCGAAGGCCTGATTCCGCTGACCGCGTTTTCCACGGAAACGCCGCCCCGGCCGGGCGACACATTGCAAGTCACGGTTAAGGGCCGCGATCCGGAAGGCTACTACGAACTGACCCGGGGCAAGGTTGAACGACCGACAGACTGGCCCTCCCTGGAGAAGGCTTTCAGCGAAAAAGCGACCGTGGTGGGCACGGTGACGGGTGTGGTCAAAGGCGGTTTGAGCGTGGATCTCGGAGTGCGCGCTTTCATGCCGGCCTCGCGCAGCGGAACTCGCGATGCCGCCGAACTGGAGAAACTGGTCGGCCAGGAAATCCGCTGCCGCATCATCAAGATCGACGTAGACGATGAGGATGTTGTGGTCGATCGCCGAGCGATCGCCGAGGATGAGGAGCGGGCGGGCAAAGCGCGCCGCTTTGACGAACTGAAGGAAGGCGATCAGGTGCACGGGGAAGTCCGCAGCCTTACCGATTATGGGGCGTTTGTAGATATAGGTGGCGCGGATGCGCTGCTGCACGTCGGCGAAATCTCATGGCATCGCGTGAACAAGCCGGCGGACGTGCTATCCGCCGGGCAGCAGATCGAAGCGGTAATTATCAAGATCGATGCCGACAAGCACCGCATAGCGATCAGCATGAAGCAGCTTCAGCCGCACCCTTGGAGCGCTGTCGCCGAAAAATACAAACCTGGCGAACGGGTCCGCGGAACTGTGACACGGCTCATGGATTTTGGCGCGTTCGTCGAAATCGAGCCGGGTATCGAAGGCCTGATCCATATTTCTGAAATGTCGTGGGCCAAGCGCGTGAGAACTCCGAGCGACGTGGTGAAACCGGGTGAGACCGTCGAAGCGGTTATTCTTGGAGTCAATGCCACAGAACGGAGGATGTCGCTCGGCCTCAAGCAGGCGTTGGGTGACCCCTGGAGTGCGGCCGGGGAGAAATTTGCTCCGGGCACCGTGATCGAGGGGCCGATCACAAGTTTGACGAAGTTTGGCGCTTTCGTGCAACTCACGGAGGGCGTGGAAGGCATGATTCACGTCAGCGAGATCGCCGAGAAGCGGATTAATCATCCGCAAGAATTGCTTCGGGCCCGGCAAGTGGTGAAGGCTCAGGTTTTGGCTCTGGACGTGCAAAAACGGCTCATTCGGCTGAGCATGAAACAGCTAGTCCCCACCGGTCTCGACGAGTATTTGGCTGAACATCAAGAGGGAGACATCGTCACCGGGCGTGTAACTGAGGTCTCCCCGGGAAGCGCGCGTGTCGAACTTGGCGAAGGCGTAATGGCAACGTGCCTCTTGACGCAGAAAAACTCGTCCGGCGAAGGCGTGCAGCCGGCCGCATCTTCGCCCAAAGCGGATTTGTCGTCCTTAGGTTCGATGCTTCAGTCCCGCTGGAAAAGCGGACCGCCGGCGAGCGAGGCGAAATCCGATGCTGTGCAGGGCGGGCAGGTCCGAAAGTTTCGCATCGCAAAACTAGACGTTGCGTCCAAGAAAATTGAATTGCTGCTGGTTTAAGATCGCCGCCAAGGGCACGTGCAGTTACTAACTCCCCGAGTTCGCCATCATCAGCGCGAAGAGAGCGGGCAGATAAATAATCGTGGCTCGCAGTAAACGCCGGGCGGATGGCTTGGAGGCCGCCGCCGTCGCCGGTAAGTGCTGAGAAGCCATGGCCATCGATACCCGAAAAAGGGCTGCCCCCATCAGGACGGCCCCGGCCAAATACACCCGTCCCGCCATGCCTAGCGCAACCGGCAGAATGCTAAGGGGAATCAACGCGGCGGAATAGGCGAGAATCCTCCATATCGTGGACTTTCCATTGGAATCCACCACTGGCAGCATACGGATGTCGCCCTGAGCGTAGTCCTCGCGATAGAGCCACGCGATGGAAAGGAAATGCGGAAATTGCCAGACAAACATGATGGCAAAAAGAATCAGCGTCTGCCATTCGAGCTGTCCGCGCGCCGCCGTCCAGCCGAGGACCACCGGCATGGCTCCTGGGAACGCGCCGACAAAGGTGCAGATGGGCGACACCTTCTTTAATGGAGTATAGGCCGCCAGGTAAACCAGCGACGTCAGGAAGACTAATAGGCCAGTTAGTAAGTTGGAGTAAAACGCGAGATAAATGGAGCCACCCAGAGTAAGCGCCAGCCCGACCGTGGCCGCGTGAGCCTTGGTCATGCGCCCGGAGGGCAAAGGGCGGCGGGCGGTTCGCCGCATGCGGCCATCCACGCCGGATTCCAGCACTTCATTCAGCGCCGCCGTGCCGCTTGAAACCAGCGCCACACCCAGCAAGGCGTTGAACAAGCCCAGGGACCAGGACGATACACCCATCCGGCGCGCACCGAAGAAGTAGCCGCACCATGCCGTCAGAACGATCAATGTCGTAATGCGAACCTTGGTTAATTCGGCATAATCCCGCAACCTCGCCCCAATGCGCTGCAACATGGACTCCTTTGGTAACGCGGCACTCAATGAATGTCAAGCCCGAACTTTTGTAGGCGCTGCGGCCGCTTCACTTTAAGATGCTCGCACCAAAGCACAATGCTTGGCAACTACGCATAGCGACTGGGCATTGTGCCTGCGCATCGTGCCACGCGCCGAGATGCCTTCTCCGCGCGCACTCCTAGGGGCTAGCCGGACTGGAGGCGCTGAAAGTCTCGGGCGGGTCAAAATAGCAATGATGCCAGAGCGCCGCGTCGGTCAAAGCGCCTGCCTTCCATTGCTGCACGGTAGGCAGGGTAGCGGCAATCATCCCGCCATCGACCGAATCGAAGATCAAAACAATACCGGCGAGTTCTGCCGATTGCGCCGCGAGGTCGGCATAATTCTTGTCCAGCAAGGACTTGGCGAACTCCAGTTTCGCCTCGGCCCCACTCCCCTTTTCGTTTTCCTGAACTTTCTGCACCGAGATGATTTTCACGCTCTTGCCGCGCAGCGGCTCCCAGTCTCCGGGAAAGGGAGCTTTTTCCTCGCGTGTCACTTGAAACAGATCGGCGGCCACCACTACAGCTTCGGCGCTGCTGGTCGGCACGTCAGAGATGCCCTCGGGCATTTCCAGACTAGTGCGCCAGATCCACCCCCGCGACAAACCCGAGATACGAACATGCACCCAGTTGGCGTTGTAGTCGAGCATCTCGAACTCGTCTCGGGCGCTGGCGAGGAACAAAGTCGCGCCACTCAAACTGGGAGACGCGACGACCGGGGTGCCAGTTTTCTTGACGGCCACCAGATTCTTCGGGTGAGCCTGATTCTTGAGCAGTTCCTCTAAATTAGCGGCCTCGGCCTCCAAGCTGGTGGCCGCAGGATCTTCTGGCTTCGTCGAATGTTTCGAGTCGGCCAATTGCTGGGTGGACAAGCCCTGATTCTGCGGGAAGGCAAACGTGCTCCGGATGTCGGACGAATAGGACCTGGCCGGTTCTCGTTTTTCAGTTGGCGCCTGGGATGGAGCGGTGACAGTTTGTCCAACCTCTTCGCGAGGGGTTTCGGAGGAGTTTCCGCTCGGATTCACCGCGCCAGGTTTCGCGGGCAGCAACTCCGCCAGCTGGTCGAGTAGATCGGACTCCAAACGGCCGTTCGAAGGCAGCAACTGATAGCCCGAATGGGATGGAACCGGGTCGGAGTACCATGCCGTCACCTTGGTGGTCACCCTCACCAGCGATCCGCCCGTGGCCGTCGTGCTTACCTTTACCTCGGATTGGTAATAAGCCCGCTGGTAGCGATTCAGTGGGTGATCGCCCTGCAAAGCGAATCCCTCCAGCACCGGCAGTCGCCCAGCCAGCGACGATTGCAGCTCTTTCAATGCGCGCTCGACCACACTTTTCGGCTGCCGGTAGGTCCGTTCATATCCGCCTGCCGCCACGCTTTCCGTTTGCGCCGACGCCACAAAGACCACACTCAGGAAACAGCAAATCCAGAGGACCACGCAGAATTTCCCATGCCCCGCCTGTTTGCAGGAGGGATCGCGAAAGCGCACTTTTTCCGAAAACTCTTTCCCGGCGGAGTGCCACTGGTTGCAACCGAACCCTAGCGGCGTCATGGCAACTGCTCCAACTGGTCGCGTCGAATCCATCCGTGCTCGCCCTCGCGGGTTTCCACTCCGTACCAGTAAGGAGTTGCGATCAGGATCATGACCTCGGCGCCCGGGGGCAGGGACTTGAGCGCAGTGGCGCTGTGGAAGGGAGCCGATTGTAAAGGAGCTCCAGGTTTCTTTACCAACCGTTCCACCTCGCGGCGCAATGTTGCCACGCGCTGTTCCAGTGATTCACCCGGCTGGTCATATGATGGACTCCGGGATTGTGGGTTTGATGCGTCTGACGACGCTGTCGGCTGGGTCGGGTTCGATGTCGAAACGGCGCCGGGCGCAGACGGCTCCATGGTAGAAGCGTGCGGCGTGTTGGCCGAACCTGCGCTCGTGCTCTCAGCGTTTGCGGTCGCGGGCCCAGCACCCTCAACGGACATCCCCAACTTCTCTTTCGCGGCGCGTTCTTTTTTCGCTTCCAGCGCGTCGGCCGTTTCCTTTTTGACCAGCTCAATCGAAGCCAGGCGATCCTGTATATCCTGGCACTCGCTGGCCTCAACGGACCCGTTCGAGGGATGGACGGTTCGCCTAAAATCCTCCACGAACACCGCGTCAATTCTCAGAACCGTGTTCTTTTCGCCCTGGGGCTGGACCACGTAGCGAACGGCCAATGTCCCCAAGTCCCCGCCGTCCTTGAAGTTCCTCGGATCGAGCGCCTGCTTCCGAACTTTGTAGTAGACCTTACCCCCCTCCTTCCAGGCCGGGAACAGCGAGGTGGACTTGGCCGCGACCGCACCCGAAACAAACTCGTCTTTGTTGTACTCCTTGGTCCCCCTGATAATTGTGTTCGCGGCAACGTCTTCCACTACCTCTGCTACATCAGGCTCGGGCAAGGGAAGGTTAACGATCAGGCCCGCGCCGTAATGCGTCACGTCCTTCTTGTCGCGCCCTGGCAAAGGTAGCGGCGCCATGCTGATCAAGAAAAAGAGACTTGCCGTCACCAGAGCGCGGTGCTGCGCCCCGTACGGTCCCCTATTGAGCACAGGCCTGCCGCTTATCTGGGCCGTAGGAATGGTTTTCTTCGAAATCAAGGCTGGCTCCGGCGTTCCTGCTGCAAGAGTCTCATACGCCGGAAGGCTACTGTCAACTATCGTTGCTAGCTGACCGGCATTCTTCGCGAGCAGTTCAAAATTTCGCATGATGACGCTTGCAGAACTTTTTTCGAAAAAAACTCCGCAAGCCTATTGCGCATCGACTAGCCTCGGTAGTAATATCCGCGGCGGTGATTAGCAGGCGGCGCAGAAACTCGGCGCGCCGGCGAATGTCGCCCGTGTTGTTTTTTTGGTGTCCGGCCAGAAAGCGGTTCGGGTCTAAAATTTATGAAGTGGTCTGAGGAGTGCAGCATGCGTATGTGGACGCAGTCTCAGCTCTGTCAGAAGTGGCGGCGTGGAAATTTCGTCCTCGCCGCTTTGACGGTAATCTTTCTGATGTTGGGCTCCAGTCCGTCGGCGAACGCAATCCCCGCTTTTGCCCGGAAGTACGGTCTGCGGTGTTCGGCCTGTCACGAAAGCTGGCCTATGCTTAATTTCTTCGGCCAGAAATTCAAAGACAACGGCTACCAACTGATGAACGATCGCGATGCACCGATCTGGCAGAATCCCAGCTACTGGCCAGTCACTTTTCGCATGACTCCGATCTGGCATCGCGTGAGCACCAACAAGAATCAGGTAGATGGGGTTGACGGCGTGGGCGCTGACGAGGCCAAGATTACATCCTCCGGCTTCGACCTCAGCGGTCTTGACTTCCATACTGCGGGCACGCTGGAAAAGAACTTTTCCTTCTATTTGCTCCCATCCTCCGATTCCACCGGCGCCTTTCACTTCGAAACTGTGATGGCGCGGCTCGATAACGTGGCGGGCAGCCCCTGGGTCAACATCAAGCTCGGCAAGTTTGAGCTTGATAACCTGCTGTCTGAAAAGCGCATTCTGACCCTGACGGGGAACGGCGGAATCTACCAGCTCTATCACTTCATCCCCTTGCGTGACGGTAACGTGTTTGGGCAAATGGGAGACAATCAGCTGGGCCTCGAACTAATGGGCCACTCCGCCGACGACAGGACGCGCTACTCGGTTTCGCTGCTCAGTTCGAACGACGGAACAACACAATTGCCCTACGGCGCGGAGTCCTACACGACGTTTATCACCGGCAGCCAGGCATTTGACGTGGGCAAGCTCGGCGTGGATCGCTTGGGTTTCTACGTCATGGCTGGGGATGCCCCGACCACCTGGCTCACCAACGGCGGTGCGCCGATTCCCGGTTCCGGAACCGGCAACAAAAGTTTCAGCCGCGAAGGTTTCGTCGGACAGTTCTACTTCGGCCAGCATTTCGACACCACCGTGGTTACGCAGCATGGCGAGGACAGTGCATGGTTCGGCCAGGGTTACGGAGACTTGATCGACGGCGTCGCCACGCTCAACAACACGCCGGGCAGCACCTTGCCCGCGGGTTCGCGCAACCCTACTTGGAACGGCGTTCTGGTGGAGCCCCACTTTGTAGTAAGTCCGCAGATGATTCTGGTCGGGCGCTATGAAACCATCCGCATGTCACAGCAGGCGAATGGAGCGGGCTACCCCGGCGAACTTGGTGGACCGGCGCCATCGAACTTCGGCAACATCTCGACCTACACCGCGGGATTCCGTTACAACCCGTTTATGACCAGCCGGGCCGGCTGGGCATACCACGCAGAATATAACTGGTTCCATTGGGATGGTGCAGCGCCGGTTTCCGCCACTAACCTGACGAGCAGCGAGTTGCTGTTGGGATTTGACTTTGCTTTCTAACCTGAAGAGGATCTGCTGGCGCGCGCGAAGCTCCAGCTTTAACTTTGGTTTGAGGGTGCATACATTATGAACGACTTGAGGCCGCAACGTTATGGCGTTTTTACTGTTTTTCCTGGGCTCGTGGGTCTGGTCTTTGTCCTTGTCTTTGCCAGCGCCTTCGCCTTTTCGGCATTAGCGCAGGATGCGCCCGACGTGGGCCCGAAGCCTCCCCTAACTGTCAAGTCGATGGAGAGCCACATCGGTAACCTCACCGGGCATTCCATCAACGCGAAATCCGACTACCGGCGTTACTGCGCCGGATGTCACGGCGTTTATGGTGACGGCAATGGCGAGAACGCTCCCTGGCTCGAGCCGAAGCCGCGCAATTTCACGCTTGCGCAGTTTAAGTGCCGCTCCACGCTGACCGGCACTCTGCCGATTGACGCGGATCTTTACAACACTCTCGCCCGCGGTATCGTCAACTCCAACATGCCGCCATGGAATACGTTCACCAAGCAGCAACGGGCGGACTTGGTGGCGTATATCAAGATCTTCTCGCCGCGCTGGGACCATGAGAAACCTGGCACCCCGATTACTGTTCCGGCCGAACCGCCGGTCACCATCGACAGCATCGCCCACGGTAAGGCCCTGTTCACTAAACTGGAGTGCTGGAAGTGTCACGGCCCCCACGGCGAGGGCGACGGTCCTTCGGCGGCAACGCTTACTGACAGCCAGGACAACCCGATTCGTCCTTATAATTTTGCCATCGGCGGCAAGGACTCCCGCTTCAAATGCGGCAGCACCAACGAGGACATCTATAAGATATTCATGACCGGGGTCGATGGCACTCCGATGCCGTCGTTTGCGGATGTGATCCAGCCGAACGATGCCTGGGATTTGGTGCATTTCCTGCGTACTTTGCAGGTCAATCGTCCCAGCAAGGAAAATGAAACGCTGATGGCGGCTCATGGAGTGATTCCGCCGTATGTGGAGAAGACGCCCGCACCCGCCGCCGCTCCAAGCGACAGCAAGACTCCGGGGGGCGGCCAGTAATCGACATTTACCTTTTAGCGAAGACCCTTTAGCGAAGACCAGGAGGTCTTAATTCCAATGCGCGTAAAGCCAGTTCTGCAAATCCTTTTTTCGTTGCTCGTTTCCACTTCCATGATGTTCGCCGGAACGGTGAGCGGCAAAGTGACTTACACCGGCACGCCCGTAAAATCAAAGTCCATCGACATGAGCAAAGAACCGACCTGCGCCAAGCAACATGCCACTCCCATCACCACAGAAACCGTCGTCACCGGACCCGATAACGCTTTGGAAAACGTGGTCGTGTATATCTCCTCCGGCGCACCCGACGATGGCAAGGTTCCCGCGCAAGCCGTGACTTTCGACCAGAAGGGATGCCAGTACATTCCGCATGTGCTAGTTATGCACACCGACCAGGAACTCAAAATCGTAAACAGCGACCAGACTTCACATAACATTCACCCCCTGGCCAAAGTCAACGTGGAGTGGAACAAATCGCAACCTCCCGGAACCCCTCCTATCAGTGCCAAGTACGACAAACCGGAATTTATTTCGGTGAAGTGCAACATTCATCCCTGGATGCATGGCGAATTCGCGGTGCTCAAAACCAACCACTACGACGTGAGCAAGGGCTCGGGGACTTTTTCCCTGAAGGACCTGCCCCCAGGGAAATACACCATTACCGCCTGGCACGAGGACTACGGCACGCAGACGGCTGACGTAACCATCACCGGCAACGAAACCAAGGATGTGAATTTTACCTTCAAAGCGAAAGCCTACTAAGACGAAGGGTCGCTTTCACTGGGGTTGCAGGCAACTGCCGCTGCGCCTGAGCTATTTCGGTTGCCGTTGCACGATGTGGTCCGCGGTCCGTTCCGCCGCCATGGGAGGGAGGGCGAAGCATAATGGCAAAGCTTTTTGCGATCACAGTTGTCGTCATCGCGATTCTGTCGGCGATCCCGATTCTGCTGCATACCTGGGCTGCGCCCGAAGATATCTCGACGCATGGAGCGCTGATCGACGCGCAGATGTCGGAGACCATGGCGGAGGCGGGTATCGCTTTTCTCGCGGCGCAATTTATTCTGGCGCTCTTCGTCTGGCAGTCTTCCAGTCGAGGGTCGAACGCGCGGACAAAGTCTTTTCCGGGGGGCGCCAAAGGATTGGTGATCGGCGCGTTTCTCTTGGTCGGCGCGGAAGTTCTGGCTCTGGGCGTCTTCGGAGTGAGAGCGTGGGCTGACGCATATCTCAAGCCTCCCTCAGCCGGCGCCATGCCCATACAGGTTCAGGCGGGCCAATTCGCTTTCTACTTTCGCTACCCGGGCCCCGACGGAAAGTTCGGCGCGATTCACCCCGACATGATTAATGAGGGGACGCAGAACGTGTTTGGCCTGGATCCGGAACATGATGTCGAGGCGCGAGACGATATCGTGGCCGCCGAGCTTGCCATCCCCGTCAACAAGGAAGTCCATCTTCTGATGCACACCAAGGATGTCGGCCACTCCTTCTACGTTCGTGAGTTGCGGGTGCAGCAGGATTTCGTTCCGGGGCTGGACGTTTCTGTCCACTTTACGGCTACGAAGATTGGTAAGTATGAAATCGTGTGCACGCAACTGTGCGGCCTTGGCCACTACAACATGAAGGCGTATCTAGAGGTTCTGTCGCAACCTGACTTCGACGCATGGCTGAAACAGCAGGCGGGGCAATAGCTTTCTCCACGCGCACCAGGAGCGCGGACGAAGAATGTCGTTTTAGAGGGTGAGCCAATGCAGGAAATAGCGGCGCACGCGGTACAGCACCATGGTCCTCCGACCAGCTTTTTGCGCAAGCACGTTTTCAGCCTCGACCATAAGGTAATCGGCAAGCAGTATTACGCGCTCGCTCTGGTGGCGGCCCTCGTCGGAATGGGTCTCTCCTGGCTGATGCGAATCCACCTGGGTTGGACCAATGCCGCGATTCCCGGGCCTGCATTTTCTTTCGACGAACGGCGCTCCGGGCGACGTCATGACGCCCGAGTACTACCTGCAATTGATGACCATGCACGGCACCATCATGGTGTTTTTCGTGCTCACTACCGCGCCTTTTGCGGCTTTTGGTAATTTCTTCCTGCCCATCCAGGTCGGCGCGGAGGACATGCCTTTTCCGCGCTTCAACATGATGTCGTTCTGGGTCACCTTCGTGGCTTTTCTGGTGCTCGTGTCCTCATTCTTCGTCGGCGACGGTCCCACGCTCGGTGGTTGGACGCAGTATGCCCCGCTCAATTCCATCGGTTCGGTCGGCGGGCCAGGCGAGGGCTTGGGTGTCGTTCTCTGGATGGTTTCCATCGCTCTGTTCTGCGTCGGCCAGCTCCTCGGTTCCCTGAACTTCATCACCACCACGCTCGATCTTCGGGTCAAAGGCATGAGCCTGATGCGGCTGCCCCTGACCGCTTGGGCTTGGTTCATTACCTCTTGCATGGGCTTGACCGCATTTGCCGTGCTCATGCCGGCGTGCATCCTGGTCATCCTCGATCACGTGGCTGGAACCAGCTTCTTCGTTTCCTCCAACGAGGTCATCAATGACCAGATGCTGCCCCATTCCGGTGGTTCGACTCTGCTCTGGCAGCATCTGTTCTGGTTCTTCGGGCATCCCGAGGTTTACATCGCTATCGTGCCCGGCATCGGCATCGTTTCGCACATCCTGATCACCAACATGCGTAAGCAGATGCTCAGCCAGAGGGTGCTCATCTATTGCATGGCCGCCCTTGCCGTTCTCAGCTATATGGTGTATGGCCATCACATGTTTGTCAGCGGCATGAATCCGTTTTCCGCGCTGGCCTTCTCTTTCCCGACCCTCATCATCACCATTCCGGCCACCATTGTGGTGCTGATCTGGTTGTTCAGCCTTTACGGCTCCAATCTGCGCATCAATTCAGCCTCATTGTTTGCCCTGGGCTTTATCTCGATGTTTGTCAGCGGCGGGGTGAGCGGATTTTTTCTGGCTCAGCCCTCGCTCGACATCATGCTGCACGCGCACCTACTTTGTGGTCGGACATTTCCACATGGTGATGGGAGTGGCCGCCATGTTCGGCATCTTCGCCGGAACCTACTTCTGGTTCCCTAAGATGGCGGGCCGGATGATGAACGAGAAGTTGGGGAAAATTCATTTCTGGCTCAGCTTCGTGGGCGCCTATTGTATCTTCATGCCGTTCCATTACCTCGGACTGGCGGGAAATATCCGCCGCTATTCGTCCTTCCCCGACGACTTCATGCAGCCGTTGATCCCGGTGCATCGCTACATTACGGTGGCGGCGCTGCTCACCGGCGCGGCGCAGTTGATTTTTCTCGTGAACCTGATCCATAGCCGGTTCTGGGGCAAGCCCGCGCCGGATAACCCGTGGGAGGCGACTTCGCTGGAGTGGAGCACCGCCACGCCTCCGCCGTGGGACAATTTCGGCGGCCACCATCCAGTTGTGTATCACGACCCCTATCAATATGGCGTGCAGAGTTCCGTCGGCGATTATGTAATGCAAACTTCTCCGGAACAGGTCAGAACGGATCACGACGAAGACTAGCTGGGACTCCTCAGGGGTGGCCATCGCGAGTGTCGGTGAGCCCCGGGTTAATGAAAGAAATCGTACTGCGATAGGCTTTAATTATGGCGACTACCCTTCATGAATCGCTAGGAGTCGAGGCGGACCACTCCGGCAACGGCGGTTGGCGGAACCTGGGTCCGAAGAATGGCGAGCTGCCCGTTACGCAGGATCTTCTCTCCACCACCATCTTCGACTGCCATCTGGGTGGTTCTGTTCGCTGTGATGATGATGTTTGCCGCCTTCAGCAGCGCCCTCTTCGTGCGCAAGGGAGGATCGCTCGATTGGCAACCCTTCACACTGCCGCCGATTCTCTATTTCAATACGCTGCTGATTTTAGTAAGCAGCATTACGCTGGAAAGGGCGCGCCACCGTGTCGCCAGCTTTATGGGTAGCCCGAGAACCGGAACGGAGAATCCCTCACGCTGGCTCTACGGCACTTTTGTTCTCGGACTGCTCTTTGTGGCGGGTCAGTATTTTGCCTGGCGGCAACTGCGAGCCCAGGGACTCTATCTCGCCAGCAATCCCGCCAGTTCATTTTTCTATCTTCTGACTGCGGTGCACGCCCTGCACGTTCTGGGCGGCTTGGGCGGACTGCTCTATGTTCTTACCAAACTTCGTCGAGTCTGCTCTCCGCCGCTATCAGCTGGATGCGGCGGCGCGGTATTGGCATTTCATGGGTGTTCTTTGGGTGTACCTGCTGGTGCTTTTGTGGATCAAACTGTAGGTAAGTGATTGGGAGGAGCCTTGAGTCAAGCGGATTTGAGCGTGGAATCACACTCCCCAGCCCTCACCCTGGGGCCGGTATTTGCGATTCCGACCAAGAAGCTGGCGATGTGGCTGTTCATTATCGCCGATACTATGACTTTCGCCGCCTGCCTGGTGGCCTATGGCTTCCTGCGCAACGGCACTCCCGACTGGCCCCGCCCCTTCCATAGCATCCAGAACGTCGCCCTGATGACCTTCATCCTCCTGACCAGCAGCCTGACCATGCTCATCGGGCTGCGGGCGGCCAAAGCGGGAGACAAATCGGCGGCGTTTCTATGGACCATGATTACCGCAGCTCTCGGAATTGCCTTCGGGTTGCTGCATATTCGCGAGTGGTTCGGACTGATTGGCGAGGGTATGACGCTGTTCAAGAATCCCTGGGGAACAGGCTTGTTCGGCGCATCCTTCTTCAGCATCACAGGTCTCCACTTGACCCATGTCACCGGCGGGGTCATCGCTTTGCTGGTGGTGGGAGTGCGCTATAGGAGCGGCCGCTACCGCGCCGATGACATCGAGGTCTTGAGCCTCTACTGGCACTTCGTTGACCTGGTTTGGATGTTCGTCGTACCCCTGGTTTATCTCTTGAATCTCAACCACTAGCTCGAAGGACAGGGAGCAGAAATTTTATGACGGCGGAAACGCAAACCAATCGGGGCCTCGGCAAGGATCTGGTCGTCTATCTATGCCTATTGGCACTCGCCGGTCTGCAATTTGTGATTGCCTATCAGCATATTGACGCCTCGCAGATGTTGTGGCGTATGCTGACGGTGGCGTGCGTCGAGGCCGGACTGGCGGTCTTGTTCTTCATGCATCTCTGGTCTGAGAGGCGCAGCCTGTTGTGGTTTGTCCTGATCTTTACGGTGTCGGTCTTGCTGGGGATGCAATACGGATGGACCGACAGCACCCGAATGGTGGTCGGAGCGCCATTTTCAAGTTCCAAGTGAGTCCACGAGGTCTCGACACGAGGTGCTTGGGAAGACGGGCAAGGGAAGATGGCAACGGCAAGATGGGAAAATTATATATGAGTTCTACGAATCGAAGGCTGGCCTCGGTGGGGCTCGCGCTCGCCACGCTCGCCGCTCCGGTTCCCGCTTTCTCGCAGGGTTGCGCCCTTTGCTATACGCAGGCGGCTTCCGCGGGCAACCGTATGATCCAAGCCTTGCAGAGCGGGATTCTCATCCTAATTGTGCCGCCAACGTTGATGTCCATTGCCATGATTTTCGTTGTCTACCGCAAGCGCAATCAGTTCCGGCGGGATGACGCGTCCAGCGCCGGCCGCAGCTGGTAGCTGAGGGGCATTCGGGCGATTTCCGTCGCAGAGCCGGTGAATTCCGAACCGAATTCCAAACTAGGAGGGGCCCATGGAGACTGCTATCGGAGTATTTTCCTCTCGCGAGCGCGCCGAAGAAGCAGTGCGCGAGCTATTTGCACAGAAAGTGCCGCAGGGATCGATCGTCTTTCTGACCTTGTCTGAAACCGAGGCGAAGAACGTCGGCAAGGGCTTCGGCGCGACCGTGGGAGGCTTCATGGGCGCTGCCACCGGCATGTCGGCGGGAGTGGTCGCCGCCACCCTGCTGGTGCCCGGGGTGGGCCCGGTATTTGCGCTCGGTTTCGGCGCCGCCGCTCTTTTGGGATTGGCCGGTGTCGGCGCGGGCTCGGCGGTGGGAGGGGCCGTGGTCGGCGAAGGGGCAAATTTGCTCCCCGCGCCCGACGCGAAATCCGAGGACGTTGCCTTTTTCCGCGAAGTGCTGAAGGAGGGGCGTACCCTGATCGTGGTCCGCACCGAATCCAAAGAGACCGGCAGGGTCGCTTCCGCCATCCTCGACCGCCTGGGACTCGGTCTGCAGAGCGGTACGCCGGTCAGGACGAAGACTGCCGTCCGCCATATCGAAGACATTGCGGTCGTCGATGTGAGCGGGCGAATCACCGTCGGCGAAGGCAACGTGATGCTTCGTGAAACCCTGGTCACGCTTCTCGACCAGGGACGAAAGAAGATTCTGCTCAACCTGCACGAGGTGGGCTATGTCGATAGCTCCGGCATGGGCGAACTGGTTCGATCCTGCACCACCGTCCGCAATCAGGGCGGACGGATGAAGCTCGTCAACCTCAGCAAGCGCGTCCATGACCTGCTGCACATGACCCGGCTCCATTCGGTATTCGAAATCGAGCCGGATGAGGCCAGCGCTCTTCAGTCTTTCTGAAGAAAGAACGCTCGTCCATGGCAAGCGGGCCGAGCGTCGTGCGTCGGCCTGCTGAATCCAATTTAGGGAGCGAAAATCAGGTTGCCTTGAAGTCTTCTCCCTTAGGGGCACTCCGCCCGAATCGGGAATTCTTCGAGGCCGCACGGAAGGTCTAACTCGCCTTAAAGTTCCCGTAGTCGATGTTAGAATCCATACCATGGCAAAATCCTTAATTCAAACCGTAGTCAAACAACTGGAGCAGGAGCGATCGCGATTACAAGGGGAACTGAAACGCGTTGACGAAGCTCTGACCACCTTCGGGAAAGCCTTTAAACAGCGGCGAGGACGAAGACGAGGGCCTGGTCGAGAGACCGGGACTAGGAGCACCGCGGGGCGGACGGAAGCGGACAATTTCAGCCGCTGGACGCAAGCGCATCGCCGCAGCGCAACGGGCACGCTGGGCCAGGGTAAAAGCCGCACAAAAATAGTTCGCCACGACAGCAACGATCCGTGCCTGGAAGGTGGCGACTCGGGTCCTTTGCCAGTCCCTGCAGGTCAGGAAGTGGCGCTCAGGTTCTGCAATACTGCGGTCACGAAGGCCGCGAAATTTCGAACGTCCTCCTCGGTCGTGTCGAACGAGCACATCCACCGCACCACCGACTCCTCCTCGCTCCAAACGTAGAAGAAGTAGCGCTCTTGGATTTTGGCGATGGCTTCTTTCGGAATTTGTGCAAAGACTCCGTTGGCCTCCACTGGGTAGGCGACTTTTACGCCCGGAATCCGGCTCACTTCCTGCTCCAGAAGACGCGCCATGCGATTCGCGTGCTCGGCGTTCCGCCGCCAGAGATCGTTGGTGAGTAACGCCTCCATCTGCGCCGACAAATAACGCATCTTGGAGGCCAGTTGCATTGCCTGCTTCCGGAGAAACAAAAAATCCTCCGCTAACTCAGGACGAAAGAACACCACCGCCTCCGCTCCCATCAGTCCGTTTTTTGTGCCGCCGAATGAAAGCACATCGACCCCCAGATCCCGGGTCGCCTGGCGGAGGGCGAGTTGCTGGGCCGCGGCAGCGTTGGAGATACGCGCTCCGTCCATGTGCAGGAACATGTTGCGCTGGTGAGCAAACCGCGCCAGGGTCTCGACTTCCGACGCCTGGTAGACCGTCCCCATTTCGGTAGATTGGGTGATTGAAATTACTCGGGGCTGTACGTGATGCTGGTCCCCGATGCCATGATAGGCATGCGCCACGGTTTCCAGGGTGAGCTTTCCGCCGGGGGCTGGAAGAGGAATCAGCTTGCAGCCCGTCAATTTTTCCGGCGCGCCACATTCGTCGGTATAGATATGAGAAAACTCTGGACAAAGAACGGCGTGAAACGACCGCGTTAATGCCTGTAGACTGAGGACATTCGCCGCCGTGCCGTTGAAGACAAAAAACACGCAATGTCAGGGCCGAATTCTTCCCGGAATTTCGGGTCCGCGCCGACTCTGTATAGACATCGTCTCCGTAGCCCACGGCATGGGCTTGATTGGCGCGCCGAATCGCATCCAGCACCTCGGGATGCACGACCGCGTTATTATCGCTGGCGAAACTCCGGCTCGGTTTCATGACCCAACAGCCTAGCAGAAAATTCTTAGGAGCCTTCGCCCCCTGCCGGGAATCTATATCTTTGTTCTGATTCGCCTGTGTAAAGAACAGCTACCTTTGGCGGGCGTTCGAGGTTGGGCTGTGTTCCCGGCGATATTAGGACGGTGCCGCGGCGGGGTTTGTAAAACTCGTTGCCACTCTACAATGTAAAGTTTCTAAATAAAAACATTATGGCCAGATTTTCTGAAGAAAGTCTTTCTCTGACTTCTGTCCGGCTTGGTATTGGCCGTGCTACTGCTCTCCACTGCCTGCGGCAACAGCAAAGAAGCCAAGGCCGCCCCGGTCCGCAGGCGATGCCGGTCAAGGTCCAGACCGCCAAGGCTCAACCGGTCAATGACACTACCGATTACGTCGCGACCCTGAAGTCCCGCGACTCGGCCGCTGGTGATGCCGCAGGTGGAAGGCATCATCACCAAGATTTTCGTCCATTCCGGCGAGCGCGTCGCCGACGGCGCCCCTCTGGTGCAGATCGATCCTGCCAAGCAGCAAGCTACCGTGAAAAGCCAGGAGAGCGCAACCGCCGCCCAATTGGCACAGGTGAAATGGGCGCAGCAGAATTACGAACGGGTCAGCGGTCTAGCTGACCGCGGGCGTAGTCAGCAAGCAGGATCTCGATCAGGCGCGCGCCACGCTGGACCAAGCCCAAGCCCAACTGCACTCACTCGGCGCGCAGGTCAATGAGCAGCAGGTGCAGTTGCATTACTACCAAGTGGTCGCGCCCCGCGCCGGCATCGTGGGCGATATTCCCGTGAGCGTGGGCGATCGAGTCGTGACCACGACCGTCAGCTGACGACCGTCGACCGGCCCGGCAGTCTGGAAGCGTACATCTACGTGCCCATCGAGCAGTCTGCGCAACTGAAAATGAACCTGCCGGTGCAGATCGTGGACGCCTCCGGGAACCTGCTGGCGTCCAGTCGCATCACCTTCATTTCTCCGCAGGTGGACAACTCGACGCAGACGGTGCTCGCCAAGGCCACCATTACCAATGCCAATGACAGCCTGCGAACCGCCCAGTTCATCCGCGCCAGGGTGGTTTGGGGCAGCGATCAAAAGCCGCTGGTTCCGGTGGTTGCGGTGTCGCGAATCGGCGGCATCTATTTCGCATTCGTCGCCGAGCCCGATCCAAAAGGTGGCTACGTGGTTCACCAGAAGCCCTTGCAGATCGGAGCCATCGTGGGCAACAACTATGTTGTTCTGGACGGCGTGAAGCCAGGTGACAAGGTCGTGGTTTCCGGCACCCAGTTTCTGATCGACGGCATACCCGTAATCCCGCAGGAAAGCAGCAGCTAGAATTTCGCTTGATCGTAACGTGGCTCATCGGGTCATCCACCGTCCTTAGATTCGGGCGCAATGACCGGATGACACGACGACCCGGTCAGCCGACGTGCTCGAACCCTTATGGTCGACTTTTTCATTCATCGCCCGGTATTCTCCACGGTCTGCGCCCTGCTGATTATTCTGGCGGGCGCGGCCTGCATTCCGACCCTGCCTATTGCGCAGTTTCCCGACCTCGCCCCGCCGCAGGTCGGCGGTCACCGCGACGTATACCGGCGCCAGCGCGCAGACCGTCGAATCCGCCGTCACCACTCCGCTCGAGCAGCAGATCAATGGCGCGGAGGGCATGAAATACATCACCTCTTCCAGCACCAACGACGGCGTCAGCACCGTCACCGCAACTTTCGATCTCACTCGCGATCCCGACCTGGCCACCGTCGACATTGAGAACCGCGTCAACACCGCTTCCGGACGACTTGCCCGCCGCAGTCAAGCAAATTGGAATCACGGTCGCCAAGACTTCACAGAATTTCGTCTTCGGCGGCGCCGTCTTTTCGCCCGACAGCCGCTACTCCACGCTCTTTATCAGTAACTATCTTGACGTCTACGTTCGCGACAGCCTGAAGCGCGTGCCCGGCGTGGCCGACGTGTTGATCTTCGGCGAGCGCAAATATTCCATGCGCCTCTGGCTCGATCCTGAGCGCATGGCGGGCCGGGCCTTACTGCCGACCGACGTGGTCAACGCGCTGAGCGAGCAGAACGTGGAAGTCGCCGCCGGACAAGTCGGCCCCAGCCCGCCAGTGCCGGGGCAGAATTTCCAGATCAGCGTTCGCGCCGTCGGCCGCCTCACCGAACCCGCCCAGTTCGACGACATCATCCTGAAGAGCAACGCCGATGGCACGCTGGTTCGGCTGAAAGATGTCGGCCACGCCGAACTCGGCGCCGAGGACTACAGCAACGACCTCGACTATCAACGGCCACGAAGCGGTCGGCATCGGCGTCACCCAGCTCTCCACCGCCAACGCGCTTGACGTCCACCAAAAGTGCGTTGCCGAACTCGACCGGCTGGCCAAACGCTTTCCGCCCGGCATGAAATATGAGATCGCCTTCGACACCACCGACGCTGTCGGCGAGTCGATCCGCGACGTGGTGTCGACGCTGGCTCGAGCCATCGTCTGGTCATTCTGGTTATCTTCGTTTTCCTCGAGGACTGGCGCAGCACCATCATTCCCGGCCGTCACCATTCCGGTTTCGCTGATCGGCACATTCGCTTTCGTCAAGCTGCTGGGCTTTTCCATCAATACGCTGACGCTATTCGGCATCACGCTGGCCACCGGACTGGTCGTCGATGACGCCATCGTGGTCATTGAAAACATCGAACGCCATTTGCAGGAAGGCGAGCGCAACCCCATCAAAGCCGCCTCCGTCGCCATGAAGGAAGTTACCGGCGCCGTCATCGCCACCTCGCTGGTGTTGGTGGCGGTTTTTGTGCCGGTGGCTTTTTTTCCCGGCACCACGGGCATTCTGTTCCGCCAGTTCGCTCTACCATCGCCTTCTCCATCGCCATTTCCGCTTTCAATGCGCTGACTCTCACCCCCGCGCTTTCCGCCCTGCTGCTGGGCCGCCAGCACGGCGAAAAGAACTGGTTCTTTAAGATCGTGGACCGGGTGCTGGCCGCAGTTACCACCGGCTATGTTCACGCGCTGCGCGCCTTCCTGCGTTTCGAGGTCGTCGCCTTGATTTTATTTGTCGGTGGGCTGGGCCTCGCGTACTACGTTTTCGGAAAGGTTCCCCAGGGTTTCGTGCCCAGCGAGGATCAGGGGTACCTGATCGTCGCCGTGCAAGCTCCCCCAGGAGCATCGCTCGACTACACCCGGCAGATTGGCGCCCAGGTCTCGGCCATCACCCGTCAAGTCCCGGAAATCCGTGGCACCTTCGCGATCGCCGGCTTCAGCTTCGGAGGCGCGACCCCCAATGCCGGCATCGTGTTCCTGCCCCTGCAACCTTACTCGAAGCGCAAAGGCGAGGAGCATACTTCCGCCGCCATCCTCAACCGCCTGCGCGGGCCCTTCTTCGGCATTTCCGGCGCCATCGTAATCCCGTTTGAACCGCCCGCTGTGCAAGGACTGGGGCAATTTGGTGGATTCCAATACGAGCTCCTCGACCAGGCCAATCACACCCTGCAGGACCTCGACAAAACCACCCACGACCTGATTCGCGCCTCGGGCGAGCGCAAAGAGAAGGATCTGGCCGGCCTTTTCAGCACCTACACCGCGAACGACCCGCAGTTCGTCGTGACCATCGATCGCGAAAAAGCCAAGAGCCTGCACGTTCCGCTCAGCCAGATTACCGACACGCTCAGCGTTTACATGGGTTCCTCATACGTCAACGATTTCGATTTCAATAACCGCTCCTATCGCGTGTACGTACAAGCAGACAAGCAATACCGTTCGCATCCGCAGGACCTCGGCCAGTATTACGTGCGTTCCGATTCCGGGGCCATGATCCCGCTGCAGAATCTGATGGCCGTCACCGAAGGTTCCGCCCCCCAGGTCATCAATCACTACAATCTGTTTCGCTCGGCGGAAATCGACGGCTCCGCCGCGCCCGGATTCAGCTCCGGACAAGCCATCGACGCCATGCAGCAGCTCTCGGCCAAAACTCTGCCCCAGGGCTACACCTACGAGTGGTCGGGCATTTCGCTGGAAGAGCTGGCCTCGGGATCGACCACGCTCATCCTCTTCGGCCTGGGAACGCTGGTCGTTTACCTGACGCTTTCGGCGCAATATGAGAGCTTTGTGCTGCCTTTCATCATTCTGTTAGCTGTCCCCATGGCGCTGCTCGGCGCGCTCTCCGCGCAGTGGCTGCGCGGCCAGCAGAACGACGTCTATTGCCAGGTGGGATTGGTCATGCTGGTGGGCTTATCCTCCAAGAACGCCATTCTTATCGTGGAGTTTGCCGAGCAGTTGCGTGAACGCGGCATGACCGTACTCGAATCCGCCATCGAATCGGCGCGCATCCGGCTCCGGCCCATTCTGATGACCTCGCTGGCTTTCATCCTGGGCGTTGTTCCGCTGGTAGTCGCGAGCGGCGCCGGAGAGAACGGACGCCATTCTGTAGGCACCACCGTATTCGGCGGCATGATCATGAGTACTATCCTGAATTTATTTTTTATTCCGGTGCTCTACCTGCTGATCGAGGGCTTCCGCGAGCGCCGCCGCAAACCAAAGACCAGCTGATCCCCGGCTTTTTTTCGCGGACTAGCTGTGGAAAAAGCTTTCCGCGCCGATCTTACCGGAAATAAAAGCAACCCGCCGCGGCGCTTTGGCGTCTGCAATATGTGGATATTTCAGTTAAGTCGTAAGATCTCGTGTGAGGTCAACAAACATGAAAAGCAAAGTGCTTGCGGCAGTTCTTTCTCTCCCCTTGATTTTCTCGATAGCGGCTTTTGCCAGCCCCGCCATCCAGGACAACCCACCGGCCGGCGCGATGAATCAGAAAAGCATCGATCGGATCGTGAAGGAAGTTCGCCATGAGCTGGTAATGCTCCCGTTTTACGGCGTCTTCGATAACCTCTCCTACAAAGTGGATGCGGACGGCACTGTGACCCTGATCGGGCAGGTGGCGCGTCCGAGTCTCAAGTCCGATTCCGAAAACGTGGTCAAGCGCATTGAAGGCGTTACCAGGGTGGTCAACAATATCGAGGTGCTTCCCACCTCCATGAATGACGATCAAATCCGGCGCGCCACCTACCGTGCCATTTACGGCAACGCGGTGTTGAGCGAGTATCAGTTGCGTGCTGTGCCGCCGATTCACATCATCGTCAGGAACGGCAACGTTACGCTGGAAGGGGTGGTGGCCCGCCAGATGGATAAACAAATCGCCGGCATGCAGGCCAATAGCGTGTCGGGAGTGTTCTCCGTGACCAACAATCTGGTGGTGGAGGAGCAGGACAAGAAAGAAGACAAGAAAAAGTAGTTGAGCTATCTGAGCCTGAAGGAATTCTGACCCCGTAAAGTATTGTCATCCCGAGCGTGGCGAGGGATCTGCAGTTCCCCGGCGTATATGCAGATTCCTCTCGCTCGCAAAGCTCCCCCTCCTGCTATGCTCTCGCGATAACAGGGCTCTCTAGCCATAGAATTGGAGAATGGCGAAAGCAACCCGGGCCGACATCGCCCATGCCGCGGCTCTACTCCGGGAAGGGAAACTTGTGGCCTTTCCCACCGAAACTGTCTACGGTTTGGGAGCGAATGCCCTCGACGCCGACGCTGTGGGCCGCATCTATGCGGTAAAACGCCGCCCCCCCACCAGTCCTCTCATTGTGCATGTAGCGTCAATAGACATGGCAAGGAATCTGGTAAGCGACTGGCCGGAAGCAGCCAACATCCTGACCGAGAAATTCTGGCCAGGTCCCCTGACTCTGGTGCTGCCCACAGCCCGTGTAGGGCGGGCGCCCTCGCCCGCCCCGCCGCTCATCCCGGCAATCGTCACTGCAGGCCTACAAACCGTAGGCCTGCGCATGCCCAACCATCCCTTGGCGCGAGCGCTAATCGAAGCCGCAAACGTCCCCGTCGCCGCCCCCAGCGCCAACCGCTTCACAGAACTCTCTCCGACGACTGCCGAGCACGTCAGACACAGTCTTGGCAACGAAGTCGACTGCATTCTTGATGGTGGCCCCTGCCCAGTGGGCATCGAATCCACTGTCGTATCGCTGACGGGACCAACTCCCATCCTTCTCCGTCCGGGAGGGATTTCGCGCCATGAATTGGAAGTAATCATCGGCCCTATAGCTGGAGCGCAAGAAATCAAAGGCGGAGCCCACCCCTCACCCGGAATGCATCCTCGCCACTACAGCCCGCGCACCGCTTTGTTCTTATTGACCAACGGAAATGTGCCCGAAAAGGGCCTAGGTATTTACTTGCAGCACGAACATCCGCCGAGCCGATCAGACGTCAAGGTCCATCAGATGCCGCAATCCGCGCCGGATTACGCCGCCGCACTCTATGAAGCCTTACACCAGGCTGACGCCGCCCACGCCGACTGGATCGCAGTAGACCAGCCTCCCAACAATCCCGAATGGGAAGCGGTGCAAGACCGCCTGCGCCGAGCCTCCACGAGAGACTTGCAACTTAGAGACGATGCCATCGATAACATCCGTGTTGTATAGTCTGGCTATGTTCAGGACTACAGTCGTTTTCCTTATCCTGTTCACCTCGGCATTTCCGGTGTTCGCACAGGGCGTTCCCTGCTCCGAAGCAGAAGTTCAGCACTACAGTCCGAGTCCAGACCGAACGCAACACTTCTCGATCAGCAGCGATGCCAGCGGTAAGTTCGATGCGACCAAGAAAGTTGCGTCAGAGTTGGGTGCAAATCGCTGGTTGTTACAGTGGACCCCGTGTACAGCGAGAAGCCGCCTTGAACACCACCATCTTCATTGGCAACGTGGGAAGCGATAAGCCTTTGCTGAAGATCTCAATTCTGGATCACGGCAATACTCTGTTCGTGAAATTGATTACGGACAAGCTTCTGTTCGTTGAAGTGTGGTGGGGCCGTTTCGGCGTGAGCGACTGGATAATTGACATAGACAGGCAGAAACTCGTTTACGACGAACTCGCGAATTACCTCGAGGAACACAGTTGCACGGAGGACCCAGCATCACTAACTATCCACCCACCTCCGCTGGCCTTGCCACCTTCCTCTACGAAGTCCTCCACCAAGCCGACTGGATCGCTGCAGATCAGCCTCCCCGTACTCCCGAATGGGAGGCCGTGCAAGACCGCCTAAACCGGCACCCTAACCCGAATCGTATGCGGCACGGTCCTTAACTTCGCCAGCAACGACTCGTCGCAATCGCGATTGATATCGTAAATCGCGTACCCGATCGGCCCTCGCGTATCGAGCACCTGGCGTTCGATATTGATTCCATCATCCGCCAGGATGTCGTTAATCGCCCGCAGAATTCCCGGCACATTGTTATGCATATGGGTCACGCGGTGCGATCCCGGCTCCCATTCCAAATGGCATTGCGGCAGGTTTACGCTGAGTTGAGAATTCCCGCTCTTGAAATAGTCGATCATTCTGGAGGAAACAAACTGCCCGATATTCTGCTGCGCCTCTTCCGTGCTGCCGCCGATGTGCGGCGTCAGAATCACATTCGGCAACCCGCGCAGCGGACTGGAAAACGCGCCGCCCGTCTCCGGTTCCGAAGGGAACACGTCGATCGCCGCTCCCGCCAGTTTGCCGCTCTTCAAATGCCGCGCCAGGGACTCGTGATCCACCACAAATCCGCGGCTAAGGTTGATCAGGCAAGCCCCCTGCTTCATGGCGCTGACTTCATCTTCGCCAAACAAACCCTGATTCGTCGCCTTGCCGTCGACGTGCAAAGTCACCACATCCGCCGTCGCCAGCAGTTCGGCAAAGCTCACCGGACGCGCATTTCCCCGAGCCAGCACATGCGCCACATCGTGAAACACGACGCGCATTCCCAGCGCCTCGGCCAAATCCGAAACCTGCGACCCGATCTTTCCATAGCCCACGATGCCGAGCGTCAGTCCGCGTACTTCGTGTGAGCCCGCGGCGGATTTGTTCCACACTCCCTCATGCAGCCGCGTGCTCGCCTCGAACGTCCGCCGCATCAGCAGAATGATCTCTCCCATCGCCAACTCGGCCACCGATCGCGAGTTGGAATGCGGGTCGTTGAAGACGGCAATACCGCGCTCGCTGGAAGCGGCGCGATCGATCTTATCGACGCCAATGCAAAACGCTCCCACCGAAATCAGTTCAGGAGCCGCATCCAGAACCGCCGCCGTGATGCGCGTCTTGGAGCGCACCCCCAGGATCGAAGTTCCGGGAATCTTTTTCACCAGTTCGCTCTCGTCCATCGCGCCCTTCAGCGCCTCGACGACAAAGCCCGCTTCCTCAAACTGAGAAACCGCGACTCCGCTGATATTTTCGAGCAACAAAACCTTCAATGATCCTCCGAACCAATGCACTGAGACGGGGCAAGCCCCGTTTCTATGGAAATTATGTTTTCAGGGCAAATGGGGGTACCGCATACCCCCTCCCCCGGTCTTTAAGATTCAAAGACTTGGCGGGAAATCCCGCCAGGTCTTTGGGTTTAAAGGACCTGGAGGTAAAGTCTTTATAAAACATAAAGTTAGACATCCGAAAAGGGCTGAAAATGGATTTGGGGCAGTTTCGAGGACCGTTTTGGAAAACGGCAAACGACCTCTGGACTGCCCCAATCGGAAGTTCCATGGTCGCGCCCAGCGGGTCTTAAGTCAAGAAATTTCGGTTGGTCGTGATGGTTCTGTTTCACGCGTTAAGCAACAAAACCCGGAAACCACGAAAGGCACGTAGGATCACGAAGGCACTCGTTGGAAAGTTTTCCTTCGTGTGCCTTCGTGGTCCTGTGGTTGAGGTTTCGCCAAATTGATTTACGTGGGCGGAGACGGGGCAAGCCCCATCTCTACGGCGGCGCAGTGTCACAAATATATGGTCCGTGGGACAAACGGTTCCGGCACGCCTGAATCTTTACTTCGCACCCCGTCATCTTTAAGATTTAAGACTTTGGAGGAAATCAACAATGGCACAAGTTTTGGAGGAAGTGAAAATGGCGCACGAATTACCCCCCCTGCCGTATGACTACACGGCGCTGGAACCGATCATCGACGAAAAAACGATGCATTTGCATCATGATATGCATCACGCCGCTTACGTCAAGAACCTGAACGCGGCTCTCGACAAGCATCCCGAGTTGCACAAGAAGAATGTGGAAGACCTCATCCGCGACCTGAGCGCGATCCCGGAAGACATTCGAGGCGCAGTCCGCAACAATGGCGGAGGTCACGTCAACCACACCATGTTCTGGCAGATCATGAAGCCGAAGGGTGGCGGCGATCCGACCGGCCCCATTGCCACTGCAATCCAGAAAGCATTCGGCGATTTCAAGACCTTCCAGGAAAAATTCAATGCCGCCGGAGGAGGCCAGTTCGGCAGCGGATGGGTTTGGCTGGCGGGCGACGACAAAGGCGAAGTGAAAATCGTCAGCACTCCGAATCAGGACAATCCGATTTCCCAAGGCTTGCATCCCATTTTCGGCAACGACGTTTGGGAGCACGCGTATTATCTGAAATACAACAACCGCCGTCCCGAATACCTGCAAGCCTGGTGGAGTGTGGTGAACTGGGACGAAATCAACAAGCGTTATCAGTCGTCCATCAAGAAGTAGTTCGCAGGGAGAAGAAGCTTGTCCCGTGATAGTCGGGCAGGGGCGGAGGAAATGCGACCGCCCCTGCCCGACCTGACCTCCGCCTTGACAGTGACGCTCGTCACTGACTAAACTCCTCTACCACCAAGGCTTTTCGCCGCAGACCACTCGATCCGGCACCCAGACGCACCCATACTCGGAGGCTCCCAGTGACCATCTCCCGTTCCCCGAAATTCGCCGCCACGCTCGCCACCTTATTGTTAATTTCGACGTTATCGATCTCGGCATTGGCCGATGCTGGGCTCAAGATCGGTTCCACCAACACCGCCACCGCCGATCCGGACGTGCCGCACCCGAACACCACTCCCTGCAAAGTTACGCTCTTTGCCGGACTGATTTTCGATGATTTCAATTCGCGGAGTTTCAGCTACGCACCGCCAGCCGGGTGTCCGGCGCCTTGGGCGAAGGTGATTTTCAAGGGCAATTTCTCGATCAGCGCCGGAATTCAGTACGATCGGACGGCCAATATCTGGCTCGGCCCCACCAATATTTACTTCGGCACGACCGCCGAAGACCAGCCCCACGTGGCCCGCAACTGGCACGTGGAGCGCGATCTCACCGACTACAGTTCCATCTTCACCACGGCGCAGCCCGGCACCGCGGACATCGGCAATCTGGTCAACTCCACTTACACAGGAGTGATCCACGGCACGGCTGAAATCTGGTTTTATCCGCTCGCTCCGAATGAGCTTCCGCCGCGACTCCGCCACACAGGTGATTGCTTTCTCGTCCGGCCCTACCGGCGGCACGGTCGGCCTGAACGACACCGCCAGTCTCCTGGAACAGACGCTGACGTTGCCGACCAACATCACCAACGCTTACCTCGACGTCTTCGCGCAGAGCCAGTCGGAGGACGAGTTCTGGTACACGTGCGTGCCGAACGACGTCACCGGCGAACTCTACAGTTGCGGCAACACCGCGTTCCGCGAATCCGAAGTCACCATCGACGGGACGCCTGCCGGTGTCGCCCCGGTCTATCCCTGGATTTACACCGGAGGCATCGATCCCGATCTCTGGGTCCCCATCCCCGGCGTCCAGACTTTGAACTTCCAGCCCTACCGGGTCAACCTGACGCCCTTTGCCGCCCTGCTTGACGATGGCAATCCCCACACCATCGCGCTGAGTGTGTTCAATGCCAACGGCTATTTCTCCGCCACCGCTTCGCTGCTGCTGTTTCAGGATCAGCACCCCATCCAGCTGACCGGCGCGGTCACCGAAAATTCGCTCGCCCTGCCCGTGCCCACGGTCAAACAAAACATCAGCGTAGCAGCCAACGGCAACGTCCGCGGAACCGTGACCACGCGCGCCGCGCACAAGTTCGAGATTTCCGGCTATATCAACGGCTACTACGGGCCCGTTACAACCACCGTGACGCAGGAAATCAATTTTTCCAATCTTCAGAGCTTCACTGTCCTGCCCGCGCTATACGTCCAGGACATCAAGCAGAACACCACCATTCATTCGGTGGTTACCACCGAAAATGTCAGCGGGAAATTTGAAAACACCGTGAACCGCAACTGGCCGCTCACCATGGACATTTCCGTCGCCTACAACAACGACGGTTCGGGCACCCAGACCACCTCGGTCAACCAGTATTATGAGGGCGATCAGGAAGGGAAGCATAAGGGGCAGACCACGTCCTTCAGCCTTCTGCAAAACCGGGTCACCAGCACCGACGCTCTGAACTTCAGCAATCAGGGATACATCACGGGCAACCAAAACCAGGTCAGCGCGCAGAAGTTCTTCGTCGCCAATTCCGAGGGATACTGTTATAGCCGCACAATTACGGGCGCCGCCAACGTTCTCACTACCATCACGGATGGCGCAGGCTGTGATTGAAGCACTGTGTCGACGGTCGGCCCTGAGGACCCGCCAAGGGCGGACGCTTTGGTCCGCCTTTGGACGCGCAAGCGGTCTCTACAGCTAGCGCTTGGGGCCGGAGTGGAAGGGATCGTCCTGGGGAGTGTCCAGACCATCTTCGGGACTGGGAATATCCAGATTGACCACTACCGGTTCCTGCCCACTGCGTACGATCACGGCCTCTACCGGCTGATCTTTGCGCGCATTCAGTTCCTGATGGGGGACATAGGGCGGAACATAGACGAAGTCTCCCGGACCCGCTTCATCGACGAATTCCAGCCGATTTCCCCAGCGAAACCGAGCCCGTCCGCTCACCACGTAGATCACCGTTTCCACTTCGCCGTGATGATGCGGCCCTGTCCTGGCGTTCGGATGTACAACTACCGTTCCCGCCCAAAGTTTTTGCGCGCCGACGCGAGCGTGCGAGATGGCCTCAGCCCGAGTCATTCCGGGGGTCTGCGGGGTGTTGGAGTCCAGTTCGCCGCTGCGGATGATGCGCAAGCCATTATTTTTCCAGTCAGGCGTTTCTGCCGAGCTAGCTTCGTTCATCGTGAAATCTCCCAACCACGCGTCCGCTATCGTGGGCTCGCTTGTCGGCGCCGTGGTCGTGGCAACAGTGTACTGCCGAAACCGCGCAAATCAACTCGCCGAAAATGAAATGAAATGAAAAAGAAAATGAAAGAGACCGACCCCGCGGACACATACAACGGTGGCGATAACGAGGCTGAGAACCCACAACGGACAACTGAGAACTGTTCTTAACCTGTGCACCGACTGTGCAAACTTGCTTCCCGACGTATGAGCTCGGCTGGTGGAGACTCTTCCTCGGTCGTTCAAATCCCGCGCTGCGAACGCCAACCCCGGTGAAACTCCCCCGGCCCTTCACCCCGATTTGTGACGCCCCATACGGGAACGAAAATTCCACCGTTGCACAATTCTTATGGAATTGACCAACCCCCCGGGCGGCGCGTACAGTCGCTCCACTTGAAAACAAATTTGCCGGGCCCTGAACTGCCCGGCCGAAACCGCAACTGCAAGCGAAACCGGATCGGCCCCGCCGACAACGAAAGAAACCGCTATGAAATTCGAGTCCCCGTGGACTGTTTACCGCACCCGTTTTCTGGTGCGCGCCCGGCAACTGACCCAGCCCCTATTCTTTACGGACCCGCTCGGGCGCGACCAGTCCGGAGAGCCCGGCGATTATCTCGTGGAATCGTCCGATGGAATGAAACGCATCATTGCCAAAACGCTCTTCGAAGATATCTATGTGCCGTTGGGGGCCAGCGATACTGGGTCTAACGCCCTCACGCGCTCGGTCTCGCGCACCGCCCAGCAAAATCGTCTCCGCGCCAGCGCCTAGCCCATTTTCCTTTTTCGGTTCCCTTACCACTTTCGGGCCACAAGATGTTGTATTTATTTCTTGACAGGCACCATATACGGCAGTATGTTAAGCATCCCGAGGGCAGTTATTCAGACCTCCTTTTGAGGCCGGACAGCAAATCAGCGGGGCTTGGATTCGAACTTGAGGTGAATTTCGCGTCTCTTTATTTTCACGCGTCTTCCCGGAAACCATCCCTCCGGAGCGGATGGAAGCAGTCGCCGGAATAACGAATAATCTGGCGCTCTTTTCCGGGGTTTGTCAAAAGAAACAGAGACCGGACAGTTTTTGCCTTTCGGCTCGCTGCATGCGAGCGGCGGATACCCATTTCCGGACGAGCCTCCATAAATATTTAGGGCTCTGCTGTACTCGACCCATCGGCTCTTTTTGCTCTTTGCCATCATCTAAATTTAGGAGAAGGAAATGCCAGAAGTGCGAGATCAAATCCAATCACAAGCCGCCCCCAGCGTCGCGAAACAGCAGGCTCCCGGCCTCAGTTTCCGGCGCCTCTTCACCAAATCCGGCGCCTCCCCTTACAGCGAAGTTGAATGGGAATTGCGCACCGCGCAGATCACCGACTCACAGGGTGGGGTGATTTTCGAGCAGAAGAACGTCGACGTTCCGAAAGACTGGTCGATGACCGCGACCAATATCGTCGCCTCGAAGTATCTCCACGGGCAGGTCGGCACCGACGAGCGCGAGACGGGAGTGCGCCAACTGGTATCGCGAGTTGCCGAGACCGTTCGTGACTGGGGCATGAAAGACGGCTATTTCCGGAGCGCGGAGGATGCGGCTACCTTTCACGACGAACTCGTTTACCTGCTTATCCGTCAGCATCTGGCTTTCAACTCGCCGGTATGGTTCAACGTCGGCTGCGAACGTGTGGAACCGAAATCAGACGCCACCAACTGGCACTGGAACTTCACCACCACTCAGGTGGAATACGGCATCACAGGATACACTCGCCCGCAGTGCTCCGCCTGCTTTATCAATTCGGTAAGAGATTCGCTGGACTCTATCCTGACCCTGGCGAAGACCGAAGGCATGCTCTTTAAGTGGGGGTCCGGGACTGGGACCAATCTTTCGCCGCTGCGTTCCTCCACCGAAGTCCTCAGCGGCGGCGGCACCGCCAGCGGACCGCTCAGCTTTATGAAGGGCTTCGACGCTTTCGCCGGAGTGATCAAGTCCGGCGGCAAGACCCGTCGCGCCGCCAAGATGGTCATCCTGAACATCGACCATCCCGACATTGTCGATTTCATCGATTGCAAGAGCAAAGAGGAAGCCAAGGCCCACGCCCTGGTCGCGCAGGGCTATGACGGATCGCATCCCGACTCCGATGCCTACAGCAGCATTTTCTTCCAGAACGCGAATAACTCGGTCCGCGTCACGGATGATTTCATGGTCGCCGTGCTGCGCGACACCGACTTCTCCACCAAGGCGATCGTCGACGGCAGGGTGGTCAACACCTACAAAGCCAAAGATCTGATGGCGAAAATTTCGCAAGCCACCTGGCAGTGTGGCGATCCTGGAATGCAGTATGACACCACCGTCAACCGCTGGCACACGAGCAAGAACACGGCCAGAATCAACGCTTCGAATCCGTGCAGCGAGTACATGTTCCTCGACGACTCCGCCTGCAACCTGGCCAGCCTGAACCTGCTGAAGTTCGCTCCGAACGGCACGTTTGACGTGGAAGCCTATCGCCACGCCGTCGATATCGCCATCACCGCGCAGGAAATCCTGGTAGATAACGCCGGCTATCCCACGGAAATCATTGGCAAGAACTCGCACGACTACCGCCCGCTTGGCTTGGGTTATGCCAACCTGGGCGCGCTGCTTATGGCCGCCGGTCTGCCCTATGACTCCGACGGCGGCCGCGACTATGCCGCCTGCGTCACCGCCATCATGTGCGGAGAAGCTTATCTTCAGTCCTCGAAGATTGCCGAGCAATGCCAGCCTCTAACCCCAGTTACGGACACGGTACAAAACAGGCTGGGAATTACGCGGGCAGACGACATGCCGGGATCGGCTTGCCCCGGCTGGTACATCAATCGCGAGCCTTTCCTCGACGTAATCAGGATGCACCGGGCCAGCGTCAACAACATCAACAGCAGGAATGTTCCCACCGCTCTGTTCGAAGCCTCCAAAGCCTGTTGGGACGAAGCCCTGTCGCACGGAGAAAAGTATGGCTATCGCAACAGCCAGGTTACGGTCCTTGCTCCGACCGGCACCATCGGCTTCATGATGGATTGCGATACCACCGGTATCGAGCCCGATTTGGCCCTGATCAAGTACAAGAAGCTGGTAGGCGGGGGCATGATTAAAATTGTCAACAACACTGTTCCCGCATCCCTTTTTAAGTTGGGATATACCCACGAGCAAACCGATGCTATCGTCAGCTATATCGACGCCACCGGCACCATCGAAGGCGCGCCGCACGTTAAAGAGGAGCATCTCGCCGTGTTCGATTGCTCCTTCAAGCCCTCCAAGGGCACGCGCTCCATTCATTACATGGGCCACTTAAAGATGATGGCCGCCGCGCAGCCGTTTATCTCCGGCGCAATCTCGAAAACCGTGAACCTGCCAAACGCCGCCGCGGTGGAGGATATTTCGGAAGCCTATATTCAGGCGTGGAAGCTGGGTCTGAAGGCGGTAGCCGTCTATCGCGACGGCTGCAAGCAGAGCCAACCCCTCTCCGCCGCCGGCCCCATTTTTAGAATCGAGGTGGTCGCGCGAACTATTCCGGCCGTGAATTACCTTCATCGCGGCGGTTCCACAAAAATCGATTTCAGGGGCACCGCCCTGATGGCCGGCGCCAAAGGTTACGCCAGCGTCGAAAGCGAGCGCGGGGTAATTCACTTGTCGGCAGAGATCAAAGAGCTGGTCGCCCCCAGCAGTTTCGGTCCCGAATATCTGACCTACGTGCTGTGGGCCATCTCCCCGGACGGCCGTCCAGTCAATCTCGGGGAACTCACGCTTGACCACTACGGCGCAGGCTCCAGCACTAAGATCGACACCACTAGCGACATTCAAACCTTCGGTCTAATCGTGACGGCCGAGCCATACTACGCCGTGACCCAGCCCAGCGACGTCGTCGTTCTGGAAAATGTGATTCGAGCGGACACCCAGGGCTTGATCGAAGCCGTCAATGCTCGCTATGAACTGCTACCGCGGGGCATATATACCAAGCAAGGCACCGCCGCCGGATTCGTCGCTGTGCAAGTAGGCAAGAAGAATCCATTTGAGTTGTACGAAGCCGAAAACGCCATTCAAATCGCGCGCATTGCGGGCGCGGACCGGTACGCCACTGAAAGCTTTCAGGATGCCGTAGGCGCCCTGAATCAGGCCGAGAAGTACCAGGCGCAGCATCCGGGACAGAAGCCCGTAATTACCATGGCGCGTGAGGCCTCGGTGCGGGCAGAAGACGCGCGAGTGGTCGCCCTAAAGCGCGAACAGCAAGAGCAATTGGCCACGGAGCGCGCAAATGCGGCGGAGCGTGAAAACGCGGAGCGAGCAACGGCGGATGCGGAGCGGGCAAAAGCTGACGCGGCCCGCCAGCGAGCTGAAGACGAGGGCCGGCAGCGCGCCCAGGCGGAGGCCGATCGAGCTGCGGCGGAACGCAGCAAGGCCGACGCACTGGCGGCTGCCGCACAAGCGCGGTCGGAGCGGCAGCAGGCGGATGTGGCTCGTCAGGAAGCGCTCGCGCAACAGCAAAAGCTGGCGGCGCAGCAACAGCAATTGGTCGCAGAGGCAGGCCGGGCGCGTGATGCCGCTGCTCAGGCTGACAGTCTGCGCCTAAAAGCGGAGGCCGATCAGGCCGAGCTCCGGCGGCAGCTTCTGGAACAGTTCAACATCGTTCTGCAGACGCGCGATACGGCGCGCGGGCTTATTGTAAACATGTCCGACGTGCTCTTCGATACCGGCCAATACACGCTGAGGCCGGGCGCACGCGAAAAGCTTGCCAAGATTTCCGGAATCGTCCTAAGCCACCCGGGACTGAAGCTGCAAGTGGAAGGGCATACCGATAGCGTTGGCACCGACGAATACAATATGAAGCTATCTGAGAATCGCGCGAACGCGGTTCGAGCGTTTTTGGTTGGAGAGGGCATCGATCCATCCGGCATCACAGCCAAAGGCTTCGGGAAGACCTTGCCGGTGGCCGACAATTCGACCGCAGCCGGAAGGCAGCAGAATCGGAGGGTGGAGATGGTGGTGTCCGGCGACATCATCGGCTCCCCTGTTGGCTGGAATAGCACTGACTCGGCGAGTAGCGCGGTTGCAGCAACCAGGTAAAGTCTCCCTCCGCCCGCTCCGCGACGGATCTGAGCGGCCAAGTATTAAGGCTGGTGGATCCCGTCACCGCAGCGGCATCGAGGATGGCTGCCCTGTTCCTGGAACGGGGTGTTGGCGCGCCAGGCTGGCAGGACCCGATGGTAGACACCGAGATCGACCACCCCAAGGGCGGTCTCCGCCGTAGCTGCTCGATCCCTACGAAATCATTAGATGAAGGCCATCGCGGTGCTAGAACGAGCTGCGGAAAGCCCGACGCATAAACTTCTATTGGGGTGTAGCGCAGAACAAATGCCAGACACGAATTACTGGTTTGCAAGGATGGCGCAGCGAGCCGCGAAGATTACCGGCTCAAGCCCGGCATTTATGGCCGTGTGCCTTCTTACGGGGTTGTGGCTGGTTAGTGGCCCCTTCTTTCATTGGAGCGATACCTGGCAACTCGTCATCAACACCCTATCGAACATCGTAGCGATGCTTATGCTGTTTCTTATCCAGAACAGCCAAAACCGGGACGCGGCAGCTTTGCAGCTCAAGGTAGACGAGCTGCTGCGTGCGGTGAGGGGCGCGCAGAATGCTTTTATAAACCTCGAGGACCTCACGGAGGAGGATTTGATCCGCATCAAGGAGCGGTACGCAAAGTTGGCAGATGGCGCGCGTGCCAAGTCTGGAGGGAACCCGTTGACAGCAACCCCGCCGGCAGCCCTGCCGGAGTAGTTACATGGACGGCTGCGCCGTCCGGCGCGCTTTCGCGTGCCGTCAAGGCGGCCGCTGGTGACCGTTACCCGCCATCAAGAACATCCATGTCCCGGAGCTCCCGCAGGGTTGCTAGGGAACAGGCGCCGCAGCACCCGGTGACCGTGCTTCGCCGAATGACCGCTGGTGGTCAACCTCGCCACGACCCGAAGCGTGTGGCGATCTCGACTTTTGGCGGAAAGTCAGCGAGCTCTTGGCGCAACAGCGCCCTCTAATGTCGGAACCGGGGCCTCCAACGTGCTCAGCCAAGCCGTAACACTCCGGGGAATGGCCGTCAACGCTCGGAGGAGACGACCAACTCCGAGAGTACTGAATCGAACGCGAAACCCAGCCTGTTCTGGAGATCTTTGAAGTGTCTGAAATAAATATCAAGCAAACGGCGCAGAACACGATTCCGGACGATCCGGAGCAGAGCGCCTATAGGTTCATCATCGTGGCGGCGAAGCGGGCCCGCCAGTTGCAGAGTGGAGCGCGGAGCTTCCTGCCCGCGACTTCGAAGAAGCCGACCGTAACGGCCATGGAAGAGGTCCGGCGGGGATTGGTCCAATATGACGATCCCAGTTTGCTCCAACCATCGCTTGAGTTTCCACCGCAAGCATAAACAAACCGGCGATAGCGGGATTGCGCCAGGCGTCAAGGCCGGAGACTTTGAGCTGCGCGACTTCACTGACGCGGAGTCCGCAGCCATACAGGGTTGAGTGGGTCAATCCCCCCATTGTGATCGCGATCGGCTGTAGCAAAACGCATCCGGCTTACACCGGACCGGGATCTTGGCCGATTCGTTTGACGAGCCCTTGCGCGGGTACGGCGCAGGCTTTTGCCGGACGTGCAATCAGAGGACAACCTGGCAGACGCCGTGCTCGTACGCATGGCTCTCATTTCCAGGAACTCTCCCTACTGGAGCGCTTCGATGGCAAGTCACGGAAAATCGCCTCTGATCCGTCCATGCGTCCTGGGCCGCAGACGGCCCCGTCGGCGTCGTTGAGGCGTCGCCTAGTCGTACAAGCTGAATGTGACATCGACGCGAACCGGCACGCGCACGACGTGCCCGTCTCTCTCGCCCGGTTTGAACCGCCAAAGGCGAAGGGCCTTGATGGCCTCCTGATCCAAGCCGGGATCAAGCGAGTGCTTAACGCGAATGTCCTGCGGACTTCCCTTTTCATCGACGAACAGAGTAAGTTGCACGATGCCCTGGATGCCTCCACGTCTAGCCTGTTCAGTGTATGGCGCTGGAACCTTGCTAATGACCACTGGTGGTGAGGCATGGGATCGGACCGTTACGGGGATTTCAAAATCACCAACCTCGTCCACAACATTGTAATCAGGCGGAACCCGGAACAGAACTGCGTCCGGTTCTCCAGTGTGGATGCCTGTCAGTTCGGTGATCGATTCGCCGTAGCGGGGGTCCGTGAGTTTCTGTCGCACCACAAGTTGGAGCTCGGGAGCGGTCCAGATTTCCGTGACGATGACAAGCGGGACATCATTATGCTCAAGCCCTGGGATGGCGGTGACGCGGCGTTGACCCTCTGCACGGAGTCCTTGAATCACCCAAGCACCAAGCCTCTCACCTTCGGCTGCATCCCGGACGGCACTGGGAGGGCCGGAACTCAGCGTGAATCTGTGCGCCAGCTTTCGTTAGGCTCTAGGGGCGGGAAGGGCCCGTTCTCGCCAAATGTGATAAGCTTCCGAAAGTGCTGGGTTTGTTGGGACTCCAGGGAACGCCGGCGGGACCCGTCAGATGGACAGTCCGAACGATCGCGCTGCTCAGCGCGGCATGCGCTGTCCAGGCCCAGGGCCCTAGCACTTTCGAAGACTCGAGCCGCGCGGCCGTGTTACGGCCCACGTTTTTCGTCCAGAACCAGGGACAAGCTCAGGCGGACGTGGCTTGGCAGGCTATTGGAACCGGATTTAAGGCTTCCTTCGGCCGCGATGGCTTTGCCTTAAGGCTCGATGAATCCGCGCCCAAAGCAATCCGTGATTCCCCAAACCAAGGTACGACCGCGGGCGGCTTGGCGAATCGCGCCGCGCGACCGGTTCCCATCGTGGAACAACGAGTCTTGTTCGTGGGTGCGAATGCCCGGGTCGTTATCGAGCCTCTCGATCCCCAACCCGGCAAAGTCAGCTTTTTCCACGGCCGGGACCCGAAGAACTGGGCATCGGGACTAACTACCTACGGGAGGCTCCGTTACACCAATCTCTATCCAGGCATCGACCTGGTGTTCTACGCCAGAGATGGATCGCTTGAGTACGATTTCGTCGTGGCGCCGGGCGCCGACCCAGGTTCGATTCGGCTACGCGTCGAAGACGGCCTCCCAGCGCACATCACGCCGCAAGGCGGGCTACAGGTCGGCAGCGGCATGCAAACGGTTCTGCACCGTCCACTGCTCTATCAAAACCTCGACCAGGGCAAACAGATCATCGAGGGCAAGTTTGCCAGCCAGGCGGGGGACACCCATTGGTTTCCAGGTTGGTTCCTACGATGTGGCAGCTTGCACCAAGCTGTTCTGCCCAACCAACCCAGTCGCTCCGAGAATCAACACTTTCATGGCAGCCTTAGACGCCGCTCGCCTTGATATTGTTGAGGACGGTGTTGTCCCAGTAAGCGTCGAGCCGTGTGATTTTGGAGTCCGTGTCGAAACGCAGAATGTAGCAGTGAGGGATGTGTACGTCCTGCCCCTTCTTTGCGACCCCCGGAACGTCTGCAGGTATGGGCCCGCTCATCTCGGCTTGGATCACGACTATGTTCCCTTCGGCAGGGATCAGCTCGATCACTTTGACTCGAAAGTTCGGAACCGTGTTCGGAAACGCGCGCCAAATGACATCGATGCCACCACGGATCGGCACGACGCTTTCGCGGCCATACGGTGCATATCGCCCCAGTGCGCCATCCGCGCAAAGAGCGAGCATGCCACCGACGTCGTGGGCATCGTAGGCGGTGAAAAACCGTTGGGCGGTCGATACATAGTCTTTCGCACTCGTTTTCATCTCTATGGTCCTTTGGGGTCGCTTTTGTCGGGCATCTTGCGCCCTAGTATTCAAACCACTGGCTGAGCGCTTTGACCTTTTCCTCCGTATACGGCGGGAACAAGTGCTCAATGGCCACGTCGGGCGGCGAAAT
>CAVVAP010000007.1:0-237909 GCA_963746205.1 uncultured Acidobacteriaceae bacterium | reverse complement strand
TCGGTCCCTTGAAGCAGCGCGAGGATTTTGTCGTCGGCGTGTGGATGAAAGATAAAGTGTGGCAGTTTCCCATCTCGCTGCCGCCGACGGAAGGCGACCTGATCCTGCGCAAACCTGTCGATTGATGCGAAGCGATTGAAGCCTCGCGCGTAGCGGTGTCGGGTGATTCTCTCCATCCTAGTCTCCCCACGAAGCCGGCGGCAAAGTGTGTTAAAGTTTCGGGCTCGTAGTCCGCTCGTATGGAGATCGTCCCGAAACCGGCGTCCGAAGCCCAGAAACCCGGGGTAGTTCTCTACTGCCCGGTGTGCGCCGTTGAAGTAGTCGATCCCTTGATCTGCGGCGATTGCTCGTCGGTAATCTGCCGTCGCTGCGGCACGCCGCTCGAATCGGCGGATGAACTGGGGATGGGATAGTGCCCGCTGCGCCCGCAGTCACTGCGGAGACCTCCAGTGCGCAGCCAAGTCTGGTGCGTGGCCTCAGTCTGCTCGATTCGATTTTACTTCTGGTCAGCGGCATCATCGGCTCGTCCATTTTTCTGACCGCGAAAGATATCGCCGGACCTCTGCCCAATCCCAAATTGTTTTTTCTGGTGTGGGTGCTGGGCGGAGTCATTTCGCTGTGCGCCTGCGTCGCCTTCGCCGAGTTAGGCGCGATGTTTCCCGACTCCGGAGGTCAATACATTTATCTTCGCGAGGCGTATGGCGACCTGGTGGCATTCCTCTACGGCTGGATGCTCTTCACGGTAGCAAATGGCGGGACGATCGCGGCACTGTCGGTCGCATCGGCGGCCTATATGGGAAACATTCTTCCCGCCATTTCGCAGGAGCACGCGATATTCTCGCTGGCCGGCATGCCCTTCACCCGCGCCCACGCGGTGGGACTGATCCTGATCGCCGTTTTAACCTGCATCAATGTTTTCGGACTGCGTTGGGGTACGCTGCTGCAAAACCTGTCTACCTGGACGAAGTTCATCGCCATGGCGGTATTTATCGTTCTTGGATTCGCCATCGGCAAGGGGCATTGGTCGAATTTTTCCGCCCAGGCGCCGGGGGGCTTGAGCATGGGTATGCACCCGGGGCAACTGATATCGGCGTTTGGCGTGGGGCTGATCGCGGTGTTCTTCGCCTACGATGGATGGGTCTATATCACCTGGGTGGCGGGCGAAGTCAAGAACCCCCGGCGCAATGTGCCGCTGGCCATGGTGTTCGGCGTGCTTGTGGTGGGCGCGATTTATCTTGCCATGAACATGGTGTACGTCTACGCGCTGCCCCTCAACGAGATCGCAAAATACGAAACGATCGCCCATGCGGCGGCGGCGCAATTGTTTTCCACGGGAGCCGCGAACTGGCTTTCCGCCATGATCGCGATTTCCTGTTTCAGCGCGGCGGCAGCGTGCACCCTGGCGGGTTCGCGGGTTTACCTCGCCATGGCCCAGGATGGCGTGTTCTTCCGCCGCATGGCGGTCATTCATCCGCGGTGGCGCACTCCGGCCTTCAGCCTGATTGGACAAGGGATCTGGGCCGGATTACTGACCATGAGCGGGCGCTACGATCAGCTCTACACCTACGTTATTTTCGGCATGGTGCTGTCTTACACGCTGACCGTGATCGGGCTCTTCGTGCTGCGCTGGAAGCGGCCCGATGTTCCGCGTCCCTATCGCTGTGCGGGGTATCCGTGGCTGCCGGCGATTTATGTGCTTGTCGGGGTGACCTGGACGCTCAATACGATTATCCAGCGCCCGACCGAAGCGTTTTGGGGCGCCGTCATCGTGCTGATTGGCGTGCCCGGATATCTGTATTGGAAGCGAGAACGGCCGGTGAATTTAGAAAATTTGGAAATCTAATTGTCGGACTCCTCTCCATCCAGCCAGCCGGTGGCGGCACACAGTTCGCCCGCTTCCGGCGCCCCCGCCGGCGACGATTCCCCTTCTCCCAAGCGGGTCATGGGGTTTCGCGACCTGCTTTTGTTTTACGTCGTCACCGGCATCAGCCTGCGCTGGATTGCCACGGCGGCGGCCGCCGGTCCCAGCGCGGTCGTCATCTGGATCGGGGCGTGGCTCGTCTTTTATATTCCGCTGGCGTTCTCGGTGATTGAGCTCTCGTCACGCTATCCGAATGAAGGCGGACTCTACGTCTGGTCGAAGCGCGCTTTCGGCGATTTTTCAGGCTTTATGGCGGCGTGGACTTACTGGACCAGCAACCTGCCGTACTTTCCCGCCGTCCTCTATTTCGCCGCGGGAAACATACTCTTCATGCGGCAGGCGCAGTGGTCGCATCTCTCCGCGAGTCCGACTTACTTTATTATTTTTGCCCTGGTTACCCTGGCCGCCGCCACTCTATTGAATGTGGTTGGACTCGACATCGGCAAATGGCTGCACAATGCGGGCGCGCTCGCCATGTGGATTCCGGTGGCAATCGTGATTGGAATGGGCTTGCTCGCCTATCACCGCTTCGGTTCGGCCACTACGTTTTCGCTGCACACCCTGACACCCAGCGTTCGGCTGGATGACATCATCTTCTGGTCCGTGCTGACCTTTGCCTTTGGCGGATGCGAGACCGGGTCTTTCATGGCCGAGGAAATCAAGGACGCGCGCCGCACCATCCCGCTGGCATTGTTGGCGGCGGGGTTGACGATTGCCTTCTGCTACATCGTCGGAACGGTTTGCGTGCTGCTGGCGCTGCCTGCATCGGAAGTCAGCGGCTTGCAAGGGCTGGTACAGGCAATCGCCAAAACCTCCGACCGTGTCGGGTTGCCATACTTTCTTCCGCTAGCCGCGTTTCTTATCGCTCTCAGTAACGTCGGCGCTTCCGGGGCATATCTCGCGGCGGTGGCGCGTCTGCCTTTTGTCGCCGGGATCGATCGCTACCTGCCGCCCGCCTTTGGAGCGCTGCATCCGCGCTGGGGCACGCCCTGGGTCGCGCTGGTGGTGCAAGCGGGAGTTGGGGCAGTCTTCATTTTTCTGGGGCAAGCGGGAACCTCGGTCAAAGGCGCTTATGACGTGTTGGTCAGCATGGGCGTGATCACTTACTTTATTCCCTATCTATATTTGTTCGCAGCGATGTTTAAGTTGCAGAGTGAACCGGCGGGGCAGGAAGTAATCCGGGTGCCAGGCGGAAAGCGGGTTGCTTATTGGATTGCAGGTCTTGGCTTTCTCGACCACCTTGTTCACCATCGCGCTCTCGGTTTTGCCGCCGCCGGATGAGCCCAACAAACCACTAGCCGTAGTGAAGATTGTCGGAGGATGCGGAGTGCTGGTGCTGATTGGAGTCGGGCTGTACTGGGCAGGGAAGCGCCGCGCCCACCAATTGTGAATACCGTCGTCTCTCCGTCGGGCGTTGGCGGGCGACGCGTCCGCCCTACACGGGGACGGCGGTCTTACGCTTCGGATTGAAGAACGGCAACGGTCACCACCGTCGCCGTGGTCTTCATGCGCTGCGCCTCGATGGTCAATTCCATTTGCAGTTTGGTGCCCGGTTTGGAGTACTCGGTGCCGACGCTGGCGAGCGCAATCAACTTCTTCAACAGCGGAGAGAACGCCGTGGTCGTAGCTTTGCCGACATGCTTGTCGCCCAGCGTAGATCGGCACGGCGACGCGCGAGGCCTGGCTGGGCGCGGCCGGAGACAGTCCAAACTTATCGAACTGCTCTTCGACCTCGACCCAATCCACTTCCAGACCTACGAATTGCCGCGCCACGCCTTCTTTGTTGTCCCGCGCCAGCGCCGCGCTTGCCGATGAAGTTTTCTTTCTCCAGGTGGACCATCTTGCCGAAGCCCAGTTCGTAGGGCGAATATTTCTGCGACGGAATCAACGCTTTCTTCGCGAACTGCGTGTAATCGACTTCGATCAGAAGCAGTCCGGCTTCCACGCGCGACACGTCGAGCGCCAGCATTCCGGCGGCGTGAATGTCGAATTGTTTGCCCTTTTCCATCAGCGCGTCCCACACTTTGACGCGCCTCATTGCCATGGGATCCAGATTTCGTAGCCCGAGGTCGCCGGTATATCCCGTGCGCGAAATATCCACCGCGACGCCGGCAATCGTTGCCGCTGGTCTTGCGGAAATATTTGAGGTTCGCGATGTCGGCTTCGGCCACCGTCTTCAGAAGTTTCGCAGAAGTCGGCCCCTGCAAGGCTAGCGCGGCTGTCTGCTCGGAGATGTCCTCGATCTGGACCTCCATATTCAGACCGTTCTGCCGGAACCAGCGCAGGCTGGGATCGGCCGCGGTCCAGCGATATTTATTTTCCTCGAGGCGTGTGATGGTGCCGTCGTCGATGACCTTGCCCTCTTCATCGCACCAGCAGGCATAGATCACCTGCCCAACCGCGACCTTGTGGATGTCGCGCGTGATGACGCGGTTCACCAGTTTGGTGGCGTCCTTGCCGGTGATCAGGTATTTGTAGAGCGGCGAAATATCGATCAGGGCACAGGCGTTGCGGATGGCGTTGTACTCGTGCTCGTGGTGCACTTCGTACACGCTGACGGTGTAGTATCCCGACCACTCGCGGTAGTTCAGGCTCTGGCAGAGGGCGAAAGTTCTGTCGTGAAATGCGGTTCCGATGGGCAAGGCGGCCTCTAGTTTTGATCCGTTGGTTTTCTGCCCAGTCGTGAAGCCAGAAAGAAAATCCGCACAAGACCTGACCGCCGGATTATATGCACCTTCCCCCTCACCGGCAAGCTCGCAAAGAATTGACCCGGAGTCAGGAAGTGCACGTAAGTAAAGACAAAATCGGAGTTTCTCGATAGAATGACGAGTCATTTTCTGGTGGACTTCCCGATTAATCCGCCATTCCTTACATATGCCTGCTGCTTCGAGCGCCACAAAATACGACGTAATCGTGATTGGCGGCGGCCACAACGGCCTCACCAACGCCGCCTACTTGGCGAAGGCCGGGAAAAAAGTGCTGGTGCTGGAGCGCCGCCACATTCTCGGCGGCGCGGCCTGTACGGAAGAGGTTTTCCCCGGCTTCAAGTTTTCCGTTTGCTCCTACGTTGTCTCCCTGCTGCGGCCGGAGATTATTCGCGACCTCGATCTGCCTCGGCACGGGCTTGAGATTCTTCCGCTCGACGGCACTTTCACTCCCATGCCGAACGGCGATCATCTCTGGCGGGTCAACGATCATGGCAAGACGCATCGCGAAATAGCGCGGCACTCGCGGGTGGATGCGGAAGCCTACGACGAATTCGGCAAGGCGATGCAGGCGATGTGCCGCTTCGTGAAGCCCATCCTCAGCATGATTCCGCCCGATCCCGCGACGCTGAATCCGAAAGAATTGATGAAGCTGCTCTTCATCGGTCGACGTTTTCAGGGCATGTCGAGCGAGGACAAATATAACCAGGTCCAGCTCATGACCATGAGCGCCATCGATTTTCTCGACCAGTGGTTTGAGACCGATGTGCTCAAGGCCACGATGTCGGCGTCGGGCATCATCGGAACCTTTCTCGGGGTGCGCTCGCCCGGAACGGCCTACGTTCTGCTGCATCACTATATGGGCGAGATCGACGGCGCCTTTCGCGCCTGGGGCTTTGCCCGCGGCGGAACCGGCGCAATCTCGAACGCCATCGCCGGAGCGGCGCGCGAGGCGGGCGTGGAGATTCGCACCGAGGCTCCCATTGCGCGAATTATCGTGAAGAACGGCCGCACCCGGGGTGTGGTGCTGGCGAATGGCGACGAGATCCTGGCGGATGTCGTTTCCTCGAGCGTCGATCCGCGGCTGACCTTTACCCGGATGATCGAGCCGGGAAATCTGCCCGATGAATTCCTCGAAGGCGTGAACCGCTATAAATTCCGCGGCTCGTCGGGCAAGGTGAACATGGCGCTCGACGGCCTCCCAAATTTCAAATGCATGCCGGGGGTGGGAGCCCATCTGCGGGGCGCGATGTCAATTTCGCCGAGCGTCGAGTACATGGAAAAGGCCTACGACGAAGCGAAATACGGCCATTGGTCTTCGCATCCCTATATTGATATGGTGATTCCCACGCTCACCGACACTTCGCTGGCGCCGCCGGGCAAACATATTCTGTCGTGCTTCGTGCAATATGCGCCCTACAAGCTGGCGCCGGGCCTCGACTGGGATACGGAAAAAGAAAAATTTGGCGATAACGTCGTCAACACGATTGCCGAATACGCGCCCAATATCAAGGACATCATCCTGCACCGGCAGGTGGTGACGCCGCTCGACCTGGAACGGACATGGGGATTGACGGAAGGCAACATCTTTCAGGGCGAGCTCTCGCTGGAACAATTATTTTTCCTGCGTCCGGTTGCGGGATGGGCGCAATTCCGCTCGCCCATCAAGAACCTTTATATGTGCGGATCGGCAACTCATCCGGGCGGCGGCATCATGGGCGCGCCGGGCCGGTTGGCGGCGCTCGAAATCCTGAAAGACGGGGCCGCCTGATGGCCGCGAACAAAGCCACATCCGGAATGCGCGAGGTGACGATCGTCGGTGGCGGGCACAATGGCCTGGTCGCCGCTTTCTATCTCGCCAAAGCCGGATTCAAACCTCTGGTCCTCGAACGGCGCTCTCAGGTAGGCGGAGCGGCGGTGACGGAAGAACTGCATCCCGGTTTCCGCTGTTCTACCTTGGCGCACCACACCGGTCCTCTGCGCCCCGATATCGTACGCGACATGCAACTGGAGCGGCACGGCCTGAAGTTGGTGACGCCCGCTATCAATACGGTTTCCCTCTTGCCCGACGGCCGCGCCCTTGTGCTCTACTCCGACGTCGAAAAAGCGGCGCGGGAAATCGCGCAGTGGTCGGCGAAGGATGCGGCCGCCTATCCCGCCTTCGGCGCCGCGCTCGGCAAAATCGGCAAAGTCATCGGTGAAGCGCTCCTCCTGACTCCGCCAAACATCGACCGCCCGGACAGCGGCGACCTTTGGGGCATGTTGAAAACGGGGCGGTCGGTTCGCAACCTGGGGAAGAAAGATTTGTACCGGGTTTTGCGCTGGGGGCCGATGGCCGCCGCCGATCTGGTGGCGGAGTTTTTTGACACCGAACCTTTGCGCGCAACCATCGCCGCCCGCGGCATCTTCGGAACCTTTCTCGGTCCCTGGTCGGCGGGCAGCGCGCTGGTATTGCTGTTGCGCGCGGCCGCCGATCCAAGTCCAGCAGGCGGCGTTCAGCTCCCGACCGGCGGGGCAGGTGCGCTGACGATGGCGATGGCGGCGGCGGCGAAAGAAGCGGGCGTGGAAATTCGCACCGATGCCGAGGTTGCGGAAATCCGCGTGAAAGACGGCGTCGCCATTGGAGTGACGCTCGCTTCCGGAGAAGAGATCTCGGCGCGCGCCATAGTTTCCAACGCCGACCCCAGGCGCACTCTGATGAGCCTGCTCGATCCGGCGCACTTGACCCCCGACTTCGTGCAGAAGATCAAGAACTACCGCTCCATGGGGACGGTTGCGAAAATCAATCTCGCGCTTTCCGCGCTGCCGGAGTTTACCGCGCTCAAGGGCAAAAGCAACGCCGACCTGCTGCGCGGACGCATCCAGATCAGCCCGGAAATCGATTACCTGGAGCGCGCTTTCGACGAATCGAAGTACGGCAACTTCTCCCGCAACCCTTTTATTGAGATGGCAATTCCGTCGCTTTCCGATCCCTCACTTGCCCCCGCCGGTCAGCATGTGATGTCGATTTACATGCAGTACGCGCCTTACACGCTGCGTGACGGTGACTGGGAGAGCCAGCGCACTCTGCTGGGGGAGACGGTTGTCAAGACCATCGCCCGCTATGCCCCCAATCTGCCGGACATCATTTTGCGTCACCAGATCATCACGCCGAAGGACCTGGAAGAAAACTACAGCCTCACGGGAGGCCATATTTTCCACGGCGAACTGGCGCTCGATCAGTTTTTCACCATGCGGCCGCTGCTCGATTGGGCGCGTTACCGGACGCCGATCGAACACCTGTACCTGTGTGGCAGCGGAACTCATCCCGGGACGGGATTGACCGGCGGATCGGGAGCGAATGCGGCGCGCGAGATTGTGAAGGCCATGAAAAAATAGCTGCGCGTTTCCAATCGAGCATTCCCATGAGCAGAGCAATCGAAAACCTGCAAGCCGCTCAAGCGCGGGCCCTGGCCGGACGGCCAAAGGTTGGCGGATTTCCCTATCTGGCGGAAACTCTCAGGCGCGCCGGCGTGTCCCGCAACCTGTGGTTTTTGCCAGCGTGTGAGAGTCTATATCTCACCGCAGACGGGCCGGTCGTCACCTTGGGATCGCCATTGTTGTCGGGAACGGTCGATATACCGCCGTTCAACCGGGAAGCTCTGATCGCTGCGTTGCGCACCGATCAGGCGGGGAAGAGTGCGTTTTCCGAATTTCTGGCAGCCAGTTGGCGTGCCGGAGTGGTGCGTTACGACGTCGATCTCATGGCGCGCAAGGTGGCGTATTACGGCTGCCAGGGAGAGGAGTACATCGAAGATTACCCAGCCGTCGCGGTCGAGTAAATCTGCCGTAAACAGATCGCGGAGTAACACGAAAGAAATCGTCTGAATCGAAGTTTCCCGGCACAAGCTTTATGCACACCTCCGCCATTCTTCTTGTCTCCTGTCCTGATCGTAAGGGAGTGGTCGCCTCGATCGCCGACTTTATCTTTCGCCACAACGGCAACATTCTGTTTGCCGACGAGCATGGGGATGAGGAGTCGAACCTATTCCTGACGCGGGTTGAATTCGATCCCGCGGATTTTGCCTTTGACCTGGCCGAGTTCGCCGAGCGCTTTGCTCCTATTGCCCGCGAATTTCAGATGGAGTGGCGGCTGGCGCACTCTGCCGATCGTCCACGCATTGCCATCTTCGTTTCGAAGTACGACCATTGCCTGCAGGATCTGCTCTACCGCCACCAGAGCGGTGAATTGCGCTGCGAAATTCCGCTCATCATTTCGAATCACGCGGACAACCAGCGCATCGCCGATTTTTACAAGATTCCTTACTTCGTCGTGCCCGTGACAAAAGACGGCAAGCGCGACGCGGAGCAGAAGCAGCTTGCGCTGGTCCGCGAACATCGCTGCAATCTTGTCGTGCTGGCGCGCTACATGCAGGTGCTTTCATACGAGTTCATTTCCGCGCTGGGCTCCGAACGCGTCATCAATATTCACCATTCTTTCCTGCCGGCTTTTGTCGGCTCCAAGCCCTACCACCAGGCGTTCCAACGCGGAGTCAAACTGATTGGCGCGACCGCCCACTACGTGACGCAGGTGCTGGACGATGGTCCGATCATCGAACAGGACGTCGTCCGCATCTACCACCGCGACACCATCGACGAACTGGTGCAGAAGGGACGCGATATCGAAAAGGTGGTTTTATCGCGCGCCGTCCGCTGGCACGTGGAAAACCGCATTTTGCTGTATGGGAACAAAACGGTGGTGTTTCAGTGATCTGCACGTGGCCTGCTAGTGGCCTGTCGCAAAAACATCGTATTTGATTATTGGGTGGCGCAGCGCTTTTAAGGGGTGCGATAACTCCGGGAAAGAATGGGCATGGCGGAACGACTGCTCATTCGTTCCCGCCACGCCAAATCCCTAGGGCTTTTCGAATACCTTTTCCACCTGGCCGATTTTGGTTTGAACTTTGCCGGCTATTTTTTCTCCGGTACCTTCGGACTCCAGACTGGGGTTGTTGGTCACCTGGCCTATTTTTTCTTTGATTGCGCCTTTAGTTTCGTGAACCTTGCCTGCAATTTGATCCTCGCTGCTCGGTTTCATCATTATTTTCTCCTGTGGAACGGGATACCGCGCGCGCGTGGTGGCGGCGCTTAGCTGCGAGTGTCTCCCATTGTCGGCTCTTCAGGATGGTCAATTCAGCACAGTTCCAGAGACAGACCTGCGGCGGTGACTGACGGTTTGAGAGCGAAGTTCAGTTGCGCTCGCGCCCGTGGAGAAGAAAAGAAGACGCGGAAGTGACGCCGGACTTGCTTGTTGTATGAGAGGTTACTTCTTGAGCGGAGATTCCAGCGCCAGAGTTCCCAGCAGGCGCATGATTTCCTCCCGCTCAGCGGAATCGCGCAGCGTGAATCGGACGCCCATGCCGAAGCCGGGATGCTTGGTCAGAACCTCGCCCTTGATTCTGAACTTGGTGTCGGCTGTGCGCACCAGAATTTCCACGCCGGACTCGCCGGAGATGGGGGTTGGCATCTCGACGTAACATCCCCCTTCGCTGATATCGGATACGGTGCAGTGATTGGGAACAGGCTTGCCCACGGCGTAAACCTCGGCTCCCAGTTTGCATTCGAAACGCTGTTCGTTGCGGCGGTTCTCGGGCACCTCTGCTTCGGCGCCCTCCTCCGTGGAGACCAGCCGGTTTTCGCCGGGTGAGACTTCCCGCCATTGCGTCGGCGAGTCGTTGCTCGCCGCGGGCTCCGGCATTCCGCTCGGCGAACTGACTTTGTTTTTCTCCAGCCAGGTTTGTATCAGACGTCGCGAGGCCTGGGGCACATCGAGAAAACGGATTCCAGTGGCGCCGTTGGCGTCCTGCCAGGCAACTTCCCCCGACAACCGAACCAATTGCGGTTGCCCAGGGAGTGCGAATTCGAAATAGACCTTACACGCGCTGGGAATCGGCCGCGCGCTATGGATGGCCGTCCCACCCTCGCTGAGGTCGGTCAAAACCGTGCGCAATTCCGGCGCTCCCGGATAGGCGACGTTGGCCGACGAACTGAGCGGCGTGCGTGGAAACCGTCGGCGCTCGCGGCGCATGAGATTGCGGGCGGCCCGCAGGCTCACGCGTGTGCGCTCGGAAGTCAGCGGGCGATACAACACGAAACTGGCGCCCAGCAGGAAGACCAGCCGGGCGCTGTCCTCCTCTTCGACGATGGCAATCAGCATGCTTTCGGAATTGTCGGCGGACTGATGGAGATGCGCCAGGAATTCCTCCGCGCTTTTGCCGGCGCGATAGTCCAGAAGAATGACATCGAAATGCGCGCTCGCGAGCAGTTCCTGGCCGTGGGAAATCGAGTGGGTATAGACCCCGGTCATTCCCATCTCGGCCTCGACGAGCGCGAGCAGCTCGGCGGAATCCTCTTCCGGGCACACCACAAGGGCGCGATGATCCATAGTGACAGCATGGTAAGAGAGCCCTCGGGGCCATCACAAGTTACCGGCGTCACGGCACCCCCGGGGCCATACTCGGCGTCGACTTACGGACCTCGGTAACTCGTCTCCGGTTACGTTACGAAGTGTCAGCGTACGAAAGGGCGTTGTACCCCGGTACTTTGACGGCGTCCGCGACAGTTCCTACCATCATAGTCAGTGCAGTGGGTTTCGACTGAGTGGCCCGCGATCGGAGCCTCGCCTTCCCCATGGTTGTCGTCATGGGGTTGTCTTCATGGCGACGGCCAGGGTTAGTTACCGGGTGAATTGCCGGGGTTCAAACGAATGTTTATGCGAAGTGTGGCGATGAAAAAGCAGCGGGTAAGACGGCGCGCTCAGGGCTTCAGCCTGATCGAGGTGACGGTTGTGCTCGCCATTTCCATTGTCGTGTGCGCCATCTCGGTCATGAGTCTGGTGCCGATGTTGAATTCGCAGCGCACCACAAACGCATACAACACGACCATCTCGGCCCTGCGCCTTGCCCGGGACAACGCCGTCTCGCAACGCACTTCGTATTCCGTGACTTTTTCTTCCGCGGCCACGCCCAACACCATCACCGTGGCGCCCACGCTTTCCACTTATCAGGGTGCTCAGAGTTCCGTGACGTACCAACTGCCCAATAACGTGACGTTTATGCTGCAATCGCAGTTTTCTTCCGTCACCGCTCCCGACGGCTTCGGATCCGGAAGCGTGGCCATCGATTTCGGTTACACGCCAACCTCTTCCAGCGGCGGCTCGCAAACCCTGTACTTCTGCCCTGACGGCTCCGCCCAGAACGACAGCACCGGGAAATGCCAGGGAAGCTGGGATAGCGGCGTAGTGTACATCTCGCGCGCCGGAGACCTCATGAGTTCGCGCGCGATCACGGTGTGGGGCGGAACCGGCCGCATTCACGGGTGGCGCTTCTACAGTAACGGGGGAAGCGGTTATCAGTGGGTCCGGCAATAGTGAGGATGCTTATGCCAATATCAGCGACAGTGTTCACGCCCCGCAAAGCCGGCGTCACCGCCAGGGCGCGGGGCGCGCGGCGGCCTTCGCGAGAGGCGGGTTTCTCGCTGGTCGAGGTTCTGATTTCGATCGCCGTCCTGACCGTCGGAATGGTGAGCCTGCTAGGCGTGTTTGGTCTGGCCATGGCCACCACCATGACCACGCAGGAGGACATGATCGCCAAGCAACTGGCCAACGAGCAGTACGAGAGCATCATCACGGCGCGAAACACGTCGCAGCTCGGCTGGGATGACATTCAGAATTCCGGATCCACGTGCAGCAGCGGCACCGGTACCTGCGGCTTGTTCGTGAACGGAGCGCAGTCCATCTATAACGCGGGCGCGGACGGAATTTTCGGCACCAGCGACGACTCGGCGGCCGGCATTGCGCAGTTGCACGAACCGGGCGCGGATGGCTTCTACGGCGACACTGACGATGTCTACGTCCCCCTGACCAACTATCAGCGCACCGTCCTGATTTCGCCGGTGACCGATTCGGATGGCAACACTGTGCCCACGCTGCGTGCCGTCAACATTACGGTCACCTATTGGACGACCTCGGCCCGGGTGCAGAAATCGTACGTGCTGAGTTCGTATATTTCTGAATTTCAGTAAGGCTGCTCTGCTTATGAACGTGTTAGTTATGAAGCATAAGACGACCAAAGGCGCGCGCGGCTTCAGCCTCCTCGAAATGGTGGTGGCTACGGCTCTGGGATCCATTGTGCTCGCCGCGGCCGTCCAGATTTACGTGCAGGGCGTGAGCGCGACGTTTACCGTCAGCCAGCGCGCGGAGCTGCAGCAGGACTTCCGCGCCGCTTCGAACATGTTGACCAAGGATCTCAGCCTCGCCGGGGCGGGCCTCGGGCCGGGAGCGGCCATTCAACTGCCCACCTCCACGACTTTGCCGGTCTTCGGCTGCGCCCAGGTGACGGCTACGCCCTGCTACCTCGGCAGCGGCAACAGCAGTTCGGTGACTTTTCCCACGCAAAGCGGCACGCCCTATCTTTACGGACTGCTGCCGGGATACAACAACGGGCCCACGGTGTACACCGCGGCGGGCGCCACCGACACCATCACGGTGGTGTATACCGATCCCACTTTTTATCTGGACTGCTACCAGGCGACGGCCACCAACGACACCACTGTGACCTTCGCCTTGACCGCAGGCTCGCAGGCCAGCGCCAACTGTACCGCCAATGGCTCGACCATCCAGAATATCAACGACACCAACGTCGGTTTGACGGCCGGGGATCTGCTGCTCTTCACCTTTGGCAGCAAGACGGTGGTAGCGGAAGTCACCAGCCCGGCCACCTCCACGACCGCCACTTTTGCCACCGGCGATGCCATGAAGATGAACCAGGGGGCGACCGTCACCGGCACTCTCGCCAGTATTACGAACGGCACCACCGGAACCGCGACCCGCATTTTTGTCGTGACCTACTACGTCGACAACCACACCACCACGCCGGCCCGCCTCATGCGCCAGGTCAGCGGACACACGCCCATGCCGGTGGTGGAGAACGTTTCTTACTTGAAATTCAGTTATGACCTGTTCAACGATTCCACATCGTCGCCGGCGGTGAACCAGCCGAACCCCGGCTCCGGCGACAGCAACGACACCGCGTCCAACGGGCTGCTGCCCAACCAGGTCACGAAAATCAACATCCTGCACCTGGCGATGAGCAGTACCGTCAAGTCGGCGCAGAACGGTTATCAGGGATTGGATTTGGGGACCTCGGTAAGCGCACGGAATCTGATCTACAGCAACAATTACCCCAACTAAACGCTTCGTACAGGCGCGGGATTTTGAAAACTGTGGGTATCGAGACCATGCCGAGCACGAAGAGAAAGCCGGGCACGAAAAGCAAGATGATCCAGAGCAGTCAGTTGCACTCGAAAGGTTTCACCCTGATCGCGTCTTTGCTGATGCTGTTATTGCTTGCGGGAATTGCCATCGGACTCCTTATGATGGTCAACACCGAGGGCAGGGTGGGTGGCACCGATTTGCAGAACAACATGGCTTTTCACGCCGCCGAGGGCGGCATCGAGAAAATGGCGTCAGATTTGAATTCCACTTTCCAGAACATCGCCGCGCCCAGCCCCTCGCAAATCTGCGCCGTGGGCTCTACCGCCAACCAGCCGGTGATCTCGAGCGTGACCTGGAAGGATTATTCGGTGCAGCCCGGAACCTCACAGTCCAGCAGTTGCCCCAGTTCAATCAGCGCCACGTGGGGCGTCATCACCGGCTCCGGACAGAACGCGGGCCTGGAGGCGGATATCATCCCGGTGAACATGCTGGTGACGGCGGCGATGCCCGGCGGCCAGGAAGTCAGCATGACGCGGCAGGCGCAAGTGGCGTTGATTCCGGCCTTCCAGTTCGGCGTTTTCTCCGACAGCGACCTGTTATTCGAACACAGCGGCAATCTCGATTTCGCCGGTCCGGTGCATACAAATAGTGACTTGTATCCCACCGCTTCCGGCAGCGGAACCCTGACTTTCCACTACAAACTCTCGGCCTACGGCAATGTGGTGCGGGACATCCTGCCGAACGGCGTGTCCACTTATCCCTCCTATGCCGGGCAGGTGTATATACCGAGCGCGGACGGCGACTGTTCGAAACCGGGCAGCGTCGTGACCGGACAATGCAGCGCCATGGCGGCCCTTTCTTCCTCGGGCAGCCCCAACTATGGCAGCGGCAGTGTGCAGGGCGCGGGGGGAAATCCTTCGGCGTCGGCTTACAACACCACGGTCTGGAATACCTTTTCGAAGAACACCACCAACCTTGAAATCGTCAATGGGAACTACGGAAGTCTGACCAATCCCGGTACCGGCGCCAAGAAACTCTCCATGTCGTTCGTGGGCGGCGGTTCGCAGCCTTACGAGATTATTCGACGGCCCCCGACGGGGGAGGATACGACGTCGTCGGTGAGCCTGGCGCGGGAATACAACATGGCGCAGATTCGCGTGCTCTTGAGCGACGACCCGACCGAATTTCAGAACGGGACAGGCTGGTCAGACTCGCAGAACGTGCGGCTGGCGAACATCACGACGGCGCAAGCCACCGCGCAGGGTGGAAATGCGGTTCAAACGAATCCCTTCGGCATCGCCATCGCCTCCGGCAATTACGGGTCGGCATTTGGTTCGCCGGGAGGAACCAACACCTTTAACTTATACTTTGCGGCGGCCTCGAACGCGGTGCCGGTTCCGAGCGCCTGCTCGGCCTCGTCGAAGACCTGCCCCACCGCCGATTGGCCGTACGCGCCGAAACAATGGACGGCCAATGGTTCGCCCTCGCTGCAAGGATTGCAGCCCGCTGGCATAGCGCCGGTTTTTCTGAACAACGGGAGTTCCCTGACTTCGTCGTCGCCCACCGTGCCGACCATCAATTTGTGTCCACCGGCGAGCGTGGCCAGCGTGCCGACGGGGTGTCCGTCGACGCCGACCTATCCTTATTACGCATTGCCCAATCCGAGCACGCCGGTGGTTGCGAGCGCGTTGACCCGGTACAACTCGCAATATGCCAATGCGTGGAGCCTGATCGATGGCTACCTGCGGGTGGAGTACAAGGACTCGTCCGGGGTGTGGCATCCGGTGACCAATGAGTGGTTATCGCTGGGCTTCGCGCGCGGATCGGCAGCGCCGACTGCACCCGGGCCTTCGGGGACGGGAAGTAATCCAATCAATCCCAACGCGATTCTGCTGCTGCAAGAACCGGCGGACCGCCTGCTGGGCGGGGCGGCCTCCAACAGCACTGCCGGGCTGACCACCACCGCGCTTCCCATTACCTTTCCAGCTACTGGAACGCTGGCGCCTTCGGCCTGTGCCTCATATTCCGGGAGCACTTGCGCGACAGCCGTTTCCGCGCCCACCTGCACCGCTTGGAACGCCGGGCATACGATCTGCACCGCGTGGACCGCGGGCGTGCCGCCGATTCTGGCGGCCGATGACGGCACCTCGGGCCATGAGTGGGCGTTTGGGATCACGCCTTCGAGCACCTCGACCACCACGCCGCAGAGCCTGACGCAATACAACTGGTATCCCATTAACTTCTACGACGCGCGCGAAGGCGAGGCGCGCGAACCTCTGTGGACGCAAGCCAGCCCACCCGACTATTCCTCGGACACCACCTGTACGACGAACGGGCTGATGAACGCCGTCGAAATCGACGTGGGCAACCTGAAGCGCTGGCTGGCGGGCTCCATCGGTACCAGCGGCACCAACGTCGATTACACGGCGCAGAACGGCTACGTTTTATATTTTTCCGACCGGCGCGGCATGCTGGTCAACCCGAACGCCACTTCCAGCGCGCCCGCGAACAGCAAAAGCGGAGACGCGGGGCTCGAGGATGTGGTGAACGCCTCGGTACAATTGGGAACTCCGAACGGAGCCCTGGATACGCCCATCACCGGCCACACCTATTCGCCCGAAGACGTCAATGAGAACGGCGTGCTCGACAATTGGGGCTCCAATAACCTGGGCCTGGGCTTCTGGGGCACGGGCAACAGCGCGACCCAGAACCTGAATACGCTGATCAACAGCGGAACCCATGACGACCCTTATGGCACCGGGGGCACGGGCACGGCGGGCTACACCAGCAACCGCATCGCGAGCTGCGGCACCACGGGCCGCAAAAACTGGGTGAGCGGTGCGCGCCACGTGCTCAAACTGGTGGATGGCGCGTTAGGCAATCTGCCGCTGCGACCGAACGCGCTGGTGATCACCAACTCCGACGGCAGCACCACCAATTACTGGGGCGGATTCACGGTGGCGGCGGAGAATCCGGTGTACGTACAGGGCAACTACAACAGCAGCGCCAGCGATACTACCTGGAATTCCACCCCGACCGACGTCAGCGGGATGGCGGCGGCGGCCGTGATCTCCGACGCCGTCACCCTGCTCTCGAATAACTGGGACGACCGCCGCAGCACCCTGGGCGTCAGCGGAGACAGTTCGCCGACCTCGTCCGGGAACCGGCCCGCCAGCAGCCAGACTTATTACCGCGTGGCGATCGCCGGCGGCAAGAACATGAACTACACCAGTCCGTCATGGGTGACGCAGGCGAACGACGCGTTTATCGATGGCGGCCTGGGAAATTTTCTGCGCTTACTGGAGTCCTGGAACGGGGACACCCTGAATTACAAGGGATCGCTGGTGAGCCTGTATTACGCGACCTATAACACCGGGCTGTTCAAGTGCTGTTCCCAGGTGTATCAGGCCCCGGGCCGGAATTTTATTTTCGACACCGACTTTAATAGCCCCTACGGGCTTCCCCCCGGAACTCCTATGTTCCACGATGTCGAAACCCTGAACTACCGGCAGTTATTTACGACACGCACGAACTGAGTCAGGCAAGCAAAACTGAGTCAGGCAAGGGAAGAGACCCACCCCAGGGCTCTTTCGGGCGAGGGCGGCAGGAGATCGACTGCATGCGGCCCAAAGCACAGCAAGAAAGAAGCTAACAAGAAACCTGAGAAAAAACTGTCTATGAAAAACTCGACCCCGCATACCAAAGGCTTCACCCTCGTGGCATCGCTGCTCATGCTGTTGCTGCTGTCCGGCATCGCCATCGGTCTGCTGACCATGGTCAACACCGAAGGCAAGGTGGGCGGCACCGATTTGCAGAACAACATGGCCTACCGCGCCGCCGAGGGCGGCATCGAGAAAATGGCCTCGGACTTGAACAAGGTGTTCCAGAACATAGCGGCGCCCGTACCTTCGCAGATCTGCGCCGTGGGCAGCACCAGCAACCAACCCGCGATGACGGGAGTGACGTGGAAGGACTACTCCGTCCAGCCGGGAACCGCGCAGAGTTCGACGTGCCCCAGCACCATGAGCGCGACCTGGGGAACGATTACGGGCTCGGGCCAAAACGCCGGCCTGGAAGCGGACATCATCCCGGTGAACATGCTGGTGACGGCGGCGCTGCCGGGCGGGCAGGAAGTGAGCATGACGCGGCAGGCGCAAGTGGCCTTGATTCCGGCCTTCCAGTTTGGCGTCTTCTCCGATGGCGACCTGTTGTTCAATAACGGCTCCAGCGTCGATGTCGCCGGGCCGGTACACACCAACGCCGACCTCTACCCCTGCTCTTCGAACGGCGTCCTGACCTTTCATGACAGGGTATCGGCGTGGGGCAATGTTGTGCGTACCCAGCAGCCCAATGGCGTCGCCATGAACCCCGGTTGCATCACGCCGGTTTATATTCCGACCGCCGATGGCGATTGCGCGTGGGGCGGCGGGGCGTCCAGTACGTGCATCAACATGGTGGCGCCCTCCACCACCAGCCCCTATGGGGATGGCAGCGTAACCGGGGCGGGTTCGGCTACGGCGCAGACAGGTTCTACTTACATCCCCAACAGCACCTCCGACACCTGGTCCACTTTCTCGAAGACCACGGTCAACCTGGAATTGGTCAACGGCAACTATGGAAGCGTTGCCGCCAGGACCACGGGAACTGGTGCGAAGAAACTTTCGTTGGCCTTCGTGGGCGGCGGTTCGCAGCCTTACGAGATTATTCGACGGCCCCCGACGGGGGAGGATACGACGTCGTCGGTGAGCCTGGCGCGGGAATACAACATGGCGCAGATTCGCGTGCTCTTGAGCGACGACCCGACCGAATTTCAGAACGGGACAGGCTGGTCAGACTCGCAGAATGTTCGGCTGGCGAACATCACGACGGCGCAAGCCACCGCGCAGGGTGGAAATGCGGTTCAAACGAATCCCTTCGGCATCGCCATCGCCTCCGGCAATTACGGGTCGGCATTTGGTTCGCCGGGGGGAACCAACACCTTTAACTTATACTTTGCCGCGGCCTCGAACGCGGTGCCGGTTCCGAGCGCCTGCTCGGCGTCGTCGAAGACCTGCCCCACCGCCGATTGGCCGTACGCGCCGAAACAATGGACGGCCAATGGTTCGCCCTCGCTGCAAGGATTGCAGCCCGCTGGGATGGCGCCGGTTTTTCTGAACAACGGGAGTTCCCTGACGTCGTCGTCGCCCACGGTGCCGACCATCAATTTGTGTCCACCGGCGAGCGTGGCCAGCGTGCCGACGGGGTGTCCGTCGACGCCGACGTATCCTTATTACGCGTTGCCCAATCCGAGCACGCCGGTGGTTGCGAGCGCGCTGACCCGGTACAACTCGCAATATGCCAATGCGTGGAGCCTGATCGATGGCTACCTGCGGGTGGAGTACAAGGACTCGTCCGGGGTGTGGCATCCGGTGACCAATGAGTGGTTATCGCTGGGCTTCGCGCGCGGATCGGCTGCGCCGACTGCACCCGGGCCTTCGGGGACGGGAAGTAATCCAATCAATCCCAACGCGATTCTGCTGCTGCAAGAACCGGCGGACCGCCTGCTGGCGGGGACGGCAGCGAACACCACGGCCGGCCTGACCGCTTATGGCGTTCCCATCACTTTTCCCGCCACGGGCACGACTGCCCCTTCGGCGTGCGCACTGTATACCGGGACCAGTTGCACCACGGCGGTCTCCGCGCCCGCCTGTACTACCTGGAACGTGGGGCACACCATCTGCACCGCGTGGACCGCGGGCATGCCGCCGATTCTGGCGGCCGATGACAGCACCTCGGGCCATGAGTGGGCGTTTGGGATCACGCCTTCGAGCACCTCGACCACCACGCCGCAGAGCCTGACGCAATACAACTGGTATCCCATCAACTTCTATGACGCGCGCGAAGGCGAAGCGCGCGAGCAAACCTGGACAGGCGGCATCACCGCTCCCAGCACCGACACCACCTGTACGACCAACGGAATGATGAACGCCGTCGAAATCGACGTGGGCAACCTGAAGCGCTGGCTGGCGGGCTCCATCGGTACCAGCGGCACCAGCGTCGACTACGCCGCCCAGAACGGCTACGTTTTATATTTTTCCGACCGGCGCGGCATGCTGATCAATCCGACCGCAACCTCCACCCAGATAGCCAACACGAAGAGCGGAGATTCAGGCCTGGAGGATGTCGTCAACTCCAGCAGTCAGGTGGGCGCGCCCGACGGAGTGCTCGACCCGATTCCTTCCAACCGCAGCTATTCTCCGGAGGACTTCAACCTTAACGGCGTGCTCGACAACTACGGATCGAATAACCTGGGCCTGGGCTTCTGGGGTACGGGCAACAGCGCGACCCAGAACCTGAATACGCTGATCAACAGCGGAACTCATGACGACCCTTATGGCACCGGGGGCACGGGCACGGCGGGCTATACCAGCAACCGCATCGCAAGTTGCGGCACCACCGGCCGTAAGAACTGGGTGAGCGGAGCGCGCCACGTGTTGAAACTGGTCGATGGCGCCTATGGCAACGTGCCGCGCCGGCCTTCCGCCCTCGTGGTCACCAACTCCGACGGCAGCACCACGAATTACTGGGCGGATTCACCGTGGCGGCGGAGAATCCGGTGTACGTACAAGGCGACTACAACAGCAGCGCCACCGAGGAAGCCAGCTGGGTCAATCCTCCATCCACTCCCACCGACTTATCCCTGCATTCCGCGGCGGCGATAATTACCGATTCCCTGACCCTGCTCTCCGACTACTGGGACGATCGCCGCAGCACCATGGGCAAGAACGACAACTCCTCGCCCACCACCATCTGGAACCGCCTGCCTTCAGCGAACACCTATTACCGCATGGGAATCGTTTCCGGAAAGAGCACGAACTTCACCAGCCCCTCCTGGGTCAGTTCCTCCATCGGTGATGTGGGGGTGGACGGCGGGGTGGGCAACTTCATGCGCCTGCTGGAGAACTGGGGCTATAACCCGAGCGGCAGTGGCAACGACACCCTGAATTACTACGGCTCCATGGTCAGCCTGTTCTACCAGAATTACAACACCGGCATCTTCAAATGCGGCGGGAACTGCCAGGAAGTTTATTACTTCGGCAATCGCCATTTCATTTTCGATACCGACTTCAACAGTCCCTATAGTCTGCCGCCGGGCACTCCCATGTTCCATGACGTGGAAACATTGAGTTATCGGCAACTCTTCACCACCCGCACCAACTAACGGCCGGTCGGGGAAAACTCGGTTACGGGCGCAGGGCGGCCTTTCGCCCCGCGCGTCGTTTCCGGCGAAATCACCCCACTCCATCGACCAAGACCATTTCCGCCAACTCGGCCAGCGTGGCAATCTCCGCGTCCGGCGTCTGCGGAATTCTCTCCGGAGCTTGTCCCAGGCGGTTGCACCAAACCGTGCGCAGCCCAAATGCCCTGGCAGAGTATGCGTCCCATCCGTTGGAGGAGACAAAACAGATTTCCGCGGCACTCAGCTTGAGGCGCTCACACGCCATGCCATATACCGCGGGGTGAGGTTTGTACACCTCCACCTCCTCGACCGACAGGATCGCATCCAGCAACTCCGCAAGGCCCGCATTTGCGGCCGCCGCCGCCAGCATTGCCGGAGTGCCATTGGACAGGATCGCAAGTTTCAGACCGTCGGCCTTGAGTTGAGTCAAGGTATCGAGCACTTCGGGATAGGCGCCCAACACTAAATAAAAATCCATGAGCCGGGAGCGCAGCGCCGGATCTTCCAGGCGCAGCGTCGACAATGCGAAGTCGAGCGCGTCGCCCGTTACCTGCCAGAAATCCGCATGGCGGCGCGTGATCGCGCGCAGCCACGTGTATTGCAATTGTTTGGCGCGCCACAACTCGGCGAGAGCGGGCCACCGCGTCCCGAGCGCATCTTGTGCGCCGCGCGCCGCGCTGTTGACGTCAAACAGCGTGCCGTAGGCGTCGAAAACGCAGGCCCGGATCCCGGGAATCTTGATGGCCATACTGGAAAAGCCCCTCGCGATCAGCGCGGCTTGCGGAGCGCCGGGTTGGGTTCGCTTCCCCTCGGCGCGACAGGTTCGGCGGGAGGCGCGCTCACAGAAAGGTCGGACGACCAGCAATCGGCGATAATCTTCCACGTCCCCACGGGCTGCCGCGCCAGGACGACGAGATATTTTCCGCGTTCCTCGCGGCGTTTGCCCATTGCCACCGGCACCAGCATTTTGCAGCGCCCGATATCCAGGGCAATCTCGCCCAGAATATCGAGGCGCAGCGATTCCATCTCTACGTCACCCAATCCCGCTTCCAGAAGTGAGATAAGAAATTCCCGGATCGCGGGCAGGCTGCGCACCGGCGGCACGCTGGAGCGCAGGAGTGTGGCGTCGGCCGAATAAAGCTCGATCAGATCGTCAATGTGCTTCGTGTTGCAGGCTTGCGCCCAGTCCTGGACAACCTGGCGGGCACCCGCCTCGGCGCGGCCACCGGGTGCGGGAGCCGCCCCTCCGGGAGCGCGTCCGCGGGGAGTTGAAGAAGCCGGGACAGCTTCGCCGGCCCCAGCCACGCTCGATGCCCCGCCCTCGCTCGGAACGAGATGATGATAGTGGTGGTGGATATGATTCTGCGCCACGTCGCCTCGGAATTGTGCCGGAATTCCTCTTGCGTCGGCAGAGTTGGCAGCTCCGTGCGCCGCGCCGCACGACGCGCAGAAACGCGCCCCCTGCGCCAGTGACGCTCCGCAAGCCAGGCAGACCTGGCTTTTTTCGTCACCGCCGGCGATTGCCAGATCCTGCGCCGCGGCCGCGCCGCCCGACATGCGCTGGATCGCTTCCACCGCCGCTGCCACCGCTTCCGCATTCGGCTTCGGCCAGCGGAAATTCCCTGGCAGACGCTGAAAGAATTCTTCAATGTCCTGGCCTTCCTTGGGGTCGTCTTTCGCGGACGCCGCCGCCGCATCGGGAAGCTTGGGTTTGTCTGGGCTCACGTCAACCTCGTCGCAGTTATTGTAGGAGAATTCGCGGCTTAGCGAACAGTGAATCTTACCAGCGCCTCGGCATCGGTGGGCACGCCGTTACAGAGCGCGGGACGATAGCGCCACGAACCGATAGCGCGCAAAACGATCTGGTCCTCGGCGGGGCTGCCGCTGTTCAGGATGAAAGCGCTATGCACACGCCCGTCAGCGCCCACGATGAAGCTGACCCGCACCCGCAGATCTTCCTCCTGAACATGGAGCATGGGATCCGGAGTGAGCAAAGCCTCAGGCGGGCGAACCTCGGCGCATTTCGGCACCGATGACGTGCGCTCGACCAGGGCGAACTGGGATACATGCGCCGGCATGCGCCGCAGAATCTTCTCCGACTGCGCCAGCGGGCTGTTCGGTCCCGTCGCCGTTTGCGAATTCACGTCGCTCCCCGCACAAACGCAGTGCAGGCAGGCGAGGAAAAAGGCCGCCCACAGCGCGTGCCGGACAGTCCCTTGGGGATGGGCCAGAGACACTGCATCGAAAGACTGCTGGCAATTGAGCTTCCAGCCCCCCGGCCCGCCTAAACGGTTTAGCATCAACGGCCGGCTTTAGCGGTGCCCGAGAACCTGCGCACGAGAAGTGCACTCTGCTGCAAAACTGCCCGCCCTTCCCGAATTGCGAGGGCATGTGGAACAATGGCAGGTTCAGATTCGGTTCCCCGCGCCCCTATGACCGTTGCCAGCAGCAGCCTTCAACTCGCGCTTCTCTCGGCGGCGATTCTCGGATTCCGGCATGGATTCGACTACGATCACATCGCCGCCATCTCCGACATCACCAGCGTGCAATCCGATCGCTGGCGGGGCATGCGCCTCGGATTACTGTATGCTCTGGGCCACGCAGCGACGGTGGCCGCGCTCGGCAGCGCCGTCATCATCTTCCAGATCTCGTTGCCCCACGGCTTCGATCGCATCGCGGAGCGGTTGGTGGGACTTACCCTGGTGGTGCTCGGCGTCTATGTGCTGGGATCGTTGCTAGCGGGCAACTCCGCGCCCCGCAGCCGTTTTCACCTCATGGCCGGTGCCGCGCGCTGGTTACGCTGGAAGCTCAAGAGCTACCGGCACCATCACCAATCGGAACGGCTCGAGAATACACCCGCCAACGCTATCTCGAACTACACTGCAAGATCGGTGCTCCTGATCGGTGTCGTGCATGGCCTCGGCGCGGAGACGCCCAGCCAGTTAATGATCTTCCTCTTAGCCGCAAACCTCGGTGGAATCGGCAAAGGCTTTGTTGGACTCGCCATGTTTATCGCGGGATTACTCGTCATGAACACGGTGATGACGGCTTGCGCCGTCGGACTCTTCGGTTTCAGTTCGCGCCTGCCGCGCTTCCAGTTTGTGGTCACCGCCCTCACTGCCGCCTATAGCCTGGCGGTCGGAACTTTCTTCCTCTTCGGTTCCTCGGGACTGTTGCCTCCGCTCGGATGAGTCGGCAAACCGCCCGGCACTCTATCCGCAAGTCCCTAACTAGAGGACTATAGCGGTGAGCAGGCGCATATTGCCGAATCTCCATGACCGTCGAAAACAATGCACCTGTCGAAAACCAATTTCGTGGGATCGCTTCCTTCGATCATGTCCGCCTCGCATCCTTTGTTGTTAATCATCAATATCCCCTTTCGTAAATGGGGGAGTTAGTAATACAATTGCGGCCTGAAGTTACCCGAGGGGGTATTGATGACAAATATAGCTAAAGCAATCGACCGGCTCCGAGAGGAACGCCGGGACGCACAGAACCAGGTCCTGAGACTGGGGGAAGCGATTTCAGTTCTGGAAAAGCTGACCCGGACTTCGAGTGCCACCATACACACCGGTGCTATGCCGCGCACCAAGCGGGTACTGTCGGCAGCGGGGCGCCGGAGAATTTCTCTGGCACAAAAGGCACGTTGGGCGAAGATAAGGCAAGTCAAAAAAGCAGCCTAAACGCCGGGCGGGCCAAAGCCTGCGCGAAGCTCTCGCGCCAGACCGAAGCCCGCCGACTTTCTTCCTCTACTGAGTTACAAGACCGGCTTACGCGTGTCCCCCTGTCAGTTCCCGCACTATGCTTCCCACGAAGGCCTTGGCGTCCCCAAACAACATCAGGTTGTTATCGAGATAGTAAAGCGGGTTATCGATGCCTGCGAAGCCGGGACTCATGCCGCGCTTGATGACCATCACCGTGTGCGCCTTGTCCACATCGAGAATCGGCATGCCATAAATGGGACTGGAAGCGTCAGAACGCGCCGCTGGATTGGTGACATCGTTGGCGCCAATTACCAGGGCAACGTCAGTTTGCGGGAAATCGCCGTTGATCTCATCCATCTCGATCAGGCGGTCGTAGGGAATGTCGGACTCGGCCAGCAGCACGTTCATGTGGCCCGGCATGCGTCCGGCAACGGGGTGAATGGCAAAGCGCACGTCCACGCCGCGCTTGGTCAGGGCGTCGTAGAGTTCGCGAACTTTGTGCTGCGCCTGCGCCACGGCCATGCCGTAACCCGGCACCACGATCACCCGATTCGCTGCCGAGAGAATGGCCGCCGCTTCCTCGGCGGTCGCGCTCCGAACCTGCTTCGCCTCTTCCCCGGCCGCGCCCGCCGCCTGGACCTGCCCAAAGGCTCCGAATAAGACGTTCGTGAAAGAGCGGTTCATCGCCTTCGACATGATGATGGAAAGAATCAGGCCCGACGATCCATCGAGCGCGCCGGCAATGATGAGCAACTTGCTTTGAGAACGAAACCCATCGCCGCCGCCGACAGGCCGGCATAACCGTTCAGGAGCGAGATAACAGTGGGCATATCCGCGCCGCCAATGGGTATGATCAGCAACACGCCGAAGGCCAGTGCGATCAGGATCATCGCGGGAAACAAAGACCGAGACTCGGGATGCAGCACCAGAGTTATGCCGATCGCCAGGGCACCCGCAAGCAGCAGAAAGTTGACCAGGTTCTGGCCTTTGTAAGTCAGCGGACGCTGCGGCAGAATCTCCTGCAGCTTGCCCGCCGCCATCAAACTTCCGGTGATGGTCAAGCCGCCGAGAATAACTTCGAGCGACAACACTGCCATCATGAAGGGCGGCAGTTCGGCGGGTGTGCGCAGATAGTATTCCGCCGAACCGACAAGCGTCACACAAAGCGCTCCGAAGGCGTGGCTGAGCGCGGTCCGTTGCGGAACCGCCGTCATCGCCACTTTCCCGAGGGGAATGCCGATGATGGTGCCGAGCACCAGTCCGATGGCGATGAGCCGGTAATCGATGATTCCGCGATGCAGCAGGGTGCCGCAGATGGCCAGCAGCATGCCCGCTTCGCCCGCCCAGATGCCGTGGCGCGCGGTAGTCGGGGAACTCATCCATTTCAGCGAGAGAATAAAGAGGACGCTCGCGATGAGATACAGAAATTCGATGACAATCTGGCCGCCGGCGAGTTCAGGTGTCATTTACTTGGCCGCCGGTTTGGCCGCGGGACGGCTGGATTTAAACATCTTCAACATGCGGTCCGTAATCAGAAACCCGCCCACGATGTTGCTCGTGGCCGCGACCACGGCGATGAATCCGAAAACCGCGGAGAGCGTGCTCTTGTGCTCGCCGACCAGCACGATCGCGCCCACTACCGCGATCGCATCCAGAGCATTGGTCAGCGACATCAGCGGAGTGTGCAATAGAGGCGAAACTCGCCGGATGACTTCAAATCCAATGAAGCCGGCGAGCACGAATATAAAAAGCGCATTGATCAGGTTCGAACTGCTGTTCATCGCAACTCCAGTTTTACCGCAACGCCGTCACGCCGTCAGCGCGGGCAATTTCAAAAATTCGCGGACGCGGCTGTTGACGATCTCGCCGCCGCGAGTCAGCAACGTCTCCCGTGTGATTTCGTCGCCCAGATTCAGATTCAGCTTCTGGTCTTTAATCAGGTGCGTCAGGAAAGCGGTCACATTGCGCGCGAACATCATGCTGGAGTGGTAAGGCACGCCCGCCGCCAGGTTGATCGCTCCCACGATGGTCACTCCGTGCTTCACCACGGTCTTTCCGGGGTCGGTAATCTCGCAGTTGCCGCCGCGTTCTGATGCCAGGTCCACGATCACGGAACCAGGCGCCATGCCCTTCACCATTTCTTCCGTGACCAGCACGGGAGATTTTTTCCCGGGGATCACCGCCGCCGTGATCACCACGTCGCTTTCCTGCACAACTTTGCCCAGCAACTCACGCTGCCGGCGGTAGAACTCTTCATCCTGGGCGCGAGCATAGCCGCGCGCGTCCTGTGCGTCCGTGGCTTCAATGGGCAGTTCCACAAAACGCCCGCCCAGGCTCTGCACCTGCTCCCTGGCGGCGGGCCGCAAATCGTAGGCGGAGGTCACCGCGCCCAGCCGGCGCGAGGTGGCGATGGCTTGCAATCCCGCGACTCCGCAACCAATCACAAACACGCGAGCCGGAGTAATGGTTCCGGCCGCCGTGGTGAGCATGGGAAAGATGCGGGGATGGCTATCCGCCGCCAGCAGCACCGCTTTGTATCCGCTGGCCGTGGCCATGGAGGAGAGCGCGTCCATACTTTGCGCCCGCGTGGTGCGCGGCATCAATTCGATGGCGAACGAGGTAACGCCGCTCTGCGCAATTCCCTCCAACACTTCCTGCGTTCCAAAGGGCCGCAAAAATCCGATCAGAATCTGGTCGCGCCGGAAGAGCGGCAAGTCCTGTTTCCCGTTGACGTCGTTCGACCCGTAACACAGCACTTGTAAGATGATGTCGGCGGCGGCAAACACGCTGGCGCGTTCCGCCACGATCTTCGCGCCTTTGTCGAGATAAAGAGAATCCGGATACCCGGCTTCCAGGCCCGCGCCCGACTGCACGTGAACTTCGAAGCCCGCCTTAATCAGAGTGGGGAGAACGGCCGGAACCATCGCAACTCGCGGATCCCCCGGATAAAGTTCCTTCGGCACACCGATGATCAAGAGTCCCCGCCTGTCGAGAGATTCCCCGTAATGCCACTGAGGTGATGCAGCGTCGCCGGACGCACAGCCATCTTACACGCGCCCATGCGGCCCTCCGCCGCGAAACGAAAGATTCTAGTCGACAGGCTCGACGCGTGCAAATAATCACTCAGTCGTTTTTCGCTTTCGTTTTAGGATGATCCGCCGCCTACAATCCGAGTTTGAGCTCCAGTCTGCCATCTGGACCGACAGAGCCGGCCACGATAGCGCTGCAGTCCCGCACAATCCAGTCGGCGCCGGCGGCCTGCAATTCGCCCCGAGCCATAGTGGTGAGAAACGCAATCACGCGCGCCCCCGCCGCTTTCCCCGCCAGCACTCCCGCAGGCGCATCCTCCACCACCACACAATCCGAGGCGGCAAAACCGAGCTTCTCTGCCGCCTTCAGATAAGGCTCGGGATCGGGCTTGCCGATTTTAACGTCACTCGACGTAATCATGTTCGCCGGAACCGGCAGTCCCGCCGCGCGCAGACGGACCTCAGCCAGGGCTCGCGTGCATGAGGTCGCAATCGTCCATCGCGACGCCGGCAGATTCCGCAGTAACTCGCCGGCGCCCGGCAGCAACACCACGCCATCGAGGTCGGCAATTTCCCGGCGTTCCACTTCGCGATCCTCGCGCTCAATATCCGCATTCGGCAATAGGTCGCGGATCGTCGTCCGACTCGGCCGTCCATGCGCCAGGTTCACAACCATGTCCGGATCAAAGCCATGTTCAACCGCCCACCCATGCCATACCCGCGCCACCGCCGGCGTGGAGTCAATAAGTACGCCGTCCATGTCAAACAACAGGGCACTACAGCGGATCGAGGTCATGACATCTAATTTACATGGAAGCGACAAGAGCAGAAGCGTGCGGAGTCCACATCACGGAGTCGTCGGCAACGCCGGCACAATCGCCGTCGCCACGTTCGTGGGATCATCCCGCAGCTTGAGGTACAGCGTTTTCCCCTTGGGAGGCGAGATTTCCAGGGTAGCCTCAGCAAAGCCGTCGGGGACGGTAACCGGATTGCTGAAGTCGGCGTCCGAACTCACCTGGTTGATGAGGAAAAGCTTGTCTCCACTGAGCGTGCATTGCCGGTCGCGTGGCGTCACGCAGCGCACGCTCTTCAACGAAGGTACGCGCACTAAGTTCACCAGCGGCTGCCAATCCCCTTCGACGCCGTCTGCCGCCACCGGACGAAATTTGAGCGCCCCAAACGCCGACGGTCCCAGCAACTTCATCGGATCCAGCGTGGCAAAAACCGTCTTCGAATCCTGCAACGTCAGGTTGCCTTCTTTAAAACTCAACAGAACCCGGAACGAGTCGTCGGCCGTGGCCACTTCAATCTTCTCTGCCGGAGAAACCTCCTCCGGCACCTGCGATTTCAGAAAAAAATTCAAATGCGCATCCTGCGGCAGATCGTCGGAATCTCCCAAACGCACCAGCGACGGAAGAGCGGTGTCGTCGTACTGCACGCTCTTGCTGATCAGGCTGAGGCTCGGCCGCCGCGGCGCGACCGTCGAGTTCAGTTCAAGAATGCGTCCGTCCTTCAGCGTTACGTGCAGCACAATCGACTCCTCGGGCTGCAGCAACGCGCTCGCCGTGGGATCCTCCGAAACCAGCGTCAATTCATCCTGCTGATTGGCGCGGGAAAGAAGCTTGGGCTTGAAATCGAGCGGCCCAACTTCGACCTCCAAAACCTGATCCAGCCGCGTTCCTTTCAGCACCCCCTCCGGGTCCCCGGCATGAATGGTAAATGCATCCAATCGGCCCGCCTCCGCATAAGTGTGCAGGCGCACCTCGTCCACATCGCGCAGGCCGAACTTTTTCACCATCATGGTCAGCCACCCCGCCGACGAATCCTGCAGCGGAACCCGCACTTCCAGTTCGTCCGCTTTCGTCGTCTTCCACTGCGCCTCCACCACCCTGCCGGCCTCGTCGCGCAGGCGCACGGCGCTCACGCAACACGCATCCGCGCTCTGCAGATGCAGAATGTCTTCCCGGCCCACGATCAGCGCGCTCGCGTCCTTCGAGGCCACTACCCACTGTGCCGGGCCGGCGGTGCGCAGCCGGAAGCGTGGGCCGTCAAACGGACGGAACCCCCAGCTTCCCCGCAGAATCCCCGACATCTCCTCTGACTCGGAGGCAGCGTTCTGCATCGCTTCGGTGTGGATAACGAAACCGCCTCGCACGGCGTCGGCTTCGGCGGGCAGATCAAATTCCTTGCCCGATTTAGTTTCGACATGCAGCGAAAAATTATGTCCCAGCTCGGTGGCAAAGGCGAGCGGCGCGCCATCCACTGGCAGCACCAGGTCGGGTTCGGACGCGCAAAACAGGCGGCTTGCATTCGTCGCGCGCAGCGTCGGCGCGGACGTGGACCCGATGGCCGGCAAACCAATCACCAGCACCGATTTCGGATTCCGAAACGAAGGCGGATTATTCAGCCGCAAATTCAACTGATCCTGCTTCGGCAGCGACAGCGCCGGAATGTACTGATACTGCGCCGTGTGCGTGGTAGCCAGAATCCGGGCTACATCCACCACCGCGCCAATGTAAGGACTGTAGTATCCGCTGCGAGCGCTCGGCGTCGAACTGATCTGCGATAGCAGATCGGTGGAGTTTCCCGAAGTCAGCGTCGACGCCATGGTCTGGCTGTGCGAGTCGTCAAGCACCAGTTGATCGGTATTTTGCGTCAGGCACGGCACCTGTTGCGCCGTCGGCTTATCGAAGCAAGTCTGTTCCAGGCGGATATTCAAACTGTGCGCCAGCAGCGTGGTGCGAGCTTTCAATTGCTCCGGATCGGTGGCCCCGCTTTCGCGCACCACTTCCAGATACTTCTCCAGCCGGGCGCGGTCCAGGCTGGCTTGCTGCAGATCCTGAGTCGCGCGCACGAATGCGCCCGGCTTGCCCCGGACAGCCGCCCGCAGCGTGCCGAACGCCCCGCCCGTTTCCGGCGCCAGCAGAACCAGAGCCTCCTGCGCGCCTTCCGGCACCACGATGTAAACCCCTTCTTCGTGCACCGTTCGATTCCACGCCTCCACCCGCGTGAACCACGCATCCGGCGGAGGATTGGTCGAACCGCGCAGAAAAGCCACCACCATCAGGTAACGCACCGACTGATCGTCAGGCAAATCGGGATGAACCCAAAGCCGGTCCCCCACCTGCAGGTTCGGCACCTCGGAGATGGGCAAAGTCTTGCCCTCCCGCTGCAGGCGCACCTCCACCTTCGGACCCACCAGATCGAACGCCGCCGTCTCGCTCCACGCCCGCGCCGGCATGAGGAAGGCAAGCAGCAGCGCGGCCAGCGCAAAGCCGAGCGTCAACCCGCGATGACGACCGGAGCGATGGCGAGCAGGAGCGTAAACCACCCTCCTGCCCATGCTGGCGAGCGAAGCGCACGCCGATTCTTTCGCTACGTTTTGTTGCATAACTGATACTTCCATTCTAATATGCTGGGCCGCTTCAGGGCAGCAGGAACCGGCATGCCATCGGCAGGCGTCCGGAATGGATGCTCAGTTAGATGCAAAATAAGAAGGGCCTCGCTCGGAGGCCCGTTTGATGCAGATTTTTGAATGGTGAGCGCGGCAGGAATCGAACCTGCGACCCACGCCTTAAAAGGGCGTTGCTCTACCGACTGAGCTACGCGCTCTCACCGTGCTGCACCCGGATTTCTCCGGTCGGCGTGAATCAGTATATCAGCCGATTGGCCCGATTACGCCGCGCCGCATCCCTGTAACGCCGGATGCATTTGTCCGTATGCGCAAACATTCAGAGCACGAGCGCGGCCTCTCGCTCGCGTCTCGTGTTTTTCCCGCGGCTGTTGTTAGTGCTGTGGTCAGTGCTGTTGTTATGATGGAGCCGCCCGTGAGTCTTAATGTTCTAGGTGCAATCCGCCATCTCTTGCCCTGTTGCTGCCTGATCGCGGTGGCGTTCGCTATTCCACTGGCGGCGGCGGTGACCGCGGCTCCGGCCCCGGTGATGGTACTTGGCTTTGTCGGCGGATTTGTCCGCCACGCCGATCCCGTTCATAGCACCGTTCAAGTCGCGGCGCGCCTGCGCCAGGCTTTTCCCTCCGGCGTCTATCTCGAGGTCTTCGAGAATCGCCGCCGCGAATCGGCGCATGCTGAGATCCTGCGCCGGCTCGATACCAATCACGACGGCACTTTGTCGGCGGAGGAGAAAAAGCACGCCCGCATCATTCTCTATGGACACAGTTGGGGAGCCGCCGCCGTGGTCGCCTTAGCCCGCGAACTCGGCAAAGAAGGCATTCCGGTTTTGCTCACCGTGCAGGTGGACAGCGTAACTAAACCGGGGCAGGACGATAAAACCATTTCCGCCAACGTCGCCGAGGCGGCGAATTTCTATCAGAGCGATGGCTGGCTGCACGGCCAGCCTGAGATTCAAGCCGCCGACGCCTCGCACACCCACATTTTGGGAAATTTCCGCAGCACTTATAAAACCAGCCCCGTCGACTGCCGCCAGTATCCCTGGTACGACCGGCTCTTCATGAAGTACCACACCGAGATTGAATGCGACCCTAAAGTTTGGACCCAGGTGGAATCTCTGATTGCGTCTCGCCTGGCCGCGCAAAGCAAATAATTCCTGGGCACAAAATGAAGATGAAGCTGAAGACAGTCCCGCTACTGCAGCGGGCCGAGCGCGCGCGCCCGCGCATCGTGCGCAGACGCCGGCGTGAGCGCGAAGTCGCGCTGCCGCGTGAGCAATTTCTGGAACAGCGCTAGATCTTCGTTCACTTCCCGCCGCGATGTCTTGCGTGTGGCGGCAGGCCGCAATTCTTCGCTCAGGCGCGCTTCCATCAGCCGTGCCGCGAACTCCGACGAGTCGAACACGCCGGCGACGTTGGCTCGCGTCAAACCCACCAAAGTCGGATCGTTGCCCTCAACTTCGAGCGCGGGAAGTTGGAAAGGATCCAGTTCAATGCGGGCTTTCGCTTGCACCCGTTCCCAGGATTTTACTTCCCGGTTTTTTCCTTCCTTAAAATCTTCGCCGGGCAACTCGGTGAGTCTGATTTCGTCCAGCCGATTCTGGAAGGCAACCCGGTCGGCCCGCGTCATGGCTACATCCACTTCGCCATCCGAATTCATGACGGGATCATTCTTGCCCGGTTCGAATCGTCGATGGCCAAAATACTCCGCCAGCAAGCCGCCGCCGACGTAGGGATGCAGCGCCAGCAGGGGCAGCATATATTTCTTCGCCGCCATCACCGATTCCAACACCCCGTGAACCGGTTTGCTGCGCCCGACAGCGCCCGGAACCTGGGTCACCACGAACTCCGAGCTTTCCAGTTCAGGATGTTTCCGGCTGTACTTCTGCAGCATTTTGGCGATTTGTTTGGGCGTGGTCACTCCCAGATCGCCAATCACGCTGCGATGCACAGCGTGCGGATAATAGAAGTCGATCACCTCGCGCACAAAGTCGGCGCAATTCCTCTTGATGAACTGGTACCTCTCGCGGTTCGGCTCGCGGTTGAATTTCGCGATCAGAAGCGCATCCTGTTGCGCGCTGGTCTCGATCTCGAACGCGTAGATTGTACGGTCATAAGCGGAGCCCACCATCTCATACCAGTTTCCCGGCGGCGGTGAACCGTCGGGCAAATCGGCGGCCAGCGTTTCCAGGTGCTCGCGGCGATAGCGGTCGCGCAGGAAAGCTACGACCTTGGCGTCCGAGAAAAGGGGAATCGCCTCCGGGCGTTCGACCGCATAAAGATAAGGAAGCAACGGAATAGCCACCCAGTCATAGCCCGCGATCCCGTGGTAGCGGCTCAGCACCACGCCGCTTTCGCCCTCCGCACAGGGGCGCAAAATTACCGGAGATGCGGAACAGACATGGCTCAGATACACCGCTACGTGCCCCGTTCCGGCGAAAGCCCCATCGTAGCTGTAAGGTTCCTCCAGCAGCAGGGTAGCGCCCGCATGAGCGCGCGACACTGCGCCCAGCGCCAGCAGCAGGACGAGGACCCACCTCGCAGCGCTCTGGAGGGCGCTTCGGCCTGCGCTTTGCCCGAATTGTAAGGTTCCGCGCACGTTAGTCAGTCAGTTAGATGCCCGTCCCCGGGTTAGTGTTAGAAGCTGGCGTTTAGAATTAGCGTTTAGAAGCTAGCGTTTAAAACCCAATTCGCGCCGCTTTGTTGTGCAGCCCTCCAGCCTTCGATCAGACGGCTGAAAAACTCGATTTTGCCTTTGCTTTTGGGTGGCGCAGCACTTCAGCGCTGCGACAATTCCCTCATCCCGCCAACTCCCTGAAAATGTGTTGCGCTCCAAAGCCCTTGCCCAACGGGCGTTGTGGCGGCCCAGCTACGACGCAAGCTGAATTGTGCGCATTGTGGAGGGGAAATACGAGGTTACTTTAGTGAGGTGGGGTACCATCGCAAATTCAATATCCCTCCGTCCAATCGGCCGCAGCCAACGGCGGCAGTGACTCCGATGGCCGCTGGCTGAGAGCCCGCCGTGTGAAGAGGAATGCGATTCCGGTGAGGAAGCAGACACCGCCGGCAATCCAGAATGCCTCGCGGTAATCGCCTGAATAGGTCCGTATGTAGCCCGCGCCGAAAGCGGCGAGCGCCGCGCCCAGCTGGTGAGCCGCCGCGATCCAGCCAAAAATTACCCCCGCGTTCTGCCGGCCAAAGCAATCCGACGCCAGACGCACCGTGGGCGGAATGGTCGCCACCCAGTCCAGCCCGTAGAACATGGCAAACCACGCCAATCCCGCCTGGCTGTGCGCCAGCGTGTGGGGAAGGAAAAGCAGGGAGAGGCCGCGCAGCGCGTAATAGGCGAACAGCAGAGTGGCGCCCGCCACGCGATCGCTTAGCCACCCCGAAGCGGTCGTGCCCACAATATCGAAGAGTCCCATCATCGCCAGCAATCCGGCGGCGCGCACTTCCGGAATGCCGTAATCGTGGCATGCCGGAATCAGGTGGGTCCCAATCAAGCCGTTGGTGCTCGCGCCGCAGACAAAAAAACTGCCCGCCAGCAGCCAAAATGCGGGCGAGTGGGAAGCCCGCCGCAACGCTTCCCAGGGAAGCAGGGCCGGAGCCGTGGTCGCCTGCGGCAAACCGTCTACGGCAATCCAGCCATAAGGTTGAAGCTGCATTTCCGCCGGACGGTCGCGCATGAAGGCGAACACAAACACGAACACCGCGGCCGCCGACGCGGCCACGATCCAGGCCACGCTGCGCCAGCCATGGCGCTCCAGCAGGCGCGCCATCAAGGGCAAAAACAGCAGTTGCCCGGTTGCTCCCGCCGCCGTCAGCGCGCCCAGCACCAGCCCGCGGCGGGCATCGAACCAGCGGTTCACCACCACTGCGGCCAGAACCGTTGCCGTGAAGCCGGTCCCGGAGCCGACGCAAATGCCCCACAGTAAAATCAGCTCCCACTGCGATTTCATCAGGGTAGTCAGGCCCACTGAAATCGCCAGCAGAACCAGGGCGCACAGGATGAGCCGGCGCAATCCCCAGCGATCCATTAACGAAGCCGCGAAGGGCCCAATCAATCCGTAAAGCGCCAAGTTGATGGCGATGGCCACCGAGATAGCGGCGCTCGTCCAGCCAAATTCCGCTTCCAGGGGGACGATCAGTACTCCCGGCGTAGCCCGTATGCCCGCCGTGACCAGCAGTACTAAAAAGGTGACGGCGGCCACAATCCAGGCATAATGCAGCCGAGTCTGGCGCAAGCTGGGGTTCAAAGTTGGTCCTTAACACGTATCATTGTGAGACGTGACGAGCCTCCATGGTATCAGGGAGTTACCTCGCGTCCAACAATGTACATACATTTAAATACCGACAAAGTGTTCCACGTGAAACACTTTGCGCGTCACGCGTCGTCATAGTCCTCGGTCAGCGCCAGCAGGAAAGCCACCAGGGCATTGAGGTCGTCGTTGCTTAAAGACATGTTGCGAAACTCGGGCGGCGGATTGCGCAGCAGGCCCTGCCGCGCCAGCTGCGAACTGTTGATATAGAACTGCACCACATCCTGCAACCGCAGCTTGCTTCCATTGTGAAAGTACGGGCTGGAATCCTCCAGATCGCGCAGGATCGGGGTCTTGAAGCGCGCTATGGTGTTGCCCAACCCCTGATCCACCGAGCAATCCTCTCCGGCGGCGCAGATCACGGATTGCAGATTTGCCTGCGGATTCGGCACCTCGGGATTCAGGTAAATGTTCCACAAGCCCAGGTCGGCATATCCCACATGGCTGGCGTCGGCGGCGCGGCGGAACGGCTCCGCCGCGTTCGGATGATTCGGCGTAGCGGGAAGGTACAGGTCGAAGTTCTGGGCGCGGATGCCGAGCGAAGGAATGCTTAAATTCACAAATGACCCTGCGCCATGCACGGAGTCGTATTCCTCCTGCGACTCGCCGGTGTTGTGGAAGGAGAAGTCGCTGAAGTTGGGTGCCTGATGACAGGAGGCGCAATTGCCCGCGTGTTGTGAGCCATCGGTTGCCGGATGGGCCGCCTGCAGGAAGATCTTGAGACCCGCGAATTCAAGCGGTCCAAAGACGAACGGCTGGGCGTGATATTGGAACGACCCATAAGAGCCGTCAACCCACAGAGGATTGCTGAGTCCATTCACAATTCCGGCGAGACGCTGGTTGTATTGCGGGATGCTCTCCCCGGCATTGGGTTGCACAGGTAAATGATTGATGCGCAGAAAGACGTCATAGGGCGAAGCGATGTAGCGTCCGAATTCATCCTGCTTGAAGAGCAGGTCGCCCATGTAGGTGCTGATGCACTTGGCGACAAGATCGAGAATCTGCTCCGGCGTCGCCTGGTTAACGTCGATGCGGTCGCCTGCAGGAATCAGCAGATCGGAAGTGATCCGGGGATCCTGGCCGAGGAACAAGGTTCCGTATGAGAGTCCATTCGTACGGTCGATGGCCAATTCACTGGAACCGTCATCGCCGCGGACGATGAGCGCGACATTGGCCCGCGCCTGCTGGTATTGCTCGGGAGCCCAGCCGAAGTTGCGGCCTGTTAAGGTCGCCTTCACCAGGTCTTCCGGAGTGGCAAACTCTCCATCAAAGTGCAGGAAGGTGGGCCCGGGGTGAGATTGCAGCGAGCCCACCATGTGCATGGAGTTGCGCGGCGTCTGCGTGAATCCGTTCATGGGCAGGGGGAGCGGGCTGCGCGTCGTGAAATCCGAGTAGGTGCGGTTGCCGGCGCCGGACACGCCCTGAAATTCCGTGACAAAGTGGCAGGACCGGCAATTGATGGACTGCCCGACAAACGGGCCGGGCTGCGGCCCGTTCGGCGTGTTCACCACGGCCACGACGGGATCGCCCACCGCCAGCGGCTGGTTTACACCCGTCATGTGCTCGGCGAAGTATTGCGCGAAGCGGGTATCGAGGAAGAGGCGCTCGCCGATCGAGTCTTCGGCGGGCGTGACGTCATTATCGGTGGGGAAACTGGGCGCCTTGCCGGCTCCACAACTGGTGAGCAGAACGACGGTGCTGTAACTCAGCAGCAATCTTAAGAAAGTGGTTGCACGGGTGCGATTCATTTCGATGATTCCTGTGGCGCGGCAGTCGGGGAGGGAACGAGTCCCAGACTCTTAACAAAGCTGATGATCTGCCAGCGCGAAGGCTCGGCGATGGCGCTCCACGACGGCATGCCGTGAAGCAGGTCGCCGTTGCGCAGCAGCCAGAAGAGTTCGCCGTCGGTGGCCTGCTGCACTTCCGGAGTGCGCAGGCTGGGTTTTTTCTTCGAACCGAGGGCGTCATCGCCGTGGCATTTCGCACAGTGGTCGGCAAACATTTTTCCGCCGGCGGCGATCGCCTCGGCTTGTCCGGAATAAGGATTGGCGCGCTCGCGGTCCGCCTGGGGAACGTGTTTTAGCCAGCCCGCGTAGCGACTCCCGCCCGAAGCCAGGGCGCAGAGAGAGGATGAAAACAGCAGGCAAAGCGAAAGGCAGCGCTGGGAAGTCATCGCGAGCTCCCGTGAAAGTGTCCGAACAACTGCTGCACCTCATAGGTAAGGGTGAAGCGATAGAGCACGCCAATACTGTTGTCATTTAATCCGAAGCTGGGAGAAAAATTGACGGTGGGTCCGTTCGGAATATTGAAGCCAAGGATCGGCGCCAGGTAGTGGGACGTTGCCTGTAATCCAAAGCCGTCGGTGGTCCCGAGTCCGCCATAGAGTTCGGCCCCGGCGGAAAAATTCTCGCGGCAAAAGACACAGGCCCGGGCCTTAGCCGCCAACGCGAGGGGCCGGCTCACTCCCAGGGTGTAGCCAAATTCCCAGGGCTCGGGTTCGTTCAGATCTTTTTCCGAGATGAAGTTTTCCGAAATGTTCCAGCCGCGCAGATTGCTGGAGAGGATGAGTTTCAATTCCAGGGACTTCTCGACATCGGAGCGCCCTTGCTGGTTGATGAGGAGAAAGTCGGCAATGCTGTCGTGTCCGGTGACCTCAAGAATGCCTTTGTCAGCACGGCTGATGTGCTCGAACTCCACGTAGAGCACGGGATTGATGAAGTGTTCGCGCAGCAGGGGACGGAATCGGTTCTCCCAGCGATAGCCTGTGAAGATCGTGCTGTCGTTATCTGTGTGCTGGCCCGCCAGGTAAAGCTCGGTTGTCCACCAGCCTTGCACACCATATTCCAACTCCATGGTTTCGCTGATGAAGGGGTTGGCATATTTGGGAGAAGCCTGGACGCCCTTTAGGGAAATCTCGAGATTGCCCGGCTCCTCCAGACTGTGCGAGTACGTGACAAAGTATGGGGGCTCCTGCGCCCGAGCGAAGGCCGCCGAGGCAACAGCAAAGACAAGAGCAAAGGTAAGAGTGAAGGTAAGAGTGAAACAAGAGTAAAGATGAATTGGGCGATCACACTCCGCATAATTACGAGACACTCCTATGATTGCTAGTTGCAACCCAGTCGCAACAAAAATCTAGACAAGCCGGTGCCACTATCGAGCCTGCGGCCAGGATTAGTCTTGGCAGCGCAAAATAGAAGGCAATGGCTTGTAAATCAGGTTGCGACCGCGTCGCAACTAACTGGAGACAAACAAATTTAGGTTTTCCAGTATCGCTGGAGACAAAATACGATAATTTTAGTCGGATATCAAACGATTGCGGCCAACGGTCGAATTTTATGCTTGAGCGGCGGGAAAGGGGCAGCCAGTCGACCCGTGCCCACGCTGAAATTCGTGACGCGGACAACTGCGGAATCCTCGCCGCGCTCAGGATGACAAAGAACTTCGGGCCAAGGTTAAGGGGGCGAGAGTGTCCTCTCCGGAACACGCGCCCGTCTCTTCCTTGACACGGCTCGCAGCAATCGAGACGCGGCATTGTGATTTAGAATCAAAGCGAAACAGGCCTCCATCCGAAGGTTGATGTTGGGCTTTGAATTGCTGCTCGATTACACACCCGATGCCGCACCATCCCGCTTATGGGCGTTAAAGTGAAAATCCCGACAGGGCGCAACAGTGGCAAGCGCGGTGGCAAGGGCGGAACGAGCCGTCTGGGGCGCGATCCCGTGGTCCGGGTGGCGTTGATCGGCTTCCTCTCTCTGTCCCTGCTGGTTCTCGCCTTTTTTGCTTACTGGTATGTGAAGTACGACCGCATCATCGAGCAGCGTTTTCGCGGGCCGGTGTTTGCCAGTTCGGCCAAGATTTTCGCCGCGTCGCAACTCGTGCGCGTAGGTGAAAAGGAGAGCATCTCCGGCATCGCGGCGGCTCTGCGGCACGCCGGGTATGCCGAAAAGGAGGGCGAATCTCAGCTCGGCAGCTACCGCCTGCGCGGAAACTCGATCGAGGTCATGCCCGGCCCGGAGTCCTATCACAGCCCGGAAGCGGCCACCATCACGGTGGCGGCGGGTACGGTCTCGAGCATCAACAGCCGCTCCGCCGGCGAACTGGCGGCTTATGAACTCGAGCCCCAGATGCTGACCTCGCTGTTCGACGCGGAGCAGCGCTCCAAGCGGCAACTGGTGAAGTACGACGACATCCCAAAGATCATGGTGGAGGCGGTTACCTCCATCGAAGACCGCCGTTTTTTCCAGCATAACGGAGTCAATTTCATGCGGCTGGTGGAAGCCGCCTGGATCGATTTCACCCACCAGCGCCACCAGCAGGGCGGCTCGACCATCACCATGCAACTGTCGCGCGCATTTTTCTTGACCCCGCAGAAGACATTCAAGCGCAAGCTGATTGAAATGCTGATTGCGGTGGAGCTGGAACAGAAATTTTCCAAGCAGCAGATTTTTGAGTTCTATGCCAATCGCGTCGATCTCGGTCAGCGCGGGTCCTTTACCATCTCCGGTCTGGCGGAGGGATCGCGCTCCTACTTCAACAAGGACCTCAAGGACATCAGCCTGCCGGAAGCGGCGCTGCTGGCGGGCTTGATCCAGGCGCCCAGCTATCTTTCTCCCTACCGCCATCCCGAACGCGCGCTGGAGCGGCGCAACACGGTGATCGAGGCCATGCTGGAGACGCATGCCATCACGCGCGAGCAGGCGGAGAAAGCCAAAGCCACGCCCTTAAAGCTGGCCCCGCCGAATGTCGAGGCGAGCGACGCTCCCTATTTTGTGGATATGGTGCGCGACACCATCGTCGGCAAACTGAACGAGCACGACGTGAACGATCAGGAGTACCGCATCTACACCACGCTCGATCCCGACCTGCAGCAGGCGGCGGCGCAGGCGGTGGAAGTAGGCATCAAGCTGGTGGACGAGCAGGTCACGAAAATGCGGACCCACAAGACGAAGGTGGGGAAGAACAAGTTTGAAACCACGGTAACGCCGGGCCCGCAGGCACAAGTCGCGCTGATCGCCATGGATCCGCACACGGGCGAAATCAAGGCGCTGGTGGGCGGTCGCAATTACGGCACGAGTCAGCTGAATCATGCGCTGGCCAAGCGTCCCACGGGATCCATCTTCAAGCCGTTTGTCTATGCCGCCGCCATGAACACGGCCATCGATGGCTCGACGGCGGTGCTGACTCCCGCGTCCATCGTCCCCGATCAGCCTTCGACCTTTTCCTATGGAGACCAGATTTACGAGCCGCGCAACTATAAAGAGGAGTACCACGGCGACGTGACGCTGCGCTATGCGCTGGCGCTCTCGCTGAACAATGCGACGGTGAAGCTGGCGGAAGAGGTGGGCTATGACAAGGTGGCGGAACTGGCGAAATCGGCGGGAATCACGTCCGTGAAAGCCACGCCCGCCATGGCGCTCGGCGCCTACGACGCCACGCCGGTGGATATGACGTCGGCCTACACAAGTTTTGCCAATGGCGGAGTGCGGCTCACGCCGGTGTTCGTAAACTCGGTGCGCAACTCGAAGGGCGACGTGATTATGAATTTCGGGACGACGAAGTCGCAGGTGCTCGATCCGCGCATCGCTTTCGTCATGACCAACATGCTGGAAGGGGTGGTGAACTTCGGCACCGCCTATGGAGTTCGCGCCCGCGGATTCACCGCTCCCGCGGCGGGTAAGACGGGCAGTTCGCACGACGGCTGGTTTGCCGGATATACCAGCAATTTGCTGTGCATCGTGTGGGTGGGATATGACGATTACAGCGACCTGAGGCTGAGCGGCGCACAGACGGCCGCTCCCATCTGGGCGGAATTCATGAAGAAGGCGGTAACCCTGCCCGGTTATTCCGATGTGACGCCCTTCACCCAACCGGAAGGCGTGGTTGACGTGCAACTGGACAAGATCACCAATCGGCTGGCCACGCCGGCCTGCCCGGATGATTACAACATCGCCTTTATCGCGGGCACGGAACCGCGCGAAACCTGCGATCAGTCGGGTGGGCAGGGGTTCTTCTCCCGTATTTTTGGCGGCAATGCGGACAAAGCGCTGCCTCCGCCGACAACGAATGGGAACCCGCAGCCGCCGGCCGGTGTCCAAACTGAAGATGAGGGCAAAAAGAAAAAAGGCCTCTTCGGGAAGATCATAGGGGTTTTCAAAGGGGATGGCGGCAATTCCGGTCAGGATGACAAAAATCACCCTGCCCCGTCAAAAAGTAGTGACAGCGGCACGCCGCCGCAGTAAGCTTAGCGCGCCAGATTTTGTTTTTGCCTTCCTCTTGATATAGCTGGTTTTTCTGTAGCTCGGAAGATCGACCGCGTTCGGCCCCGGGGGAGTTTATGTTGACCTGGATCCGCGTCAGCTCCGCAGCGTTTGGCCTTGTCGCCACTCTTTCCCTACAACTACACGCCCTGCCTAAGCAGGCCCCACCCGCGCCGCCTCAGCCCGCTCCGGCTCAGCATTCGGAACAGGTCGAGGTGGGGACTCCGCCGCTGCACCGGGTTGATCCTCCGGCTGCGGGCGCGTCGGCTCAGGAATTGGAGGCGCGGGGCGACGAGCTGCGCGGCGACAAGAACTTCCTCGACGCGATGGACTTTTACGAGGCGGCGTTGAAACGATCGCTGGGAAGCGGGTCGTCAAGCACGTCAGGGAGCGCGTCGTTGCGGACGCCGGGGACCGCGTCGTTGTTTCGCAAGATCGGCGTGTGCCAGCTCATGTTGCAGCGCTACAAGGAAGCCAAAAAGAGCTTTGAGAGCGCCATTCGAATCGATGCCCGGGATGCGGTCGCCTACAACAACATCGGTGTGGTGTATTACGCCGCGCGCAAATACAACGCCGCCATCAAGCACTACGAGAAAGCCATCTCCTTCGACCGAAACGCGGCCTCGTATTACAGCAACATGGGAGCGGCTTATTTCGGCAAGAGAAGGTTCGACAAGGCGATCGAAAATTACTCCCGGGCGGTGGAACTCGATCCTGACATCTTCGAGCGCACATCGCATGCCGGAATCACCGCCCAGCTTCCGTCGCCCCAGGACCGGGCGCACTACGATTACGTCCTGGCGCGCCTCTACGCCCGCACCGGCGTGGCGGAGCGCTCGCTGCACTATTTGAAGAAAGCGATTGAGGAAGGCTACAAAGACATCAACAACGTGTATAAAGATAACGAGTTCAGCAGCCTGCGCAAAGACCCGCGCTTCGCCGAACTGATGTCGGCGAAGACGATGGCCATCCCGGATTGAAGCCAGTTTCGAGACATCGCAATCGCCTCATTGACGCGGCGCGTTTTTCGGTGAAGCCCTGCGAGTTATTTCCGGCGCGGCTTTTTCGCGGGGCGCTTTGATTGGACTCCGCGTTCGCTCTTGATTACGGTTGTGCCGGTTCCGCTTTCCGCCAAGCGCGGCGTTTGCTCCATCGCCGTCTGTATGTAGCGCCGCACGAAAGGACGCTCCACATCGCGCAGGCTCCTGAGCTTGATGTGGCGCATGCTCTTGCCCTCGCCTTCCAGCACTCGATTTGGATCGGGCAGTGCACTGCCTCGGGGGAATCCCAAATTGACGTGCTCCGCGTTGGTCGTGATGTAACAGAACATGTCCTTCATCTTGCCGCTGAATCCGAACCAAATGGCGACTGTGTAGACCTGGTAGATCGACTCCGAGGCGTCGGGCGCTTCCTCGAGAACGAGTTCGCGGAGCGCGAGCGCGATCTCCGAGATGTGCGGGTCGTAGGCTTCGAGGAATCCGAGCAATTTAGGGTGCGGGGGGCGTGGCATGGCAGCGCAGCTAATATACCCTTTCTCAGCCGCGCGCACGCTTTTCCGCAATATGGGTCGCCGGCTGCAAACATTTTCACCCCCCCCGGCAAATGGCGATTGACAGTGCAAAACCCATAGAGCACTATTTAGCGGGCCTTTAAATGCATTTAATAAAGGCCGCGCTTGATCCTCGCTGCGCACGATGTTACCTAACATGTCGCCCACTATGTTGTCGACTCTATCGCTCACTCGGGGATCTTTGCATACTTTTCGCTTTGCGTCGGTAGTCGCAACCTTGCTGGCGCTGCTGGGTTGCGCTACCTCGGTTTGGGCTTCGCGGGGTTTGGCAAAGGAGAAGTCTGCCTACGTGCGCGTCAGCCAGGTCGGGTACGAGATGGGAAAGTCGTCTTTCCGCGCCTACCTTATGTCGTCGCAGGGGGTGAGCGGAGCCAGCTTCGAGGTCATCGACTCGGCGGGCGCTTCTGTGTTTTCCGCTCCGGTCGGGGCGTTGCTCGGCACCTGGAGTCATAGCGAGAAGATCAGCTACGCGGTTTATGCGCTCGACTTCGCGGTTTCTCGGAGCGGCCTTTACAGCATTTCGGTGTACGGGGAGGTGTCGGCGACTTCGCCGGTTTTTGCCGTGGATTCCCCGGACGCGCTCTACTCCGGCCTGCTGTTGAACACTTTATTTTTCTACCAGACCCAGCGCGACGGTCCGAATTTTGTCGCCAACGCGCTGCGCACCGCGCCCGGGCATTTGAAGGATAAGGATGCCGAGGTTTACGAAACGCCTCCGCTCGACGGCAACGACTTTATCGACTATGTCCCGCCGCAGCCGCCGCTGGAGCCCACGAAACTGCCCAACATCGACGCTTCCGGTGGCTGGTGGGATGCGGGAGACTATGAGAAGTATGTGGAGACGACGAGTTATACCGCTGCCCTGATGCAGATCGGAATTCGCGACTTTCCGCAGCCAGATGGGGGCGGGCGCGCGGTTGAATCCTGCGGCGCCGCCGGGCTCGGTTTCTTATGCGGGCAACAGCGGACCGGGAGCGCCACCGTCCTCCGACTTCAGCAACGAAGCTAAGTTTGGCGTGCAGTGGCTGCTGAAAATGTGGGATGACCAGACCCGCACGCTCTACTACCAGGTGGACAATACGCAGGACTGGGATTATTTCGGCGAGGGCGATCCCAGTTCGGCGACCGGCGAGTGCGGCGGAACCTACAGCACTCCGTATTGCCTGATTACGGAGTACGACATATGGACGTTGCCGCAAGCCGCCGACCGATTCGATCAACCCGGAGATGCAAAACCGTGCGACCCCTATACCACGTTTTTTATCTGCAATCGTCCGGTATATGTGGCGGGCCCGGCTGGCTCGCCGATTAGTCCAAACCTGGCGGGCCGGTTGGCGGCGGACTTTGCGCTCTGCTACCAACTCAACCAGGCTAGCGATCCGACTCTGGCCAATCAGTGCCTGAAGAATGCGGAGGACATCTTTGACTTGGCCGACACCTCCTATTCCGACCCCGCGCCCGCTTCGTATGGAGGCACGTGCGCGGCATGCCTGCTGACGATCACTCCCTTTGACGGCTATCCCGGAGAGCGTCTGGGAAGATGACATGGAGTTGGGGGCAACCGAACTGTATTTTGCTCTGGAATCGGCTTTGCAATCCTCGGGCGGAGGTGGCGACCTTCCGCCTGGATTGTCGTATACGAATCCCATGCATTATCTGCGACAGGCGGCGCAGTTTGCCAGGAATTACAAGGTGAACATCTACGACGGGGGCGCCAGCGACTCGCTGAATCTCTACGACGTCAGCGGCCTCGCGCATTTTGAACTGTATCGCGCTTTGCAGATGGCGAACGATCCGAAGGGGCTGGCGGTGTCGCAAGCGGAAATGCGCCAGCAACTTCTGCGCCAGGTGGGCGATGCCATCAGCCAATCCGGAAATGATGCGTGGGGCTTCGGCTACGGATGGAATTACGGCGACACCACCTCGCATGGCGCCGGTCTTTCGGTGATGGCGAGCGAAGCCTATTTCCTGACCGGCGCCAAGCGCTATGACATTTTCTCGCAGCGCTGGCTGGCCAATATCCTGGGAGCGAATGCGTGGGGGGCGTCGTTTATCGTGGGTGACGGCAGCACGTTTCCCAACTGCATACAGCATCAGGTGGCGAACTTGGCGGGGGCTCTGGATGGAACGTCGGGCGGGACGCCGGTGCTGTGGGGTGCGGCGTCGGAGGGTCCGGACAGCTATTTCACATCGGGCTCACTCGACGGCATGATTCTGTGTCCGGCAAACGGGGTGGACACTTTCGCCAGGTTCAATGGCAACAACGGGGCGTTTGATCGCTCCGATATGGCGGTGTATCGCGACAACGTTCAGTCCTACAGCACGACGGAGCCAGGCATCGACCTGACGGCAACCTCGTTTCTGATGTGGTCGTGGAGGCTGGCGGGGGAAACGAGCTTTTGATCAGGCGCTTTGAATCGATCGACTGCTCGTTGAAATTCCGATGGCAAGGTCTACTGGGCGCCGATTCGCATCGCTGAATGGGTTGCGCGCCACGCCCAGGGTAGCGCCACAACCAAGGCTAGCGGTCCTAAGATCATCGCGGCTATTGCGCCCCAGCCGAGACCCTGGCCGCGCATCACAACCAAAGAGACCACACCGGACACTCCGCCGTAGGCGGCGAGCAAAATCCGGCCGACTTGATTGAAAGGCTCTGATCTGCGGCGCAACTCGCGCGCTAAGGCCTGGTGAAAGTCGGGCGATAGCTGGGGAACGGGAGCGTCCATGGATCGCCGAAGCAGTCGCTCCATTTCGGCGTCGCGCGGGTCCATCTCAGACATAAGAATATCCTTTCTCTTTCAGCAGGCCATGGAGAAGCTGGCGTGCGCGGCGGAGATACGACTTGGCCGTATTCTCCGGAATCTCCAGCAGGGCCGCAACTTCAGCCACACTTGCCCCCATCCAGTAGTACAGACGGAGAGCGGATTGGTAGACCTCAGGTAGCGCTTGAATGCATGCTGCCAGGGATTGATCGCGCTGAGCAGCTTCCAGCGCCGAGTGCGGCCCGCGTTCGGCGGTTGCGGTGTGGGAAAGCAACGCGTCCGGCAAGTGTGGCCTTCGGTAACGCGCCCGCGCCTTCAAGTTCACTGCCTGGTTGAACGTAATGCGGTAAATCCAGGAGCCGACCTCTGCTTCGCCGCGAAATGATGGCAGAGCATGATGAACCTTTCAGGAATACTTCCTGCGCTACGTCTTCCGCATCAGCCGCAAATCCTTGGCCCAGAATTGAGAGAGCAAGACGAAATACACGGTCGCTATGGCGGCGAACCAGTTCCGCAAAGGCGTCCTGATCGCCAGTTTGCGCGCGAGCTACGAGTTGGGAATCGCTAACCACCGAATCAACGGCTGGCATCGCGTTTCAAAAAGTGGAAGGCAATCAGGCCCACGCCCAAAAAGGCGAACGGGAGGGGTGATACCCAAAATGCACGCTCCGCCTCCGCAAGAGTCCGATAGAGCACAATCATCGTTCCTACCGAAAGGCATAACAGAACGGTACCGAGGATCGGGAGCACCCCGGTCGGATCGGGAGCGCGGGGATTCTGCGGTGCTCCAGGGGAAACTCAGGCAATGGAATACCCTTTTCCATCGCCACCAGCCTTTCTTGATGAATGAGTTCGAGGCGCCTCCTGCGGGTCTGGTGCTTCACGTGAAGATAACCAACCACGCCCGCTGCCAACGCCAACACAACCATACCATCGCCGACCGTGTAACTCATTGTGAGCCCTCCATCGTTAAGACAGGGTCACGTGGCGCGCGGTTGCAGCGGGGGGAACAAAACCTCGGGAGTGCCAATGACGCGCGCTGCGGCGGAGAACTCCGGTGGGCTGGGGTTGGGACAAACGCTCTTTGTCTTTCTCTCGGAGGCAAAGGCAACACCATAATCCTGAATAGTTTGCGAGGTTCGCTCCGGTAGAATCACGAGCGTGCACGACGTTTGGAGGCATTGAAATCAGCCGATCGATCCTGGTTAATTCTCCAAGAAAAGCCCGAAACTTTTGCCGGCCACCTGGGTTTTGACGATTACTGCTCCTGAAAACAACAGGGTGAGTAGGGAGAACAAACGTCCGCCGGTTGCCACCCGAGCACGCCCCAAGCAGGCAATCGGCGGGCGTTTTAAGCCCCAGTACAGAGCCCTCGGCGAGCCGCTAACTTCTTTCTGAAATGTAACTTTCTATCGCCTGCTTCCATTTACCCTGTGCCTTCAGAATATATTCCACGGCGTCGCGCGCCGCGCCTTCGCCGCCGGCGTGCGGAGTGATCCAGTGGGCTTCGCGCTTAACTTCGGGACGCGCATTTTTCACCGCGATGGCGAGGCCACATCTCCGCATGGCGGGAAGATCGATCACGTCGTCGCCGACAAAGGCGGCCTCGTCGGCGCCAATCCTGTCCTTTTGCAGAATTTGCGCGAACACTGCCGCTTTATCCTGAATTCCCTGATGAATGTGGTCGATCTTCAAATCGCGCGCCCGCAGGGCAACCGTTTCCGAGATGCGCTTGGTGATGATGCCGGTCTTGATGCCGGCGAGGCGGGCCAGCGAGATGGCTGTGCCATCATGCGCGTGGAAACCCTTGGCTTCGATCAGGCTCGCGCTCTGTAGCCCGAAGCCAGATTGGCCCGCGGCCTGCGCCGATCGTTCCAGAATGCTTTGCTCGATTCCGGGCGTCGGGCTGGCGGGAGCGGGAAAAATCCAGATCTTGCCGTCGGTAAGAACCCCGTCAACGTCAAACAGAATGAGCTTGATCTTGCGCGCGCGCGCGGTTGCAGTCAGCCTGGGCATGTCCGCGATTCTAGCAGCCTGCGAACGAGCAGGTACTGACTCCAAGTGAGAGAGGAGTTCAATCCGGGGTGTTCAGAACAACTAGAACACGCCTTTATTGACCGAGGAAGGATGAAATTCGAGGGTGGTCGAGAAGCCGGGCAATTCCAGGGGGACGCTATAGGCGGCCTCGATCGCGAGCGTTCCGACGCCGTAGCCCCCCGAGCGCGAGACCCGCACCTGCTTGGGGGTCAGGATAATGTCGTAGCCGCGCGCCTGCTTAATGATGGAGTCGCGAATGTCGTCTTCGCTGCGGGAGCTGTAGGTGGCCTGCGTGGCTTCGGTTTTGATGGCGTCTTCGAGTTCGTAGTTCGCGAAATAAGGCGGAACGATTTTAATGCCCGCCCAAGCGACGGCTCCCAGTATGGCGAAACCGAAAACTAATTTCAGAGTTCCCATAACTAAAACGCTACATCCTGATTCGCGTTACCGAGGTCCTCCGCTGACCATCTTCTTCCAGCCATCGCGGCCAAAGCCCGGCCGCGAAACATCACGGGCGCAGAGCCTGGAAATACTCGGTTATGGCTGAAATTTTAACGTCCTCCTTTTGCAGAGTCGAGCGCCGAACCACTTCAACAGTATCTTCGGTAACCCGCTTTCCCACATTGATACGAAAGGGGATACCCACCAGATCCGCGTCCTTGAACTTGACGCCGGGGCGCTCGTCGCGGTCGTCCAGCAGAACGTCGAAACCGGCCTCCACCAGCGCTTTCGCGATCTCTTCCGAGGCGGCGCGAATCTGTTCATCTTTGGAGTTGGTGGCAACGATCACCACCTCAAAAGGGGCAATGGACGGGGGCAGCCAGAATCCGTTCTCGTCGTTGCTCTGCTCAACCGCCGCGGTCAGGATGCGCTCGATGCCGATTCCATAGCTGCCCATGATCGGCGCGACCTCCTTGCCATTGCGGTCGAGCACGCGCGCGCCCATCGACTCGGAATACTTGTAGCCGAGTTTGAAGATGTGGCCGATTTCAACCGCGGTGTCGATGCGCAGTGTGGCGCCGCAGTTGGGACAATCCTCTCCGGCGGTCACGCTGCGTAGATCGACATATGCGGTGGGATGGAAGTTCTTTCCCGGCGTCAGGTGCTTGACGTGATAGTCCTCTTTGTTCGCGCCCCCGATGAGGTTGACCCGGCCTTCCAGCGCTTTATCGACCAGCAGGATCGGCTTGGCAGAATCTTTAATATTCCCGGCCCATTCGATCCCCAGAGGACCCAGGTATCCCGCAGGCGAATGGAACAGATCGCGAATTTCGTCCTCCTGCATGGGACGGGTTTCTTTGCCCCCCACGGCGGTGGAGAGCTTGGCTTCGTTCATCTGGTGATCGCCGCGCATCAGGAGCACCACCGCGCGTTGCCGCGACTTGCCCGCGCCGTCATCGTCATTGCTGATCATCATGGCCAGAGTCTTAATCTTGTTCTTCGGCGACACGCCAAGAAAGCGCGCCACATCTTCAATCGTCTTCTGCCCCGGAGTGTGGACTTCGAGCGGCGAACCGTCGCCTTCCGCCTTCAAGTCCTCGACAGCAGCGAGTTTCGAGGTGGCTTTTTCCATGTTGGCGGCGTAGTGGCACTGCTCGCAACTGACGATCTGGTCTTCACCCGCCGGCGTGCGCACCATGAACTCCTGGGACTGCGATCCCCCCATTGCGCCGGAATGGGCGTCGATCACCATGTACTTCAAGCCGCAACGATCGAAGATGCGGCAGTACGCGTCGTAGTGTTTCAGGTAAGAGGCGTCAAGTCCGGCGGCGTCGATGTCGAAGGAATACGAATCCTTCATGATGAATTGACGGACGCGCAGCAGGCCTGACTTGGGACGCGGCTCGTCGCGAAACTTGGTCTGAATCTGGTACCAGATCTGGGGCAGTTGCTTGTAGCTGCGCAGTTCCTTGCGGGCGATGTCGGTCATGACCTCTTCGTGGGTCATGCCCAGGCAAAGGTCGGCGCCCTTGCGGTCCTTGAGGCGAAACATGTTCTCGCCCATCGCCGTCCAGCGCCCGCTGGCCTCCCAGATCTCGCGGGGATTGAGCGCGGGCAGGTAAAACTCCTGCGCGATCTTGTCCATCTCCTCTCGGACAATGGTCATGATTTTCTGGGCGGCGCGATTGCCGAGAAATAGGAAAGAATAAATTCCCGCACCGAGTTGGCGGACGTAGCCGGCGCGGACCAGCAGTTTGTGGCTGGCTACTTCGGCGTCCGCCGGAGCGTCGCGCAGGGTGGGAATAAAAAGTTGCGACCAACGGTGCATGAGTATGTTTTCCAATCGAGAGAGAATCCTCGATTGTAAACGATGACCTAGCGGGGTGGGCGTCCTCCTTCGGCGTTGGTTCGCGCTGCAAACATGCGATATTGTTGGATAGCAAACAACCCTTCATGGCTGCCTAACCCCTAACCGATGATGGCGACTGACCTCAAGAACGCGCAGCCGGCACGTCGTACGCTTCTCTGGCGCTGGATCGGCGCTATCGTGCTGCCGCTGGTCGTGGGCGTGACGGCGGCGACCATCGTCTTATATCGCGCCGAGCCCACGTTGCGCGGCATTGTCATCGAAACTCTCTCCACTAAATTCAAGAGCAAGGTTGAGCTTGATGGCTTTCACGTGTCGCTGCTCGATGGATTGCAGGTCTCGGGCGAAGGCCTGAGGATTTTCGGCCAGTACGATCCCAACAATCATGAGCCCGGCGTGCAACCGATTATCGGCGTCGCGGAATTTCGCTTTCGCATGGGATTGCTGGATTTTCTGCGCACCCCAAAACATGTCGACACGGTGTATTTAAAAGGCATGCAATTAAATCTGCCGCCTCGGGAGCAACGCGAGGAAATGCACGGCATGGGCCCAAAAGGGGGAAGGATCGGGATCGTGGTCGAACGTCTGGTTTGTGACCAGACGCAATTGATCATCAACACGCTGCGTCCGGGAAAGCTGCCCCTGGAGTTCGATATCGAGAACCTGACCATGACCAGCATCGGGCCCGACGCGCCCATGCATTTCGTCGCCAACTTAACCAATCCCAAGCCGGTGGGAAACATCCTGTCGAGCGGCTCATTCGGACCATGGCACGCCGACAACCCGCGGGATACTCCGGTGAGCGGCAAGTATTCCTTCGATCATGCCGACCTGAGCACCATCAAGGGAATCGGCGGGATACTTTCCTCGACCGGAACCTACGACGGAGTTCTGGACAAAATCGGCGTGGACGGCTCCACCGACACACCCGATTTTCGTCTCGCCATCAGCGGCCGCCAAGTGCCGCTGCATACAGATTTCCACGCCATTGTCGATGGCACCAGCGGTGACACTTACCTGCAACCGGTGAAGGCAAGAATTCTCGATTCCTGGCTGGTGGCGAACGGGTCGGTGGTGCGGAGCAAGGATCCCAGGGGCCATCAGGTTCACCTCGATGTGGTGATGGAAAGCGGCAAGATCGAAGACCTGCTGAAACTGGCCGTAAAAACCGACCCACCGATCATGACGGGAACCGTGCGACTAAAGACAAAATTTGACTTGCCGCCCGGGGAACCGGATGTCGCCGATCGGCTCCGCCTGGACGGCAACTTTGAAGTCTCGCGCACGCACTTTACCAACGATAAGATTCAGGACAAAGTTGATGCCCTCAGCATGAGAAGCCAGGGTCGCCCGAAACTGGCCGGGGACAAGGGCGACGACAAGGGCGACACTGATCCGGGCGAGAACGTGAACTCCGATCTGAAGGGAACTTTCATTCTGCGGGGGGGATTGATTTCCTTTTCCCAGCTCAGTTTTCAGATTCCGGGCACGCAGGTAAACCTCTCCGGCACCTACAGTCTGGATGGCAACCAGTTTGATTTCCGCGGCAAAGCGCGCATGGACGCGAAGCTCTCGCAGATGGTGACGGGATGGAAGTCGATTCTGCTGAAGCCGGCGGATCCTTTCTTCAGCAAGCACGGCGCGGGGACGGAAATTCCGGTGAAGATTACGGGCACAAAATCCGAACCTCATTTCGGGCTCGATTTCGGGCACTGAAAAGCATGAGTCGCAGGCGATTCTCCGCGGCTATGGTTTCTGCGTGGGCCGCAGCAGAATTTCGCTGACGAACGATTGCGGCGCCTGAGTCACGATCATGGCCACGGCGCGGGCCACGTCCTCGGCTTGCAGCATTTTTTCCGCGCTCTTGCCCGCATGCGGACTGAATTCGGTGTTCGTCGAGCCCGGGCAAATCAACGACACACGAATGTTGTGGGCCCGCAGTTCCTCGGCGACGGAGTAGGTCAAGCCGTTCAAGCCCCATTTCGACGCGGAATACGCCGCGCCATTGGGCAGAGCATTCTTGCCGGCGAGCGACGATATGTTGACGATATGGCCGGAGCGGGCGCCGATCATCAGCGGCGCGAGGCTGCGGATGCAGTAGTACACCCCGCGCAGGTTGGTGTTCATGACCCGCTCCCAATCCTCGGGCGCGAGCTCATGCAGTGGCCCTCCGACTCCGCCGATGCCGGCGTTGTTGACGAGAATATCCAGGCGACGAAAGGCGCGGCGGAAGCGTTCGGCGAAGGCTTCGACCGCCGGCAGACTGGTGACGTCGCACTCCATGACGGTGCTCATGGGGGAAGCACTGGCGGGGGTGGTTCCGGAGCTGCTCTGGATGGCGTCGGCGGTTTGTTGCAACCCTTCACGCGAGCGGCCGCAGAGAACGGTGTGGGCGCCGAACCCAGCGAGGCTCAAGGCAATGGCGCGTCCAATGCCGCGTCCAGCACCGGTAATCACCGCCACCTGGCCCGGCAATATGGGCGATACCGGGGAATTCGGGGAGGATTCCGTCAAAGCATTCCCAACGATGCGATTGGATGAGAATTCTGTTTTCTTCACTACTCTATTCTGCATCAAACTTGCGGAGTTTGTTTCCGAAAGCCGGTGCGGACTTTCTTGGACTTTGTTCGACCTTTGCTTCAGACCGGGCGGCGAAGCATTTCGTCAGGCGAATTGCTTTGCAACTCGGGGCGTTGCGAAGGGAGCAATACGCTTGCCTTAGGTGGAGTACATCCTTATAATCCGCTCACCGGAATAATGTTACGCGGCCGCAAAACAGATGGCGGGCAGCGATTTCGGTTGGTTCGTTTCCGTCGTTGGTGGTTCGATCATGAATTGCGGTGCGGCGCCGGCCTGACGCCAGTGGGATCGGGTTCAACGCAACACACAAGCTTCCCCAAGATATTCAAGGAGCCAGAGGAATGAAGACAATTTTTTTCGCGATGTTGCTGGTAGCCGCAGGTACCGCTGTCGCTCAAACCCCGGGGACGCCCGCCCAAGCCGCGCCCCCAGCGGGTTCCGCTGCCGCCGCGCCGCAGAAGAAGGAGATTAAAGACCCGGCCGAATATAACGCCTACGTCGGGGCGGCGCAGCAGACCGACGCCGGCGCCAAGATCAGCGGACTGGAAGCCTTCTTGACGCAGTATCCCAGCAGCGTGATGAAAGAGGACGCGCTCGAGCTTCTGATGATCGCCTATCAGCAGACCAGTAACTCCGCCAAAATGATCGACACGGCGCAGAAAATCCTGCAAATGAATCCCTGCAACATCCGAGCCTTGGCTCTCGTCGCCTATTCCAAGCAGGCGTTGGGCACCGGCGGGCAGAATGCGGCGCAGAATTTTGCCGATGCCGGGCAGGCCGGACAGAAAGGCTTGCAGTGCCTGCAGACGGCTGCCAAGCCCGACGGTACCACTCAGGCGGATTGGGACAAACTGAAAATGCAGACGGCGGGAATTTTCAACGGCGCCGCGGGCATTAGCGCTTATCAGGCGAAGGATTACGCCAACGCGGAAAAGTATCTGCGCGCCGCGGTGCAGGGCGATCCCACAAATCTGCTGGAGGTTTACGATTTGGCGCTCGCCGATCTGGCGCCCGGGAATGCGGAAAACGATCCCGACGGCCTCTTCTACATAGCGCGCGCTTCCAACCTCGCCCAAGGCGCGGGCAAAGAGCAGATCGCGAAGTTTGGCAAGAGCCGGTACAACAAATACCACGGCAGCGAAGAAGGATGGAGCGATCTGCTGGCGAAGACAGCGACTACTCCCGTGCCGCCGGCGGATTTCACGATCACGAAATACGTTCCTCCCACTCCCGCCGAGCAGGCGGCGGCGCTGGTGAAAAGCAAGAAGGTTGAGGAGATGAGCTTTGCGGAGTGGCAGATGGTCCTCTCCGAAGGCACTCCCGAGGATGCGGATAAGGTTTGGACGGTGCTCAAGGGCAAACCGCTGCAGATGGTCGCCCACATTATCACCATTGAGGAAGACGGCAAAGCTCCGACCAAGCTCATGCTGGCCGGCAGTTCTGACGACATCGATGCCAAACGTCCGGACATCGACTTGACCATGACGGCGGCGATCCCCGCCAAACAGATGCCGAAGCAGGATACGGACTTCCAGTTCGAAGGGACGCCAGTCTCCTATGTGGCTAAACCGTTCGTGATGACCATGAACGAGGGCGCGTTGCTGGTGGCGAAAGCGCCGCCGAAAGCCCCGGTTCATAAGAAGCCCGCAGCCCACTGAACCAAGACCTAACACCTAAGGCCTAAGAGCTAAGAGCTAAGAGCTAAGACCCAAGACCTATCACCTAAAACGCGGCCTCTATCGGCACAATTCGAGCCCTTAAAAAGGGCGGTCCAAAAATGGACCGCCCTTTTGAATTCTGCCACGAACTGCTTTTCAAGACTCGCTCACCGCGCCTGCTTCCGCTCCAGCGTGACCGGGCGAGCGCTACGCGGCGGTCTTCTGGTGCCGCTGCGCACGGCGCGCACATCGATTTTCAGCTCCTGCATCGTACGACTCAGGGTGTTGCGATGCATGCCCAGTTGCAGGGCTGCCTTGCACTGATTGCCGCGGTTCTCTTCCAGCACGGTCATGATAAAACGCTTTTTGAACTCGCGAACCGCTTCCGAATAGAGAATGTTGCTTTTGTACATCTGAAGAATGAGTGCTTCCAGTTGATCCTTCAATTGCCGCCTCGTTTCCTATTCGGTATCGCTTGGGATACCGTCACCGTCAATGCCCCAACTCGGACCACGAATGCTTTACAGCGCCCATCTGAACGCCGCCGTTACCTGGCGCTGGAATGCGACGCTCCGTTCCCTCGGGAATGCTCTTGCCTCATGTAATCCAGGCCCTGATAAAAGCGGCTGCGCAATTCCGCCGGAGCCAGCCAGATTGCCGCCCTGCCGCCCACCAGAAAATACGGAGCCAGCTCCGACCCCTCGAGCCAATGCGCGGCCGGCGCGAAAGCCGCCATGGCGGTCAGCACTACCGCCACAACCAGTACTCCGCGCAGCAGACCGAGGACAGCGCCGAGAAACCGGTCAATCGAGCTGAGCCCGGCTTTCTTCATTGCCCACCGCGTGACCTGCCCGGCAATGCCGGCCACCAGCAGGACGGCAAAAAAAATGATCAGGAACCCGGCGATTTCGCCCAACCAGGGCGACTTTAAATGAGGCGCGAACCAGTCCGCCACGCGACGATACTGCCAGGCGGCCAGCAGGTATCCCACGACCAGGCCGGCGAGTTGGAAAGCCTCATGGAAGAAGCCTTCAATCGCCGCCTCAATCACGGAAAAGACCAGAAAAACGAGAATTACCCAGTCCGCAATGCTCATGGTCGCAAATCGTCGCTCGCCGATCGCGTTCCCAAATCCCAAACGACTGTTCCGGAAGCGGAGAGGCAAACGACGAATTCAATGATCCCAGCGCAGGCCGGCTAAATCTCCAGTTCGCGTCCCGTCAATTGACGGTATGCCCCGAGATACTTCTCACTCGTCCGGCGCGCGACTTCGTGGGGGAGGGCGGGCGCGGGCGGTTGCTTGTTCCAGCGAATTTCTTCGAGGTAATCCCGTACATACTGCTTGTCGTAAGAATCCTGCGCCTTGCCCGGTTGGTAGGAGTCCGCCGGCCAGAAGCGCGAGGAATCCGGTGTGAGCACTTCGTCCGCCAGGGTGATGCCCCGGGCGGTCTGCCCAAATTCAAACTTGGTATCGGCAATGATGATGCCGCGCTGCCGCGCATGATCGGCGGCCTTGTTGTAGATAAGCAACGTGAGCTCGCGCAAGCGATGGCTCAACTCGGGATCCACGATGGTACACATTTCCTCGAACGAAATGTTGACGTCGTGACCCGTCGTGGCCTTGGTCGCGGGCGTGAAAATCGGCTCCGGCAATCGGTCGGACTCGTGCAAACCCGCCGGAAGCTTGATGCCGCAAACCGTGCCGGTCGCTTTGTATTCCTTCCATCCCGAACCGGAAAGATAGCCGCGGGCGACGCATTCCACCGGGAACATGTCGGCGCGCATCACCATCATGGATCGTCCGCGCAACTCATCGGCATGCGGGCGAATCGCCGCGGGATAAAGATTCACGTCCGCGGTGACAAAATGGTTGGGGACGACGTCCTTGAGGAAGTCGAACCAGAACAGGGAAATCTGGGTGAGGACGCGGCCCTTGTGCGGAATGCCGGTCGCGAGCACGTAATCGAAGGCCGAGATGCGATCCGTGGCCACGAACAAAAGGTGGTTGCTGTCGAGGTGGTAGACATCGCGGACCTTGCCACTGGCGTGCAAATCCAATTCGGGGTAATCCGTTCGCAGGAGAACGGTATCCATAATTTCGGGGCTCATAGAAAATCACCGGTAAAAAACTTCGCGTATTCTAGCTGTCGCGGGAAATTTGTCAACGTCTTAAGTCGGCGGCGGGCGAAGGTAGCCCGCGCCGTTGCATCGAAAAAAGTTGACAGTTCCAGTGTAAGCTAGATCGCCTGTCTGTGGCGGCTTCGCGAGCGATGCCGATGTGGAAAAACTGAGGAAGCCTGCGGAAAATAAAGACCGCGCTTTTCCCCCGCGGAAAGCAAAACCCGAGCGCTGTTGTCAATCGTTTTTTATCGGTCGATCTGGATTTTGGCGGACTGCCGCGTGTGTGATCAAAACTCGGTCGGCCACTTGCGGGAGGCATGGAAAATGCGAATCACCTGCACAACATCCCCGCGCACGCGATAGGGAACGATGTATGGAGTTCCCGAGACGACCAATTCGCGGGTCCCGGAAATTCGGCCGGGACGGCCTGAGGATGGAAAGCGCTCCAACGTCTCGACCGCTCTTACGATCTCGGCAACCGTCCTGGCGGCAGCATCGGGGTTGCCGCCGGCTATATATTCGTACACTGCGATCAGGTTCGCGCGCGCCGCTTGCAACCAATCAACGCGCACGTCGCGTCAAGCGCCGGATCGTCTCCTGCACTTCCTCTTGAGTGGCAAAGTTGCCCGCGTCGGCCTCGGCCAGGCCTTTCTTAATCTCGGCGACCTGCCATTCATTGACCGAAACATATTCCTCGATTGCCTGAGCGGCGACGAAGGAACGGCTCCGATTCATCGACTTCGATATACGGTCGAGTCGTTTCTTGAGTTTGGCGTCTAGACGTAGAGTGAGGACTGCGGACTCAGGCATAATGTATACATTATACAGCAGCCGTATACTTTATCCTTCTCTACGCTGCCCCAAACCTCACCGATACCAGCTTCGAAACTCCCGGCTCCTGCATAGTCACGCCGTAAAGCACCGGCGCAATGCTCATGGTCCGTTTGCTGTGCGTGATCAGGATGAACTGAGTCTGCACGCTCATCTCCCGCACCAGTTCGGTGAAGCGGGCGATGTTCGATTCGTCGAGCGGCGCGTCCACTTCGTCGAGAATGCAAAACGGGCTCGGGGTGTACTGAAAGATGCCGACCAGCAGGGCCAGCGCGGTGAGGGCTTTTTCGCCGCCCGAGAGCAGCAGCACATTTTGCAGCTTTTTACCGGGAGGCGAGGCCACCACGTCGATGCCGCTCTCCGCGCTGTTCTCGAGGTCGGTCAGCCGCATGAAGCCATGACCGCCGCCGAACAGTTTGCGGAAGGTGGCCTGGAAGTTTTCGTTGATCTTATTGAACGCCTCCTCAAATTTCAGGCGCGAGACCTGGTCGATTTCGCGAATCGTCGCCGCCGTGTTTTCGATCGCGTCGAGTAGATCTTTTCTTTGCGTCTGGAGAAATTCGTGGCGCTCCGCCGTCTCCTTATACTCTTCGAGCGCCATCATGTTGACCGGGCCCATCGCGTCGAGGCGCACCCGCATCTCGCGATGCGCCTGATCTTCCGCCGCCAATTCCTCACCCGTAACCAGCGGTATGGTGGCATCCGCCATGAGAATGGGACGGTCCACGCCGAGTTCGTTCAGGCAGGTGTCGGCTAAATATTGCAGGTCAGATTGCAGCTTTGCCGCGGCGGCTGAGAGTTCACCCCGGAGATCGCGTGCGAGGTCGAGTTGGCGGCGGGTGCCATGCAATAACTCGTCAATTTCAAGGAGTCGCGCCCGCACCTGTTCTGACTCCAATTGCAGCAGGCCTTCGCGCGCTTCTCCGGCGTTGCGCTCGGCGTCGAAATGCAGCAGTTGTTCAGCGAGACGCACGTTCTCGCCCTGGCGTGCCGCGATTTCGGCGGTGGCCGATTCGATCTGGGTTTGCAATACGACCGCCCGCTCCCGCATTTCGCTAACCAGTGCGTCGATGCGCTGCAGCAGGATGGTGGCGGAGCGGTGGCGCTCTTCCAGCGTGGCGACACGGGACGCGCGCTGCGAAGTGTTTTCCGCGGCAGCGTCGCGCTGGCTACGGAGCGCGATCAGTCGGTCTTGCCCCAGGGCGAGTTGGGTTTCAAATCGTCCTCGTGCCTCTTCGATAGCCGCCAACTCGGTGTGTCGCGATGCGACGAGGCCTTCCTGTTCCTGGCGCTCCGTTGCCAGGCATTGCAAGTCGCGTTCGTTGACCGTGATTCGTTCCCGCACACGGGACATTTCGCTTTCCAGTTGCCGCAGCAAATGTCCGGAGGTCATCGCCTGCTTTTCCGCGTCGCGCTTGTCTTCCTCCAACCGGTCGAGCAGGGAAGTCTGCTCCTTGATTTCGCGCCCGAGGGTGAGCCCGAGCGTTTCCTTTTCCCGGAGCGCTGACTCCAACTCCTCCAGCGTTCGCAGAACGTCGCGCAATTCGCGCTTCATCGAAAGCGGGCCTTCGCTGCGCTGCCTGCCTCCCGTCACGGTCACGTTGTGGAAGCATTCCCCGGTCTGCGAAGAGAGAAAAAACGCATCCGGGCTGGAGAGGGCAAGCTCGCGCGCCACCGCCGGATCGTCCACGATGTATCCGTTGCCCAGTTTGGGCAGAATCACTTCCAGCGACTTGCCGAATCCGTCGAGCACGCGAATCGAATTCTTCAGGGGCACGACGCTATCGTTCAGCGGCGCGTAGTGCCCGCGTTCGTCGGCGAGAAAGGAAAATTTCGCCTGCGAATCCTCGGGATGCACGAGAAATGTGGCGCGGCCATTGACGTCGGAGCGGAGGAGGCGCAAGCCTTCATCGGCGGCGTCCCAGGATTTGACAACCACGAAGTTCAACTCGTCGCGCAGAAAGTCTTCGACCACGCGCTCATAGCGGGGCTCGACTTCGAGGAAATCCGCGAGCACGCCGGCGGGAGTATTTCCGCCCTGCATGGCTCCCGATTGAAACAGCCGGCGCACCGATTCGGTGGAGTAGCCGTGCTCGGCAATGAGCGCTTCGAGCGACCCTTTTTTGCCGAGCGCGGTCGCATATTCCGAGCGGATGGAGTCGAGACGCTTCTTGGTTTCGCTCTCCGCCGCGCGCTTCGACTCGAGAGTTTCGCGCAGGCCGGCGATTTCCGCAGTCAATCCGCTGACGCGCTGCGAAACACTTTCAAATTCCAGGGCGATCTGCCCGCGTTGTCCGCCGAAAGCGTCGGACTGCACGGAGGCGGCGTCGATTTCCGAACGCAGGCGATGCTCTTCGCGACCGATTCCGGCGAGGCGCTCCTCAGATTGGGTCAGATGATTGCGCAATTGGGAGGCATTGCCGACCGCATCCAGAATGGCGGTACGGTGCGCTTCCTGCTCACTTTCGAGCAAGGCGAGATGGATCGCCGCGTGGGCGGTCTCCTGCTGGCTCAGTTCCAGCTCTTGCTGGGCCGCCGCCAGGTCGGCGGCCGCTGAACCCAGCAACTGGCGATGGTCATTCTGTTCCTCTTCCAGGGCGGTGAGGCGCTGTTGCGCCTGCGCCGACTCGGCTTCCGCCGCAGCCATGCGCACCATCAGCTCGGCGCATCGTTCTTCGTTGGTGCGCATGCGCGCCTTACCGCGATCGCCTTCGAGTGCGATCTGGTTGAGCCGCTCACGATTCTGCCGCGTCTCGGCTTCGATGGCGTAGCCGCGCTGTGTACGCTCGGCAATGCTCCAGTTCCGCCTGCTGCACGCTCTCCGTCTGCTGCCGAATCTCCTCGCCAACCTGGGTGATGCGGGCTTCGAGAGTTGTGCCTTCCTGCTCCATCTGGGCGAACTTACTGGCGAGGACCACGCGCAGCCTGGCGCGCATTTCGTCGCGCAGGCGGGCATAGCGTTCGGCTTTGCTGGCCTGGCGCTTGAGCGAATTCATCTGCCGCGTAACTTCTTCAAAAATGTCGTTGACGCGGTGGAGATTGGTCTTGGCGTCTTCCAGGCGAGCTTCCGCCAGACGCTTCCTGGTTTTGAATTTCGTGATGCCGGCAGCTTCTTCGATGATGGAGCGGCGATCGGTGGGGCGGCTGCTCAAAATCTGCCCGATGCGGCCCTGCTCGATCAGGGCGTAGGATTCGGGCCCCAGTCCGGTGCCCATGAACAGTTCCTGGATATCGCGCAGGCGGCAGAGTTTGCCATTCAGCAGATACTCGCTGTCGCCGCTGCGGAAGAGCCGCCGCGTCACGGAAATTTCTCCGGTGCGGTGTTGCTGGGAATTAAATTTGCGGCGCCGGATCTTCAGAACCACTTGCGGCACCCGATGGATCACGGTCACCTTGCTGTCATCGACGGAAGGTGCATCGGCGGAACTTTCGTCAGCAGGAGGTTCGTCGGCCTGGGATGCTTCCGCGGACGCGTCCGCAGTCCCACCTTCCACTGCTTCGGTGGATACCTGGCCGGGTTGGGCTTCTTCGACGGCCAGCTCGGTTTCGCGGGCAGCCTGGGCGCGAATCTCGGCTTCATCCCAGTTTTCATCCGGATTGTCAGTTTGATTTTCGGGAGCGTGAAGGCCGTCCTGAATTTCGATCTCGGTGGGCGCGTTGGAGTCAGGACCGCCATAAGTTTCCGGATCGATCAAGGTCAGCGACACTTCGGCCATGCCCGTCGGATTGCGCTCGCGCGTGCCGGAGAAAATTACGTCCTCCATGCGCGAGCCGCGCAGTGACTTCGCGGATTGCTCGCCCAGAACCCAGGAAATGGCGTCGGCGATGTTCGACTTGCCACAGCCGTTCGGGCCGATGATGGCGGCAATGCCTTCGCCGTGAAATTTCAGTTCCGTGCGATCACAGAACGATTTGAATCCCAGGATTTGCAGTCTCTTGAGTTTGAGCAAAATCACTCCTTAGGATGCGGACCCTTTGCGGTCAGCGGACTCGTGTTGCCGGGCTGGGTTGCGGTGCAAACCGGGCCGCCGAAGGTTAACTTACATGTTAACTCGGAAGATTCCCCGTTTCCCCGCATACGTCGCATGATATGACGCAGGCCCTGCTGAAGCAGGCGAGTCATCCACGCTTTTGACCAACCTTAGCGGCGAATAGGGGGGCGAGTCAAGGAATAAAACACCACATATTGTGGTGCATCTCGGATGACCGCCGTTAGTTGCACACACGTTGCAGCAATTGCCCAAAGTCGTCGCTGTAGCATTGAGGATTACGAGGAAGGAGGGAACCGGCAGAGCGTCCGTAGGTTACCACGAAAAATTCCGCGGCAGTCGATGTAGTCCGCAGTTCCAACGCGGGGATTATTGTTGGCGGTTGACGAGGTAGTGGGAAAGCTCGCGCAGGGTGGCAGCCGCCGCACCATATTCTTCCAACTCGGCGCATGCCTTTTCCAGCAGCGCGTCAGCCCGGCGGCGCGATTCCTCAACTCCGAAAAGTGCGGGATAGGTGGCTTTCTCCGCCGCCTGATCCTTGCCGGCGGTTTTTCCCAACTGCTCGGAAGTCTGGGTGACATCGAGGACGTCATCAACAATCTGGAAAGCCAGGCCGATCGACTGCCCGTAGGTGCGCAGGCGCTCGATGTCGGCGGCCGTTCCGCCCGCGTAAATTCCTCCCGTGACCACACTGACGGCGATCAGGGCGGCGGTTTTCGAGCGATGGATGTATTCCAGAGTGGCCAGGTCGGGCCGTTTGTGCTCGGTTTCGAGGTCGACGACCTGGCCGCCGATCATGCCTTCGATGGTGCCGGTTCCGCGCGCAATCTGCCTGATGATGGCGACTCGCGCCTCGGCGGAGCAGGCGATCTCGGAGAGCACTTCATAGGCCAGGGTTTGCAAGGCGTCCCCGGCGAGAATGGCCGTGGCTTCTCCGAACGCTTTGTGGCAAGTGGGAAGCCCGCGCCGCAGGTCGTCATTGTCAAGAGCCGGCAGATCGTCGTGGATCAGGGAATAGGTGTGCAGCATTTCGAGCGCCGCGCCCAGATCGTCGACGCCCTGGGGAAGCGATCCGCAGGCAAGCGCTCCCGGGGCAAGCATGCGCGCCGCTTCCATGCACAGGATGGGCCGCAGGCGCTTGCCTCCCGCGAACACGCTGTGCCGCATCGCCTGATGAATGGAAGTGGGGTGCTGGGTGGCCGGGGGCAGAAGGCGGTCGAGGGCTTTATCGGCAGCTTCGCGTCCCTGCGCAAGCGCTTGTTTCAGCATGGCACCGCAGTATAACAAGGACGCAAGGCAGGTCTCAGGTGTTAGCCCAGGCCGAGAATCAATCCTACCTGCACTTCCCATAACACCCGGCCCCGAAACCTGGCTGTGGCCTCACGCTACTGCGCCATGCCCGAGCCCATGCAATACCGATCGCACGATATCGTCGTGGCGCGGTTCGCAGATATCCGAGGCGCCCAGGCTGATCGCCTCGGCCCAAAGTTTGTCATCCGCCAGACGGTGAGTGCCAATAATGCACAGCGAGGGGAATTCCCGGTGCAAACGCTGCACCTCGTCGGGTCCGGAGGTTTCTAGATCCATCACCAGAGCCTCCGCCTGTTGCTGGCTCACGGCGGGACGAACCTCTTCGAAGCTGGAGGCCGCGGAGACTGAGTTAAAGTGCCGGGAGAGACTGACCAACAGGTTTTGGGCCGCGCTGGGGTCTTTCTGATAGAGGATCACACTGACCGGTTCCATAATTTCCCCCTGAATGCACCGCAAATTTGCGGCGGCCTAGGGCTGCGACAGCAAACTGCTAGCACAGGCGTTTCAGATTCCAAGCCGGGGCGGCATTACTTGCGCAACGCCTTCTCGACCGGGGGCTCGAACGGTTCGGCTTGCAGCCGGCCGTTCTGCTTTAACAGAATTTCTACTTTTCCTTCGGCTTCTTCCAGTTGCTTCCGGCAAGTGGCGGAAAGCTGCATACCTTCCTCAAACAGGGTCAGAGACTTTTCCAGAGGAACCTCTGCCTTTTCCAGTTCCTGGACGATTTTCTCGAGACGCTCTAGGCAATCTTCAAACTTCACCAAGGCGATATCCCCCACACTCTATTGTAATGACGCTTTAGCAGAGAAATGTCCAGCGAAATTATTGAATGCGGCGAATTTTTCTGTGGATTGTTTTCCCAAAGCTAGATGGCCGCCCGCATTTACGCGCCCAACGCCTCGAGAACATCGACGGCGGAGGAATAGCGTCCCTGCGGAGCGCTGATTTGCGCCCCCTGTACGCGCTCCCGGACCGCGACCAGCATTTCGCGGGCAATGGCCACGCCTTCCTGGCGCGCGGCGTCGGGACTGGTGGCGCCGATCATCCGTTGCAGGATTTCGTCGGGGACGGAGACGCGCAATTCGTTCTTCATAAACTCCGCATTGCGCGGGCTGACCAGGGGCCAGATTCCCGCCACCACCGGAATCCGGAAATGCTCGATGCGCTTCAGGAAGGCCTCCAGCAGTCTTAAATCGAATACCGGCTGGGTCACGGCGTACTCCGCGCCGGCTTCCACTTTGTACTCGAAGCGTTTGATTTCTTCGTCCAGATCGGAAAGGCCTGGGTTGGCGCCCACTCCAATGACAAAACTGGTTCCGCAGCCGATGCTGTTGCCGCCGATATCCAATCCCCGATTCAGGTTGTGGACAATATTGACCAGGCCAATCGAGTCCACATCAAAGACGGCCGTTGCATCAGGGTAACTGCCCATTTTTGGCGGGTCGCCGGTAATGCAGATGAGATTGCGGATGCCCGTCGCGGCAGCCCCCAGCAGATCGGATTGAATGCTTAAGACGTTCCGGTCGCGGCAGGTGTAATGCAGAATAGGCTCAATGCCCACCTCCCGCTGCATCAATAGTGACAGCGCCTGGTTACTCATGCGCGCCGAGGCGCGTGGACTATCCGGGATGTTAATCGCGTCCACGCCCACGGATTTGACGAACTTCGCGCCCTCGATTTCCTTCCGGATATCGATGCCCTTGGGGGGCACGATCTCAACCATGGTGACAAATTTGCCCGCCGCCAGCTTGGCGCCGAGTTGCGAACGCTCCGCCAGCGGAACGGTTACGGTAGCCGACGGGGAAGGCCCGGAATGAATCGCCTCCGTGAGGGCAGATTTGCCGCGGGCTTCGCCCACTCGGAGCGCGGATTTCATGGCCCGGATGTGATCCGGCGTGGTGCCGCAACAACCGCCGATCAGTTGCACTCCGGCGGCCACAAACTTGCGGGTGTAGCTGGCCATGTATTCCGGGGAGCAGAGATAGATGTTCCGGCCCTCCACCGAGCGCGGCATACCGGCGTTCGGTTGCGCGGCGAGGGGCAGGGAAGTCACAGCCCGCACGCGTTCGATGGCGTCCAGCATGGCGACCGGTCCCACGCTGCAGTTGATACCGAGGACGTCGATTTTCCACTCCGCCAGACGGGCGGCCAGCGCCTCGGGATCGGAACCGTCCAGGCAATTCCCGTCCTCGTCAATCGTGACCTGGGCGACGATGGGAATGTTGGCATCCACTTCGCGGCAGGCGAGCACAGCCTGATGCAATTCCTCGAGGTAGCCGAAAGTCTCGAGCATGAGCAGATCCACGCCGCCGGCAATCAGCGCGGCCGCCTGCTCGCGAAAGGCGGTTCGGGCCTCCTCAAATGAGGTCTTACCGAGGGGCTCGATGCGAACCCCGAGCGGCCCCATCGATCCCGCCACCCACACATCGAAACTCTTGGCCGCTTCGCGGGCCAGATGGGCGCCCGCCAAGTTGATTTCGCGGACGCGGTCCGCCATGCTGTGGCGGGCCAGGCGGAAGCTGTTGCCTCCGAAAGTGTTGGTTTCAATAATCTCGGCACCCGCCTGGAGATAATCGTGGTGCACGGCGCGGATCAGTTCCGGCTGCGACAGGTTCAACTCGTCATAGCAGCGGTTGATGAAGATGCCCCGGGCGTAGAGCAGGGTTCCCATGGCCCCGTCGCACAGTATCGGCGTCTGCTTGAGCCGTTCGATAAAGTTCTGCGGCATTCATTTCAGAATACAAGAAGGCGGGAAATTATTGAAACCTCACGGCCACGCGGTCGAGGGGTCGAGGCAACATTTGACTTTCTACAGGGTGGCCCAAGGATGCCGCGATTAAGCCCGCTTCCCTGGCATAGGCTTATTTGCAACCCGGCGGCGATTTCTCCCTTTGCTATAATCCTTGTTCTTGCTGACAGGCTTCTTGCATCCAAGTGATTATCCGGCATGAGGTTGGAGTTCCAGGTTTGAAAAAACCCCTGACACTTTTCTTATTCCTGCTGCCCGCCACCCTGGCGTGGATTAGCTGCGGCGGCAGTACCCCCAGCAACGGTCAAGCCCCCACTCTCAAATATCGCGCTTTCCTCACCAATGACGTCAGTTCCACGACCTCGGTCGCCGGACTCTACGTGGTCAACGCCGAAACCGATGCCTTTCCCGGCGGCGCTCCGATCTCCGCCGGCAACACGCCCAGCATGATGGTGGTCACGCCCAATCGGGCCGATACGCTGGTCTTCAGCGGCAATGGCACGCAGTCCGACGTCAACCAGTTGACGGTTGTCGCCAACGCCACGCAATCGAGCGCCGGCCAGCTGACGTTGCCCGGCATCACGGAAAGCTTTGTGGTTTCCCCGGACAGCTCGACAGCTTACGTGGCGCTGCCCACGGCTCCCGTGACCGGCCAGTCCCCGGGAGTGGTCGCTGTCGTCGGTGTCACCTCGGCTGACTTCACGTCCCAGATAAGCTGCCCGCCCGTCAACCCCGCGAATCCAATATGCGTTTGGCCGGCGTCGCTGCCGCAGGGCTTTAATCCTCCATACCGCTATCTCTCCATCAGCAATACCGGCGATCGAATCCTGGCCTTCAGCTCGGGCGCCAACGCGGTCGCCAACGCGGTTGCGGTAATCAGTCCATCGAGCGTCGGGACGTTGCAGCCGGTCGTCACCTTCGTGGATGGAGTGGCCATAGGCCATCCCTTCGATCATCCCGTATGGGCCTACTTTAACGGCGACGATACCACCGCTTACGTCGTCAATTGCGGCGCGGAGTGCGGCGGCCAGCAGGCCAGCGTGCAGCCCCTGGATTTGACGACCAATCCTCCCACCCCCGGCGTGGCGGTTCCGGTTCCGGCCGCGTCGGTAGCGCTGGTCAGCAATTCGACCATGTATCTGGCGGGCACTCCCCTGCCGGCCTCGCCCTGCACCGGCGAGATGACCGCCGCTACCACCTGCGGCTTACTGACCGTCTTTGACCTGAACAGCATGAGCGTGGTCGGCCCTCCCGCCATCATCACGGACGGCTACCACAACCACATCGCGCTCGGGGCCAACGGACAGCTCTTTATCGGCGCCCGCAACTGTACCGAAATCATTCCCCCATTGCAGTCGCCCGCGGGGACGGAGAGCCGCGGCTGCCTTTCCATCTACAACACGCTCATGAACACCACCGTAGGGACGGTCCCCGGCCTCGGCGTCCTGATCCCCTCGGTTACCGGCGAGGTAACCGGCATTCAGCCCATCCCCACCCGCGAGGTGGTGTATGTGGTGCAGGGCCGCGGCGTGCAGGGGGGAACCCTGTATATTTACGACGCCACCCTCGACGCGCTGGAGATTATCAACGGCAACACCGATAACCCCGGCCAGATCTTCGGACTAATAGGCGACTTTGGCGACGTCAAAACGGTAGATTTCTAAGCAGTTATCACTAAGGATTCCACTAACCCTCGCGCCGGGCCACTTCTCAAGAAAGTGAGAAGTGCCACCCCCCCAAGTTGTTATAAGTTGAGGATTGGAGAAGTAACCCACACGCCCGCCGAGTCAATTCTTCAGCAGCCTGCTAAGGCAACTCCCACCGGTAAATTGATCTTGCTGGCCAGCGCGGGCCAGCGTGGGCTTTGCCGCAAATCCTTGCAGAGAGAAGAGCCGGCGTAAATGACGGAAAAGGGTTCTCGTTGCTCGATCATCTTCTCGTACCAATCCGCGGCAGCGTCGATTTCCGAACGGTACAGATGATACTCAACTCTGCCCCATAGAGGTTTGGGGGGATCCCCCATTTCGCGCAGGATCTCTGCGGCTCGGTCGCTGTTGCCGAGCTGGGCGAGCGCCGCCGCCAATACCGCCGAAGGCATGGAGTGCGTAGGATTGACGCGATGCGACTTCTCCGCCGCCGCCGCCGCTTCGGCATACTGTCCTGTAGCCATGAAAATTTGCCCGAGGATACAGTTAGGCAGCCAATGATTCTCGTCCATCTCCAAAGCCTTCAGCACCTCCTCGTGCGCCTCATCATTCGTCTGTGAAAGATTTAAGTGGCTTGCCAACACTGAGCGCCACGAGGCATTGAGAGGATCTTCTTCGACGGCTCGTCGCATTTCCGCCACCGACTCGCGAAACCGGCCCAACGGCTGGAGGTAGAAGCTGGCATAGGCCCAGCGAGTCTCGGCTGAGACCGAGGCATTGGTCATGGCAATTTCAAAATGTCTGGCTGCGTCGGCCCAGTCGTAATCATGGGTCGCGGCGATGGCGCCGAGCAGGGCATGCGGATTGGTCTCCAGGGGGTCGAGTTGCAGCGCCTTCAGCGCCTCGGCACGAATCAGCGGGGTCACTTCCCGCAAGCTGCGAGAGCCGTTCGTGGAGGATAGCAGGTAGTTCAGACCAAGTTCGGCATGGGGCGCAGCATATCTTGAATCGAGCGAGGCGGCCTGCTCAAAGCATTCGTGAGTCCGGCGGTGAGCATCCTGGGTGAGCTTTTGGCGGTAAAAACGTCCACGGAGAACTGCCTCGTACGCCGGGATCTGAGGGGTGTAACTGGGTTTCCCGCTGATCTTCAGCCGCAGCGCGCCCGCGATGGCGCTGGCGATTTCGTCCTGGATCGCGAATACATCCGCCATTTCCCGATCATATCGCTCGGACCAGAGATGGAAGCCGTCCGCCGCCGCAATCAGCTGAGCGGTGACGCGAATGCGGTTGCCGGCTTTGCGTACTCCGCCCTCCAGTATATGAGCCACCCCAAGCGTCTCCGCGATTCGCCGTACGTCTTCTTGTTTGCCTTTGAATGCAAACGCCGACGAACGTGCGATCACTTTGAGCCCCGGAATGTGGGCCAGCAGATTGATGATCTCTTCCGCCAGACCGTCGCTGAAATACTCGTTATCTCGATCCGCGCTCAGGTTCGCGAACGGCAATACCGCAATGGACGGTTGCGGTGGATTCGATTCATGCGGTGCATGCGGTTCCAGGGAGACTTGCTCGAGTGCGCTTCGCACTTCCGCCATGGTTTGATACCTGTCTGCCGGGGACTTCCTCAGACACTGCATTACGATGTCTCCGAGTTCCCGGGGCGCCTGGAGAGGAGGCGGCTCCTTAAACAGAATCGCGGTCAGCGTGGACGCATGCGTATCACCATTAAACGGGCGACGGCCGCTAAGCAGTTCGTAGAGCACGATGCCAAGAGCAAAGATGTCTGAGCGGACATCCACCGGCTCGCCTTGCGCCTGTTCCGGCGACATGTAAGCGGTAGTACCCATGAGAGTTCCGGCTAACGTCTGCGGCAGCGTCTCATCTTGCTGCTCAAGAACTTGAACCGCTTTCGCCAGGCCGAAATCCAAAAGCTTTATCCCTTGGCGTGTAACCAGAATATTTGCCGGCTTCAGGTCGCGGTGAATGATGCCCTTGTTGTGAGCGGCTTCGACGGCTCCGCTAATTTCCAGGGCGATCCGTAAGACTTCGGCTACCGGTAAGGGACCGCGAAGCGGATGCCCTTCGACGTACTCCATGACCAGGAAGTCGGATCCCACATCATGCAGGGCGCAAATGTGCGGATGGTTCAGAGCCGCAATGGCACGGGCCTCCGCTTTGAAGCGCTCCTGGTAGCCGCCCTTCAGTATCTTGATGGCGACGGAACGTCCCAGGCGCGTGTCGGTCGCTTTATAAACTTCGCCCATACCGCCGACGCCGAGCAGGGTCTGGATCTCAAACGGCCCAAGTCTAGTCCCTGAAGCAAGCGTCATAGTTCTTGATTGTAGCTCTGCGAGCTCCCGCGGGCGGGCGGCCCCAGCCTAAATCTGACACCATCCCCATTCCCGAGGGCGGGTGCCCCGTTCAAGCTCCGCTTGAGCGGGCCCGTGCCAGCGCCGGCGCTGCCCGTGTGGCGCGGACACTCTTGTCCGCCGCCTTTGACCTTCGGGCTGCTCTTGACGTGTTCCGTACTCAGCATCTGTCCAAGTCAAAACCATAAAACAGAACCAGAACCAGGATCGACGCCAAAAGCAATCATCCCCGGATTTTTCCTCGAACCCTTACGCTTGACTCCTGCGGAGGCGCTCCGCTCGCAGATTATTCATGGCGGGCAGCAAGGGATCGGGTTGCCCCAGAATGTGCTTGAGCGCGCCCGGGTGCACCAATCCATTCTGTTGCAGCCCCGTCCTCATGGCGTCTTTTTCCTCGGGGCACATGGCGAGGTAGCACTCTTCGGCCGACGGCGGAAAGGTCAGCCAATGTTCGGCTTCGGCTTGCGTGGCATCGTCGGGATCGTATCCCTTCCCGGTGGCCGACCACGGAGTCATGCCGAGCGGCGTCTCCGCCGCCTTCTCCGGCTCCATGACGACCTGGGTGGGCGTGGTTTTTTCCGCCTGCATCGTCTTCAGGTTGCCGGCCGCGATCTGCAGCGCGTAGAGCAGCACGCCCGCGTCTTTGCGGTCGATGCGGCGCGAGAGCAGCAGTTGCACCACTTGCCGGATCACGGTTTGAATGGCATGCGCATCTTCGAACACCGGCAGCACCATCGAGTGGTCGGCCTTGCGTTCTCCATCCACATACAGTTCCACCGCCCCCGGCTGGTTCTGCTCGTGGTAGTAGCACAGTTCCTTCGTCTTGAGCGCCGGAGAACCGCATTGCGTCCCGTTGGTCTTGACGTGCCGGCAACGCCGGATCTCAACTAAGTACTTCGCCATAAGTCTTATCCCCTTCGTCAGCAAAATGACGCCAGCAAAATTGAAGCCAGCCAAAATAAAAAACGCGGCCCCGGGGCCGCGTTGGTGTTTCTATTTTTTTTTGTCCCTATAAGTTTATTATTTCAAATTGGAGGGGGGTGTACCGCCACCTTTCGCGGAAATATATTTGCCATGTTTTGAGTTAGTTAGCGCGAAAAAGTGGGTTTTCGCCTCTTGACAGATTTTTCGTCACTTTTTCCGTCCGCCGGCGCCGAGCCCTAACTCACACATTCCAGAATACTTTACGAGTAACTCCTTTAGAATCAAAGACCATTTCTTGATTCCTTCCAAGTCTTTGATTCCAAAAGACTACCCTAGGAGGGGTCTCCGCTGCTAATTCGGCTGCGTCGGTTCCATCGTCAATGCATGGGTCGAGTATTGCGCAGTCGCCTGAGGCGAAAATGGGAATGGGAATGTCGTCCCCGTGTACCACGCATTCCACTGGTCCATGTAATAAGGACTGAGAAAGATCCCGCTTTCGCCGGTCACCAGGTTCAGGGTACTTTCGTCGAAGTTCGCAAAATTCCACGTCAGGCGTTCGGATGGCCCGAATCCTCTGCCCACCGCTTTTACGGTGAAGTTACTCCCGCTCAAGGGATGCAATCCCGGTCCGGTAAATTGTCCGATCAGCGGAAGCTTACTGAGCACGAGGTGTTGAATATCGACCTGATAAGCCTGACCCCACTTCCACTGGTTGAGGTCGGCGGGCGCGATCGATCCGGCACCGGCTAAACGGGCCACCGGATGTGATTGCCCGACCACATTCTCCAGCGCCGCCGTCAGCAGGCTCGGATAGTCGGAGTATCCGGGAGGCAACCAGCGCGCCGGCTGTTTGGTCAGCACATTCTCCAGCCATACCGATGACATGGCCCAGCGATAACCCCTCCAGTTCAGCGCCCCTGAATCCGGGCCTGACGAGGCCTGGAGTGCGCCGAGCTTGGGTTCCAGCAGCATACGTTCCAATTCTCGGCGAGCGTGGGTTTCGATGGTGGGCGCTGCGGAGTCGGCCGACATGCGTCCATCCCAATCGCGCAGAATTTCAGCCGCGCGCTTCGCTCTCTGCGACGCGCCAGGAGCATGATCGATGGCATAGACAAATTTATCCGCGCAAAAGCGATCGTAGGCGGAGGAAATATCCATCTGCAGGGCGAGCATGTCGGCGGGCGCAAATCTCTTGCCGGATTCGAGGACGCGGTAAATGCGGTCGGTGCGCCAGGGCGCTTCCCATTCCGTGCTGATCGAATATTTGTATCCGTCGGGCGTGATGCGTCCGTTGGCGGTCGCCAGGATGCCGGATGGCGGATCGTAAATATGCGGCATCTCGTCGAAGGGAATCCAACCTTTCCATTCGTGCGTGTCGTCACTGCCGCTGACCGGGAGACTACCATCGCCGGACTTGCGTATGGGCACGCGTCCGGTCGCCTGATAACCAATGTGGCCGTCGACATCGGCGTACATCGCGTTTTGTCCGGGCGCGCCGAAATTGGAGAAGGCTTTGCGGAATTCCTCCCAGTTCTGCGCCGAGTCGACGTCGAAGAAGACCAGTCCCATGCCGTCCTGCAAGGTCCAACGCAGGGCGATTTTGCGCGTCTCGCCGGGAAGAAGATCGGTGATGATGGGCCCGTGCCGTGTGGTGACGACATCGAGCGATACATCCGCGCCGCCCTTTACGTGGATGACTTCCTGGCGGTGCTGCGGCTGAACCCAGCCGGAATGAGTTTTGTATTGCCCTTGCGGGTTGAACTCTTCGATGAAGTCGTCTTCCACGGTGGGCCCGACGTTGGTGAATCCCCACCCGATTCGCTGGTTGTGGCCCACGATCACGAAGGGAACTCCGGGCAAGGTAACTCCCGCGACGTCAAAATTTCCGCTATTGGTCTTGAGATGCGCCGCGTACCACAAGTTCGGCATCTGGTGGTCGAGGTGCATATCATTCGAAAGCAGGGGCTTTCCTGAAACCGTGTGTTGCCCGGAAACCACCCAGTTATTCGAGCCCTCGCGGAAGTAGTCGTCTGAATTAGCGGCGGAGAGGTCGATGTCGCCGTCGACGCGGGAGATCATACGGCTGCCGCCAGCGGGCTCAACTTCTTCGTCTTCATCTTCATCGTCTTCGTCGTTGGTGCTATCGCTGGCGGAGGGTTCTTCGTCCATGCGCCGCATGTCTGTCGGCGGGCGGTCGCGCCATGACGAATTGACGTAAAGATCGGCGGTTAATTCCGGTCCGAGCCGGGCCAGGATTTTCTCCCGCGTAAGTGCCGGCGGATTGCTGTAGTGATTCAGATCCTGCACCATGCGCGCGCCCACCAGCAGAGAATCGGTGACCGTCCACGGGCGGGGCGTGTACTTCATCAGGCGGAATTCCAGGGACAGGCGTCCGCGATGCGATTCCATAAACGTATTCACGCCGCGGGCGTAAGCGTCGTAGTACGGCCGCTCCCGCGCGGGGATGTTCTTCTCCGCCGCCTCGGCGGCGGGACGCAGCCCGAGAATTCTTTCCTCGCGGTCCAAGTCCACCGTGTCGGGGCCGATGATTTCCGAGAGTTCACCCGCCGCCGCGCGACGCATCAGGTCCATCTGCCAGAGACGGTCCTGCGCGGTGACGTAGCCCTGGGCAAAAAACAGATCTTCGAGCGTCGCCGCTTCAATGGTGGGCACGCCTTGTTCATTGCGCAGAACGCGCAGCAAGGAAGAAAGTCCCGGCACGGAGATGCTGCCATCGAGTTGGGGCAAAGGAGAACGCGCCACCGAATAGAGCCAGGCGAGGGCGACGATGACCGCCAGCAGCAGGATGCCGAGGAGGTATCCGGCGATACGGACCGCACCGTGCCTGCGGATTTCCGGCGGAGATAATGCGACGGACATATTCACGATTGTAGGGACCCCCGGTGGCGGTGACAACACCCGGAACAATTGGCGCAACCGTGCGCTTGCCCGGTATGATGAACGCGCCCCCACGGGCATGCACTATCATCGTTGGTTAGCGCATGGGAAGCCGAATTGACTAGCGACGACCCCGAAAATTCGCCGGCCGCTTCGAAAGAGTGTCCGCATTGCGCAACCATGATGCCGGAGAGCGCCGCGTTTTGCCCGGCGTGTGGCTGGTCGATGACGCCGCTCCCGGTGACCGACCGGGTGGTCGCTTGTGCGGCTTATTTCACGCTGATTCCAGCTGCGATAATTCTGTTTCTGCCCCGGTTTCGCGATCACCGCTATGTGCGATTTCATGCCTGGCAAAGTGTTTTGCTTTGGGGAGTTTTTTTTCTGCTGGCGGCGGTGGCGCTATTTTTTTCGAACGTGGAGTCCCCGATGGCGCTGCTGCTCTTTGGCCTGATTTCGATCCTGGGCATGGTGTTCTTGTGGATCGTCCTGTCGGTGAAGGCTTGGCAGGGCGAGCGGTTTGCGCTGCCGCTGTTTGGGAACCTGGCGGGGTTGTTGAAGTAGGGGCTGGTTTAGGTTTTAGGGTTTAGGTCTTAGGGTTTAGGTCATCTCAATCAGGAGAAATCATTGACTCAGCTTCAGCGCGTTAAGATCAGCGCTCTCGGCACTTACGTTCCGCCGCGCTTGTTAACCAACGCCGACCTCGAAAAGATGGTCGAGACCAACAACCAATGGATCATGGAGCGGGTTGGGATTCGCGCAGCGGCACATCGTGGACAAGGGAGTTGCGACCAGCGATCTGGCGGTCGAGGCGGCCAGGAAGGCGCTGGCCGAGCGCGGTATCGACGCTTCGGACCTGGACGCCATCGTGGTGGGAACGGTTACTCCCGACATGTTTTTTCCGTCGACGGCGTGCCTGGTGCAACACAAACTCGGAGGCAGTAAGGTCTGGGGGTTTGACCTTTCGGCGGCCTGCTCCGCGTTTGTTTACGCCTTGCAGGCGGGGGCGCAGTTTGTGGCGACGGGCTCGCATAAGAAAGTGCTGGTGATTGGCGCCGACGTGATGTCTTCGATCATCGACTATACGGACCGCGCAACCTGCGTCATCTTCGGGGATGGGGCGGGAGCGGTTTTGCTGGAGCCGGCGGAAGACGACTCGGTTGGGCTGATTGACTTTCTGCACGAGGTCGATGGCTCGGGCGGATGCTCGCTCTACATGCCGGGCGGCGGAAGCCAGAATCCCGCGACGCACGAAACCGTGGACAAGAAGATGCACTTCGTTCATCAGGACGGGGCCGCGGTGTTCAAATTCGCGGTGCGGAAGATGGCGGCGCTGTGCGAAGAAATTCTCCAGCGCAACAATATCAAGGGCAGCGAGATTGACGCCTTCATTCCGCACCAGGCCAATAAACGCATCATCACGGCGACGGCCGACCGGTTGAGTATGCGTCCGGAAGCGGTGATCGTGAATATCGAGGACTACGGAAATACCACCGCCGGGACAATTCCATTGGCGATGGAAACGGCACGCCAGCAAGGGAAGTTGAAGAAGGGAAGCCTGGTGCTGCTGGCGTCGGTCGGGGCGGGATTTACGAGCGGGGCTACGCTGTTGAGATGGGCTTATTAGGGGCGGGTTTTAGGGGTTAGGGTTTAGGTCTTAGGTTTTAGGGCTTGGCTTTTAGGGCGGAGATTAGACCATTTATCAGGCGGCCTACTTCGTTGGCTTGAGATTCCAATGTCTCGAACGACCATGTGTCCAGATAGTCGAGATCGCGGGCGATGGAGATTTGAGCTTGCAGTTCCAAGACCGAGCCGCGCGCGTAATAGAAGAACTGCACGAACTCCTTCCGCGTGCTGCGGCCTTTTCCTTCTCCAATATTGCTGGGGATGGAGACGGCGGATCGCCGCATTACCAGTTAAGGGCCATGACCACGGTAAAACGGTAGGGCGGGTTCGTCTGTGACTCCGGCCACAGTAGGATCGTTTGGTTTGAGGGTTCAGTGAGTAGGTCTGAAGCGGAATCAGCCGCAGGAGGACGTTATGAAGCGCCTCTGGACGATCATCGGGGTAGACGACGTGGGGGGCAGTTTTGCATGGTATCAGGCGCTGTTCGGTCAGGCGGCGACGCTTCCTGCGCATGATGATTTTGGGCAAATCCTCGATTCCGATGGAACTGTCCTGCTCTGCCTCCACCAGTGGGGCGCTCACGGGCATCCCCCATTGATGGGGCGGGATCAAGGGATACAGGGCAACGGGCTGCTATTGTTTTTCCGGGTGGATGATTTCGAGCGGGCGCTGGAGAGGGCGCGATCTCTGGTTAGCCGGTTCGAAGAGGAGCCGCATGTGAATCCGAACACCGACACGGAAGAGTTCTCGGTGCGGGATCCAGATGGATATTTTGTTACGATCAGCGCGATGTCGGAGGGGTGATGGGGCTCGCGCGTTAGGTTTTAGGTTTTAGGGTCTCGGGGTTTTAAGACCTAAGACCCAAAACCTTAGGTCTTAGGTTTTGGGTCTTAGGATGTTACTTCTGCGCCTAGCAGGGACTCGAAGATCCTGAATCCGTCGATGCCGCCGAGTTCCGGTTCGGCGGCGCGTTCGGGGTGCGGCATCATTCCGAGGACGTTGCGTCCCGGGCTGCAGATGCCGGCTATGTTTTCCAAAGAGCCATTGGGATTGGCCGAGGGCGTGATTTCTCCGCGGTCGGTGCAGTAGCGAAAGACGACGCGGTGGTCGCGATTCAGTTCGGCGAGAGTGGCATCGTCGCAAAAATAATTGCCTTCCATGTGGCCGATGGGGATGGTCAGGACTTCGCCCCGACGGCACGAGTTGGTGAACGGAGTTTGATTATTCTCGACTCTCACGTGCACCGGCTTGCAAACGTATTTCAGGCCGACGTTGCGCATCAGGGCTCCGGGCAGTAAACCCGCCTCGCAGAGAATCTGGAAGCCATTGCAAATACCGAGGACGAGGCCGCCGCCAGCAGCGAACTTGCGGACGGACTCCATGACCGGCGAAAACCGGGCGATGGCGCCGGTGCGGAGATAGTCGCCATAGGCGAAGCCTCCGGGAACGATGATCACGTCGCAATTCTCCAGATCGTGGGAGTCATGCCAGAGGAGCGTGGCTTTTTGCCGGGCGACGTGCTCGGCAGTCCAGAAAGCATCGTGATCGCAGTTCGATCCGGGGAAGACTATGACGCCGAATTTCATGGATACCCTATGGTGACAAGGTCGGATGGTTCGGTCAAGGGCAAATCCGGCTTTTGGAGTTAACTGTCTTGCGGTTGAGCGTCTTGATATCGGCGGAGTCGGTGAATAAAAAAACCGGGTAATGCGGTAGCGAGGCGCGGGCAAGAGTGCCCGCGCCACACGGGCGTAATCAGACTACCCCGGGTGCGGCGTCACTTTCGCCGGGGTTGCTATTGGCGTCGTTGCTGTCTACGCTGTTGTCTGCGCTCGGTCTCGCTGGATATATCTGAGACTTGTTGGCAGCATTGTCCGCCGGCGCCGAATCGGGGCGGTAGGGCGGAGGGTCGCTTGACCAGTCGAGGCTGGAATCGTCATAGTAAGCAGAATCGTAAGCATATCCGTAGGGCGCGTAGCCGTAAGCGCCATACCAGTAAGGGCCGTAGCCGTAAGGTCCGTACAGCCAGGGATCCCAGACGGCCCAAGCGGGTCCCCATCCAAATCCCCAATAGGGCCAGCCGAAACCGAAGCCAAATGCCCAGCCTCCGTAACCCCAACCGCCCCATCCCCAACCGCCACGCCATCCGTAGCCGCCCCATCCGGCGCCGCGCCATCCAAATTCGGATCCACGGATGCCGGTGCCGGCAAAGCCGGCCGCGCCTCGTGACGATGCAAACGAGCGCCAGCCACCTTCAACGCTGCCGTTGCGGGCTACCAGATTGGAGCCTGAGGAGGCGCGGGCGGAGTTGCCAAAGGAGTGCCACTGGCCGTCGTTGATGGCGGGACGAATATTAGAAGCCTGACTGCGGGCTGAACCGGAGGCGCGACCGGCCCCAGAGGATGCGCCGCGGAAGCCGCTGCCGCGCGTGGCGCCAGAAAAACCGCCGCGGGATTCGGCGCCGCCGCGACCTTCGCTACCGCGAGAGTATTCGCCGCCCCTGGACGCCTCGCCGCCCCTGGAAACTTCTCCCCCTCCGGCGCTGCCATGGAACCCGCCTCCACCACCACTATGGAAACCACCGCCTCCACTGGCGTGACCTCCGCCACCGTGCTGAGCGAACGCGGACACTGGAATCAGGGAAAAAGTTGCCAGGACTGCGAGAGACAGAAAGAAACGAAGTGCGTTAAGACGAAGAGCATTGAGACGAAGAGCGTTGAAACGGGTCATAATTCGTACCTCACTCGGAAGGCGCTTCCAGAGCGGAGACGAGAGCATCCGCCATTACATAATCAGATTCCGTCGGCAGCCGCGGAGTTGCACGATTATGACATAACCGGGAGGCCAATCACGGCCCGGGCGTGCCGCTCACTTCATTCCACAAGAACGCCAGCTCGTCCGCCGTGTCCTTGATGGCCTGGGTGATGGAAACTCCGGAGCTGTGGCCGCTGACCGTCTGGTAGTGGAGCAGGATGGGCCGGTCATTGACGTTATCGGCCTGAACCAGAGCGGTCATTTTGCGGGCGTGCAGGGGATCGACGCGGGTATCGCTGTCGCCGGTGTTAAACATGATGGCGGGAAACTTTGTCCCGGGCTTCACGTTGTGATAGGGCGAGTATTTGAGCAGATAGGGGAACTGCTCGGGGTTATCGGAAGAGCCATATTCCGCGGTCCACCACTTGCCTACGAGGAAATTCTGGAAGCGGATCATATCGAGCAGCGGGTAGCCGCACCAGATGGCGCCGAACATCTCCGGATGCTGGGTGATGGCCGCGCCCATTAAGAGGCCGCCATTGGAGCGTCCGCGAATGGCGAGGCGCTTTGTGGAAGTATATTTTTCGTCGACGAGATATTGCGCGGCGGCGAAGAAGTCATCGAAGACATTTTGCTTGTGCTCGAACATACCGGCCTGATGCCACCTTTCGCCGTACTCGCCGCCGCCGCGCAGGTTGGGTTGGGCGTAAAAACCGCCCTGCTCCATCCACCAGGCGTACTCGGGATTCCACGCCGGGGTGAGGTCGACGAGGAAACCGCCATAGGCGAACATCAGGGTGGGAGTCTTGCCGTCGCGCTTTGCGCCTTTCTTCGAAGAGATGAACATGGGAACGCGCGTCCCGTCTTTCGATGTGTAGAAAACCTGCTTGACTTCGTAATCGTCGGAGCTAAAAGGGACGTTGGGCCTGGCGAAGATCTCGGTCTTGCCGGTGGCGACGTCATAGCGATAGATGGCGGGCGGAATGGTGAAGGACTCGAAGCTGTAGAAACCTTCGAGGGAGTCGTCGCGGCCAAAAAGCTCGGTTGCGGAGCCGAGAGTGGGATAGGTGATGTGGCCGGCGGGCTTCCCCTCGAGCGTGAAGATGTGGGTTTCGGTTACCACATCGTGCAGGCCGGTGACGAATAGTTTGCCGCCGACGATGGAAATGCCGGAGATGACGTCCTTGCCTTCGGGCACGAGGCTGGTCCAGCGTTCGGGCTGGGGGTTCGCGATCTGCAACTTCACGACACGATAGTTGGGCGCGTCCTTATCGGTGAGCACGTAAAGGTCATCGCCGTAGTTTACGGGGGTGAACCGGTTGTCGATGCCGTGAATGACGGGCAGAATCTTCGAGCCGGGCTGGCGGAGATCCTTGATGTAGATATCGACGCGCTTGGCGGGAACTCCGTGCACGACGGTGATCATGAGATAGCGCTCGTTCTCGGTGATCTCAGCGCCGATGAGTTGCATGGGGCCGAGGGTTTCGCCGTCAAAGCTCTTGCCGAAAATCAGTTCATCGGTGGCGGCCGGTGAGCCCAGTTTGTGGTAGAAGACGAGGGTTCCGGTGGGGTCGAAGCGGGCGTAGTAGAGCCCCTGTTTATCGGGACTGAGTTGAATGCCGGAATAACGCGCGGTGGGGAGAGTGTCGGCGAGTTCCTTGTTGCGGGCGAAATCGCTCTTGTCGATGGCGAGAAGGCGAACGGACTCTTCGTCGGCTCCTCCGGAGCGAATGCCGTAGACCAGCAGTGTGCCGTCTCTTGAGATGTCATTAATTTGTACAGAGGTGTTCTGGTCGGCGCTGAGTTTGGTGGCGTCGACGAGTCGCTCGTCCGGGCCATGCAAGCCGTGGCGCAGATAGATCGATCCCTGATTCTCGTCGGCGAGCCGCTTCTTGAAAAAATACATTCCATTGCGCTCGATGGGGATGCTGTAGGTTTCGACGCGTTCGAGCCTGGTCAGGTCGCTTACGATTTCGGGGCGGATCTTCACCTGGGAGAGATACTTCTCGGTGTACTTCATCTGCTGGTCGATCCAGGCGCGGGTCTCGGGAGATTTCTGATCTTCGAGCCAGCGGTACGGGTCGGTGATTTTGGTGCCGTGAATGTCTTCGGTCACGGGCTTCGACTCGGTGGGCGGTGGCGGGGGAAGGATGATTCCGCTACCACCTTTTATTTCGGCGGGCTTATCGGCGGCGGAGACAAATGGTGTGAGCAGAAGGCAGAGGAGCAAGCTGACGATGGCATTGCCGGCGAGGGAGGCTTGTGTCATATGTTGAGCATTCTATCGCGGCGGGAGGGCGCAGGCTATGGCGGCGTTGTTTTGGTGGCCACAGCTTATCGTTGGCGAAAATCGTCTTACTGTCCGCGAATTGCGGGTGCCTTGCTGCGTTCGGGATGACAATTCGGATGCCCAATTCCGAGAGTACTAATACTTCATTATGGCGGCGAAGGATTTGGGATCGAGCGAGGCTCCGCCGACAAGGGCGCCGTCAATTTCTTCTTCGGACATCAGAGCGCGGGCGTTATCGGGTTTGACGGAACCGCCGTAGAGGATGCGGAGTTGGTCGGCAAAGTCCTGACCGAAGGAATCGGCAGCTTCGGCTCGGATGATGGCGTGGGCGTCGGCGGCCAGTTGCGGGGTGGCGGTTTTTCCGGTGCCGATGGCCCACACGGGCTCGTAGGCCACGACCAGGTGGTGAGCCTTTTTGGCGGAAACTTTGTTGAAGGCGCGCAGGCACTGGCGGCGGAGAACGTCGTCGGTGAGGCCGGCTTCGCGCTCTTCCAAGACTTCTCCCACGCAGACGATGGGGATGAGGCCGGCTTCGATGGCCGCCTTGAGCTTGAGGTTGACGGTGTCGTCGGTTTCTCCGAAATACTGACGCCGCTCGGAGTGGCCAATGATGACGTGGGTTACGCCGACGGCGAGCAACATACTGGCGCAGATTTCGCCGGTGTATGCGCCCTCCTTCTGCCAATAGAGATCTTGCGCGCCGATGGAAACTTTAACTTTGGAGTCTTTCGCGGCATGGAGAGCGGCGTCAATGGCAAGGTAAGTTGGGCAAACAACAATTTCGTCGCGAGCGTGGCCAACGATCAGAGGGAGAAAATCGCGGAAGAAGTCGCGGGTCTGCTCGGGAGTTTTGTGCATTTTCCAGTTGGCGGCGATCAGTTTCGTTCTCATGAAAAACCTTTCTGGCGAACTCGAGACCTGTGGCCGAGCAGGCCGGCTAAGAAGCAGCTTTTCTCGCGTCAACGCCTCAACTCCCGGCAAAATTTTACCTTCCAGAAATTCCAGGGAGGCTCCGCCACCGGTTGAAATGTGGGTGATTTTGTCGGCGACTCCGGCGGCTTTTATGGCGGCTACGGAATCGCCGCCGCCGACGATTGAAGTCGCGGCGGGATTGTCGGCGACGGCCTCGGCGATCTTGAATGTGCCTTTGGAAAATGGCGGCAATTCGAAGACGCCCATGGGGCCATTCCAAACGATGGTGCGGGCGGTCGATATTTCTTCGGAAAAAGCTTCGATTGTCCGGGGGCCGATATCGAGCGCCATCATGTTGTCGGGGATGGCCTCGCCGGGTTGGATGATCTTTGTCGTAGCGGTGGCCTCGACGCGGTCGGCGACGACGTGATCGGTGGGCAAGAGGAATTTTATCTGGCGCGTCTTTGCCTGTTCGAGCAGGTCTTTCGCCAAATCGATCTTGTCATCTTCGACCAGACTTTTGCCGATCGGCTGGCCCTGGGCCTTAAGGAAGGTGTAGGCCATACCTCCGCCGACGATCAGGGCGTCGACTTTCCCGATGAGGCTCTGTATGACTTCGATTTTGTCGCTCACCTTCGCGCCGCCGAGGATGGCGACAAAGGGTTGCTCGGGCGCCATCATGACGCGGCCAAGGTATTGCAGTTCCTTTTCCATGAGCAGACCCGCGGCGGATTTCTGTAAGAAGCGGGTGATGCCCACGGTGGACGCGTGGGCGCGATGGGCGGTACCGAAGGCATCGTTGACGTAGAACTCGGCAAGCTTGGCCAGTTGGCGGGAAAACTTTTCGTCGTTCTTTTCTTCCTGCTCGTGGAAGCGAAGATTTTCCAGCAGCAGCGCCTGGCCTTTTTCCAGCTTCAGGGCCATCTCTTCGGCCTCTTCGCCGACGCATTGCGGGCAGAAGCCCACGTTTTCACCTCGGGAAAGCTCTTTGTCCAGCAACATGCGCAGACGCTCGGCCACGGGCTTAAGGCTGAGCTTGGGATTGGGCTTGCCTTTGGGGCGTCCGAGGTGGGAAGCGAGGATGAGGCGGGCGCCGTGACGCAAGGCGTACTCGATGCTGGGCAGAGTTTCGCGGATGCGCGTGTCGTCCATGACGCGGCCGTTGTCGAGCGGGACGTTGAAGTCGACACGCATGAAGATGCGGTGATCGTTGAGCGGGAGGTCGCGAATGGAAAGTTTGGGCATGAAAACACTCCGGTGCACGGGCGGCGCGGGTTCGGGAATGGCCTGGGGGCGGACAAGGTGAGTCAGACCCCGGCGGGCATTCATAGTCCTTTGGCCGACATATAGTTGATGAGGTCTCGGACACGGCAGGAATATCCCCACTCGTTGTCATACCAGGAGATTACTTTGACGCAGTTGCCGCCGACCACGAGGGTGACGGGCGCGTCTACGATGGAAGAATAGGAATTGCCTTTGAAGTCGGAGGAGACGAGTTCGTTTTCCTCGAATCCGAGGTAACCCTTCAGGGGGCCGGACTCCGAGGCTTTCTTGAGCGCGGCATTGACCTCTTCTTTTGTCGTCTTTTTTTCCACCCAGACGACGAGATCGACGACCGAGACGTTGGGCGTGGGCACCCGGATGGAGAAGCCATCCAGCTTTCCTGCGAGGTCGGGGATGACAAGTTTGAGCGCCTTGGCGGCTCCGGTGGAGGTGGGAATCATGTTGATGGCGGCGGCGCGGGCTCGACGCAGGTCTTTGTGCGGGAAGTCGAGGATGACCTGGTCATTCGTATAAGAATGGATGGTGGTCATGGTTCCGCTGATGATCTTGAAAGTGTCATGGATGACTTTGGCGATGGGAGCGAGGCAGTTGGTGGTACAGGAAGCGTTGGAGACGATGTGGTGCCGGGCGGGATCGTACTTTTCGTGGTTGACGCCGAGAACGATGGTGAGGTCTTCGTTCTTAGCGGGGGCGGAGATGATGACTTTTTTCACGCTGCCGCGCAAATGTTTTCCGGCATCGGCCGCGTCGGTAAAACGGCCGGTGGACTCGACGACAACCTGAGCGCCGACCGAGTCCCAGGGAAGGGCGGCGGGGTCTTTCTCCTTGAAAACCTTGATGACTTTGCCGTCGATGGAAATACTGTCGGGGCCGGCGGTGATGGTGTTGGGGAGGTTGCCGAGGATGGAATCGTACTTGAGCAGGTGAGCCAGGGTTTTGGGATCGGTGAGATCGTTGACCGCAACGAAATCCAAATTCTTGTCGGCCAAGGCGGTGCGAAGCACGTTGCGCCCGATTCGTCCAAAGCCGTTAATCCCTATTTTTACCGCCATGAGACCTCCGTATTAAATTTCGCCGCTTAGGGACATGAGTTTTGTTTGGTTTCCAGCCGCGAGTCGCGTGCCGGCGGCTAACGCTCAGCCACAGTTATCCACCACAGTTATCAACGACAGTTAGAAACGACCAGCGACCATCTTTTTCAGCCAGCTTGTTTTTCAGCAAGTCTGATTTCAGCAAAGTTCGATGTTAACAGGGGAACGCGGCCAGCGTAAACGTGGCGGATACAGGTGCGAGGGGAAGCGACTTGGCAAAAGACCTGCCGTCGCCGTTGTGGGCGGAGTGGGGAGGGACGTTTCGGTTCGTCCCTCCCATGATGGGAGTTCACACTATTTCCGGGTGCACTTGCCCTCCATGAAGAGTATCCAGTTGGCGCCGTCCATGGACATTTCAAACTTGTAGGCGTAAGAAGCGGGAGACAAAATCTTCTCCGTGAAGCGGCCTTTGCCGGGAGGTTGCTTGACGTCGCCGAGCCAGGTCCAGGTGTCGCCTTCGACGGTTCCCCGGGAGACGAGGGACTCGCCCCGGCTGTTGAACTCGTTATAGGTGTATTTCTTCTCGTCGGCATCGTAACCGAGCACGGCGGCGGCGGTACCGTCTCCCATGCCTTTACTCTGATACTGGGAATGCATGACGACAAAGAAGCCGCCATCCATCCACTTGAGTTCGTCGCTGGAAGTGACCTTGAAGCCGGGGCCCATGGGGCTGGGCTTGACGTCACCGTCGCAGGTCCAGTTGCCGACGAAGTAATCGAGCTTTTTTTGTTCGGGTCCGGGTTTGGGCGCGGGCATTTGCGCGGATGCGGCGGCGGAGAGCAGCAGAGCGCCAGCGAAAGCAAGAAATCGGTATGTCATGGAAGAACTCCTCGATCCTGGAGGACTGAGTTTAACGGACTGATACTAACGGGATGATAGTAGACAGGCGGAGCGGGCCCGTCAACCGAGCAGGGGGAAATGTGGCTTGAAATGCCGACTGCCGGCGGACGTTGGACGGTTTTGCGGCGGTGACTTTCGGGCTTGCCCGTCCCACGGAAGGCACCCCTCGAGCCTCTGACGCTGGGAGCGGAGCGTGCTAATCTTAAGGGCAATAAAGGTAGATCCCGCAGCACTCCCGGAGGAGAGATGTCGGCGAACCGGATTGTTTTTCTTGTGGTGACAGTTTTGTTTCTGGCGGCGAAAGTGGGCGCGCAGGTGAACGTGATCTCGGTGACCGCAGGCCGGACATTTGTCAGCACAGAAACCGTTCCCAGTTCGGAATCGTCGATACACTTTGGAAATCCGGCCAGTGTTGCCTTCAATTACAGCCGCCTGATCAAGACGCACAGCATTTTCGGTGTGTACGGCGAGTTACCGGTGGCGCTGGTTCCCAGCATGGATCTGAACTACTACCCCGGTGGCGTCCCCAAGGACATCGGCGCACTTTTTGTGACTCCTTCGGTTCGACTGGCGATGTTTCCGTCCGATTCGGTCACGCCGTGGGTGAGCGCGGGCGGCGGCTACGGCCGGTTCCGGGAGTCCTCAACTCTTTACCCCTCGGGTCCGAATCCCGGGGCCACCGGCACAAATACAGGGGTAATTCAGTTCGGGGCTGGACTGGACGTATTTGTCTGGAAAAACTGGGGGGTTCGCTTTGAGGCGCGGGACTTCTACTCGGGATCTCCCGACCTGAACGTCGATAGCCATCGTCAGCACAATTATTATGTCGGGGTTGGGGTGGAACGGCGGTTTTAGCGGACCGACTGGGCGGAAGTCTTGACCCAAGAGGATGTTACGCAGCCGCGACGGCAACGCTACCGGCGCATCAGGCCTGTTTGCCGCAGGATTCGGCAACTTCGCGGAAGAGCGCTGGCAAGTTTTCCGCATCTTCCAGCGAGTTGCCAAAGCGGGCGGATTCGTAGGCGCGGGTGAAACCGGCGACTTTTTCTTTCAGCTCGATCTCCTGAATGGCAGCCACAAAATCGAGTGGAGTTTGCGCCGGCGACTTCCGCCATCCGCGGCGCTCCACGCGGCCCACCATGCGGTCATACCAGAGCGCGGCGGACTCCCGGGGAGCACGTTCGGGATGAGCACGCACACGACGATTGTGCAGCGTCGCGAGCAGGCGCCGGAGATTCAATAGAGTAATCAGGATGGCTGCAAGCGCGATGGGCAAACGCCACCATCGCCGGGGAAGAGTGGAGAAGCGGGTCTGCCCATGGCGCGCCGACTCCAGCAGGCTGTTGTGCAAACGCGCGATCCACTGGCGGGCGTCCTCGAAAAAGCGGCGTCCCGAGGTGGCGGCATCTTTTCCCAGTGTGCGCTGGTGGACGGCATCGTAGTTGATTACCCACTCCCGCCAGAAAGACGTGGCGGCGTCAAGATAGAGGCGCATGCGCGACCAGTTGGTGCGCGGCGCAAGGCTTCCTGCCGGGGTGGGATCGAAGCTAATCCAACCCTCACCGGGAAAATAGGCCTCCACCCAGGAATGGGCGTCGCTGGCGCGCAACACATACTGCCCGGTGAGGTCGTTGAATTCGCCGCCCCGGAAGCCAGTCACAATTCGCGAAGGGATTCCCAAAGCGCGCAGCATGACGGCCATGGAGCTGGCGAAATATTCGCAGTGTCCGCGCTTTCGTTCAAAGAGGAAGTTGGCGAGGGGATCGCGCGGCAGAGAGCGCGGCAGTTCGAGGGTATAGCCAAAGTGGGTGGATAGATATTGTTCGAGCGCGACCGCCTTATCGTAATTGCTGTTCTCGCCGGCGGTGATTTGTTGCGTGAGCTGCGGAATCCGGGGATCGAGCGGCGGGAGTTTCAAGTAGCCGGCCATGGTTGCGGGGGCGATGTTGCCGGCGAGGCGAAGCTCATCCACGTCGACATCCGCCAGGCGCGATTCGGCTTGATAGCGATTGACGGGACGGTCGGCGTCAAGGTTGTAGACCGCGCCGCCGGCGTCCATGCTCACCTGCCGGAAATTCCCGGTGAGTCCCTGGGGTCGTTCGGCGAGAAAAAATACGTTGGTTCCGATCGGCTCCATCATGACGTGATAGGTGATGGAGCGTCCGGCGCCCGCCTTTTCTCCTCGTTGCTCGAGCAGGGAAGCGAGATGGTAGGTGCCATCCGGGGCGGGGTAGAGGTGGTTTTGCGAGAAAGAGTTCGACCACACGCTGCCGTTAAAATTGTTGAGCGCGACCCCGCGCCATTTCAGGTCGTATGCGCCTTGCAGATCGTTCTCGATTTCGACGTGCATGACGACGGCACTGGACTGTTGAATCTGGCCGATGCGGCCCAGTTGGACGCTGTCGGTAAAACCGGTGGAGACTTCGCTGGTCGCACTGTAAGCGCTTAGATAGTGGGAGGAGACTCGGGGCAGGAGGAAGAAGACGACGAAGCTCCCGGCGAGAATCATAAGCATGAGCGCAGGCGCTATGGCCGCCAGTCCATACGCCATGTGCCGGGCAGGACTGGCGGAGCGAGGATCCTGAGCATGCAGGGGCTCGATGGCGATGGAGTGCCGCATTTCCATAAGCACAAAAGTGATGACAGCAAAGAGAAGGAAGGCGGCGAAAGAAATCAGGAACAGGCTGCGCACCGTGAGCACGGCGGCAGCCAGCACCATGAGGAATGAAAGTACGGCGAGCATGGAATAGTCACGCGTGTGGCGCAGCGAAAACAGGCGGACGACCATGGCAAACAGCACGAGGTGAACCGTCGCGCCCAGAAAAGTGCGCGAAAGGAAGAAGTAGTCGCCGAGGTAGAGAAAGACGTAGATCAGGGTGAGGCCAGTGGTCCAGCGGTCTGAGATCGCAAACTCGCGGCCAGTAAACAGCTGGAATCCACGAAGGGCCAGCGCCAGCGCCACCAGAATGACTGCGGGAAGGTCGAGTTCTCCGGTAAACGCCAGCGCGGCGAAGCCCGTTAAAACAAGCAAGTACAGGGAAATATTAAAGTAGCGCTCGATGGCGCGGGACATAGTGCACGATATGGCGCGTGACGCGGCGGTGCCGTCGGGTTTTGGGAAGGCTGCGGCCGACATAAGTTCCTGAGCTCTTATTGTTCGGCAAAGGGGAGCGAAAAGGAAGTGTCCGGGGTAACCGGCCGGGAAGAGAGGGCGTGAGAACTTCCTGGGGCGGTTTACAATACCTGCCGATGGACCATCTTCCAAGGACGATCCTTTATGGACTATCTACTGAAGAGTGAACCGACGGTGTACTCCTTCGCGCATCTCCAGCGTGAGCAGACGACCATTTGGGATGGAGTGACGAATCCAGCCGCGGTGAAACACCTGCGCGAGATGAAGCCGGGGGAACGCCTGGTGATTTACCACACCGGGGATGAAAAGAGCGCGGTGGGAACGGCGTCCGTGGTGGCGGTCGATGCCAGCGATCCTAAGATTCCGCAGGTCCGGATCAAGGTGGGGGAAGCGATTGTGAAGCCGAAGACGCTGGCGGAGATTAAAGCGCACGCCGCGTTTGCGGAGTCTCCGCTGGTCAAGCAGGGAAGGCTGAGCGTGGTGCCCTTGACGGCGGCGCAGTATCGATGGCTGGCGGGCTAGACGCGACTAGGGACGGAGCCAGCGTTCGGCGCAATCCGGTTCGGGGCAGGCGTAGGTGACCTGATTGTGACGGCGGTCAAGGCTGACGATGAACATGGGCCGCCCGTGGCGGTCGCAAACCGGCTGATCGGCGGTGAGGTGCGGGGCTTCTCCGCGCTTGGGAGTGGAATAGCCGACGCGCTCTCCGAAGCAGCGGTGGCATAGTTTATCGGTACAGCGAAAAAATTCGATGGAATAATCGGCGTTGTAGGGAGCGAGCGCGGGCTCCATGGTGCGGAAGTGCAGATCGCAGAGAGGTAGGATATCCATCCGCATGCGAAGCGAGTTTAGCACTTTAGAACCGGCGTATCATTTCTTGGATCAGGTGTGGAGACACGTCTGGAGATGGCGGCCGGCGGTGATGTTGCGGCTCAGCCAATGTAGCGCAGGGCATCGACAATGCCGAGGTTGGAAGCGCGGTAGGAAGGCAGCAAGCCGCTGACCACTCCCACGAGGGCGGCGACCAGCATGACGACCAGAGCGGTATAGAACGTCATGTGCAGAGAGACCGGCAAGCCGATGCCGGGCCGGGCCATGAACAGGACGGCACCGGTAGCGAACGTCACGCCGATCAAACCCCCAATCAGCGAGATGGCGATCGATTCGCCGAGGAGCAAGCGCAGGATGTTCTCGCGCGTGAAGCCGAGCGTCCGCAATACCGCGACCTCGCGAGTACGTTCGCGAATCGACATCGCCATGGTATTGGCACAGACCAGCAGGGTGGTGAAGACGACGGCTCCGCAAATACTCAGGATGAAGGTTTTGACGCTGCCCAAAGTGTTGATGAAATCGAGTTTGAAGGCCTGTTCACTTTCACTCTTGGTGGGAACGGGAGTGGCGTGAAACATCTCGTCGATGGCCCGCGCGGCCGCCGGCATATGTTCCGCCGTATCCACACGGGTGAAGTAAAAGCCGGCCGTATCTTTGAACCAATCGACGGATTCCTCCAGATACTTGGTGTGGAAGTACAGGTTACTGACCGGAGGGTAGATGGTGTAGATGCCTCGCACCGTCAAATCAAGGTTGGCGGGAAAGATGGTGCCTTGCAGGATGATGTGGTCGCCGATTTTCCAGTTGTGTTTCTTGGCGAGGTCGGAATCGATGACGCAGCCGGAGCGATCGCGCTTCCAGGCGGCGAGTTGATCGGCAGGCATGACTTTGTCGGCGGCCACGTCGAAGTATTCGTCGGGATCGGTGGCAAACTGGGCGAAAAAGTTTTCCGGCTTGTCGTCCTTATATTTTCCGCCAAACCAGGTCATCGGCACCACGTGCACCACACCGGGCACGGCTCGAATCTTGTTGCGATAGTAGATGGGCAGAAAGTTGGCGAGCGAGACCTTGTGGCGGGTCATGATGCGGAGGGCGGAATCCGGCGCTCCCTTGTCGATGTAAAAACTGCGCCAGACGCAAAACATGATGCAGAGCAAAAGGAGAGAAAAAGCGATGCTGGCGACGGTCAGGAGACTGCGCAGTTTGTTGCGGAAGGCGGACTTAGTAACGAAACCGGTGAGGGTCATGGCAACGCCATGATTTTACACTGTGCCCGGGTTCGGACCGTAGGCTGAAAACCGGCAGTCGCAGAATCAGGCGAATGTCTTGCGTAACTCCCGACGCAGGATCTTCCCGGAAGGCGTTCGTGGGACGGTTTCCACAAAATGAACTTCACGCGGCTGTTTGTGGTGGGCGAGACGGTCGGCGACGAAACTGCAGAGTTCGCAAGCCAGGGCGTCGGAAGGCGGAAAACCCGCACGCAACACGACGAAAGCGCAGGGAATTTCTCCGGCATCGAGATCGGGCTTAGCGACCACGCCGCAGTCACGGATCGCGGGATGTTCCAGCAATAAGGACTCGACCTCCGCGGGCGCAACGGGAAACCCCTTGTACTTGATCATCTCTTTGCTGCGGTCGAGGACGTAATAGAACCCGTCAGCGTCGGCGCGGACGATGTCGCCGGAAGAATACCAGCCATCGTGAAGCACGGCCGCGGTGGCTTCGGGATCCTTCCAGTAACCCATCATGAATTGCGGGCCGCGCATGGTGAGTTCGCCGGGCTCGCCGGTGGGAACGTCGTTTCCTTCCAGATCGAGGATGCGGCATTCGGTCAGAGCCAGCGGTTGTCCGATAGAGGCGGGCCGGTTCATTTCGGGGGTGCAAAAGCCGACGTGAGTGACGGGCGACGCCTCGGTCATGCCGTATCCCTGATAGACGAAGATGCCCGTGAGTTCCGTCATGCGGCGAGCGAGTTCGGGAGCCAGGGGGGCGGCGCCGGATTTGATCCAGCGCATTTTGTTTTCGCTGGGGAATGCACCGGCTTCGGCGGCCTGACAGAGCGCATTAATCGCGGGCGGAACCATGGGCATCATGGTGACCTCTTCTGTAACGAGGAGGGAACAGAGCTTCGGCACATCGAAGCGCGGCATGAGAACCAGGCGCGAGCCGAGAATCAGCGAAAGAGTGAGAGCCACGGTCAGACCGTAGATATGGTAGAGAGGGAGGAAGCAGAGAATGACGTCGTCCGTCTTAAGGGGAGCGGCGTTTGGTCCCAGGGTCTGATAGACATTGGCGACCAGATTGTAGTGCGAGAGCATGACCCCCTTGGGCAAACCGGTAGTGCCGCTGGAGTAGGGCAGGGCGCCGATGGTTCGCTGGGGGCTCGCGGCGGGCTGCGGTAATTTTTCGGACGATGAACGCAGCAGGTTCGCGAAGTCTTCGCAAACGGGGCTAGAGCCGCGGGTGGTGAATACGCGCCGCAGAGCGGCGAGACCGGTGAGATTGACATTTTCCAAGAGCGGCGCGTCGGTGACGAGAAGCGCAGCGCCGGAGTTTTCCAGTTGATAGCGAACCTCGCGGTCGCGGTAGGCGGGATTGAGAAGGGTGGGGATGCCTCCGGCGAGGGTGGCTGCGTGATAGGTGACGGCGAATTCCCAGGAGTTGGGAAGGAAGATGGCGACCACCTCTCCCGGCGCCAGTCCGGCGGAAACCAAGCCGCGAGCGAGGGATTCCACCAGGCTGCCGTACTCGGCGAACGAGAAACGGCGATCGCAGGAGGTATCGACCAACGCCGTCTTGCCGCCATTCTTGCGGCAGCTTTCCAGTACGACGTCATGGACGAAGCGCCCGGTGGGGTCGGCATAGAGTTCGGTTCGAAGCATCGGGGGGAATTGTAGTGGCAGAACCTGGAAGTTGAAAGCCGCGAGGCGAATCCTAGGCCGTCAGCTTGCGGAGGAACTCCTGTTCATCCATGCGGTACTTGAAGGCTTTTCGGCCGTCGATGAAGACCACGGGAACTTCGTCGGTGTAGAGCCGACGTATCTCGGTGTCGGAGTCGACGTCAATTTCGCGCCAGTTGAAGCCGCCGCGTTTGTGCAGTTTGACGATGCTTTCTTTGACAATTTCGCAGAGATGACATCCCTTGCGGGAGTAAAGCACGACTTCCCGGGGCGTGGTCATGCGAGGGAGTCTACCAGTTCAAGGAGCGGCTTTCCAACCGGCTGAGGCGGGCAGGTCGGCGTAGAATCTTGCAGATGACGAAGCTCAACATAAACGTTGAAGGACGGAGCCTGGCGGGGAAAACCGTCCTGGTGACGGGAGCAGCAAAACGACTGGGCCGCGCGATCGCTCTGGCGGCGGCGGAAAACGGGGCGGATGTCGCCATCACTTATCGAGAATCGGCGGGCGAGGCGCGGTCGGTGGTCGCGGAGTTGGCGCGGCACGGCGTGGAAGCGCTGGCGGTGCGCTGCGATGTCACGGATGAAAAGAGTGTCCGGGAAATGGTGAAAGAAGTGGCCGCGGAGCTGGGCGGCATCGATGTGCTGGTGAATAACGCGGCAAATTACGAGACGGCCGAGTTCGCAAAGATAACGGTGGCGCAGTGGGATGCGATTTTCGCCTCGAACACGCGGGGGCCGTTTCTGGTCTCGCGGGAAGCGTTGCCATACCTGAAGAAACGGCGGGGACGCATCATCAATATGGGATCGCTGGGGGGACTGCGGCCATGGGCGACGCATGCGCATTATTGCTCGTCAAAGGCAGCGTTACATATGCTGACGAAAGTGATGTCCAAGGCGCTGGCACCCGAGATGGCGGTGAACGCAGTGGCTCCCGGAATGATTGACCTGGGTGAAAAGGCCGCTGCAGCCTTCATGAAGAAGACGGCGAAACAGACGCCCATGCAGCGCAGCGGCACGGCGGCGGATATTACCGCGGCAGTGCTGTTTTTTGCCACGGCTCCGCAATTCATCACCGGCCAGGTGCTGGCAGTGGACGGCGGGCTGGGGCTGTAGACCCACCTTGGCGCGGCGGCACATGGGCGAATAATGTTCCGATTGATCTCACGATCTATCTCCCCGATAGAGATTAGCCACGGTTAATTCCTTATACTATACTGAGGCTAAGTCGCGAGGGCGCAAGCGGAATGGAAGCTGAGGTTCCACAGGTTCGCCACGTTTCTCTGGAGGGGGTTCACAGTACCGTCGGGGTGCCGCATCACGAAGCGGGCTTCTGGGAGCAGTGGCGCGCCTTTGTCGGCCCGGCAATTCTGGTGAGCGTGGGCTACATGGACCCGGGCAACTGGGGGACCGATCTGGAGGCGGGCGCTCACTTTAAATACGGACTGCTGTGGGTGGTCGGGGTCGCCAGCTTAATGGCGATCTTCATGCAGGTGATATCGGCGCGGCTGGGCGTGGTTACCGGCAAGGATCTGGCGCAGTGCTGCCGCGACTGGTATCCGGAATGGACGCGCTGGCCGAATTGGCTGATGAGTGAATTGGCGATCGGGGCGTGTGACCTGGCGGAGGTGCTGGGGAGCGCGGTTGCTCTGAACCTGCTGTTCCATATTCCGCTGCTGTGGGCGGTGATCATCACCGGTCTCGACGTACTGTTGCTGCTGGCGCTGCAAAGCGTCGGGATTCGGACTATCGAAGCCATTGTCCTGCTGCTGATCGTCACCATAGGGGTGTGCTACTTCATTGAGATTTTTATTCTTCCGCAAACCCATCCCAGTTTTCTGGAAATGGGACGCGCCCTGATTTCTCCACACTTTCGACGAGTGGGCATGATCTATGTCGCGATCGGGATTGTGGGCGCAACGGTGATGCCGCACAACCTTTACCTGCATTCGGCCCTGGTGCAGAGCCGGCAGTTGCAGAAGGACGATCTTTCGGTGAGGCGCGCCATCCAGTTCAATACACTGGACTCTACGGTGGCGCTGACGATCGCGTTCTTTGTGAATGCGGCAATTCTGGTGCTGGCTGCGATGGTTTTTTTCGGTCAAGAGAGCGTGAACCTGCCGGGTGGGCAGGTTGTCCGGTTCACAGCCGCCACCGACTGGGTGCGGGTTGCCTATCTCACACTGGCGCCGTTGCTCGGAACCATGGCGGCGAGCACGTTGTTCGCGGTGGCGCTGCTGGCCAGCGGCCAGAGCAGCACGATCACGGGAACGCTTGCCGGGCAGGTGGTGATGGAGGGCTTCATGCATTGGCGCATTCAGCCCTGGGTGCGCCGGCTCATCACCCGGACGCTCGCTATTCTGCCTGCGGTCTTTATTATCGGATTACGGGGCGACAGCAGTGTTACCGATCTGCTCACGCTCAGTCAGGTGGTGCTGGCTCTGCAGCTGCCCTTCGCCATGTTCCCACTTCTACAATTCACCAGCTCGAGAAAGCGCATGGGGAACTGGAAGAATGGCTGGTTCCTCTTGCTTGCCGGTTGGGGCAGTGCGATTCTGATTACCGCGATGGATATTTACGGCCTGCCCGACTCTCTCAAGACGGCGTGGCAGGTGGTCACGGGCGGGTAATTTCTTGCCAGGAGCGCAAACAATTCCATGTATGAAAAAATTCTTGTGACCCTGGACGGCACGTCGAGCGATCGCGCGATTATCGAACACGTGAAAGAGCTGGCCAGGCTGGCGCATAGCACGCTGGTTCTGCTGCATGTGGCCGACGGGTGGGCGGCTAGAACGTATGGGCCGGACGCAGTCAGTGCCGAAATCTCCGACGATCGCGCGTACCTGGAAAAAGTGCGGGCCGAGTTAGAAGGGCTGGGGATTCCAGCGCAGGCGGAACTCGCTTATGGCGAGCCAGTTAAAGAGATTATTAAGTGGATTCAGCAGAAGGGTTGCGATCTGGTGGCGATGAGCACGCACGGCCATCGCTTTCTGGCGGACATATTTTTGGGCACGACCGCGAGCCGGGTGCAGCATAGCATCAGCGTGCCGGTTCTGCTTCTGCGGGCGAAATGATTGGGGAGCGGAGGCTGAGGGATCAGCGCTTCGCGTTTAGCGTTTAGTTCTTAGTTTTTAGGTCTTGTTTTTATTTATTGCCCATTATTATTTCCTGCGCTGCGCGGCGGCCGCTTGCTATGGCGCCGTGCACGGTTCCGTTGTTGCCGGAGGTGTCAGTGGCTTCTCCGGCGAAAAAAAGAGTATGGTCAAGCGGAGCAGCTAAAGCCTGCTGCGCTCCTTCGGCATTGACTGCGCCATAACTGTAAGCGCCGAGGGAAAAGGGATCCTCCTGCCAGTCGTGAAAATACGCGGCTTCGAACAGGGTCGAGAGTTCGGAGTAATCGATAGGCAGAAGGCGGGCGAGCGTCCGCAAAGCCTGCTCAATCACAAAAGTTCGACTCTGGCCGGATAGTTTTTCGGCGCAACGAAAGGGACCCCAGCCGACGAGGATGGGGAGTGTCTCGGGCATGGAGGTCCACCACGTGGGATACCACTCGTCGTCGGAAAAGAGGAAGCTCAGTCCAGAAAGGTCGCGGGAACGGTCAGAGGGCGGGGAAATTGTTTTCCAAAAGCGGTGACGGAAGCGCAGGGTGATGCGTATGACTTTTCCCATCTCTAATTTTGTGAGCGCATCCAGCTTGGTGCGTGGCAAAGCGGGAACAAAACTTACGGCCCCGGGTTGCCGTTGCGCCGCCTGCAAAACGCCGAGGGGCAGGGTCACTAGCACGCGGGCGGCTTTGAAGGTCTGGGGCTGGTTTTTCTGAAGGGCGTCGATCTCGACGTCGCCTGGCATCCATTTGATGGTTTTCACCACGGTTTCGCAGTGGACGCTGACCCCGGCTCTGGCTAAATCCTGAAGAAAAATATCCAGGACGGCTGCGTATCCGTTTGCGGGACGGAAGGCGCGATCGCCTGCGATTTTTTCTTCCGCTTCCATACCCTGGACCAGCCAATGGACGCCGACGCGATTGGGGTCGGCGGCGTTGTAGCCCGCCACATACGCTAGGGCGCGCTGCCTCGCTGCGGCGCGTTCAGGGTCTCCGGAGTCGGGAAAGCGGCGGTTGAGGAAGCTTAGAAAAGATTCGTCGGGGGCGTCGCTATCCATGGCGGCGAGAATTTCGTGCACTTTTGAGAAGAAGTCGCAGCCACACAATTCACCGTTTCGGAAGCACCAGGACTCGCCGTCGACTTCGGGGGCCGCTATATTTCCGGCCTCAAGCATTTGCCAAGTCTCAGGAGGCAATCCGTGAATAAACTCGGCACCCAGTTCGATGGGGAATTGCAGAACTGGGTCGCGCTGGGTAAACATTCTTCCACCGATTCGGTCGCGCGCTTCCAGGATGACGATCGAGAGTCCGGCTCGCGCCAGTGCGGTGGCGGCGGCGAGCCCGGCCGCGCCTGAGCCAATTACGATTACATCGGGAATATCTGGCATAAACGATAGTCAGCGAATTCAAGTTGGGGGAATCAAAGGCAACGTCATTCCATGATAGGCCGGAGTACGCCAGGGCGACGAAATTGAGAGCGTCGCGCTACAACGGCAATGCGGTGGAGGTTGGAAAGTGATGTTGCTCGCGGCCTACTTTACCGTCGTACTTGGTGGTCATTTTAAAGAGCTCGAAGCGGCCATCCGCGGCCACTGACTGGCATTGATCGCGCAGGGCCTGCATCTGCGCAGCTGCGAGCGGGGTAAAGTTCACGGCCACTCGCAGATTCTGGTCGAGCACCTGCATACTGTCGATTCCGCTGATGGTGGTGGCCACGGGGAGACTCATGGCGTAGCGCAATCCCTGTTGCGGGGTGACCGCACCGTGGCGCACTAACTCGCCGCTGCCACCCAGACTTTTCATCCCCAGCGCGGCGATGCCCCTGCGGCCGGCCTGGGGCAGGACGTGAGTCTCGAAACTTCGAAAGGTGGCGTCGCAACAGTTCAGCGGCATCTGGATGGTGTCGAAGGGAAAGTCATGAGACAGCATTTTGAGATGAATTTCGGGGTCTTTGTGGCCGGTGAATCCGATGAAGCGGACTTTGCCCTGTTGTTTGGCGGCGATTAAAGCTTCCGCCGCGCCGTTCGGAGCAAAGATCAGATCGGGATCGTTGTCGTACACCACCTCGTGAATCTGCCACACGTCGAGATGATCGGTCTGCAGGCGACGGAGGGATTCTTCAAGCATACGCATGGCCAGCTTTTTGTCCCGGCCGTGGGTGCACACCTTGGTCATGACCAGCACCTGGTCACGTTTCCCTTTCAGCGCTTTGCCGAGACGCTCTTCGCTGAGGCCGTCGTGGTATTCCCACGCGTTGTCGAAGAAATTTACACCGTGGGCGATGGCTTTCGCCACGATTTCGGTGGCTGCCTGGTCGGTCTCGGCGGAACCGAGATGATAACCGCCAATTCCCAGCGCGGACACTTGAACGCCGGTTTTCCCTAAGGGCCTCCTGGGCACTTCACCTTTAGGTACCGAGGCTGAGGCTTCTTTCTGCGGCTGCGCCATGCTTCCTCCGGAAATGAGCGGGGCGGCGCCGATGAGCGCTGCGCCTTTTATGAACTTGCGGCGATTCCACTGCCACATCGAATGTACTTTCCTTTCTCTGCAACTGCACCCTACAACTGCTGCCTACAACTGCTTTTCCGGAAAGGGATGGCCGGTATTCTCCTGCGCTCCGAACATATCCTTCACTTCCGACTGCTGGGTATCGAGAGGGAAACCGTGGGCCAGGCGGGCTTCCGGGTTATCGAACTTGAGCGACAACTTGTAGAGTTCGTACCGGCCATCGGCCGCGTCGGGCTGGCAGCGCTGGCGGAGGGCGTCCATTTCCGCCGGCGATAAGGGTTTGAAGCTCTGGGCGATCTTGAGGTTCTGGTGCAGAATCTCAAGACTGTCGATACCGGTGATGGTGGTGGTCACGGGCAGGCTCATGGCGTAGCGCAGAGCTTCCTCAGCGGTGACGACGCCGTTCTGGATCGCCTCTCCGTGACCGTTCAGCGGCTTCATCCCGAGCGCCGCGATGCCGCGTTTATTCAGTTCGGGCAGGACGTGCTGTTCGAAGCTGCGGAAGCTGGCGTCGAACGCGTTCAAGGGCATTTGTACCGCGTCAAAGGGAAAGCCGGTTTGCAGCATGCCGAGATGAACCTTGGGATTGTGGTGGCCGGTGAATCCGACGTAGCGAACTTTACCGTCTTTTTTGGCCTTTTCCAGGGCTTCCGCCGCTCCATTTTTGCGAATGAAGAGATCGGGATCGTTGTCGAAGGCCATGCCGTGGACCTGCCAGAGGTCGAGGTGATCGGTTTGCAGGCGACGCAGCGATTCCTCCAACATCTCGAGAGCCAGACTGGCGTCGCGCCCATGGGGGCAGGTTTTGGTCATCAGGAAAACCTTGTCTCGGTGACCTTTGAGACCCGCGCCCATCCAGAGTTCTGTCTTGCCGCGCCGATACTCCCAGCAGTTGTCGTAGAAGGTGATTCCGCCATCCACGGCCTGGTGGATGATCTCGACGGCGGTTTTCTCGTCGGGAGCTTCGCCGAGGTGATGACCTCCGAAGCCGAGGATGGAAATCCTGTCCCCGGATCGGCCGAAATCTCGAAGAGGAATGGGACCGTCAGTCGCTGCTGCCATAAGGGATGCTCGTAATTGATGGAGCCGGTTGGATGCCGCCGCCGACCTTCGGGTTGGAGATGGAGAGCGTTCCCGAAGAGCGTCCTGGAGACGGCTGGACCTCGAGTCCTATTCTCATTCTTCCATTTCCGAGGGAAGCAAATTCGTCGAGAGTTTAACAGATCGAGGGAGTTGGCGTGACGCGCCAGGGAAGTCAGCCAACTGGTTGATTTGCAGCAGGATGGCTGAAATCAGCCACTCGTCGGGCCGCAACTTTCTGGCGCGATCTGAGTTCAAACAAGTAGTACTTCAGAAGAGGAAAAGCTGAAGTACCTCGCGGCACGGCGAAACGCAAAGCGAGAATAGCCGGTCGCGACGAAAGGGGATCACTATGAAATACCTTAGATATGCAGCACTGCTGGTTGGGTTACTGGCCTTGCCGATGGCTTATGCGCAGGCCGAGGTCCGAGTGGGAGTCGGGATCGGGGTTGGCGGGTACGTGGCGGGGGCGCCAGTCTGCGCCTACGGCTACTATCCGGACTATCCGTATAGCTGCGCGCCGTACGGCTACTATGGGCCGAGTTGGTTTTCCGGCGGCGTCTTTATCGGCGCAGGGCCGTGGTACCACGGATGGGGACATCCTTATTACGGGCGCGGGTATGCTCGCGGCTTCGGCGGGCCCCGATTTGAGGGACGCGGGTTTGCGGGACGCGGCGTAGGGGTGGCACGCGGCTTTGCCGGGCGAGGGCAGGGAGCAGGCGCGCGCGGCGGCTTCCACGGCGGCGGTCGGGGTGGGGCTCGCGGCGGACGCTAATCGACGTCGGCAGAATGCGAACGGCTGGCGCGAAATGCGCCAGCCGTTTTGCAGTTTCAGGTCTTAGGTTTTAGTTCTTGGGTTTTAGGCTTCGGGGGCCGCGACTCTGCGGCCGCAGCCTCGTTTCGGGCCGTGTTATTATCGTCGGCGTGCTGGGCGGACGCAGTAGCGAGCAGTGGATTGCGCAATACGGTTCCAGCCACCAGCATCCGGCAAACCGCGTGTGTCACACGCTGGGGATTCCGACCATCCTGCTGTCGCTTCCAGTTTTCATCGCGGGCTTCTTCGTTCACCGCCTCCTGCGGTACGCGCTGGCTCTGTTCATCCTGGGCTGGATTTTCCAATTCATCGGCCACGCTTTCGAAGGCAAGCCGCCGGAATTCTTGCAGGACTGGCGGTTCTTGTTTGTGGGTGTGCGCTGGTGGTGGGCTAAGATCCGGGGCAGGGCTTGAGTCGGGGGGATAGGTTTTAGGTATTAGGTTTCAGGTCTTAGGTTTTAGGTCTTCGGTTTTAAGTTTTGGGTTTTAGGTTTTAGGCTGCGAGGGCCGAAGTTGTACTTCGCCGTCTGATCTTCTCTCTGAACTTCTCTTTGAAAATCGCTCTGTGGACTTCGCTGCTTCAACCTTGGGGGTTGAAGGTTGTGGCTTGCGGCTATGGGCGGGGTCTGGCTCGACGTTATTGTGGTTATTATCGTTGCTATTGTCATTTTCAACGACGCCTTGGGCGCTGCGCTGTACGGACGGATTACCGGAATATTCCTGGGCGGTTCCGGGCGAGCGGCGATGAGCGTCGGCACCGTGCTTATTTTCTTCGCTGAAGGGATTGTGCTCCGGCTTGCGGGCCAGACGTTTCCGGTCGTTATCGGATGTGCCATCGGATTCGCCGGTAGTTCTCGGGTCGTTCATCGGTTAGGCCTCCGCGCGCAAATCTTCCCACCGCTGCCATTCGATGACAATTTCGGCGGCGAAGGATGCTTTCAATTTGCAGTGGGAACAGGCGACGGGAGGGCGGCGCGTTCGCGGCGGGGCATCAGGCGGTGAGGCGCTGGAGTATTTCCCGGCCCAGTTTCTGGGCTTCGCCGAACGATTTCTGGTATTGCACGAAGATGCGATTCAATTCGAGCGACTGATCGGCGGTAGGCTGGTGGCGGAGCATCATGTCACGCACATGCACCGGGTTGGGGAGGGTTGCGTCCTCGGTCAGTTCTTCCAAGGCAATTGCGGGATCGTAGTGATACATGGCTTAATTCTAGCGCAAGGGGCAGCGTGGGATTGTCAGAAGTTCGATGGGCGCAACTTCTATTCGCAGCTTCTATTCGCAGCTTCGATTCGCAACTTCGATTCGCAACTTCGATTTGCAACGTCGATTTGCAACGTCGATTTGCAAAATCGGGTAGCAGAAATCGTCGCTCACCGGTTTCAGGTGGCGGGGACGGCGGGCGGGTGTCTCGCCGGGCGGTGACCCTTGAGCACGGTTTCCACCAGCAGCATCAGTCGATAGGGGCTCTTATCGAGTTCCAGGGCAGATTTTTCCAGAAAAGCGGCGGCACCTTCGCTGATGAGTTTCTGCTCATTTTTCTTGGACAGGCTGGTCAGGACGATCACCGGTATGTCCATGGTGGCGGGATCCTGTTTTAGCGCCCGGAGTACGGCCGGGCCGCTGATTTTTGGAATGAGCATGTCGAGCAGGATGACGTCGGGCATCTGCTCGATGGCGGCTTGCAGCGCTTCCTCGCCGTCCGCGGCGGTCGTGACGAGGTAACCGGCCCTGGATAGGGCGATCTCATTGGCCATGCGAAGAAACTTGCTGTCCTCGACAACCAGAACCTTGGAGTTGATCGGCACGGGTACCCCCGTGGGGATATATCGGCGGGGATCCCGAAGACTTTAGGGAATGCATTCACGCCTGGCGGATTCGGGGCTATTTCAGGCGCGTTCCGATGGGTACGTCTTCCAGAAAGCTGGCCAGGACGGGTTTTCCGCCTTCGGGGGAGGCAGCGACGATCATGCCATTCGACTCCAGGCCGCGGAGTTTGCGCGGCGCGAGGTTGGCTACGATGACGACTTTGCGGCCGATCAGGGCTTCCGGTTCGTAGGCTTCGGCGATGCCCGCCACCAGTTGGCGCACCTCGGTGCCGAGATCGACTTCGAGGCGGAGTAATTTGTCAGCGCCTTTCACACGCTCGGCGGTCTTCACCTGGGCGACACGCAATTCGACTTTGGCAAAGTCGTCGATGCTGATTTTGCCATCGGGAAGGGTGGTTGCGGGCTTGGCGGCGGAGTCGCTCTTTACCGCAACGGCCGCTTGCACACTTGGAGCGACTACACTTGCTGGGGTTTCTTCCATCTTTTGCATCCTTTCAACAGCGGATTTGTCGGCTCTGGGAAAGACGGCTTTCACTTCGCCCAATCGGGTGCCCAGTTGCAGTTGTCCCCAGCACAGTTGTTTGAGGTCGACGGCGGCGATCTCGCCGAGACCGAGCTGCGACCATATTTTCGCGGTGGCGTCGGGGATCGCGGGATGGGCGAGGGCGGTCACGATACGCAGGGCTTCGGCACTGGTGTAGAGTACCGTCGCGAGGCGCGCGCGGCTTTGTTCATCCTTCTTCTCATCCAACGACCAGGGCTCATTTTCGACGATGTACTTATCGACGGCAGCGACCAGTCCCCAGGCTGCTTCTAACGCGCGGGAAAACTGGTATTGGTCAAAGAGGGCGCTGAAGTCGGTAATCGCTTTGGTGGCGGCATCGGCGATGGCGGCATCGGCGGCATCGGCGGCGGTGAGGGCGGCGTGAGAGGGATAGGGAACTTCTCCCTTAAAGTAGCGGGTGATCATGGTCAGGGTGCGGCTGGCGAGGTTGCCCAGGCCGTTCGCGAGGTCGGAGTTGTAGCGCTGGACCAGGGCATCGAAGCTGAACGACCCATCTTGTCCGAAGACCACTTCCCGCAAGAGAAAATAGCGCAGCGCGTCGGTCCCGAGCACGTCGAGGATGGTTTCGGCGCGCACGATATTTCCGCGCGACTTGGACATTTTGTTTTCTTCAAAGAGGAGCCAGCCATGGGCGGCAATGCTCTTTGGCAAGGGCAGTCCCGCGGCCATCAGGAAGGCGGGCCAGTAGACGCAGTGGAAGCGCACGATTTCCTTGCCGATCATGTGCACGTCGGCGGGCCAGAACTGGTCGAATTTGCGGAGATCATTCGAGCCATAACCGAGGGCGGTGATGTAATTTGCTAGTGCGTCCAGCCATACGTAAACGACGTGGGTTGGATCGTCGGGCACGGGGACACCCCAGGAAAATGAGGAGCGGCTGATGGAAAGATCACGCAGACCGCCGCGAACAAAGGAGAGGACTTCGTTACGCCGGGTTTCAGGCCTAATGAAATCGGGCTGCCGGGTATAGAGGGAGATCAACTGCTCCTGGAAGGCGGAGAGCTTGAAATAGTAATTCTCCTCGTGGACGGTTTCGGTGGGGCGGCCACAATCGGGACACGGCTGGTTGGGCTCGATTCCATCGACGTACAATTCGCAGGAAACGCAATACTGCCCGGTGAAAATTCCCTTGTAGATAAATCCGTTGTCGCGGATTTTGCGCCATAGGGCCTGCACTCCAAGCTTGTGGCGGTCCGAGGTGGTGCGAATGAAATCGTCCGGAGTCAAGCCCATGCGCTGCCACAGGGTGCGAAACTCGGCGGAGATTTCGTCGGTGAACTGTTGCGGAGTTTTGCCGGCCGCTTGCGCGGCGCGTTCAATTTTTTGACCATGCTCGTCGGTTCCGGTGAGGAACCACGTGTCATCCCCCAGCATGCGGTGACGGCGCGCGATGGTGTCGCAGGCGATGGTGGTGTAGGCATGGCCGATATGCGGACGCGCGTTGACGTAGTAAATCGGGGTCGTGATGTAAAACTTCTTGCTCATTCCACTCCATCTGTCCAAGGCTTAAAGTGCCAAACTGGCGGAGACAATTGCGGGCAGAAAATCAGGGGCGCTAATCGGGAGGCCCTGCCGACTTTTCGGGCGACGCGTGGCTGAGACCTTTCCGCGCGCCGCCGAGATATTGCTGAATTGCCTCCTGCATCACGGTCCGTAGAGGCACATGTTGGGCGGACGCCAGCGCGCGGCAGTCTTCGTATTCGGGCGCGAAATTCGAGACTGTGCCATTCAGGTTTGCGATCTTCATGCGGACCGGTCCCCAGGAAGTCTCCACCGTTTCCCAGCGGCGCGACAGGGTCTGGCGTTGCTCCTGACGCCGGCGTACGCCGAGAGTTGTAGTCTCGGTGAAGATCATTTTCGCGAGTCGATCAGCGTCCTCGGTTTTAGAGAGCACCGTGAGCAAGGCTCCGGGACGGCTTTTCTTCATCTGGATGGGGACGCTGAATACATCGAGCGCTCCTGCCGACAACAATTGCTCCATGGCGTAAGCGAGGACTTGGGGGCTTAGGTCATCGAGGTTGGCTTCCAGCACGGTGATGCTTTCATTGGATGACTCATGGGCGGAAAATTCTCCCACTGTCAGTCGGAGCACGTTGGGATGCTGCGGGAAGTCTCGCGTGCCTGCGCCGTATCCCGTGTTTTCGATCTTCATGGCGGGAAATGAGCCGAAACGGCTGACCATCGTCTTCACAATCGCCGCGCCGGTCGGAGTTACCAGCTCAAACTGCGGTCCGGAACAGGAGGAATAGACAGGAGCGTCTCGCAGGAGCTTCAAGGTCGCCGGAGCGGGAACCGGTAAAGTGCCGTGGGTGCATTGGACAGTGCCGCCACCGACATTTAACGGCGAGCATACCCATTCCGCAATCGCGAGCGACTCCGCTCCGACGGCGGCGCAGACGATATCAACCATGGCGTCGACGGCTCCCACTTCGTGAAAATGGACCTTATCGAGGGATGTGTTATGGATCTCGGCTTCAGCCTGACCTAGATTCTCGAAAACCTGAAGAGCGGTTGCCCGGGCAGCGGCAGTGATGGCAGCCTTGGCGATGATCTCGCGAATTTTGCTCAGACTGCGACCGTGAGCGGATTGCGGGGCAACGCCGGGGCCGGATACTTCGACTTTCGTGGCTGAAATTCCGGCTCTTAGTACCCGATCAATCTCGAACGTGGCGCCGATGTCCAAGCTAGCGACGGTGTCCCGGAGGAGGCTCGGGGACACTCCGGCATCGAGCAGCGCGCCCAGAAACATGTCGCCACTGATGCCGGAAAAGCAGTCCAGGTAGGCTATACGCATAAATTCAAAAGCTTGTACGGCAACACGCTTGCACGAAGGAATAAACGGAAGATTCGCCGTCGCATGGAGCTTTCATCATGATTCATCTTTTTCAATCATAGGGAACCCTCAATCCATCGTCAAACCAGCGCTGCGGCGTGAGTTTGTTATCATCACTGTTCCGTCCACACTTCGTAGACACTGCAGAGGCGATGATTGTATCGATTTCTGGAACGCCGACTGGTTGAACATTTGCGTGAGTTTCTGCGCCGCAAATACGGCCTGGAAGAGGTCAAGATCGTCGTTGAGCAGCCTCCGAAAATTGAATTTGGCGAATATGCGCTGCCCCTCGCATTTGAGCTGGCGAAAAAGCTGCGGCAGGCTCCGCGGAAGATTGCGGAGGAAATCGTCGCCGGCATTGGACCGCTAGCGGGCTTTGAAAAATTCGAGGTGGCGGGGGGCGGATATATTAACGTGCGCGTGCAGCGTGCGGCGGTGGCGGAAGCGCTGATCGCCGACATCACGCCCGCAACTCCCGATGGAGAGTTGTCCGCGGGCAAGGTGATGGTCGAACATTCCAGCATCAATCCCAACAAGGCAGCGCATATCGGGCATCTGCGTAACGCAATCCTGGGCGATACTTTCGTCCGACTGCTGCGCTTTGCGGGCAGGGAAGTGGACGTCCAGAATTACATCGACAATACGGGCGCGCAAGTGGCCGACGTGGTGGTGGGATTCCTGCTGATCGAACAGAAGACGCGAGCCGAGATTGCGGCACTCGCCGCCGCTCCCCGCTTCGATTATGTGTGCTGGGATCTTTATGCCCGGGTTGCCCACTGGTACGAGGAGTCCCCGGCCAACCTGCAGGCGCGGGCGAACACGCTGCGCGCGATTGAGGAAGGGAACAACGAGACGGCGGAAGTTGCCGACTTGATTTCGCTGGCGGTGCTGAGACGGCATCTGGAAACCATGGAGCGGCTGGCTATCGAGTACGATTTCCTGCCGCGGGAGAGCGAGATTCTGCACCTGCACTTTTGGGACGCCGCTTTTAGCAAGTTGAAAGAAGCCGGTGTTTTGACCTATGAAGAGTCGGGCAAGAACTCCGGTTGCTGGGTGATGCGGCGAGCGGGAACGGGCAAGCCTGAGTCCACAGAGGGAGCGCCGCCAGCGGACGAAAAGGCGGCGGAAGACAAAATCAGCGAAGAAGATCAAAAGGTGATTGTTCGCTCCAATGGCACGGTCGGTTATGTGGGCAAGGACATTGCGTATCACATGTGGAAGTTCGGGCTGCTGGGGCGGGATTTCGGGTATAGGAAATTCTTTCGCTATCCCGATGGTCATGACTGCTGGATTTCGACCAGTCAGGGGGAAGCCGATCACCCACATTTTGGCGACGTCGCCGAGATCTATAACGTTATTGATGCCCGCCAGTCTGAAGCTCAGAACGCGGTGATCGAGGCGCTGCGGGGACTGGGGCACGGGGAAGCTGCCGATCGCTATACACACTTCTCCTACGAGATGGTTGCGCTGACGCCACGCTGCGCCGCCGAACTTGGCTACAAGCTGAGTTTTGAGGATCAGGGGCGGGCGTGGATCGAAGTTTCCGGGCGAAAAGGATTCGGGGTTAAAGCGGACGATCTGCTGGACGCCTTGATCGCTGCGGCCGGCAAAGAAGTTGTCTCGCGGAATCCGGAACTGAATGAAACGGAGCGGGACAGTATTTCCGGGCAGATCGCCATCGGCGCGCTGCGCTACTTCATGTTGAAATTCACCAAGGCATCGGTGATCGCTTTCGACTTCAAAGAGGCGCTTAGTTTCGAGGGCGACACGGGACCGTATGCCCAGTATGCGACGGTGCGCGCCGCCAACATTTTCCGCAAAGGCAAAGTGAAAGCGGAGGATTTCTGTCGGGATGGGGCAGCGGAAGGGAGCGAGGCGATCGCCGTCTCAACCGCCGCTGCGACGGATTTTGCCAGCTACCTTGACGGGGAAGCCGGGAACGACATTTGGGAACTCTGGCTGGCGTCGGCGAAAACGTCTTATGTCGTGAGCCAGTGCATCGCCACCACCGAGCCTGCGTATCTAGCCAAGCACGCTTTTCAACTGGCCCAGCTTTTCAACGCGTTCTATCACAAGCATCCCATTCTTAACGAAGCGGACCCGGGCCGACAGAAGTTCCTGTTCACGACCGCCGCCGTGGTGCGCCGCGAACTTACTCGCGTGCTGGCAGCCATGGGGATCACGGTCCCACCCGTCATGTAGCAGTTCATCTAGCAGTACATCTAGCAGTACATCGGCCAGTAAATCGGCGATTGCGCCGCTACCCCAGATGCTTTGTTAGTAACTAGTGGAGTGAGTTTCGGCTCCTATAATTCATATGGACCATTAAGCGTATAAATTTTTTACGGTTTATATCGCGATTGCTTTGAGGGAGTCGCTGTGTTTCCCACAGTCACCTCCCAACGTGCTGATATAAAGCGGGTTAAGCGATTCTGTCGGGCATGCGGATTGGCATCACCCGTGCATTAGTCGAGGATGGGGCGATTTTGGCGACAACGCCGGGCCCCGAAGAGAATCTAACGAACGCGTGTAATGCTTGGGCAAGGAGCCCCCACCTTATGAACCGCACCTCCACCTCGTTGACATTAATGCTGGCCGCGACCATGGTCGCGTCGATTGGATGTACATCGAAGAATTATGTTCGTCAACAAACCACACCGCTGATTAATAAAACCAATGAACTCGACGACCTGACGGCGAAGAATTCCAAGGATATCAAGGACGTCGATCAGCGCGCCCAGGCGGGAATTCAGGCCGTCCAAGCCCGCGCCGCGGAAGTAGACCAGAAAGCCCTGGCGGCGGGAAGCGAAGCCGACAAGGCGCAACTCTCCGCTAACAGCGCCACGCAGCGGGTAGACACTCTGACGCAGGCGGTTGTGAACCTGGATAACTATCGTCCGGTGGTCGAAACGGCGGTCCATTTCGGGTTCAATAAAGACAACCTCACGAAGGACGCCAAGGATGCGATCGACCAGTTAGCCGCCAGCGTCGCGACGACCAAGGGATACATCATCACGGTCGAGGGGGCGACGGATTCGGTGGGTAGCTCGGAATACAACTACGATCTGAGCCAGCGCCGGGCGAATGCGGTCATTCAATATCTGGCGGCGGAAAAGAGCGTCCCGGCCTACAAGATTTATCTGATCGGCCTGGGTAAGGACAAGCCGGTGGACTCCAATAAAACTCGTGACGGCCGTGCCAAGAACCGCCGCGTGGATATTCGCCTGATGACCAACACGGGAGCGGGAACCTCGCCGGCGACGGGCACGCAATCTTCGCCCTCTTCGCCAAGTGCGAGCGCCGCTCCGCCGTCGCTCTAAAGTTTTCCTCCCCCGGAGGAGTTTCTCAAAACAGGCCGTCCCATTCGTGGGCGGCCTGATTTTCTTGGGCTGGCGCGCGAAGCAGTCGAGCATCGTAGGGGCTTGGTAACAGCGATATAATAGGGTGTGCACAGTCGATTGCTCATTTTGGTCCTCTTGCTCCTGGCGTTGCTCTCGACGTTTTCGTGGGCCCAGGGAGGCACCGACCAGTCCTCGTCAGATAAGTCGTCGCCAGATAGGACGAGCGGGGATAAGGCAAGCCGGGATAAGGCCGGCGCCGGCAATGGCGATACCCAGGAAAGTTCGAGCCGGGACACTCGCATCGATATCCGACCGCCGAAGGACGACGAGAAGAGCCATCCCTCGAGTCAGGACGCGGTTGCCGATCTCGACACAGCCGACAAACCCGACAGCTCCGATGTGCAGGAGTTTCATCCCTGGAACCCGTTGAAGGCGAAGAAAGATGTCGAAGTTGGCGACTTTTACTACAAGCGCAAGAACTACAAAGCCGCTCTGGAACGCTACAAGGAAGCGCTCTACTACAAAGATGGAGACGCTGTGGCCAGCTTTCGCGTCGCCTTGTGCCAGGAGAAGCTGGGCAATAACAGCGAAGCAACGAAGTACTTCGAACAATACCTGAAGATCCTGCCAGAAGGGCCATTAGCCAAAGAGGCGCATAGCTCGCTCGACCGAATGGCGAAGAAATAGCTATTACTTCTCCACCCGTGAGAACAAGCCGGTGGAGGCGTTCACCGCAACTCGCAGCGTGGCCGTTTCGCGGTCAGTTCCGTAGATTACGTGCCACAGTAGTTCGTTGGTCTGCCGGTTCCACTCCAGCAGGTAAAAGACCGGCATATTGGGATCTTTTTCCAGCAGCTTATCTCCGCCATGGCGCTGTGCGATCTCGAAGGCCTTGTCGGTGTCCACTTTGAGAAATTGGACGTTGAAGACCTGAGTGCTGGAGTTGCCGGGGCTGTAGCTGTCCTCGACGCTGTGGGAGACTTCGCCGTGCGCCCAGGTGTAAGGCCGGGTGGTACGATGCGCGAGCGAGGCGAAGGCGGCGCGCCATTCGGCGGCCTTGCCGTCGCGTCCTTTGGAATCCGGCGTGGGTTCGGATTCAACGCGGTAGGCTTGGGCGTCGGTCGCCCACAAGCGGGCCGAGATATAGCACTTGTAGAATGCGCTGCTTCCGGTGATCGCCTCGGGCGGCTTCGGTTGTGGGTTGTCGGCGGCAGCGGGCTGGGCTGGCTCCGAGGAGCAAGCGGTCATAAGTCCGACGGCCAGAATTGCGGCGAATAGTTTTATCATCGAAATGTTCATGCGCAATGTTCCTGAGGGTGCTGGTCCACGCAGGGTTGGCCATGGTTCCACTCAACGGATTGTACTGGACGGACTTGGGGAAACGTCACTATGAATGCCTATTTCGAGCGTTTGCGCAGTGAGGTGGAGAAGGCCCTGGGAGACGCGGGCGCGGCGAGCTCGGCGCAGGTACCTGCCGGAAAGTGGACTCCGGCGCAGATACTGGAGCATCTTTTCCTGAGTTACAAGCACACCAATCGCGCTCTGGAGAAGTGCATGGAAGGGGGCGCGCCCTCTGCCACGCGAGCGACGTTCAAGGACCGCTTAGCGTCCATGGTGGTCATCACTTTCGGACATATCCCGAACGGGCGCAAGGCGCCGGAAAGGGCGATTCCGCGGGGCATGCCCTTGGCAGAAGTTCTGCCTGCTTTTACGGCCGAACTGCAACGTCTGGACGCGAAGCTGCACCAGTGCGAGAGTCGGTTCGGCGCACGAACCAAGATTATCGATCATCCGTTTATCGGGCCGCTGACTGCCGGCGAGTGGCGGAAATTCCATTGGGTGCACGGGCGGCATCACGCGCGGCAGATTCGGGAGCGGGTGGGGGGATCGTGACTCGCGCCCTTGCGGGGGTGAAAGCGAGTATTTCCGTGGATTCGAGATCTGCCTCTTGTTCCTCTTACTTGTCTTTGCTGTTGCTGCTGTCGGCTGCGCTTACACTGTCGGAAAGCCCGGCCTTGCGGGCCTGTTCCTGAATTTCGTCGAATTGCTGATTAGCGGCGTCGAGGGCTTTCTGTTTGGCCTCGATTTCGTCTTTGTAGCGCAGGTCTTCTTTATCCCATTCCGCAGCGTTGCGTCCGCGCACGGCGGGGTCGCTGTAAACCGCGGCGGCGCGCAGACGAAGTTCGCGCTGGTCGAGATCCAGCTCGCGGGTCAGGCTCTGAATTTTTGCTTTCTGGTCGGCCAGCCGGGTCTTTAATTCGTCGGCGTTCTTCTGCTGGGCGGCGGCATTGGCGGGTGCGCCATTCGCGGCATTGGCTGAAGCATCTCCGGCAGCCGTTTCGGTGGGGGCTTTCGCGTCGCCGGCGGGAGCCGGGCCCACCACGCTTAAGCCATCGGTGGTGGGGAGATTGTCATTATCGAAGTGGCGGGTGCTCGATGACGCCTCGGGTTTGTTCTTGCGGACGGTGCGGGCATACTCTCCCAGTGACTGCGCGGACGCAATGCCAACTCCTAAGCCAATTATGAGAACCGACACGTTTATTGTGTGCTTCATGTGATCATCCTTTCGCAGTCCGCGATTCTGTTCGCAGACTGCATTCGCCAATCAAGAACCTATTGCCAGCCTTCGCGGCTACAGCGCCGCCCAATACCAATGCAGCAGGCGATCGCCAAAGAGGAATGACAGCAGTGCCATCCCGCCGAGAAAAACGCCAAAAGGCATTTCGTAGTAACGCAAGGCGAGGCGCGCCGAACGCCAAGCGCGACGACTGGCATCGCTCGAAATCATGCCCCGTGCGAAGGTTCGACGCCTGCGCTTCATCCACACCGCCAGGACCGTGCTCAGGCCAAAGACCGAGCCGGTGAGGGAGGCCGCAAAAATAGTTAAGACGGTGAGCTTCGTCCCGAGGAAGGCGCCGATCATGGCCATCAGCTTGACGTCGCCGAATCCCATGCCCTCAACCCCCCGGGCGCGAAGGTAAATGGCGGCTGCGCCGTAGAGGAACGAAGCGCCGACCGCGGCTCCCAGCAGGGAGTCGGAGAGTGACCACAAGCGCCAGGAGATCCGGTCGTTCAGCGCGGGCGATACCAATCCCGGCATGATGCGCGATGCCAGGTCATTGACGGGGACCAGCAGGCTGAAGGCGACGCCGAGAACCAGTCCGGGCAAGGTCATGGCGTCGGGCAGGAGCTTGGTTTCGGCGTCGGTAAAGATCAAGCCGAGCAGCAGAAAGCCGAGCACGACGCATTTCAGGGCGGCCAGGGTTAAACCGAAATGGCTGTAGCAGCCGAGGAAGAGCGCGCCGGTGAGCAGTTCGATCACCAGGTAGCGCGGCGATATCGGCTGTTGACAGGAGCGGCATTTTCCGCGGAGCAGGAGCCAGCTAACGACAGGCAGATTGTGATAAAGCGGGATCAAATCTCCGCATTGCGGGCAAGCGGAGCGCGGCGACACCACGGACTTTCCGCGCGGCAACCTGTAGATGCAGACATTCAGAAAGCTGCCAAAGCACAGCCCGTAGACGAAACTCGCGGTTGCAAGGAAGACACTCACGTCGGCTAAGTCTGTATTCTGCTTGGACTTGGATGATTATAATCCGGTGCGGCGGAGTCTCTGTAAGTACGAAAGGACGATACACCTTCGTTCATTTTCATTCAGGATGGAGAAATTTGTAGTCCACGATGGATGCCGCCAGCGTAAAGGCGTCGTCGGCATTGGTTACATCTTCTTTGGTGCGAATCAGACGCCCCTGGCAGACCACGGTGCTGTCTTTCTGACCGGATATTTCCTCCGGCATCTCGAAAATCATTTCCACCATGGTGTTGGAGGGCAAGGGCTTCGGGCCGTGAAAGAGCACTCCCGACTGACTGATATCCTGGATAATTCCTTCGTGCCAGCTACTGAGATTCTTGCCCCGGTAACGGACCGCGATCTTGACCCGGAAGCGGCGGGCGCGGGGCATCCACGAAGTATGCCGCCGGGTAGGACGGCGACGAATGGTGGTGGTGTCGGAGACTGGTTCGTCCAGGGGATCTCCGCGGCGCATGGTTTTCCAGTCATATTGGTAGGACGCCGCGCACAGCATGCATACCTGATAGTAATCGCCGCTTTCCCCGCGGCGAGGCCAGGAAAATTCATGCGAACAACGGCCTAACATGAGAACATCCATGAGTTTCTGCGGCATGATTGAGGGTAGCGTTCCCCGGACCAGCGGATTGCTTCTATCTTGCGGCGTCGCAGAAGTCCTGAACAGGTTACTTTCGGGCAACTCAGTTCCACCTATGCATCGACCCCAGAAATCGACCGTTCGGACAAGCGCAGGCTTTGTTTTAGCGGGCGGCAAGAGTTCGCGCATGGGGTCGAATGTCGATAAGGCTTTTCTGGAATTTGGCGGCCAGACCATGCTGGATCGCGCCGTGGGGGCGATGGCTTCCGCCTGCGAGTCGGTGGCGGTGGTCGGCGATCGGGCGAAGTTTGCGAAATATTCAATGGTGGTGGCCGATATTTTCCCGGGTTGCGGGCCGCTGGGCGGCATTCATGCCGCGCTCCGGCAGTCTTCCGCCGAGTTCAACCTGGTACTCGCGGTGGATATGCCTTTGGTCTCCGGCGCTCTTCTATCTTTTCTGCTGCGGGCGGCGCAGGCAAATTCCGCCATGGTGACGGTGCCGCGCGTCGACCAGCGACTGCAACCACTCTGCGCCGTTTATCGACAAGCTTTTTTCATGGCCGCCGAGCGGGCGCTGCAAGCGGGGATGTACAAGGTCAACGCGGTTTTCTCCCGGGAATCGCTGTACGTGATCGAAGAGGAGGAACTGCTGGCCGCGGGGTTTTCCGTGCGCAGTTTTTTCAACGTGAACACGCCGCACGATCTGGAGCTTTGAACTGCGCCTTCCCGCGGATACTCGGGCTTGGCGCCTTCAACAGAGATCGCGGGCCGGAGATGGCGCTTGAGCGGGACGGGCATCTCGTGCCATTCTGATACGCATGGCTGCTGCGGAAACACTGGCTCCCTATATCGAATTCAAGAACGTATCCAAGGCGTTTGGCGATCGGGTGATCCTCGAGAACGTCAGCTTCGACGTGCTCCCGGGAGAGATGGTGTGCATTCTGGGCCGCAGCGGCGTTGGAAAGTCGGTTTCGCTGCACAGCATTATGGGCTTCCTCAAGCCGGATTCAGGCCGGGTGATTGTCGCGGGACATGACATCACCGATTACAGCGAACTGCAGATGGAAGACATCCGCAAAAAGGTGACCATGGTCTTTCAGAACGGGGCGCTCTTTGATTCGCTCTCCGTGGGTGAGAATGTCGCTTTTCCCTTGCGCGAGAAAAGGGAGCTTTCCGAGGAACAGATTTTGCAGGTAGTCGATGGCCTGCTGGAAATGGTGGGGGTTAAGGAAATGCGCGATCTTTTGCCCTCCGACCTTTCGACCGGCATGAAACGATCGGTGGCCATTGCGCGGGCACTGGCGGCGCAGCCGGAATGCGTACTTTATGACGAGCCGACGACCATGGTGGATCCCATGATGGGCAATCTGCTGGGCGATCTCATTGCCCGGCTCAAGCTGCAACTACACCTGACGTCGGTGGTGGTGACGCACGATATGCGGCTCGCCAAGAAATTGGCGGATCGCGTGGTTTTTCTTTATGAGGGACGCGCCATCTTCTTTGGTCCGTACAAAGATATGGAGGATTCGACCGAGCCGATTATCCAAGAGTTTCTGGAGCTCGACGAATTGCGACTGGAAGCCTAGGCGACATCGGAAAACGCTAAAATCCCTGACGCACTAACGCTTTGACCGTCAGCGAACTCTTCGCACCCACGTTCATCATTTTCTCGACATACTTTGCGATGACGTCGGCTTCCAGATTTAGAGTGTCTCCCGGTTTTAGAGATGCCAAGTTGGTCCGTTCGACGGTGTGGGGGATGATGGCGACGGTGCAACGCCGGCCTTCAAGTCTGGCAACGGTAAGGCTGATTCCTTCGATGGAAATCGATCCCTTGAAGACGGTGTACTTTTCCACCTCCGGCGGGAGTTCGAGGTGCAGCCACCAGTTGCCGGAGTCGGCGATTCTCTCGATTTCGGTCAGCTTGCCGACGCCATCGACATGCCCCTGGACGATGTGACCGTCGAAACGGCCGGTGGCCGGCACCGGCAATTCCAGGTTAACGAGAGCGCCCGGGCGCAGGCGCGAGAAAGAAGTCCGGGCCCAGGTTTCCGGCGCCAGGTCGGCGGCGAACGATCGCGGTTTTATATCGAGCGCGGTCAGACAGACACCACTGACCGAGACGCTTTGGCCCGTTTTCAAATCCTGCGTGGTGGTGAGGGCTTCGATGGTGATACGGCGATTTTCCCCATGCTGTGCGATGGTTACGACTTTACCAACTTCTTCGATGATTCCGGTGAACATGGCAACGGATGCCTTTCAGATGAGCGTGTATAGAATCTCGTGCGGCGCGAGAAAAGTGCGCGCTTACTATCGCACACTATAGGGATCGTGGACGTAGCCTTCTACCGCGAAGTCGTCTCCGAAACGGTGCAACTCGAAACGGTGAATACTCTGCGCCTTGCCGCGCAAGTCTTGGCCGGCAATGAAGGGCACGGCGTCTCCGCCCATTATTTTCGGCGCGTAATACAGAAATATCTTATCGACTTCGCGGGAAGCAAGGGCCGCGCCATTCACCAGGGATCCACCTTCGAGAAGCAGACTCGTGATGCCCATCGCGCCCAGGCGTTGAACAATTGCGGCGAAATCGGGACGGCCGTCGGGTGCGGCGGATATTTCCTCCACTCGAATTCCACGGGCTTGGAGCGCCATTCGATCCTCTTCCCCGGGCGCGGAACAGAGCACGAGCACATCATCGTCGGCGGTCGCGAGCAGGCGCGAGGCGGGCGGGATGCGGAGGTAGGAATCGAGAATCACGCGCAACAGTTTACGCCGCCGCGGCAACCCGCTGCGGTCGGTGAGGAGGGGATCGTCCGCCATCACGGTGCCGACGCCGACGAGAATGGCATCGCTTTGATGACGCAGTTGCTGCACGTGGGCGCGCGCCGCTTCGCCGGTGATCCAATGCTGGCCGCGGCGCGCTCCCTCTGAAGGGGGCGCAGCGGGGTGCAAATCGCTGCCCGGCTTTCTGGCCTCGGCAATCTTGCCATCGAGGGTCATGGCTGATTTTAGAGTGACCAGCGGTTTGCCGAGCCGAATGTACTTGGCAAAGCTTTCATTGAGCTTCCGGGCTTCCGCATGACCGAGGCCAACATCCACTTTGATTCCCGCGTTGCGAAGCCGGGAGAATCCACGGCCGGCCACCTGGGGATTGGGATCTTCCATGGAGCAGACGACGCGGCTGATGCCGGCGGCGATCAGGGCGACGCAGCAGGGCCCGGTGCGCCCCTGATGGGAACAGGGTTCCAGGTTGAGGTAGAGAGTCGCGCCTCGCGCCAGTTGGTTCGCCTGCTGGAGGGCGAGAACTTCGGCATGTTTCACGCCGTCATAAGTGTGCGTGCCAGCGCTCACTTCGCGGCCGGCGGCGTCGACCAGAACCGCTCCGACGGCAGGATTTGGCGAGACCAGTCCTACGCCGGCACGAGCCAGGTCGAGAGCTCTACGCATGTGTTGTTCGTCGGGCGTGATTGGCCTCCGGATAGACGATTGCGTGTTTCTGACTTTCGATTTTTCCGCTAGGCGAATAGCGAGTCGACGAACTCCTTCGGATCGAAGGGCAGAAGATCTCCAGCTTTTTCACCGACGCCAACAAAGCGCACGGGTAATCCGAGCTCGCGAGTAATGGCGACCACGACGCCGCCCTTTGGCAGTGCCGTCGAGTTTGGTGAGCACGATGCCCGTAACTCCCGAAGATTGCGTGAACTGCCGGGCCTGCTGCAAACCGTTCTGTCCGGTGGTCGCGTCCATCACGAGCAATGTCTCGTGGGGTGCGCCAGGGACAATGCGCTCTGCCGTGCGCTTCATTTTTTCGAGTTCCAGCATCAAATTCTGCTTGGTGTGCAGACGGCCGGCGGTATCGACGATCACGTAGTCGGTGTGGCGCGCGGTTGCCGACTGCAAGGCATCAAAAAGCACGGCTGCGGGATCGCCTCCGGCTTTGGTTTTGATGACTTCGGTCCCGGTGCGCTGCCCCCAAATCTCAAGTTGTTCGATGGCGGCGGCGCGGAAAGTGTCGGCGGCGCACAAGAGCACGGTTTTTCCCTGAGCGCGAAACACTTGGGCCAGCTTTCCGATGGTGGTGGTTTTGCCTGCGCCGTTCACGCCGACCACCATGATCACTTCGGGCATGCCCTCCACTTTTGTTACCGGACGGGTGGGGGCGGAGGTCAGGATGGCAAGCAATTCCTCCTTCAACAGGCGTTTGAGCTCTTCGACGTTGCGGATCTGTTTGCGATCGGCTTTCTCGCGCAGTTTCTCAAGAACTTCATGGGTGGTGGCGGTGCCGAGGTCAGCGCCGATCAGCGTGGCTTCGAGATCGTCCAGCGTGCCACGGTCGATTTCCTTGCCAAGGGAGACGACATCTTCAATGCGTTCAGCCAGGTTCTCGCGGGTACGCGAGACGGCCTGCTTCATGCGTTCGAGAAAACCAGACTTCTGTTCTTCGTCCAGGCTGCCAAAGAGAGTTTGAATCATGGGCAGGGTTGATTATAGGAGAAGCGGAGAGAGAAATTTGCAATTTGTAATTTGTAATTGTGTGATTTGTGATTCGGCAATCGGCGGATGCGGACTAGTTTCGTGGTGGTTTCGACCACCCCTGGGTCGGCGACAGGGACAGAGAGCGCGGCGCTATAAACGGCTTCCGGCGCCGCGGCGGGCGTGGATTGCCGGGGCAGGCGAATTTCCCCGCGCTCAATGACAGCCTGGAGAGCAGCGACAGCCAGGGGGTCCAGACGCTCGCCCGAGAGATTCTGGATAATGCGCATAGTCTCCTCGGGATCGAATGCCTTCTGGTATGGCCGGTTGGTGGTCAGGGCGTCGAACGTGTCTCCCACCGCGATGATGCGCGCAAGCAGGGGAATCTGGTCGCCTTTCAATCCGTAGGGATAACCGCGTCCGTTGAGCGCCTCGTGATGCAGTTCGATTCCCGGCAGCATTTCGCGCAACTGTGGCACCGGGCGGAGCAGATTCGCGCCCTTGGTGGTGTGCGTCTTCATGATCTCGAACTCTTCCGGAGTGAGCGCGCCCGGCTTCTTGAGGATGCGATCTTCGATGCCAATTTTCCCGACGTCGTGCAGTTGCGCTGAGATGCGCAGGATTTCCAGAAATCCCGGGTCGAGGTCCATCTGCTGGGCGATGAGCATGGAATATTTCGTGACCCGGTCGGAATGACCGCGGGTGTAGGGATCCTTTTCGTCGACCGCTCCGGCGAGGGTCTGGATCGAGCCCATGAAGAGGTTCTTATTTTCGTCCGCAGCGCGCCGTAAGTCTTCGACGAACTGTTCCAGTTCTTCCGACATGGTATTGAAGGTGTCCGCCAGTTCGCCGATTTCAGTGCGCGTTTTCAAGTGCACGCGCTGGGAGAAATCGCCGCGCGCGATCGCCTGGCTGGAGCGCGTCAGCACCTGCAGGGGGCTGGTTATCTGGCGTGCCGAGAGGATGCTCACGCCGACGCTGACCACCACCGCCAGCCAGGCCAGCAGGCGTCCGGTGCGCTGCATTTCATAGATGCCGCGGTAGGCGTCCTCGCGCGGCTTCTGCACCACCACGGCCCAATCGAGCGACGTGACGGGACTGTAGGTTCCGAGCATTTCAGTGGCGCTTTTTCCTTCCCGAAAGGTGAACTCGCGGGTCGCGGCCAGCTGCGCCTTGGAGCCTTCATCCACAAAGCTGCGGACGATGTCGAAGTGGCTCATATCCTGTCCCGTGGCATACTGCGCGGTGGCGGCGGCCACGAGTCGTCCCTGGCTGTCGACGACGTAAGGCACGAGGCCGCTTAAACTGACTTGCTGGAGGCGTCCGATGAGGTATTCCATATCGACGACGGAGCCGATCATGCCGAGGAAGCGGCCGCTATAGGTAATGGGCAAACTCACCAGCATGACGGTGCGGGCGGATTTTCCACCACCGATCATGAGCGGCTGTCCGCTATAGCCCCGGCCCTCGCGGGCAGCCTGGTAGGCGCGCTCCAGTTCGCGCTGGAGAAATGCGTCGGGGTCGATGCGGCCCGCCGAAACTCCCTTAGCATCGGCATTCAAGAGCGTGGCATAGGCGATATCGTTCGAGGAGGAAACAAAATTCTCCAGCATGGCGCGTACTTCGGGCGTCAGCACTTTCTGAGAGCGGGGATCACTGGCACCGGGATTAGCCAGCATCATGACCTGCATGGACGACGACAGGTTGGCGAGCATCATGTGCAAGGCTTCCTGGTGCTGGGAAATGTCGTCGGCCAGGGAGCGAGTGACCGTATTTTGCAGCAGCATTTCGTTGGTTTTGAGGCGCGACCGGTTCATGTTCTCAATTTGAACGGAGTAAAAGTACATGGGCAGGACGCTGACCGCGAGCAATACTCCGAGAATTACGTAGAGAAGGGGAACACGCGCGGGAATGGCTAGCTTCAGCGGCAAAAGAATCCTCTCGGCTCGGGTGGGGGGAAACCGGTGTTTCCTGAAATCATTGTAAGTTGAGCTGCCGGCGTCGCCTGAGGTGCTTAAAGTACAGCTCACCGTTACTGAAGTACTAGACGGCAGCGGTTACCGTCCGGCAAGGGGAAAGCGGCGTCCGCGGGCGTATTCGAATCAGGGGTTTCCGACAGTAACTGCTGGCGTCCCGTTATAATCAGGCAAGGCTGGGGTTCAGTATGCGGTGTTTCCACGGCGAATTCTCCTTTTATCCGATACTGGGTGGTATGGCGGGTGTCTGCCTGCTGGCCTCATTTGCATTCGCCGGCAACGCGGAGCCACCCAAGATTTCCAGGGAAACTCGGCAGCAGATCATCCACGCTTTTACGGACGAACTGATCTATATCCACACCAGTTTCCCGATGGGGAAGACCGGACTCAAGCTCAAGGACGGGACGCTCTCGCCGAGCGGCGAGGATCTTGACCGGCTGATGGCGCTTTGGGGGCCAGCGGCGAAACCCGGGGATCGCGCGCGCATCAGTGACGTCATCATCAAAGAGGACCACATACGCTTCGACATTAATGGCGGTCCGGTGAACAAACAGAAATGGTACAAGCGCATTCAGGTTTCGGGGGGCACGGGAGTGCCGGTTGGGGAAGACGAGTCGGCCAATCCCCGAGGCTCCTACGTGGACCTCTATTTCGACAAATATGTTCCGGACCTGACTGGTCCCGAGCTCAAGGAGTTGCTGCGCCCGGTTTTCGATTTCGACGCCAAGTCCGCTCTGGAGGCGTATCTGGAGTCGGTGTCTCCGCAAGCGCGGGAGGCCATCAAGAATCATCACGTGCTCGTGGGGATGAATCAGGAGATGGTTTTGTACGCCAAGGGGAGGCCACCCAAGAAAGTGCGAGAACGGGCCGAAGATGTGGAGTACGAAGAGTGGATTTACGGCATGCTTCCGCAGGACGTGGATTTTGTGCGCTTTGTGGGCGGTGAGGTGGTGCGCGTCGAAACCATGAAGGTGGATGGGCAAAAGATTGTGCGGGTCGACAAAGAAATCGATTTGGGCGCATCCACTGTGGCCAAGAAGGCGTCCGACGAGCCGACGAAGGCGCCAACGTTGCGGCGTCCGGGAGAAGAAATGCCGGAATCCGACCCGACGCTCCCTGGCGGGATACCTCCCCTGGCACCGGTGCCGCCGCCTTCCGGCCCGGGCTCAGACCCCGGCCCGAACTGGTTAGGGTCGCAGCCATCCCGGTGAAATCTTAGCAGTGGCGGGCCTGCGTCTCGACGGTTTCGACTTCCTGCTTTTAAACTAGAAGAGTGAAGATTGCCCTCGGCCAGATCAACCCAACCGTCGGGGATTTTTCCGCCAATGCCGCCAAGATGATTCAGTTCGCCGCGCGGGCGCGGACTGCCGGCGCCGGACTGATCCTTTTCCCGGAACTTGCCGCCTGTGGATACCCGCCGCGCGATCTGGTCGATCGTCCGTCGTTCGTGGCCCGCAATCGCTCCACGGTTGACAGGATTGCCGGCGAGACAGCGGGAATCGCAGTGATTTGTGGGTTGGTGACCCCCGCCCAGAGCGAGTCCGGTAAACGGGTGATGAACTCGGCCGCTTTGTTGCGGTATGGGCGCGTCGAGTTTATACAGTCGAAGATGTTGTTGCCCACCTACGACGTCTTCGACGAGATGCGCAATTTTGCCGCGGCGAAATCGCAGAAACTGTTCAATTTTTCGGGCAGCGAGTTGGCGCTGACCATCTGCGAAGATGCGTGGAACGACAAGCATTTCTGGAATCGCCGCCTTTACGGCATCGACCCCGTCGAAGAACTGGTGGGGGCGGGGGCCAATATGGTGCTGAACATCTCAGCCTCTCCATTCTGGCTGGGCAAGCGCGAAATGCGTCGCGACATGCTGACTTCGATCGCCATAAATCGCAAAGTTCCGGTTGCCATGGTGAATCAGGTGGGAGGAAATGACAGCCTGGTGTTCGACGGATCGAGTCTGGTGATCGCGCCCGATGGCCGAGTCATCGCGCAAGGGAGTTCGTTCGAGGAAGACCTGATTTACTTCGACTCCGAGAAGCTGACCGGAGACATGCACCCGCAGGTTGAAGGCGAGGAGGGGAGCGCTTATGAAGCGCTGGTGCTCGGGACCCGCGACTACGTCCGTAAATGCGGATTCGAGCGGGCGATTATTGGGTTGAGTGGAGGGGTGGATTCCGCTCTTACGGCGTGCGTCGCCACCGACGCACTGGGTCCGGGAAACGTCATCGGGGTGGGCATGCCGGGGCCTTACTCCTCACAAGGATCGATCGATGACGCGCGAGAATTGGCGGCCAATCTCAAGATTCGCTTCGAACTGCTATCCATCGAGGAGATTTACCAGGCCGCGCGGAGGACGCTGGCTCCGGTGTTTACGGGCATGCCGGAAGACGTGACCGAGGAAAATATGCAATCGCGGGCTCGCGGATTGTTGTTGATGTCTATGTCGAACAAGTTCGGGGCGCTGGTGCTCTCGACCGGGAACAAAAGCGAATTGGCGGTAGGGTATTGCACGCTCTATGGCGATATGGTGGGCGGGTTGGCCGTGATTTCCGATGTGCCGAAGGCGCTGGTGTATCGCTTGAGTGCGTACGTCAACGCGGGGCGTAGAGTCATTCCGCAATCGACGCTCGACAAGGCTCCGTCGGCGGAACTACGCCCGGAGCAAAAGGATTCGGACTCGCTTCCACCGTATGACATGCTGGATGCCATTCTGGAAGATTTTGTGCAGAATTCCCGCTCCGCAGAGCAGATCGCCGTGGCTCATAATTTCGATCTCGAATTAGTTCGGAAGGTGATCCGCATGGTGGAGCGCAGTGAGTACAAGCGCCAGCAGGCAGCGCCCGGAATCAAGATTTCCACCAAGGCATTCGGGTACGGCAGAAGATTTCCCATCGCCGCGAAAGGTGAGTTCTAGTTTGATGGCCGAGGGCGGGCAGGCGGGTGCTCCTTGCATTACTTTGAATGACAAGAGCAGGTGTTTTTGAAACAATCAAGCTGCATTCGGATTTATCTATGAAAACCAGCCTTCGCAGGTTATTTGGCAGTTATCTATTATTTAGCCCCCATCTATGGTTAGGGTGGGGACTTATATTGTCGGGGCTTGCGGACGCACAAACCGCTCCCAAACTCCAGACCCGGCCGGTCAAGGCAACCCCCGCGCCGGCGGTTGGGCCTTCCACCGTTCTCCCCTCGGAAGATACGGTGACTTCTTTCCTCTTCCAGATGTTTGGCTACGATCCTACGATAACGTGGAAGATCGCTGACATACGGCCTTCCGAGATCGCGGGACTGGCCGAAGTGTCGGTCATTCTTACCAACGGACAGGGATCGAGCCAGACTCGATTGCTGGTCAGTTCCGACGGAACGCACGCCATTAATGGAGATATTCTGCCCTTTGGCGCGAAGCCTTTTGACGACGCCCGGGCCAAGCTGGAGAAAGGGGTTAACGGTCCCTCCAAGGGGCCGGAGAAGGCGGCGTTGACGATTGTGGAGTTCAGCGATATGCAGTGCCCGCACTGCCAGAAGGCTGCGCCGCTGGTGGACCAATTGCTCGCGCTGGAGCCCGAGGCCCGCTTTGTGTTCCAGAATTATCCGCTGCCGGCGCATAACTGGGCGCAGAAAGCGGCGGGCTATCTGGATTGCGTGGGGCGCGCTTCGAACGCCGCGGTGTGGAATTTTATTCAGAAGACTTTCGACGAACAGGCCAATATCACGGAAGCCAACGCCGACGAAAAGTTGAAGGCCATCGCGACTGCGGCCGGCGCTAATGGCGACGAAATCGCCGCCTGTTCCTCCAAAGCGGACACCAAAGCCAGAATCGACGCCTCGATCGCGCTGGGAAGATCGGTCGGAGTAAATGGAACACCGGCGATGTTCATCAATGGCCGGAGCGTCCCGCTGGGCGCGCCTGCGGACGTCTTAAAGAAGATTGCAGATTTCGAAGCCACGCAGAACCATTGACCGGGCTATCTTCCCAGCTTTCGCGGAGCTATCTTCCCATCCATATTTCCGGCGATTCCATGCGCTCGGCGCCGCCGACGATATGGGGAGTGATGAGGATGAGCAGTTCGTCATCGTCTTTTTGCCGGGTGTTTTGTGAGGTGAGCAGGCCGATGCCGGGCAGGCCGGAGATCAGGGGCAAACCGGTGAGACTTTTCGCGTCCGATTGGGTAATCATTCCCGCCACGACCGCCGGTTGACCTTCCTTCAGCATGATTCCACCCTTGTATTCGCGATTCAAAATGTCGGGAATCCCGTTGGTGTTGGTGCTGCCGAGGGTGCGCAACTGAATTTCCAGTTCGAGGCCGATATCCGAATTGCCGTGAATTTGGGGCTTGGCCTTCAGGGTGAGCCCGATGTCCTCATAATTCACGGAAGGAAAAGGCGCGGTGTAGGAAGAATTGCCCACCACCGAGGCGATGGCCGAATTGTTGTAAATCGGGGCAAAGCTCGCATTGAGGATGGGATAACGCGATCCGAGCTTGAAGGTGGCGTCCTTCTGCTGCGAGGCGCGCAAGGTCACGTGCTCCAGCGTACGTATGGAACTCTCATTCATACTTAGCACCGCCGCCAGTTGATCGAGACTAAGCCCCATGAAAGTAAGGCCGCCGCCGAAGGTGGCCAAGGGCTGGCTGAAGATGGAATTTTGTTGCCCCTGGAGTTGCGCGATGAGCGCGGCAATCGACTGGTTGCCTGCCTGGTTGATGCCGCCGGAGGAAACCAACTGGTTGATCAGACTCTGCAGATTCTGCCCGCCGAGGGCCGCCAGAGCGGCGACGGGGATGTTGAATAAATTAAAGTCGTCGGGGGCGTGCAGCCCTATATTCCTCATGTAACTTTGGCTGACCTGGAAGACGTTCATATCCAGAAGTACTTCCGGTTGGGTGTCGTCGAGTTGAGCCAGAAACTGGGAGGCCGCTTCCAGCGCCGGGAGCGGGCCGCGTAGTGTGATCGTGCTCGAACCAGCATTAAGGGTCGCGAACTTGAGCTCGAACAATGTTCGCAGCGTGGTGAGCAACTGGTTCAGGTCTTGCGCCGAATTGCTTCCGGGAATATAAAACGTGCGCATTCCAAGGCGATCATACAAACGATGATTCTCGGTATTCTCGGCGCTGGCAAAGAGAACTTTGTCTTCCAGCGCGACTGAGAAGCTTTTTGTCACTGTGGACGCCGCATCCATGGCCGTGGAGAAATCGGCATAGTCCAAGTCGAAACGGACGCGCCGACTGGGAAAGCTGTCGTCGAATACCACCGTGAGACCGTAGCTGGAGGCGATGGCGGTGAGCAGGCCTCGGGAATCGCCGCGATAGTGGAAATCGTGGCGTTCCTCGGCGGGTTTGGCGACAATGCTGTCGACGCCTTCGATGACTCGCGGGGGGCTGGGGGCACGCAAGGGGGCGGGCCCCAAAGCGTCCTGCAAGCGCTGTTGCGCGAATTCGTTTTGCGGATCGAGAGTTACAGCGGAGCGGAACTCCGCCATGGCTTCGAGAGGTTTGCCCGCAGCGAGGTCGTCATTTCCGTTTTGCAGATGGAGGCCGACCAGATGTTGGCGAGTGAACTCGCGCGCCGTCAGATATTCAACATTGTCGGGCACGAGGCGGGCGGCATCCTCAAACTCGTAAAGAGCGCCATCCAGATTGTGCGATTTCTCAAGCTTTACGCCGCGATGAAAAGCCTGCTGCGCCGCCTTCATATCCTTGACCGGACCGCGGCAGGCGGGAGCTCCGCCCGAGGCCGAGCAGAGTACTGGCGCTGCGGCCGGGGCTGGATTCTCAGCCGGGCATACGCCGGCGACGAGCAGAATGATTACGCAGGGCAGGCATTGAAACAATAATCGCACGGGGAATCGCAGGTGGACCGGCATGCTAACTACTATAGAATGCCCGGGCGCGGGTGTCTTGCAAGACAAATGCACGGGAGGGAACTACGGTCGTAACGTTTTACGCCCAGGCTGGCCTCATTTCGCCAGCACCCTTTCCATGCGGGTGGCCCGGCCCGTGGTGTCGTCGCACTCAACGAAAGCGCCGCACAGGCGGACATCTCCGTTCGCGGCCTCAAAGCGGGCGGGCATGCCGGTGAGAAAGCGGTCGATCACCAGCTCTTTTTTCACCCCGATCACGCTGTCATAGGGCCCGGTCATGCCGACATCGGTCATGTATGCGGTGCTTTTCGGCAGCAGGGTCTCGTCGGCGGTGGGAATGTGGGTATGGGTGCCGACGACAGCGGTCACCCGGCCATCCAAATACCAGCCGAAGGCGACCTTTTCCGATGTCGCCTCGGCGTGAAAATCGACAAATACGATCTTCGCTTGAATCTGCTCCAGTAGCCGATCAGCAAAGCGAAAAGGATCGTCGCTCGAACCCATGAAGATGCGGCCCTGAAGATTGATGACGGCATAACTCACGCCATTTTTTTGACCCTCATAAACTCCCCAGCCCGGCAGGCCGGGCGAGAGGTTGGCTGGGCGCAACAGTCGCCGCGCCGGACTATGCGGATTGCCATCGGCCATCTGAAAATATTCTATGATCTCGCGTTTGTCCCAGACGTGATTTCCCGTGGTCATCACGTCGATGCCGAGATCGAACAATTCCTCCGCCAGTTGCGGGGTGATGCCAAAACCGGCGGCGGCATTTTCGCAGTTGGCTATCACCAGGTCGGGGGAATATCGCTGACGCAATTCCGGCAGTCGATCTTTAACGATTAACCGCCCGGGGCGGCCGAAAATGTCGCCAATAAAAAGTATCTTCAAGAATTATCCCAAGTCTTAGATGTTGGATAGGACGGCAAATTTGCTCACGGATTTTCGATGGTATCACGCTGACGCTGGAGTGCCGACGAGACTCAGGGCGAGACGATTTCCGCGGTTTTCAAAAAGTCGTAGTTTCCCGAAGGATTGAGGGACAGGTTCCGCACCCGCTGCGAATGAACCAGGACGTTGTCGAAGTACCACAGGTTGAGGGAGGGAATATCGTGCGCCAGGATTTCCTGAACTTGAGCATACAAAATCATGCGGACGTTCTGATCGGTCTCGCGGCTCGCGCGATCAAGCAGGCTGTCGAGCCGGGGATTGGAATAGAAACTGCGGTTCCGACCTGAGGGCGGGAAGTTTCTGGAATTAAAGGCGGTGTCAAAAATGTCGGGATCCTCATTTCCGCCGATCCAGCGAAGGGAGTACATCTCGAACGAGCCGGCGCTGACGTCGGCGAGGAAGGTGGCAAACTCATAGGTGCGAATATCGAGGGCGATTCCCACGGCGCGCAGTTGCTGCTGCAGCACGGCCGCCAGCAGGCGCGTGCTCTCCTCCGTCGAAGTCTTCATGACGAGGTGAAATCTGATTCCATTGCGAAGCGGGTAACCAGCCTGTTCAAGAATCTGGTTGGCGCGCTTCGGGATCGTAGCCCAGCGCAGGTACGTTTGTGTACGCCCAACTTTGTACGGGCAATACGCTGGCCGCCGGTTGCGCAAACCCGCGCCAGATGTATTGCAGGATGGGACCGCGATCGATGGCGCAGGCAATTGCCTGCCGTACGCGCAGGTCGCGGAGCAGGGGATCACGCAGGTTGAACGCGAGGTAAGACAGGATTGTGCCGGGGCCGCGTTCAATGCGCAGATTCGTCTCCTTCTGCAATGCTATGACGGTGTCCGCGGTCAGGGCGTTGATCGCGAGATCGGCGCTCCCTTTGCGCAGTTCGAGAGCCCGGGTCGTGGGGTCGGGAACGACGGTGAAGCGCACGCGCTGCAAGCGGGCCTTCTGTCCCCAGTAATCATCGTTCCGTTCGAGGATGACTTCCTTGTCCTGTTCTGCGCCAACAAATTTAAAAGGTCCGGACCCGATCGGCTTTCGCGACACGTCGTCGAGCGCTCCGTAGGGGACAATGCCAATCGCGCCCTCCGAAAGGTTCCACAGCAAGGCGGCGAAGGGCGCTTTCAGGTGAAACACCACGGTGAAGTCATCGGGCGCTTCTATACGATCCACAAAACGGTAGGTCGAGGTTTTCGTGCTGCGAATCTTGCCTTGCAGGAGGGAATCGAGAGTCCACTTTACATCTCGGGAGGTCAGCGGCCTGCCATCATGAAATGTCACCCCGCGATGCAGGTGGAAGATGTAGGTCAAGGGATCGGGAATCTGCCAGCTTTCCGCCAGTCCGGGGCGCACTTCGAAATGTTCGTCCCGCGTCAGGAGGGAATCGAAGAGTAATTCGTCAATGCGTTCGGACTGCCCGTCAATTCCCACCCGCGGATCGAGATTGGTGGGACTGCTCTCGATAATCATGACCAGCGTATTGCGGTCGGCGGGCGGAGAGCAGGAGAGAAGGGGAAGCAGCCAGCCAAAGGAAGAAAAGAGAATGACGAGGGTTCTCGTTCTGAGAGCAGCGACGGAGGCGGTCGAAGCGTTTGGGAAGGGGACGCTTGGCGGCCGAGCACCCACGTTACGCATAGGAAATCTTTCCCAAAATTGCCGGTCGGCTTGCGCCCGTGGCCGAGGGCACATTCGACGGCCGCCGATGCCACGTTTCATGCGCGAGCAGGGCAAAGGCCACCGCTTCTTTGGCTTCTGCCGGAAGTCCAAAGTCGTCGGAAAAATGCAGGGTGATCGCGAGGCGCGCAACCTGGTCGCGCAGCAAACGGATGAGCGCGGAATTCTTTGCGCCCCCGCCGGAGACAATCATTTCGTGATCGGGCGTTCGCGCTCGTGCGAATTTCGGCAACACGAAGCGCTGGACAGCGCCGGCGACGGAGCGCGCGGTGAGGGCGGTGGCGGTGGCCACGATGTCGGGCTTGCTGGCGCCACGGCAAAGGGCGAGAAATTGGGCAACGTATTCGCGTCCAAATTCTTCGCGACCCGCGGTGCGGGGAGGTTTCTGCTGAAAAAAGCTTTCGCGGAGCAGCCTTGCAAGAACGGGTTCGAGCGTTTGTCCGGAGGCGGCGACTCTGCCATCCCGGTCGTATGGTTTGTCATAAAGTTGCTGCATCAAGGCGTCCAGCACCATGTTGCCGGGGCCGGTGTCGAAGGCAATCAATTGGCGCAGCGACGCGCCGGCGGGAATGGCCGTGAGATTCGCAATCCCGCCGATATTCTGCGCGATGCGCCCGATTCGCGGGTCCCGATAGAGGGAATAATCGAGAAAAGGCACTAGGGGCGCTCCTTTTCCGCCGACAGCCATATCTGCGGTACGAAAGTCCGAAACCACCGGCACTCCCAGTCTCGCCGCCAGGACCGCACCTTCGCCGGTCTGCCAGGTAACGGCTAATTTGTGTCCGAGATAGCGCTCGGCCCGTCCCTGATGATAGAGCGTCTGCCCGTGACAGCCGATCAGGTCTAGTTTCACGCGCTGTTGGCGGGTGGTTCGCTTCACCGCATCGGCATAGAGTTCGCCCAGCAAAAAATTCAGACGCGCCAAATCCGATACGCGAGCCGACTCGGCATTCATCATGGCGAGAACAGCGCGGCGGACAGGGGCGGGGAAGGGATACTCCGCGTGTGCGATCAGGGAAAGGCTTGAGGCGTTTTGCCCCCTTGGTGAGCGGCCTATGGGCGGTTCGCCGACGGAATCGATACGCACCAGCGCAACGTTGATGCCGTCGGCCGAAGTCCCGCTCATGACGCCGGCAACGATCATGCGTGATCCTCATATCGGCTGGCGTTATGTCTGCGACCTAGCGCAGCCAACCGGACTTCCTCGCCGAACTCCCACAGGCTCCGTTTCAATTTTTCCGCGGGTGCATTCGGGAGAGCGGGACGCCTCGATTTTGATGGCGGCACCAGTTTTTTCGCCTTGAACGCCAGAATCCGCCGCAAAGATTCCTCGGCGCGAGTGGCAAATCTGCGGTTGCGCTCCGTCTCGCGGAGGAGCGCTTCGTGGGCGCGCAAAACGAAACTTTCCTGGTGGCAGATGAGGGCCAGATCGCCTCCGGCGCGGATGTGCTCGATCGTCGCTTTTTCGATGGGAGCGGCAGCAAGCACGCCGCCCATTTCCAGATCGTCGGAGCAGATGAGGCCACGGTAGCCGATCTTCTGGCGCAGGATGCCGGTAATCCACTTCCTGGAGAGCGATGCCGGAGTGCGGGTTTTGGTGACCGCCGGGTACGCCGCGTGGGAGACCATAACCATGGGCAATTCGCGCCGCAATGATGGCGTCCGGTAGGGAAGGAGATCCTCGTCCCACAAGTGGCGCATCGGTTTATGGACGCTCGGAAGTTCATGATGAGTATCGAGCGTGGCTTCGCCAAGTCCGGGAAAATGTTTGCCGCAACCGAGCACGCCGGCGTCCCCCAATCCGCGGAGAAATTCGCGCGCGTAAGTGACGACTTGCTTCGGATCGTCTGACACGGCTCTTGAACTCATTACCGAGCGCGAAGCCTCGTACGCCAAGTCGAGGACCGGAGCGAAATCCAGGTTGAAGCCGAGGGCGCGGCAGTTTTCGCCGATGACACGCCCGTGCTTGCGAAATAGTGCGCGGCGGCCGGTGGCAAAAACCTCCGCTGCGGAAGGAATGGAGCCGAGCAGACTGCGAAAGCGGTCGACCGTGCCACCTTCCATGTCCACGCAAGTCAACAGCGGCGCGGCCACGCACTTCTGGCATTCGCGCAAAAGAGTTCGCGTCTGTGCGGCAGTGCCCATATTGCGAGCAAACAGGATGACGCCAGCAGGCTGGATCTTCCTTAAAAGGGAAGCGAGGCGCGGGGACATGTCGGTCGCGTCGAAGCCGATGATCAGGAGTTGGCCGATATGACTGGCGCGGGTTCTTGAAAGCGTGGTCACTATGGTTAGAGGCCCATTATAATTGGCGGCCCTTTTGTGGCGTACGAGAGTGCCGGTCCTTGTGTCTGTGTTCTCTGCAGAACGAGGCGAGGATTTTGAATTGCTATCCGCTAAGACTCTCCCGCGCTTGTTAAGCAAACGGGAACGTCAAAGTCCCGCCCCGTCGCACAAAACGCGACAGGAGCGGGGCTCCCGCGGGGTTAGAATTCTAGGCCAACTCCGTACTCCATGTCTCAGCAGTTAGATTTCTTTCTTTAATTCTGCCAGCAAGTTTAGCGCCTCCAGCGGCGTCAATCGGTTTAAGTCCACTTCGCGCAGTTTGTCCAAGACGGGCTGCGATAATGGAGTGAAAATCGTAAGCTGCGTGGGGCGTTCCGGACGCTCCGGCGTCAGACGACCGGGTAACCTTCGCTCCAACGATTCGTGCTGGGCGAGGACATCACGCGCCCGGACTACAACTTCATTGGGTAATCCTGCCAGTTTTGCCACTTCGATGCCGTAGCTGCGGTCGGCGGCACCGGGTTCGACGCGACGGAGAAAAACCACGCTGCCGCCAGTTTCCTTGACGGACACGTGGTAGTTTTTCACGCCCGTCAACTGCCCGGCCAATTCGGTCAGCTCAAAATAGTGGGTGGCAAATAGTGTTTTCGCCCGCACTCGGGCGTGCAGATATTCGATCGCGGCCCAGGCGATGGCGAGACCGTCGTAGGTGGACGTGCCGCGTCCTACTTCATCCAACAAGATCAGGGAGCGCGCGGTCGCGGTATGCAGAATGGCCGCCGTCTCGGTCATTTCGACCATGAAGGTCGAGCGTCCGCGGGCCACGTTATCGCTGGCGCCGATGCGGGTAAAAACGCGATCCACGAGGCTCCAGCGCACCGACCGGGCGGGAACGAACGAGCCCATCTGCGCCATGATCACGATCAGCGCCGCTTGCCGCAGATAGGTGCTCTTGCCGCCCATGTTGGGGCCGGTTAGCACCACGATGTTGTGGGTGGCGTTGTTGTCCCGTGCGTCTGGATGCGCCGCGTCCAGAAAAAGGTCGTTGGGAACAAAACGCTCGTTGCCGGACGGCATTTCCTGCAATTCGATCACAGGATGACGTCCCTCGATAATTTCGAGGTCGCCTCCGCCTTTTTCGCCGCCGGATGGGTCGATTTGCGGGCGGCAATAATTGCGCAGCGCGGCAATGTGCGCCAGGCAGGCGAGCACGTCCACTTCAGCCAGGGCCAGCGCGCTTTGCCTTATGCGCTTCGCCTCGGTCGCAATCGCCGAACGCAGCTCGGCAAAGAGCCGCCGTTCGATTTCGACAATCATTTCCTCGGCATCCAGAATTTTGGACTCGTACTCCTTCAACTCAGGAGTAGTGAAGCGTTCGGCATTCACCAGGGTCTGCTTGCGCTCGTAGTCTGGCGGGGCAAGGTGCAGGTTGGCTTTCGAAATCTCGATGTAGTAGCCGAATATGGAGTTGAACTTTACCTTGAGCGAGGCGATTCCGGTACGTTCGCGTTCGCGGGTTTCGAGCTGCGCCAGGTATTGTTTCGAGTTGCGGCTGAGGTCGCGGAGTTCATCGAGATCCTGTGCGACTCCGGCGGCAATCACTCCGCCGTCGCTCAACGTTATAGGCGGCTCCGGGACCAGGGTGCGATCGATTCGCTGACGCAGATCGGCCAGTTCGTCGATAGCACCATGCAGGGTGGCCAGGCGGGAGGCCTGCAATCCCGCCAAGACGGCTCGCACCCCGGGAATTCGCGCCAGGGATGCCGCCAGCGCCAGCAGGTCGCGGGGATTAGCAGTCTCCAGCGTGACGCGGCTCAACAGACGCTCGAGATCGAGGATGCCATCGAGCGCGCGGCGCAGTTCCTCGCGGCGGACCGTGTCTTTAACCTGTGCCTCGACTGCATCGAGGCGCCCAGCGATCTCGGTACGATCCACCGAAGGACGCAGCATCCAGGTACGAAGCAGACGCTTACCCATGGGGGTGATGGTGGCATCCATGCAACGGAACAGCGTGACGCCGGCGTCGGGTCCCGAGAAGAGTGGTTCGATGAGTTCCAGATTGCGCACCGTAACCGCATCGAGCACCAGGCAATTCTGGCGTTCGTAGAAGGCGATGCGATCCACGTGATCGAGGCTTCCGCGCTGAGTGGAGCGGATGTAATAGAGGATTGCCCCGGCGGCCGAAGCTGCGGCGGGCTTCGCAGCCAGCCCGAAACCTTCGAGGGAAAGCACGCCGAAATGATTTTCGAGGAGCGGGATGGCGTGGTCGGGAGCGAAGATCCAATCATCCAATGGAGTCTCCACCCAGCCGCCGCCAGAGAGCCGGGCGCGAGGAGTATGCAGCGGTTCCAGGGCGCGCTGGGCTTCGGCTGACTCCAGCAGCGGAGCTGACGAGCCATACAACATTTCGCGGGGACGCAATTGTTCGAGTTCCTCCTGAATGCGGCGTCCGGCTGACTCGCCGACAAATTCGGTGGCGCGAAACTCTCCGGTGGAAAGATCGAGTGCGGCAAAGCCGACGCGGTCCGCATTGGTGGCCACGGCTGCGAGAAAGTTGTTTTCCTCGGGATGCAGCGAAGAATCGGCGGCGGTTCCCGGTGTGACCACGCGGGTTACCTCGCGCCGCACCAGGGTCTTGGCCAGCCGCGGGTCGTCTACCTGCTCGCAGACGGCGACTTTGAAGCCGCGACGGATTAGTTTCGAGATGTACCCCTCGGCGGCATGGTAAGGCACGCCGCACATTGGGATTTTGACGCCCCTTTCTTTATTGCGCGAGGTCAAGGTGATCTGTAATTCGCGCGCGGCGAGCACGGCGTCGTCGAAAAAGAGTTCGTAGAAATCCCCCAGCCGGAAGAAGAGCAGAGCGGTGGGGTGCTCCTTCTTGATGGCGGCATACTGCCGCATCAGGGGCGTGGAAGGCTCAGACATAAGATCGCTGGGCAATGGCTAATTTGTAATGTGTAATTGGCGATTTTGCAATTGCAAGCGGGGAGATGGGCCGAGCGACGGCCTGCGGAGGTCAGGGGCAGTGTCAACTATGACAAATGATCAATTGCAAATTACAGATTCTTTTGTTCTCCTTACGCCATGGAATTGCGCAAAGACCCCATCACCCGGTCCTGGGTGATTACGGGTGATGACGTCGTCGAAAACCCTTCCCGTCCGCAGCTATGCCCGTTTTGCGGACCGTCCGCCGAACCCGCGCAGGTGATTGCGAATGTGGCGGGAGCGGATGGCAGAACCTGGTCGGCGCGATCGGTGGTGCATCCCAATGCCCTGTACCACATTGAAGGCGAGGCGGCGCGGCGTGGCGATGGACTTTACGATCGCATGGGATCGGTGGGGGCGCACGAGGTGCTCATCGAGAATCCGCGGCACGATGGCTCGCTGTGGAATGCGACGGACTATGAAGTGGAACAGTTTCTCCGGCTGGCGGCGCTGCGGCTTCAGGACCTGAAGCGCGACAGCCGGTTCAAATACATCAGCATTTTCAAGAATCACGGCGAGGGAGCGGGGCAGGAGTTCGAGCATCCCACTTCGCAACTGACGGCCACGACGTTCGTGCCCCGCCGCGTGCTTTACGAACTCCGGGCGGCGCGGGAGTATTACGAGAGCAAGGAGCGCTGCGTTTTTTGCGACATTCTGGCGCAGGAGGAACGGCAGAGCCTGCGCATCGTAGAAATTCGCGGAGACTACACGGCTTTCTGTCCTTATGCGCCGCGTGTTCCCTATGAAACCTGGATCATGCCGCGCAGCCATGAATCTTCCTTTGAGCGCACGGGGGCGACGCGGGTGGGAAGTTTGAGCGACCTGGCAGCGCTGCTGCGGCGCACACTGCAACGGATTCGCTCGGTTACGGAAGCGTTTCATCTCGTGCTCCACACCTCACCCAACAGCCAGCATCCGTCGGCCACGCTGGGATACTGGAAAACGCTCGACGAGGACTACCACTGGCACATCGAAATTCTTCCTATTCTCGAGGCTAAGGCGCGGTCCTATACATTCAAGGAAATTTATTATTCTCCGGTCACTTCGGAGACGGCGGTGAAGCGCTTGCGTAAGGCTGAAGTCTAATTATCGCGTTAGGGGCGACTAAAGCCTTGCCAGGGTTGGCCGATGAATGGTTGAGGGCTTTGTGTCCTCTGTGCCATGACCTGGTCGAGCAAAGCAATCGCCTTATCTGCCCTGTTCTTCCTGATGTGCATTGGCACGCTCTCGTATTGGAGCGAGGTCCGGAACGACCGGGACCGGGATTGGGTCATCCACACTCTCCACGTCGTCGAAAAACTGCAAACCCTTCGCATCGACATTACCCTCTGTGAAACCGGACAACGGGGATACATGCTGACCGGGCAGGATCGCTACATGAAACTGTACGACGCTGGGGTGACTCAGGTTCGCCTAGACTTGCGAGAGCTGCCCGACCTTACGTCCGACAATCCGGGGGAGCGGAAGGCAATCACGCAACTGGATCCGCTGATTGCCTCCTGGCTGGCGGAATTGGCGGAGGCGGTGGAGGTTCGGCAGAGGAGCGGACTTCTGGCTGGGGTGGAAGCGCTGCGCCGGGCCAATAAAGGCGAAAAGTGGATGGGGCAGATCCAGACACAGATTGGCGGGATGCGGGACACGGAAGCCAAACTGTTGAGCAGCCGCCTGGCAACGGCAACGACGGGCACGCGAAAAATTAAGCTGGTGATTCTTTACGGAAACTCGCTGGCCATTCTGATAGTGCTCGTCAAAGGTTTGGTCCTCCATAGGGAGATCGGTAAACGCAATTCGGCGGAACGGAGGCTAAGACTCTCTAATGAGCAGTTGGAACGGCGGACGGCGGAACTCTCGGAGACCAATGTCGAGTTGGAGAGTTTTGCTTACTCCGTGGCCCATGACCTGCGCGCGCCGCTGCGTCATATCGCGGGATACTCCGGGGTGCTGATGCAGGATTACGCGTCGCATCTGGACGGGGAGGGTTTGCGCTACCTGGGTAAAATCGCGGACCGCGCGCAAAAAATGGGTCAGTTGGTGGATGACTTGCTGAGTTTGTCGCAAGTTGGGCGGCAGGAGCTCGCTCTGCAGCCGGTGTCGCTGGATTTACTTCTGGAGCATTCGATCGAGGAGGTCACGCCAGAGTGGTCGGGGCGCAAGGGGAGTGGGCATCGGGAAACTCTTTCGGGCGGATTGCGATCCGGGATTGATGAAGCAGGTATTCGTGAATTTACTCTCTAATGCGGTGAAATACTCGCAGAGCCGGCCGCTGGCTGTGATCGAAGTGGGTCAGGTCACAGAGCGCGGCGAGCGAGCGGTTTTCGTGCGCGACAATGCCGTGGGGTTCGAGATGAAGTACGCGGGGAAGCTGTTTGGCGTTCTTGAAAGGCTGCACAAGACACGCGACTTCGAAGGCACCGGCGTGGGACTGGCGATTGTGCAGCGCATCGTGAGAAGGCACGGGGGCCGGGTTTGGGCGGAAGCCGAAGTGGATCGCGGAGCGACGTTCTTCTTCACTATCGGAATAGACGGGAAGGAATCGACTCAGCGTGCGGAGGCTCCGGCGCGGGACAAGATCATGTTTGCCACCCCAAGTTAAAGGTTTTTTTTGTCGAAGATAGTTGAAGCCAGAGCGGACTGCCGGGTAGATCTACGCCGCAAGTCATCCAGGACAGGCGGCGCTTTAAGGGCTTTCGGGGGAGAAAAAGCATGTCGAACGAAGTTGAAATTCTGCTCGTCGAGGATAGCCCAGAGGATGCAGAACTGACAGTTCGCGCGCTCCGCCGCCACAAACTCGCCAACAACATCCAAGTGGTGGAGGATGGGGCGGAGGCTCTGGACTTCCTCTTTTGCCGCGGCCTTTACGAGGACCGGCCGGCTTCCCAATATCCGAAACTGGTTCTTTTGGATATGCATTTGCCCAAAGTGAGTGGACTGGAAGTGCTGCAAGCGATACGCGCCGACGAGCGAACCTGTCTAATTCCCGTCGTGATTCTGACATCCTCCAAACAGGAACGGGACGTTATCGACAGTTACAATCTGGGAGTCAACGCGTACGCGCAAAAGCCCATCGGTTTCGAACAATTCAGCGAAACCGTCCGGAACATTGGAATGTTCTGGATGCTGGTGAACCAGGCGGCTCCGGCCCCTGGCCATGGGGCGGGTAAGGCACAAGCTGTGTGAAGCCCGGCCCCACTAACAACCTTGCAAACGCCTACGGAACCCCGCGTTTCTCCAGCATCTCTACGTCCGGCAAACTATAATCATCGGTGCGGGCAGGCGGAGGTACCAATCCGTCCCGCGGAATCACGGAACCGATCATGACTCTGGTCTGGCTGCGGGTGGCGCTGGTTTTCTACGCCGCGGGATTGCTCTATGCGCTGGTGGCGTTGACCCGCACCTCGGAACTTCTGGCCAAAGTCGCGCTCCACGCCTCTTACCTGGGCATGGTGTTTCATTTTGTTTCGCTGACCGAAGCGGTGGTGCAGAGCGGGCAACTCGTGTCGGCCTCGGTGCACAACTCGGAGTCTCTGCTTGCCTTCCTGATTATGGTCGTCTTCTTACTGGCTTATCTGGTTTACAAGACGACTACGCCCGGCATCGTGGTTTTTCCGTTGGTATTCCTGCTCACTTTTGTCGCCGCGACGGGGCAGCAACCGCTGGTATTCGCTTCGGTGGCGGTGAAGCATGGCTGGCTGGCTTTGCATGTGCTGATGATTTTTGCCGGGTATGCGGCGCTCTTCTTCAGCTTCGGCGCCAGCATCCTTTACCTAGTGCAGGAGCGAGCGCTGAAGTCGAAGAGCGCGAGCGGTATGTTCGCACGCCTGCCCGCGCTGCAGGTGATCGATGACATCGGCTACCGCTCGCTGATGCTGGGGTTTCCTTTCATGACGCTGGGCCTGATCGCAGGTTCGGTTGTGGCTGAAGCCAACTATGGGCGGGTGCATTGGTTGGACCCTAAGATTCTGCTCTCCGTACTGATGTGGGCAGTATATCTGCTCATGGTGTTCACTCGCCTGAGCGCGGGATGGCGCGGACGGCGGGCGGCGTGGCTTGCCAGCGCGGCTTTCGCGACCGCGATTGTGGCCTGGATGGCGAATTATTTCAGCACAATTCACAGGTTCATCGCGTCATGAGATTTCAGCTCATCGGCGTCAATCATCAGACCGCGCCGGTCGAAGTGCGCGAGCGCCTGGCGATTTCCGAATCGCGCCTCGCAGACGCTTGCAAACGGCTGGCGGAGCATCCCGCGGTGGCTGAAGGCATGATCGTCTCCACCTGCAATCGCGTCGAATTTATCGCCAGCATGCGAAACGGCAGCGGCAACCTGCGCGACTTCATACGCGAATATTTTGCCGCCGACCTTGCTCAGTTCGAAAACCACCTCTACGAGTTTCACGAAGCTGATGTGGTCCGCCACGTTTTTCGTGTCGCTTCCAGCCTGGACTCGATGGTAGTGGGCGAACCACAGATTCTGGGGCAAGTGAAAGAAGCCTATGCCACCGCCCGCGGCGTCGGAGCGGTGCGCTCGCAACTGGAGCAGTTGCTGACGCGGGCATTTGCCGTGGCCAAGCGGGTTCGTACCGAAACCGCCGTGGGATCCTCTTCGGTTTCGATCGCTTCGGTGGCGGTGGCGCTGGCGCTGAAAATTTTCGGTTCGCTGAACGGCACGAGCGTTTACCTGGTGGGCGCGGGGAAGATGTGTGAATTGGCGGCACGCCACCTGCTCGCGCATGGCGCCACTTCGCTATTTGTCGCGAATCGGACTTACGATCGGGCGATTCGCCTGGCGCAGCAATTCAATGGGCAGGCAATTGAATTCAGCCGCCTTTATGACACCTGCGATCGCGCCGACATTGTGATCACCTCGACTGGATCGCCGAATTTCGTGTTCAGGCGCGAGCATGGTGAGAAGCTGATGGCGGCGCGCAAGAACAAGCCCATGTTCTTCATTGATATCGCCGTGCCCCGCGACGTCGATCCTGAAATGAACAAGATCGACGGACTTTTTGTGTACGACATCGACGACCTGCAACAAGCCGTCAGCCTGCATGTTGCCGACCGCAAAAAAGAGGCGGAGAAAGCCGAGGCCATCGTTAACGGAGAGGTGGAGAAGTTTCATCTCCGCCGGCAGACTCTCGACGTGGTTCCGACGATTGTCAGCTTGCAGGATCAACTTGAGACCATTCGCCAGGCGGAGATTGACCGAGTGCGTGGCCGCCTCGGCTCCATGACACCGGATCAGGAGCTGGCTGTCGAAGCGCTGACTCGCGGCATCGTCAATAAGATCATGCATGCTCCCATCAGCACGCTCAAGACGGCGGCCCGCGATGCGGAGTCGACGACGGTCATTGAACTGGTGCGGCGCCTGTTTAATCTGCATGACAATCCGCAATGTAGTCCGCACGACAATCCGCAAAGCGATGACGAGATCATTAAGGGACGGGGAAAAGATGAGACAAGCGAGCAGAATGAATCGCCCTCCGCTTCCAAGCCGGGTCGTGTGGTGAATTTGAGAACTCGAAGCTGATGTCTCATTTGCGCATTGGCACACGCGGTTCGCAGCTCGCCCTCTGGCAGGCGGAACATATCTCCAATCGCCTGCGAGAGCGGGGTCACACGGTCGCGATTGAGATCATCAAAACCACAGGCGATAAGAGCATCGATGTTGCCCTGGCAAAGGTGGGCGCCAAGGGCATGTTCACGCGAGAGATTGAAGAAGCTCTCGTCGAAAATCGAGTTGACCTCGCGGTGCACAGCTTAAAGGACTTGCCGACTCAGTTATCTTCCGACTTCGAGATTGTGGCCATAACGACGCGAGAAAATGCCTGCGATGTTTTCTGTTCGGTGAAATTCGCGAGTATCAACGAACTGCCGCCGGACGCGAACGTGGGAACCAGCAGCCTGCGCCGGCAGGCGCAATTGTTGGCTCTGCGGCACGATCTGAAGATTCATCCGATCCGCGGTAATGTGGACACGCGATTACGGAAACTAGAAGCGGGGGATTATCACGCCATTATTCTGGCGGCAGCGGGACTGAACCGGCTGGGCAAGACGCAATGGGTACGGCAGGTAATTCCGACTAACGTAATGACGCCTGCCGCGGGCCAAGGCGCGTTGGCCGTGGAAATTCGCAGAGGTGACAAGGCAACTCGGGCGTTGCTGTCATTTCTGGATGATCCTGCCGCCCGCACGGCCACCACCTGCGAGCGCGCACTGCTGAATCGGATGGGCGGAGGCTGCCAGGTTCCGATTGGCGCATTTGCGGAGGTCACCGGCTCCCGCCTGCGTTTGCATGCTATGGTGGCGGATACCGACGGGACGAGGGTTTTGCGGGAATCGGGCGAGGGGCGCGAAGACGATCCAGTGCGACTCGGCGAAACCGTTGGCGAGAACCTGCTCCGTCGCGGCGGCGATGTTATTTTAGAAGAGGTAAATGGCCGGGGCGCCGTGCTGCGACAAGAGATGTGAGGCGGCGGCTTAGGGATTGGGTGTTAGGGATTAGGTCCTGGGTTTTAGGACGATTCTGAACTAGTACTGGGTGGTGAAATATGATCGCGGAATCCGGCTTTTCGTGGGCGGGAGCGCCTGCACCGCACTTGTTCGATGGGCGCATCGAAATATTGAGCCATATCGAACCATGAAACCCAATGCCAACCGTCCCCTTGCCGGAACTCGGATTCTTGTGGGACGGGCTCGACACCAGGCGGGCAGCCTTTCGAAGAGTCTGCGGGGGCTGGGTGCCGCGGTCGTCGAAATTCCATTCATCGAGATTCGCAAGCCGCAATCGTACCTGCCGCTGGACGAAGCGCTCAGGAATATTAAGGTCTATGACTGGCTTATTCTTACGAGCGCGAATGGGGTGGACGCCATGTGGCAGCGCGTCCGGAAGCTTCGCATCACGAGGCGCATGCTGAAGCATCTTCATATCGCCGCTATCGGACCGGCCACCAAGGCGTGCATCGTGAAGCATGGCCTAAAGGTCAAGATGGTTCCGGAGGAATACGTTGCCGAATCGGTGGTGAAGGGGCTGCGCGAACAAGTGAAAGGGAAGCGCGTGCTGCTGGTACGCGCGAAAGTAGCGCGCGACGTGATTCCCGAGGAATTGCGGGCCGCCGGAGCGCTCGTCGACGTGGTAGAAGCTTACGAAACCGTGACCCCGGAAAAATCGCGAGCCCGGCTGAACCAATTGGTGAAAGATCGGGCGCGGCGGCCTCACATCGTTACTTTTACCAGTTCCTCGACGGTGAAGAACTTCGCTAATCTGTTGGGAGGAAACGGCGCCGGCCTACCCAATTCTCTGAAAGGCATGCAGTTCGCTTCGATTGGGCCGGTTACGTCGGCGACGCTGCGAGAATTTCAATGGCCGGTGGCCATTGAAGCCCGCGAATTCACCATGGGCGGACTGATTCGCGCCATAGTGCTGGCTCGCTATGCCGAGCCGCTGCCGTAAAGATGGTGCAAAAGAGGAACCACGAGGGGAGTTGGTTTTCTAGAGAGCAGCGGTTCCCACCCCAAGTTCGGGGTCGATCGTGTCCAGATAGCGCTGCAGTAGTTCCTTACTCTCCGGAGGCATGCCGGTGAACTCGATTCCATTGCCCACTCCGGGATCGCAGGTCCGCACGACGGCGGTGATGTTTATGGGTTGCGAGTCAATCCAGAAATCCACACGGAGTATGACTCCGCGCGCCAGGGGTTGCATGCTCTCGATATAACATCCGTTGCCGCTGACGTCGGTCGCATTCATGCGGATCGGCGAATTCACCCGTTCGTCGCGAATCTCCAGAGGCAGCGAAATTTTGTGGCGATGGAAACGGCGGCGGTTGGAAGCGTCGAGTGCAGCTGAGGTGCCGTCCACGGGAAGGTGGTTTTTCCACGGGCATTCCTTTTCAGCCAGCAGTTTGACTCCGACCTCATTTTTTTTGAGGGGGCCGGTGTTAATCACCCAAATCACGGTGCAGCGCGCTTTCTTGTCATCGCACTGTACACCGATTACATCGCCCACCGCGAGCACGCTCTCAACGCCTGAGATCTTGGCCCCCTCAGAGCTGATGTTATGGGCGCTGGCGTATTGGGAGAAGGGCCGTCCCGCGGCGTTCATGCCCCAGATTCGCACCGGGAGATCGACGGTCACACGAGTTTCGCTTTGTTGCTCAGGCATGCTTTGGTTTTCAGGCTGCGTCCTCTTCGATGATAACCCCGCCGGCGGGGCCCGGATATTGCAAACCGAGAGCGTTTCGGTAACGAGGGAAGCACTACTTTTGTTACCTGGAGACAGGTTTCAGGCGGCTGCCAGCAGCCGTTTCCGCGAATTCTCGATAGCTCATGACGGTGATTTTTTGTTCCTCGAGAAAAGCGCGGAACGCCGGCGATTGCAGCAGACGGTGCTCCGCCTGGCGTGCGCCGAGCAGGCGGGTGCCGGTAGCGTGCAAATCGGCGTCGAGGTAACCGGGATGGCAGACTAATTCCCACGTTCCCTCGGGCAGGATGGCGATGGTCTGCCGCAAGAGGGAACTGTATTCCGAAGTGTCTTTTGAAAAATCGCTGTAGAAGTCGTCCGAAACGCCGGCCGAGCCGGTTTCGACCACGCCGATCACGCCGTCGGGAGTCAGCAGTCCGGCACGCCGGGTGCGTTGCAGGAATGGCCGCGAGAAGGTGTGCAACATGCGGACCTGGCCGTAGCGCTTCCACAAATCGCGCTTGCCTTTGAACAATCGCGCCGGCATGGCCTTGACGGGAACGAATGGGTTGCGAATGGCGCGAACTCCGCAGATACGCGCCGCCCGCAGCAGAGCGGTGAAAATCTCGGGGAAAACATGCGCGTGTTTGTGACTATCGAGATGCGAGACGTGCAGGCCGGTGGCCTGAATCTTCCTTATTTGAGCGGTGACCTCGGCTACCAATTGATCGCGATCGAAGCCTCCGAGCATGGCGCGCGCCGCGAAGGCGGAGAGGCTGGAATAGAACTTGTCGGGTTGGGCGGAGCGAATGGCGACCAGCGTGTCCACGGTGGCGGGCGCGGAAACCGGCGTTCCATCCACCAACACGACGTGGCATCCCACCGAAAGATTGGGTGCCGATCGCGCCGCGGCCACGGCGTCCTCGAACGCCGCACCATTAGCCATGAGGGTGGCCGAGGTTACCACTCCGCTCGCGTGGGTTTCGAGGATTGCCCGGTTCACCCCGGCAGTAAGGCCGAAATCGTCGGCATTGACGATTAAATTCCGCACCGAGAAAGTGTAGCAGCCCGCGCCCGTGGTCGAGCGCAGGCGAGCTCCGCAACGCCGAGTTTGACCCTTGTGGGACGGTCCAGTATCCTCGAAACACGTTTTCCGAAGCGCTTCGTGCGCGCCCCGGCGGGCGGTTAGCTCAGCTGGTTAGAGCGCCTGCCTTACAAGCAGGAGGTCGCAGGTTCGAGTCCTGCACTGCCCACCACGTTCAATTTATTCTGTGCATTTAGGTGGAAGCCGGCGTCCTTGTTATTCGGGCCTGGGGAAGCAGTTTTGGAGGTTGCTCGGCGCACCTGGCCGGGCCGGATACATGGATTCATTTGGCGGATAAAAGACATCGGTTTTTTGGTGGGCACGTCTTTGTGGGTTCGTTTACAACTCTGGTGGCCGGTTCTTGTGGCCTTACGTGCACGAAAACTGTGCCCGACGCATGGTGTGCGGCCCCGGTGTAATGCAGGCTGCGTCGGGTGGGGGAAAAGGGATCATAGCTTATGCCAAGTCATCCTCTCGAGCCGTTAAGCGCAACTGAAATTCGGCAGTCGGTAGAACTGCTGAAGGGCCTTCCCGATTTCGGACCTACGGTGCGGATCATAAGCATCGCTCTGAAAGAACCGGAAAAATGTCTGGTTTACGCCTGGCCATCGAACTCGATCGAGAACAGGCAATCAGTTGCGGTGTTGTTCGACAACGGCCGCAATCGGGCGATGACGGTCACGCTGGATATCACGAAAGGTCGGGTTGTAAAGACCGAGATTGCGCCCGCCGGCGCGCAGCCCACGCTCTCCATCGATGAGCAAGTGGAATGTGAGCAAGCGGTGCTGGCTAGCGCAGAGTTTAAAGCGGCTTTAAAGCGGCATTATGGAATCACCGACGTGGCGCTGGTGATGGTCGACATCTGGAGTGCGGGCAACTATGGCTCGGAGGAGGATCGCACGCGCCGCCTGGCTCGGCCTCTGTGTTTTCTCCGCAGCGACCCCACCGATAATGGGTATGCCCGGCCGATTGAGGGCATTCGTCCGGTGGTGGACCTGAATCTCATGAGGGTGATCCGCGTGGAAGAATACGGGAAGTGGCCACTCCCGCCGCAATCGGCGAACTATGCAGCGACCCGCGTGCCCGATCAGCGAACCGACATCAAGTCTTTACGAATCGAGCAACCGGACGGCCCCAGTTTTGCGCTCGAGGGAAATTCGATTTCGTGGCAGAACTGGAAGTTTGTGATCGGATTTAATGCCCGCGAAGGCTTGACCATTCACGATGTGCGGTATTCGGATCACGGGCGGCTACGGCCGATTCTTTATCGTGCTTCGCTGACGGAAATGGTCGTTCCCTATGGAGATCCGGGGCCAACGCAGGTGCGCAAAAACGCCTTCGATGTCGGGGAATACGGCATGGGCATGTGCGCCAACAGCCTCCGGTTGGGATGCGATTGCGTCGGCCACATCGAATATCTGGATGCGCATTTTTGCGATAGCCGGGGCAGAGAACTGACCATTCCGAATGCCATCTGCATTCACGAGGAGGACTATGGCATTCTCTGGAAACACACTGACCGCCGCCTGCCTGACGCGCCGGAAGTGCGCCGTTCGAGGCGACTGGTCGTGTCCTCGGTTTCGACGGTGGAGAATTATGAATACGGTTTCTTCTGGTATTTCTACCAGGACGGCAACATTCAGCTCGAGATGAAGCTGACGGGAATTCTGTCGCTGGGGACGGTGCACGAGGGCGAAACGCCCAGGTACGGGAGTCTCGTCGCGCCGCTCCTTTATGCCCCGAATCACCAGCACTTTTTCAATGTCAGGCTCGATGTCGGCATTGATGGAATGAACAACACCGTCCAACAGGTCGACGTGGTCGCTTCTGAAAGGGACGACGCGAATCCGTTCGAAAACGCTTTTTACGCGAACGCGGTCGCGCTCAAAACCGAGAAGGAAGCGCTGGCTCATTTGAATCTTGAGACCGGCCGGACGTGGAGGTTCGTCAACCCGGCGGTGAAGAATGCTTTGGGCGAGCCGACGGGCTACAAGTTTTTACCCGGCGACAACGCCTTTCCCTTTGCCTCGCCGAATGCGTGGTGGCGTAAACGCGCCGGCTTCGTGAATCATCACGTGTGGGTCACGCCCTATGATGAGACCGAGAGGTTTGCAGCGGGCGACTTCCCTAACCAGAGCGAGGGAGGCGATGGCCTGGTGAAGTGGGTGGAAAAGAACCGCTCCATCGAAAACACGGATGTCGTGTTCTGGTACACCTTTGGGCACACGCATATCCCACGGCCCGAAGATTGCCCGGTGATGCCCACTGCCTATATCGGATTTCTTCTGAAGCCGAATGGATTCTTCGATCAAAATCCGGCGAATAACGTGCCGCCGTCGAAGCCCGAGGGCAAGGCTTGCAGCCATTGCTAGAGCAACGGAGAATGCCCCTTACTGCTGTGGCTAACTTTGGCGAAACTGCTGCAGGAGGTACTCGCTGGTCCGGAGCGCGAAGGCAAGGATGGAGAGCGTAGTAGTTTTGTCCGTACAATTCAGGAAAACACTCGCGTCGCACACATACAAGTTGGGAACGTCGTGGGTTTGACCAAAGCGATTGGTCACAAATTTCTTCGCGTCATTCCCCATGCGACAGGTGCCGGTCTCGTGGAGGCTGTATCCGGGCAGCTCAGGCTCATCCGCGGCGTACTCCAGAACTGCGCCGGCCGCTTGCATGATTTCTGCTGACTTTCGTCTGGCGTGCTCAAACATCTGCAGCTCATTTTTTCCCCATTGGAAATGAATACGAGCCTTGGGGATTCCGAAGGAGTCTTTCGCTTCCGGATCGATATCGACAAAATTTTGCTCTGAAGGCAGGGTTGGGGCCTGCACCGTGAAGCTGACGGGGGTGGGATAGCGGCGCTTGATTTCGCGCTTGAATGACGATCCGAAACCTGCGATCTGGTCGTAGTAGGAGGGAAACTCGGAGCATCCGCCGTCGGGATAGAGGGAATAGCCGCGAATAAAGTTTTCTGCGCGCGGATTTTTCAGGTTCTGCCAGCGCGGCATCCAGGCGATCGAATTCGCAGACACATTGTCGGGAAAGCTGGGCTGACCGAGCAACTGCGGCAGATAACCGCTGGCGGTTGTGGCATAAAGATGGTCGCAAAGATTGCGGCCCAGTTGTCCGCTGGAATTAGCGATGCCCGTCGGCCAGTGCCGCGACTTCGAGTTCAACATAATGCGAGCACTTTCGATACAGGACGCCGCCACCACCACGGCGCGGGCGCAGACTTCATATTCCTGGCGCGATTCGCGGTCGATATAGGAAACTCCGCGGGCGCGCCCGTTTTCGTCTACGAGGATGCTGCCGGCGATGGCATTCGTGCGCATCTCCAGGTTCCCGCTGGCTTCCGCCGAGGGCAGTAGGAACCAGGGGGAAGAAAAGAAAGCTCCCACCTCGCAGCCGGAAGTGCAATCTCCGCAGTAGTGGCAGGCGGGATGTCCCTCGTGCTCTAGCGTGAGTTGAGCGATGCGATCCGGCAAATAGGGAACGCCGATCTTATTGCAGCCCTGCTGGAGAATTACAGTCGAGGCAACGGAAATTGAATGGCGGTAAATAGACTCCGTCCGGGTTGCTGGGTCGGTTCTGCACGGTGCTTGCGACACCAATCGTCTTTTCCACGCGGGTGTAATAAGGCGCAACCTCATTGTAAGTGACGGGCCAGTCCGTGTCGTATCCGTCGAGGGAAGCGGATTTGAAGTCGATATCGCCGAAGCGCGCCGAACTTCGTCCCCAGAAATTGGTCTTGCCGCCGACAGCAGAACAGCGCGGCCACATCCACTTTGTGCCGGGGGCGGTCGTGAACGCCACCTCGCGCTCCCATGCGCCCGGGTTGTACTCCGAGTCCATGAAGTCGGGAGTATCTTTCAGTCGAGTTTTGGGATCGCCAAATCCGCGATACTTCATCTCCCATGACATGCGGTGGTTGCGGAAGTCCTTATACGGATCGAGGCGGCGGCCCGAGTTTAAGGCGCACACCTTCAGTCCGGCCTGGCACAGCGTCTTGATCGCCATGCCGCCGCCGGCGCCGGTACCGATCACAATTACGTCATAGGTTGGTTGCGGCATATAAATCCCCGGCTTTCGACGGTACGGCCAGCCGAAGGTGTTGGGGATCATCTTTATGGGGGCAGGAGGGGGATTCGGAGTAGAACTGCAACCCGGGATAATCCAACTGCTTGAGTCCTATTTCACTGGTGTAAAAACCCATCACCGTGTATTCGCGCACGAGATCGAAAAACTTCCGGCCCCGTGCTTCGCTGTGGGGAAACTTCTTCGGGTACGCCAGAGGCTCCAGCAAGGCGGACTGCTGATGGGGACTGAGTTGCAGGAATGGAGCGCCCGAGGTCTTTTGGCTGCGCGTATCGAGCCAGGCCAGACCCGCGCGGAACTTAGGCTGCAGTTCCGAATCGCGCGAGACCATGAGGTCGATGAACTCGGAGACTCCAGCTTCGCTGGCGCCGAGGGTGTCATCAGTCGGAATGATAATGTCCGCCAGGCGCTCGATTACGGCGTATTCCGATGGCGTGAAGAATAGTGGCTGGTAGCTGGCGGGCTTGATTTGGGCCAGCGGTTTTCCAATGTGCTCGCAGGCAAAGCTCCATCGGCTGAAGCCGGGGAAGGTTGCAGCCCCGGCCGCGATGGTCAGAATTCGCAGAATTTCACGACGGTGTACGCTTTGCCCTGCCATTATTCCCCGTATCTAATGAGGTTCACTTAATTCAGATGCGCGTCGCGATGAAGATGGACGTCAGAGATCCGGCACGATCGCCTTTGCCAGTTCCAATGTGATGCGTTGCCGGCGGCGGTAGGACAGGTTAGCCATGTGCGCCGCAATTGCCGATTGGTAGCCGATTTCGACGGGAGCGTTCGGCGTTTTACGGCTGCGCACGCATTCGATCCAGTTTGCCATATGGCCCTGGCCGACGGTCTTCCCGGTGACAGCCGATCCGTGCGGACGATTCACCGTTTCCGGCGAATAGCGGACGTATTCGCCCTCGTCGCCGTTTCCCATGTCCGATTTTCCCCAGCCATGCTCGATGGTCCCATCACTGCCGAGAATACGGTCGCCTAATCCGAAATGGCTGTTGCTGAAGGTGGATTGCCAGGTGACGATGAGGTCATTGGGGAAATCGAGCGTGACAGCGATCGTGTCGGGAACTTCGCGGCCGTCTTTTTCGGAGAAGACGCCTCCCGACATCGAGGCTGCGGCGGGTAGCGGCAGATCCAGAACTCGCATGATCCATGCGATCTGATGCACCATGTTCTCGGTGACGTTTCCCCCGGAAAACTCCCAGAAGAGGCGCCAGTTGATGAGGCGGTAGGGGTCGAAGGGCCGATCCGGCCTGCCATTCAGGAAGCCGCCCCAGTTCACATTTTGCGTCGTGCAATCGGATGGAATGGGACGCACCCACTGGCCTCGACCATGGGGTGTATTGCGACCCATCCACGATTCGACTTGGGTGACCTTCCCTACCGCCCCGCCTTTGACCCATTGTTTTGCGTCGGCCAGCGCGCCGGAGCTTTGCCATTGCAACCCAATCTGTATGACTCGATTGGATTGCCTTGCGGCTGCCAGACATTTCTCCGCTTCGGGGATGGACCAGGTCATCGTCTTTTCGGCGTACAGGTCTTTTTCTGCCGCGAGTGCGTCCACGAAATGCCGCGCATGAGTATGCAACGGGCTGGCTACGATCACGGCGTCGAGGTCTTTGAGGTCCAGCAGGCGGCGATGATCGTCGAAGGTCTGAATGTTGTGGGCCTTCGTCCGGGCCTCTTCGCAGCGGCGGCTGTAGATGTCCGCCATGGCCACAACTTCGATGTTGGGCACTGCCAGGAGTTCGTCGAACAAGTCCTGACCGCGGCTGCCAGCGCCGATCATTCCCACACGAACGCGGTCATTCGCTCCCAACACTCGCGCAGTGGGAAAGGCGAAAAGCGCCGCAGCGCCGAGAGCCGTCTGCCTGAGGAAGCTTCGTCTGGTGGAATCTGGCATGCTCGTGGTTTGTGGTATTGGTTAAAGTGCCCCAGCTTTTTCCAGAAGTCCTTTCATTCCCGCCCAACTTTGGCGAGATGATTTTTCCGGAGTGCCGCCCCCGCCCCAATGAGTTTCCAGGCTGACCGCGAAACGGTAGCCGTCGCTCTTCAGAGCTTTGTATTGTCCCGCCCAGTCAATGATGCCCGCACCCATTGGCACCCAGTGGTAGTCGTTGGCTTTTCTGACGGCGTCTTTGCAATGGCAATGACCGATGCGATGCTTGGGAAGCAGATTATATCCGTCGGGGAAGGGAGTTTCTCCACTCGCGGCGGCGTTTCCCGGATCCCAGTTCAGCATGAGATGGGGAGACTTGACTGCCTCTAGAACCCTGGCGGCGTCGGCTCCGGTGGCAGTGTTGAGGCCAGAGTCGTTTTCGAGAAGCAGGATGACGTTGTTCTTTCCGGCTTTGTTCGCCGCTTCAAGAAGTTTGGCGTTGATGGCCTCGCGGTAAGGCTTCTGGTCGTGGAGCCGCCAAAAATCGAAGCAGCGCACGCGATCGGTTTGAAAGGCTTTGGCAGCCGCTATGCTGCGCTCCAGAACTTCGTCCTGTTGATCGAAAGAGAAATCGGCTTTGTAATCACCGCGCTCGCTGAATTGCGACTTGGGCGCACCCTTAAAGTCGACTTTGAAAAGCGGGCTGGCAATGTCGGTTACGCGTAATTCGTATTTCTTAAGGATGCGTTGTGCTTCCGCAATTTCCTTTTCGTCGAGATTGACAATGTTCTTGTTCCACATACCGCGAAGTTCGATCCACTGCATCCCGAACTCGCGCGCCCCGACCTCGCAGGCGCGTCCGAAGTCCTGAGAGATTTCGTCATTGATGACGGCCACACGAAAAGGCGAGTTCAGGCGACGACTTTGGCTCGCATGAATGTCGAGGGCGGTAGCGCCATATGGACGTTTTGCCGCGGTCAGGGAGCGAACAGAGACTGAGGCGGTGATGGCAGCCGCTTTCCCGACGCCAGCTAAGAATTCGCGACGGTTCATGGGCATGGATACATATTCTCTTTCTTGGCTTCTTCCCCTTTACAGGTCCGGTCAAATCGCGACTTCGGCTGGAGTCTTCTTTAATCGGATGGTGGCATTGCTGATTAATGGCTTCGCCCAGAAGCCCACGCTCATGACAAACCCGAACGTGACGTAAAGAAATCCCACGCCGGTGCGCAAGCCGAAGCGGTCGCCGATGCCTCCAATGATGACAGGAACGATGGCGCCGCCCACGATTGCGGTGCTCAAAATTCCCGAGAAAGAACCGTGGTGCTCCGCGACCGAGTTGAGCGCGAGCGAAATGACGATCGGCCACATCACCGATGTGAACAGCCCCACGGCGGGGAAGGCGATGACGGAAACATTTGCCGGTCCGAAGAGGGCTGCGGATAGACCACAAACGGCGCCGATGCAAGCGCCGATGAGCACTCTGCGGCTATCGAATATTTTCAGGAGCAACATTCCGACCGAACATCCCGCAGTGAGCAAACCCCAGAACCAGGAGACGGCGGTGGCCCCGGTGGTGTGCGGATCGAAGCCGTGGTACTGGTAGAGGAATTTCGAAATCCAGTCGGCAGTGCCTTGTTCGCAGCCGAGATAAGCGAACATGGCGATAAAGTACATCCAGACGACAGGCTTTCGCGCGAGGCTGAGGTACATCTCGAGCGAGCCTGCGCGCTCCTCTTCCGTATGCTCGATGCGCGGAAATTTGGAGAAAGACAAAACCACGATCATCAGCACTGTGGAAGCGGCGAAGATCCAATACATTGAGGCCCAGGGCAAACCGGCGGGCGTCAATCTGCCGAGCACGCGCACAACCAGATTTTGACTCGACAGGTCGCCGCCAAGATGAAGAACGAGATAGGAATAAATGCGCGGGCTTAAGAAGGAAGCGCTACCGAATACCAACTGCGCGAGGGTGCAGTTGAAAGCATAGTTCTCTTCGCCACCCGAAACTCGCAGCAAGGGATTGATGGCCACTTGCAGCGTGGCCATTCCAGCGCCGATCACGAACAGAGAAACCATGGCCACGCGATATTGAGGAAACAGAGCGAAACTAAGTGATCCGATGGTACCGAGCAGGAAGGCCGCGATCATGACCGGTTTTTCGGCGAATCGCTCCACCATGAAACCTGCGGGAATGGACATGACTCCATAGGCGATAAAAAAGGCGAAGGCGAGGAATCCCGCGGCGGTCAGGCTGACGTGGAAGCTGCTAATGATGTCGGGCACGATGGGGCCAAGAATATTGGTCAGCAATGACATCACGAAGAACATCAAGAAAACCAGGACGACCATGTAGCGGTTTCGGGGCATCAGTGTTTCCTTGTGCCGCGACGAGAAGAACGCGCTCGGACAGCGACGGCGGCATGACCTTGCGGAACGCTGATCAGTTTAGTTCGCACTCAAGCCCTTCTTTCGAAAGCGATCATGCCACACTCGGGCCGCGCCGATCAGGTTGGCATCGTCTCCGAGCGAAGCCAACGCCAGCTCGGTCTTTTCAAAGGGCACAAAACGGCAGCCGCGGCAAATGGTTTTACGGATACCATCGAGAAACAAGACGGCGCTCTTCATCACGCTGCCGCTCAGGACGATCATGTCGGGCGCGAACAAGTTGATCAGATTCGCGACGCCCAGGCCGAGGTAAAAGGACTCCCGCTCGACCGTCTTGCGCGCCAGTTCGTCGCCCTCGCGGCTGAGCTGGCAGATGCGCTCGGCGGTGAGCTTGTCGCAATCAGGATAATCGGCGGGGGCGTTTGCGGTCATCCATCCGGCCATGGCGGGTCCGGTGGCAAGCGATTCCCAGCAGCCGCGAAATCCGCAGGAACAGAGGGGCCCGGCGGGATCGATCACATGGTGGCCGAGCTCAGGATGAGATCCTGCGACGCCGCGATAGAGTTTTCCCTGAAGCACGATGCCGCCGCCAATGCCGGTTCCCACGGTGATGTAGATGAGGCTGGACTTGTTCTTTCCCGCGCCCCAGGCGGCTTCGCCCAATGCCGCGGCGTCCGCGTCGTTTTCCAAAGCCGCGCTTACCTTGAACATGCGAGACAGATCTTGAACCGGATTTGTTCCACGCCAACCCGGCAGAAAATCAACCTCGCCGAATTGGCCGCTGAGGGGATCGACGGGACCGGTGGATCCGATGCCGATGCCGCTGACCTCAACGCCGGCGGCTCGAGATGTCTCGCGCAGCATATGGGCGATTGTGGCCAGAGACGCCGCATAATCGGTGGCGTTCGTGGGCACCTCCTGCCGCGACCGTACGAGGCCGTCGTCGGTGACCATGCCGACGGCAATTTTTGTCCCGCCGATGTCAACTCCAGCGATCATTTCGCAGCTTTCTGGCTTGTGAGCGCCAAGGTTCCCATAATTCCAACATCAGAAGCTGATGCGCAAAGCAAACTGCAAAACGCGGGGCATGTGAGCTCCGGTCGAATAGAGAAAATTCTGCGTGCCGACATAATTGTTAACCGACGACCATTGCGGATGGTTGAAGATATCGAATCCCTCCGCGCGAAATTGCATTTGCACTTTTTCCGTGGGCTTGAAGATTTTGTACACCGACATATCGAAGTTCGTGCGATGGGGCATGGTCAGACTGTTGCGGCGTGAATCGCCAAAGGTCAAGCCGGTCGGTTGCTGAAAAGCCGCGCAGTTGAACAGTTCCGCGCCTCTGCTGTAGGGGGCAATGCAGCTGGGATCGGGAGCTGCGTGCGGGTTCCCAACAATATCGGCGTAGGAGCCGTTGCCGGTCACGCCGTCGGCCACACCTGCATTGTCGCCAAAAATTCCATCCACCACAGAAAAAGGCTCGCCGCTTTGCGAGGTCATGATGCCGGCGAACTGCCATCCTCCGAGAAAAGTATGAGAGAGACCCTTGCCTGCGAAATAGGGCTCCTCGTAAACCCAGGCGATGGTCAGGATATGTCGCTGGTCGTAATTGGAGCTGGCGTAGTTACTGTGAATGTCATAGGAGTTCACGAAGTTGCCGTCATAGCGGTCGGAAGAATCGTCGAGCGAGTGGCTGTAAGTGTAGGCCACATCGAGGGTGAGCGGTCCGTCGGTCTTGCGCAAGGAAAATTGCAAGGCGTTGTAGTTCGAGTTCGCCACCGGCTCGAAGCGCTCGATCGAATCCAGGCTGTAATAGGGCCGATAGGGATTGGGATCGTTGCCGCAGGCAATGTTCAGGTTGATGAGCGCCTGGCCGGTGACCTTTACACCGAGCGAGGTTCGATCGGTATCGCAATCGTCGTGCGGCTGACCGGTATGGGGGTTGATGGCATCAATCGATTCCCCAGGCACATAAGGGTTCTGCGAGGCTGGTATCGGCTGGAGTGCATTCGCTTCGTGTTGCAGAGTTAGACGCGTTCCCTTCGCGCCCACATAGGCCAGCGTGGCCACCGCATGCATGATTACATCGCGCTGTACATCGAGGTGCCACTGTTGCACGTAAGGCCATTGCGCATTGTCAGGAATGGAGACGGTCGCGAGGGGAAAAAGGTATCCCTGCGCGATGCTGTTGTAGCCTACGACGTTATATTGGGTGGGCTCCTGCACCAGCGGCGGGGTGCCTTCCAGATTCTCGGCATTAACCTCTTCTCCGTTGGTGTGCTCGAAGAAAATTCCGTAACCGCCGCGAATCGAAGTTTTGCCGGTCCCAAGGGGATCCCATGCGAATCCCACGCGAGGGCCGGGATTGAAGAGATGCCCATTTAAACAGCCGCGCGGCACGGCGCCGATGCCGCACTGCACCACACCATCATAGGCCGAGGTTCCGGGCTTTACGTTCAGGGAGCCCTCGGGACCGGTCGAACTGTTATTCCCGCGAATCGTGGGGGCGATGCTGGGGTCATACGCCAGCGGATCCCAGTTGGAGACCTGGTGGCCATGATCCCAGAAAGTACCGTAGAAGCTGGCGCGGAAGCCCAGATTCAGGGTTAGATTCTTGCGGATGTGATAGTCGTCCTGAAAGAACGGCTCGAACGTCTTGTAGTTGAAGTGGTATTTCGGCTGCGCATTCGCCTGCTGGAAGTTGGCAATGTTTCCCATCAGGAGATCGGCAAAGGCGTTGCCGGTCGAAATGGGAGCGGTGCTGTCGAAGGTCAGATCCCCACCGAGGTCGGTAAATGAGTATTCATTCTTTTCGGCGTTTACGAAGTAGCCGCCGAATACCAGTTTGTGCTTGCCCAGACTCTTGGTGACATTATCGCGATAGGTGAAAGTCGGATTGGAATTTGACCAGGGGAACGCGGTGGGGCCCTCGCAGAAATAACCTCCGTAGGCGCCCGAAGTGCTGAGGCAGATATCCGGCAGTTTGCCGCCGTAGCTGGGAAAAATCCCGGGCATCGTGAAGTTGCTGTCGGTCCGCGTCCACACCGAGGGATTGGTATTGGTGATTTGAAGGTGATCGGTAGTATAGCTGGCGACAAATTCGTTGAGCCAGGTGGGAGAGAGAGTGGCCGTCACGCGCGCGACGGTTTCCACGCCTGGCCCGACAAAATGCGTCCGGATGGTCGGAAAGTTGGTGCTTTCGAACGTGGCTGTGGCGCTGGTCGTATCCCACGAATCGTGGATGTAGCGAAATGTGGCGCGCCATTTGGAATTGAAATCGTGGTCGATGCGAAACAGATTTTCCAACCATCGCGTCGGCTGACCCACTGACTCGGCAAACGTGGCCGCCGTCCCATTAGTAGTTTGCGTGGTTGTGTTGGGCAGGGGAATCATGGGCAGCAGAGCCTGTCCGTTAGGATCAATAAACGGGATCTGATCATTCGGAAAACGGTTCCCGTGGGAATCGACGGGACAATCGGTTGGGTTCGGAATATTGCATTGATCGCTGAAATTCCCCTCACGGTTGGCCACGGAGGGAACAAAATTAAAGAAAGTATAAGGAACGACCTCGCGCCGCCAGTTTTGCAGCCAGTAGAAAAACGTGTGATTCTTCCAGACCGGTCCGGAGATGCTGTAGCCGAAATCGTGTTTGTGGTAGCCGGCTACAGGCGTATCCGGCTGATCGAAATAGTTGTGCGCGTTGAATGCCTCGTTGCGCGCGAACTCCCATACCGATCCGTGAAAGTTGTTGGTGCCCGACTTGGTTTCCACTTCCACCGTGCCCGAGCCATTGCGCCCGTACTGCGCTCCGTAATTCGACGTCAGCACCTGAACTTCGTCAATCGCCTCAACGCTGGGATAAACGTTCAGCGAAAAATTGCTGCCGTTATCCATCATGTCGCCGCCGTCGACTTCCCAGTTGTTGTATTCGGTCCGGCCGCCGTTCACGCTGTAGTTGACATTTCCTGCGGCGCCCACCACGCCCTCATCCTGTCCCGTCTGGTTGCTTACGCCGGGCACGAGCGTGATCAATTGCGTGAAGTTGCGGCCATTTAGCTGCAGTTGGAGAGCTTCTTTGCCGGTAATGGTGCCGCCGACTTCATTCGACTCCGTGTTTACCTGTGCCAGCCCTTTGCCTTGCACGGTTACCTCTTCACGAATGTCGCCGACCTGCATGGTTACGTCGATCCGGGCGTTCTGCGCCACGCGGAGCGTTAGGTTTTCCGCCTGATATTTGCGGAACCCTTTGACCGTAACGACCAGGTTGTACTGTCCGGGCGGCATGGCGGCGGCCACGTACTCTCCGGCGGAGTTGCTCTTCACCTGTCGGACGATGCCGGTTGCCGGGTTGGTCAGGGTGATGCTTGCGTCGGGAAGAACGGCTCCCGATTTATCGCGGATCGTCCCTGTGAGCGTGGCCGTGTCTTGCGCTACGATTGCGCCGGGGGCGAGCATAACCAGCGAGAGCAACAATCGAAGTCTTAAAGTCCCCATATCCGTCACCGTTGGTCTTTCGTTCTTCGAACCGAGTTCTTGGAAGCGGAGGTTCTTCGACCCAAACTTCTTCGAACCCGAAAACCGTCTATCCCCTCACCGCTGCAGGTGTTTGTTATGCAACCCGTCCAACCACAGGTCTACGGGATTGCTTACTCCGGTGGGACGAAACGGCAACTCCACCTTGCGCCCTTCGCCCGCGGAGGCGTAGCCCGCGTATAACCCCTCCATCACAACCAGTCCGTCCTGTCCCGTCGACTGAGGTATTTCTTTGCCGCGGATGCAACGGGCGAAATGCGCCATCTCTTGCGGTATGCCGTAATTCCACAGCTCTTCGAAAACAGGAAAACTCCAGCCCCTGGAGTCCGGCGCTTTCTCGACGGCATAGCCGTAGCCGTTTTCGCTATAGGTGGGCAGGGCATTTCCGCGAAGCAGGTCGGCGTAGGTCTGGCCGGCGCTGCCATAGACTTCGACGCGATCATCCATGCCGCCAGGTCGAGTCCAACTGCTCTCCACCAGGCCCCTGGCGCCGTTCGCAAATTCGATAATGCACAGTGCATTGTCTTCGCCGCGTGTTTTGTCGCGGTGGACCGATGTTGACATTTGGCAGTAGACGGATTGAATCGGCGGATTGCCGAGAAACCAGCGACAAAAGGCGATGCCATGGCAGCCAAGGTCCATGAAAGCGCCGCCGCCCGAACGCTGCACGTCCCAAAACCAGGGACTGTGCGGTCCGGAGTGCATTTCGATTTGTTTTATGAGGTGAAGTGTTCCGAACGCACCCGCGTCCGCCATCTGTTTGGCCCGAACGTACTTGGGAGCGAACAGAAGTTCTTCCGCGTAGAGCAGCAGGACGCCGTTACGCGCCGCTTCGTAAATCATTTCCTCGCCCTGTTCGATGGTCATGGCCAGGGGCTTTTCGCACACGATGTGTTTGCCGGCGCGAGCGCAATCCATCGCCAACTGAGCATGGAGACAATTCGGAGCGGCAATCGTCACCATCTCGATGTCGCTCTCTCTTAGCATCTCGCGGTAGTCGACAAAGACGCGGGGAATATTGTGTTTCGCGGCGAGGGCGGCGGCATTGCCGGGAGTTGGCGAAGCGACCGCCACCAATTCCGCATCGGCGGCGGATTGGCGGATGCCGGACGCGTGCATCTCTGCGGCAAACTGGGATCCGATGATGCCGACCTTTACTCGAGTCTTGCCGTTCTGAGCCATGGTGATTCGTAAATTCAAAGCGCGAAAGTCAGATGTGATCTTTTCTGGGCACTTCCCCTACTTCCACCTTGTCGTGCAACAGACCCCATTCGTCTTCGACGATATAAGAACACAGCCGGAAAGCATCGCAATCCACGCCTGAAAGAGCCGCCAGGCGTTCGGCCAGGAGTTGCGCGGGGATGATATCGATGAGAAATTGCCACTCCGCCGGTAGTCGCGGCAACTGGAAAACAAGATCTGCGGCCTCCTTGGGAATATCCTGACCGATCAGCATTACGCTGGCGCCGAGTTGCCTGAGGTCGCGAGCTACGGAAAAATCCTGGTCGCGCGTGTTGCGTCCATCGATCCATATCCCGAGGCGCATACCTTTCGCAATCATTTCCTGGGGTCCGTGGCGGAAGGAGGCCGTGCCCATGGCCGTGGCAGGAGCTTTGACTCCTTCTTCCCACAAAAGGCGGGCCTCATGGCAGCTCCCGAGGCTTGATCCGCGGCCCAGAAAATAAGTGATGCTGCCGGGCAAAAGCCACGGTGAAGCCGCGATTTGCTCCCGCCAGTGGGCTATAGAAAAGGCGGTTTCGGCGATCGCGTTCGCCAGCCCATTTGTCAGAGGCTGGTCAAATAAGTCCGCGCTCGACCAGGCCAGAGCTCCTGCGGTTGCCGCCAATGTCGAATACGTGTTGACCGATATGCCGTGATCAAGTTTGGCGGCGATCACGATCGGTATCTGCGCACGCTGGGCCAGAGCCCCGTCCTCGGCATTGGTGATGCCAATGACGGTAGCTCCCGCCTCGCCGGCCTTGGCCAGCACGTTTACGATTTCCACGCTTCGGCCTGACCGCGAGATGACGATGATCACAGCGCCGCGTGGAATGGTCGCAAACTGCAGCAGGTCGGCGGCATCCTGCATGTAGACCGGACGTCCAGTCACGGAAAACATCGGCCCAGCAGTGAGCGCGGCGTGCCAACTGCTGCCGATTCCGGTCAGATAGACATGACACGCGCGCTTTATCGCTTCGGCGGCTTCCGCGAGGCGGTCGTGTCCCCGCCCCTGCAGGAAGGCGAGCGTGCTTTGCAGTTCGCGAGGCTGGCGAAGGATGTCTTGCAGCAAATGGGTCATGAGCTATGGTATGAAAGCGGTTTCTGCAACCGCTTTCATGAGCGCCTGTTTTAAACACTGACGACCCGATTGTCAAGCTTTTATTGAAGTCTACTGGGCAGCAGAGCAGCGCTTGTGGGCATGCCGAACTTCCGCTCTCCGACGCTACCCTTCGCCCCAGAACCGTGTTAGCTTCATAGCGCGGAAAGGAACGCGCATGAGCCATACCATGCGGGAGGTTGCCAAGCGGGCGGGCGTTTCGCCCGCCACCGTATCCCGGGTTTTGAACAAAACGGGATATATCGCTCCCGAGACCGAGCGCCGCGTTCTCGAGGTCGTACGCCAGCTCAATTACTACAAGAACGTGCATGCTCGCCGGCTGGCAACGGGGCAAAGCGATTTATTTGGACTGGTCATTTCTGAGATTGCCAATCCCTATTTCCCGGAAATTATTCGCGGCTTTCAGGGGGCGGCGTGGGAGCGGGGATTCGACGTTCTTCTTTTCAATACCGAATACCAGGAGGCGCGCACCGGCTCGGTCATTCGAAAATTGATTGAGAGCGGCGTGCGCGGCGTCGCGGTCATGACCTCATCCGTCGGCAAGAGCGCGACCGCCGAACTCACCGCGGCCGGGATTGCGGTGGTGTTTTGCAATCTTGGCGCTCCGGAGCGGCTGATCAGCAATATCTCGATCGACTACCAGAAAGGGATCTCGCAGGCGATTGAACACGTCGTCGAAATGGGCCATCGCCGTTCGGCCGTCATCGCCGGGCCGGCCAACAATCGCACTGCCATCACCATCAAGCAGGCACTGGTCAAAGGCTTGAGCGACCGCAGGCTGAATCCGGTATCGATCATCGAGTCTAATTACCGGGTCGATGCAGGGGCATCGGCGGTGCGCGCCATTCTGGCGCGGAAGGAGAGGCCGACTGTAATTTTCTGCGGCAGCGACCTGATTGCCATGGGGGCGATGAGAACGCTCGAGGAGGAGGGAGTCCGCGTTCCCGAAGAAGTCTCAGTGGTTGGCATCGATGACATTCCCTCCGCTTCTCTAGCCCGCCCACCGTTAACCACCATTGGCGTGCCCCGAGAAAAGCTTGGCATTATGGCTTTCGAGGCGTTGGAGAAAGTGCTGAAACTAAAACGCCGCAACGGCGCCGACTACTATCTGGGAACGGAGTTGTTCGTGCGCAAATCAACCGGCGTCGCCCGACGGCATATAAGTCGCCTCGTGACGATGCAGGGCAAGTGTGAACCGAGTTCCTGACGACCGCATTACGGTAACCTCACGCCACTCGAAGGTACGTGGTGTATGGCTCCTCCGCGATCTCGGTAAAGGGCACCATCTTCATGGGTCCAGCCGCGGTCTTCACTTGCCATATGCGCAGGTCCAACCTCGTGGCCCCGAGCAAATCTTCACGCCTGAGCGGCGGAGGATTGTCTGTAACGGCAAAAAGAACCAGCGGCCCATACATCAACGCGACCGTTTGCGGATGTTCGGGATCGACGGCTTCGAGTCGCATGGTTGAGGGCAAATCAACTTCGACGCGATCGCCGCCATGCCACTGACGGTGAATCGGCACGAATGTTCCGGGAGTTACCGATATCCTGTCGCGTTTTCCGTTGATCGAAATGGAAGCCCCCGTGGCCCAGGCGGGAATCCGGAAACTCAGGGTAAACTGCGCCGGCGTCGAGGTTTTCACCTCGAATCGCACGGTGCCGTCGAAAGGGTAGTCACTGGTCTGGGTTAGTTCGATCTCGTCGCCTTCCTGCTTCCAGCGCAAGCTCGACGGGACATACGAATTGACCTAAATGCCCAGCGGATCGCGGAAGTAACAGTTGATGCGGTAATCGGCCGCCACCTGGGGCAACGTGCCCGAGCAACAAGACCAGTGTTGAGTGGGCGATGTAAACCTTGCGCCCCTTGAAATTGTAATCCGAATAATAAAACGTCCGCCCATCGGCCATGAGCGGTTTCGCTCCCAGCACTGTGTTATACATCATTCGCTCCATGCTGTCACCGTAGCGCGAATTGCGCGTCACGCGCAGCAGGTAGCGCGTCAGTTTGAAATGCGCATAGGCGCCGCATGGAGTTTCAAAACTGCGATGGCGTGTTGCTGAGGCTGGCGTAAACATCGGGGCTGCCGGGTGTGCGCAGTGTCTCGTCCGGCCCCCAGCCGCCGGTGGCGAAGCTTTGCTGCGCGAGCATGTTAAAGCCGTTGCGGCCGGCGCGCAGGTGTTTCTCGCTGCCCAGGGTGAAGTAGGCCTGCATCGCTGAACCCAGGGAATTCACATGGCTGTAGGCGTGCCTGCCCGCCAGCACTGTTTGCCCTTCCGCACAGCGGATTGTAATATTCATCGTCAGATATTGCCGGCCCAACTCGCGATAGCGGTCGCCAGCACCAGCCTGATAGGCGAGAAAAAGATTTTCCGAAATCGTATAGGACTCGTCCCAGGTCCAGATTTTATCCTTTTTCGCGCGCCATTCCACTCCCGTGCTCCACCGCGTGTTTCGGAAAATGCGGCAGGGCGGTGTTGGTGGTGTGCTCGAGAATGGAGAGTGCATCAGGATCGCCGGCGTATCTGTGCGAATCAATCAACCCGCAAACGAGCTTGTCATAACAATAGGCCGGGAAGCGGTTATTATTGTAGTAATCGGCAGAAACGGTCTTCGCATAATGGCGGTTCAGACGCAGTACTTTTTCGCGGGTGGGCGGATCGCGTTGAATGGCATACATGCGCGCCAGCCCTGAAACCCATTGGCCGAAAGCGCAACTGGGGGCGAAGCCGGAGTTGTTTTCGCCCAACTTGAATTCCGGGTTGTAATGATACCAACCGCCCAAGTCCTCTCCCGGCGCCGGTTGGCCGCTCATTTGGCGCAGGGGTTTCAGCATGCTGTCTTCACTCAGCTCCATAAGGAGCGCGTGGGTCTCTTCCAGTTGCTTCTCTTGAATACCGCTCGCCAGCGCCACATCGCCATAATCAAACTGTGCCAGTGGGGGCAGTACTGAAACCGAGCCGCGCGTTTTTGGCGTCAACCAGGCGGGCAGCGACGACGCAGCTGCGACGAAGGAGGCCGACTTCATAAATCCTCTGCGTGAAGTCCGCTGCGAAAAAGACATAGGAGACGCCACCTCGCGTTCGATTTTACTTTACAGGCTGCCGCGGGACCGCGGCTGGCCGGTTTTCCTCGCCGCGCTATTTTCATTCGAAGACCGCCAATCTTCGGAGATGATTCATTGCGCGATCGGTTGCGCCACCCTTTTGAGGCCCCGCCGCGCCGGTTTTTTCCTGTGTTAAATTTGCTGAGCGACTCCGCCAGTAGTTTTCCGCTGCCGGTTTGGCGTCGCACAGTGCAAATCGAAAGTGCGATTGTATATCGCTCAAGTAAATTAGCATGGGCAAACATCGCCCCCGGTTTGCACCTCATTGATGAAAGAAAGGCACCCAGGAGATCAGGATGAGAAAGACTCGGTTCTCGCGACGCGAATTCTTACGGACCACCGGCGGAGCGGCCGGGGCGACGCTCGCCGCAAATGCTATCCTACCGAATTCGGAACCACTGTTCGGGTTCGACGCCGTGGCGGCCAGCGACCGGGTTCGCTTCGGAATCGTCGGCGTGGGCATGGAGGGCAGCAGCCTGCTCTCGACCGCGATTCAACTTCCGGGAGTGGAGTGCGTCGCCGCCTGCGATCTCTACGACGGGCGGCACGAACTGGCCCAGGAAATCGTGGGCAAACCGATTCCGACAACACGCCGCTATAAGGAACTGCTCGACAACAAAGAAATCGATGCCATCGTTGTCGCCGTGCCCGACCACTGGCACAAACAAGTCGTTGTCGACGCGGTGGCAGCGGGTAAAGATGTCTACTGCGAGAAGCCGTTTTCGCATACGCCGGCGGATGGCTTGGCTCTCGTCGAGTCCGCAAAGAAGTCAGACCGCATCGTGATGGTGGGCGCGCAACGCACGAGCTCTGTCATCTGCGCCAAAGCGAACGAACTCTATACGCAAGGCGCAATCGGATCGCTCAGCCTGGTGGAAGCTACCCTGGGACGGAATGATCCGACTGGCGCCTGGGAATATCCGCCGCCGCCGGACTTATCGCCCGAAAACCTGGACTGGGATACCTGGCTCGGGACCGCCCCTAAAAAGCCTTTCGATCCCCTTGCCTTCGCCCGTTGGCGTTGCTGGAAAGAATACGGAACCGGCGTGGCCGGCGACCTGCTCGTGCACCTGATCAGCGGTATGCAGCGCGTTCTCGGAATCAATGAGATCCCCCGCCGTGTCTCGGCTTTTGGTGGCATCTATCGCTGGAAAGACGGCCGGAATATGCCCGACGTGCACACTGTTCTTTTCGAGTACGGAAATATTCCGGTCTACATGCGTTTGAGTCTGGACACAGAATCCACCGAGGTCACGCGCTTCATGGGCTCCAAGGGCATCATCGAAATGGGTGAGTTCGGCTTGAGTTACTCGCCGCAATCCGGGGTCGATCTATCTCCCAGCTACTACACGGCTTCTTACCCAGCACGCTTGAGAAACGCGTACAGCTCACAGTGGCATGCGGAACATGATCCCAAGCCGGGACAGGAACCCGCTCCGGAAAGCCTGAGCTTTAGAGGAAACGACTATGACGATCTGCGTCCGCACTTGTGGAATTTCTTTGAGTCGGTGCGTTCGCGCAAGCCGGTTTTACAGGATGCCGTTTTCGGCCACCACGCTGCGCTCGCGTGCCACATGGCGAACGAATCGTACTTCCGCAAAAAGCCGGTGTATTGGGATACGGCATCGCAAAGCATTAAGTCTTTGTAAGTCGCGTCGCGATGGAGAGTGTTTCTCCGAAAGGAACTTCTGATGCGCTTTTGCTACAAATTAGTCGGTTTGACAGGTCTGGTTGTTAGTCTGTGCGTGGGCGGTTATTCACAGCCCAATAACGCATCCTCGGTGGCGGGACCCTTCCTCGGTCGGTGGGATCTGACCCTCAAGACTCCGCAACGCGACGCTCCCTCATGGCTTGAAATAACCTCGGAGGGGGGCCAAGTGCATGCCCGGCTTACCAGTCGCTGGGGACATGCGCGGCCCCTGCCGAAAGTCGAAGTCTCAGGCGACCACATCACCTTTGTTTCTCCGAAGGAAGAGGAAGACCGAAAAGAGGACATGGTTTTTGAGGGAAAATTTTCGGGAGAGTTCTTGGCAGGAACCACCACCGGGCCGGACGGCACTGCCTGGACATGGACCGGCGAGAGAGCGCCGGAACTGAAGAGAAACGCCGATCCGAAGTGGGGAGAGCGGCGGCAATTATTCAATGGAAAGGATCTGACCGGCTGGCATTCGAGCGATGCGAGCGCTTCTCCGACAAGCGCCTCCCGGAGCTGGCGGGTGGAGAACGGCACGCTCATCAGTCCCGGGCATGGCGCAGAGTTAATTACCGACGCGAACTTTGAGGATTTCAAGTTACACATCGAATTCAATTGCGCGAAAGGGCTCCAATAGCGGCGTGTATCTGCGTGGGCGTTACGAGGTGCAAATCGAAGACGATCCTGAGCCTGAAGGTCCAACCATGCGCACCGGCGGCGTCTACGGTTTTCTCGCGCCCAAGCCCGAACCGCCCCGCCAACCGGGAGTATGGCAGACTTACGACATCACGCTGGTCGGCAGGACAGTAACGGTAGTGCTGAATGGTCAAACGATCATCGACCGGCAGGAGATCCCGGGAATCACCGGCGGCGCACTGGATAGCCACGAAGGGCTGCCGGGTCCTATCTATCTGCAGGGTAGTGAGGACGGGCACGTGACTTACCGCAATATCACCATTACACCCGCGAAATAATTACGAGGCTGGTTGTCGCGCCGTCGGGGGCTTCGTGGGCCGCAGTTTCTGTCGCGTTTGCGCAGCCGGCGAGAAAAGTTTTCGTGCTCTGAGTCCGAGCCCGCGGCTGCATACCTATCGATCTCACAGGAATAAAACTGCGAATCCGGCTACCACTAAGGCGATTGCCCAGAGAAGATCGAAGTTGAGCCAGGCATGGCGCAGCAGCCGCAACCCCACTTTTTCATAGGTTTCGAAGAATAGGAGGGCAAGCATTCCAGCCACGGCTAGCATACACGCGGTATGTATCAGCAAAGCCAATCCGACGGCTTCCAAGCTGAACGAGGAAAAGGCGGGTAACATTCCCCCCGCCATATTGTGCGCCGTGGCGGGGTTTGATGTTGCCATCAGGATGGGAAACAACATCAAGCCGGCACCGTGGGCGGAGGCCATGAGGAACGACCAGACGAATAGATCCTTGCCTCCAACTCGCATGCCCGCACCGCGGGGATGGCTCGCGCGAAAGAGTCGATACGTTCCCAGCGCGAAGAGAACCAATGCGACGCCCCATTTGAGAACACTCAGGGGCACGAAATGCTGGAAGAAGTGCAGGAGGAAGATCGCAAGCGCGATGGCGACCGCGTGTCCCAACGCAATCGGTATCAGGGCGGCGAGAATTGCCGAGCGGAGTTTTTCCTGTAATCCAAGTGCTAGGGCGAACAGCCAACCCATCGCTGGATTTAGGCCGTGGTAGGCGCCGAGAACGGCGAGTGCAACCCAGGGCCAGTTGTGAGTCATGGGTAGCAGTAAGAGTCCGAGGATGCGTCGCCACCCTGTAGTTTGACCTGATGAGGCCGGAGATCGCCGAACTCGACGAATAGTTTGGGATCGAGCTGGAGGGCGCCGTCCGGAGCAACGTCGAGTTTGACCATCCAGCCCCGAATTCCGTCGGGGTAAAACTGCTTGTCCCAAGCGGCATACAGCGAATTGGTGAAGTAGACGCGGCGTCCATCGCGGCTTAGTTCCACCATCTGCGGGCCGCCATTCAATGCCTCGCCCGGTCTTGCGGGATGAGAGTCGCGACGTACGATTCCCCCGATGTGCACGGAACCGGTCAGCCTGGGATTGAAGGGATCGGAGACATCGTACTGTCGCATTTCGCCCGTGCCCCAGCAGGAGGCGTAGAGAAAACGGTCGTCGACTGAGAGGTTGATGTCCGTTAGCAGGGGCGGCAAAGCTTTGAAGCCCTGCAGAAGTGGAGGGAGTTGGCTCAGGTCCGCAGGCTCGGCGGGAATCTCAATGACCTTTTTCACTTCAAATTTTCCATTCGACCCTCCGTTGGGGCGGTGCCACACCCAAATGGAGCTGGAGAGATCCTTAAGGGACGTAACGACGCCAACAAAGCCGTACGCCTTGGTTGGATCGTGCGCTGGGCGCAACTCCAGCACCATTTGCTGCTCCGCTCCCAAATCCAAAACCTGAATGTGGCGGCGCTTTCGCAGATCCCAGATGTGCAGACTATGCCCGTACTTCCCGGCGAGCAGCAACTCGGGATTCACTCCGTCCTCGACCATATTCGGCGTGCCCCACTCGCTGGTGACCGCGATGTCATGGCCCAAATGCCAGGCAAAGTCGTAGCCGAAATATTGCGGACCTCGGTCGACTTCCCAGCGGCCGAGCGGTTCGAAATTGTAGTGGTCCAGCGCGAAGATTCCGCCCGGACCATCGCCGCTCGGCGAACCCAGCGCGCTCAGGTAGATACCGTCGGGTCCACAATGAATGGTGTGAGGTCGGCTGTAGCCGGTCCTCTCCGCGACGTCTTTCGGCTCGATCACCTTAACAATCCGCGGCTGTTTCGGATTGTCTTTGGTGTCGATCACATGGATGCGTGAGGATCGCAGTCCCGGAACAATCAGATAGCGGCGCTCCAAATGCGGGTGCGGAGCATAGGGGCACAGCGCCGAACTGCAGGCGTTCCAGCCAAAGTGATGCAGTTCATCGCCCACGTTCGGCATCTCGACGCGGCCCACAATCTCACCATATCTGTTAGACTCGCGGTCCACATCCACCACGACGAGAGCGTCGGGCTGGCTACAGCCGTTGGCGTTCAGCGCGGCCACATACGCCAGTTTCTCAGCCGGCGCCTGCATGGCAAGTTTGGGGGAGGGATAAAACGTGGGATCCGTCTTCCACAACATTGGGCTCACCTCTGGCTTCCGAGTGCTTGTTAGGCACTAAGTTTCCTGCAGGCCGGATTGGCCTTCACTGTCAGAAAAGTTGAGACTACAGGCTGAGAACTACACCAGGTAGTACAGCGCTTTCCCCTCCGCTCGAGCCAGCCCGTTTTTTTGGCAATGCTCGCAGGTGTTGTGCTCCAATCGATCATAAACATAGCGCACCGCTTTGAGAGTCGCGGAAAATTTCTCGTCTTCTTCCACGAAGATGCGGTCGGCGGGCAGCCAATCCTGGAAGCGCAGATTCCGCATCGCCCGAGCAAACTCCGGGCGGACCCCACAAAGCAAAACCGTTACGCCGCGGGCCTGCATGTCATGCAGGAAATGGTCGAAGCGTTCCAGGGAAACCATGTCAGGATTTCGGGTGCGTTTGAGCCGCAATACGACGAAACGAATGTCATCTTCCTGTGTCCGCCGCTTCAACTGGTCGAAGCACCGATCCAGTTCCGGCGCCGCTCCAAAAAACAGTTCGCCTTCGAGATCATAAAGCAGCATACCAGTGCAAGGCGGGTCGTCCGGTAAGCGCTCGCGAACGACGCGCTCGCTGCTGACCACGAGTTCAGACCAGCGCAGAAGCGCGGCGCGGGGAACAAACAACAGGATCGATAATGCCACCCCGATCAAAATGGAAAACTCGACGCTGATGAATACTGCTGAAAAAGCCGTAACCAGGACTAAGCCGGCGTCGTAGCGGGAGGCCCTCATGGCATAGTTGAGCCTCTTCCAATCGACCAATCTTGCGGCCGTGACCAGAAGGAGACCGGCTAATGCGGCTTTCGGAATGTAACGGGCGAAGGGCGCGAGCGCGACTACGACCAGGGCGACGGTTCCGGCCGCGAAGACACCGGAAGCTCGGCTCACTGCGCCCGACTGAAAGTTAATCGCGGAGCGGGTCAGGGAACCGGACCCCGGCAAGCATTGGAAGAATCCACCGGTAAGATTGGCCAGGCCCTCGGCAAGGCACTGCCGGTTGTAATCGAGGCCTTGACGCGTGGTGTTAGCAATCGACTTGGCAATCGCCAGTGCTTCCAGAAGTCCGAGGAAAGCGATCGCCAGCGCACTGCCCGAGAGTTCTTTCACCCACCAGAACTTGATTTCAGGAACGTGCGGGAAGGGCAGGCTGCGGGGAACGCTGCCGACGACCGAGATGATCGTTTTGCCATCAAGCGCGGGCTTCGACCAGCCGAAGGCGGCGGCCACAACCGCTGCAACAATGAGCGCCACGAGCATGTCGAGCTGCGGCAGACGATATTTGCGCGCCAGTTTCCTGAGTCCCACGACAAGCACGATCGTCCCCAGGCCGATACCCAAGGCGCGCGGATTCACATGGCCGCCACTGAGTGTGAGCCAGAGGCGGTAAAGAACATGCTGCTGCCCTGTACCGCGGTCGCGAATACCAGTCAGGTTGCCGAGTTGTGTCAGGCCGACCAGAGTGCCCGCCCCGGCCATGAAACCGATGACGATGGATTCCGAGATATAGCGCGTGAGGTCACCGAGTTTGAAAACCGCGATCAAAATCTGGATGCTTCCGACCATGATTCCCAGCAGAAACATCGCCTGGTAGGCATCGAAGCGGGCTTCGGGATCAAAGAAGGCGAGCGCGCTGAAGACGACGAGAGAGATTGCGTTGGTGGGGCCGTTAATTAAGTGGGACGACGAACCGAAGATCGAGGCCACAAGCGTGACCACAATGGCGGAGTACAAGCCAAAGCGGGGATCGACACCCGCGATGAGGGCGTAAGCCATCGCCTGGGGCAAGGAAATGGCGGCGACCGTCACCCCGGCCAGTAAATCGTGGCGCGCTTTTCCCCAGGAGTATTCCAGCTTCATTGCAAGTCCCTCAGCTTGTCACAATCTAGTATTGTTTTGCTTTCACCGCATGGATCGCGGCAAACAGTCCATTGTCGGCAAAGAACTTCTGCTGCGCATCCTCCCAATCTCGGGCCAGGATAGTGACCGGGAAGAGGTCCATCGGCGGCAGCCGGTTGGCGTGCTTCTTCAGTGCTTCGGAATTGATCGGACGATAGCCGTGTTCGGCGATGATCTCCTGGGCCTGGTCGGTGAAAAGGAATTCCAGGTAAGCCTTGGCGTAAACCGCGGTTTTTCGTCGGGAGACATTCGAGTCCACCCAGGCGACGCTCGGTTCCGCGCGAATGCTCACGGGAGGATACACAATCTCCAGATCGCCCCGGTATTCCTCGGTTTCGAGAAGCGCCTCGTTCTCCCAGGTCAGATGGACATCTCCGAGTTTCTCCTGAGTAAAGGTATTGGTCGCGTCGCGGGAGCCGGTATCGAGAACGGGGACGTGCTGGTAGAGTTCCTGGAGATATTCCAGAGCTTGCGTTTCGCTACCGCCGCGGTAGATCACAGACCCCCAGGCGGCCAGAACGCTGAGTTTTCCGTTTCCCGATGTCTTCGGATTGGGCGTGATGACGGCCACGCCGGGGCGAACCAGATCCGGCCAATCTTTGATCTTACGGGGATTTCCCTTGCGGACCACGAATACGATGGTCGAAGTGTAGGGCTCGGAATTGTCGGGCAGGCGCTGGGACCAGCCATCCGCGATTAGCCCCCGTCGATGAAGCGCCTCGACGTCGGAGCGCAGCGCCAGGGTGACGACATCGGCGGGCAGGCCATCAATCACCGCCTGCGCCTGGCGTGATGAGCCGCCATGGGACTGCTGGATCGTCAGCTTCTTACCTGTCTGTCTGGCATACTGCGCGATAAACTGCCGATTTAGATCCTGGAACAGTTCACGGGTCGGATCATAGGAGACATTCAGCAGTTCATTCGAGGGATCGCCGTGGATGTTCTTGACCACAACCAGGGTCACCGCAATCACGACCGCTGTGACGGCAAGCGCATTGAGCCAGAGAGTTCGCATTAATGTTTGGTTCGGCTATCTGCTTTCGGCAACCTGACGGGCAGGCAGCCGAAGCTCACACTCTGAAATCAGGCGGCTTTTCCAATCTCGATTGCGCCTTCCACTTCGACCAGTTTTCCGGAACGCACGTCGTAGATGAAGCCGTATACCGGTATGGACTTGGGCACAAGGGGATGATTGCGAATACGCTCGACGTCGTCGATGACCGCTAGCTGCTGATCGCGGATGGTCAACCATTCGATGTACTCACCGGCCTTCGATCCCGGCCCTCGGCCCACATCGCGGAATCCGGTCGCGGTCAATTCCGCCGTCTCCAGACTCGAAGCGAGAAGCCCACGCATGAGTTCATTGGTGAAGAACTCCATGCCGCAGTCGGTATGGTGGATGACAAAGAATTCCCGTGTGCCGAGCAACTTGTAACTGATCACCAGGGACCGTATGGCATCGTCACTGGCTCTTCCGCCGGCGTTGCGGATCACGTGCGCATCACCTTCGGCTAATCCGGCGTACTTCGCGGGATCCAGGCGGGCGTCCATACAAGTGAGAATGGCGAAGCGGCGGGCCGGCGGCAAGGCCAGTTTGCCGGTTTCCCCGAAGTTGGCGGCGTAGGCTCGGTTGGATGCAAGTACTTCCGAACGAATCTGACTCATAGGAATCTCCCAGCTGAATTTAGCTTACCGCGCAGCGTACGACGCGCCGCGAACCTAGCGAACAACGTCTTTCGTTATGGGTGGATCTTGTCGGATTGGCCAAACATTAGGGTTTCCACCCTGATCGTCCACTAGTTACCGACACCCCTGATCGGCATTCCGACCCGCACCACGAAAGGGGCTTGGCAGCGGGTTTTGAGAGACTATACCATATAGTCGATGGAAATAATAGACAATCGCGCGTGGCCATCTTCGCCAGCCCTTTTTCGAGGGCGAGGGGAAGAAGGGAAAAGTCTTTCCCGGCAGATGAACCAGAGTGTCATGCCACCGGGGCGGGTGGTTACTCAAGGGCGTTGAGAGACTCGAACAGACGATACATTCGGCCCGCGAGTTGCATGCAATATGATGATTGACGTACGTCTGCTACGGGAGTCTTTAAACGATGGAAACGAATCGTACCGCACCCAGGGTGGGCGCTCCGTTCACCGTGGCTATTATCGGAGGGGGATTCTCGGGAGCGATTCTCGCCGCTCAGTTGTTGCGCAGGTCAGACGACGCCGTCTCCGTTATTCTCATCGAAAGAAGTGCGCTCCTGGGCCGCGGCGTGGCGTACGGTACCGAATGCGAGCGGCATTTATTGAATGTTCGGGCGAGGAACATGAGCGCCTATCCTGAAGAGCCGGAGCATTTTTTCGCGTGGGCACGGCTGAACCACGCTGCGGAAGTGTCCCTGGACGACTACCTTCCGCGTCCGCTATACGGCAAGTATGTCGAGTCCGTGCTGCAACAGGCGAGGGAACGTCATCCCGGACACTTCGAACATGTGCGGGATGAAGCCATCTCTTTGGATCGCAGTGGTGACAGGGCAGAGATTCGCCTCGGCAGCGGCGGTACGCGGCGTGCCGATAAGGTGGTGATTGCGCTCGGAAGTTTTCCGCCAGGCGATCCGCGCCTTCCCGGAAAAGCCCCGCAGAGCCGGCGTTATGCTTCCAATCCCTGGAGCGCCGGCGCACTTGGCGATGTCGCCGAGGATGGAAGTGTTCTGTTGGTGGGTTCCGGGCTCACCAGTGTCGACGTGTCTATGAGCCTGCGCAGCCTCGGATTCAGGGGGATAATTCACATTCTTTCGCGCCACGGGTTACTGCCACAGACCCATAGGGCAACCGCTCCCTGGCCGCCCTTTTGGCGAAACGATTCTCCGAAAACTGTTCGCGGACTTATGCGGTTGATTCGCGCGCAGGCAAAAGCGGCGGAGAAGTCCGGAAGCGGGTGGCGCGCAGTGATTGATTCGCTTCGTCCCTTCACGCAGGAAATTTGGCAGTCCCTTTCGTTGCCGGAACGACGCCGTTTTCTGCGCCATGTCCGCACCCGTTGGGATGTCCATCGCCACCGGGTCGCGCCCATTATTGGAGCGCACCTTGCCTCTGAGATGCAAGGCGGTTTGATCAAAACCCATGCCGGGCGGATTACTGAATACGCGGAAAATGGCAATGGAGTCGATGTGACCTACCGGAACCGCCACACGGCACAAGTGACTCGGCTGCGCGTGGACCGCGTCGTCAACTGCACCGGTCCGGAGAGTGATGCCCGCAAAGTCGACCATCCTTTGCTGACAAATCTCATCCGCGAGAGAATGGTCCGCCCCGATTCTCTCTATCTCGGCCTGGATGTGTCCCCCGAGGGAGCGTTGATCGATGCCGAGGGTGTAGCGTCGGATTTTCTCTACACCCTGGGCCCGGTTCGAAAGGGCGGTTTGTGGGAGTCCATCGCCGTTCCAGAGCTCCGCGTGCAAGCGGCAGAACTGGCGAATAATCTGAACGCCGCTCGGCAGAGGTCACGTCCGGACCCAGGGGAGCCCGGGAGCATACGGCCGGCGTCGATCAAGGCGATTCCTGCCGGCGCAAAGGGGCGCCGACTTTCTTTGAACAGCATTACGTGAGAGACGCCAGGTTCGAGACCTGCCCCGCCCGCCATCGCAAACCGATAAGCATTCCCTGAAAAGTAAGCTATTTCAACAGGAACATGGCATTCACATGGGCGGTTACGGTCACGTTCTGGGGAGAGAATTCTTCTGTGGGCGCGGCTAGTTTTTCCGCCGCCCTTGCCATAGACATCCTGGGGATGGGGGCGACGCGGGCATTCTCGAAGGTATCTACGGAAGCGTAAGACAATTCTCCGAGCACGCGTCCACTGGCGGCGGCTAGCGCTTCGGCCGAACCTCGGGCATTTCGGTACGCGTCGGCGACCGCTTTGTGTTTCGCTTCTTCAGTGGCGTCCAGGATATAGGTCAGCGACTGGTTGGCACTGACGCTGGCATCGGCAAGTTGCTCGGTGACGGGACCGATCTTCGAGAAATCCTTGAGCTTCAGACTGACGCTCGTCCCCACCTCGTAACCGATGATCCTGTGTTTCGGGTTCTGCCAGTCATATTGAGGATTTACCGAGAAGAAGCCGATTTCCGCCGCCTTGGGATCGATGCCGTTGGCGCGGAGAACCTCACGGGTCGCCTCCGCCTGGCGGGCGGCAAGTCCATAGGCATTTTTCGCTCGGTCCGCCTGGGCGGAGATGTTGAACTGGATGAGCGCGGTATCGGGCGCAATTTCGAACTTGCCGTCCGCGCCCACAAAGACGGTATTTGGCAGAATGCCGGGCGCAGCATTCTGGGCCACCGAAGGCGTATGGAGAGCAAGCACAGCGAAAAGAACAACGGTAATGATTTTCATGAATAGCCGGTGACCTCCGCTTCAAGTTCTGTATTCCCTGGGATTGAAACTCCCCCGCGCGCGCAGTTTTTTCGCTCCGAGAAGTTGATATTTCAAACTTTGGCGAAGGGCGTGTTTTGATTGGGACGATTGATGTCCTTGCGCAAGTCTTCCCAGATATTGTCGGGCATTTCGAGAAAGACTTTGACGATCTTGGGGTCAAACTGGCGACCCGACCAATCCGCGATTTCCTTGCGGGCCGCCTGAAAGGATTGCGCGGGGCGATACACGCGGTCTGAGGTGATCGCATCCAGGGTATCGGCGATGGAGAACATACGCGCGCCGAGGGGAATTTCATCGCCTTTCAAACCGCGAGGATAGCCTAGCCCATCGTAGCGCTCCTGGTGGGAGTAGACGATTTCCGCGGCTTCCGCCAGAAACGGAATCCTGGAAATAATTTTATATCCGCGGTAACAGTGCTCTTTCATGATGGCCATTTCGTCATCGGTGAGCTTGCCGGGCTTGCGCAGGATATCGTCGGGAATGGCCATCTTACCGATATCGTGAAGGAAGGCGCCACGCGCAATCACATTGATTTCTTCTTTCGGCAAACCCATCTTGCGCGCGATGGCGATGGTGTAGGCGGTAACGCGACGCGAGTGGCCTTCGGTTTCGGAGTCCTTTAGATCGAGCGCGTCACCGAGCGCTTCGAGGGTGATGTCATAAGATTTTTCCAGGCTGGAAAGCGCGGTTTTCCACTGCTGGGTTCGGGCGGCGACAAGGGCTTCAAGATTGGTGCGATAGGCATCGTTTTCTCGCTTCAGACGGCGGTGTTCGAGCGCCCGCCGGACGGTGGCCAGCAACTGCTCGCGCTCAAAAGGCTTGAGCAAATAATCGTAGGCGCCGTTGCGCAATGCCTGAAGCGCGACTTGTATGTCATGGACCGCGGTGACCATGACAACGGGCATATCCGGGTAGCGCTCCTTGGCTCGTTCGAGAAGAGCTATACCGTCCATTTCCGCCATCATTAGGTCGGACAGAACCAGATCGAATTCGTCCCCCGTTTCCAGGATGGCGAGGGCCTCAACGCCACTGCGCGCCTGCCGTGATTGAAAATGTGCTCCAGTCAGCATGGAAGAAACAATCTCCCGGATTGTTTCCTCGTCGTCGACGATGAGAATACGGTCGTTGGCCATGGGGCTTATATCTTTTATTCTAACCTCGATTTCACATTCGGTAAGGTAACCAACTGGACGCAGAAAACTTGGTTTGGAAAGCGCTAGCAGGGTACAGAGAAGATTGGGCGTTCTGCTGTTTATTTATGCAAAAGCCTTGATGGCGCGAGGCGGAAGTTAACTGTTCGTGGCCAAGGCTGAAGATCACAGGCAAGCTACAGGTCGCCCCTGAGCGCGCGAGTCATTTCCAAAATGAGCTTTTCATTACGCCGATACCAGCGCCAATGTCCTTCTCGCTTCGCCTCGACAAGCTTGGCTTTCTCCAGGATTCTCATGTGATGAGAAACGGTAGGTTGCGCGAGTTTTACGCGCTGCTCAATATCGAAAGCGCAAAGGCCGGTCTCTTTGCCCAGGGAGCATCCGCCTTTTTCCTTGAGGGCCACCAGAATCCGGCGCCGCGTGGGATCGGCGATGGCGTTCAGAAAGCGATCCAGATTGGAAGCAGACATAATATACGTTTCCGATTGCAGATTGTGATTTGCCATGTTGAAGCGCAAGTCACAACTCTCCGATCTCGACTTCTGTCACTTTTTCACGATCGGATTATACCCATCTCCGACTAGGCGGGCTCGCATGGCCTCGGCTTCTTTCATTTCCGCATAGGGGCCTACCTGCACGTGATAGAACCGGTCGCTGGAGGTGCTGCTGGCGGAGAATGCGGGGTACTGCTTTTTCTTCAAGGCCTCGACCAGCGATTCGGCGTCTTCCTTGCGGGTGACGGCGGCGACCTGCACGAAATAGCTGCCGGCGGCGGGAAGGCCGGGTGGGACTTCGGTAGCGGTCTTTGGGGTCGCGGTTTTTGGCGCAGCGGCAGGGGAAGGCGCAGGCTGCGCTTTCGCGTCAGGACTGGTGAGCGCGGCGCCGGCATTTTTTTCTCCCACGGCCTTATAAAAACTAAAGTCTTCCGGCTGTGGAGATGCCTGCGGTGTATCAGCCTTCGCCATGGAGGGGCGAACCACGGTGGAGGGAGCGGAAGCGGACGGACTGACCAGGCTGGTCCCGCCGGGACTCGCGGTTTTTCTCCCCAGCGAGAAGCCGATGGCAAAGAAAAAGGCGCAGACCACGACAAAGGCAAAAAAAATCCCCAGCATTCGGCCGGTGCCGAGCGTGATCTCCGTATCCTGTTGTGTTTTGGTCATCGAGAAATACTTCGACCTCCTGTTCGAGCGTGGAAAGGGACGCTAGCTCCCGATTTCAGTTCGGGGCACGCCGCCCAGCAACTTCTGTATCCCGGAGAAAAAATCAATGGGCACGGGAAACACAACCGTGGTGTTTTTCTCGACCCCGATTTCCGTCAGAGTCTGAAGATAACGCAACTGAATGCTGGCCGGCTCGGTAGATAACAGATGCGCGGCATCGACCAGTCGCTGGGCAGCCGAGAATTCACCTTCCGCGTGAATAATCTTCGACCTCTTTTCGCGTTCCGCCTCGGCCTGCTTGGCCATGGCTCGCAACATCGACTCCGGCATGTCCACTTGCTTCACTTCGACGTTCGCCACCTTAACTCCCCAGGGCGCGGTGTGGGTGTCGAGGATGCTCTGCAAGCGCAAATTAATTTTGTCGCGATGCGCCAGCAATTCGTCGAGTTCCTGTTCGCCGAGAACGGAGCGCAAAGTCGTCTGCGCGAACTGCGAAGTCTGGTAGGCGTAATTGGAGACTTCGACCACCGCTTTGTTGGGATCGATGACGCGCAGAAAAATAACCGCATTCACTTTCAAAGTGACGTTGTCGCGAGTGATGACGTCCTGCGGGGGCACTTCGATCGCCTCCTGCCGCAGGGAGATGCGCACCATGCGATCGATGGGACTGAACACCAGAATCACTCCCGGGCCTTTGGCGTGGCCTTGCAGGCGGCCCAGGCGAAAGATAACGCCGCGCTCGTATTCCGCGAGAATCTTGATGGAACTCAGGGCGTAAATGACGAGAATGATGATAGCGACCACAAGCACGGGAAAGCCGAGCTCCAGCATGGATGCCTCCAGGGCAACTTATCTATCTGTTATCTCGCGCTCTTAGTTTCGCGAGATCGGTGTCTCAGCGGATTGTAGCGCAAGTTGCGGAGAAGGGCTTTGGGAGACACCATCGAGCGGCGTCGCGACGGTGGGGGCGGACTAGGGATGGACGGCGTTATAATCGCGCTGATCGGTATCCAATTTAGATGTACTGAAAGGTTTCTATCCTCATGCTTGCCGCCGGTAATCCTTTTCCAGATTTTTCGCTTCCCAACCAGGATGGCAAAATCACGAAGCTCTCCGATTTCGCGGGGAAGTGGCTGGTGATCTACTTCTATCCCAAGGACGATACACCGGGATGCACCATCCAGGGCAAGTCATTCACGGCTACCCAGGCGGATTTTGAGCGGGCCGGAGTGGCAGTCATCGGCATCAGCGGCGATGACGTGGCTTCGCACAAGGGCTTTTGCAACAAGTTCGGATTGACGGTCGAGTTGCTCGCCGACACGGATGCGGTGCTGATGAAGAAACTCGGCCTGGGCCAGGCGGAGTGGAAAGGCATGAAATTCTGGGAGCGCACAAGTTTTGTAGTCGACCCGAAGGGTGTGGTGCGAAAGGTGTACGAAAAGGTCGATCCGCAGGGGCACGAGAAGGTGTTGCTGGCGGACATTGAAGAGATGAAAGCCAAAGCCGCCTGACGGAAGTTCCGGCATGATTCGGTTAGCCGGGGCTCTAGCATGGCGCGCGCCAAGGCTGGCGAAAGCTTCCACTTAAGCGGTTTTTCAGCTCCGCCTTTATCGCCGCCGGGACAATCTGGTGGAGACGCGAGCGCAAATCGCGATAACCCTGAATGCCGGCAAACAGATCGCTCATCAGTTGGCGCAAGCTGTCGTTTTGCGCGGTTAGAGAAATCATTCGTTCGAGCACACTTTCCCCGAGAATCTGACCGTTGTAGAAGTGGTGAGCGATGCGCGCGGCCAGCGTCAACTCCGGCAGAATCTCTCCCCGCAATTGAGCGAGGTAGTCGCCGGGACGTCCTGCGAGCCACGCGTTGGCGCATAACTCCGCAGATCGCAGGGCATAGTAGAGGCCTTCGCCGGTAATGGGATCGACCAGGCCGGCACTGTCGCCCAGAAGCGCCCATCCTGCGCCACTGACTTCGAGCTTTTCAAAGGTGGAGGCGCGAAAAGAGGGAAGAATGTGGGAGTAGAATCGGGCGCCAGCCAAAAGAAAACCGTTCGCTTCCAGCCAGCGTTCCAGGATGCGGCGCAGAGCGGCGGCCGAAGTCTCACCCATCTTGCCGGCGATTCCGGCGGAGACGTGGTCGGCGCGGGGGAATACCCAGATATATCCCGTGATCCCCTGCAGGAACTGAATCTGCATGGGTGAATTGCGCCGCGGAATGAAGTATCCGGCGGTGAGCATCAGATCGCCGGGGGAAATCGGGGAAAGGAACTGGGAGCGGAAGGGATTGCGCGCGCCCGCCGCCAGCAGCAAAAGGGAAGCGCGAACTGCGCCGCTGGCGGAGAGCAGACTCCAATCTCCGGCGGCGCCGGCGATCTGGGTGACCCGCTCGTGGCGCACGTCCACGCCCGCGAGCCTGGCTCGTTGTAGCAAAAACCCATTCAAGGCCACACGGGAAAAGATGGCGACGGGATGTTGCATCTGCAATCGCAAACGGCGTCCGGCGGGGCTGATCAGTTCGCATTGTGCAACGAGATTCCTTTCCCTTCCGGCTTCGGCAAGGAAGGGATATTGCTGCAAGGCCTTGTGAGTAATGCCGCCACCGCAAGGTTTCTCCCACGCCACTTTTTCTTCAAAGAGGATTACTTTCTCGCCCGCCGCGGCCAGTTGCGCACCGGCGAGCGCGCCAGCGGGACCGCCTCCGATGATGGCGATGGGGTGGCGAACGCTCATGCAAGCATGATACTCAGGCGCGGGCGAAAAATAACGGCTGGATATTGTTCACAGCGTAGCGCCGGGGGCGCAAGACCGCCAAGGCAATCCTCATGGGTCGCGAGCAGCTACGAGGACGGAGGGCGCGCCGGGCCGGATTCATCAGCGCGTTGCGTGCGCGGGTGAGGATTGGGAAACACTTCACCTTCGAGCGGGGGCGTTCCCTACGTTGCGGCGTGGAACCAAACTTCCGCGAATCCGCAAGCTCCGGGCTTACTGGAGCGTGGTGGCGCTACTCAGTCCCTGGTAGATGAATAATCCCGCGATGACCAGAATCATGGCTGCTGACAAGGCGCCGAGCACCTTGACGATCGGTCCTAATTTCTTCATCTTGGCCAGGACTTCGACCTGATCCTTCTGCATCTGGGATTCGGTTTCATTGAGGAAGATCGAATCATCTTCATGCATGGTCAGGGTGCTGCGATAGATCAAGAGCAGAATGAGTATGCCGGTCAGAATTCCCCAGGCTACAACCAGGCCAAACATCGGAGTCATAGGTCACCTCGGAGCTGAGATCGAGCCGCTTCCCGAAATGCGATCCTCAGCCCCCCGGCGAAACTTCATGGTATCCGCCAGCGTTTCGGGTACGGCCCCGTGCCACGCCAAGGATTATAGCCCCCTTTGCAAGCTATGCCGCTACTTCCTGGTGCTAGGGGGCATCTAAACAACAGTACCGCAGACGGCTCGGGGCTTCGGAAAGCTTGCCGGAGCGGCTTAGACTTTTGCTATAATCATCGACTACAAGGAGATAATGACCCCATGGCGACCACCACCGTACCGGAAGTACAGCCCAAAACCGCAGCCCCAGTTCTGACTACCAGCGCGATTGCCAAGGTGAAAGAGATTATGGCTTCGCAGAATCCGGTGCCCTCGGGCTTGCGCTTGTCAGTGGTAGGGGGTGGATGCTCTGGTTTTCAATACTCCATGGCCTTTGAAAATGGCGCCGGCATGATGGATAAAGTCTTCGATTTCGAAGGACTGAAGGTTTATGTGGATGCCACGTCCCTGATGTATCTGGGTGGAGCGCACGTGGATTACGTGGAGACGCTGGAAGGCGCAGGTTTTAAGTTCGAAAACCCGAATGTGAAGAGCACCTGCGGATGCGGGTCCTCATTCAACGTCTAAGCTGCACCGGTCGAGAGTATTGGTTTCACGGCAAAGCCCCGTTTCTCGAAACGGGGCTTTCGTTTTGTGCCTAGTGAAGGTAGCGATTTTATTGGGGCGGAGTCTGCCCGGAGTCAGGCGGGGTGGTGGACGTACCGGAGTTGGAATTCAGGCCTTGTCCCTGGCCTGGTGCTTGACCTTGAAATTGGCCTTGACTTTGCCCCAGCCCCAGTCCCTGGCCGAGGCCCTGAGTCTGGCCCAGTCCGGGTATGCCGGCGCCGGTCTGGCCGGGTATGAGTCCGCCCGCACTGCCGGGCGGCTGATTGGGATTCACGGGCCCGGTCAGGAGCCCAGCGCGCTCGGTCCCCGGCACATAGATGAAGAGCCAGTCTTTGTACTGGGTCTTGTCGAAAAATACGCGGATGGTTTTCTCTTTGCTCAGGCTGGCAACACCGAGGATGGGACCGCCTCCGAAAGTCGGCCCGCTCAGGCCAGAACTGGAGTTCGAGCTGGAATCGGAAGACGATCCTGGCGAGTTTGGACTTCCAGGAGCGTTGGCTCCGTTGCCGGAATCGCCGCTGGCGGGGGCCTGGGGAGATGCCCCGCCGGGCTGTGATCCAAATGACGCCGAGCCGCCCTGACTGCCGAAGCCACCGGGCGCGCCGCCAAACGGGCTGGGCGAGCTTCCTCCGCCCGCCTGACCGGGAAGCGAGCTCTGACCGGGCAAGACCGGACCGTTGTTCAACGCGATATCCTGCTGATGCAGGAACTTGAAATCCCGTTCCTTGCCGGTGGCGAGGTCAAAGTTCATGGGATCGGTATAACGCTTGCGCAGGAAGCGCATGTTGTTGGTGTTTTCCAGATCCTCGATCTTCGACGGATAGCGACCAAACTTCTTGTAGTAGTGCTGAATCGCCCGCATATAAGCGGTGCCGCGATGCATCAGTTCCTCTTCGCGGTCGCGACGAATCTGCTGGGTAATCTGGGGGAGCACGGCGAGCAGGGCAATCGCGATCAAAGCGAAGGCGAGGATCAGCGTGATCATGATGTAACCGCGCTGGTGGCGCAGGGGGTTTTGCAAATCTGCAATTTTGCGATTGTGCAATTTTGATTCGCTCTGTGCGCCCATTAATAGTGCTCGCCTTCAAATTCCAAAATTAGAGATTACAAAATTACAATCTCCCTCTCAGCCCTGGGTGAGGGGTAGACTCTGGCGGTTGTTGTTGATCACGTCTTCCACGTCGACGGTGGTGGGGGAAATGCGGAGAACGCGATAGCGGCGGTCGACAATGTCGCCCTCGCCAGCGATAAAAACATCTTCCCCCTGGGACAGGAAAACTTTCCTGGTTTCGCCGGGCTTGTTGGCAAAGCCGAAGAACTTGAGCGTTATGGGAGGGGGCGGCGGAACCGGCGGAGGCATGTGCAGCGTCGCGTCGGCGGGCTTAGCAGCGCCGTTCCCGCGCGGCTTTTCGATCTTCGCCACCGAGCCCTCGACAAAGATATTTCTGCCGTTGCCCTCGTACTTGATTTGCTCGCTTTGCGTGAGCAGGCCGAGATCGAGAGTGGGATCGAGACGCGGCTCGACTACAGGCACCATTTTTCCGGAGGCCGTGCGTCGCATGGCGGGCTTGGCGGGAGTGCCAGTCTTAGCCGCCGAAGCGGGGGCGGTGGTGGTGGAGGCGGGCCAGAAGACATAGGCGAGCAGCAGCAGAGCGATGCCGCCGAGCACCGCCGCCGTGATGACTTGCTTCTTGTTTTCGGTTCCCAGATTCACGCACGCACCTTAACCCACTAACAAGAGAAACGTAACCCGCGCTGGAAACTAACGCAAAAAACTGTGGATGGCGATTTGCAGCTTCACCGCTCCCGTGCTTTCGCCCGCCAGTTCCACGCCATCCACTTCAAAGAACATGGTCGACCGTTCGAGGGTATTGATGAAGCGCACCAGTTGCAGGTAGTCTCCGGAAAAACTGCCTTCGATCTCCACCGGAATCACGCCCGGGGTTTCGGCGTCCTCCTGCTTATATTTTGCCTGCTCCATGCGAATGCCATTCTCCGTGGCCAGCGTCCCCAGTTGCTTGAGCAACTCGGAATCCTGGGCGGCGAAGCGAACCTTATAAAAATCCGCGATTTGGGCCTGCGCCAGCACCAGTTTCTTGTCCACGTTACGGAGCGGCTCCATCTCCCGATTTTTCTTCGTGAGTTGAGCTCGGAGTTCGTTGATTTCGAGCTTACGCGAATCCGCCGAACCGACCAGCGGCGAGAAAAGAACGGCGACGGCCAGTACATCGGCTGCGAGCATGGCGCCGATGGCAATCTTTAACTTGCGCCGCGAATTGCTCAGGTCGGGCATTATTTTGCGCTCCGGTCCGGTGGGTCGGGAATATAGATCGCGATGACGGTGGCGACGGTGTTGGCGGTTTTGTCTCCGGAGAGGGTTTCCGACACAAGTTGTGCGCCCTGGAAATGTTTCGAGCCTTCCATGCGATGCACCAGTTCGACGGCGGCGTTGCGCGAGTTGCCTGCCACGCGCATCTCCAGTTGCATCTGATTCTGCTCGTTCAATTCCGGCCGCAGCGAGACCACATGCAGGTTGGTGGGCATGACCTGTTCCATGTCTTCGAAAACCCGCGTCCACGAGAAGGACTTGCGTTGAATTAGTCCGTTGAGGAACTGCGACTGATCGCGCGTGCTGCGATTGGCGGCCAAATCGAGGTGCGCCTGGGCCTGGCTGCGCTCCGTGTCTCGCTCTGCGATTTGTTGCTCCAGGCGGGCGATGTCCTGGCGATCTCTTCCCGCCTCGATCCAGCCTTGCAGGGCAAAGACCAGCAGGGCCAAAGTCAGGAGGCCCAGAAGCCCGACGCCCACGCCCCACCGTCCCCAGAATTTGCGGGCATCTTCGTAGGGTTGAGTCGCGAGATTGATGTCGAGGCGCATGGGGTAGGTGTTGGGGTGTTAGGTCTTCGGTGTTAGGTTCGGGTTTTCCTCTCGGCCCGCGCGTTCGCTTGGGGCGCGCTTGCTTTACGAAATCAGTGCTCCGACCACTCCAGCCATGCGCCAGCGCGGGACGGTTCCGGTAGTGGTTTTGATCTGCGATGACGCCACCAGATCCTCGACATGCGCTCCCGACTGGTGCTGTAGTGCGGAGGCGGCTACGCCCGCTTCCGGCAGTCCGGCGACATAGACGCGCTCAATATTGAGGTTGTAGGTATCCTGAAAAAAGACCACCGAGGGATAGACATCTTCCGCCAATTGCTCGCCGGTGATGCTGACGCCTCGGACATTCTCCAGCGTGCGGAACAGGAGCAACTGTTCCTGATCGAGAATTGCGATACCGATGGTCCGGGCATCGACCTTGACCACCAGGGTTGGCCGTTCTGCATCGGCGGCGCCGAGGGCGGCCAGCATAGAAGGCATGACCATGCCGGGGTTGTAGCCGACGTCGCGGAAGGCCGACTCATATTCCTGCAAGACGGTATTGAGCACGACCGCCGCCACCGCCCGCACGCCTTTGGCGGTGGCCTGCGAATGGTACGAAATGCGGGCCTCGGCGGGATCGAAAGGCAGCGACTTCTTGAGCCGAAAACGCACCACCGCTTCGGCTTCCTCACGATCGGAGGGTAAGGTTTCGAAATCGAGCAGCACCACCCGCACCGAAGTGTCAGGAAGAAGAGCGATGACATCGCGGGAGCGCCCGCCGACCGCGCCCAAGGCGGCGCTAATGGCTAGGCGCACGGCCGCGCTGTCCCGCAGATTGGACTCCATCAAATCGGGCACGACCGCACCCGGGGCTAGTTCGCGGGTGGCGGCGGTCTCCACCATCCTGCCGGTTTCGGCGGCGCGGCCAGCCAGCACGCGATCGGCCGCGATCTCGCAGGCAAGGGGTGGACGGCGCAGGTTCTTGGAGTCGGAACTCATGGTTTTTTTAATGATAGTCCCTAACGTCATGCAGAGAATAGTTACCTCTGGAGATGCCGGGACTGGACTGGCGGTTCGGGAGATAGCAACGAAGAGCAGATTGTCGGACTGTCATTTCAGGTCTTAGCTCGTGGGTTTTAGCCTTAGTGTCAGCTCTGAATTCTTCGCGGCCTCGCTTCTTCTCCTTATCGCATGGTCTCGATGAACGTAACTTTGTTAATCTCCTTCAGGGTGGTGAATCCGCCACGAACCTTATCGAGCGCGGACTCGCGGAGGAAGCGCATGCCCTCTTCGCGGGCGGCGCGGCGGATTTCGGACGACGATTTGCGGTCCAGAATCATCTCCCGGATGCGGTCGGTCAAATCAAGAAGCTCATGAATCGCGGTTCGGCCGTGGAAGCCGGTGCCGGCGCACTCGATGCAGCCTTGCCCCTCGTAGAGAGGAACCTGCGACCAGACTTGCGGATCGAGTCCGCTCGCCTCCAGCACCTCATTCGGATAATGCACCGCGGTGCGGCAGGAATCGCAGATGATCCTGACCAGCCGCTGCGCCAGAATGCAGTTCAGCGCGGAAACGAAGTTATAAGGCTCGACGCCCATGTTCAAGAAACGTCCGAGCACGTCGACCACGTTGTTGGCATGGACGGTGGTGAACACGAGGTGCCCGGTGAGCGCCGATTGGATGGCGATCTGCGCGGTTTCGTTGTCGCGAATTTCGCCGACCATGATCTTGTCCGGATCGTGGCGCAGGATGGAACGCAGACCGCGGGCGAAAGTCAGTCCCTTTTTCTCGTTCACCGGAATCTGGGTGATGCCGCGCAGTTGATATTCCACCGGATCTTCAATGGTGATGATTTTGTCTTCGTCAGTTTTGATCTCGTTGACGGCGGCATAGAGGGTGGTGGTTTTACCGCTGCCGGTCGGCCCTGTGACCAGCACCATGCCGTAGGGCTCCTTGATGTACCGGCGGAAGCGGCGCAGGTCGTCTTCGTCGAAGCCGACCACTTCGAGAGTGAGTTTCTTGAACTTCTCACTCATCGATTCCTTGTCCAGCACGCGGAGCACGGCGTCCTCGCCATGAATCGAGGGCATGATGGAGACGCGGAAGTCGATGGCGCGTCCGTTGTACTTGACGCGGAAGCGGCCGTCCTGGGGAACGCGGCGCTCGGAAATATCGAGCTCGCTCATGACCTTGATGCGCGAAATGATGGTCGCGTTATGTTCTTTGCCGATGGGCGGCATGGCGTTGGTGAGCACGCCATCGATGCGGAACTTGATGTGCACCGAGTCGTCCCGAGTCTCGATGTGGATGTCGCTCGCCCGCCGCTGCAAGGCGGTAAAAATCGTGGTATCCACCAGGCGGATGATCGGGCTCATGTCCGCGCCCGCCGACGCCGTTAGTTTGTCGATGGAGATGGTTTCGTCGTTGCCGGAGTCGTCCTCGCGAATGACGTCGAGCGTGAAACCTTCGCTCGCGTCTTCCAGCACACGCTTGGACTGTTCCGTCTTCTTGCAGAATGTCGGAGATCTGCTTCAGGGTCGAAACTTTGGTCAGGATGCGTTTGCCCAGCAGCAAGCTGATCTCGTCGATCATCATCAACTGGCTGGGATCGGCAATAGCGATCTCCAAACGTCCGTCCGCCGTTTCCGCCAGCGGGACGAACTTGTAGCGGAACATGAGATGGACGGGTATCTTCTCGAAGAGATCGTGGTGCAACTGGAAATCGCTGAGATCGATGAACTCGCAACGGTAACGGCGCGCGATATCCCGCGCCCGTTCCAGCTCATCGGGAACTGAGACCGGTTCCGTCGCCAGCTTGCCGCCGTTGCCGGTCGTACCGGCGGTATTGCTACTGGCGTTGCCACCGGTATTGCCACCATTGACCACTACTGTTTTCTTATCCGCCATTCCCGTCCCAATCTGCGACTGCGTTTCGATGCTTCTGATGCCCGGTTGCTAAAGTTTGTCCACTGTCAAAGCGCGATGGGGGACCATTTCCGCCTATCCATCCTTCTTGCATCAATCGCTTGGCGCTCAGTGAATGTTCGCTCCCAATGTAAAGATCGGCATGTAAAGAGAAATCAGTATGCCGCCGACAAAGACCGCCATGAAGATCAGGATCAGCGGTTCGATCAGCGCCATGGCTGCGCTCAAAGCGGTCTGCACGTCCTCCTCGTAGAACTCCGCCACCGAACCCAGCATGGCCGGCAAAGCGCCGGTCGATTCCCCAACCTCCAGCATTTCAACCGCGAGATCGGGAAAGAGCTTCTGCGACTCCAGGCTGGAGGCCAGGCTTTGCCCTTCTTTTACGCGTTCGGAGGCGGCATTCACGCCGTTTAACATTTGCCGGCTGCTGAGGGATTCGGCGGCGGTTTCCATGGCGGGCACGAGCGGCAATCCGCCTTGCAGCAGGGTCGCGAGAATGCGGGAAAAATTCGCCACCTGGTATTTCAAACGGATTTCGCCGATCAGCGGCAGCGATAGCAGAAAGCGGTCAATACGCTCAGCCCCCTGGTCGCTCTGCTTCCAGCGCCAGAGGAGAATGGCGGCCGCGCCCAGGACCAAAAGTACGATCCAGCCATATTTCTGAGCGTTCAACCCGAGCGTGAGCATGAACACGGTGATGGCGGGCAGGTCCGCTCCCAGGTTATTGAAAAGATCGGCGAACTTGGGAACGACGTAGGTGATGAGGAAAACCAGCATCACCGTGACCACCGAGATGAGCAGTGCGGGATAGACCAGCGAGACCGCGAGTTTCTTGCGAAAGGTCTGCACCATCCGCTGATAAGTGATGTAACGGCCCAGAACCTCTTCCATGCTGCCGCTCTTCTCGCCCGCCAGCAGGGTGGTGGTATACATTTTGGGAAAGACGTGCTGGCTGGCGAAAGCGTCGGACAGCAACTCGCCTCCCTTTACGCGCTCGCGCACATTTTCCAGCAACTGTAAGAGAGACTTGTCGCGCTGGCGTTTGATCAAGAGGTCGAGTGCGGTAAGAATCGGCAGGCCGGCTTTAATCAGGGTCAGAAATTGCTGATTGAAAATGAGGAAAGTGGCTTGCCGCAGCTTGGCACGCCGCCCGTATTTGCCTCCGCTGGCGTTGAGGATGGTGCGCGGCTTGACCCAGTAGACGAGATACCCTTGCTGGGTGAAGCGATCGTGCACCTCGGCTTCGGAGATAACCCTGTTCCACCTGCTGCCGCAGATGGCCCTGTTCGTCGGCGACTTTGACCAGGAATTGTGCCATGCGTTCTTTTCCAACCCAGAGTTCTAAAGGCTCAATCGACCGTACTCTTAAAAGCCCGATCCAGCGGCCTGTTTAAAGCCAGGGCTGCCAAATTCAACAATCGCGATGGCGAGCTCCTGCGGGGTCGGCTGGTGTGTTCTAGAGCCAGTGTAACATTCTGTTCCCAAAGCCCTTACGGCGAACCAAACTCATGCGCGGTACCCAAGTAACCTGGCCAGGACATCCGCCGGATCTGGTTGTACAGCGCTACTGGCCTAAACCGCCTTCCACGGTCTCGACGCCCGGGGGAGGCGTGAAGCGAAACTGGGAATCGTTCAGGTCCGCGTTCTCCTTCCAGTTGGTGAAGCGAAATTCGGTCGCGGTCCCGTCCTCCTGCAACAATAAGATGCGAACAATACGGTAGGCGGGCGTAATCTCCAGTTGGACCTCGGTCAATGTGTCTGCCATCGCCTTAGGAACGCCGCGCAGCAGGGTATCGGGGGGATCGAGCGGAGATTCGTCTATTACTTTCGACAGTCCACGTAAATCACTCTCCAATTTAGTCTTACCTAGCAAGAAGGCGAGTGGCGAATGAAGGTCATCCAGCTTCTTAAGGGAAGTCTTTCGCAACTGCTTCTCCGCCGGAAGGTAAAACCACACAGCTTCGCCGTCGCTGATTAACAGTTTCTCTTTTGGAGAACGATACTGCCAGCGCATCTTGCGTGGCTTTTTGAGCCATAAGATGCCGGACTCCACGCGTTCTGGGCCGTCGCCGTGGTAGATCTCTGTGAAGTCGCACTGAAGGGTGTGCAGATGATTGTAGTGCTCATCGACCGACCGGGCGAGTTGAGCCACGTCTTCGGCGGGCGAAGTGAGAGAGAGGCTATGGAGAAGGAGCAGGCAGGCGAGCCAGCGGAAGTTCAAGGCGGTTTCCCTATTACCCTCATTTTAGCGCCTTGGTTGCCATCCGCCGCTTGGCCAGCGCAAACGAGCGTCGATTTTTGTGAAATTTTGAGCATCAAGATTGACCATCGGGACGCGCTCGTCGACTTCAGTTTCGATGCGCGCGGTTCGGACGCTAAACGGAGACTCCTCGGCGAAGGCATAGAGGGAAAATTGCTCCGTCCCCCCGACGCGGGCGAGGTTTTGAATACCCAATAAAATGTGCTCCAGAGCGGCATGGTGATACATGATGAACAAAGGGCGCGGGTGGGCCTGCCAGCTTTGCGCCAGCCGTGCCATTACTCTCCGCAAGCCCGCCTCCGGAAGCGGGTTGAACAAATACAACAGCAGTGGCTCTGCGGGAAAATCGAATTCAGCGGCATCGCAGCAGAGTGCTTCCAGAGCCGAGCATTGCTGCGATGGGCTGCGATAGCGGCGCAGGTTCTCTTGCGCAATATGGTGCAGCGCGGCGCAGGATTTCCACGCCCAGAATCTTGCGGAAGGGAAAATCCGACGCCATCAGGAGCGTCCGTCCCTTCCCTGAGCCGAGGTCGATGAAGGTGAATTGGTTGAACTCGATGGGCAGGGCGGCCATCATCTCGCGAAATAAATCGGGTTCGGTTGGTTGATAAGGAGAATGGAAGACCCCAAGCAAGCGCTCTCGCCAAGCGACCGAGCCGCCGGTGGTGTCCACGCGATGTTGCCAGTCGAACTCCATGTCGCCGTAACGTCGGCGACGGTGCTCGGGGGTGGAATCGCGGACGAAACTCCAGAGATTTCCGAACAAGAGGCGCGTGGCGCCAGCAACACCTATTTTCTCCGATTGCTCACGCCACCACGCACGCAACGCCGGAACCAGTCGATGCGGGGAACTCGAAGACACGCCGCCATCGTAACAAACGAGCCGGTCCAGCGGGCCGCGTCTACAACTTAGGGATGTGATTCGCGGAGTGGGAGCTATTTGGTGGAAGCGGTGCGGTGTACGGGCGGCAGTGGCGTTTCCATCCCCGGTGGAAGGCCCTTGGTGATGAAGTAGAGGCTCTTCGGGGACTGCACTTCGATGCGTCCATCGGACATCAGCTTATAGGGCTGACCGGTGGGATCGACCGGGATGCCGTCGATCAAGCCAGCGCGCTCCAGGTCGCTCATGCTGGCGGGCAATCGGCCGGTGCTGTTCCTCGTAGGTGTCCACGGCGTGATCCAGGCTGGTGACTTCTTCATCTACCTGAAGGCGACGAGATGGAGCGCCGCATTTTCGCGAATCACGGGTTCCTTGGCGGTTTGATAGGTGGTGCGCCACAACATGCGGGCGGTATCGAATTCGCCGGCGTGCCCGGCCATTTGGGCGGCCAGAATCGGCATGAAAGCGCTGGTTCCAGGCAAGCTTCGCCCCCGCGGCGAAGGCCTGGGCGGCATGGGGAAAATCCTTTAATTCCGTGTAATAGACAAATCCCAGGTTGTAGTACAGGCGCCACTGGTCGGGATTGTGCTCGACGCCGTATTGCAGGAGGGCGATCGCGGCCCCGGGCAGTCCGGCGCCGCCGGGGGGTTTCGGAGCCAGAAAATTCGCGCCAAATTCGTAGGCGGGGAAAAGTCTTGGGATCGAGCTCCGTGGTCACCTGCAAGAGGGGCGCGAGCAAGCGGAAATCCCGGGAAGCGCTGTGATGCTGATCGCCGAAATACTGCACCGCGCGCGTCCAATAAATGTCGGCCAATAGACCGGTGTACCCGAGACTCATGCGTCGCAGGGCGTTGGGAGAGCGATATAGAGCGCCTCTTGGCGACGGTCTGGCGGGGGATGCGATCGATGGCGCGAAGCGCGTCGATGGCGCCAGCGATGGAGAGAACGAGTAGCGGCGATGGCCACCAGATCAGAGCGCCGGCGCTTCCTCATCGGTATTGTGCTGGCCAAGGTCATTTCAGATTGCGGTGCTGGAAGATCGAGTACCGCTGCCGAGATGGCGATGGCGGAATAAAAAAGCGCGTAAGCGGTGCTGTAGAGAATGAGGCGTCCAGACACCGGATCGCCGTGGGCCACGCTGCTGACTATATTCAAGGCGGAAAAATTCGGCACCAGATAAGCGATGCCAGTGGCGAGCACCCCGCCAACGCCATGCGTGATCGCTGGCGAAGCCGCGGAGATCCTCGCGCCAGACTGCCGATCACGAACAGGGCGAAAGTAAAGACCGCCGACATGAGCGGCGTGGAAAATGAGGAAAAGAAAAGCGCCAGGGCGCACACGATCAGAAACTGCAGGACGATGAAGTACAGCGCGACCAGAACCCAAAATCGGGCTTCTGGAATTTGTGGGAGACATAGAGAAGAGCCAGGAATACGCCGAGCGCCATGAAGAAGGTGTTCACCACCAGCGTTCCCGTAAGGCCGAAAAACTTGCCGACCACGAACTCCCAACGGCGAACCGGCCGCGACAACACGGTATACAGGGTGCGCTTGTCGATCTCTTTCGAAACCAGGCCGATGCCGATGAAGATGGCGATGACCACTCCGAACAGCGAGACTGCGGTGAGACCTAGGTTCACGACTACCAGACGTTCGATATCGATGGATATCTGGCCCACCAATATGGCCGCCCCGAGAGCAGCAGAGCGAAGGCGATCAGGTTGTAGAGAACGCGGTCACGTACCGCTTCGCGAAATGTGTTGAATGCGATGTAGCCGATGCGCGGGTTCATACCCCGACTCCTTTCCTGGCTTCCGGTTCCGTGATGGCTGGGTCCGATGCGGCGCCCGTTTTCTGGATGTAATATTCCTCGAGTGAACTGCGGACGGGCGTTAGAGAAATCAGCTTGAGGCGTTCCCGCCGCAACGCCTCGAGGGCGGAATCCTGTTGCTCGGCGGGCAAGACCGCGTTTACCATGTCGCCGCTGACACGGGCGTCCGCGCCCAGCGCGGTGAGGCTCGCCGGGACCGCCCGGGCGTAAAAAATGATCTCGATTTTGCCCTGGGTCTGGGACGTCAAATCAGCCACTGCCCCTACTCCGCGCAACTCGCCGCGATGGATGATGCCAACCCGGTCACAGAGCGCTTCGGCATCGGAAAGTATGTGGGTGGAAAAGAAAACGGTTTTGCCTTCATGCCGTAGCTGCTGAATGAGATCGCGAACCTCGCGGCGTCCCATGGGATCCAGTCCCGACATCGGTTCATCCAGAAACACCAGTTTCGGATCGTGCAGGATGGCTTGCGCCAGTCCGACTCTCTGCAACATACCCTTGGAAAACTTGCGCAACTGAAGGCCGGCGGAATCGGCCAGTCCAACTCGCGCCAGCATCGCTTCCACCCGGGCGGAACGACTCTTGGCGGGAACTCCGCGAAAGCTGCCCGTAATAATTGAGCAATTCCCGGGCGCTGAGATGGTCATAGAAGTAGGGCTGCTCGGGGAGAAACCCGATGTGGGTTTTGACCTCGGGATCGTCAAGCGGTTTGCCCAGGAGGCGTGCGGTTCCTCCGGTTGGAAATACCAGGCCCATGAGCAGCTTCAGGGTGGTGGTTTTGCCCGCGCCGTTGGCCCCAAGAAAGCCAAAGACCTCGCCCTCTTCAATCGTCAGTCGGAGCTGGCGGAGAGCGACTTTCGGGCGTTTGCGCCAGAATCCGACGGAGTAGCTTTTTTCCAGATCGAAAATTTCAATCGCAGTCATGGAAGTATGTTGGTTTACGCCAAGCCCCCGGAAAGGAATTTTTCTGTCGGATGGGGCGGCGTAATCCGATGCCATAATTATAAGCAAATTCACATCTCGGAAGGCGTCGCGGCGGACAAAGAATGTTACGAACGTAAGGCGATTAGAGAGCGGCCCGGAATTCCGGTAATCAAGATGTAGCTTGTCTTACTGCTGCGCCGGGACGGTGTTGTCGCAGGTCGAGATGGTCGAAGTGCTGACGCGCACCACGGCGTCGGAGAAGGAACAGAAATAGTGCATTCCGGAATAGTTGTAGGTGGTCGGGGCGGCGATGGCGTTATAGGTGGAGTTAGGCGTCCCGGTTACATTGGTGATGCTGAAGCTGTAGCCGCTCCGCGTCCCCCCGGCGAGGGCGGTATCGATGAGGCACGCGCCGGTGGAAGTCGGAGGCGAGCAACTCGTGCCGCCGAGAGCTCCCAGGCTGGCGGCGAAGCCGATGGTGGGATAAACCGAGTTGTAAGAGATTTGTGCGGTGTTCAAGGTGCGGATTGAAGCCGCCGCCGCCGATTCGTTGGCCGCGATCCGCGCCCGCAACAGGCCGGGTACGGCCACCGCTGCGATGATCAGAATGATCGCCACTACCATCAACAGTTCGATCAGCGAAAATCCTTTGGTGTGTCGCATCGTATCTCCCGGATACGGTTTGAGCACGCAGCGCGCGCGCATTCCGCTTGCAATCCACTGGATTCCTTGCACGTTGCATGCCGGGTTCGCCACTTTGACAGCCCGCGCTAATTGCTTGGCAATAGTGCGGATTTCGAGCCCGCGGTTCGGGATTGAGAGCGTCCGCGGACGGGAAATGACAATTTGTGTCAGTCCCGCTGGGCGTTTTTTACTGCAAGGCCGAAACCGACCCAGTGCAGGTGGTAGTGGTTAAAGCGGTTGTGCTGGCGCGGACCACGGCATCCGCGAAGGAGCAGAAATAGCGCACCCCCGTCTGATTCACGGTCAAGGGTATGGCGACGGTCTGGTAGCTGCCCGCCGGGTTGGAGCCCGAAGTAGCGGTTTGAAAGGAATAGCCGCTCTTCGTGTTGGGAGAAGCCGCCAGTGCGTTATCCACCAGACAGGCTGCGGTCGAGGTGGGGATGGTAGAGGTGCAGTTGCCGCCCAGCGAACTCAAAACGGCGAAGCCGACGGTGGGATAGACCGAGTTATAGGCGATCTCCGCCGTGTTGATGGTGCGGACGGACGCGACCGCCGACGCCTCGTTCGCCGCGATGCGTGCCCGCAGCAGGTTGGGGATGGCAATCGCCGCAATGATCAGAATGATAGCGACCACGATCAGCAGTTCGATCAGAGAAAAGCCCGCCTGATTTGTTGGCCTATGCATTTTATGGAACTCCGTGGTCGCCGAACGAGATGATAGACAGAAGCGAGCCTGTCCCGACTGGGAAAAGCTTGGCGCTGGAAGTGAGTTCTGTTGCAGGTGACGCGCCGTTGCTGGCATGGCGCGTGAGAAATTGTCGTAGTCCCGTTTTGCCCACCGTTCGAGGGCAGGTGGCGGCCGGCACCCCCGCAAGCTGCGAGGCGAATCGGTCGCAGCCGGCATCGTAAGAATGGGACTGACAGAATTTGATAGCTCGCGCCCCGAATTCTGACAAATATTGTCAGTTTACGGAGCGGCGGTCAGGGCAGCTTTTCCTGGAGTAGGACCACTTTAGGATTGGGAGTAAACCGCGAATTGGGATGCGGCGGCAAATAAAAGAGAGCAGAGGCTTTCGCCTCTGCTCTCTTGCGGCTCATACCCTCCCCCAGGTATTTTGCCAACCTTAAAGACCTACTGCAGGGCGGTTTCAGTTCCGGCGCAGGTGGTCAACGCGGCCGTGCTGTAGCGCACCACTGCGTCAGCGATGGAGCAGAAGGAGCGAACGCCCGTCTGGTTCGCGGTGATCGGATTGGCCCAGGCAGAATAGCTGCCGGAAGGAGCCGAACCCGAAGCGACTGCCGAGAACGAATAACCACTCTTGGTGAACGGGGTGAGCGCCAGCGTGTTATCGATCAAGCAGGCGGCGGTGGAAGTGGGCGTGGTGGAACTGCAGTTGCCCCCCAGAGAACCGATGCTGGCAAAGCCAACCGTCGGATAGGCGGAGTTGTAAGAAATTTCGGCGGTGTTGATGGTGCGAATCGAAGCCACTGCGGAAGATTCATTGGCCGCAATGCGCGCACGCAGAAGGTTCGGGATAGCAATCGCGGCGATGATCAGGATGATCGCCACCACGATCAGTAGTTCGATCAGTGAAAAACCCTTTTGTTTCCGCATTTAAATTGTCCTCGTCTCGGTTTCAGATTTCTTGGTTGGATGACCAACTCGCATGTACTATCGCACTCTGGGGGCCACAGCCCCAAGTGACGTAAGTCAATTGTCCTACAGGATGCAAATTGCGTATTTTCAATGACCTCGTCCCTGATAGTCACCTTGCCGGTCAGTAGCTTTTGTTCCAGTATGACACTTTTGAGAGGGCGGACTGACAAATTTTGGCAATCTCCGCCGGTTACGGCATCTCCCGAATGTTGGAACGTCAACGGGGCGCAATCTTGCGCAGCACGCGGCTTCTGGGGAGAAAGTGATTTTCCGACGGAGCGTTGCCAATGGTGGAAGCCGAACCTGGGTGGGTCTGGCGTCGCGTGGTTTTCTGCGCTGCTAAGACTTCCGGGCGGTAAAATGGGCGTCGCCCATGCCCGACCCGCAAGCGCATTCCGAGCGCGACATCGCCCGCGCGCATACTTTGCCCGCCGCGCTCTATTTTGGCGAGGAGAATTATGCCGAGGAGAAGAAACGGATATTCGCCTCCACCTGGCAGGTCGTAGGACACGCTCATCAGGTAGCAAGGCCAGGTGACTATTTCACTTTCGACCTTATTGGTGAGCCGCTGCTAATCGTGCGCGGGGACGACGGCGTTTTGCGGTGTTTTTATAACGTCTGCCGCCATCGCGCCGGCAATCCCGCCTCGGGATGCGGCAATCGAAAGCTTTTTCGCTGCGGCTATCACGGTTGGACCTACCGTCTGGATGGGGCGCTCTCGGCTACGCCAGAGTTCGACGGGGTGCAGGATTTCGATGCGGAAAAATTCGGCCTCGTCCCAGTTCGCCTAGAGGTGTGGTTTCACCTCATCTTCGTCAATCTCGATGCGGACGCCGCACCCTTGCGCGAGAGTCTCGGCGAATTGCCCTCCCAGGCCGAGAAGTTCGATTTCGGCGGCATGAAGTTTTCCGAACGCCGCAGCTATGAGATGGAGTGCAACTGGAAAACCTATGTGGACAATTATCTCGAGGGTTACCACCTGCCGAGCGTGCATCCGGCGCTCAATCGCGAGATCAGCTACAACCATTACACGGTTGAGCCCTATGCCCGGCACGTACGGCAGTGGAGCCCGATCCGCGGGGCGCAGCCGGGAGACGCCACGCCGCGGCGCTATCGAGAAGCAGAGAATCTGACCGCCGACTACTTCTGGATTTTTCCCAACTGGATGCTCAATTGCTATCCCGACAACATATCGCTCAACATCATTCTGCCGCTCGGTCCAGAACGGACCCTGGCGATTTTTGAGTGGTACTTGCCGGAAAAAGAGTTGGGCGGTGAAGCGGCCCGGAAGGCGTTGGCCTTCAGCGATGAGATTCAGGTCGAGGACGTACGGATCTGCGAAATCGTGCAGAAGAATCTGCACTCCCGCAGTTATCGCAGCGGCCGCTACAGCGTGACGCAGGAAAAAGGGGTACACGCCTTCCACCAGATGTATCGCGACCGCATGCGCTAAGGCGCGGCCTAGAGTGTTACCACGGAGAGGCAGCGCAGCGTCGCCGTGGCCCATGCCGCATTGCGGCTTCGCTAGAATCCTTAAAGATGCGGCGAAATTTCATTCGCCGCTTCCATGCAACCGCCATGGCCGCTTCCAGCCAGCAACGCGTCGTCGTTTTCTGTCTCCTTCTGGTGGCAGTTACGCTTGTGTTCTATAACCCGGTCGCGCGCAACCGATTTACCGATTTCGACGACGACGTTTATGTCCTGAAAAATCCGCAGGTGCAAAGCGGACTGAACTGGACGACCGTGAAATGGTCATTCAGCACTTTTCACGCCGGATACTGGATGCCACTGACCTGGCTCTCTCACGCGCTGGATTGCCAGATTTTCCGGCTGAACCCGGCCGGCCACCACTACATGAATCTCCTGCTACACGCGGCCAACGTTGTGCTGCTCTTTTTATTGCTGCGGCGGGCGACCGCATTCTCGGTGGCGAGCCTGGCGGTGGCTGCTCTGTTCGCGCTGCATCCCGTCAATGTAGAATCGGTGGCCTGGATCGCCGAGCGCAAGAATACGCTCAGCATGTTGTTTTTTCTGCTGGCGATGCATGCTTATGAGGGATATGCGCGCAGCGGCCGACGCTATTTCGATTGGCGTGTCAGCCTCTGTTTTGCGCTGGGCCTGATGGCAAAACCGCAGATCGTCACGCTGCCGTGCGTGCTGCTGCTGTGGGATTACTGGCCGCTGCGGCGCATGGCTGCGGGAGGTCCACCCGAAACAACGGCTCCGTGCTCCTTCGGATTTCTGCTGTGGGAGAAATGGCCGCTCTTCCTGCTTGCCGCTGCGGATTCAATCCTTACCGTGATCGCCCAGCGCGCTGGCTCCGCCGTGCGGACGGCTGCGGAAGTCTCATGGCGGGCGCGCTTCGACAATGCCCTGGTTTCGTATGCGCGTTATTTCGAAGAGCTTTTCTGGCCGGCGCGATTAGCGCCTATGTATCCGCATCCCGGAAATTCGCTGGCGCTTTGGCAAGTGGGCGGAGCGGCGGCACTTCTGTTGTCGTTGTCAGCACTGGTTTGGCATTGGCGAGAGCGGCGCTATCTGCTGGTTGGCTGGTTGTGGTTCTTGGGGACGCTGGTTCCGATGATCGGGATTGTTACCGTCGGTGAACAGGCGATGGCCGACCGCTTTGCTTATATACCCTGCATTGGCTTGTTCATCGCCGTCGTCTGGGGGGTGGCGGCGATCACTTCCGAGTATCGTATCCCCGCGGCTTGGCCGGATGGCGCCGCAGTGGCCGTGGTTTTGATTCTGGGATGCCTCACCTACCGCCAGCTGAGCTATTGGCGGAACGATGAAACGCTGTGGCGCTACACGCTCAGCGTCACCGAACGCAACTATATGGCGCACGACAACCTGGCCATCGCGCTTGCGAAAGAAGGGAAGTCTGACGAAGCGGTGGTGGAATTCCGGGCGGCCAATGCGCTGCATCACTATCCGCCGGCCCAGGTTCTCGCTCTGGCATTGTACGAACTGAATGCCGGCCATCCCCGGGAAGCGATCGAGGAATGCGACTCGGTCTTGCATTCTTCCGCCGACCCCCAGATTGAAGCTGCGGCGTGGAGCGAGCTTGGGCAAGCGCAATTGGAACTGCATCAGGACGGTCTTGCCGCGGAGAGTTTTCAGCGATCGCTGCGTGTGCGTTCCGAGAATGGCGTTAGGAAGTGACCGTCCAGAATTCGTGCCCGGCGGAAGGTTTCGCGCGTTTAAGTGCGCTTCAGCAGCAGGCAGGTGATGTCGTCGTGTTGCGGTGTGTTTCCCACGAAGCGGTCCAAGTCTGCCATTAGATTCGTCAGCATTTGCCCGGGAGCTAATGCCTGGCTGCGGTCGAGCAATCGCAGTAATTCGGGTTCGCCGTATTCTTCCTCCCTGGCATTGAACGCTTCGACCACGCCATCGGTAAAAATCACCAGCCAGTCTCCAGCCTCGATGCGAGTTGTTCCCAGTTGATAGGCCGATTCCTCGAGGATCCCGACCGGAATCCCGCCCGTTTCCAGGCGTTCCACCGTGCCCGCCTTTTTCCGCAGAATGGGGACGTTATGACCGGCGTTGACGTAGGCCAAATCGCCCGTTGTGGGATTGAGTTCGGCGAGAAACGCGGTGGTAAAGCGCACACCGCCCTGGCTGGTAGAACAGGCATAGCGATTGACTCCCGCCACGAGTTCCGGGAGTGCAATCCCGCTCGGCGACAAAGTACGCAGGCTGGCCTGGAAGGTGGCCATCAGCATAGCCGCTGGGATGCTCTTACCGGCCACGTCGGCGACCACAAACAAAATACGATCTCCGCGCCGAAGGGGAGTTGGAAGCTTGCGCGGGCCGCAGAATCACGTCGTAGTAGTCACCCGCCACGGTATTCGCGGGACGCGTGGCATAGGCGAGTTGGAATCCCGGAATCTGCAACGGTGCGCCCGGCAGCAGCCAGCTTTGAATATCCTTGGCGATTTCGAGGTCGCGCTTCATGACGACGCGGTCCGCCAGTTCCAGTAGCAAAACCAGCAGCAGCAACATTCCACCCCAGACGTGCAGATCAAAAATGTGAACCTCAACCTGGCCGTGCCGGTCGGGGTTGGAAACGTCGCCTGCGGGCAGCAAGAGCAGAATCAGACCGAGCAGTACAATCACGCGGCGCGGGGGCGTAAGTTTCTCGAGAATCGCCCAGAACAGGGCGCTGGCGTTGCGCCAGATGCGCCGGAAGCGTGACGGTTCCTCCTTCAAATCGTCCATTCCTGCGGAGTAGAAGCGGTAACTGGAGCGCGCGTCTTTTTCAAACTGCGACCAGAGCAGGCTGAGTGTCCTTCCCTCGGTGACGCGGTACCAGAATCGACGGATTCGGGAATTGCCACGAGGTCGGGAAGAAAGCGGTTGCGGCGAGGACATGCGAGATAGAATTATAGCCGTTGCAAGCGTGGATAACAGAATGGAGAAGAGTGCACCAAACTGCCGTCGGGCGGCCGAAAATGGAATTTCATGCTAGAACAAATTCATCTGCGCAGCCTCTATCCGAAATGCGTTGGGGAGAGCATTTCTTGGAGAAAGTCCATACTTCCGCCGCAAATTCGTCATCAACTGCGATAATTTTCGCCCATAGTCTCTGGGGAGAAATGCCTGATCGGCATAACGCCTGCGATAGCGCTCAGCGAGAGAAGGAAAGTGCTCTTCCAGAAAGGGCAGGAACACGGCCGCCGAGCACGGTTTTAGAAACAACGGATTAGCCGAGACAAACTTCGCTCCCGCGGCGCTCGCCGCCTTGACCAGAGCCTCTAAATCCTCGGCGCGGTCAGTAATCTCGGGCAACACGGGCGCGCAGAGCACGCCGGCGTTGACGCCCGCCAGATTCAGCTGCCGAACCGCCTCCAGACGCAGATCGGGCCGCGGGGCGCGCGGTTCGAGCTTGCGGGCAAGGTCTACGTCCATGGTGGTTACTGTGACATTGACCGAGAGCCGATTGTGTTCGCCGATGCGCCGCAGGATCTCGGCGTCGCGGGTGACCATATTCGACTTGGTGACAATTCCAATCTCCAACCCGGAGTACAGCGCCAATTCTTCAAGAATGGCCCGGGTCACTTCGAACCGCCGTTCCGCGGGCTGGTAGGGGTCGGTCGCGGTTCCGATGGCGATCGCCTCCCCACGCTTCACTTTTCTTAATTCAGGTCGAAGCAGGGCCGCCGCCTGTTGCTTGACGAAAATCTTGCGCTCGAATTCGAGACCGTCACGCAACTCCATGAATTCGTGGGTATAGCGCGCATAGCAGTACTTGCAGGCAAACTCGCATCCGCGATAAGGATTGATCGCCCAGGTGAAGGGAAGATTGCGGGCGCTGACCACGCGGCTGAGCAGAGAACGCGCGCCGAGGGAAAAGTATTCAACATTGTGGCCGTCGCGAAGGGAATCGCCGGCGGCCGCAAGGCGGGCAATGCCGACAAGTTTGGCCGGGGAATCGAATTCGGGGAGCAGAGGAAGAGTGGCCATCGGATGCTATTTTCGCCATTTGTTCGCCTATAGTAGACCTCGGGCTCTGTACTTGTCAAGGGGAGCAATTGCGATTCGAGTTAGGGATTGCCTCGTAGCCTAGCGAGCACCCAGGTCCATCCTAGACCGGTGGCCCGGACCGTTCTCTCAGCCAATGCCCTCCGGCCCTTACGGCCGGTCGCCCTGCTGCTGGATCAGTCCGGGCGGTGGGGCGGGGATCGTGATATCGATTTTATGGACCGGGCCGAGCGAGGCTAGGGGCTTGTCGAATTCGGCGACATTCCCGACCACGAGCACCCTCATTTCATCGCGATGAAGATACTTCGCGGCGACTCGCGCCACATCCTCCCGGGTGACTTTTTCGATCTCTTTCTGGTAGTTCTCGAGAAAATCCAGAGGGTAGCCATAAAATTCGTAGGACATTTTTTCCTCCAGGACTTTCTCCGGCGAATCGAAGCGAAAAACAAAAGAATTCAGAATCGCATCCTTGGCGCGCTTGATTTCCACATCGTCGATGGGACGTTTGGGAAGCTCCGCAAGTTCATCGTCGAGCGCCTGAATCGACTCAAAAGTGGTGGCGCTCTTGGTGCTCACCTGCAAGCGCAAGATGCCGGCATGGTCCCAGTTGGAGCCCACTCCGCCGCCGACGGCGTAAGCGAGTCCTTTGGTGGTGCGGATGTCCCCAAACAGCCGCGAGGAAAATCCACCGCCGAAGGCTTCATTGAACACCGACACGGCGAAGTAATCCGGATTCTTGCGCGTGATGCCGAGCGCAACCATTTGAATCTTGCTTTGGTTTACGTCGGTTTTGTCGACCTGGTAATAACCAGGCGGCGCGGGGTCGGGCTTAATCTGGGGAGCAACTGCCGAAGCGCCGCGAGGCCAAGTTCCGAAGGCGGCGCGTAAGCGGGCCTCCATTTTAGCGGAATCAAAATCGCCCACCACGCCGAGGATGATGTTGTTGGGATACACGTGTTCGGCGTGCCACTGCGCCAGATCTTGACGGGTAATCGCAGCCACCGTGGCGTACTCCGGTACACGGGCGTACGGACTGTTGGCGCCATAGGCGAGCTTGGCGGCTTCCCGGGCGGCGATCTGGGAAGGATCGTCATTGCGCCGCGAGATGCCGTCGTACAGCCCCTTCTGGGCGATTTCGATTTTGTCGGCGCGGAACTCGGGGTTCCTGAGCACGTCTTCAAAGACGCGAAATACGTCGTCGAAATCCTCTTTCAGGCAGGACCAACTAACGCTCGTCGAGTCACCGCTGCCGCCGGTTTCGACTTTGGCGGCGCGCTGCTCGAGGTAATCATCGAGTTGATCGCCGGTCTTGGACTTGGTGCCGCCGGTGCGCCATACTTCGCCGTAGACATCGATCAACCCGGTCTTGCCGGCGGCCACGGAACGCCCGCCGCCGCGAATGGTGGCGGTGCCGTCAATGATCGGTAGCTCGTGGTCTTCCTGGAGAAATACCACCATGCCGTTGGGCAAAGCGACGCGCTTGGGCTGCTGGGGATGGAAGGGGGGTAGGTGCGGAATGGCTATCTGCTCCCAGCTTTGGGGGGCAGCGCTCTGTGCGCGGAGGTGTGAACTTCCCGCCGCGAACAGCAATAAGCTCAGGGCGACCACGAACCAGGGAGAGCGCTTCACTGTCCACCTCCTTGTGGCGCCGCTACATTTCCCGGCGCAGGCGGAGCAAACTCGATAATCCCGACGGTTCTATTTTCGGGCGTGAAGGTGAGGTTGGCGACGCGTCGAATATCCGACTTAGTGACTTTTTCGATGCGATCGACGGAGCGGAACAGTTCCCGCCAGTCGTCGTAGCGCGACTCATTCAAGCCGAGCGCGAAGGCCAAGCCTTCATTCGATCCCAGCGAGCGTATCAGGTTCGCTTTGGCGCGGGTCTTGATCATCTTTAATTCCTCATCCGTGATGTCTTCCTTTTTCAAGCGGTCAATCTCGGCGTGAATCGCAGTCGCCATTTCCTGTGGCTGGTGGCCGGGTATGGGGAAGGCGTAAAACGCAAACAGGTGGGGATATTTATTTCCCGGCAGACCGGTAAAGCCGGCCGAGTCGGAAGCAATTTGCTTGTCCCGAACCAAGGCGCGGTAGAGCCGCGAGGTTCGCCCGTCGGACATCAAATCCGCGATGGCATCGTAGACCTGGTCATCGGGGCTGCGGTAATCGGGACGGTGATAGCCTTCGAGATAAAGCGGCTGCGACTGCTCGTGCAGCACCACCGTACGCTCGGAATTTTGCGGCGGCTCGGTGGTGGTCGCAGTGTCCGGCCTGGGACGTGCGGGAATCCGCGAAAAATACTTCTCGATGATGGGCATGGCCTCCGAAGCTTTAACGTCACCGACGACGGTGACGACCATGTTGGAGGGCACGTAGTACTTGTCAAAAAAATTCTGCGCGTCAGTCGCGGAAAAAGAATTCAAATCGGAAATCCAGCCGATGGTTGGCCGGTGATAGGGATGGGCGGCGAAGGCCTCCTCGGTGAACTGTTCGAGCAAGCGACCAATCGGATTGCTGTCCGTGCGCATGCGGCGCTCTTCGATGACCACGTTGCGCTCTTTGTAGAACTGCCGCATTACGGGTTGGAGGAACCGCTCCGACTCCAGGTAAGCCCACAACTCCAGGCGGTTGGTGGGGAAGGAGTAGTGGTAGCCGGTCTCGTCCAGATTGGTGAAGGCGTTCATGCCTTCTCCGCCTTCCCCTTCCACAATCTTGCCAAATTCGTTGGTATAAGGCGCGGAAAACTTGTCAGCGGCGGCGAGCGCATCCTTCCAGGCTTGCTCCAGTTGCTTGAGTTTTTTCTCGTCGCGGCCGACCGGCTGGTCGCGCTCGGCGATGTAGGCGGCGTAAGTCTCCTCCACCTTAGCCAGGGCAAGTTTCTCGTGGGGGTAGTCGCGGGTGCCAATGGTGTCGGTGCCTTTAAAGGCCATGTGCTCGAACATGTGCGCCAGTCCGGTCTTGCCCATGGGATCCTGCACCGAACCGGCATCAACATGGGTGAAGAACGAGAAGACGGGAGCTTCGGGGCGCTCGCAGATGACCACTGTAAGCCCGTTGGCCAGCTTCTTTACCGTGATTCGTTTCTCGAACGAGGCTACGTCCTGAGCCAGCGAAAGCGAGCACAACACAAAACACGCAACGACTGTTTGTATAGAGATTAAGCGGATTTTCATCCTGCCTCCAGCACTCGACGCTAAAAATCCTCGACGCTAAAAATTGAAGTTACGTGCTGGCAGTGACGATTGTCAAACGAGCACGGGCGGGGTCGCTGGTAGGTCGCGCATTATACTAATGCCCGAGATTCACATTCGTCTTCATGCCCACGCCCACTATTGTCGAAGTTGAGGGACGCAAACTGAAGCTCTCGAACCTTGACAAAGTTCTGTATCCCGCGGCCGGGTTCACCAAGGGACAGGTCGTGGATTTTTATGTGCGTATTGCGCCCGTGCTGATTCCGCATCTCGCGGGACGGGCGCTGACCATGAAGCGATATCCCGAGGGCGTGGACCACGAGTATTTCTTTGAGAAGAACGCGCCCATGCATCGGCCCGACTGGGCGAAGACGGCGCCGGTGTGGAGCGAGAGCAATCATCGCACCATCAATTTCATTCTGGCCGACGATTTGTCCACGCTGGTATGGATCGCCAATCTGGCCTCGCTGGAGTTGCATCCGTCACTTTCGCGGGCAGCCGACGTCGCGACGCCCACGATGATTGTGTTCGACCTCGATCCGGGACCGCCCGCGAACATTATTCAATGCTGTCAGGTGGGGCTGTGGGTGCGTCAGATTTTCGAGCACTTCGGGTTACAGAGCTTTCCCAAGACTTCCGGGTCTAAGGGGATGCAGATTTACGTGCCGCTGAATACGAAGACCAGTTACGGCGAGACCAAGGCCTTCGCCCACGCGCTGGCGCGTTTGCTGGAGCAAGAGCATCCCGAGTTGGTGGTCTCGGATATGAAAAAGGCGGTCCGGACCAACAAAGTGCTGGTGGATTGGAGCCAGAACGATCAGCATAAGACTACGATTTCGGTGTACGCGCTACGCGCGCGCGCGCGCCCCGCCGTGTCGACGCCAGTGACCTGGGAAGAAGTCGAGCAGGCGTTGCGGAAGAAAGATGCCTCGAAGCTGGTATTCGAAGCCGCGGAGGTCCTGGCGCGGGTCGCGAAGATGGGAGACTTATTCGCTCCGGTGCAGGAGTTACAGCAGAAGCTGCCGCAATTGGCGGGGCTAAGCGCACCGGAAGAAGAGCTGGGGAAAAATAACCGCGACTCGGACGGCGTCGCGGCTGAAGAGAAAGTGAAAACCCGCAACGGTAAGAATGCAAAAGCCAAGAAAAAGTCCACCGCAGCCAAGCGCCGCCCCTGACTCGCAAGACTAACCGCAGAGTTAACACGGTTCATTATTGAGGGCGCGGCTGCAAAGCCACGCCCTGCGATTGTAGCTTCCCATTTAATTGAGACCGTTTTGAGTCACCTTGTAGGCGGTCTGCTGGCGCTCGGCCGTAAAGTAGAGGCTGGAGGCCTGAGGTTGGGCGCTGTAGTTATCGACAACAATTCCGCTGGGACCGCCCGATATGGTGAACTGAGCGGTGTCAGTGCTCAGGTCATGAGACTCGGCGACGCAACCGTCGCTGACTCCGAGGCCCGTCTCGGTGCAGTCCGCGGTAAGTCCGAAGAAAAACCAATCTGTTCCGCCGTCGCCAATATTGGGATTGAAGAATTCCGTCCATCCCGTGCAGCGGGCGTTGGGGGAGGTGGTGATGAGCGGGACCGGGAAGCTATCGATGTTGGTGGTATTCATGAAACCGTCGGTAAATCCGAAGGCGTATTGCCAGGGGGTGGTGTCGTTGGCGCCGGTGCCGCAAATGCGGATCACGCCGGTGTCGGGGTCGGTAAAGTAATCGTTGCTGACGGCGGGCTCGTAGAGATTCATGGTGGTTGCGGTTCCCCCGCCGCTGGGAGTGGTCGCGCCCAAGCCGATGCCGGCTATAGACATGGCGATCATTGTCGCGGTGCGCACTTGAACCAGAGCTCCAGAAGTGCCGTTATTGGCAGTCACCGCGAAGGTTGTGCCGTTGGTGACATCGACAATTGGGGCGGCCACGATGCCGGAGCCGCCGCCTACTCCCCCCAGGGGCAGCGCCCCGAGCGCTCCACTATGAATGTCCACCCGGTATAGATTCCCGTTCGCGCTCCCCACCAGCAACTGCTCCAGTTGGGAGTCGAGCACGGGGGGACTCAGGTGCAGGTTCGTACTGACCAAAACGGGCCAGGGATCTCCGCTGAGCGTGGGCGTTCCGTTGAAGACGCCTGTGATCTGGTAGATGTTGCCATCGTCCGTGCCGACGTAGACCGTATCGGTGCCGTAGTCGATCCAGGGCGATGACTTGCTGTCCTGGGCGGTGGGCGAGACGATGATAGAAGTGATGGAACTCGGTGGAACTCCGCTCGCGAGCGTGCCGCCGTCCTCCGCATTCCAGGTAAGGACGTGGAAAATGGTTTGCGCGGTGATGCCCAAGCCGGAGTTGTTGGGAACGCTTTCGATGAAGCCGATTTTTGTGCCGTCCAGGGAGAGGATGGGGGAAGTGGTGATGTGGCCGCCGGTGACCGTTGTGATGTTGTAGGCAAACAAAACCGAGGGAGCCGTGCCTTCGCAAAATCCGTCGTCGCCGCTGGGATCGACATAGAGATTGTTGAAGGCCACGAGATTCGGGTGGCCGCCACCTTCCTCGATTGCGCTCACGTTGGCCAGTCCGTATACGACGAAGTCGTTGTCGCAGTCGGGATCGAGGCTGGGATCGAAGGAATACTTGGCGGGAAATATATTGGTGCCGAGATGGCCGCCCAAAGTTACGTTCCAATCGCGCTCGAAGCCGGTCTTCCTTTTATGCGCGGGCGTACGGGATAAATCTTTGGCAGCGCCAACAAAAGTGCCAAAATGCGGAATCTGCCAGCGCTGTGCTACCTCGCGCCGGATGCGCGGCTCGCGGTCGATGAGATCGGGATGCTGGGCGAGTCCATTGCGGCTGAATAGAATATGGCCCTGCGACCAGTCTTGCGGTAGCCCGACATGCTTGGGAGGCGTCGTCTGTTGGGCCGAAGATGCGAGTACGAAAGCGAAGAAGGTGCCGCACAACACAAAGGAAAAAGTAGCAAACCGCACGAGATCAGGACCACTACCATGCCTGGGCATCACAACGACCTCCGCGCCGCGATTATTTCGCACAATTGCAGATGTATTCCGGTTGGCAATGAGGATAACCGATTTCGAGCGGCATCACCATATGTCAAACTGTGTTCGCGCCGGAAGGACTGCGAGTTCGCGGCGCCTTGTCTCTGCGCGGCTGTTTGATTCGTTCGCACGAGGCCCTTCTTACGACGCGACCGAAGCCTCCGCGGCCCTTGATTTTCTGCTATGTTTAGTTGTCGTGTTCGCCGTCGTTGGTTGTAGCTGTCATCTTGGTTTTCGTTCCTATCGTTCAGTCTCTCTGCATAGCATTCCTGCGCAGTGACGTTGCCATAGTTTCGCATTCAGAGTTTTCAGCCGACAAAAAAGGCCCGGACACTATCAGTCCCGGCGGGCAGCAGAAAGGTAAGAGCGCGGGGATCGTGACGCATAAGAAATCACATGTTCTACAATAAGTTTCACCTTCTAACAATAAGATCCTAGAGTGAGTTTGACGAGTTAGGCCCGCGGAAGTATGCTTTTCCGTAAATTCCGTCGGTCGAGTCCCGGTCCCTTAGTTCCCAATCCCCCGAGTGCGCCAGGCGCGGCCCAATACTGTGGCATAGAGATTCTCCGGAGGTTCCAATGGTTCCGATTAGCGATATGTTCTTGAATGTATTTTTGCGCCCGGCGCGAATCGCCTGCGCACTCCTTTTGGTATTTGCGGGATGGACGATGGCGCAGGCGCAAGTGGCGGTGACGACCTGGCATTACGATAATGAGCGATCAGGCGCGAACACCAATGAAACGATTTTGACTCCCGCCAACGTGAACAGCGCGCAGTTTGGGAAATTATTCACCCAACCGGTGGACGGGGCGGTGATCGGGCAACCGCTCTACCTGCCAGCGGTGACGATTCCGGGGGCCGGCGTGCATAACGTACTGTATGTCGCAACCATGCATGACAGCGTGTACGCGTTCGATGCCGACAACGTGACCGGCAGCAACGCGGCTCCGCTGTGGCAGACCAGTTTCCTCATTAATGGCGCCACCACGGTTCCGGGGACTGTCCAGCAATGCTCGAAGACCACGGGCTGGACGGAGGTGGGGATCGTCTCTACGCCGGTGATCGATGCCGCGGCGGGCACGATTTTTGTGGTGGCCAAGACTTACGAAAACTCGACCTTCGTGCATCGCCTTCACGCGCTTGATGTGGCCACCGGGCTGGAGAAAGCGGGCAGCCCGATCGTGATCAAGGCGAGCTTCCAGTCGGCGAACAAGAACAACATTTTTGCCGACGCGATGGAGGTCAATCGACCGGCTCTGCTGCTTGACAAGGGCCGTCTCTACATCGCATTCGGTTCGAACGGGTGCCGGGGCGGTCTGGAGGAGGGATGGGTGGTCTCCTACAGCGCCAACACCCTGCAGGCGCGCGGCGCATTCGACGTGGAACCGGAGTATTCGGCGGCCGCAGTTTGGATGAGAGGCGGGGGACTATCCGCGGACAGTGTGGGTAACATTTATGGCGCGACCGCGGATGGATTCTTTGCGCCCGGAACCAACTTCGGCCAATCGGTGTTCAAGCTCTCTCCCCTTTCTAACCAGCTGAAACTGGCGGACTGGTTTACGCCTTATAACGAGTTACATCTCGATCAGGCCGATCTGGATATGAGCGAGCCGGTATTGGTCCTGCCGAATCAGCCGGGAAAGCACCGGCACCTGGTGGTCGCGGTAGGTAAGGAAGGGACAATCTACCTTCTGAATCGAGATAACATGGGACACTTTTGCAGCACCTGCACCATGGCCGACACCCAAATCGTGCAGGAGTTGCAGGGGTTCGCGCCTTACACCGGCGCGCTGGTGTACTGGAACAACTCCATCTATACGTCGGGAGCGGGACGGCCCGTAGCGGCGCTGGCGCTGACCGATGGTGTACTGGGGACGACACCTTTTGTGCAATCGACACGAACCTCGCAGGGTCATTCGCCGGTGCTCTCGGCCGATGGAACCACCACCGGAGTGTTGTGGTTCGCGGGGGTGGACTTGGTCGCCTATGACGCGATAACTCTGGCCAAACTGTATAGCAGCAGCTCAGCGGCAAATAATCGGGACCAACTCCCGCCGGTGTCACACTTTGTAACTCCAGTGGTGGCGAATGGCAAAGTGTATGTTGGGACCAATAACAGCGTGATCGCGTTTGGGTTACTGTAGGCTTTCGCGGAGTTAGTCCGCTGCCTCGTAACGCTGTTTAGGCTCGACTTTGGAAGCGGCGCCAGCGAAATCGGCTTTTTTTCGGGGACGATTACTTTCAGGATCGGGCTGAGGCGGCGAACTGGGGTGGTTCGGATTCGAGTTCCAACGCGGACACGTCGGCGAGCCTGCCGACGGGCGTATGCAATTTTAGCCACAGCTTGCCGCCGAGAAACGCGGGATAAGCGCCGCGCATCAGGAAATAGCGGAGGCTCCGGCGGCGCTCGGCTGCCGGCAGCGATAGTTCGTAGCCGTTTTCCTGCAGGGTCCCGCTGACGACGGCTTCAATGGCGGCGACTTCGGCCGGCGCCAATAGCTGTTTCCACCGGCCCAGCGGGTTTATCTTCTCATTATTATTCACCGCTGCTTCACCTTCTTCGCGAAAAGAAGAGTTGGTGCTTGATAGGCGTCCCAGAGCGGCACGCTGAATCTGACCGTAATCCAGACTGTGATCGAGGAAGATACCGAGGCTGGCTAAGGTTTCTTGTGGACGGGTGACCAGGTCTTCGTAGTGAATTTCGACGTAATCGGCAGGGAATTGGCTGCCGTGGGTGCGCCCCTGACGAATCATCCACTCCCAATAAAGCGCGGTTGCGGCCAGGCTTTCGGTCTGGCCTCGGTCCCAGGGCAGGGGAGTGAATCCCCCCATTTTCTTAAGAGACAGGGCGATGTCGCGACCGTCGCGGATGATGTGAACGAAGAGAGCGTTGGGAATGTCGCGCTTAATGCGCTCGATGTGGAGCACGCTATCAGGATCGTACATAGCCCAGCGTTGCGCCTGCTGGTGGCGGGCTACCGCATCCATGACGATACGGATGAAATCTCCGCCGGTGCGGCATTCGTTCAGAATGGGGGCGGAAAATTGTTCAGGGTGGAGCCCCGTGCGGCGGAAGCCTTTGCTGCGAAGCCACATCTCGAGGATTTTTTCGCGATTGACGCGATTACTCATGGAGCCGAAGCGGGGAATGAGAATCTTATAAATCGGCAGGAAGCCACGGTAGATGGCAAACCCTCCGGCGGACAATAACATGTCATAGAGAAGGTTGGTGCCGGAGCGGTGGCAACCCATTACGAATACGGGTGAGGACTTACGATCGCTGGTTCCGGCCATGGTTAGCGGAAAAAAGTTACTTGAAAAAGTCTATCACGCAAGTTAGCAACTGCCGCTGAAGGCTCGGAGCGCAGGGCAGTTACTGAGGTCATCGCTGGAATGCGAATGGGCAGTCGAATTCGAGGGCTGGTTGGAGCTATTTCTCCATGACAGAGTGGCCGGGCCGGGGCTCCGGCCACTCCCGTGGCGCAGGCGCTCATTCAACGTTGAGCAGGGCGGCGTTGAGGCCGACAATGTCGGCTCCCAGGTCCTTCCCGTCCGTACCCTTGCCTTTGTAGAGGCTGCTGGATTGGAGTTCGTAATTGCCGCCGTTGGCGTCGTCGAAAGTCATGAAACCGACCTCTTCAGTGGAGGACGGGAAAAGATTGTTCCGGGGCCACACTGAAGGCGGAAAGGCCGACGGACTCCCGATGAGGGCGTTGTTGGCGAATACGGCGGAGGTGAAGCAGTTGGTAATGACGGTGATCGGGATGTCGCTCTGGGCGCAATTGTTGGCTTTGTTGGCGTTCCACACCGGGTACTGCCCGGTCATCACCAGGTTGTTGGTGAAAACCAGGCCATACATCGGAGCGTTGCCGTTGGGATTGCCGGTGATAATGATGTGAGAACCGGGGTCGGGGAACGCGGTGACGTGATTGATGGTGATGGTATTAACGGGATTCTTGGCCCAGGCGTTGATGATCTCGAACGCCGTGCCTCCGCCGACATATTTCTTGTTAAGGTCGTCAAGCACCACATCATGAATGCTGTAGCGCTCCCCGGCCAGGGCCGGTTTGCCCACGGCGCTGCCGTTGCCGGGGAGATCCTGAACGGTGGCGATCTGGATGCCACCGCCCGCGTGCGAGACGTGAACATAGCGGATCGTGACGTCCGTCACCTGGCACAGGGGACAGACGAACGGTCCTTTGCCTTGCTGCGTGGCCTGATTCTTCGGGGTGAGGAGAATGCCATAACCGGTCTGGCTGAAGCCGCCCCAGGAATTTTCCATAAGGTTCGCTTCGACCAGCACGCGCACAGCGTTCTTGAGCTCGAGATGATTCTTTACGACGAAGGGATGGCCGTCGGTGCCGCCGACGAAGTTCGGGTTGCCGGGCATCCATTGCCACGGCTTCCAGAAGTGGTTGCCGATGATCTGGATGTCGGAAGGGCTTAAAGTAGCCGGTCCGCCGCCGAATAAGATGGCTTCGCCCGAGGCTTCTAGAAAGTTATCCTGAATTTTGTAAGGGCCGTCCTGCGTGGAACTGTTGCCGCCAGAAATGGCATGGGCGTCGGTGCAAGCGCCGGTGCTGGCGATGCAATGGAAGTCATTGAGATAGGAATCCACGACGGCTACGTTGTTCAGGCCGTCGAGGCTCATGGCGTTGTGCGTTTCGTCCTGAGCCTGGCCATGCATCCAGCAGCGGTCGACCACGATGTGGTCGGCGACGAAGGTGCCGGTGGAGCGCCCCTGCGAAATCAGCCGGGCCGGCCCCGGCGTGCCCACGGGCCGCGTGACTTCGAGACCGAGCAAACGGTAGTAGTTTGCGCCGTTGGCGAGCAGGATGGGACCGTCGCCCTGGGTTTGGGTTTGGACTTTTGCCAGCACGTTGATGGGATTGGAGCAGACGTATGCGGGACGTCCGACAAGGGAGGCAACGCCTCCATAGCAGGGAGTGAGGCGTTGCCCTTCGGGGGGGAGAGCGCTATCGGGCGCGCTAGTGCGAACGATGATCCAGTGACCTGGATCACAGTTCTTCGCGGGGAGGGTGAACTTGCCGGTGAAGATGGCGCCTGCCTGCAGCGCGATGGTGTCGCCACAGCTGGCACGGGTTAAGGCGGCCTGCAGATCGCCGCCATTGTTGACGCTGATGAGAGATCCGGGGGCGGGCGTGTCGGCCAGGGCGCTCGAAACGGTGACGCGCGGGAGTTCGGCCGGGCCATCAAAATTGCTGCCGGCGACGACGCTGATACTGAAATTGGCGTTTGCGGTCGCGCTGGCGGCATCGGTGGCGGTCACGGTGAAATTGAACGTGCCCGTGGAGGTTGGTATCCCGGTGACATCGCCGTTAGGGTTGAGCACGATTCCTGCGGGCAATGCGCCGGTCGAAACGCTCCAGCTATAAGGCTGAGTGCCGCCGCTGGCGGAGAGGACGGCGGTAAAGGTGTCGCCCTGTTGTGCCTGCGGTAAAGTGACTGCGCCAATTTGCAACGCCTGGGAAGAGATTGGGTTCACCGTGATCACGATACTCGCCGATTTTGTGGGATCGGCCACGCTGGTGGCGGTAACAGTGACACTGGTTTGCGCCGTGACGACAGGCGCGGTGAACACACCCGACGCGTCCACCGATCCGGCAGTCGCCGACCAGGTCACGGCGGTGTTCGAGGTTCCACTAACGGAGGCGGTGAATTGCTTGTGCTGATTGGAAGGCAGGGTGAGGCTCGTGGGCGACAAACTGATCCGGACCGTCGCGCCACCGCCGGTGGTACCGCCACCGACGGAGAGAGTGAAGCTACGATGACCCTGATCGAGCCGGGGGGAGTCGGTGACAATAACCTGGAAGGCGAACGTTCCTGAGACGGAAGGCTTGCCGGAAAATCCGCCGCTGAGGGGATTGAGGGCGATGCCCGGAGGCAGCACTCCAGTCTTGACGGAAAAGTGATACGGCGAGTTGCCGCCGACGACGGTAAGCACCGCATTGTAAGGCTGATTCACCGCGGCAGGGGGGAGGGCGCCGGCGAGCATCAGTTGGCTCGTGGGCTCGGTGACGTGACTAGTTGCTTGCGCCGCGGTTCCGCACGATGTGCTCAGCAAAACGTTTAGCATCGCGCCGGCGAGAAGGACCACAAGGCCTGAATTCTGGCGGAATGCGGAAAGTCCCCAAGAAAAGTGGATGGGAGGTGTGTTCTTTTCTTTCTTTGCTCTTGTTACTAACATCGTGAGCCCTCGACCTTACGGAGTGTGGGGGACTAGTCGATTGTCCTCATGCCGAATCTATTGCCAGTGGGTTGTAGTTCCCAGATGCCACAGGTATCAGCGGACGCAAGCTAGGGTAGGAAGCGTGGTATTGTACGAATTCCCGAGTGCGCAGTGTCCATCGGTTACTGAAGCGAGGCAGGCCAAACATGGCGCTGGGCATGGCATCTGGCTGGGCTCTTAGGTTATGGCTCGGCGCGCCGGTGTAGGAAGCGGTTGAGGTATTTCAAGTGATCCACGACCAGGAAGAGTGCGGCTGGCATACGCTGCCCGCTTGTCATTCTGATATCGAGGTAAAAAGGCAGACTGCGGGATGAGTTATCGGTTGGAAGTAAGTGCAGACTACTTTACTAGGGGCTGGTTAAGAATGTTCCTGATATTCGACTGAGATTACGGGTTCAGTCGGCGGCAGAGTCGGGATGGCTGTGCCTGTGACACGAAGCACGTGGCCCGTCTTGTAGGCCCACAGAACTCCGATGCCGTAAAACAAGAAAGACGAGCCGATTTCCATCACCAGCTGGAACAAATTGCGGGGGGTAAACAATCGGTTGGCCAGCCAGACCACGCCCACCAGCGGCAACACCAGCATAATGGGCAAGGAATAGGCTTGGCGGATGAAAGAGCGGACCGGCACGCCAAGTTGTTTCCCTAAATGACGCGGCATGAAAAGGAGGAACGTGCAGGCGAGGGGAATCGCGGTGCCCAGCGCGTCCCCCAACACGCCCAGCGGCGGCACCAGCGCAATGCTGAGGATCAAGTTGGCAGTTCCCTCGATCAAAGTGACTTTTGCCACCGACTGATGTTTACCCATCCCATAGAGCACTCGTCCGGAAGCGGCCTGGCTAAGCATCAGGGTGAAGGGAATAATGAGCGCCACCAGTACGGGGTAACTGAAGGGAACGTAACGCGCGCCCATCCAGATACGGATCACGTGCTTGCCGAGCAGAAGCAGGATTACGGTGATGGGAAGAATCAGCATGGCGCAGGCGCGATTTCCCGCGATAAAGACTTTGCGCAAACGCTCCAAATCTCCCTTGGCCTCGGATTGGCTGGCCATCGGGACAACGATCTGCGCCATGCTGGCGACGAATTCCTGGGAATAGTCCACAATGCGCGCGCCAATCGAAAAATAAGTGATGGCGACGGCGGACATCATGCGTCCGAGGACGAGTTCATCGGTGCGAAAGCGTAATTGCCCCGCCACCAGCACCAGAAACGTGGTGCCGCCGTAGGTCGCCATCTGATGGAAGGACTCTCTGTCGATGTGGCGCAGGCCGAGGGGAATGGGGCAAACGCGGAACACGACAATGGCGCGCACAATGGAAGACACGACGGGCAGGCTAACGGTGATCAAGGCGACGGTGACGAGGCCATAGCCGCGATGCAGGAAATGCACGATCAGCGTGGCGCGCAGCAGGGTGGAGGCGATGCTTGTCCAATTCAGAATGTAAAACCGTTGCAAACCTTCCAGCATGCCGCCGAATACACCCAGCGGAAAACCCAGACTGACGGAGGCGCCGACCAGCAAGAGAAGAATGTGCGCCTGGGCGTGCATCGCGGGGGGGATGCGGAAGAGGGTGCCGATGTAAGAACTGAGTACTACGGTCAGCGTCATGGTGACGACGCCGATTCCGGTGTAGGTAAAAAGGCTGGTGTTGACGAAGCGCGCCAGCTTTTCGTGTTCGCCGGTGGCGGTGTACTTGGAAACGTAACGGATCACCGAGGAGCGAATGCCGAGATCGAACAGTCCGTAGTATCCCGTGACGGAAAAAATCAGGACCCAGATACCGAAAGCTGTGTCGCCCAGCCAGTGCAGAATCATGGGCGAGAGAAAAACCCCGACCAGAACGTTTGCGCCCAGCGCCGACCAGCTGGAGCCGACGTTTTTCAGGATCCGCATTTTCTCAAGCTTCAGCATGGTGATGGGCGTCCGCGTGGCGTTGCTGTTCGGCCGGAACGGGTTGTAGCGGGTTTTCCGGAGGCCGAGGTCGTCGTGCCGATAGCTATCTGCGCTGCTCCTGAAGCACGGGCGCATCCCACGGAGTGCCGGAATTCCCCGCCGCCAGTTCGTATCCCAGTTGGGTCATGATATTGCCCCAGGCGGATTCTATTTTCGCCGCCAGTGCCATGGGCAGGTTGGTTTTCCAGCCGCCGGCCACGGCGGAGCGGACAAAAGGAATATCGGTCCGCTTGTCCTTGTAGCGGGTCGAACCCCATTTCTTGTCCTGCGTTTTTTCCAGTTCACGCATGCGCTCGGCGGAGCTGCGTTGCACCGCGGTTTGCAGAAGTTCGGTGGAGGCGGAGATGCCCAAGAATTCGGCGATGCGCTTGAGTTCGAATTCGGGACCGCTTTTCAGGTTCTCGTAGCGCAAGAGAAGAAAGCCCGGACGAGCGCCGCGGGCGAAGGTCCAACTGGCGACATTTTCTCCCCAGGTGCCCCAACCGGTCGCGGTCAAGGGCCCGGTGCCGGCCACAAAATCGGCGATAAAACGTTCCAAAGGATAGCTGTCTTCGATGCGGCGGTATTTGCGCATCAAATCGTACTCCGAAAGCACGACATCGCGCGGGTCGCGCACGATATAAATCACCCTGGGGTAGCGCGGATCTAGATAAGTATGGCTCTTAATAGTGCGGGGACTGGGAAGGCTGCGCATGTAGCGGCTGGATTGCACCTCGGTGTCGGGCACCAGCCGGCCGATGTTGAGGAAGGTCGCAGGTTCCTCGGGATGCAGAAGGTTGGCGATCAGAAAGCGGGTCCAGGTGTTGCCCGACCGGGGATAGGAAACGACGAAGGTATCGTCGGGGCGGACAGCCATGGTGCGTCCTGCCACGTCCGTTCCCAGGGCATTGGTCAATAACCTTTTCACCCCGTAGATCATCGTGGGAACCCCTTGAACAGAGTTTCGGCGAAACGCAGATCGAGATTAATCTCCTTTTCGGGGCGGAGCAGTTCATATCCGAGGTGAGCCATGATGTGGCCCCACTGCGCCTCGACTTGCGCAGCGGCCGCTTCCGGCAACTCGGTGCGCCAGCCGCCGGATTTTGCCGCCCGCACAAAGGGGATATCCTGGCGCGTCTCGCGCGTCGAACTCCACTGCAGGGCCTGTGACTTCTCCAGTTTGCGCATGGCGCTGGCTTCGCTGCGGCGCACCGCATTCGCGATGCGTTCCGCTTCCGGCGCGATGCCGAGGAAGAGCGCCGTCTTCTCCAACTCCAGCGCGGTATTGGCCAGCATGTCCTCGTAGCGCAGCAGGAGGAAATCCGGACTGTAGCGGCGCGTGGCGAGCCAGGAGGCGACATTTTCTCCCCAGGAGCCGTAGGGGGTGGCCTTTCCGGCGAGGAAATCGACGACATATTGTTCCAGCGGATACTGGTCGGCAATCGCGCGGCGTTTCCGGTCAAAGTGATAGTGCGAGAGCAAGGCATCGCGCGGGTCGCGGACAATGTAAAGAACGCGCGGGTAGCGGGGATCGAAATACTGATGGCTTTTGATGATGCGAGGACGCGGCATGCGCTCCAGTTCGCGCTTGGAGCAGGCCTCGGGATCGGGCGTGAGGCGGTTGATGTTGGAGAAATCCGCCGGGGTCGCAGGATACACCAGGTTGGCGATGAGAAAACGGGTCCAGGTATTTCCCGACTTGGGGAACGAGACAATGAAGACGTCGTCCGGCCAGACCGCCAGGTTGCGCCCGGGGTAGTGCAGGCCGATTGCGCGTCGGGCGCCGCGGATGAGCTTCTGCATCATAAAAAATGAACCTCTCGCGGTCCGCCTCCAATACGGCTCGCAAGCTTGCTTCGTTGCCGCCTACGCCGGCGCCCCAGTGTGCCGTTGCGTCCAGAAAGACAGCAGCCGGAAGGTCGAATTGGGCGCGACTTTCAGCCCGAACACCACCAGACTCAGTTTCGTCTGGTGCAGGTAACGGTTGGCCTCGGAGAGTAACTCTCGAGCCTTGGCAAAGTCGCGGGCGGAAAGATGGTCCTTGCCTTCTTCGAGCAGGTAGCGGGCGCGAATTTCGGCAGCGCGATTGTGCACAAGGGTTCGTTGCGTTTCGCTGAGCGGGAGTTTGTGCTCCGCCTTTTCGAGGATCAAGCGGTAGCCTTCCGCCATGCGAGCGCGGGAAACGCCGAGCGATCCGGGGCGTCCCTCGGCTAATTGCGCCTGCACTTGCCGGACATAGCCCGCCTTGGCGCCATAAAATATCGTGCGGAGCCACATGTCGTAGTCGTCACAGCGGGCCAGCCCTTCGTCGAAGCCTCCCGCTTTTACGATAGCAGCCTTGCGCGCCACTACCGTGGAAACCGGAATCTGGCAGCGTTCGACCACCAGCGCTTCAAACGTCGGAGGGCCGGCGGACGGGCATTTCCGCATAAATTCAACGTGCCGGGTTGGATCCCCGACAAAAACCGCGTTGGCATATACCAGGCCGAGCGTGGGATCGGCGTCGTACTGGCTCATCTGTGAGGCGAGATGGTTAGGGGACCAGGTATCGTCGCTATCGAGAAAGGCGAGAAATTCGCCGCGAGCCCGCGCGATAGCGGTGTTGCGAGCGCCGGCGGCACGCTTGTTCGCTTGTTTGATGTATACGATGCGGTCGAGGTAGGGATCGAGAACCTTCTCCAGTGCGACCGTATCGGGCGCTCCATCGTTGACCACGATGACTTCGAAATCCTGGAAAGTCTGGGCCAGCACCGAGTCCAGACAGGCGGCGATGAGATGCGCGGTGTTGTAGGCGGGAATGATGACGCTGACGCGGGGACTGGATTGTGGCTGCTGGCTCTGCATAATAAGTTCGGTCTTCTCAAGCGAACCGGCGAATCAGACCGCTAAATCATTTCGAACTGAAAATTAAATTAAGCGCTGTAGAAGACCACTTCCTTTTCCCCGTTGACGACGTGGTTGGCTGCTTCCACGCCCATCATAACGGAATGATCCATGTTGCCGATTTCGTAGCGCCAGGCGCCAAAACGACCGCGGGAGTAAATACCCTGGCGCTCCAGGGCGGGCTGAAGAATGGCCAGGGCGCGATCGCGATCGATGGTCGGGATGGGATAAGAGTAGCGAACCAGCCGGTGGTAGCGGGAAACGATGCGCGACCGATCGGCTTCCTCGAGTATCTTGTGGCGGATCAAGCCGTCGAGCGTCTGCTCGCATAGGCGATCGATATTCACCTCCTTGCCCAGGGGCAGCGACATTTCACACATCAGCGAGCTGTACTGCTCGGTGTCGCCCTGGGGAACGTGGTTGGGTGAATAAAACGAGAAAAAGCTGGCTCGGTAACAGGGCATGTCCGCATCCACAAAATAGACCCAGCATTTGCCAGTCTCGATTTTCTTTTTCAACCCGAACCCAATAACCAGCAAGTCATTGTGTTCCAGTAGCGCGGCCGCGTCGCGCAATTTCGAGTCGGCTGGTTTCAACATGCCGGCCAGTAAATCGAGCGGGGCGGTGGAAATCAGGACATCGTAACTGTCGCCGGTGCCGTCCGTGAAAGAAACTTTGCGCTGGGCGGTATCGATCTCGGCCAGTTGCTTGCCAGTGCGCACCCGGTCCAGAAAGCCGCGCGCCATGCGCCGGTAGATTTCTCCGGTGCCGCCGCGCAGCGGGAAGCGGAACTTGTTGTTCGGGCCCCAGGAGACGTCGTCTTTCTCGTAAAGAACATTTTCCAGAAGGCGTTTGAAGTCCACCACCGGGACGCGCTCGGCGATCCAACCCTTCGACATGCGTTCGGGTGGCGTGGTCCAGACTTTGGAGTTGTAGGGGAACATGAAGGCGTCCGCGATACCCTCGCCAAAGGTATGGAGCACCCATTCGCGAAAATTAGCCGCGTCGCCATTGCGGCTCGCCGCCGCTTTAGCCGCTCCCACCAGGCAACTCACCTGTAATTCACGGGGCAGGTAACGGAGATTGTTCTGGAAGGGATAGGGCACGCAGGAGTCCTTCAAATACACCCAGCTCTCGCGCACCCGCTCGTACACTTCCTTGCCCAGCAGGTCGTCGATCAGTTTGTCGAAATAAGGGTAATGCGAAAAGATGACATGCCCGCCCTCGTCCCAGACAAAGCCCTGGGGATCGACATGCGAGGTGGAGTGTCCGCCCACGTCATCGGATTTCTCGTACAGCGCCCAGTTATCGTAGCCGAGTTCGCGCAAACGATGAGCGGCTCCGAGACCTGTCGGGCCGCCGCCGATGATGACAACTTTCTGGTTCGCCATGCTTTTTCCGGCCGCTCAATAGTTAATCGACTAAGAAGCTGTTTGCCTGCGGGGAAGTTCGGTTGTTTCGGTCGCTCCGATTTCGCGGCGCGACTCGGTCAGGCACCCTCATGACGCGATTACGATGGCCGATCCGGACGATTGCGGGGGACACAAGGAGTCCAAAATCGGAGGTCTTAATGGCATGTCTCAATGCGATTGTATTACACGCGGTAGTCGAGGGAAGGGACCTGCGGGTTACCTTGGTTTATGCGAAGGTTCGTCTGAAAAAATGTCGAGATCGGCTGGCCCAGCGACTTTTGACGCGCACCTTGCGCGCGATGTCGCGGGAATAACTACTGGCTGTATTCGTTGAAGGCGGCCGGGGTCGAAACTCCGGCTGCCGTCGCGGTGATGTAGATGTCAGCTCCTGAAAAGGGTGGCAGGGTATAGAAACTGCTCGCCGTTCCATCGCTCCCGGTTACCGCATTGGGGTTGGAGAACACTCCACCCGAACTGTCATCGCTGAACACAACCGGCACGCCGGCAGCGGGATTGCCGGATTTGTTCGTCACCAGCACGACGAGCGCGTGGGGCAATTGGGTCCCGCTCGGAGCGCTTTGGTTATTGCCGCTGGACACGGCAATTTTCGCGGCGCTGGCGCTCTCCGAGATTTCGGTGAAGACTGCGGGGCCGCTGACGCCGCTGGCCGTGGCGGTAACGGTGATGCTGGCGCCATACGCGGGCAGAGTGTAAAACTCAGTCGCCGTACCGTTGGAGCCGGTGCTGACCGTCTTGCCATTGGAGAAAGTTCCGCCCGCTCCGTTGTCGGAAAATGTGACGCTGTCGCCAACAATGGGATTACCGAACTGATCGCTGACGAGCACCGCCAACGCCTGACTCAGGCGCGTGCCGGCTGGGGCGGCTTGCTGGTTGCCGCCGGCGATCGAGATGCGAACAATGGGGGCGACGGAATACTCCGCAAAATTGACGCTGTTGGTACATCCGGAGCACGTGGCGGTGACGGTCACGGTGATCGGCACGGGAGTAAGGGGCAAGGTTAGAACGGTACTCGCCTGCCCATTGGCGCCCGTAACCGCGATGGCGGGATTGAACGTCGAGCCTTTCTGATTAGCGGAGAAGTTAACGGTTACGCCGGAGGCGGCCTTGCCGGAGCCGAGCAATACCTTGGCGACGATCGGCTTGGGGAGGGGAAATCCGGCTGAGTCGGTCTGGCCTGCGCCGCTGATGGCGACTATCTGCAAGCCGCTTCCGGCGGTGGCGGTGGCGGTGGTGGTTGCACTTCCGGCGCCGGTTCCATTCACGACCGCAGTTGCGGTCAGGGTGTAAGTACCAGCCTGCCGCGGCACAGTATAGGTTGTAGAAGTGCTGCCTGTAAAGTCGGTTGTGGCCGAGGCGGGGTCGAAAGAGCCACAGGTGGCGGATCCGGCCTTGGCGCAACCGTCGCTGAAGTTTACGGTTGCGCCTGGTTTGGCTTGCCCGGAGGCGGGATCGGCGACCCTCACCAGGATAGGATTTGCGAGCGGGGAACCGCCAACAGCACTCTGCCCGCCGCCGCTGGTGAACGTGACGGTGGATAGAAGAACCGTAGGCCTCCAGGGCATAGATTGGGATGGGAGTGGTCTGGGACTCATCGGTGACGTAGACCTTGCCGTTGGCCACGGTTTGTGTAACGAAATGGCCGACCGTCCCCAGAGCGTCTCTTCCGCCCGGCGCCTGCTTCGAGTTGTAGAGTAGTTTGAGAGAAACGGCGTCGAACGCATTGAGGCCACCGCTGATCACCCACAGAATCCCATTTGCGTTGCCATTTGCCGAAATGGAGGGGGAGTGGCTGCCCGTATATCTCGCGGCGGTTTCGATCGGTGTCCCCGGGGGATTTCCGAGCAATCCGCCGGATACCGGAAAAGCCATGATTGGAGCGGCATCAGGCGCGAAATACACGGTGTTGTTCCAGTACGCGGGGGATCCGAAGAGGACGTCCTTGAGGGCGTTCGGATTCTGCTGTACGAGAGTAATCTCCTGAACGATCTGATCGGTCGATGGCGAGTACATTCCCAGGTTGTCGCGATTCAGGACGTAGACCACGCCGTACTTACCACCGGCGACCAGTTCGTGGGGATATGGGCCGCTTTGATCGGGCAGGACGATCGCTCCCGTGGAACTCAGATCAAAGTCGTTGGAGTTGAGAAAGGGAACAAGGGCGGGGGTAAAAAAGTCGGCGACGGTGAGATCGGGTGTCAGTTTGAGGACGCTGTTGCAGTAAGTCTGGCCGCCATTTTGGATGTCATAGCTGTTGTTGCCGGCTTCGGCAGTCTCCACGAAAATGTATCCACTTTCGTCGGCGGTAAGGCCGCTGCCGGATTGCCAGATGGAGGTGAGCCCGGTGTCGGGCGAAGTATTGAAGACGGCGAGTTGGGCCAGGCTGGAAGCATCGTAGCCAAGCACCCATCCGCTGTCGGAATCGTTGCAGTAGTTGGAACCGAATCCCATGTACACCACGCCGTTGAGCAAAAGCAGGCCGGGGCGGTTCTTCTGATGCAGACTGTTGAATACCGTCTTCTTACCCTTGTTGCTGGTGCTGGTGGCCTGAATCAGGACCGGGCTGCCGGGCTGTTCATTGCCTGTGGTGATGTCGAGGGCGTGAAGATGGTGACGAACGACGCCGGCGAGCGCTGTTTTGGCGACAAGATACATCGTATTGGTTGCTGAATCGATCGCCGGTGTTCCGATGATGCCTTCCTGGTTGAAACCGGCGGCCGTGCCGCAGGGAAGGTTCGCTCCGCTGGCTGTGGTCGCGCCGGCTCCTACATTGTTGAGCATGCTGGCGTACCAGAGTTGGGTGCCGTTGTCGGCGTCGAAGGCATACACCGAGTCTGCCTGTGTGACCACATAGACGACGTTGTGAATGCCATGACCGGTATTGACGTTGGGCACGTACAAGGGCTGAGCCATAACGACATAATCAACCGCGTCGCTGAACAAGTGTCCAAAGGTCGCCGAATTTACATTGCCTGGCGTGAGGATGGTTTCCTGAGTGTCGGCGTTGCTGCGCGTGTTATCCACACGGCTGGTCGGGACCAGGGCTTGAGTCCACGAAAATGAAGAGAAGATGGGGAGCAGGCAAACGAGCAGAGCGACACGGAGGTAGTCGGATGGTCGAGGCCGAAGCTCGCCGCCCGAGAGAACCGCGGCCAGCAGCGACGTGCCCTGGAACATGAATGTAAGTCTCCCGAGACTTAAAGCACTAGTTGCAGAAAAATCGAAAAGTTTGCTTTCGAAGTAGGGAGTTAGGTTGCACGACAAATTTCGCGCTCTCTCCCTAAACCGTGAGTGATACTTTCAGTTAGTTGGACTTTATATAGCAAGGAAGCGGCGCCGGGCAAGGTGAGTTTTGGCCCGCGCAAAGGGTTGCACTCGGGTGTGCAAAGTGCCGGCCCGGGTCGAGAACGCGGCAACAACTACAAGAGCAACAGCCACTAAAAAAAAAATGCAAATGCAAAAAAACTAGCGGCACCAGGCGGGCCGCCCCCTCTGCGCTTACTTTGTTTCCTCCAGGCCTCGGTTCTTTAGCATTGCTTTCGTGTTGGGAGGCGCGCCCCGCCATTTTTCGTACATTTTTGCCAAGTCTTCGGTATTGCCGCGGGAGAGCACCATCTGGCGGAAATGATCGCCGTTGGCGCGTGTGAGTTGCCCGTTTTCCTCGAACCACTGGTAGGCGTCATCGGCCAGCATCTCCGTCCAGAGATAGGCGTAATATCCCGCGCTGTAGCCGCTTCCCCAGATGTGGCTAAAGTACGTCGAACGATAGCGGGGAGGGACGTAACTTACGTTGAGGTGAGTCTTGTCGAGCGCCTGTTTCTCGAACGCGTCAGGCTTCTGAAGGGGCGCGGTCGGGGAGAGAAAGTGCCACTGCATATCGAGCTCCGCCGCGGCCAGGAGTTCGGTCATGGAGTAGCCTTTGTTAAAACTATCGGCTTTCCGGATGCGAGCGGCGAGATCCGCCGGCATGGGTTCACCGGTTTTATAGTGCCGGGCGTAATGCGCGAACACCGGTGGATATGTCGCCCAGTGCTCATTAAACTGGGAAGGGAACTCGACAAAATCCCGCGCCGTCGCCGTGCCCGCCAGGGTGGGATATTCGGCGTTCGAGAACATGCCATGCAGGGCATGGCCAAACTCGTGGAACATGGTGATGACGTCGCTGAAGCTGATCAGGGCAGGTTCGCCATCGGCCGGCTTCGGTAGGTTTGCGACGTTGGTGACGATGGGAGCCGTGCCGAGGAGTTTGGACTGGCCGACAAATTCTGACATCCAGGCGCCGCCGTTCTTGTTGTCGCGCTTGAAGTAATCGCAGTAGAAAAGAGCGAGATGGCGTGCCATCGGCGTTGAAAACCTCAAACACCCGCACGTCCGGCTGATAGACCGGAATATCGTGACGCTCCTTGAACGTGATGCCGTAAAGTGCGGTGGCGGCGTAGAAGACGCCGTTCTTTAACACATTGTCCAGTTCGAAGTACGGTTTTACCTGGGCATCGTCGATATCGTAGCGAGCCTTGCGGACTTGTTCGGCGTAGAAATTCCAGTCGTACGCTTCGACTTTAAATCCGCCCTTCTGGGCGTCGATGACGTCCTGGATGTCACGTGCTTCGCGCGCTGCCTGGGCGGTAGCGGCAGGGACGATGGCATCCATGAACTTGAGCGCAGCTTCGGGAGTCTTGGCCATCTGGTCTTCCAGCTTCCACGCCGCGAAACTGGAAAAACCAAGAAGCTTAGCCTTTTGCGCGCGGCGCTGGGCGAGTCGGGCGATGGTGTCGCGAGTGTCGTTCTCATCGCCGCGCTCGGCGCGGTTCCAGGAGCGCTCGAAGATGGCGCGTCGCGTCGCTCTATTGTTGAGGGAAACCAGATCCGGCTGCTGAGTGGTGTTCTGGAGGGGAATCACGAAGCCCTTGACCTTGCGCTCGTCGGCGGCCTGCGCGGCGGCGGCGACGCCGGCTTCAGAGAGACCGGCGAGCGCGGCTTTGTCGGTGGTTACGTAAGCGCCATCCTTGGTGGCGGCCAGTAGTTTCCGGTTGAAGGCGTCGGAGAGCGATGAGATTTCCTCGTTCAGCTTGCGCAACTCAGCTTTCTCATCTTCAGAGAGATTCGCCCCGGCGTGGACGAACTCGTCGTAGGTGTGCTCGAGCAGGCGCAAAGACTCGGGGTCGAGTTGTAGCGACGCGCGTTGTTTGTAAAGCGTGGCGACGCGAGTGAAAAGTTTGCTGTTGAGGTAGATGAAATCCTGATGCGCGGCGAATTTCGGGGCTTCGATCGTCTTGACCTGCTGAAGAACGGGGTTGGTGTTGGAACTGGTGACTCCTCCGAATGCGGCCAGGGCGCGTTCGAACAGGCGGCCGCTTTTTTCCATGGCGATGATTGTGTTCTCGAAGGTCGGGGCGGCGGGATTGTCGGCAATAGCCTGCGTCTCCGCCTCCTCCTGGGCCATGCCAGCCTCAAGTGCCGGCTGGTAGTCCTCATCCTTGATTTTGTCGAAGGGCGGGGCCTTGAAGGGAAGTGTGCTGGGCGCGTAGAACGGGTTGGAGGGACCAAAGTCCGAGGCTGCGGCGAGGGTCGGGTTGATCAGAGTCAGGCTACCGGCGGCGATTACGTTGCTCATTAAAGACACCATCATTGTTGCGCGTATTCTGGCGCAGCGGGATCGAGTAGGACGAAGCATGCTGTAAAAATCCTCTTCTGATTGATTGTAATGGGCAAAGGGAGCAACGGGAATACGGGCCGGCGCCCCCGGGCAAAGCGCAGCACTTGCGTTCAGCTGCTGCTGTCACGGTCTCGCCAAAGTGTTTTCAGTGTGCAATGGCCAACGTTGTGGGCAAGTTTTAATAACCCGCCGAATGCAATGCGGTCACCCCGGCGGAGGCAAGCAGGCAGTATATGCCGAAGAGATACCACCGTCCACCTTCAAGCCATCGGGTAAGCCATTGCAAAGCGAGCAATCCGGCGATGAAGGCGAAAACGGCGCCCAGCAAGCTTGGGATCGAGGCCGCGGCGAGTCCGGAAGCGTTGCCGATGCGCTGCGCCTGAACCAGTCGAAGAGCTTCACGGCCGACGACGGGGGGAGTGAGGACCACGGCTAAGGCAAAGCTGAAGTTTTCCGCCCGGGATTTCGCGACTCCCGCTAACATGCCGCAGGAAATGGTCGCGCCGGAGCGGGAAAATCCGCGGAACGGCAGACAGAGTCCCTGCACCACGCCGATCAGGCTGGCCTGCCGCGCGTCAAGATCGTCGACGGGGGCAGTGGGGTCGGCGGGACCCCCGACCAGGCTGCGACGCTCGATAATTCCGGCTATCAGGATCAGGATTCCGGCGGCGGCCAGGGCGGGCGCAATCAGTTCGAGATGTCCGAATAAATCCTCAATCTGGGCATGCGGCACATGCCTGAACACAGTCTTCTCGATGATTTTGATGCAGCCTTCGCCGACCACTCCAGTAAGCACCGTCGCCAGGATAACCAGACCGGCAGCCTTTTTGAACGCGGGCGCGCTTTGAAAATAAGTGGTTTGCCACTTCCTCCAGAAGTGCACGATCACGGCGAACATAGTGCCGGTGTGCAGCATCACCAGAAGCAGCGTCATGGGCGGTGAACTGGGGTCTAAACCCATGAGTTTTTCGGCCACGATCACATGTGCGGAACTGGATACGGGTAACAGCTCTGCGAAACCCTGCACGATAGCAAGAATGATGACTTGGACGAAGGACATGGGGGAATTCTATCGCAAAGCCGTTTGTCGAAAAGGGTTCGGAGGGAGAAGTTGGCTTCGTCTCTACGGAAATAGATCAGCGACCGGCTTCGAAGCGATAGCCGATGCCGCGCATCGTCTTCAGGTAGCGGGGATGGCGCGGATCGAGTTCGATTTTTTCTCGCAACCGCCGCACGAAAACGTCGATCGAGCGCGGCGTTACGAACGATCCGTCTTTCCACACCGCATCGAGCAATTGATCACGGGTAAAAACGCGTCCGCGGTGCCGGGCCAGATACTCCAGTAAACGAAACTCGCGTACGGTGGTCAGCACGGTCTTACCCTGCACGCGCACGGTCATGGAAGCGATGTCGATCTCCAGATCGCCAAATTGGATCACCTCTTGACTGGGCGTCTCCGGTTGCGCGCGGAGAACGTTGCGGACGCGCGCAATCAGCTCGCGGGGGCTGAAAGGCTTGGTGATGTATCCGTCGCCACCGGCGTCGAAGGCCTGCAGGCGGTCAGGTTCCTGGGTTCGTGCGGAGAGAAATATGATGGGCGTCTTCCCCAGCCGTTCGTGCTGCCGGATTTCCCGGCAAAGATCGTAGCCGTTGATGCCGGGTAGCATGATGTCCAGGAGAAAAAGCGCCGGCTGCAGGGTTACTGCCTGGCTCATGACCGGGGCGCCAGAAAAAAAAGTGGAAACCTGATAACCGGCGGTGCGCAGGTTATGCTCGATCAGCTGAGACACATCGGGATCGTCTTCGACGACGTAAATCAGTTCGCTTTGGCGTGTCGTCTCCGCCGCTTCCAAAATATGCATGTTCCCAATCAGAAGAATTGAGCCAAAAAGCACAACAAGAATGAATCGGCACGAACAGCTTCCGATTGACAGTAGTGGTAGCGTGTTGCGGCAGTGTTGCGCTTCTGTTAAAGGAGGGTGAATTCAAGCCCGGCCCTCCACTGCGGGGCTGCGGGAAACATGGGGCGCCTCATTTTGCCTGCGCTTGGCCCAGGCGTTACACTGCTCCTCATGAATACGACGAACCAACCGAACGTTAAGTTCGTGCAAACTCCGGATTATCGCGAGACCTACTCCAATAGCGTCCAAATCAGGGTCAACGTGTGGGATTTCTTCCTCGTCTTTGGCACCATGCAGCAAAGTTCGGAGTCGCAGGTGGAGCTGCGCAACTTTCAGGGAATTTATCTCAGTCCGCAACAGGCCAAAGCGCTCATGGCCCTGTTGCAGCAGAATGTGACGAATTACGAGGCGGCTTTCGGTGAGATCAATCTCGATCCGCGCGCCCCGGTAGGACCCGTGCATTAGATATGGAGCGCCAAAAAGTGGTGCGACGGTCGTCTCGCCCGTCCCGCGCGCCCGTCGGCAGCCGGGAGGCGAAAGCGAAAACGACGAGTGGCTCTCCTCTTCGCACCCAGCATCTGCTTTTGTACGCGCTTTTTTTTGCCGGATTGCTGCTGCTGCACGCTCCGCTTCTCCGGCTCCCTTATTTCTGGGATGAAGCTGGCTATTACGTTCCGGCGGCTCGTGATTTATTTCTGACCGGGAAGTTCATTCCGCAATCGACCCCATCCAATGCGCATCCCCCTCTGGTGATGGTCTGGCTGGCGCTGAACTGGCGGATTTTCGGCTACGCCACGGTGGTCACGCGTTCCGCCATGCTGGGCCTGAGCGCATTTGCCCTGCTCGGCGTATTCCGCTTGGCGCGGATTGCGGCCAACCTTCCCGTCGCCTGGGCCACGACCGCGCTGGTGGCCTTCTATCCCGTATTTTTCACCCAGAGTTCCATGGCGCAGGTAGACCTGCCGGCCGCTGGCTTTACCTTCTGGGCGCTGGCCGCCTATATCGAGGACCGTCCGTGGAAGCAGGTCGCCTGGTTAAGCGTCGCGGCCCTGTCCAAGGAGACTGCGATTCTGGCGCCGCTCGCTTTACTGTGTTGGGAACTGCTGGCCACAGTCCTGCGTCCGCGCTGGCGCAAAACATGGCCCGCCCTGCTTCCCCCTCAGGACCGTCGAACGCGCTGGTTTTATTTCTTGCTTCCGTGCGCCCCGCTGGTGGGCTGGTACGTCTACCATTACTTCAAAACCGGCTTTCTGCTGGGGAATCCCGAGTTTTATCGTTACAACATCGCCGCCACCTTGAACCCTCTCCGCATACCTTTTGCCCTGGCGCTCAGGCTGTGGCAAATCTTCGGTTATTTCGGACTCTACTTGCTGACGCTGACGGGCGCCCTGGCGCTGTTCCGCCCCCCGCGGGCGGAACGGGCGGTGGCTCGCCCGCGCATCGCGTTTTGGATTCAATTCGCGTTTCTTTCCGTTTTGCTGGCTTATGTCGCCTTCTTGTCGGTGGTGGGGGGAGCGGTTTTGGCCCGCTACATGTTGCCAGTTGTTCCCCTCGTGATCATGGCCTGGGTCTCGACTCTGTGGCGCCGCGTGCGGCATTGGAAATTGATTGCCGGCACGGTCGCCATCGCATTCATCGCCGGCCTGTTTATAAATCCGCCCTACGGATTTTCTCTGGAAGATAACCTGGCCTACCGCGACTACATTTTCTTGCATGCGGACGCCAGCCGTTTTCTGGCGCTGCGCTATCCGGGAGCGCCCGTGCTCACGGCGTGGCCCGCATCGGACGAACTTTCGCGCCCATGGCTCGGTTATGTGGCTCAGCCGCACCCCGTTCTGCGAGTGGAGGATTTCTCTCTCGCGCAGATCGATCTGGCGGCCAAGGTCCGCAGCCGCTTTGAAGTAGCCTGTGTTTTCTCGACTAAGTACCGGCCGCCGCACCCCATTTTTGAGAATTGGGAAGCTTGGCGCGGGATCAAGGAAAAATTCTTCGGTTACCATCTCGATTTGGCGCCAGAGGATATCGCGCAGCGGCTAGGCGGCGTGATTGTGTTTCACGAGGAGAGGAGCGGCCAGTGGATAGCCGTAATCGCGTTGGCGCGCTAAGCCACTTCGCGCGCCGGACGCAGGTGGCAGCACTCAATATTAACGACCGGTATTAGCGACGCCCGGTATTAACAAAGAGATTACCTCAACTATCGGGCCATTGCCCCCACATCGGTGCCATTCCGCCAACTCCCCACCCAAGTTACTATCCTGACTGAGCAGACTTCGGGGGAGGGCTGTTCGACTGACGTCCCAGTACTCGAAAGAGTTTGGGACGTTTTGTTTTGTCCGCGTTCCCGATTTTGCCCACGCCGGGGATGGGCGCTACTTGGTTGTCACTTGGTCGTGATCGTAGTACTCGTAAGCGGACATCGGCTTGCTCCCACCCTTTTTCCAGATGCGACTCTCCGCCGGCAGCTTGCCCAACATTCTGGCCATCTCGCGGACGTGCATGGCCACCGATCCACAGCAGGAACCGATATAGTTGATGCCCATTTCCTTCGCTTGCAGGGCATAGTCCCCCATCTGTTTCCGAGTCAGTTGCAGCGGATCGAGAGCGTAGGGAAATTCAGCCAGACTGGTGAAGTCGGGCTGGTCCCGCGGCGTGTTATAGGCGACAGGCTGGCAAGCGAGGTACCCATCGACTGCCTTCCGCATCGCTTCCATCGGCCCCAGAATATGCTGCGGCGGACGCAGGCAGTTCATGCCCACGATGTCGGCGCCCGCGTCCAGCAGAATCTTCGCGGCCGTGGCGGCATCCGTACCTTCGGCCGTTTCGTCCTTGTTCTCGAAACAGATGGTCACCATCACCGGCAGTCCGGTTCTCTTCGCCCGCTCCACGCACAGCAACGCTTCCCCCAACCATGAGAAGGTTTCTCCGATGATGAAGTCGATGCCCTCCTCGCACTGCACCCGGAGTTGTTCGTCGAAGGTCCGGCGAACCAGATCCGCGGCGGCGGCACTGTCTTTTTCGTACATCCAGGTCAGGCTTAAGTTGCCTGCGACTAGGCATTGATCCCCCGCCACTTCCCGGGCGACGCGCACCGCATTGCGATTGATATCCTCGACGCGATCCTCCAGACCAACCGTGGCTAGCTTGTCGCGGCTGGCGTAGAACGTTAGAGCCTGAAGCACCTCTGCCCCGGCCTCGCGAAATTCGATGTGCAATTCGCGCAGCGCTTCGGGATACACGATAGCGACCTCAGGCGTAAACGGTCCGGGACGGACCCATCCCCGTTTTTCCAGTTCGAGTAAGTAGCCGCCATCGCCGAGGACGGGGCCGTTCTTCAATCGCTCGAGAATTCCTTGCTTGGCCATAATTTCTCCTGACTCAGATAACGTTATTTGCCGGGCGCCAGAATGCGCTCGATTTGTCGTATGTGGTTAAGATCGTGGCCCGCGATCATGCGGACGATGTGCTCGATGGATTCCTGCCCCCGTTCGGCATGATGCCCGAAATGTCGCCATTGTTCGGGCGAAAGCGATTTCAGCAAGGCAAGATTCGCTTCCCGCAAAGCGCGTTGCAATTCCATCGACTTGCGGGGATCGCGCGTCTGGTAATTTCCCGCTTTGACCCACGCGTCCTGGTCGAAGGCCTGGATGGCGATGCCGGGCGATCCGAGAATGGAGCGCATGCGCCATCCCACCACCATTTCGACATCCGCCAGGTGCGCCAAAATCTCCGCCACCGACCATTTGTCGGGCTCCGGTCGCTTGCGAAGTTTTGCCGGAGACGCTCCTTTAATCAGGCGAGCCAGTTTCTTAGGCGTGGAGGTCTGGACCTTTATTGGATCTTGCCCCTGAGAATGGCTCAGAATGCGCTGTGTGTATTGTTGCGGTGTCTCAGACATGGGCTTCCTCCTTCCTCGTCATGCGAGGCTAAATAGACATGGCTCACGCGACCGCCTCTTTGAACTTTCTCTTCTTCAAGTCGCGCAAGACCTGCTGGGCGCCGTTATGCCCCGGCGCCCCGGTGACTCCTCCGCCGGGATGCGCTCCCGCCCCGCAAAGATATAAGCCGGCAATAGGCGTGCGATACTGCGACCATCCCGCGACCGGCCGGTTGAAAAACAACTGCTCAAGGTTCAAATCACCGTGGAAGATATTGCCTTCCGTCAGCCCGTAGGTGCGCTCCAGGTCGAGCGGGGTCAATACCTGGCGCGCGACGATGGCGCCGGGAACATTGGGCGCATACTCGCCGATTTTTTTTACCACGCGGTCGCCCAGCAGTTCGCGCTTTTCGTCCCACGTGCCCTGCTTCAATTTATAGGGCACATACTGCACGAAACATGTCATGACATGTTTTCCGGACGGCGCCAAAGATGGGTCGGCATTGGAGGCTATCACGCAATCCACCCAAAGCTCTTCCGGGATTTCTCCGAACTTGGCGATATCGTAGCAGTGCTCGGCAAATTCGAGCGAGGGAACCAGTGTAAACAATGACCGCTGTTGCGGATCGTAACTGCCGGGCGTGCCGGTGAAGCGCGGCTCTTCGTCCAGCACCATGTTGACCTTGGCGCAGGGGCCATCCATTTTGATGCCGCGCACCGCTTGCACGAATTCGGCGGGAAGATCGCGCTCCGGAACCATGCCGAGGAAAGTGCGCTTGGGATCGGCGTTTGAAAGCACCACCCGCGCCCTGATTTCCGTGCCGTCCTCCAGCGCCACGCCGCGCACCCTTCCATCTCGCGAATCAATCTGCTGCACCGGGCTGCTGGTGCGGATGTCCGCTCCAAAGTTGCGCGCTGCCTTGGCCATGGCGTTCGTGATCGAGCCCATGCCGCCGACAACATGCCCGTAAAACCCCTGCTGCTCGTGCTCACCGCCGCTTAATAAATGAAACAGCAAGCCCAAAGCGCTGCCGGGCTGGTAAGGGCCTCCGTGCTTTCCGTAAACATTGTTGGCAAGGAATAGTGTTTTCACCTTTTCCGATTCGTAGTTGCGATCGAGAAAGTCGCCGAGGCTGCCGGTCAGAAACGACACGAGCTGCGCAATCTCCTGGCTGGAGATGCCGCGAAAGCGCTTGCCCGCGCGGAACAAGTCCGACCAGCCATCGAAAGATTGCGTTCCCGGCTCCGGCGGCGGCTCGAGAAAAAAAGGTTGCAGATAGCGCGCGAGTTTCTTCAGGCGCTCGTCGATGCGTACAAAGGTTTCCGCGTCCTTCACCGAAATCTTGCGAAGTTCTTCGACCACTCGCCCGCGATCGGCCCACCATGACACAAGCTGGCCATCCGGAAAGGGAACTTGCAATGCGGGGTCGCACGGAATCATGCGCAAACCGTGATCGGCGAGTTGAAGATCGCGGATCACCTCCGGCCGCAGCATGCTCGCGATGTAAGACGTGGTAGAAGCCCGGCAACCGGGAGCGATCTGCTCGGTCACGCAGCAACCGCCCACAATATCGCGGCGTTCCAGCACCAGCGTGGAGTAGCCGGCGCGCGCCAGATAGGCCGCAGCCGTTAACCCATTGTGTCCGGCACCGATGATGACCGCGTCATATGCCGCCTGAATGCGACTAGACATAACATTGACCAGTGGTCAAGATTCGGACAGCCTCCGGTTGTGAAATTAGCGAATGGCCAGCAAAAAAGCCATTGAAAAATGGTTCACGGCTGCTGTATCGTTCGTTGACCGAAGGTCAATTATTTTCTGTGATTGGAGCGCCATGGAAGGCATTGCGAGCAGTCTGGCGAGGCCGACGCAAATGCGTCGGGATGCAAAACCCCGTCCGCGTTCGGAAGCAAAACGAGCGCGCATTGTCGAGGTTGCTATCCGCCACTTCGCCGAGCGCGGCTACAGCGCCGCGCGCGTCGAGGACATCGCGGCGCAGTTGGGCATCGCCAAGGGCTCCGTGTTCCAGCATTTCAAGAGCAAGGACGGACTTTTCTTCGAGGCCTACAAGAAAGCGGTTCTCTCATTTCCAAAATACATGCAGGCGCCTGTCGAAGCGCGGGAGCGCGGATTTTTTGAACTCCTACGTTACTGGCTGGGACGCACCGAGAACATGGTTCGCGATAACTGGTCTTCCTACCGAATTTATCTGGTCGGGAACTACGGCACCGATCTCGCCCTTAGGCGGGAGATCAATCGCTTCCTGGTGGCGGAGGATCCCTATGGATGGCATGACTTTGTCGACTTCGGAGCCTCCCGTGGCGAGTTACGCAGCGATATCGATCTGGACATGATCGGCTCCATTCTAGAGTGGACCATGGACCGCTTCCAGGACGCTTTGCTGACCGAAGAACTGGATCCGGGTCTGTTTCGCAAGACTGGTCCGGTGCCGGAGGAAAAAGAAGCGCGGATCGAGCAGTTTGTGGAACTCCTGAGGCGCGCGATTGGATCGGAGAAAGTCCAACTGCCGGGGAAGAAAGCATGAACAACGGTCAAACGGTGGAACAGATTATTGCGAGTTACGACGAGACGGCGCCGCTGGTGGAGGCCTCTACCATTCCTTCCTCCTGGTATGTCGACGAGCGCATCGCGGAACTGGAACGGCAAACGGTGTTTTCGCGGACCTGGCAGTTCATGGGCCGGGTCGATCAGGTGGCTAAGCCGGGGCAGTTCGTCATCGCCACCGTCGCGGGCGAGCCGCTGGTAGCCGTACGCGGTAACGATGGCGTGCTGCGTGCCTTTTACAATGTGTGCCGTCACCACGCCGCGGCCGTCGTAACCGAACCCTGTGGGCAGGCGTCGATTCTCCATTGCCCGTACCACGGATGGAATTACGGCCTCGATGGCTCTCTCAAGGGCATGCCGGAGTTCGATGGCGTGAAGAACTTCGAACGCAAAGACAATGGACTGGTCCCGGTGAAGGTGGATACATGGGAGAACTTCGTCTTTGTCAATCTCGACATGGAAGCGGCATCGCTCGCCGATTTTCTTGGCGGCCTGGTGAAGCGGGTGGCTCCCCTGGGATTGACCAGCCTGCATTACTTTGCCAGCCAGACTTACGACATCCACTGCAACTGGAAGGTATTTGTCGATAACTATCTGGACGGCGGTTACCACGTACCGCATCTGCACAAGGGATTGAATTCGGTTCTGGATTACAAGCAGTACACCATCGAAACCGAGGACCGTTACTGCCTGCAATCGAGTCCCATGGTGAGTTCGGACGAGGACGCGGCCACTGGCACAACTAGGCGCGGCGACCGCGCCTGGTATTTCTGGCTGCATCCGAATTTCATGTTCAACTGCTATGAAGGGTATCTCGATACCAACCTGGTCATTCCCATCGACGTCGACAATTGCCGGGTGGTGTTTGATTTCTACTTTAGCGATATCAGCCAGCGCAGCCGCGCCTACAACGAGCAAAGCGTCGCGGTGGGAAATAAGGTTCAGGATGAGGATTTGGGTATTTGCGAAGCGGTTCAGCGCGGCCTGAAGTCCCGGGCTTATGGGGCAGGACGTCTCTCGGCGCGGCGGGAAGCCGGCGAGCAGCTCTTTCATCGCCTGCTGGCCGCGGATTTGAAGAGCGGATTGGGACAGGCGGCTTTTGCGGGTTCGCGCTGATCCAAGCCGCGTCAGATCTTTTGCCCCCATCCGCAATATATCTGCCTGGCGCCTTATTGATGATCTCTGGGTATGGTCTCCTGCCAGCTCTTTTCTCTGAGCTTTTGTCCATCTTTCAGTAACTCCCGAGTGTACTTATAGTAGAAGTTATGGGCGTCACTCGTAAGCGTTAAATGGCCGAGCCAGGTTAGGGTCTGCTTCTTCATGACCATCCTGATTTGCGCCTCGGCTTGCACCGAGCTGATATCGGGATGGTTGTCGTCGGCGAGATACGTAATCGCTTCCAGATCCGTCTCTTTTCCCCAGGGATAGGTTTCTTCAGACTTACCGTTCCATGTCACTTTTGTGGTGGCATTGACTTCGTCGCGCTCCGTTTTCCAGTCGCCGGGCCAGGGAAATCCTTCGCCCTCGATATCGGCGCGCTCTTCTGTAGGCTCCGGCGGAGCGAATTGTGGGGCGGCATACGGCGATGGCGGGACCAGGGGCAGGACCAAACGCGATCCCGCCTCGCCGCCCAACTGCAGGGAAGTGGTCATCGCGTAAGGAGTCGGCCAGACCATCGGCCAAATCGCATTGGAGACTGACAGACGAATCCTATGCCCGACGGGAAACGTCCAACTCGCCAGATGCATTTCGATATCGAGGGGATAAATACGGTTCGGAATCAAATCCTTGGGGTCGGAAGCCGAATCGCGCTGCGCCCCATTGACTCCTGCTCCGGTCACCTGCGTGACCGTGCCATCGGGAGCCACGTCGGAGAGACGCGCAAACCAGTCGGCCAGCGGCGCGGAGGAACTGACTTGAAGCAGCGCATGGGGCCGCCCCAGCATGGTTAGCTCTTCCTTGAGGGGAGCGGAATCATAAGTCAGACTAAAAGCATCGACCGGCCGCTGGTCGGTCAGCAATTCTCCCCACCAAAAGCCAGCTTCCACTCCGATGTTCGGAACATACCGCAACTGGTGGGTGGCTGGTTTCGCGGGTTCGGTGGAAAGAACATGCGCATCGTAGAGATAGAGCGTCGTGTTGGCGGCATTTGCGGGAGGCCAACCCATTTCGCCCCGCCATTTTCCGGGTACGTCTTTCAGATGCGTATCGGGAGCGTGCCAGTCCTGCATGTAAATAGACAGCGGCGGACCTTCCATGATGCCGGTATTGCGATTCTTGAGCCAGTAATCCCACCAGCGCAGGGCCTGATCCCGCCATTCGATCTGGGGGCCGGGTTCGGCGTCGTTGGGAAAAGTGTGGTTCCACGGTCCGATGATGGCCTTCAGCGGCGCTTTGACCTGCTCAAACATGCGCAGGATGGAGTCGCGGTAGCCATCCAGCAAGCCCCCGATTAAGAAGCAGGGAATCTTAATTTCTTTCAGCGGGCGCACGGGAGCGTGCCAGAACTCGCCGTCGCGCTGGTGTTTGAAATACATTAACGACCACGGCATGGAGTCGAAGCGCGGGCCCAGAACTTTCTCTTCCAGGCTGTAATCCGGAGCTCCCGTCATGGACGGCGCAAGGTCCATGTTGAGCTCGAATTCGTCGAAATGCATCATGCCATCGATGTAGTGGATATCATCGTGAAACAGTTCCTCGGTGGCATCCACGGCGATTATTGCCTTCAGGGCGGGAGGATGCCGCATGGCCATCTGAATGGCGTTGAAGCCTCCCCAGGAAATGCCGAACATGCCCACTTTTCCGTTCGACCAACTCTGACTGGCGAGCCAGGCAATCACTTTCTCCCCGTCCAACTGCTCCTGCTCGGAGTATTCCCGCTCCGTAGGCGTGCCTTCGCTTGTGCCAAAGCCTCGAATGTCCACCCTCACGCTTACGTATCCGTGCTTCGCGAACCAGATGTGAACCGGATAATCGCGTGCCGCGGTGGCATCGTCCTTGCGATAGGGCAAGTATTCGAGCAGGGCGGGGAATTTCTCGCCGCTCTTGCCCTCGTCGGGCATGTAGAGAGTAGCGGACAATCGCACGCCGTCCGCCATGGGGATCCACTGCTGCACCAGCTGAACGGTGTGCAGGGCAGGCGGAGCGGCGCGTGCGGCCTTTGAAAATGCCAGGGTCGCCAGCGCCAACAGGATCACTTTGCCGATTGCCTGCAAATAAGAGTTCGAGAACATGGCGCGCAAAATCATAACAGGTGAGTGCGCGGCAGGCCCGCGCCGGCTTTCTCCGTGCCTGTTCCCTGGGTTGCCACTCCTTGACACGCTCGGAATAGCTTCCTATCGTTGCTAGCGAGCTATGAACGTCGTCAAAGCTACGAAAAAGTATGAAGACTGGCTGCGCTTGCACCTTCGCATCGTCGAGCCCGATTTGCAATTCAAGCATCAGCAGATGGCAGAGGCGCTGTTTCCATTTTTTCGGGCGACGTTCTATCGCTGGTTGCAGGTCTGGCCGGAGGCCTGTGCGGACCTCGACCGCGTGCCGCACATTCTCTCCGTCGGGGATTTGCATGTGGAGAACTTCGGGACCTGGCGCGATACCGATGGACGCCTGGTCTGGGGCGTCAACGACTTCGATGAAGCTTCGGTTTTCCCCTACACCATGGACTTGGTGCGGCTGGCCACGAGCGCCCTGCTCGCCGCCCGCGAAGAACGGCTGGCGATGAAGGCGAAAGAAGCGGCGGAAGCCATTTTAGAGGGATACGCGGGCGGTATGGCCGCGGGTGGGCGTCCGTTTGTGCTGGAAGAAGGCCATGCCTGGCTGCGAGCCATCGCCGAAAGCAAGCTTCGCGATCCCGTGATTTTCTGGGAAAAAATGGATCGTCTTCCCAGCGTGAAGTCCGACATCCCGGAGAGCGCTCGCGAGGCACTTGAGCATCTGCTGCCGGAGCGGGCCATGGATTACCGTCTGGCCCGGCGCAGAGCCGGTCTGGGCAGTCTGGGACGAGTGCGATTGGTGGCCCTGGCGGAGTGGAAAGGCGGGCGGGTGGCGCGCGAGGCCAAGGCTCTAACCGGTTCGGCGCTGCTCTGGCTGAATCCGAAGCGCCTGCCTGCCGAGATTTTATATGCCGCGATCCTGCGGCGAGCGGTGCGCTGCCCGGACCCTTATGTGCAGATGCGGGGACACTGGATTGTGCGGAGATTATCGCCGCATTGCTCGCGCATTGAACTGGATGCGCTGGCCAGCAATCGCGAAGAGTGCCGCTTGCTGGAAGCGATGGGTAGAGAGACTGCGAACATACATTTAGGGACGGAGGAGAAGCGTCGAGCGATCCTTAAGGATTTACGCGGCCGAAAACAGAACTGGCTGGTGACGGCGGCGGAGAGCATGGCGGAGGCGATGGCCAGTGATTGGCGAGTATGGCGGGAGCGGCGACGGGGCTAGACGCCGTCGCGCGTTGGTGCGAGTAGCGCCATTGCAGGGAGAGTCATTGCAATGAGAGACATAGCAATTAGAGTCATTGCAATGAGAGTCCAGCGGGAGAGCCGAGCGAGTCGAGCCGGCGGAATTCGACGCCCCGGCGTTTGTTGTCGGCTCCGATCGTGAGGAGCGCGTCGAGAATGCTTTCCAGCGCTTCCGGTGAGCCGGACCAGATGCTTGAAACTGACTCGCGATGAACCGCCAGTTCGCCGATCAGGCGAGCGACGAGGCCGGGTAGCGGTTCGCCATCCTCGGGGGACGAACCGCCGCTCGGGGGCCACGGCAAAGTGGGCAGCGGTAATCGTAAACTGGCCTGCGTCAACCAATGCGCGACCAGCGTCTTCAAATGCTGCCGGCAACAGACACTTTTCACACCCTCCTGGCCCACGAGGGAGGAATGCCATGAGAGGATCTTCAACCGATCGAGCCAGCGGTTTTCGGCCACCAGAAACCAACCGGTATGACGAAACGTATCCAGCCCGCAAACCGCGCAGGGCAGTCGTTTGGCGATGGGATGATCGGTAAGCGCAGGCATGGCTGCTATCTCAGGCGCTGACCTTGGCGCCGGTTATCAACTGCGGATTGTCCCGCTCGGCGCAGGGCACGGTGAGCATGCCCACGTGCGCATCAAAGCGGAGGGTGAAGTGGTCGGAGCAGACTGCGCACAGCCAGAAATGCTCGCGGTGGCGCAATTTTCGGCGGTTGCCCTCGAAAAGTACGTTCACGCCGGAGGGAAAAGTTTCCGCCAGGAAGAGCTTGCCCTCCCGAAGCGAACGGAAGGGAACGGAGCACGCGGGGTTGGCGCATTTGTGAAGCATGGGAGACGTCCAGTCTTCTTCTTGTTCTTGTGCGACGTAATGAGATTCCCCAATCAATGCACGCGAAAGACCGAAGCGGCTCCCAGCGTGATTAGAAATTACTTATAGGAAAATAAAGGGCATCAGGCGGTGATCGACTCGGTGGCGATTTCCCGAGTCCCGTCGCTCGACGGCAGTTTGCCGGGGCTTGACGAATAGCCGTCGGCGTTCGAGGAAGCGCCATGAACGAACGAATCGCAGGAATAAACTAGGCGGCGGGAAAGGTCTTTTTCATCACGGCTGGTGCCTTTTTGACAGGATTTTGGTCTGGTTGGAACTATCAAATTTAGACCCCCCTTGGGGCGGTCTTTTAGAATGAAAGACTTAGAAGTAATCTTAAGATGGTCTTTGATTCTAAAGGAGTTACTCATAAAGTATTCTGGAATGTGTAAGTTAGGACCAACGGGCAAACGTGGGGCCACCCAGCCACGGTTCTATGAAGGTTTGAATGCGCCCGGCGGATGGGCTCCAGGACGGTTGGTCCCACGGGCTCAGCCAGCAATCGACCTACCTGCTACCGCAATGAATCCCAACCTTCCGTTAAACAATGCGACCGAAGCCAACCGTCGATGGTTTATGGTGGCTCCCTGAATCCATGCCGAAGGCGGATAATTAGTAAACATGGCTTGGCGATGGGACATGGCTTCCTCAGCGGTCGTCTGCGTCACTTTGACACTTCTGTTGACAGGACGGGTGGCCCAGCCTTTCGCTAGCGCCAGGGACAGGCGGCTGTGATCGGCCCCCCGATTTCTAACACACATTGAAGGTTAGTTTTCCGGCAAAATCTACTACCTGAGGAAGGGGGATTTGCCGTGAAGAGGAAGCGCTTTTCTGTGGAGCAGATCGTGGGGGTGCTGAAGCAGGCTGAGGTGGGAGTGCCGGTGGCGGAGCTGATCCGGCAAGTGGGGATCACGGAGCAGACGCTGTATCGCTGGAAGAAACAGTACAAGGGGCTGGAGACGGACCAAGTCCGCCAGTTCAAACAGCTCCAGGAAGAGAATGGCCGGCTGAAACGGTTGGTGGCAGAACTGACGCTGGACAAGGTGATGTTGCAGGATGTGCTGGCAAAAAAACTGTGACGCCCTCGCGGCGCCGCCCGGTGGTGAGCTATTGGCACGACACCTACCGGGTGAGCGAGCGGCGTGCGTGTCGTGTGGCGCGGCTGCCAGTCTCGACCTTCCGCTATGAGAGCATGCAGGAGCCGAGAACGGCACTGCGGTTGCGGATTCGGGAGATCGCACAGACTCGGGTTCGCTACGGCTACCGGAAGATCCGGGTGCTGCTGAACCGGGAAGGCTGGAAAGTGGGGAAGAAACTGGTGTATCGCCTGTATAAGGAAGAAGGCTTAACGCTGCGGCACAAGCCGCGACGGAAGCGGCGTGCCGCGATGCATCGACGCGAGCGGTTCCGGCCCACGGCACCCAACCAGGTCTGGGGTTTGGATTTCGTAGCCGACCAGTTGGCGGATGGGCGACGCTTCCGAGCATTGACCGTGCTGGATTTATTCACGCGGGAGAGTCTTGCCATCGAAGTGGGACAGAGGTTGCGAGGAGAAGACGTGGTGGATGCCCTGAATGAGATTCGACAGAAAAGAGGGACGCCGAAGCTGTTGTTCTGTGATAACGGCTCGGAGTTCACGAGTCAAATCATGGATCTGTGGGCGTATCACAGCCAAGTGCAGATCGACTTCTCGCGGCCGGGCAAGCCGACGGACAACGCGCACGTAGAGTCGTTCAACGGCACGCTGCGAGCGGAGTGTTTGGATGTACATTGGTTCGCGACACTGACCGAGGCCAAGCAGGTCATTGAAGGTTGGAGGCGGGAATACAATGACAGTCGTCCTCACCGATCTCTGGGAGAACGAACGCCGAGTGAGTTCGCCTGTCAAATCGCTTTGAAGGGCGATTTGTCAGGCTCGCAAACCGTCGGAAACTCACCTTGAAAGTGTGACAGAAGAAGGGGACCGATCAGCTGCCCTATCCTTCGCGCGTCTTTTGCGCGAAGGGTGGGCGGCACACCGCTCGCACTCCGCCCTTCTCCTCCAACTCGACCGCAGCCTCTAACATCCCCACTCTAAATTTCGCAAAGGACGCGAAATTTAGAATGGGCCACCCGCCTAGAGCGATGATCCCAACCGTCGGTCGATTTTCGGTTGAACTTGGTGGAGGTGGCAAACCGCGCGGCACATTCATCGAGTGGGCCTTCCCCGACGAAACGGTTGGAGAGGTTATTTGCTGTCCCTTTAATCCACCCCCGCGATTATGAGCACAAGAGCGACGTGCAAGGCAGCGGTTCGGATCGTCTTTCTCGCGCTTCTAGCAGCCCATAACTCCTCCGACATGAAATCTGAGTCAGTGCCCGGTCGTGTCCGCGTTGTCATCACGGGTTCTATGGCAAACATTATCGGACGCGGAGGCCGTCACTATAGCTGATGGTGATATCCACCGATTTCACAACCTCGAGGTTAACATCTTGAGATATACATGGCTGACAACTTAACGCGAGATTATGGGGGCCAATCCATTTCATCTCAACAGGCTTGTTTCCGTTGACTCCGAAAACAATTAGCCCATGTGTGGAATCGTCCGGTACGCCATTTGCCCGCACGCTTACAAAGGTCGATCCCTTGCTCATCGCACCACTGTCTCTTTTTGAAAGCGTGGCCGTATATTCCGGTCCCACAACAATAGCCGAAACTACATTACTAGATGCGGGCAGACATCCCGTCATGATTAGCAAGAGCAACACTATCTCAATTCTCAATCTTATGTTCTTCATTGTTTTTCTTAAATTAGTAACTGGACAGGTGGCCCAGCCTTTCGCTAGCGCCAGGGACAGGCGGCTGCCCCATCCTTCGCGCGTCTTTTGCGCGAAGGGTGGGTGGCACACAGCTCGCACCTCGACCTTCTCTTCCAACTCGACCGCAGCCTCTAACATCCCCACTCTAAATTTCGCAAAGGACGCAAAATTTAGAATGGGCCACCCGCCGTCCCAGGGGGACGGCCCGTGGCCTAATTGCCCTGGCTAGGTTTGCGGAGCGCTGTCCCCATTATGAACAGGACGAGCATGGAGGCACCGACTAGTCGTGGTATCCACGGTCCCCCTCTTGTCATCCAGAAGGCTAGTGCCAGGAGAAGAGGAGGAGCAACGCTACCTTAAGACCTTTCTTCTTACTCGCATTCGGAGGGCTCCGAAGAACCAGCCCCGTCGGAAGACCCAGAGCAGGCTGATTGGACCGCTTCAAGGGAACGGTCCAGACCACTACCGCCAGAACCATCACGATCACACATCCGATGGCGAAGGTTTGCTGATCAAACGCCCTTCGATCAAGAGCGCGGTAAGCATTCCCAAAGCCCCGGCGATGACAACGGGAACTCCGATCCATGTGCCAGCAGGTTTCGCTTCATATCAGTGACCAGCCCCACATGCGTTCCCCCCAGCCAGCACCGAACAAACTCATCTGAGCAGTACTGTGATCGGACATTGCCAGCGGCAGACCAGCGCCCCCCGCTCTTATCGCGTCGATCAGCCCAGCACCGGCTGTCAACGCACTTTCATAGCCCGCATTTCTTTCTGCTGCTGCAAGGGTTCCACCGCGCAGCAAGGTTCCTAAACCGCTCACCGGCCCTGACAAGATATTCCCAATCTGCGCAACCTGTGCCGCTGTACCGTAGT
>CAVVAP010000006.1:0-127500 GCA_963746205.1 uncultured Acidobacteriaceae bacterium | reverse complement strand
ATCTGTTGTGGGCGCAGGAGATTTGAGAGGGCCTGTCCTTAGTACGAGAGGACCGGGATGGACGAACCTCTTGTGATCGAGCTGTCATGCCAATGGCATCGCTCGGTAGCGAAGTTCGGTTGTGATAACCGCTGAATGCATATAAGCGGGAAGCACTCCTCAAGATGAGATCTCCCAACCCTTAAGGGTAATGAAGGGCCCAGGTAGACTACCTGGTTGATAGGCAGGATGTGAAAGCGCAGTAATGCGTGTAGCTTACCTGTACTAATCGCCCGTTCGGCTTGACCATAAAATTTACTCGGTGCAGAAACAGCCGTCAGTAACTCAGCTATCAGCTTTCAGTTCGAACTTGTTCGAAAGCGATGGCCTCCTCAGAAGCGTCAGAAACTGGACGCGACTGACGACACAGTACTGACGACTGGCGCCGACGAAAACTTTGTAGCTGTTGGCTCTTAGCTTTTAGCTCTTAGCCAACACCCAATCTATTCAGTTGTGAGGCTTCGTCCTCACGTTCTTTGAAAGTTTGCTTAGCGCAGGTCCGCAGATCTAATGGAATTGTCATCCCAAGCGAAGCGAAGGATCTACAGTTCGCTGAGACCATCAAGTTTGCCGCGATGCAGAAAGTCAGCATCGGCGGATCGAGCTATAGAACGGCTAATAGCTAAAAGAGCTGCTCCAAGTTGTCGGTGATCTTACCGCGGGGGTTCCACCCGTTCCCATCCCGAACACGGAAGTTAAGCCCCGCTGGGCCGATGGTACTGCACGCGAAAGTGTGTGGGAGAGTAGGTAGTTGCCGGCATTAAATAAAGGCCAGTCTGAGAAATCAGATTGGCCTTTTCCGCTGTTTAAAATATTGAGGAGGATCTGCTATGTGCGAGATCATTTCTGACTCGACCTATGGCTACGACCCGCATACTTGGGAACGAGCGAAAGCCGAAGCGATTCGCGCCATTGTTACCCAAGCGGGCCCCATCTTTTACTCAGACCTAACCAGCCACATTGGTAGCATAGCCTTCGGCCCGCATGACGTCAGCTTTCATCATCTGCTGGGCCAGATTTCAAGCGAAGAAGATACGGCTGGCCGGGGGATGTTGAGTGTATTGGTCGTCCACAAGAACGATCGTATGCCTGGGCAGGGTTTTTTTGACCTGGCGCAACGCCTCGGTAGGGACATCACAGATAGGGAGCGTTGCTGGAGCGAGGAGGCAACACTAGTGTTAAATCATTGCCCCACCCACCCCCTAGCCGCTTGAATATTCTGAAGTCGGCTCGGTCCTACGGCTCCGTCGCGGCCCCGCCGTCGGATTCGGATGTCCCCTCGCCATCGTCCTCAACGGCGGCGATTGATAACGAGCTCAGTTGCAGGAGTCGTTCCGAATCCGCACCGGGGAGATCCTGCACATCTCTCAGCTTCCTCGTTAGTACGCGAGAGCGGGTACGAACATCCCCGAGCTTGTTGCTGGCCTGTTGGAGTTTCTGTTCGACGGTTGCCAGCGCGTTTCCAAACTTGCGAAATTCAGTTTTCACAGCCCCGAGTACTTCCCAGACTTCTGCCGAGCGTCTCTCGATCGCGACTGTTCTGAATCCCATCTGCAAGCTACTTAGCAGTGCCGCGAGAGTAGTGGGTCCGGCTAACACGATCCTTTCGCGCAAGGTGCGATCGACAATGCCAGGGCGCCGCAATATTTCTGCGAAGAGTCCTTCAGTGGGAAGAAAAAGAATTGCAAAATCGGTCGTGTGAGGTGGATTCACATATTTGTCGTGAATTTTCTTCGCCTCTGCGCATACGTTCTCTTCTAGTGCAGTCGCGTGCGTTATGACGCCGGCAGCATCCCCGTTCTCTGCCGATTGGATTAGCCGCTCGTAGTCCTGATGCGGAAATTTCGAGTCAATTGGGAGCCAGACCGGATTCCCGGCGGAGTCTTTACCCGGAAGCTTGATCGCATACTCTACGCGTTCGTTGGAGTCGGGGTTCACACGCACGTTCGTCGAGTACTGATCTGGTGTGAGCATTTGGTCTAGAAGATTTCCAACCTGTACTTCTCCCCAGTTTCCACGTGCTCGAATGTTCATAAGGACTTTCTTTAGATCGCCGACGCCTGACGCTAAAGTTCTCATTTCGCCTAGCCCCGCATGCACCTGCTCCAAACGCTCGCTGACGATGCGAAAGCTCTCCCCAAGTCGCTGCTCCAAGGTCAACTGCAACTTTTCGTCAACTGTCCTTCGCATTTCCTCCAGTTTGAGACTGTTGTCGTTCTGTATAGAAGCCAATCTTCCATCGACACTGATCTTTAGACCGTCAGCTGCCTCGGTGGTTCTTTGGGACAAAATACCGATCGCACTGGTGAGGTTTGTTGTAGCGCTCGAGAGCTTTTCGTCCACGGTCCTTCGCATTTCCTCTATTTTCAGGCTATTGTCGTTCTGGATAGAAGCCAGTCGGCCATCGACGCTGTTCTTCAGACCTTCCGCCGCCTCCGTGGTTCTCCTGGACATTGTGTCGATAGCGCTCGTGAGGTTCGTTGTCGCCTCCGACAACTTTCGTTCAACATTGTCCCTTATCAATTCGAGCTTGGTGGAATTGTCGCTTTGGATAGCGGCGAGCTTGGCCTCCACTGCAGCTCGGAGCTGTTGGATAGCTTCAGAGTTATTCTTGCTGGAAGCGCCAAGCGCCTGGGCCACGGCTAACGAAGAAGACTCCAATTGCGCTTTCTGATCCCTCATTCCCTCGGTGGTTCTGCCGTCCAGAGTCTGTGCCAATGAGGCAAACGCGCCGGTAAGCTCGGTTCGAAACTGCGCGTGCAGATTCCTGGTATCTGTGGCAACAGACCTCAGCACCTCGTCAACAGTCTCACGGCTAGAATCGAGCTTACGGCCAATTTCTACAGACGTGTTCCTAAGTTGCCCCGAAAATGTGTCAAGCTTAGCCGTCTGCGATTGTGCGAATTCCGCCATCTGGCCGCATACGACATCGGACAGAGATTTGAATGAATTAACTATCTCTTGTCTGCCCTCGCGTGCAATTCCTGCGCTCTCCACACGGCTTCGGCCGAGCTCATCACGAAATAGTCGTTCTTGGTCCTGCTGCCCTTCTCGGAGGCCAGTCAGCTGAGCGGAGACTGTTCCAGTAGAACCCCGCCGGAAAAGAAACACTATGAGAAGGATGCAGTTCACAACTAGCAGGAATATGCCGATTTTGAGGAACAGAAGCTCCATGAAAACCTCAGGCAAAGAGGCGGATGGCCCACTTCTCCGGCACGATCATAACGCGATTCGCTTTGAATCGTTGAATAAACTAACTGGGGGTGCCCCACTTCTCGCGCTTTTCGAGAAGTGGGCCGCTACACTGCTGACCCCGTTGCGGTTTTGGTTCTAGGCAGCCGACGGGTCGAATCTTCATCTTCAGCACTTCCCAATCGTTGACTCTCACCGGGCCCGCTTCCCCCCCAGAGCGTACGCTCGAAAGCTGCTCCACTTCCAAAGTTCTGGGGACGTAACCAATCCGCGCTTCACTGGATTGCTATGCAGGTAGCGTAGTTTTTCGATGCACTTCGGCTTTGTCCATACATTGAAGTCGTAGAAGCGCGGTGACGTGGCACACCGTCCAGTCGTGATGAAAGAGAAAAACTGTCGCTGTCGGCAGCGCGGCCGCCCATTTCTCGAAAAGCGCCAGAAGTGGGGCACCCCCCCGTTACCTTACTCAACGATTCAGCGAATCGCATTATGATCGTGCCGAAAGAAGTGGCCCACCCGCCGTCGTCCGAGAATTGGACGCCCAGCACGCGCTCATCCGCGACTCTCACCACCCTACCCTCTTATTCCCCGCCACCAAATCAAAATGCCGATCGCGGCTCAGCAGCGGAAACGAATGCTGCCGGCAGAGGGCTGCGATCCAGATGTCGTTGGTTGGAATCGGCTTGCCCTTTCGCTTTAATTCGAGAATGATTTCTGCGTAACAATGGGTGGTGGGCTCGGTGATATCGAGCACGGTGCAGTCCTGGAGTAATCCCGCCAGCCAGTTTTCGTAGGCGGCGCGATTTCGCGACTGCGCGATCCCGTGGCGATACTCACCCAGCACAATGACCGGAATCGCCATCTCGTCGGCGCGAGCGAGTTCGGCAATCACTCCTGGATCGTCATCGGCCGCGGCTGACAGCGCGTTCGTATCTAGAATCATTGTTGTTGAGAACTATTAGGATTGAGAATCACCGCTAGTTGGAATCATTCCCAGATTTCCCGATCGATCCGCTCGAAGGCTTCTTCCACCCGCTTCTCGATTTGCTTCCTCTCTTTGTGCAGGTGTTTGAGCTTCCCGAGATGCTTCATCCACGGTCGTTCCCGCGAGGTTGTTTTCAATTTCTCCTGCACCGCTTCGGTGATCAACTGTCGAAGGGGAATGCCCCGTTCGGCAGCGACGGACTTGGCGCGGCGGAACAGGAAGTCGGGAATTTCGAGAGTCGTCTTCACCAGCCCATATTACCATATTTACGGGAACTGCCTTTTTGTGGTGAAGCTGTCGCAGGGCCTGCGGCCATCCACTCGGGTCGATGGCGTACTCGGGCGGAGGCGCTGCAGGTTTCAACGGCTACTCGGCTTCCGGGATGGTAACCTTGCAGCGTGAATCACGACGCGGATGAGATCGGTCGCGCGCGCAATTCCTCTCGCTCGGCGGCCACGGTTTCGCTGTTGCTCGGCGTCCTCTTCGGGGTGCTGGCCGTCGCTTTCGTGGGAGCGATGCTGCTGGCGCAAACTTCGGGACGGGCTCTGCTGAGCCGTTGGTTATCCGCCGCTACGGGGCGGACCGTGAGCATCGATGTAAGTCAGCCTGCCGTGGTCGATAAGATTCAACGGCTCGAGCGATTGGAGACGGTTGTTTATACGGTCGACAAGTTAGTAACTGGAGCGAAAGAGAATCCTTTATTGCCGGATTTTCTAACGGGAGATCGAATCCTGATGATGGTGCATGGCGAAGTGGTTGCCGGCATCGATTTCTCGAACCTCAAACCGCAGGACGTTCGAGTTGATGGTAAAAATATTCACCTGCGCCTGCCCGCGGCGCAGATCTTCAGCACACGGCTCGACAGCGCGAAGACCAGGGTCTATTCACGGCAAACCGGATTGCTCGTACCTACCGACCCAAATCTCGAAACAGAAGTTCGGCAGGAGGCCGAGCGCCAGGTGCAAGCGGCCGCCCTGGCGGACGGTATTCTTAGAAACGCGCAACAGAATGCAACGTCAACTGTGACCAGCCTCTTGCAGGGGCTGGGATTCGATAAGGTTGAGTTCGAGTAGACAGGCGAACGCTGCGTTCTCGACGGCGGCGTGACTTTGGGAGCCAGCACATTCGTAACATCGCGATCGACCTCCTCCCCAGATCATTTCTCACAACTAATCTCCCGTGTGGGGGTTTCTATCGGCATGACCAACATATTCAGTAAGTCGCTGTTCACTCTGGCGGTCGGGGGACTTATGCTTGCCGGTTCCGCTTCTGCTCAAACCGCAACCACCACCACACCGGGCGCCGGGCCTGGGGTCGTCGATCCCGGACATCCGCGCGTGAATGAAGTGAATCAACGGGAGGAAAACCAGCAGAAGCGCATTGGCAATGGGGTCAGCAGCGGTAAATTGGACTCGCAGCAGACGGCCAATCTGGAGAAGCGCGAGAGCCGCGTGCAGAACCGCGAACAGAGAGATATGGCGAAGAACAACGGGCATCTGACGAAGGCGGAACAGAGAGGCATCAATCGTCAGCAAAACCGGATCAGCAAGAGCATCGCCAAAGACAAGCACAGCCAGTAAAGTCCGGCCAGTTCCGTAACTAAAGAGCGTGGGATCGAGTGAAGGCCGCAGAGTTACTGCGGCCTTTTTTACGGTCAGGGTTTCAGGGAACGAATGTATTTCACCAGGTCGCGGATTTGATCGTGGGATAGTTTGTTATCGAAGGCGGGCATTCTCTTGTTTTTGCCGTAGCGAATGATGGCAAAGATTTGTTCGTCGCTTTGGTCCTGCACGGCGTGGGATCCGAGAGGGCGCAGGTTGAGGTTCTTGCCGATCATGGTATCGCCCGCTCCTTTGACCCCGTGGCATGGGGAACAGCGCGATTTGTAGATATCGGTTGCGGCATCGGCGCGGGCGGGCATCGAGAGCAGGCCAGCCAGCGTGAGGGCGAGGTAGAGAGACAGCGCCCGGGTACGAGCGGAAAAGCCGAAGCTCGTGCCCTTCGATAGAGTTTCTCCCAACCCTCCGGAGCTTGTGACTTCTCGCGCAATTCGCACAATCCGATTCTACCAATTCAACTTCAAACCGAACTGAAACTGGCGCGGATCATAGGCGGCGGTGGGCTGGCCGGCGTTAGTTAAGAGCGGGCTCACACCGGCGACGTTGTAGACATTGGCGATGTTGAAGATGTCCGTGCTGAATTCCATGCTGAAGCGTTCGGCAAAATAAATACGCTTCGCGATGCGGATATCGTTGAACACGGTCCAGGGCGTGACGCCGGCATTGCGTGCGAGATTGCCATCGAGCGATTCCAGGGTGCCATTAAAGGCGAGGATGCAGGGCTCCTGGAGGAACCCGGTGGGGGAATATTTCGAGGCCACGGTGGGATAACCGCACCCGTTCGTGGGCGTGCCGGCAGCCACGACGTTGGGACGCCCGGTCAGCGAAGACAACTGAAGGTTGTCGCCGGTCGCGGTGATGATGTTGAAGGGGCGGCCGGAACTGAACTCGATGAGGGGGGCGACCGTCCAATTGCTGAACACTTTGGCGGCAAAGCCGTCCCCGCTGAGCTTGCCCGACTGATACACCCCGCTGAAGACGAAGCGATGCCGTTGATCGAAGGTGGAAGTGGAGCGGTCGAGGTAGGGAAGATAGCTGTCCTGCGGTGTCAGGGTCGATTCCAGGTCGGTGGAGTCGTCGATGGCGTGCGACCAGGTGTAAGAGGCGAGGAACTCGTAGTGGTTGTTGAAACGTTTGCGCAGGTTGGTGGTAAATCCGTTGTAATTTGAGGTGCCGTTGGAGAAGTTGGCATCCATGTCGCCGAAGGGAACGCAGCCCGTGTAATCGAAGGTGGGCGGCGCGGGATTACATTTCGTGTTGAATCCCGGAATGGTCGCGAGCAAGGCTTGGGCCTGCGCCACGCAGGCGATCTTGGTCGGGTCGCCGCTGGCATAGAAAGCGGCGGCGATCGAGGGATTCAGGCCGCCGGGGCGGAAGAAGTTCACGAGCGAAGCATCGACATAACCGGGACCGCAGCCGCTAACAGTAAAAGGACTGGCTCCGCCGCCGGCGGCGAAGTAATTGGCGGCCAGTAAGTCTCCGCGTACCGCGTTCGCATTGATAGGGCGATTGAGATGCCGGCCAAGGTTGAGATTGTAGGCAAGGCTGAGGGCGAAACCGTGGCCTAAGTCGCGCTCGATGGTCAGGTTCGCCTGCTGCGAGTAGGCATAGACAAAATTCTTCCCTTGCGGGTAACCGAAAGGCTGAAAGCCGAGCGGCAGAAAAGTCCCTCCCGCCAGGTTCAGGTAATTCTGGTTGAGAAAATCGATCTGCGGCGTATTCAGAGACTGAAACTGCTGCTGATTCGGCAGGTAGAAGAGATTGGCATTGGCCTGGGGAAAATTCGACGGAGTGCAGTTCGCCTGGTTGAGCGTGCCCTGGAAAATCGGAATGGCGTTCAGGTTTGCGGGATTTCCGGCGCCAGCGCAGGTTGAGGTTCCACCGAAGGCTAACTGGCCGCTGCTGGAGCCGTCAGAGGCATCGCCGAGGAAATAAAGTCCCAGCAGGGGATGGTCATAGAAGATGCCGTAGGAGGCGCGGATGACAGTCTTGCCGTCTCCTTTGGGATCCCAGGCCACGCCGATGCGGGGCTGAAAGTTATTTTTGTCGGTGTTTATGCCCTTTTGCAACCCAAGTTGGGCGTAAGCGGGGACGGCGAGACCGACCGGGGCTCTGAGTTTGGGCGGAAATTCAACGTCGTATCGCAAGCCATAGTTGAGCGTGAGGTTGTGGTTCGCGCGCCACGAATCCTGCCAGAAAAGGCCGAGCGGCTTATTGGTGAAAGAGTCGGTGGGGCTGCCGATGCCCTGCACGAACTGGCCGGGAAGTCCGGCTCCGTAGGACTGGACGGGCGAAAGGCCCGGGAAATCGGGCAGTCCGCCGGGAGCGGGGTTGATGAAGCCGAGGTTGGCCGCGCTGAAGCTCCCGAAATCGTAGACGCCGCCGTAATTTACGGTGAAGGTGGCGGTCAGCGGGATGTAGTTAAAGTCGGCGCCGAATTTGGTGTCGTGGCGTCCGATGGTCCAGGAGAAATTGTCCATGAACTGGTAGCGCTTTTCCACGCGCTGGACGTAAGAGTACGGCTCGCGTCCGAAATCGGCGTAGCCGGGAATGTTGACGGCGGGATCGGCGCCCCCTGGAATCTTAGTGTTGTAGTAATAGGAGAGCCCGCGGCGCGCGAACTGGAAACGCAGTTCATTGACCTTATTGTTGCCGATGGTCCAGGTGTCCTGAGCCACTCCGGCCACGTCGCGGTAGGTTTGCTGAGAAGTGCGAGAGTAGGCGTTTTGGCCGGACGGCTGATCTTCTCCGCTGACTTCGATACCGGTTTGGGTGCTGGGGCTGGCATTGAAGCGCAAGGTAAGGCGGTTGCTGTTGGTAAGGTTGTGATCGATGCGCAGCGAGTACAGGCTGGTGCCCTCGAAGACCGGGAAGTTGCCCTCCTGCGAAGCCAGCGTCTGGTATGAGGCGGGCACCGGAACGCAAGCCTGGCCGGGCTGGCAACTGGTGGGGAATCCGGCCCAGGCGTTGAGCAGGCCGCCGGTCGCTCCAATGACCAGCTGGCTCGGCCAATAGCCTTGAATCGCCTGTCCCGAAGATGCGCCGGCCAGAGCCGCGTACTGGGCCACTTCGTTGGCGTACGCCGGACTCTCCTGTTCGGTGGTCAGCACGGCGGAGTTGGTGAGGAACCCGATTTGTTCCGGAGTCAATTGCAATGATCCAAAAGGTAAGCCGACCTGGCCGGTGTCAAAGGGCGTAAGTCCGAAATTGTCCTGGCCGATGCTGGAGAATCCGGTCTCGTGACGGCGGGTAATTTCGTAAGAGAAATAGTAATAAGTCTTGTCTTTCTTGATCGGGCCGCCGAAAGCGGCTCCGCCCTGAGCGCGTGTATAGGCTGGATTCGAGGTCGTGCTGAAGGGATTGATGGCCTGGAAGTCGCGGTTGCGCAGGTAGCCATAGACGTCACCGTGGAAGTCGTTGGATCCGGAGCGGGTAATAATGTTGACCACGCCGCCGGCGGCCCGGCCGTATTCCGCGGCGTAGCTGTTGGTGATGATCTGGAATTCCTGCACCGCTTCCTGGGAGACGGTGGAACGGACGCCGTTCGTGGAATTGTCGGTGGCGTCCGCGCCATCGACGTTGACCAGGTTGGAGCGGGCGCGCTGTCCGCTGACGTTCAGGCCGGAAGTGGGGGCCGCGCCGGTGTTGGGCGCATTGTCACGCACGACCTGCGAGTCGGTGAGGGTGAAATTGATATAGTTGCGCCCGTTGGTGGGGAGATTATCGATTTTGCGCTGGCCGATGGTATCGGTGGTCGAACTGCGGGAGGTTTCCACCAAATCGGCCTGAGAAGTGACTTCGACGATTTCCTTGCCGCCGGCGACGGCGAGGGTCACCGGCAACGCCGCCATTTCGCCGACCGTGATGACCACGCTGTTGGCTTCCGCGCGGGCGAAGCCGGGAACGTCGACGGTGACGGAATAGACGGCGGGAGGCAACTGGCGAACGCTGTATCCGCCCTGACCGTCGCTTTTACCGGCGCGGTCCAAACCCTTGGCTTCATCGCGCGCGGTGACCGTGGCGTTCGTGACGGCATTGCCCTTGGGATCCTTTACCGTGACGTAGAGGTCGCCGGTGGCGGCGCCCTGGGTGAAGGCCAGGGGGCTGAGAAGCAGGCATAGTGCGGCCAGACAAGAGAGACGAAGAGTCGCTTTCATAGAGGCTCCTGAGAGCTTCCGCAACATCAAGGTGACGGAAGTCGGAAACAGAGTACGCGGGTTATCGGAATCTACCTGAATTACGAGCACGGGTCAGGAAGGATTACCGATGATATGTACATCAGCGGGGGGTATTTAGGCAAGCGATAAGGTAGGTTAGTGGTGTCCTGATTTGGAGCGCCTGGCTCTCCTCGAACCCCTAAAGATTAAACATATGGAATTTCCATGACCTTACTTCAACGAAAGTCTTCTTCGACGCAGTCCGCAAACTTCAACGGCCATTCCATGACAGGCGCACTGCTTCGCGTGCTGGTCTGCGCGCCGCAGAGCGCCGGGTGGAATGCAGCAGGCAAAGCCGCGACTTGGCGCGAGTTGGGATTTCAGCGCGGTCCGAACGCCGCGGCCGCGCAGGAGCAGCACGACGTGTTGTGCCGAATGCTCGAGGAGTCTGGAACTGAAGTCCTCCGGTTGCCGGCGAATGAATCGCTGACGCTGGACGCGGTCTATGCCCACGATGCCTCGCTGGCGACGGACCATGGGCTGATCCTGTTGAATCCGGGAAAGCGGAATCGCGTGCCGGAAGCGCGAGCGCAGGGGGAGTTTTGCGCGACGCTGGGTATTCCCGTGTTTGGCGAGATATTTTCTCCCGGAACCGCTGAAGCCGGAGATATTGTCTGGCTGGATTCGCGCACGCTTCTGATCGGCGAGGGATATCGCACGAATAAGGTCGGCATCGAGCAGATGCGTGCCTTGCTGCGCCGAAAGCAGGTGGAAGTGCTGTCGGCGCCCTTACCTTACGGGCAAGGGCCATCGGCCTGCCTCCATTTGATGTCGCTGATGAGCCTGCTGGATGACGCGACCATTCTGGTCGATCTGCCATGGCTGGCGGTAGAGACGGTGGAGTTGCTGAAGAGTCGCGGATTTCGGCTGCAGGAGATCGAATACAGCGAGCGTGACACGCTGGCCTGCAACGTGTTGTCGCTGGGAAACAATCGGCTGCTGGCGATGGCGGAGAACTCCTCGACCAATCAGCGCCTGCGCGAGGCGGGGTTTGAGGTGCAGACGTTTCCGGGATCGGAGATTTGTATCAACGGAGGCGGCGGCCCGACTTGCCTTACGCGGCCGCTGCTGCGCGTGTAGGGCGGGCGCCCTCGCCCGCCGCCGTTGACGTTGGTGTGAGGTAGTTAGGGTGATCGGAATCATACGACGACTGGTTCATGGGAATAAAATATGGAGATAGAATCAGGGCTCGCCGGACGCCCTCGATGAAGGCATTGCGATCCGACTATTGGTGGGCAGGAATTATCGATGCAGCGCAGGCTGACGAACGACTCAGCGTCAGGAAATTATGTATGTACGATTATGTAATGACGTAGCGGTTTTGTCCCCCCCCCCCCCCCCCCCCCCCCCCCCCCCCCATTTCGGGCTAAAGTATTGAAATTAAATGAGTTACTTCCAAAATATTGACAACATTGGAGTTACGGGTGAGATCTGAATTTTCTCAGTTCGGGAAGGTGCGCTCTTTTGTCAAAGAATTCGTCTCGCCCGAGTGCTCGAACGGGGTTGGTACACACCAAGATTGCATGGATTCTGATGGATGTCTGTGATGGCTGTTACAGAGAAATTGTGACATTCGAGGCATTCGCAGCCATTTGACGGGATGGGTCGTGGGTAGAGTAGTGGCAATATTACAACAACAAAATGCGGTCGGGACCGAATCGGACGGGGCGTGAGTTGGTGTTATCGCGATTTAACGCCAACTACGCAGAGACTCCAGCACTCATCACCGCGCCAACTATGCCAAAGTGCTAGAGTTATTCAGTTATGCGCATCCGATTCGCTGCGGCTCTGTGGGTACTGTTGGCGTGCGGCTCGGCGACCGCTGGGGATTCTCACTCACGTACCATTCAATGTAAAACGCCGAAGAATAAATCCTCCTGCTATTGGACTCACGGACGCATCGGGTTTTACAACGGCACTCCGGCAATTCGCTTATGGAAAATCGGAACGAATCGACTCCTCGGAATCTATAGCGGCTGATCAGGCCAAGAAGCATAATGCAGCAGCAGAGGAAAAAAGGGCGCAAAAGAGCAATCAGAATTGAACACAACCTTTTATTCATTTGGAAAGAAAGCAAGGAGTCGTCTTCCGGCACCCGCCGGCGAACCAGCCCTTGCCCGTGCGCAGCGGCACGCCGTCTCCGCTCCCAGCTTGGGCAGGGCCAGCTACGGCTCAAACCGTCCAATTAGCTTCTGGAGTGCGTTGGAACTAAATAATCCTTCAACGGGCTTGGGCCTGACTTTGTTGTACTTCGGAAGCTGGAAGTATCTGTGTCGGAATGCATCGAGCAGGGCTGCTTCAAGTTTCTTCCATGTTTGCTTTTTGTTGCGTGTAGCGCATGTCACGACATGAACGTCAATTGTTCTTACCCCGTGAAGATGGTAGAACACCTCGCTTGCCTTATTCACGGCTGAGGCGGCTGGCCTACCCACTCCTCTCTTGGTCGTGCCTATGTAGAGGATTTTAGATCGCCCCACGGTCCTTGACTCCTTTATCCCTGTACCGGAGATGCTTGTTGGCTGTCAGAATGTAAACCATCCTATCCGACCACCGGCGGCTCCGCGTCAAGGTTAGCAGCGCGGTCTTGGAAGACTGGATCTTCAGCATGGAACCTCGCTTTCCAGGGGAAATTTCTACGGCAGAAAGTGTACCACCCCCGCCCTCGAAGGGAGGTCGCGCGGCTGCGTCTCGGAAGCGGGGGAAAACCGGGCGACAGACGGAACTGACCCTAATTTTTTCCCATGAAAACTGGGAAACGTCCCGTCAGACGGGAAGTTCACTTATTTGTTCCGCGCCCAGAAACGGAGATGCCCCGCTCTCACATCTATGTGGTCTTCTTCTGGTGAGCCTTCACTTTCGCCCACCTTGCCCGCTGTGCCGCCGCGATCTTCCTACGGGCTGATACCGACATGGTACGACTTCCCCTTCTCCGGCTCCTCGATCAATGAGGGCAGAGCAGTAACACTCCCAGGTTTTCCGATCCGAAATGTTTCTGGAGGCTATATGCGTCCGTACCACTCCGGTGTGGTGAGAGGTTTACGGTCAAAGAGGCTGAGGGGGAAAGTCAACTGTTGTTAACAGGCGATTTCGCTAAGTAGGAAATTGGCCTGCTCGGAACCCGATTAGCAGCTATGGCGATTTATTGCCAACTATCCGGCAAACGGAGCACCACAACCGCCGCACGCCGCGCCCTTCTTGCCTTGCCAGACCCGATTAGTCCCGCAGCGGCCACGATTACTAGCGGCGGTCGAGATATGCAGTGGTTTTGTGACTACTAGAAGCAACAGCAATGTCAACGGCGGCGGGCGAGGGCGTCCGCCCTGCAGCGCGCGGCTGCTAAAATAAGCAGTGAATGCTTTTGCCGTTTGTCCGCGAACTTTTCGCGGAGGTGGAACAACTGCCTGCCTTCACAAGCGTCGCCTCCCATCTCCGGGAGAGCGCGGGGCGGATGAGTGTGAGCGGACTCTCGTCGCCGGCGAAAGCGCTGATCGTGGTTTTGTTGCGGCGCACGGTGGAGCGGCCATTTGTGCTGGTGGTGGCCGATAATCGCGCCGCCGAAGAATTGCTTCCCGTGCTGCGCGCCTTCTGCGAATTGACGGGAGCGGCCGATCCCGATTCGGTGGTGAACCTGCCCGCGCGCGATGTTTTGCCCTTCCAGAATCTTTCGCCACATCCTGAAATTCAAGAAGAACGCGCGACGGCGTTGTGGAAGGTTGCGACCGGACGCGCCGCCATTGTGATCGCGCCGGTAACGGCAACGACGATTCTTCTGCGCGCACCGGAATACTACGCCGACCTGGCGCGGACTCTGCGACGCGGCGAAATCTTCGACCTGGAAAAATTGTTGCAGCATTTGAACACGGTAGGCTACAGCGGCTACTGACGTGGTCGAGATGCCGGGGCAATATGCCGCCCGCGGCGGGATTCTGGATGTCTACTCGCCGGAAGCGGATCGTCCCGTGCGGGTGGAGTTTTTCGGCGACGAAATCGAGTCGATGCGCAAGTTCGATCCGGCCAGCCAGCGGTCTTCGAATCCGGTGGATGAGGCACTGCTTCTGCCCCTTACCGAGACGCCGGTGACGGAGGATTTGCTGGCGTCAATTAACGCGCGGCTTACCGGCAAGCGTATCGCCGGTGCAGCCGAGGTGGTGGAACGGGCGGCGCGCGATTCCGGCGCGGGCGTTTTTCCGGGCTGGGAGTTCTATGCGCCGGTGGCGGGCGCGGACCGCAGCATTTTCGGATTGCTTCCGGACGCGCGGGTGATTCTCGACGAGCCGGAAACGTTGCATCTGGAACTCGACAAAGTCTGGGCGCGAATTGAGGAAGCGCACGAGCGTAGCGGGGTGGGGAATCTGGTGCGACCGGAGGATCTCTACGTGACGCCGGAAGCCTGGCGGGAAGCCACGTCCGCGCTGAGCGGCGCCGATTTTGAATATCTGGCGGTGACGTGGGCGGCCGACGCGGCCGGCGTAGCCAACCAGAAAAGGCCGGAAGCGGTTTTTGTCTCGCAGCCCGCCACGCGCTTCCATGGAGCGGTGCCCGCGCTCATCGAGCAGGTTCAGAAAATGGTGGGCGGCGGCACGCAGGTGGTTCTCGCTGTTCCGAATACCGGCGAGGTCGAGCGCCTGGCCGATATGTTCACCGAGTACAACGCGTCGTATCGCCTGGGAAGCCGCACCCGCAGCGGCGAGAGCTATGCCGACGAGACCTCTTATTTTGCCGGCGACGTTCTAACGACGACTCTGGTGAAGGCTTATCTTCCGGATGGCTTCGCGCTGCCGGAGGCGCATCTGGCAATCTTTGGGGCGCGCGACCTGTTCGACGAATCGGACCTGGTGGCGGCGCGGCCGCAGCGCCAGAAATCCAAAGTCTCAGCCTTTCTTTCCGACTTCCGCGATTTGCAGGTGGGAGATTACGTGGTGCACGTGGAACACGGCATCGGGCAGTACCAGGGGCTCAAGGAAATCAACCAGGGCGACGGCGTGGCGGAGTTCATGCTGCTGGAATACTCGGAGGGCGCGCGGCTTTATGTTCCGCTCACGCGCCTCGATCTGGTGCAGAAATATCGCTCGTCAGAGGGAGCAAAACCGGTCCTCAACCATCTCGGAACGCAAGCCTGGGTCAAGACCAAGGCGCGCGTGCGCAAGGCGATGAAGGATATGACGGACGAGTTGCTGAAGCTTTATGCGCAGCGGCAAGCGGCGAGGGGCCACATCTATCCCGCGGATACGGAGTGGATGAAGGAGTTCGAGGACTCCTTCGAATACAGCGAGACGGAAGATCAGGCGCAGGCGATCGCGGACGTGAAGCGCGACATGGAATCGCAATTACCGATGGATCGTCTGCTTTGCGGCGACGTCGGTTACGGCAAGACGGAAGTGGCGATGCGCGCGGCTTTCAAGGCGCTCAGCGACAACAAGCAGGTGGCGGTGCTGGCGCCGACGACGGTACTTGCTTTCCAGCACTTCGAAACTTTCAAGCAGCGCTTCGCGCCCTTTCCGCTCACCGTCGAAATGATCAGCCGCTTCCGCACGCCGAAGCAGGTCAAGGAAATTCTGCAGCGAGTCGAGGCCGGCAAGGTAGACATTCTGATCGGAACGCACCGGCTGCTCTCGAAAGACGTGAAGTTCTCCGACCTGGGCCTGCTGGTGGTGGATGAGGAGCAGCGTTTTGGGGTGCGGCACAAGGAACGCATCAAGCAGATGCGGACTTCGGTGGACGTGCTGACCATGTCGGCAACGCCGATTCCGCGCACGCTGCATATGTCGCTGGTGGGCTTGCGGGACATGAGCGTGATTGAAACTCCTCCCAAAGACCGGATGGCGATTCAGACAGTGGTAGCGAACTGGGACGAAAAGCTGATCCAGTCAGCGCTGGAGCAGGAACTGGATCGCGGCGGCCAGGTTTATTTCGTGCACAACCGGGTGGATACGATTTGGGAGATTGCGGCCAAGCTGCAGGGCATGGTCCCGAACGCGCGCATCGCCGTCGGCCACGGGCAGATGGGGGAAGGCGAACTGGAGAAGGTGATGCTGAAGTTCATGCATCACGAAGCGGACATTCTGGTTTCGACGACGATTATCGAGAACGGCCTCGACATCCCGCTATGCAACACCATCCTGATCAACCGCGCCGATCGGATGGGTTTGTCGGAACTGTATCAGCTTCGCGGCCGCGTGGGACGCTCGAACCGGCGTGCCTACGCCTATCTGCTTCTGCCCTCGGAAATCGAATTGACGCCGATCGCGCGGCGGCGGCTGGCGGCTTTGAAGGAATTTTCCGACCTCGGCGCGGGGTTCAAGATTGCGGCGCTCGATCTCGAACTGCGGGGCGCGGGAAATCTGCTGGGCGGGGAGCAGAGCGGGCACATTGAAGCCATCGGCTTTGAACTTTACACGCAGATGCTGGAACGCGCGGTGCGCGAGATGAAGGGCGAGGCGGGAGTCGAAGTGACGGAGATTCAGCTGAACCTGGGGCTGAATATTCGCATTCCCGCCGACTATATAAAGGAGGAGAACCAGCGCTTGCGCATGTACAAGCGGGTGGCGGGGATCGAGACGGAATCGCAACTGCACGACGTGCGCTCGGAGCTGATCGACCGCTTTGGCGAGACCCCGCGCGCCGTCAGGAATTTGCTGGATTATGCCGCGCTCAAATTGCAGGCGATGCGGGTGGGCGCGAATGCCATTGAGCGGAAACGCGAATTTGTGAATATCAAGTTCAGCCAGACGGCGGCCATCGACGCGGGCAAGCTGGCGCGCTTCGTGGCGTCGCAGCGAGGCACGCAGTTTACGCCGGATGGGACGTTGAAGTTCTCCATCAAGATCAGCAGCGCCGAGGGAATTTTGCAGACGCTGCGCGATTTACTGGAGGAGTTGGAAGCGCGCGAAGTACCGGCTGGAACCACATAGTGACAAACCAGCAGTAAGGTGCGATAGGTCGCTACACGCCTGAAGCCTGAAGCCAGCGGTTACAATCATCCAACAAAGGGACAACATGCAGGAACGACGAAGCGATAGCGACCGCCGCAAGAACCGCAAAGTCCGCAAAGCTATTTTCCCCGCGGCCGGGTTAGGCACGCGCTTTCTCCCCGCCACCAAGGCGCAGCCGAAGGAAATGCTGCCGCTGGTGGATAAGCCCATCATTCAATATGGGGTGGAAGAGGCGGTGGCGGCGGGATGCGACCAGATCATCATCATTACGGGGCGCGGCAAGAGCGCCATCGAAGATCATTTCGACGTCAGCTACGAACTCGAAAAGATGCTGGAGGAAAAAGGCAAGCACGATCTGCTCAAGATTGTGCGCCAGATCTCCGACATGATTTTTGTCGCCTACGTGCGGCAGAAAGAGGCGCTGGGACTGGGACACGCCGTGCTCACGGCGCGCGAGTTGATTGGCGAGGAGCCTTTTGCCACGCTGCTGGCCGACGACGTCATTGACGCGGAAGTTCCGGTGCTGAAGCAGTTGATGAACGTCTTCGAGGAAAAGCAGTGCTCGGTGATTGCCACGCAGATTGTTGAGGGTGCGGCGATTTCGGCGTATGGCGTGATCAAAGCGAAAGAGGTCGAGGGTTCGGGCGGCAAGCTGTTTGAAGTTCTCGACATGGTGGAAAAGCCCAAGCTGGCGGACGCGCCCTCGAATCTGGCGGTGATTGGGCGCTACATTCTTACGCCCACGGTTTTCGAGACGCTATCGGAAATCAAGCCGGGAGCGGGCGGCGAACTACAGCTTACCGACGGGCTGCGCGGGTTGCTGCAACGCGAGAAAGTTTATGCCTATGTGTACGACGGGCGGCGGCACGACACGGGAGACAAGCTGGGGTTCCTCAAAGCCACGGTGGAATTCGCCCTGAAGCGCGCGGATCTGGGCGGAGACTTCCGCGATTATCTGAAGGGACTGAAACTGTAGAAGCCTGTAAAGGCCTGTTCCCCATCACCCGTTCGAGCCTGCCATTGCCCGGAACTGACTTTAGTTCCACAACGATTGACTTGAGGTTTGGCCGTCCGTAAGATTTCAGCCCTACGCGAGGGGATGCATGATCGGCGAGGTTATCTCGCATTATCGGATTGTCGAGAAGCTGGGTGGCGGCGGCATGGGCGTGGTCTATAAGGCGGAAGACACGCGCCTGGATCGCTTTGTGGCGCTGAAATTTCTTCCCGAGGATGTGGCCCAGGACCGGCTGGCGCTGGAGCGTTTCCGGCGGGAGGCGCGGGCGGCCTCGGCTCTGAGTCATCCCAACATCTGCACTATCTACGATATTGGCGAGCAGGACGGCAAGGCCTACATCGTCATGGAGTATCTCGACGGGGCCACCCTGAAACACCGCATTGGCAACCGGCCCATGGATTTGGATTCGCTGCTGGCGCTGGGCATCGAGATCGCCGACGCGCTGGATGCGGCGCACGCGCAGGGAATTGTGCATCGCGACATCAAGCCGGCGAACATTTTCGTGACCAAGCGCGAACACGCGAAAATACTGGATTTTGGCTTAGCCAAGGTCACGCAGACGACGACGCGGTCCTCATCTGCGGATGCGCCGGGAGTTACGGTGGAAACGGTGATTGCGGAAGAGCACCTGACCAGTCCGGGTTCGGCCATCGGGACGGTGGCGTACATGTCGCCGGAGCAGGCTAAAGGAAAAGAACTGGATGCGCGCACCGATTTGTTTTCGTTCGGCGCCGTGCTCTATGAGATGGCCACCGGTATGGTGCCATTTCGCGGAGACACGTCGGCCTTGATCTTCCAGGCGATCCTCGACCGGGCTCCGGTTCCGGCGGTGCGGCTCAATCCCGATCTGCCGGCGAAGCTGGAAGACATCATCAACAAAGCTTTGGAGAAGGACCGCAATCTGCGGTATCAGCATGCGGCGGATATTCGCGCCGATTTGCAGCGCCTGAAGCGCGACACGGAAACGGGGCGCGCGGTGGCTTCGATTTCGGGATCGGTTCCGGCGGCGCAGGAGTCCGGATCGGGGCCGGCATCGCATCCGTCGTCACATCCATCGTCGCAATCGTCGCCGCAATCGGGGTCACAGCGATCGGCGCAACCGGCTTTATCCGCTTCGGGCGTGGCGGCGGGGAGTTCGGCGGGCGCAGTGGCGTCGGCGGGCGGGAGCAGTACCGCCGTGGCGGCCGCGACCAAATCATGGAAAATTCCAGCGGTTATTGCCGCCGTGGTGATCGCGCTGTTGTTCGGCGGAGGCTTGTGGCTACGCTCGCGGCGAGCCAGCGCGCTTAATGAAAAAGATACGGTTGTTCTCGCGGACTTCGTCAACACCACCGGCGATGCGGTGTTTGACGGCACGCTGAAGCAGGCGCTGGCGGTGCAACTGGAGCAATCTCCCTATCTCAACCTGTTGCCGGAGTCGCGCATTCGTGCCGCTCTGCGCTTCATGGGGCGCCAGCCTGACGAACGCATCAGCAACGATATCGCGCGCGAGATTTGCCTGCGGGAAGGCGCTAAAGCCATGCTCACGGGCTCCATCGCCAGTTTGGGGAGCCATTATGTCATCACCGTGGCGGCGCTGAATGCGCAAAACGGCGACGTGCTGGCGCGCGAAGAAATCGAGGCCGACAGCAAGGAGAAGGTTCTGAAATCGCTCGATTCGGCGGCTTCGAGCTTGCGCAGCAAGCTGGGCGAATCGATTGGTTCGGTGCAGAAGTTCACCACTCCACTGGAACAAGCCACCACTTCATCGCTCGAGGCGCTGCAGGCGTTCAGCCAGGGGGAGGCCGAGCATTTAAAGCTCGACGATTCCAAGGCCATCCCCCCGCTGCGCCGCGCCGTCGAACTGGATCCGAACTTCGCCATGGCTTACGCCACGCTGGGCGTTTCCTACAGCAATCTGAGTCAGGGAGCGCTGGCGAATACTTATATAACCAAAGCCTTCGATTTGAAGGACCGAACCAGCGACCGCGAGCGCTTTTACATTTCCTCGCACTACTACGACATTGTGACTCGCGATATCGACCGGGCGATCGAGACCTACCAGCAGTGGTTGCAAATTTACCCGCGCGACAGCGCGCCGCGCGATAACCTGGCGTTACGTTATCAGGTCACCGGGCAGCAGGAGAAAGCCGTCGCATTATCCAGCGAGTCGATGCGCATGGATCCCAAGGATGGTTACGCTTACCAGAACCTGGCCGACGCCTATGAGCGGACGAACCGTTTTGAGGAGTCGCGGGCGGTAGCGGAGCAGGCGGTGGCGCAGAAATTGGGCGAGTCGGTGCACTTCACGCTTTTCGAGCTGGCCTTCCTTCGCGGCGACGAGGCCGCGAAACGCCGCGAGGTGGAGTGGTCGATAGGAAATCCCTATGAGCCCTTCATTGTATGGTTCAATGCCCGCTCGGATTTTGCCCTGGGCAAGCTGCGGGCGGCGCGCGAGGGTTGCGTCAAGAGTGAACTTTCCGCGCAGCGCATGGGCTACAAGGAACTCGGGGGAATCATCCTGGCGGTGGAGGGTTCGGGACGAAGCCGCGGTGGGCAATGTCGCGGAAGCTCGCCAGAAGTTGTCCCAGGCGTTGGCCACTTCGCAGGACCGCGACACGCGCGAAATTGTAACGGTAGGACTGGCGCAGACCGGCGATGCCGCGCGCAGCCAAAAAATGGCGGACGACCTGGTGCGCGAGGAGCCCACGAACACGCTGCTCAATAAAGTGTCGGTGCCCCTGGCGCAGGCTTATGACGACCTGGGGCGTGATCGGCCGGCGCAGGCGGTAGCGCGACTGGAAGTGGCTGCTTCTTACGAAATGGGCAGCGGTCCGGGCTCGGCAGGCTATGCCGTTAATTACGTTCGCGGTCTGGCTTATCTGCGCCAGAAAGATGGCGCCAGGGCGGCCGCGGAATTCCAGAAGATACTCGCCCATCGCGGTGTTGAACCGATCAACGTAATCTACAACCTCTCCCATCTCGGGCTGGGACGCGCCTTCGCGCTGCAGGGCAGCACTCCGCAGGCCAAGGCGGCTTACCAAGACTTTTTTGCCGCCTGGAAAGACGCCGATCCTGACGTGCCGGTCTTGAAACAGGCGAAAGCGGAATACGAGAAGTTGCGCTAGCGACCTTGTTTTTTTCGCTGCTTCGTTTGCTCGACTGCGGTACCACGAAATTTCCTCCCCATAGTCCCCCTACGGTGTTCGCCCTATGGCAGGTTGCGACCACGACGCCTTAGTCTGAGAAAGTAGTCTGTAGCTCAAAGCGCAAAGGAGAAATTATGAATAAGGATCAATTTTCCGGGAAAGTGGATCAGGCGGTAGGCAAGGCGAAGCAGGGCATTGGAGAAGCGGTGGGCAACGACCGTCTGGCGAATGAAGGGGTCGTCGATCAGGCCAAGGGAGCGGTCAAGGAGACTTGGGGCAATGTAAAGGATGCGGCGCACACCGTGACCCAGTCGCACAAAGAGTCGGCCAGCGAGAAGGCCAGCGAAACGCGCGCCAAGGTCAGCCAATCGGTGGAAGACGCCAGAGACAACGCGAAGGGTAAGATCGAGGACTTCAAACAGCGCCACTCGGCGTAGGATCGGTTTCTTGGGCGAGTCGTTAGTAGGGGGTGAAGGCGTGCAGCGAAGGCGCTATCGCATAGGTCCGGAAACAAAAGGGTTTCCGTTTATGATATAGCGCAGCAGTTGATCCGCCGATTTTACGATACCGATTCGCGGAGTGACGATTACGCCGCGGACACGGTAACCATCGTCGGCAAGGCGCAGATCGGAGCGCGCGCTGGTAAGGTTTTTTGCGTTGTCGCGGAGGCGAGTGATTTCCAGGGCCTCGGCCATTCGGCCGGGGCCGGAAGAAATCCTTTTGAGCTGGGAGACGTCAGCGAGACCGGATTTCGTCAAGCTCATACCGCGAGCTTTTGCCATCTGAGGAATGCCCGCAACTGGCTCCAGCGCACGAAACAACACGCCGCCCGGTTCGCCATCCGGCAGGCAGGAAACATTCAGGCAGAAGTAATTTCCATAAATGAAATACACATAGGCGCGGCCGGGAGGTCCGAAGAGCACGGAGTTCCGCGGTGTGCATCCCGCGGCAGTGTGCGCGGCCAGGTCGCCGGAGCCGAGGTAGGCTTCGGTTTCGACGACGCGGCCGGCCATGATTCCAGCGGGATCCCTACGGATCAGCAGTTTGCCGAGCAATGCGCGCGCGACTCGCCGTGGGTCACGATCGAAGAACGCGGCGGGCAGCGTAACCGCGGAGCGTAGCGGCGGAGAATGCAGGCTGGTCACGGGTTCGGTCGCGTACGCAGAAGTTGTGGCTTAGCGATCAGGCTGCTTCTTTCAGGTAGGCCAGCACTTCGTCGGCGTGGCCTTCCGCTTTCACGTTGTGGAAGACGTGTTTGATCTTGCCGTCGGGGCCGATCACGAAAGTCGTCCGGGCGATGCCCTTCACTTTCTTGCCATACATGTTTTTTTCTTTCACCACTCCGAACAGGTTGGCGATTTTCTTCACGGGATCGGCGAGCAATGGGAAAGGCAGGCTGAATTTGTCCTGGAATTTCTTCTGGGCTCCCGAGGTGTCGGCGGAAATTCCGAGGAGGACGACGCCGGTCTTCTTGATTTCCTTGTAGCGGTCGCGGAAGCCGCAAGCTTCCTTGGTGCAGCCCGGGGTATCGGCTTTGGGGTAAAAATAAAGCACCACGGTCTTGCCGCGAAAGTCCTTTAAGGCAACCTCTTTGCCATTCTCATCCGTCGTACTGAAGTCCGGGGATTTATCATTAACATTAAGTTCGACACTGACATCGACATTGACACCGATCTTGCCACTGGCTTTCATGGAAAATTCTCCTTACCGATCTTGGTTATACCGCAAGCGGAGGTTCGCCGTCACGCTGGCGGCCACCATTCTGCTGGCCAATTCGTGGCTGGCGGGCCAGATTCTGAGCCAACAGTACGGGCGAAAAGCCGCGCCTGACAAGGGACCGCGGGCGGTGGGCCTGGTGCAGCTTTCCGCCAAGGGCAAGGCTCGCATCATTCCCATTGCCATCATGATCGACGGGAAATTTTACGATGCCGGCTCGTATAAGGCCTCGCCGGTTCCCATGGCGCTCGACTTTGGCGTCGTCTATGAAGGCTTTCGCGCGGGGGTATCGCAGGGTATTTTCACGATTACACAGCCGGGACAACTGAATCGCAACTGGATTGCGGAAGGAAAATGGCTGCCGGCGGGTGCGATCGATCCCCAGAAAAAGAAAAAATATTCGGCTCCGGTGATCACGGAGGACGATAAGGACGACCGGCCGGTGCTGCACCGGCGGGCTGAAAAGACGGATACCGAAGGCGGTTCGAATAAGGATAAGGATAAGGATAAAGATAAAGACGGGGACAACAACAAAGACAAAACCGCCGCCTCGCCAGCAGCGTCCCCCACGGCGAGCCCGGCCGGGACATCCGATGGCGCGAAAACGGCTGACACTCCAGCGGCGCCATCGAAACCCTCCGCCGATAGCAGTGCATCTGCCACCGACGAGCAGATACAGGATCCGAATCGTCCCCGGTTGCGGCGTGGAAAACCGGACAAAAGCGAGCAGCACGAACCCTTCACAACCTTTGAGCCGCTGACGGACGTGCAGGCGACTGCGAGCGGGACGAAGCCCGACTCCGCCGCGAAGGATACCGCCGCTGGCGCGACGCTGGTGACTCTCATTCCGGCGGTCTCCGATGCGGGAGGACCCGAACCGCGACCTTACACCTACGATATTAAGCCCGCTGAAGAAGCCATCTACCGCAACAAAATGTTCGATCTGGCCACGACGCTGCTTCACAGTTCGGCCGGCGGCGCGGGCAAACCAACCGCTTCCGCAGAGCAGTCGAAGGCGAGTAAGTCGCGCGGCAAATCGGGTGGTGTTTCCAAACCTGTATTCGGCGATGTGAGCCTGCGCATTTTCGATCTTTCCGGTTCCAACGAGCCTATCCTCGTGCTGGCGGCCAAAACTCGGCCTCCGGCAGGCAGTTCCGAGGAGCCGGAGGAAATCACGCTGATCGCGCGCACCGACCTGGAGGGCGAACTGCACAAATTATTTTTTTCGCAGACCGACTCCCGGCACCTTGATGTCACGCCGCGCATGCAGTTGATCGATGCGGTCGATGCCGACGGTGACGGGCGAGGCGAGTTGCTTTTCCGGCAGACCTCGGATCAAGGCAGCGTCTATGCCATCTATCGGGTTACTGCGGATCGGCTATGGTCGTTATTCGAAGGCACTGTTTGAAGATACGGTTTGAAGACACGCCTTAGACCAGAGGATGGGTCTCAGGGGTGGATAGACAGGTAGCAATTTCCCTTTTCGCGTAGAATTCGACAGGCGCAGGCTTTGCTGAAACGGTGAAGCTGCGGGTTGGAATCTGGAATTTCCACTTGCCAGACGGTACTACTCTGGTTACTATGCACAAATCTTTTTTCTTGGCTTTGAGTCGGTTGTTTCTATGAATATCGGTGAGACCATCCGCAATTTCCGGCTGCAGCGCAGCATGTCCCAGGGCGACATCGAGAAGCGCACCGGCCTGTTGCGCTGTTATTTGTCGCGGGTTGAGAATGGCCACACGATTCCCTCCCTGGATACGCTGGCCAAGATCGCCGGGGCGATGGACTTGGCGTTGTCACAATTCTTTGCCGACGGTAACAGCAACGGACACAAGGGCTTACCGCAGCTCTCCGACGACGAAGTCCGTTTTCTGAGCCAGATGCGCCGCTACTCGGCGAATCTGAACGACAGCGATCGAAAGCTGGTGCTGGCGATGGTGAAGAAGATGGCCTCGGGCGGCACGAAATAGGGGAACTCAAGCTTTCCGGCGTCTTTTGTCGTTTCTCGGCCTCAGCCTCCCTTAGTCTTTCTACCAATCTCCCGCTCACTTTCGATACTTTTTCGCAGTTGTGCACTTTCGTACTATCCCTCGCGTGTCCGGTTGGAACCTCGCCATGCCGCTCCACCGCCGATAGGCTAAAGGCAGGAGGGAGTTTTGTGACGCTTGACGAAGAGCTCGATTTGCTGGAACAGCAACTTCGGCGTTTGAAGATCGAATATGAGATGTTCTTTAACAATCCCTCCAAACGGCCTCCGACGGACGTGGAATGGAAGGTGCTGTCGCTGATTCGCAAGTTCAGCGACAGTCCGCAGCTCAATTTTTCGCAGCGCTATAAGTACAACGCGATGGCCCAGCGCTATGCCATCCAGGCTGAGTTGTGGCGAAAGAAAATGCGAATTCGCGAGGAAGGCTATCGCCGGCCGCAGGATGCGCTGCTTTCAGTGCGCGGGGTGCGGGCGACGGAAGAGCCGGAGCGGAAGCATACCGTCTATGGTCTCAGTCATGGCGCTGAGACGGCGGCTTCGGCCAGCGCTGGCGGGGCCAGCGCGATTGCGGAGGTTCCAGCGCCAGAGCCGCTGAAGCAGCCTTTTTCGGTGCAGTGCACGGGCGCAGTGTCGGAGCGCGAGCAGGTGGAGTCTCTGTTCAAAGCGCTGACACAAGCGAAGGAGAAGTCGGGCGAGAAGCCTTCCGGCGACCTCAGTTCGTTCGCCGCATTCGTCAAGAAGAAGACGAGCGAGATTCGTCGGCAGCACGGCTGCGAGGCGGTGGAATACTCGGTCGAGATGCAGGACGGGCAGGTGCGGCTTAAGGCGAAAGCGCAGGCGCAGGCAAAGATTTAGATCGAGTTTTTCCCCACCCACTGGAATTCACGCCCTTGCCGTGCAAGATTGAAAGCTGAGTTTTCCCGCGGCCTTCCCAGCTGAGCATCGGACTCCGTAACTGCTAGAATCTCACTTCAATTGCGAAGGGGGTTCATGGCTAAAATCCTGCGAGCTATTCTTAGTGTTACCGATAAATCCGGACTGGTCGATTTTGCCCGCAAACTGGAGACGCAGGGGGTGGAATTGATTTCGACCGGCGGCACGGCGCGCTTGTTGCGCGAATCCGGGATTACGGTCAGGGACATTTCGGATTTGACGGGGTTCCCTGAAATGCTGGATGGCCGCGTTAAGACGCTGCATCCCAAGGTGCACGGCGGCATACTGCATCGCCGTGGAGATAGCGGCCATCGCGCGGCGGTGGCGGAGCATGGCATTCCCGCCATCGACATGGTGGTGGTGAATCTTTATGCCTTTGAGAAGACCGCGGCCATGCCGGGCGTGCATTTCGATACGCTGATCGAAAATATAGACATTGGCGGACCTTCCATGATCCGCTCGGCCGCCAAGAATTTCCAGGACGTCGCGGTAGTAACTTCGCCCGCCGATTATGTGGCCATCGCGGAGGAGATGGCGCGCTCCGGAGGCGAATTGTCGCGGGAAACCAAATGGCGGCTGGCGCAGAAGGCGTTTGCCACGACCGCAGCTTATGATTCCGCCATCGCCTCGACTCTCGAACGGGTAGGCGACGACTTCGAGTTGCACCCGGCGGCGGGCTTCCCGAGCCATCTGCGACTGTCTTTTCAGAAAGTGACGGACCTGCGCTACGGAGAAAATCCGCATCAGAAGGCGGCCATGTACAGCGACGGCACGGGCGCGGGTGTGGCCAACGCACACCAGGTCCAGGGCAAGGAACTTTCGTTATAACAACATCGTCGATCTGCAGGCAGCCTGGGATTTGGCGCAGGAATTCGACGAACCGGTGTGCGCCATTATCAAACACACGAATCCGTGCGGCACCGCAACCGGCGAAAACATTGGCCGAGGCTTATGTGCGGGCGCTGGAATGCGATCCGGTGTCGGCTTTTGGCGGAGTGATCGGAGTGAACCGCACCGTGGATGCGGCGGCCGCCGCCGAAATGGCGAAGCTTTTTCTGGAAGTGATCGCCGCGCCCGCCTTCGACGAGGGCGCGAAAGCCGCTTTTGCCGCGAAAAAGAATCTGCGGCTGGTCGAGGTCCCCCCGGGACGAAACCTGGGTGCTGAAAAATATTTCAGGGGGCATGCTGGTGCAGGATTCCGACCTGCACAAGCTCGCCGAAGTCCGATCTGAAGTTGTCACCAGGCGGCCGCCCACGCGCGGAGGAAAAACGGGCGTTGCTTTTTGCCTGGAAGGTCTGCAAGCACGTGAAGTCCAATGCCATCCTCTATGCGCGCGACGGACAGACCGTAGGCGTGGGCGCGGGACAGATGAGCCGCGTCGATTCCTGCAAGATGGGCGCGATGAAAGCGCATTGCCGCTGAAGGGCACGGTGGCCGCCTCCGACGCCTTTTTTCCCTTTCCCGACGGAGTCGAGGAAATCGCCAAAGCCGGCGCCACCGCCATTATTCAGCCCGGCGGTTCGGTGCGCGACCAGGAAGTCATTGAGGCGGCTGACCGCCTGGGACTGGCGATGATTTTTACCGGGGTTACGGCACTTCCGGCATTAGGTTTGAGCCGGCGGAAGTTGTTTTCTCTCACCGAAGCCGCTGTACTTCCGGCTTCGCCGGCCATGGCACGCTTTCCCGCCCGCCTTGCCGCCGGGCGAGGGTAGAATAAGAAAATCCGGGGGGCTGCGGATTGGCATCCAATTGAGTTTGTGGGCCATAATTCAGAGGTTGCAGGATTTTTCATGAAAAAACGGTGGTCGATCGCCAGTCTCGTTTTCACGGGTGTTTTTTTGTTCGGCCAGAGAGCGGCCGGCGGCGCGCGCGGCGGATGTGGCAGTTGCCCCCAGTTCACAGTCCGCAAAGGGCAAAATGCCGGACCGCGCCGCCGCCTACTATCACTTTGCGCTGGCGCACATGTATGAGGAGCAAGTCTCCACCTACGGCCGCAGTGAAATGGCCAGCAAAGCGATTGAAGAATACCGCGCCGCGATTGACGCCGACCCCACCTCGGCGTACCTGACCTCAGGCTTGGCGGAACTTTACGCCAAAACTGGACGGATTCGGGATGCGGTGATCGAAGCGCAGGACATCATCAAGAAGAACCCGAACAATCTCGAGGCCCGCCGTTTGCTGGGCCGGATTTATTTGCGATCGCTGGGCGATATGCAGGCGGGGAGCGGTTCGGAGAGCGTGCTGAAACTGGCGATCGAACAATATGAGCAGATCGTCCGCCTGCAGCCCGACAGCATGGACGATCACCTGCTTCTGGGGCGGCTGTATCGCCTGAACAACGATCTGCAAAAGGCGGAGACCGAGTTCAAGATCGCGGTGAAATTGCAGCCGGATTCGGAAGAAGCGGTTACCACGCTCGCCTATCTCTACAACGAACTGGGCGACACGGCGCGGGCCACGCAGGTGTTGAGTTCGGTGCCGAACACGCAGAAGTCGGCGAAACTCTATTCCGCGCTGGGCTACACCTATGAGCAGCAAAAGCAATACAAGAATGCCATTGAATCCTACCGGCACGCCATTGAAATGGACCGCGACAATCTGGACGCGATCCGCGGCCTGGCGCAGAACCTGCTGAACGATGGCCAGGCGGATGCGGCGTTGCAGCAATACAAAGTGATCGCGGACGCGAATCCCGAGGACGCGCAGACCTACGTTCGCATTGCGGAAATCTATCGCAAGCAGGGCAAGTTCGATTTGGCGCTCGAGAATCTGAAGAAAGCTGAGTCCATGGTGCAGGACTCCGTAGAAGTTCCCTACAACATCGCCGCCATCTATGAGGCGCAGGGGCGTTACGACGAAGCCATCCCGATCATGAAGGACTTGCTGAAGAAATCGGAAAAGGCTGACGGCAAGTACTCGAACGGGGAGAAGAGCAATCGCGCGGTTTTTCTGGAACGGTTGGGGTCGATCTACCGCGATCAGGGGAACAATCAGGAGGCCAACGAGGCCTTCCGCCAGATCGTCGCGCTGGGCGGGGATGACAATATCGAGCGCGGGTATCAGCAGATTGTGGACACCTGGCGCGAAGCCAAGGAGTGGCAGAAAGCCACCGATGCGGCGAAAGAAGCCGTCGAAAAACTGCCCACCAGCCGCGATTTGAAAATGGTCCTGGCGGCGCAGCAGGCGGACATGGGCGACGCGGAAAAGGCGCTCAAGGATGTTCGCGGCATGCTGAAGGGTGACGCGGCCTCAGCCAATGACGACCGGCAGGTTTATATCACGCTGGCGCAGATGTACACGCGGCTGCGGCGCTTTTCCGATGCCGAGCAGGCGCTGGACAAGGCGGAGCAACTCTCCACCAAACAGGATGACAAGGAGTACGTCTGGTTTCTCCGGGGATCGACGTTTGAGCGCGCAAAGCGTTACTCCGAAGCGGAAGAGCAGTTCAAGAAAGTGTTGGCCAGCGATCCTGACCACGCGTCGACGCTGAACTATCTGGGTTACATGCTGGCCGACCAGAACATGAAGCTGGAAGAGGCTTTCGGGTACATCCAGCGCGCGGTCGATCTCGATCCATCCAACGGCGCTTATCTGGATTCGCTAGGCTGGGCGTATTTTCGGCTGGGGAAATTTCAACTGGCGGAAGACAACCTGCTGAAAGCGTCGCAGAAAATCAATACCGATGCGACGGTACACGACCACCTCGGCGATCTGTACCAGAAAACCGGACGCCTGAAACTGGCCGCGACCAACTGGGAGCGCGCACTCTCGGAGTGGAACCGCACGATATCCGCCGAGGTCGATCCCGCGGATGTGGCGCGGGTGCAGAAAAAACTGGACTCCGCCAAGATGAAACTGGCGAAAGAAGAAGGCGCGAAGTAAGCCACCGCCTGTAGACTCTGTTCATGCTCGCCGACTACGCGGTGCGCGCCGAAGACTCCCGCGGACGCCGTCATGCCGAGCCGCCGCATCCCTACCGCAACGACTTTCAACGCGACCGCGACCGCGTGGTCCATGCCCGGGCGTTTCGACGACTGGAAGCGAAGACGCAGGTTTTCACCCGCCGCTACTCCGACCACTTCCGCAACCGGCTGACGCATACCATCGAGGTCGCGCAAATCTCGCGGACTATAGCGGCGCAACTCGGACTCAACGGCGATCTGGTGGAAGCGCTGGCCCTGGTGCACGACCTCGGCCATCCCTCTTTCGGGCATTCCGGAGAAAAGGCGCTCGACACCGCCATGCGCGGGCATGGTTTTTCGTTCGATCACAATCTGCACGCGCTCCGCATCGTGGAAGACTTCGAGCAGCGTTACGCGGCATTCCGCGGATTGAATCTCACCTTTGAAGTCCGGGAAGGCATCATCAAGCACTCGCGCGATTACGCCGTCCAAGACCATCCCGAACTGGGTGAGTATTTGCTCGATCAGCGGCCGCCGCTCGAAGCGCAGCTGATTGACCTGACGGATGAGATTGCCTACAACACCGCCGACCTGGATGACGGCTATGAAGCGCGATTGTTAACCCTCGAGCAGATGGCGGAGAGCGTCGAGCTGTTTGGGCGCCATTTTCTGGAGGCCAAAGCGCGGTATCCGAATGTCGCCGAAAAGCTGGTGTTCAACGAGGCTCTGAAAAGCATTCTGAATGCGCTGGTGGGAGATCTGATCGCGAACACGGCGCAGCGCGTGAAAATGGAAGGAGTGGTTTCGCTGGAGGATGTGCGCCGGCATCCGGAGCGGTTAGCCAGCTTCAGTCCTGGGGTGGAAGCGGAACGCAGGGCCTTGAAAGAGTTTCTCTATGAAAATCTTTATTACAGTCCGGCGCTCGCGAGCGAGAAAGAGGACGCGGAACGCATTACCAGTGAACTGTTCGCGCATTGGATGGAAGAACCGAACGACCTGCCGCGCAACTACCGCGAAAAAATGGCGGAGGAACCACTGCCCCGCATCATCTGCGACTATATCGCGGGCATGACCGATCCGTTTATCTACCAGCAGTATGAGAAGTATTGCGGGAAGTGAATCCCATTACTTCGCATAGGTGACGCGGTAAATCATGCCCGCCGCGTCATCGCTGATATACATCGTCCCATCGCCGTCGACGACAATGCCCACGGGGCGGCCCATCCAACGGCCTTTTTTGGTTTCTCCCGGCGCCAGCCACCCGGTGATGAAGTCCTGCGCGCCGCCGCTGGGCTGGCCTTTGTCGTCAAGCTTCACCCGCACGATTTTGTATCCCGTCGGGACACTGCGATTCCAGGAGCCGTGGAAGGCGACGAAAATGTTGTTCTGGTAGTCGGCGGGAAACTGCGATGCTTCGTAAAATGCGAGCCCGAGGGGCGCGGAGTGCGCCTGCATTTGCACTTTGGGCTCGAGCACGCTCTGGCAGCGGTTGTCGCCCGGCTTGGTAAATTCCGGATCAGGGACGCGATCGCCGTAGCAATAGGGCCAGCCGCCATCGTTGCCTGTACCTCCGCCTGTACCGAGATCGTAGATGGTCTCGGGCGGTAGATCGTCGCCCAACCAGTCGCGGCCGTTGACCGTCACCCAGACGGTATCGGTTTTAGGATTCAGCGCGAGGCCGACGGCATTGCGCAGGCCCCGGGCAAATATTTTTTGAGCGCTGCCATCGGGATTGAACTGCATGACCGCCGCCCGCCGCGGATCCTTTTCGATACAGACGTTGCAACTGGATCCTGCCGAGACGTACATCTTGCCGTCGTGAAACAGCACGGTGCGGGTGGAGTGGCCGCCGCCCGTGGGCAGATCGGCGAGGAATTTTGGATTGCTGGCCCGCAGATGAGCCTCGTCCCAGTCATAGCGGCGGACCTTGTCGTTTTCCGCCACGTAGAGCTTGCCTTCGTAAAATGCGAGGCCGTGAGGCTCATTCAGGCCTTGCAGGACGCTCACCTCGCGTTCGGCCTTGCCGGAGTGTTTGGAGTCGGGGAAGGCGGCTACGCGACCCTCACCCGATTCGCTGACCAGGAGGACGCCTCCGGGGGTGAAGACCATCATGCGAGGGCCATCCACGTCCGAGGCAAAAACCGAAACATGGAATCCGGAGGGCGCCTTCAGTCGGCTGATGTCGAAACGGGTAAGTTCTGCAGAGGCGGAAGCGATCGAGGCGAACAGGAAACAAGCGAATACGAGGAGCAGGAGAATCAGAGGAAACAATGGACGTTTCATAGGGCAACAGCGCATAGTTTAACGCATAGTGTGGGCGGGTAGTGCGGAAGCGCAGTGCGGAAGGGTCGGGCAGACCACAGAAGGCGTCTGCCGCTGAGGGGTTTAGTTCCAGCATTGCGGGCGCGAAAGCCTCCGGACGCAGATTTTATACCGGTTCCCGCCAAAATTACCGCTGCCGCGGTTCGGACGCGGGAAAGAATCGAGTGGTTATGTCTATGAAAAAAGGACACTTGGGCTGTTGATGCGGGGAGGGTCGATTTGGCACGAAAACTGTTATAGAAATGCAGGTCCGCAGCTCGGGCCGAGGTTTTTGCAACGGTTTAATTTTGTAAGGCTTTAAGAGGGCAGGTACACTTTAAGGGCAACCGTGGCGTCGATGTTGCTCTCCAAAGCATCTGTTTTGGTAACGACGCAATCAAAATCGCGCTGAAGGCGCGCGGAGTGGCTCCGCCACTCCTTAATTTGGAGGAAGTTAAAAATGAAGAACCGCACCATCTTCGCAGCGATCTTCGCAATTCTGCTGGCGACCGCTTTCGCATTGCCGGCTCTGGCGCAGGACAATTCTGCCTCCCAGCCGGCTAGCGCATCCACTCAGGCCAGTTCGGCCGCTACCGCGATGCCGACCAAAGCCGACAGCGCCACCGGCAAGGATCCCTTACAACCCGAAACGCGGGAAGGCTTCTGGGGACATCTGAATCCCTTCGCGCGCAAGAAGTATGTGGCGCGACAGACGCAGCCGATCCGGGACCGCATCAACGAGCTCGACGAGCTGACGGCCTCCAACAGCAAGGCCATCAAGGACACCGATGCTCGCGCCCAGCAGGGAATTCAGCTGGCATCGGCCAAAGCCAATGAGGCCGATCAGCACGCCATCGACGCCGGCAATCGGGCGCAGGCAGCGCAGCAGACGGCGCAGCAGGCTCATGCCCGCTTGAACACGGTGGAGCAGGTGGTGACCAATATCGACCAGTATCAGCCGACTACGCAGACGGAAATTCTGTTCAAGCCGGGTCAGACCGTGCTCAGCCAGAATGCCAAGAGCGCGCTCGACGAAATGGCCACCCCGCTGAAAGACCAGCATGGCTATGTGGTCGAAGTGCAAGGCTTCTCGTCAGGCCGCGGGCAGGCGGCAATCGCGACTTCGCAAAAAATGGCGGAGTCGGTGGTTCGCTACCTGGCATTGAACCATGACATTCCGATTTACCGGATATACCTTGTCGGCATGGGCAACGCTCCCGTTGCGACCGCAGCCGCTACGGGCGATGCTAAGCCGAAACGCATGAACGGCGGACGCGTGGAAATCAGCCTCCTGAAAAACAACCTGGAGCAACTGGCTTCCACGAGCAGCAATCCGGCAGCCGCGGATCAACAAAAGTAATCGCAACAGAAGTAAATCACAAGATAATCAAGCCCTCCCCCAAGGGCAAAGAAAAGAGCCTCTCGCGAAAGCGAGGGGCTTTTTTCATGAGTGCTGACGTCCCCAAGTTTCCGTTGCATCGGTCGTGGTATTCTCCAACCCGTTATGGAAGCTCTATGCTGCATTCATATGGCTTCGCCGGCAGGCGGGCTGTTTCTCGCCGCTTCTGACAAAGGTCTGGTGCGACTCGAGTTTGAATCCCGCCTTCACCGGCTCAATTCTCCGGTCCGATTGCGCGATTCCAAGTCGGAGATGGCGCCTTATATTTTAGAACTCGAGCAGTACTTCGCGGGAGAGCGTCGCGCGTTTTCGGTACCGCTCGATCTTCGCGGAACCAGCTTCCAACTCGCATGCTGGGGCGCGCTTCTCGATATTCCTTACGGCGAGACGCGCAGTTACAGCGACATCGCCCGAGCGATCGGCCATCCGCAAGCCTGCCGTGCCGTCGGCATGTCCAACAACCGGAATCCGGTCGCCCTTATCGTCCCATGCCACCGCGTGATTGCGGCGAACGGTTCGCTCTGCGGTTATGGTGGGGGCCTCGACATCAAGAGGAAGTTGCTCGCTTTCGAGCAGGCCGGTGTTCGTCTTCCGCTGGGAATCGGCGAATAGTGCGCCGTAGAGGTTCAGCGTAGAAATGCGCCGCAGAAACTCGGCCTGCGGCGGTTCGCCGGGCATTCCTGTACACTTGCGGCCACCTTTGAACCTGAACTTGATCCTTCGCCCACGCTGATGGTGAACTCCCCAGCATCGTCCACGGCCGCGACCGTTCGCAAAGCCAGTCTCTTTTATTTTGTCTTCGTGATGTTTTCCTACACTACGGGTGGCCCGTTCGGACTTGAAGCGATGGTCACGACGAGCGGACCCGGGATGAGCTTGATCTTCCTGCTGGTCATTCCTTTTTTCCTGAGCATCCCGGTCTCACTGGTCACGGCCGAACTCACCACCGCCATGCCGGTGGAAGGCGGCTTTTATCGCTGGACGCGCGCCGCCTTCGGCGACTTTTGGGGATTCCTGGCGGCGTGGTGGAACTGGTCCGCATCCTTTCTTTTGGGTGGCTCGTATGCCGTTCTCTTCACCGATTACCTGACTTTTTATTTTCCCGGCATCGTGGGCTGGAAACACTGGCTGGTTTGTTTTGCGCTGATCAGTTTCATCGCCTGGGTGAATATCCATGGCATACAGATGGTCGGCAAAGCGGCGACTGCTTTCGAAATTTTCATTTTTATTCCGGTAATTGCCATGGTTGTGCTCGGGCTCGCGAAGTGGCGGCACAATCCCTTTGTGCCTCTGACGCCGCCGCACCAGGCTTTTTCAAAAGTGTTTGGCATCGGGCTCGCGCTGGTAATTTGGGGATACTCAGGCTACGAGCAGGTCTCGAGTGTGGCCGAAGATGTGGAAAATCCGCAGCGCAGTTATCCGAAAGCACTGGCGCTGGTGATTCCGCTTTCCATTGCCACCTACTTTTTGCCGGTATTCGCTGGACTGGTGGCGCTGGGGAACTGGCAGGACTGGAAGGATGGCTATTTCTCGACTGCCGCGTTCCTGATCGCTGGCCCGTGGCTCGGCTACTTAATGACCACGGCCGCGATGGTGGCCAATGTGGCGCTCTTCAACAGCACGGTTCTGACTGCATCCCCCATGCCCTTCACGCTTGCCGAGGACGGATATCTGCCGAAGTTTTTCGCGCGCCGGCATCCCCGGTATGGCACGCCCTGGATCGCCATCTTGATTTCGTCGGCAGTGTACGCGTTGCTGGCCTTGCACTCGCTCGGCGAACTGATCAGCATTTACGTCTGGCTGCGGGCCGCCACCACGGTGCTGACCGTGCTTGCGGCCTGGGGCCTGCGCCGCAAACGCCCCGACTTGCCGCGCTCGTTTCGCATTCCCGGCGCCGGCTTCGGGCTCGCTTATGTGATCGTCATGCCGATTGCTATGACCTATGTCGCAGTGCGCTATAGCGATCCCGTAGCCCTGCGCTGGGGACCATGGGCGCTGCTGCTGGGACCGCTGGTGTATTTTGTGGTGAAATGGTTTGCCAGGCCACTGCCGCCAGCGGAGTGATGGAAAGCTGCGAAGCGCTTTTCAACGCGCTACTCCAGCGACGGTCGATTGAGGGTTCTGTGTCTTTCACTATCTGCGAACTAAGTCGAAAACTTCGCGACCGATCCATCTCTCCCGTGGAACTCACTCACGATTGTCTGGGACGCATCGCCAGGCTGAATCCTACGCTCAACGCCTATATCACAGTGACGGCCGAGTCCGCGCTGGAGAGAGCGCGGGTGGCGGAGCGCGAAATCTACCGCGGCGCCTATCTGGGACCGCTGCACGGCATCCCCATTGGCCTGAAAGACATTATCGACACGGCCGGGGTTCGAACCACGGCCGCCAGCGCGCTTTTCAAAGATCGCATTCCCACTGAGGACGCCGAGGTTGTGCGGCGGCTGCGCGCGGGCGGAGCAATTATTCTCGGCAAACAGAACCTGCACGAATTCGCGTATGGCGGCAGCTCGATCATCGGTTACTTCGGCGAGGTTCGCAATCCGTGGAATCCGGCGCGCATCGCCGGCGGATCGTCAGGCGGTTCAGCCGCCAGCGTGGCAGCTGCTATGGGCTTCGCGGCGGTCGGGTCGGACACGGCAGGTTCCCTGCGCCTGCCCGCCGCCTACTGCGGAGTGGTTGGACTCAAGGCCACCTACGGACGGGTGAGCGCCCGGGGAGTGATTCCCCTGGCATCTTCGTACGATCACGTCGGCCCCATCGCAAACTGCGTCTACGATGCGGCTTTGGTGCTGCAAGTTCTGTCTGGCCGCGGCCCGGCGAACGAGAACAGCGATCCTTGCGCCCAACCCAGCTTTATTTCGGCTTTCGACGAGCTTCCCTCGAATTTGCGAATTGGCGTGCCCAGAGCGTTTTTCTTTGACCATCTGGATCCCGAAGTGGCGCAGGCGACCGAAAAAGCGATCGCCGTGTTTTCCGAACTTCATGCCGAGATTCGCGATGTGGAACTGCAAGTCTCCACCGACCGGACGCTTTCGAGCGCGGAAGCGTATGTCTATCACGAAGCGTACGTAGCGCGTTCGCCCGAACTCTACCAGACCGCGACCCTCGCCCGCATTCAGTCGGGAGCGAATACTTCGGTTTCGGACATTCTGCGCACCAGCCGCGAACTGCAGGCCAGCCGGGACACGATCCGGAAAATATTCGAGGAAGTCGATGTGCTGCTAACGCCGACCGTTCCCATCCCGCCGCCCGAAATCGCCACCCTCCGCGCCCACCCCGATGACTTGCGGGCGCAAGAGGTGGTGATGCTGCGCAACACGCGGCCCTTTAATGTTTGGGGAATTCCGGCGATTTCCATTCCCTGCGGCTTCACGGCGGATGGCATGCCGATTGGTTTGCAACTGGCGGCGGCGCCGTGGAGGGGGAATGTGCTGCTCCAGGCGGCGCACGAATACGAACAAGCGACGGAATGGCACAAGGCGATGCCGGAGATGCTGCGAAAGTTTTAGGGGCTGACCGCCGCCTTACGGCGGCAAAGTGTTGATCTCTAGAATTTTCCGGTTGGCTGTGGGTGTGATCGCATTCGGTATCATGGCTGAGGATGAACGCAGCCTGCAAGAGCTCCGTTTAGAGCGCTATCGTTTGATGAAGCAGTTTCGATGAAACAGTCTCCGATGCCTTTTCATTTCGAAAATAGGCCCGCGCTGATTGCTTACGTCACCTGCGGTGATCCCGACCTCGCCACCACGCGTCAGGTCATCCTGGCCGCTATTGATGCGGGCGCGAGCGTGATCGAACTGGGTGTCCCATTCAGCGACCCGCTCGCCGATGGGCCGGTGATTCAGCGCGCCAGCGAGCGGGCGCTAAGGAACGGAACCTCGCTCCAGCATGTGCTTACGCTGGCGTCAGAAATTCGCGAGCATTCGCAATCCGTCGGCCTGGTGATTTTTTCCTACCTCAATCCCATCCTGCGCATGGGGATGGCGAAATTTTGCCAGGTGGCGCGGCTGGCCGGGATCGATGGAACGCTGGTCACCGACCTGCCGGTCGAGGAAGCGGGCGAATACTTGCGCGAGTCTTGTAAGAATGATCTGGCGACAATTTTTCTCGCCGCCCCGACTAGCCCGGACCAGCGTCTGAAATCGATTGCCAACGCTTCCAGCGGATTTATTTATGCCATATCCCGCACCGGCGTGACCGGCGAGCGCGGCCAGTTGACGGGGGATGCGGGCGCTCTGGTGAAGCGCATCCGCCAATACAGCAAGCTTCCGATTGCGGTTGGCTTTGGCATCTCGACTCCCGAGCAATTCCGGGCGGTGGGAAAATTCGCCGACGCGGGGGTGGTGGGAAGCGCGATTGTGCATGCCATGGAACAAAATCCCGGACGGGAAGCCGCGACTGTGGCAGAATTCGTAAGGCAGCTTTTAGACTTCAGCTCAGTGCCTGCGGGCCTGCCTCGCTAGAACGTTTGGAACGATTACCCGGCTGACTGCTAACTATCGACTGCCGACTTGCTATGGACATTTCCGACTGGCGCAAGAAGATCGACGACCTGGACTGCAAACTCGCGGCGCTGCTCAACGAGCGCGCCGCCGCGGTGGTCGAAATCGGGCGGCTGAAGCGCAATACCAGCCTGCCCATTTACGAACCTGACCGGGAACGCGCGGTAATCGCCAATGTGCAACGCAGCAGCACGGGACCACTGGCGGCCCGCGACCTGGCCCACATCTACGAACGGATCATGGACGTGATGCGGAGTATTCAAAAGCACGAAATCGTGCCCGATGGCGGACTGGCCGACGATTCCGGAAAACGAGCGCGACCATGATCGTAGCCATGCAGGATGCGGCCAGTGAAGAGCAGATCCAACGCGTAATCGATCAGCTGGTTCAACTCGGTTTTGAAATCCATCGCTCCACGGGAGCGCGCCAGACGGTTCTCGGAGGCGTCGGCGTTCCGCCCGACTTCGACACCCGCGAAGTCGAAATGATGCCGGGAGTGCAGGAAGTTCATCGCATCACTTCGCCCTACAAGCTGGCGGGACGCAGCTTTCGTCCCGAAGGGACGGTCGTTAAATTCGCCAATGGGATTGAGATTGGCGGCAAGAAAATTGTGGTGATGGCCGGGCCCTGTTCGGTGGAGTCGCGCGAGCAGCTTTTTACCGTTAGCGGACTGATCGCCAAAGCCGGCGCCCGCGTGCTTCGCGGCGGCGCGTATAAGCCGCGTTCCTCTCCCTATTCCTTCCAGGGCCTCGGCATCGAGGGACTGAAATTACTGCGCGAAGCGGGTGACCAATTCAAGCTGCTGGTGATCAGCGAGGTCATGGAAATTTCGCAGATCGTGCCCATGCTGCCTTATATCGACATCTTTCAGGTGGGCGCGCGCAACATGCAGAACTTCAATCTGCTACGCGAATTGGGCAAAGTACGGAAGCCGGTACTGCTCAAGCGGGGCATCGCCGCGACCTTCGAGGAATTGCTGTGTTCGGCGGAATACCTGCTCGCCGGCGGCAACTATGAAGTGATCTTGTGCGAGCGCGGCATCCGCACCTTTGAAACGTACACGCGCAATACGATGGATATTTCCGCGATGCCGATCATCCATTCGCTTTCCCACCTTCCCATTACCGCCGATCCGTCGCACGGTACCGGGCGGCGCGACAAAGTTGCGCCCATGGCCCTTGCGGCAGCGGCCGCCGGCGCTGACGCCATGCTGATCGAAGTTCATCATCAGCCGGATAAAGCGCTCTCCGACGGCGCGCAGTCGCTCTACCCGGAACAGTTTGCCAAACTGATGGACCAGTTGCGCATGCTGGCGCCGGCCGTGGGACGCGAGATCGCGTGAGGAATTTGTGATTGGTGATTGGTAATTGAAAAGCTAACAAAACAATCAGATCAAATCAAAAATCACAAATTTCCAATCAGAAATGCCTTTCAAGCAGGTCACCATAATTGGAACGGGATTGATCGGCGGCTCGCTCGGGCTGGCCCTTCGCAAGCGTCGTCTTGTTTCGCGCATTGTCGGTTGTGATCGCGCAGCTGTGCTGGAGCGGGCGCAGGAGAGCGGGGCCATCGATGGCGGTGTCACCAATCCCGCGGATGCGGTGCGGGGCAGCGATCTGGTGGTCCTGGCCACTGCGGTAATCCCGATTCTCGATTTGATCGGCCGTCTGGGTCCGGTGCTTCCGCCGAAGACGCTGGTGACCGACGTTGGAAGCACGAAAGTGGAGGTTGTGGAGCGCGCCGCCCAATCGTTTGGGCGCAGCGCGGGGCAAAGATTTCTTGCCGGCCATCCCATGGCGGGCAAAGAGAACGCCGGTGTGGAGTTTGCCGATGCCGATCTTTTCGAAGGCGCGGTTTGGCTGTTCACGCCGCTTCCCCGGCAGAACGTGCACGCCGGCGCGTGTGGAGAATTCATTCACTGCGCGGAAAAGCTGGGCGCAAAAGTCGCGGTTGTCGAACCCTCCGAACACGATCGGGTTTGCGCATGGATCAGCCATCTGCCGCAAATGCTCTCGACCGCCCTGGCGGCCGCGCTGGTCGATGAATTCGGTCCCGATGCGCCCGTGCTCGATATCGGGGGCCGCGCTTTGCGCGAGATGACCAGAATTTCAGGCAGTCCGTATTCGATGTGGCGTGACATCGCCATCACCAATAAAAATAATCTTGCAGGCGCTTTACAGAAGTTGGAACAACGCCTCGCGCACATTCGCGAAAATCTCGACTCGAAGCAACTGGCCGATGAATTCGAGCGCGCGCATCAGTTGCGGAAGAGTTCTCCACCGGGCCGTGTAGGCGCGCAGAAAAGCAAAAAGTGAAATTGCCCGCCGCCGTGCCGCCGCGGCGGAGTTGCTATAGAATTTTCCCTGTCATGCACAAGGTTGTGGCGAGCGCGGAAGAAGCCATCCGGGATGTGACGGATGGCGCCACCATCATGGTGGGCGGCTTCGGCTTGTGCGGGATGCCGGAGAACCTGATCCGCGCACTGGCGGCGAAGGGCGTAAAAAACCTCACGACGATCAGCAACAATGCAGGGGTCGACGGCTTCGGCGTCGGCTTGCTGCTGGCGAACGGGCAGATCAGGCGCCACATCGGCACCTACGTGGGGGAAAATAAGCTTCTGGAAAAGATGGTGCTGGAAGGCACGGTGCAACTCGACCTGGTGCCACAAGGAACACTCGCTGAGCGGATTCGTGCAGGGGGGCCGGCATACCGGCGTTCTACACACCCGCGGGTTTCGGCACCATTGTCGCCGAAGGTAAAGAAGCGCGCGAGTTCGAAGGCAAAAGCTACATCATGGAACACTGGCTGAAAGCGGATTTCGCTTTCGTCAAAGCGTGGAAGGGCGATCGCCACGGCAATCTGGTTTATCGCAAAACGGCGCGCAACTTTAACCCGATGATGGCCACGGCGGCGCGAATCACAATCGCGGAAGTCGAAGATCTGGTGGAACCCGGCGAGCTGCGATCCCGACATGGTGCACACGCCGAGCGTATTTGTGAAACGCATTTTGCAGGGCGAACGGTTTGAGAAACGGATTGAGCAAAGAACGGTCTCGAGGGCGGAAACGACCGCTGAATTCCTCGCGTAGAAAACCATGTCAACCTTGCCTAAAGCGCCAAAGGACAATGACAAGCGGCAGCGCATCGTGAAGCGCGTTGCCCGCGAATTGCGCGATGGATTTTACGTCAACCTGGGCATCGGCTTGCCCACGCTGATCGCCAATTATGTTCCGCCCGGGATGGACGTGATTCTTCAATCCGAGAACGGAATGCTGGGCATCGGGCCCTATCCGCTGGAAGGCTCGGAGGATGCCGACTTGATCAACGCCGGAAAAGAAACGGTCAGCGAACTGGCGGGCACAGCATACTTTTCGAGCGCCGACTCTTTTGGCATGATTCGCGGCGGCCATGTTGACCTGAGCGTCCTGGGCGCCATGGAAGTCGACGAACAGGGCAATCTTGCGAACTGGATGATTCCGGGGAAAATGGTCAAGGGCATGGGTGGCGCCATGGACCTGGTGGCGGGGGCGAGGCGCGTAATCATCGCCATGGAGCATGCAACCAAAGAGGGTGAGCCTAAGATCCTCAAGAAGTGCACGCTGCCTTTGACGGGAGTTAAGGTCGTGGACACGATCGTCACGGAGATGGCCTACATGCGAGTAACTCCGGAAGGCTTACTGCTGGAGGAGGTCGCTCCCGGGCTGACCGTGGATGACGTGCAGGCAGCCACGGGAGCGAAATTGCGCGTCAGTCCAGACCTGAAAGTAATGTAATCTCCTGTTCTACTTGAATGGAGGTCCGCTTCATGATTGCCTTTGTGTTGTGGTGCTTTCTCTTCGTGCTGTGCTGGCCGCTGGCGCTGCTCGCGCTGATTCTTTATCCCTTTGTATGGCTGCTGTTGTTGCCTTTCCGCATTGTTGGCATTGCGGTCCACGGCGCGTTGGCTCTGTTGTTGGCCGTGGTGATGCTTCCCGCGCGCCTGCTCAGCGCGCCATTCCGGCTGTCGCGGGTTTGAAGCGGCGGGATGTGTTATTCGCGGGCGATTGAATCCGAGAGATATTTCCGCAGGAATTGCAGCGACCTTTGACTTGCATCGCGCCAAATGCTTTCCTCATTGAAGCCGTGCCCGGCTCCGGGGTAGATCTGAATCTCGTAGGGAATCCCTTTCTTCTCCAGCAATTTCTGCAAGCGATACGCCTCTTCGACGGGCACGGTTGCGTCGGCCTCGCCGTGGAGAATTAATACGGGGCAGAGGCGCCGCATGAAGAAATTCATTTCCTTCGGCATGCCGCCGAAAAATTCCACGACAGCCCGCACTCGCGGATCGATGGCGGAGGTGGCGAGCGAGAGGTAGGCTCCCAGCGAAAATCCCAGGAGAGCGATGCGAGCGCCATCGACGTGGGGTTGCTGCTCGACGAAGCCAATGGCGTCCCACAGCGTTTTCATCCACAGCGGAAACTTGCGCAGTATGTTTGCCATGTCGGTGCTGTCATCGCCGGTACGGTCGAAATAATGAAGCAGGTACACGGCAAAGCCTTGTTCCGCCAGGGCCGCCGCATAGCGTTCCATGCCGGCGACATTGCCGCCCGCGCCATGGAGGGCGAGCACGGCCGGAAGCCGACCGGGCGCTTCCGGCAAATAGGCATGCAGGCGAATGGGTTTGCCGCCGCTTTGAAAGGTGAGTTGGGACTGAGTAATGGCGGACATTGGAGTTCAGGCTGGCATTAAAGAAAGCGCGCTGGTTTCGACAGCGCGCGGGCGGACGAATACGTCCAGCCGCTACATGAGATTTTTCAGCGACTCCGTGTAGGGAGCGCGGGCTATGCCTTTTTCCGTGATGATGGCGGCCACGTACCTGGCGGGCGTCACGTCGAAGGCCGGGTTCTCAATTCCGACTCCATCGGGAACCATCTGCCGCCCGGCGATATGCGTAACTTCGCGGGGATTGCGCTGCTCGATGGGGATTTTGCCGCCGTCCGGGGTTTCGAGATCGACGGTCGAGGTCGGCGCCGCCACATAAAAAGGGATGCCATTTTCTTGGGCGAGCACGGCTACGGTATAGGTGCCGACTTTGTTGGCCACATCTCCGTTGGCGGCGATGCGGTCGGCGCCCACTACGATGGCTGCAATTTTGCCTTGCTGCATCATGACGCCCGCCATATTGTCGGAGATGACGGTGGTGGGGATGCCATCTTTCATCAACTCCCAGGCGGTGAGCCGGGAGCCTTGCAGGAAGGGACGAGTCTCGTCCGCGTAAACGTGAATTTTCTTTCCCGCTTCCACGGCGGCTCGGATGACGCCGAGCGCGGTGCCGTAACCGGCGGTGGCGAGTGCGCCGGCATTGCAGTGAGTCAGGACGCCTCCGGTGGCGGGCATGAGCGTGGCTCCGTAGCGTCCCATGGCCTGGTTGGCGGCGATGTCTTCGGCGTGCATGCGCTGCGCTTCTTCGATCAACGACTGCTGGATTTGCGCGATGGGGCAGGAGCGGAGAGAGGCGAATTTATCCGACATTCGGCGAATCGCCCAGAATAGATTTACCGCCGTCGGTCGTGTGTGGCGGATCGTCTCACAGATCGCATCGAAGTCGCGCTGGAGATCGGCGACGTTTTCGGCTGTGGAATTTTTGGTCCCGAGCGCGATGCCCATGGCCGCGGCGACGCCAATGGCAGGAGCCCCACGCACAACCATGTTGCGGATTACGTCCGCGACCTGCTGATGCGTGGTGCAGGTCACGTACACTTCTTCGGTCGGCAGCTTCGTCTGGTCGATGAAGACGACGCCGCGCGGCGTCCATTCTAAAGTTTGGATCATGAAGGCTTTTCTCTCAGGAGCTAGCACTTACCCCAAGGCGCTCATAGCGGCGAATCGCCAAGTCTTACGTGCTCTGTTCTCACATCGGTTGCGGTAAAGATCGAGATAAATTTGGCCGGAGCGGCGGCTTTTTCGACTGCGGGGCGGCCCTTCGCGTCTTCGCGCTCCACCAGGCACATTGCGCCGACCACTTCGAAGCCAAAGTCACGGGCGGCCATGATGGCTTCCACCGTGGATAAACCCGTGGTGCAGACGTCGTCCACGATCACGACGCGCGCGCCTTTGTCGGCAAAGCCCTCGATGCGACGGCCTGTGCCGTGCTGCTTTTCCGCCTTGCGCACGAGGAATCCGTTGATCGCGCCACTGGTGACGGCGACGGCTACGACGATGGGGTCGGCGCCCATGGTCAGTCCTCCGATTGCCTCGGCCTGCCAGCCCTGTTTGCGGATTTCATCGAGGAATACCTGGCCTGCAAGTTGCGCTCCGCGGGCGTCCAGAGTCGTGGTGCGGCAATCGATGTAATAGTCGCTGGTGCCGCCCGAGGACAATTTGAACTGGCCGAGCCGAAATGACTTGTGCGCCAGCAGCTGCAAAAGCTCTTTTCGGGCGTCGGACATGAATTTCTACGATAGCAGAAAAGCGCTTCTCAGACCGGGCTGCGCAGATCCCAGGATATGAGCCGCGGGTGCTAGCTGTTTAACTTTTCCAGATGGCGGAATCCATCGGTAGCGGCAAACATTGCCAGGGTGATGGTGGCGTTGTAGGCAACATGAATAATCAGGCTGGCGGCCACCGAATTCTTTTGCGCGCGCACCACGGTCAATACCAAACCGACGATAAAGATCACCAGGACCGGTCCCCAGGAGAACATCAGTTGCGCTCCGTGCAGCAGGGCGAAACTGAAGGCGGTGACAAAAATCGAAACCGGCACTCCGAGGTGGCGGACCAGCACGGGGTAGAGAAAGCCGCGGAAGAAAAGCTCCTCCATCAGGGGAGCGAGGGTCACGCTGAGAATGCCGAGCGCCCATGCCTCCGCCGGTGTACGGAAAAAGTTGTCGATGGGCAACTCTTTCGGAATGGGAAGCAGGTGAGCCACCAGCTGAAGACCGACCGAGAGACTGAATCCCACCAGCAGGTAGAGGCCAATTTTCGACGGCCAATTCCAGTGGATGGCGGCAAGGAAATCGGGCCGGCGGCGCTCGCGAGTCACGAGGATGTACATGTAAGCGAGAACCAGTAAGTACGCCAGAGACTGTCCCGCAACCACGACGAGGGGAATGGCGGCAATTTTGGCGAAAGGCGCGTGCGAATAAATGCTCCAGCGCGCGATGAGCATGGCGGCAAAGACACCGGCGAAAAGTGCCACCAGGGTCAGCAGTATCAGGCGGAGAATGTCCCATCCGTCCCAGGCCGGATCGGCAGGCGGAACGAGAAGCAGTGCGGGAGATGGGCTTGCGAAGTGACCATCGTCTGCGACGGAGGCGGAGTCCGTTGCGTTGCTCGCATCGGAGGAAGCATGGTCGAAGGAAGCGGGCTCGGCTTGAACGGGAGACGACCCCTCCCCCCAGTCCGGCAAACTCTCGGGATTGTCGGGAAGGTTCAAGCGATTTCCGCGGCCGAGGCGATTGCGCCGTTGGCAGCACCGTTTTTCACCGGTTCATTTTTCACCGAGTCTTTTTTCGCCAAGTCACTCCGGTACGATCCGTTGCGGGAAGAGCCTTTGAAATACGCGCTCAGCGCCTGCCCGGTATAGGACTTCTTGACGCGCGCGACTTGCTCGGGAGTACCCTGGGCCACGATGCGTCCGCCCTCTTCTCCGCCCTCGGGGCCGAGATCAAGGAGCCAGTCGGCATTGCGAATCACGTCCAGATTGTGCTCGATAATGATGACGGTGTTGCCTAAATCGGTGAGCCGATGCAGGACATCGAGCAACTTTCGAACGTCGTCGAAGTGCAGGCCGGTGGTCGGCTCATCCAACAGATAAAGCGTCTTGCCGGTCTGGCGCTTGCTCAGTTCGCGGGCCAGTTTAATGCGCTGGGCTTCGCCGCCCGATAACGTGACGGCGGATTGACCGAGATGAATGTATCCCAGGCCCACGTCTACCAGGGTTTGCAGCTTTTGTTTGACTTGCGGAATATTTTCCAGGATCTGGAGCGCATCCGAGACCGGCATTTCCAGCAGGTCGGCGATGGAATTGCCGTTGTAACAAACGGCCAGCGTTTCGCGGTTGTAGCGGCGTCCGCCGCAGACCTCGCACTGTACGTACACATCGGGCAGGAAGTTCATCTCAATGCGGCGCTGGCCTTCCCCCTGGCAAGCCTCGCAGCGCCCGCCGGCGACGTTGAAGGAGAAGCGTCCGGGCTTGTAACCGCGCTCGCGCGCCTCCGGCAACATGGCATAGAGATCGCGAATGGCGGAGAAGATGCCCGTGTAAGTGGCGGGATTGGAGCGCGGCGTGCGTCCGATGGGCGACTGGTCGATGCGAATAACTTTGTCGACCAGTTCCGCTCCGGTGATGGCTTTATGCGCGCCCGGTTCCTCGCGCGAACGGTAGAGTTGCTTCGCCAGGGCGCGATAGAGAATGTCGTTGACCAGCGTCGACTTGCCGGAGCCGGATACTCCGGTCACAACCGTCATGACCCCCAGAGGAAACGCGACATCGAGGTTCTTGAGATTGTTCTCTTTCGCTCCCAGCACGTTCAGCGCTTTGCCATTGGGGCTGCGGCGCTCGGAAAGCATGGCGATCTGCCGCCGTCCCGAAATGTAGGCGCCGGTGAGCGAACTGGCGGAGTTCATGATTTCCGCGGGCGTGCCGCTGGCCACCAACTCGCCGCCATGCCGTCCCGCGCCGGGGCCAAGATCGATGACATAGTCGGCGCGGCGTATGGTTTCCTCGTCGTGCTCGACCACGAGAACGGTGTTGCCGAGATCGCGCAGATTTTCCAGCGCCGCAAGCAGTCGTCCGTTATCGCGGTGGTGCAGGCCAATGGAAGGCTCATCGAGCACGTAGAGCACGCCGCGCAGCTTCGAGCCGATTTGCGTGGCCAGGCGGATGCGCTGGCCTTCTCCGCCGGAAAGCGTCGCGGCCGAACGCCCCAGCGAGAGATATCCGAGGCCGACATTGTCAAGAAATTCCAGGCGTTCGATAATTTCGTGGGAGATGCGGCCAGCGATGGTCAGTTCCCGGCCCGTCAGAGTAATCCTGCGCGCGGCCTGCAGCGCGCGCGCGATCGGGAGGCTGGTGAAATCGGCGATGGACATGCCGTTCACTTTTACCCCCAGGCTTTCCGCGCGTAGACGCCGGCCGTGGCAGACCGGGCATTCCGTCGCCGACATGAAATCGAGAAGATAATCGCGATAATTGTCGGAGGTGGAATTCTCCAGATTCTGCCGCAGGTAGCCCAGAATTCCCAGAAAGCCGGTTTTTCCGCCGCGCTGCGGTTCGCCGTAGAGCAGCAGGTTCTGGATCTTGTCGGGAAATTTCTCGAAGGGCGTGGCCAGGTTGAAACCGTAAGCCTGCACCAGCAACTGGATGCTGCGAACCAGATTCTGCGAGGAGGAACCGGGTCCTAACCCGCCGTCCAGTATGGGCTTCGACCAATCCACGATCACCTTGGCGGGATCGAGATCGTAGCGGCTGCCCAGGCCGTGGCACTCCGGGCAAGCGCCGTAAGAACTGTTGAAGGAAAACGAACGGGGCTCCATCTGGGGCACGCTGATGCCGCAATCCGGGCACGCCAGACGGGAGGAATACAGGGTCTCGTCGCCGTTGACCACCACCACCAGAACCAGACCGCCGCCCAGTTTCATCGCCAGGGCGACGGATTGTTCGAGGCGGGCTTCAATTCCCGGCTTCACCAGCAGGCGATCGATGACGACCTCTATGGTGTGATTCTTGCGCTTGTCGAGGGCAAGATCGTCCTCCATATTGACCAGTTCGCCATCGACTCGCGCCCGCGAGAAGCCGTGCTGGACCAGTTTTTCCATCTCCTTCTTGAATTCCCCTTTGCGACCGCGAACGATGGGCGCCATGATCATCACGCGATCGTCGGGAGTGAGCGAGAGCACGCGCTGGACGATCTGCTCCGCTGATTGCCGGGTGATGGGCTTGCCGCAATTCGGGCAATGCGGCACTCCGATGGAAGAGTAGAGCAGGCGCAGGTAATCGTAAATCTCGGTGATGGTGCCGACGGTGGAGCGTGGGCTGCGATTGGTGGTCTTCTGCTCGATGGAAATCGAGGGGCTTAAACCGTCGATCGAATCCACGTCCGGGCGTTCCATCTGATCGAGAAACTGGCGCGCGTAGGCGGAGAGAGTCTCGACGTAGCGCCTCTGGCCTTCGGCATAAATCGTGTCGAAAGCGAGCGACGATTTTCCGGAGCCGCTGAGCCCGGTAATGACCGTCAGAGTGTTGCGGGGTATCTCGACGTCAATATTCTTCAAATTGTGCTGGCGCGCACCGCGCACCGAAATCCGGGTGATGGCCATTTAACTCATTACTTTGTGGACTTCCGTAACGTGGACGGGTCCGGAGAAATGTTGGAGAGTGGAGATACGCAGTCCGATTCCCGTATCTTATTTGTTAACAGCCACGGGGGTCAAATGCGGATACACTCATTCTTTTGCAGTCCCGCGCTGGGTAGCGTGGCTGCCGGTAAAGGCCTTTTCCCTTGAACGAATTTTTGGTTGGTTTCCTGCTCACCAGCAGTGCAATTCTAAGCGTAGTTTTGGGTATTTTCGGCGCCTATTGCGTGGTCAGTGTCGTGCTGACCCTCCTCAACCCGGCGCAACCCTCCAACTTACTGGCGGCGTTGGTGCCGAACCAGAGCCCGAGCAGCGGCGACTAGCAGCCTGCCGCACGCAAGCCGCAGCGCCGGCATTGCGGCGTCTGTGTGTCCCACAAACAGGTTGTGGTTGTCTAGTCCTCGGGCTGGGGTTGCGGCGCTTGCTGCGCAGGGCTCGGAATTCCGCCGGGCGGCTGCGGCCGGCGCAGCATTTCCAATATTTGTTCCGGAGTCTTCGGTCCTGCGTTCGGCTGATTTGGATCGGCTTGCGGCTGATCGCCTGCGTTTGCGGTGGTGGGGTCAGGCGCAACCGGCTGTGACTGGTCGTCGGGTGGTTCCTCGGCGGCTTCCGGCTCTTCTTCTTGTTCCTTATTTTCTTCCGCTTCGGCGGGCTCAGCCACGCCATTTCCCGGCTGCACGGCTTGCGGATTGAAGGGATGAGGCGCCGGATAACGATTCGCAGCCATCCCGACCGGACCACCCTGATACGGGTTGGGTGCCGACCCCGACTGGGGAGCGCCCGCGCCATCCTTGGCGGTGAGAATCACACTGGCCACGGCGGCGGGGTCCACATTGGAACCGACCATGACGTAATTGAACGAACAACCATTGAGCAGTCCGACCAAAACGTCGCGTGGCGTTCCCGGACCGAGGTGGGCAACCACTCGCTCGCTGGTGCCTTTGGAGCCGGGCGGGATTTCAATCGACGCGCCCGTTAGTTTGCGCACGTCGCGCAGGATTTCGCCTAAAGTAGAATTTTGCGAAGAGATGGTCAGTAAACCGCCCTGGAAGCTGACTTTTGCCGGAGTCGCCGGAATCTGGTCCATCGGCAATTGACTCAGCGGCCCGCTAGGAAGCGGAGGCAGTACAAGTGGAGGGGGTGGCGGCGGCGGTTTATGAGAACGATGGTGGGTCGACGGGGACGCGGTCGATGGGGTGGCGCCGGGCGCGGCTGCGGGCGGGGCTGAAGTCTGCGCGTGCAGCGCCGGAGCCAGCAAAACCAGCCCGAAAGCGAGCCATCTGCTTCTCAACCTGTTGCCCAACCTTTTTCCCAGCAGCCTGTTGCTAAACAGCATCGAAAACGGCCTTTTCGCCAGCGGGCTCTCGACCCGAAGTCACTGTTGCGATATCTAAGTTTACCATTCCCTTAGAACGCACGGGCAGCGGTCGGTTTGCGTATAGATTACGAAAGTTTCATCACCCCGGAGGATTTAGTAACCTTCCCGATGCTGCCCCTGAAAACGCTACATAGCGCTGGCACTAATTCCAGCGCTGCCGGGCTGACTGCGCGTAAAATGCCAGCGGAGGCCATCCTTGGGCGTCGCTCGGCAACCCCATGCACGAAACCACCCGACGTTTTTTATCGCGCTTTGCATCGCGCTGATTTGGTTGTCGCTGTCGGCTTCCGCCATCGGGCAAAATTGCCAGAGTGCGGCGGATATGGAAGCCCCCGTACGAAGCGCGATCGAAGCTGCTGCCACGCGCTATTTCGAAATGTCGGCGCATGGTGACGTTGCCGGCCTCAAGCAAAATTCCATTGCCGCGCTCGCCGGAAACTTTTCCGCCGTCGACGATGCCGTCAAGGAAAACCAGCCCGCCTTTGCCGCCGCAAAAAGCACGATTCGTCCACCCTTCCTGTTGACCGCCGACGGGGTGGAGGCGCTGCCCCGCGCCGAGTTCCTGTGCGGCGTGTTCGGACGCACCGGGCAGACCCGGGATAGTGCGGTGTTTGTCCTGAACAATCTGCCGCCGGGGAAGTACGGCGTCGCCATCGTGGACGTAAACGGCGCGAAGGGCGCCCGCACTCTGACTTTTATCCTCCAGCAGTCGGGCGGCGAGTGGAAGCTGGCGGGATTTTACGCCCGGTCCGCGGAATCGGCGGGCCACGATGCCGCGTGGTTCTCGCAACGCGCTCGTGACTTCAAGGCGAAAGGGCAGAATCGCAACGCCTGGCTTTATTACCGCGATGCGATTGCGCTCGCCGCGCCGGTCGACTTCATGAGCACGCTGGCCAGCGACAAGCTCTACGAAGAAAGCCAGAGTACGCAGCCGCCGGATCTGCCGGTCAATGGCAACACGGCGGACCTGAGCGCGGGCGGCAAAGTGTATCACTTGACGGAAATCTTCCCGCTGGCGGTGGGCGACGATCTCGACCTGGTCGTAAAGTATCAGGCGGCCGATGTCTCGGATACGGCGCGCTCGTTCCAGGAGAATACGGCGGTGATCAAAGCCCTGGTGGCGAAATTTCCCGAACTTCGCCAGGCCTTTGCCGGCGTGGTGGCGCGGGCAGTGGAGCCTTCCGGGCGCGACTACGGTACGCTCCTGCCGATGAAAGAGATTAAGTAGTCGCCGCTATTCTTCGCTGCATCTCACGCTCTTTTTCTCTGCGTTTGCCTTCCTCGTCCTGCGGGACTAGTATTTTCCCGGGCCCTCGTCGGCTCAACCAATTCTTTCACTCCGCCCCGTCTCAGGAGGATCTATGGGAATCGCAGTCTCTCCAATTCAGATTGATTCGAACGCCAGCGACTTCATTGCGCGGCCGCGCAAAATGCTCATCGGCGGTCAATGGGTGAATGCCGCTTCGGGCAAGACGTTCCCCACTTACAATCCCGCTACCGGCGAAGTTTTGGCACAGATTGCGGAAGGCGATCGGGCGGATATTGACGCCGCCGTCAAAGCCGCGCGCCAGGCCTTCGACAGCGGTCCCTGGTCGCGGATGACCGCCTCGGAACGCGGCAAGCTGGTGTGGAAACTGGCCGACCTGCTGGAAGAGCACCTCGAGGAATTCGCCACTCTCGAAACCCTGGATAATGGCAAGCCGCTGACTGTGGCGCGGGCTGCCGACGTTCCCCTGGCCGTGGAAATCTTCCGCTACATGGCGGGATGGGCGACGAAACTCGAAGGCACAACCATTCCTCTCTCCGTGCCGTACACGCCGGGCGCGAACTATCACGCTTACACGCTGCGCGAACCGGTGGGAGTTGTCGGGCAGATCATCCCCTGGAACTTCCCGCTGCTGATGGCGGCCTGGAAGCTGGCGCCGGCGCTGGCTTGCGGTTGCACGGTCGTCCTGAAGCCGGCGGAGCAGACTCCGCTTTCGGCGCTGCGGCTGGGCGAGTTGATCATGGAAGCCGGCTTCCCGGCGGGCGTGGTCAACATTGTCCCGGGCTATGGTGAGACGGCGGGCGCGGCGCTGGCGGCGCACGATCTGGTCGATAAGATTGCGTTCACGGGATCGACCGAAGTGGGCAAGTTGATTGTCCACGCCGCGACCGGCAATCTGAAAAAAGTGTCGCTCGAACTCGGCGGCAAGTCTCCGAATGTGGTGTTCAAGGATGCCGATCTGGACGCAGCCATCGCCGACTCCGCCAGCGCTATTTTCTTTAACCAGGGGCAATGCTGCTGCGCCGGTTCGCGCCTGTTTGTGGAGCGGCCCGTGTTTGATCGCGTGGTCGAAGGCGTGGCCGCCAAAGCGAAGAAGATCAACGTCGGCTCCGGTCTGGAGCCGAAGACGTCGATGGGGCCGCTCGTCTCCGAGGAGCAGTTGCAGCGGGTGTGCAACTATCTCGAACTGGGCATGAGAGAGGGCGCAACCGCCGTGACCGGAGGTAAGAAACTCGGCGGCAAGGGATATTTCGTCGAGCCCACCGTGCTAATCAATACCAAAGACGATATGCGCGTGGTGCAGGAGGAAATCTTCGGCCCGGTAGTGGCGGCGACTCCGTTCGACGATCCCGAAGAACTGACGCCCCGCGCCAACAACAGCGTGTACGGTCTGGCCGCCGGCATCTGGACCAGGGATCTTTCCAAGGCGCACCGCACCGCGGCCCTGCTGCGGGCGGGCACAGTCTGGATTAACTGCTACAACATCTTCGACGCCGCCCTGCCCTTCGGCGGCTACAAACAATCCGGCTGGGGACGCGAAATGGGCAAAGACGTCCTGTCGCTCTACACTCAGACCAAGGCGGTGTGTGCCCGGGTGTAAGGGCGGTCTTTTACAGGATTCCAAAGCACGGTCCCATCTGTCCGCACTATAGTTGGTGCGGGCGGGTGGGACTTTTTCTTTTGCGGTTAACTTATGGGCCCGTACCCAGGCCGTGGGAGACACGCGTCGGCAAAACCTGGCGATACTTAAGGATGGTCGGCAAGCGCACCAGATGGCGCCGTACAATCGACTGGTTCGAGCCAATGAGCACTCGCACGGTCGCGCGCATCGCTTGCGCACCTGACGACCTGAATAGGTCGAAGTCGCACAAGTCACGGCAACTCTGGGGGTTGGCAAATCCATCGAGGGGTTGGAGGCGCGGGTGAGAATCGAACTCACGATAGAGGTTTTGCAGACCTCGGCCTTACCACTTGGCTACCGCGCCCGAAAACGTCCTGACCAGTATGTCCTGACGAAAAGCCCTCGCGGGGGGCGGGGCGTCGAAGAATCTGGAGCGGGAGACGGGGATTGAACCCGCGACTTCGACCTTGGCAAGGTCGCACTCTACCGCTGAGTTACTCCCGCTCGCGTACTCATTTTACAGCACTTGCCCGCTCGCTGCCAATTCCCGTTTAGGGGCCGGCATTCGCCCAACTTAGCCAATAGCGTCTCGCCGGCGGCTGCCGCGGCAATTGCCATTTTTCCCGCGTTACGGCCGCAAGCCAGCCGCGGGATGGTGCGGCGCCCACTGCGGATCGTCCTCGGGCGACACGATTTGGCCGTCGCGCATGTGCACGATGCGGTCGCCATACTCCGCTGCCTCGGGGTTATGGGTGATCATAAGCACGGTCTGGCCCAGATCCTTGTTCGACTTGCGCAGCATGTTGAGCACGATCCCCGAACTTTTCGAATCCAGATTGCCGGTCGGTTCGTCCGCCAGCACGATGGCCGGGCGATTGATGAGCGCGCGCGCCAGCGCCACGCGCTGCTGCTCCCCGCCGGAAAGCTCATTCGGCCGATGTTCCAGTCGCTGCGCAATGCCGAGCATCTCGGTGATCGTTCCCAGGAAAGCCGGGTCGGGCGCGCCCTGGCCCGCGATGTCCGCCGCGATCTCGATGTTCGAGCGGGCGGAGAGCGTGGGCAGAAGATTAAATTTTTGGAAGACGAATCCGATTTTTCTCTTGCGCAGTCGCGTACGCTCGCCGTCGGAGAGGGTGGCGAAATCGACGCCGTCAATGGTGACGCTGCCGGAATCGGCCCGCGTCAGCCCGCCCAGCAGATAAAAGAGCGTGGATTTACCGCTTCCCGAAGGACCGACTACGGTGACGAACTCGCCCTTTTGCACGCTGAAGGAAATTCCGCGCAGGGCGGGCACGTCGACCTTGCCCACGCGGAACGTCTTGCGAAGATCCTTCGCTTCAATGAAAGCCGCCATCCGTTGAAAACCATATCATAGCCGGGAGGACGGGGGGCGGCAGGTTTCCGGCTGGAGTCAGGCCACGGTGGCGTGCTCCACGCGGGCTGGCATCGCGATCGGCCTTTTCGGGCCGCGCTTGCGCACCAGCAACAGGCGAATGCGCTCCAGCAGTTCCGCCGGCTCGTAGGATCCCTTGGGCAAAAAGAGATCGGCCAGGGTCTCGCGCTCGTAGATCTTGGTTCGCGCCGAGATCAACACCGCCGGCGTTTGCGGAGAGAGTCGCTTGATTTCCTCGATCAGCCGCGAGCCGTCCACGCCGGGCATGATCAGGTCGGTGAGCACGAGGTCGACGCCGCCGCGCCGGAAGGCTTCGAGCGCCTGTTCCCCGTTGTTGAAAGCGAGCACGCGGTAGCCGCGGGTTTCCAGCAGAATTTTGCGGATGGAAAGCGACTGCTCGTTATCGTCCACGCAAAGGATTGTTTTCTTGGGCTTCATTGCCGTGACCTTAAAAGACGTGAGCTGAAAAGACCTGACCTGAAAAACGCCGTCACAAAAATATTCGGAATGGGCAAACCTGATTTCTTTTCCTTCGAATCGGAGCGAGGTGAATGCTAAACACAATCGCCGCTCCGGTAAAGTAGCGCGCTCGCCAATGGCACAGTGGTGGATGGCCCGCTGGGGCAATGGTTCCGAGAGCCGCGACCAGGGCAGCGTTTCACTCGACCGCCAACGGGATGCTGACCTCGCCGCGGAGAACTTCGACACAATTTCCACCGACGCGCACATTGACCACCTGGTTATCCTGCTTGGTGGCGCGCACGAAAATGCGGCTGGGACGGTGGGCCTCCAGCCCCTGCTCGATTAAAACCTGCTCCTCGCTGGCGGCCACGTTATGCGCCACCATCCAGGCGGCGCAGCATCCTGCGGCCGATCCGGTGGCCGGATCGTCCCCGCCATAAAAGGGCATGCGGGCGTGCAGGCGCGCCCTGGGATCGACCGTCTCGCGGCACACGAAGTAAAAGAATTTTCCCCCGCTGCGCGCCAGATATTCGGCGGCGGCGTCAAAATCGACCCGCAATCTCGCGATCGCGTTCAGCGATCGCAGCGCGACCACGGTAAAAGGCACGCCGGTAGAGACCGTCTGGATGGGGAAGGAGACATCGAAATCCGTCGCGCTCAGGTTGGTGAGCGGCGCGACCGCGTCCACCTTGTGGATGGCGCCGAACTGAGGATTTTTCTGGGTCATTTCTCCAAACGTGGGTTGGCCGGCTTCCTCGCGAAAGCGCACCGGCACCGGCCCCACGTTCAAATCCAGCAGGATTTCGTCCGCTCCGGTCTGGCCGCGCAGAACGAAGGCGGTGCCGAGCGTGGGATGTCCGGCGAAGGGCAACTCCTCCACCACGGTAAAGATGCGCACCCGAACCGCGCGAGTTTTTTCCGCGCCGGGATTGCGGTTGAGGGGATCATCCTGGGGCAGTATAAAAGTCGTCTCCGACAGGTTCATTTCGCGCGCCAGAGCCTGCATGGTCTCGGTGCTGAGGCCGCGGCCATCGAGAAATACAGCCAGCGAGTTGCCCGCGAGAACGCGGTCGGTAAACACATCCACCTGCACCAGAGAGAGCTTTCGGAGGGAGCCGGGCATGGATGAAATAGTACGGGCGGCGATTTTGCCCGGCAACTCGAAATCCGTTGCGCCGCGACGCATCGTGCGCATAGTGCGACGGTTTGTGCGCTGCTTATGACTCCCAGGCATGGGCGGCTTCCAACTGACTTGCGTGGGGTTGACGCGCTTGCCGCCCTCTGGCTATTCTATTCCCTACTAAATTAGTAGAATTTAAATACATCGATCAGAAATCGACGCGAGGTTTCGAACATGTCTCTACGCATCAACTCGGAAGCCCCCAACTTCACCGCGGACACAACCCAGGGCCCCATCGACTTTCACAAATGGATCGGCGACGGCTGGGCCATCCTGTTTTCGCACCCCAAGGACTTCACCCCCGTCTGCACCACGGAACTGGGTTACATGGCGGGTCTGCAACCGGAGTTTGCCAAACGCAACACGAAGATCATTGGCCTCAGCGTCGATCCGGTATCGAGCCATGGCAAGTGGGCCGCCGACATCGAAGAGACGCAGGGTCACAAGGTGACCTATCCCATGATCGGCGATCCCGAACTGAAGATCGCCAAACTCTACGACATGCTCCCCGCCGAGTCGGGCGCGACGAGCGAGGGCCGCACCGCCGCCGACAATGCCACCGTGCGCACGGTATTTGTCATCGGCCCGGACAAGAAGATCAAACTGATGCTGATCTATCCCATGAGCAGCGGGCGCAATTTCGACGAAGTGCTGCGCGCTCTCGATTCCATCCAGTTGAACGCCAGGCACAGCGTGGCGACCCCCGCCAACTGGAAGCCGGGGGACGACGTGATCATCCCCACCTCGGTTTCGGACGAGCAGGCGAAGCAGAAGTATCCGGCGGGCTTTAAGACGCTGAAACCGTATTTGCGGGTGGTGGCGCAGCCCAAGTAGTTGGTGTAGCGTGGTGTGCGAGTGCACGAGCGAGACCGGGGAAGCGCATGCGGTCCGGTGATCGTCCCGGTCTTCAAAACCGGCGGGCGGCATCTTCGATGTTGCCGGTGTGTTCGACTCACACACGCTTCCGCCAAAACAAAGGACTTAAGTGCCTTCACCTGCCGTACTCCTGCCGTGGACGCTGTCAATGTATACTTAGATTGATCGCCGCTCCGCGTTGCGGATTTTAGATGATCGTGCTGGAACACTCTCGCGCACGCGTGACTTTTGCCTCTCGGTGCTGGACCGCGGTTGTCCTCCTCTCCATCTTCGCGCTCACCCTGAGTCTTGCGACTCGATTCACCGCATTGAGTACGGAAGTCCAGAAGCTAACAAAGGTTACAGGTGTAAGATGCCACTCTTCCGACGCTTATAGACAACACCTTCTCGGCGAGGGCCTGATTGGGACCGTTCCTGAGTCCAGCATTACTCTCTTTCAACCGCCGCGATCTGTCGCTCTTCTGTTTTCGGAGGTCGTGCCCTCCACCACTCTTGGTTCTGCAAGTTGGCATCACAACCGGCCTCCTCCGTCCTGCTGACATCCTGCCTTTTGCCACCCCCAGTGCCGGTTTTTGTATTTTCTGCTGGTGAGACTGGCGTGGCTCCGTTCAATGAGAGATTCCGTAACTCCGGCTCCGAACGATAAATGGGCTGAGCTTCGAAATGGATACCCCCACATGCGGAAGAGAAAATATCTAATTGCTTTTAGCAGGGCGGCAGCCGTTGCTTTGATCTCTGTTTGTGTTGTTCTTGCCGGGAGTTGTGGAGATGCAGGTACCCGTCCGTCTCCAGTCGCCAGCTATGCGACGGCCGCAGTGGTGCAAGTTCGACGCGCAGCGCTTTCCAATACACTCTCCATCGCAGGGGAATTCCTGCCTTACCAGGAAGTGGAACTCCATGCCAAGGTCGCAGGATACATCAGGAACATTAACGTGGACATTGGTGACCGTGTCCGCAAGGGCCAGGTCCTCGCGGTTCTTGAAATCCCAGAGTTAGTGGCGCAATTACAGGCTGCTTCCGCGGGTGTGCGGCATAGCCAGGATGAAATTATTCATGCCCAGAATGAGGTCAGTCGTGCGGAAGCGGATCACGCCGCGCTGCACGCCGCCGCCACCCGATTGAAGCAGGCATCGGACGCGCGTCCCGGCCTGATCGCGGAGCAGGAACTCGACGATGCCACCGCCAAAGATCGCTCCACCGCGGCCCAGGTGGAATCCGCCAAATCCGCGCTATCGGCTTCCCGGCAGCAGTTGGAGGTTTCTCAGGCCGACCAGCAGCACTATGCCGCCCTCTCCCAATACGCAAAAATTATCGCCCCATTCGACGGTGTGGTGACTTGGCGGTACGCCGACACCGGTTCGCTGATTCAAGCCGGTACCTCGAACGTCAGCTCCGCGCCAGTCGTGAAGCTTTCGCAGGTGAATATATTGCGTTTGCGGATCCCCGTGCCCGAGTCTATAGCCGCCAACGTGCACGATGGTGAACCGGTCGATATCCGCGTGAAGGCCACAGACCAGCGCTTCTCAGGCAAAATAATCCGCTCAACCGATTCGCTCGACCGTTCTACTCGCACCATGCAAGTCGAAGTGGATGTACCGAATCAGGACTACAAACTGACTCCCGGCATGTATGCCGATGTTTCGTTGCGCGTGCAAAACGATCCCAACGCGCTCACCCTGCCCCTGCAGGCGATTGATCGGGGCGCGGACAAGGCCACGGTGCTTCTCGTGAATTCGCAGAATAAGGTGGAAGAGCGCGAGATTCGTACGGGAATCGAGGGGTCGGATCGAATCCAGATCCTGTCCGGATTGAACGAGGGCGATCATGTGATTGTCGGCAACCTCAGCAAGTACCGGCCCGGCCAGCGAGTCGATCCTGAGGTGAGCACGATGGCCGATGAAAAATATTCTGCCCGAAGAGGGAGCCAGGTAAACATGTCCGGCTTCTCCATTCGCAACCCATTTTTCATCATCATGCTCTGCCTGATCATCACGGTCGTCGGCATAACCACCGTGGCGCGCATGCCGGTAGATCTTTTTCCCGACATCGATATTCCTGTAGTAGTGGTGGCGACGTTTTACTCCGGAATGCCGCCGGAACAAATCGAAGCCAACATTACAAACCCTTTCGAGAGGTTTTTTACACTGGCCAGCGGCATCGACCACATCGAGTCGCGATCCTTGACCGGGGTGAGCCTGATCAAGATTTACTTCCAGCCCGGGACCAACCCGGATGCTGCGGTCAGCGGAATTTCGAATCTGGCAATGGCGCAATTGCGACGATTGCCCCCAGGAACGCTGCCGCCAGTCGTGCTCAAGTTCGACGCTTCCAGTCTGCCAGTCTGCCTGATCACGTTGAAAGGCGAGGGGTTGAATGAAACAGAGTTGCACGACCTCGGCCAGTTCACGGTTCGAAATCAAATCGCCAATGTGCCGGGCGCGTCCGTGCCCCAGCCCTTTGGCGGCAAATACCGGCAGATCCAGGTCTATGTCGATCCCGTTAAGCTGCAGGCTCATCAGTTGAGCCTCATGGATGTGGTCCGCACCGTGAACGAGGCCAACACGATTCTGCCGGCGGGCGATGTGCGCATTGGTCCCAAGGACTACAACATCTACACCAATAGCCAACTGCCTACGACTGAAGAGATCAACCGGCTGCCACTGAAGTCCGAGGGCAACGCCGAATTGATGGTGGCCGATGTGGGCCACGCGGTGGATGGCGCCGCCATCCAGACCAACATCGTCCGCGTGGATGGGCAAAGATCGGTTTACCTTCCGATTCTCAAGCAAGGCGGCAACAGCAACACCATCGCCATCGTCGACGGGATCAAGAAATCTGTCGGCAGTTTGGTGGATATCCCCAAATCGCTGGTCACGAAGGTCGTATTCGATCAGTCGGTGTTTGTGAAGACGGCAATCGCAAATCTCGGCAGCGAGGGCGGAATTGGGTTGGTGTTGACCGCTCTAATGATCCTTATCTTTCTCGGCAACGTGCGCGCCACTCTTGCCGTCATGCTCTCCATTCCGCTATCCGCCCTGGCTGCGTTCCTTGCCATCAACCTCAGCGGTGGATCGATCAACACCATGGTTCTGGGAGGATTAGCGCTCGCCTTCTCGCGATTGATTGACAACTCGGTGGTGGTGCTGGAAAACATTTTTCGTCATTTGGAGATGGGAGAAACGCCCGAAGCTGCCGCCGAAAAAGGAGGTAGCGAAGTAGCAATGCCGGTTCTCGCCGCCACTTTCACGACGGCGATTGTGTTCTTCCCGGTCGTCTTCCTTTACGGCGTCAGCCGATTTCTGTTTACCGCGCTCGCCTCGGCCGTCGTTTTCTCCTTATTCGCGTCCTATGCGGTTGCTATGACTGTCGTGCCGCTATTTTGCGCTCGCTTCATTAAGTCACCGCACGACGAAGCGGCACATCATCTGGGGAGAACACGATTTGAACGATTTGTACGCGGCTTCAACCGGCGTTATGACCGGATGCTGATGCACTACGACATTGCCGTAAGGCGCAGTCTCCTCCGGCCGGTGGCGACTGTGATCGGTATTCTCGGCATCTGTCTTTTCAGCTTCGCCTTGTTTCCGCTGCTCGGCCTGGGCTTCTTTCCCCGCACCGATCCCGGCCAGTTCGCGGTCAATATCAAGACTCCTACCGGCACCCGCCTGGAGCTAACCAACCAATACATCAAGCGCGTTGAAGCGGACATCCGGGAAGTGGTTTCTTCGCGAGATCTCGACATGATCGTCTCGAACATCGGCATCACGCCCGATTTCTCGGCCATCTATACCAGCAATTCCGGCCAGCACACGGCGTTCGTCCAGGTCAGCCTCAAGAAAGGCCACTCGGTGGGTAGTTACGAGTACATGCGTCGTGTCCGCGCAAAGCTTACTAAAGATTTGCCCGAACTCTCGACTTACTTTCAGTCTGGAGGACTCGTCGATGCGGTCGTCAATCTCGGATTGCCCGCGCCCATCGACATCCAGGTCAGCGGTAATGATCAGAAGCTGGCCTATCGCGCTGCCGCCGACATCGCGCAGAAAGTGCGCGGTCTTCACGACGTAAGCGACGTCCTCATTCCGCAGGATCTCGATTATCCCGGGATTCAGCTCGATATCAACCGCGAAATGGCGGGACGGATGGGAGTGTCTTCCAAGGAAGCGGTTGACAACGTCATCACCGCGCTGACCTCGAACAGCATGATCGCTCCCAGTTATTGGGTCGATCCGAAGAGCGGAAACAACTACATGCTCACCGTCCAGTACCCGGAAACCCAGGTGAACTCGATGGCGGACCTCAAGCAGATCCCATTGCACGCGGCCGGTAATCTGAACTCAACCGACCTCGATGCGGTGTCGGACGTGAAGATGATCGATACGCCGACGGAGGTAGACCATTACCAGCTTCGCCGCGTCATTGATGTCTATGTTTCGCCGCGCAGTGAGGATCTGGGCAGCCTGGCCCATCAGGTAGACAAGGTAATCGCCGGCACCAGGCTGCCCGAGAATGTGCGAGTCAGCATGCGGGGTTCGGTAGAGGGCATGCGTCAATCGTTCAAAAGCTTTAGCGTCGGATTGATTCTGTCGGTTGTTCTTGTTTATTTGATCCTGATGGCTCAGTTCTCTTCCTTCGTCGACCCTCTGATTATCCTGCTCGCAATTCCACCCGGCATCACCGGCGTAATTCTATTTCTGTTGGTGACCCACACCACCGTCAACGTCATGTCGCTAATGGGGGTCATCATGATGACTGGGATCGTAGTCTCGAACAGCATTCTCATCGTGGAGTTCACCCGATCGTTGAGAAAAGAAGGGGCGCCGATTCAGGAAGCGGTAGCAACCGCCTGCCGCGTGCGCTTGCGGCCAGTGTTAATGACCTCGCTGGCTACGATTCTCGGCATGATTCCGATGGCCCTGGCGCTTGAAGCCGGAAGTGAACAGTATGCTCCCCTCGCCCGCTCCATTATCGGGGGGCTCACCATGTCCGTCATTGTGACCGTCTTTATTGTCCCCGCCGCCTATCTATTGATCCATCGGCGAGAAGAGCCGATACGGGTCGAACCACAACCATGACAATCCTGAGGTCACTAACATCCATGAAAATGAAACCACTTTTCATTGTCGCCGCGGCAGGGTGCATGGCGCTGGCGCCGTGTTCGGGATATCCGCAAAGCTTGCAGGTCGATCAGCCGCCAACGGTACAGAGTTTACCCTCGGCCCCCATGCCACAGCCGGTTCCGAATCAAACTATGCCCGCTATGGCTCCGAACCAGCAGCGATCTTCCGACTCTCAGGCCAATCCGCGGAGTCCGATGCCTCTGTCCTTGAAGCAGGCCGAGGCGCTGGCCTTGAAGAACAACCCGCAAATCTCGCTGGCGCGGCTGACGGCGCTGGCCTCCCAGCAAGTCACCCGGCAGGTCCGTTCCAGTCTGTGGCCAACCGCTACCGCCGACCTCACGGGTGTGGATTCCAAAGAGAACAGCCGCATCACCGCCGGTGGACTCAATAATCCCATCATCTACGAACGCGCCGCCGGCGGCATGATGGTCAATCAGTTGATCACCGACTTCGGACGCACCACGAACCTGATCTCCAGTGCTAACCTCGCCGCGAAAGCGCAAGATCAAAACGCCGTAGCGACGAAAGACCAGATTCTTCTCGCGGTCGATCAAGCTTTTTATGGTGCGCTGCAGGCTCACGCCGTCTTGACGGTGGCTCAGCAAACCGTCAGCGCCCGCCAGACCGTCGCCGACCAGGTAGAAGCGTTGTTCAGGAACAAGCTCAGGTCCCAGCTGGATTTCAGCTTTGCGAACGTGAACCTCGCCCAGGCCAGGCTGCTCATCCTGGACGCGGAGAATAACGAGAACGGAGCGCTCGCGACGTTATCCATGGTGCTGGGCTATTCAGAAAACCAGAACTTTCAGTTAGTCGAAGACAGCGGGGCGATGAATCCTCCGCCCGCCAACGTGGAGAGTCTCATCTCGCGGGCGTTCAGCATGCGCCCGGAAATCCTGTCCCTCGAATTGCAAGAGCAATCCGCCCAGAAGTTCTACACCGCAGAACGCGATCTGCTTCTCCCGAATATCCGCGCGGTGGGCGCTATCGGAGACACACCGGTACGAAATCCGGTTCTCTCCAATTGGTACGGAGCCGTGGGCGTGAATGTCGAAATCCCAGTGTTTAATGGTTTTCTCTTCACCGCGCGTTCGCGGGAGGCAAGTCTGCGAGCGCAAGCGGCACACGACCGTCTGCTCGACCTTCGCAATCGGATCGCCCGCGATGTCCGCACCGGTTGGCTCAATGCCAATACAGCGTACGCGCGACTCAGCGTCACCCAACAATTGTTGGATCAGTCAAACCTCGCGCTCGACCTCGCCGACACGCGCTACCGCCTGGGGCTAAGTTCCATTGTCGAACTGAGTCAGGCACAACTCCAGGAGACGCAAGGCCAAATCGGCAACGTACAGGCTGACTATGATTACCGTCTCGCCCTAGCCATCTTGCAGTACCAGACCGGCGGATTCTAGTGGATCGCACCAGCCAAAATGTAAGTTACCGGGTGGGTTTGACTCACACACGCTTCCGCCAAAACACGGGACTTGCCGGACTGGTTTGGCGACGCATTACGGCAAAATCTTTTGCGCCCTGCGGCTGTTACAAAGGTCTGCCGCTGCCAACGAGATGCGGGTCCCAGCCTGCCCTCTCAGCACCTGCCTTATAGGTGGACTCGAAAAACGACAGTAGATCGCCGTCAGGATCTTGCGATTTGCGCAGATCGTCGTAGTCCAGCAGGAACTCACTCATGGCCGACTCCCATCGCGCACTGGCCGGGCTTACCTCGGAGTGCTCGATCCCCCCTGGCTGCGGGTAGGTGAAGGAATAAAACGCTGGCTTGGGATAGGCGGCGCTCCCCGCCCACCATCCTACTTCAATGAGCTCTTCGTCCATGGCGTTACGCCGGATGTAGCCGGCTTTCTCCCCGGGGGAAACGGGCTTGCCGTTGTAGCGCACATCGCGGATGTCAAGCGTGCCCCACATCAGGCCAATCGGCTGTGTCTTGCCCTTGAAGCGTCCGCGGAAAGCCTGCATCACCCGCTGCGTACTCAGCAGGATTCGCCACCAGGCGTTAACCAGCGCCGGTTCATAGGGACGACGCAGCGTGTCCTCATTGAATGGGATCGCATTGGGAACTTCCTGCGGCTTCAAGTTGATGGAAGCATGGATACCGGCTTTGGCCAGGAGGTCAAAGAATTGCTTTACAAATTCGGCAACAGACATAGAGCCTAGGTCGTAGCCGCCGGAAAATCCCCAACTGGTGGCGCACCCCACATGATGCGAGATCAGATCGACTGTAACTTCATAGGCGCCGCCGGAATAGTGAATCGGTCCGGTGGTTAACCCCCGGCTGCTCAGCAAAAGAGGAACCTCAGCCCACTGCGGTTCGAACGGCCCCTGCAGCTTCAATTTGCCCACTGCCTGTAGAGCCATATGCAGAAGGTGCCGGGTGGCCGCGAAGTCGGGATAAGAAAGCGGGGGCCACGGGTCGCGGAAGATGTCGTGCTCTGAGGGCGCAGTCATGGTAGACGCAATTATAGAGGTGCGCACGCATTCTTCCCTGTCAATGGGAATGACCGGCGTTAGTAGTGGACGGTGCGTGTCCAGACAGGCGGACGATTCGCCTTCGGGCTTCTACCGGCTCGCCCTGCTCGCCGGACTGATCGCCATCTGCTCCGCATTCCAGAAGGTCTGGGGGTGCAGGATGCCGGGACTGGCGCCGACTACCGCGCTGGAGACGGCGGAGAGGGCGTTTTGATAGACGAGATAAATTAAGGGAGCTTGCTCGGCGATGATTTCCTGCACCCGGTCGAAGCTGGCTTTGCGGATTTTGGCATCGGCGGCCGAGGCCTGGGTGCGCATCAGGCGGTCAATCTCCGCTTCCCATGGGGTCGCGGGAGTTTTCTCGCGGGGATTCCAGGCGTGGTTGTCGGCGGAACTGAGCCAGATCGTCATCTGGCTGTTGGGGTCGAGTTCCACGTTGCGGAAGCCGAGCATGGCGGCTTCGTAATTGAATTTCTGCGAGATGCGCTCGATCAGCGAGGGGAAATCCAGGGTGACCAGGTTGACTTTGACGCCGATTTTCCCGAGATCCTCCTGCACCATTACGGCCATGCGCTCGCGCGATTTGTTGCCCGCGTTGGTGATGATGGAGAACTCCACCGCGTTGCCGCCGCGGTCGCGCAAACTGCCGTTTTGCAGGTGGAAGCCGTCGGCTTGCAGGCGCTGCAAGGCCGCGTCGGGACGATAGGCGTCCGGTTTGAGTTTGCTGTTAAACCAGAATTTGTTCGCCGGCGAAACCGGGCCGGAGGCGGGCTGGGCATGTCCTCCGAAGACAACGCGGCTCAGGTCGTCGCGATTGATAGCCTCCGAGATCGCGCGCCGGAAATTGGTGGAGCGGAACCAGGCACGCTTGTATTCCGGGATGGGAGCCTCCGCCACCTGGTTGAACCACAGGAAATCGTAATCGAGAGAAGCGCCGGCATCGTGCGCCACCTGGGGAGAACTGGCGGCGAGGCGGTCGAAATAATCGCTGTCGATGACGTTGATTAAGTCGATTTCGCCGCGCTTAAAGCGCAGCATTTCGACATCGCGGTTGGATTGAATGTCGAGTCGTATGGCATCGAGATAGGGCAAGCGGCGTCCCGCTGCATCCTTCTTCCAGTAATTCGGATTGCGGCGCAGCAGCAGGCTCGATCCCGCTTTATAGTCGGCCACCATGAAGGGACCGACCACGGCCGCTTCTTTTTTTGCCGAGTGCGCGGACATAATCGCCACCTGATCGAAGAGCCGGTCGATTCCCGCGAGGGCGGCGGGGAAGGTCAGCGAAATCTCGTTGGGCCCCATGATTTTCGTCGTGACCGTGCTATTGCCCGAACGAAAGGCGTCTCCCGTCGAAGAGTGCAGCGACGGATCCATCAGCCGTTGCATGGTGAAGGCGACGTCCTCGGAGGAAAATGGGCTGCCATCGGAAAAAAGCACACCGCTGCGCAGTTTGAAAGTGATTTGCCGGTTATCCTTCGACACCTTCCACGATTCGGCCAGTTCCGGTTCCAGTTCCTGGGTGTGGCGATTGATCCGTACCAGCACGCCGCCGGTGAGGTAGCGTACGGAGAGCGAGGCTTCGTCATCGACCAGCAGAGGGTCGAAAGTCCTGGGCTCGGAGTGCAAACAGAAATGCAGCTCTCCGCCGCCCTGCGAAAAAGCCGGGACGGATAAAACCAGACTCAGAAGAATTCGTGAAAGTGCGCGGCTCGCTCTCATGGATGATCCGTCATTGGACGATCTGTCATGAAACGATCTGTCATGAAACGATCTCCGGATTGGGAACCCAGGCTGCAATGACCCCGGCTCTGTCGAGCCTGGCTTTTCGAGACAAGGTCAGGAGATAACTTCCTCTTCCACGTTTTCGCGGCGTGATCGCTTCATCTGGTACATGGATTGATCCGCCGCTGACAGCAAGGTTTCCGCGTCTTCGCCGTCGCTCGGATAGGAAGAGGTTCCCAGGCTGACCGACAAAACGGTCTGGCCGCAGACGGCGGTGCCGACATCGGTTGCCATCCTCTGCAGCCGTTCGCTGATTTCCTCCACCGCCCCGCGAGGCAGTCCGGGCGCGACGATGACGAACTCATCGCCACCGATTCTGGCGGCATAGTCATACTCACGGCAGGTATCTTTCAATCCCGAGGCAAACATGCGCAGCAGATTGTTGCCCTCGATATGCCCAAAGCGGTCATTTACCTGTTTAAATCCGTCAAGATCGAGGACGATCACCGTCAGCGGATCCTGCGAACGCCGGCAGCGCGATAACTCGGCTTCGAGATGGCGGTAGAGAGAGCGGATATTGGGGAGTCCGGTTAAAAAATCGGTGGTGGCCGAATCCTCGGCTTCCCGGAACTTCAACGCATTTTCCACGGTGATGCCGAGTTTCGAACTCGCGCTGAGCACAATGCGCAGATCGTCCTGGGCAAAGGCGTCCTGCCGGGTGCGATATAAAGCGAGCACCGCGACCACTTCGGAGTCGCTCTGCAAGGGCACGGCCAGCGCCGAGCGCAGGCTGCTGAATTTTGAGGGATCGTTCAGGTATCCCGGTTCGACCGAAGGATTGCCGTTGACGATGGGCTTGTTGTTGTGCGCGACCCAGCCGGAAAGCCCCTCCCCCAGAGGAATTTTCAGGGAGGAGAACAGCCTGAAATTGTCGCCGCTGACGTATTCCGCGGTCAGCACTTTGCCATGTTTTACATAGACCGCCAATGCGTCATAGCTCACCAGACGCTTCAGGCGAACCGAAAACATGGATAGTGTGTCGTCCAGGCGCAATGACAATCCCAGGTCGTGGCTCAGTTCGAAAAGGATTTGGGCTTCCTGCCGGGCCGCGGCAATGCTGCTGAGGTAGTCGCGATGGGCACGAGAGCCGTCGGGGCCGGAGGCAACCTCTTCTTCATGCTGCTCGAATCCCGCCGCCGGCGCCAATCCGCGTTCGACCTTGATGTCGACGGACAATCTTGCCGGACGCTTTTCTTGCGTTCCTTTGGCGTGCGCCATGTGCTCCAGTTCCACGTATCGCTTTTGCAGAATTTTGACGATTTGCGGGTCGAAGCTTGTCCCCGACTCCGAGGCCACTTGCGCCATGGCCTGGTCGAGGGGAAGCGCAGGCCGATACTGGCGATGAGAAGCGAGCGCGTCGAGGCAGTCCACCGCCGCGAGGATGCGTGCGCCGATCGGTATTTCCTCCCCTTTCAGGCCGCGCGGGTACCCGCTGCCATCCCATTTTTCGTGATGCGAGTGCACGATCGGCACCACCGGGTAGGGAAAACGCACTTGCTCGAGGATCTCCGCGCCGATGATGGGATGCACTTTCATGCGGTCGAATTCCTCGGGGGTAAGTTTCCCCGGCTTGGAGATAATGTGTTCCGGCACCGCCAGCTTGCCAATATCGTGCAACAGCGATGCCGCCCGCAGCGCTTCGCGCTCCTCGTCGCTTAGATGGAGTTCCTTCGCCAGCTCCATTGCATATACGCGAACCCTCTGGAGGTGCTCATGGGTGGTTTGGTCTTTGGCTTCAATCGCCAGGGCGAGCGCCTCGATCGTTCGCAAGTGCAGATGAGACATTTCCTCAGCGTGAACTTTGCCGTCTTCCAGTTTGCCGATATAGAGGCGGTAGGACCGATAGACCACGTAGACGACGGGAAGCGTGAGCAAGGCCGTCTGCCATCCGATGTGCCGGTTGAGGTAGCTCACCAGACCCGCGATGGCCGCCCCGATCAGATAATAGGGAAACGACCAGAGATAACTGTCCGTCCACACCTGGAAGACCGACTTCCGGTCGCTCAACGAGATTACGGTGGACATGGCGCAGGTGTTAAACAAGAAATAAACAATGGCGGCGCAGGCCAGTGCCAGCGGCCGCTGGTCGCGCAGCGGGTGTCGGCTGAGCCACTGGAAGGCGAAGTAGGCGGCGCTGCTGGCCACCGTCAATTGCGACACATTAAAGATGACCTGAATCGGCTTCAGGCGCTTTCTGGAGTGCCAAAAGGACTGCACAAACACCGCGACCACGCCTAACGCCAGGGTCTGGGCGAACGTCATCTCCAGGATGCCGAGAAAGATAAAGATAAAGTTGACCGACAAAGTCCCGTCAATTCCGGGCAGAGTCACCTTCAGGGTTGAAACAGCAGGACGACCGCAAGATAGCAGAGAAACTCCCCCGACCCCCCAAGCGCGGGGTGGGCTATGGCGGCAATGAAGCAGCCCAGCGCGGCGAGGGCATTGCACGAAGACGAATGTTTTCGTGCGGTCGACAGGAACCATATCCCTTGATTGTTCTCTAAAAGGTGGTGGAAGTGTCACCGTCTTGTGGATTGCAGATTACGAAAGTGTCGGAACGCTCGCATACGGATTCGCCGCCATTCTCCCATCTTCTTCCCCCTGCCCCTGCTGCGACAACTTGGCCCACGCCTCGGGCGGAGGGCCACTCTGTCCCTATTTCGGTCTGGCGTCCCGCGCCTATAACTCGCATTTTCAATCAGTTAGCAAAAGCTGGCCGTGGCGGGCAACGTGCTTCTATCAGACCGAGATAACGGAGTCACCATGAAAAAATTCATCTTGCTATTCACCTTATTAGTCGCGGTCTCAGGATTCGCGCAAACTTCCAAGCTCTCACCGGAGCTAGTCGGACGGCATGACCAGGCGCAGGTTGAAGTCATTGTCCGTTACAAGGTACAACCCACGGACGCGCACCGGCAGGGCATCGTGTCCCGCAGCGGAAAGGTCAAGACCGACCTTTCCTTTATCCGCTCTTTGCATGTTTCCGTCCCCGCGTCGCGGCTGGCGGATTTGGCGGCGGACAGCGATGTCGAATACATCACCCCGAACCGTAAGTTAACCTCCAACCTCTACAACACGGCGGGAGCGGTCAACGTCCAGACTGCTTGGAATCTGGGTCTGACTGGCGCTGGCGTCGGCGTCGCCGTTGTCGACAGCGGTATTAACACCGTCTCCGACATCAAAACCGGCTTCCTCGGCCTGGGCGCGACGGTGGTAGCGAGCTATGACACGATCGGCGGAGGCACGACCGATCTTTACGGCCACGGCACGCACGTGGCAGGCATCCTCGCCGGCGATGGCGCATCGTCCGCCTGTACCGGTTGCGATATCGAGCTTCGCGGACTGGCGCCCGGCGTAACTTTGATTAATCTCCACGCCCTCGATGTAAACGGCAGCGGAACTGACGCATCCGTGATTCAGGCCATTAACTACGCGATCTCCTTCAAGTTGCTCTACAACATCAAGGTTTTGAATCTCTCCTTAGGCCGCCCGGTCTTCGAAAGCTACACTCAGGATCCACTTTGCCAGGCGGTCGAGCAGGCATGGAAAGCAGGCATCGTGGTGGTGGTCGCAGCCGGTAACGACGGCCGCGATAACAGCGCGGGGACGAATGGCTACGGCACCATTACCGCGCCGGGAAACGATCCCTATGTCATCACCGTGGGCGCCATGAACACCATGGGAACGCCCAACCGGAACGATGACGTCATGACCACTTACAGTTCCAAAGGCCCGACCCCGATTGACCATATCGTCAAACCGGATCTGGTCGCCCCGGGTAATCAAGTAATCTCGTTGCAGGCGTCCTCGACCGCCACGCTGGTCAAGAATTATCCCGGCAACCGGCCGTTGCAGACCTATTACCAGCCCAATGCCGCTCCCGGAGCGGTGTCCACGAGTTACTTCACGCTCAGTGGAACCAGCATGTCCACTCCCGTGGTCAGTGCCGCGGCGGCTCTTCTGCTGCAGCAGAATCCCCTGCTCACTCCGGACCAGATCAAGGCGCGCTTAATGCAAAGCGCCTACAAAGTTTTCCCGACCACTTCCACGATCGTCAGCAGCGGGCAGACTTTCGTGATTCAGTACGATGTGTTCACGGTGGGAGCCGGGTATCTGGATATTCAGGCGGCTCTGGCGGATACCAATTACTCCACTCTTCCCGCCACCTCGCCGGCGGTTGCTTACGATCCCACCACAGGGTCGGTGCACTTCGTGAAAAACTCGTCGGCGCTGTGGGGCAGTTCAGCGCTGTGGGGAACTTCGGCGGTGTGGGGCTCCAATGAGTTTACGAGCACCCAGTCCGCGCTATGGGGTAGTTCGGCCCTGTGGGGCAGTTCCGCACTCTGGGGAAGCAGCACCACCCAGGGCTTCAGCGCGCTATGGGGTAGTTCGGCGCTATGGGGCAGTTCGGCACTGTGGGGAAGCAACACCCAGACCAGCGCCATGAGCATCGTCATCAAGGGCGATAACTAACCCGGATAAAGAGTTGGCGGGCAGGAGTTTATAACTCTTGCCCGCTAACTCACTCCGGCTTACCTGACATCTTACTCGAGATATTACTTGCCAGCAGCTAACTTCCGCCTCCCAATTGCTGCTTCCAGAAATCCTCCATCATATGAAACAACTGCATGCGCGTCGCCGGACCGGAGATGCCATGCGTCTTGTCGGGATAGACCATCAGTCGGAATTGCTTGCCCGCTTTAATCAATGCGTCGGTCATCTGGATCGTATTTTGGAAATGCACGTTGTCGTCGCTCGTCCCGTGGACGAGCAGCAGCGATCCCTGCAGACGGCTCGCCGCGCTGACGATGGAATCGTCATAGCCGGCGGCGTTATCCTTCACCAATCCCATGTAACGCTCGGTGTAGATGGAGTCATAATCGCGCCAATTCGTGACCGGAGCCACCGCTATACCCGCCTTGAAGCGGTCAGAATGAGTGAGCGCGTAGAGCGTCATCGATCCCCCGTTTGACCATCCCCAGATTGCCGTGCGCGCGCGATCCAGTTGCGGGAACTGGGGATATAACTGGTCGAGAGCCGCGAGCTGATCTTTCAGTTCGATGCCTCCCGATTGCAGCCGTGTAGCGGCGGAGAACTTCCTGCCGCGATTCGGCGTGCCGCGGTTATCCACCGAGAAAATCGCGAAGCCTTCGCTCGCCAGAAGCTGATGAAACAGGCCATTGCTCCCATCCCAGGCGTCCCGGACAATTTGACCGGCGGGACCTCCGTAGATATGCACGATCAGGGGAATCTTCTGGCTCGCATCCGCGTTCCGCGGCAGTATTAACTCGCCATAGAGCACGGTTCCATCGTCCGCTTTGAATTCCAGGAATTTCGGCGCAATCGGGTTGTAGTCCGCGAGGGTGCGGCTTTCCCAGATTTTCTGGCACGCCTTTCCCGCTCCGCATACCGAAACCTGGGCCGCGGTTAGGGTTGCGGAATGGATTTCCACATAGTGTTTGCCGTCGGCGGCGAAAACGGCGCTATCGCTGCCTTCATCGGGCGAAAGACTCTGCATTCCGGAGCCATCCAGCTTGACGGAGAAAATTCTTTCCCGCCGCGGATCGTCTTTGTTGGCGAGAAAAAATACCGGTGTTCGAACTCTCGTCCACACCCGCAATCTCGATCACCTCGTAGTCTCCGCGTTCAATCTGGCGTTCCAGGCTCGCGTCGGCCGCAGTGGGATCCAGCGCGTTGAAGCTATAGAGATAGATGTGAGTGTGGCCGTCGCGCCAACTGGTCCACAAAAATCGCCCGCCGGATTCCAGAATGCGAAAATCGTCGTTGACCTCCACCCAGGCATCCGGCGAAGTTTCGCTGAGCACCTTGCGCGATTTGCCCGACTTGGTGTCAATAAAATAAAGCTCCATCACGTCCTGCTTGCGGTTCAACACTTCCGCCCAGGCCCAGCCTTCACGAATCCAGCCGAAGCGCGGCACGTAACTCTCCTCCTCCGCCGGAAGGGAAATCCAGCGCACCTTGCCGCCGTTCCCGCCCACCACGCCCAAACGCACGCCCGGGTTGGGATCGCCGGCCTTGGGATATTTTTCCTGCTCCACCCGGGGATGGGTCGGCAGCCAGTCGGTGATGGGATAAGTCGGCACCCGCGTCTCATCCATCTGCAGGAAAATGATGTCGCGGCCTTCCGGCGACCAGAAGTAGTTACTGCGCACGCTTAATTCCTCGGCGTAAACCCAGTCCACTTCGCCGTTCAGGAGGTTGTCGTCATTCTCTCTGGCGTCATCCTGGTCGCAGTTCTTGTTCCGCTTCTTGTCCTTGCCCTTCTCTTTTTCTTTTTCATTTCGCGTAATGGCCTGCTCACTTGCTTCGCCGGTCACGGGATGCACATAGAGATTGTGCTGGCGGACGAAAGCCAGGCGCTTGCCGTCGGGAGAAAACTTCGGATCTTCGCTCGCTTCGGGAGCCGAGGTCAACTGCACCGCCGTCCCGGAGTCGAGGCTGTAATACCAGAGTTGTCCCTGCGAGTCGAAGAGCAGATGCCGGGAATCGGGCGACCAGGTGTAGGCCGCCACGTGATATCTCGTTACCCGTTCCCTCTCGCGCTCGTCATTAATTCTGCCGGCCGGGGGCGCGAGTTGGGATAACTTGCCCTGGCTGACCAGAACTCTCTTCTCGCCCGTGGTCGTGTCCACGTACCAGAGTTCGCCATTCTCGCCGGCGTCATCGCGCTGCACAAAAGACACCTTGGTGCCGTCCGGACTCCACTTGATCGTCTCCGGAGCGCGCCCCGTCACTCCGCCCTCGGCGAAGATCTGCTCGATGGTCAATTGCTTCAAGTTCGCGGCCTGAGCCTCGGCTAGGAATGACGATGAGGATGAGGAAATAACGACGCAATAAAGAACCAAAAGTACAAGAAAATTTCTCACGAACGCTCCATGGGGATAGAAATTGGTATTCGACGGACATCGTCAACAAGATCGACATCGACCTGCACTTCGATGCCGGATTGGAAATGCCTATGCATACGCCTGTCTCGCAGGAAAGATGTGGACTGACATTCTGCCGACAAAACTCAAAAGTGTACAACCTTGGCGCGACATAGTGCGAGAGAACGTGCGCGGGTAGTGGCTCAGTTTGAAATTTCATAGGGCAGAACGACGGCGCAGCCTATGGCCTACTCGTTTCGTGACCAAGCGTCCGCGCGATCCCGTGCAGCTCGCCAAGGTGAGGTCCCCCCAGATGGTTGTTAAGCTCCCAGTGATTGTTTGCTTTGTGGGAGCAGTCAGTTGGTTTTGGCTGACGGTCAAGCTGCGTCGCTTTAAAGTCCGAGATAAGCCTCCGGCCTCTCGCGCCCATTTATCACAAGGGGAGAGGCAGCGCAAGGTTGTCATCGGGAGCTGGATCACCTTTTCTGGAGGCTGCGTTTTCCTGGTCGGAGGATTTGTGCTCCTTTGGCTGGAAAGTTCACACTGAGGCACTACTCGTGTGCGACATGCATTTTCATGACTTGACTGGGTAGGATAAAATAGAGGTTCAATCAAAACAGAAATTCTGGACTAATTCAGATCTCGGGCCCGTGAACGGCCTCGCAGGTAGGGAGTGGTTAACGACGAACTTTACGGTTGTTGAGCCTAAGTCATTAGTTCTTAAAGACTTTAGCTCTAACCCCTGTAAAGTCAAAGACCTGGAAGTGAACATAGCCTAAGTCTTTGATTCTAATATACCGGTTCGGGGGTGGGGGCTTGCCTAAAGCGTGCTCCCGGGGCCACCAATCGCCTTGCCGCGCAGGAGATGAACTCCGGGTTACAAGTCCGTCATTTAGGAGGTTTGAGCCTAAGTCATTAGTTCTTAAAGACTTTAGCTCTAACCCCTGTAAAGTCAAAGACCTGGAAGTGAACATAGCCTAAGTCTTTGATTCTAATAGACCGGTTTCGGGAGGGGTATCGGTCAAAGCGTGATCAATTACTCCACCGCCAAAATCGACCTCATCTCTGGTCGCACTGCGTGCTTGCCCTCATAGGCCGTGATCTCGGCTTCGTGTTGCAGCGTCAGTCCGATATCGTCGAGTCCGTGGAGCAGACAGTGCCGGGAGAATTCATCGATCGCAAAGGTTGCGCCGAATCCGCTGCCATCTTCCACCCGCAAGGCTTCGAGATCGACGGTCAATTGGTAATTGTCGATCTCTTTCGCGCGCCGCATCAGTTCGACGACTTCGGCGTCGCTTAACCGCACCGCGAGCAATCCGTTCTTGAGGGTGTTGTTGGCAAAAATGTCCGCGAAGGATTCCGCGATCACCACGCGAAATCCGAAATCAGCCAGCGCCCAAACTGCATGTTCGCGCGAGGAACCGCAGCCAAAGTTTTTCCCCGCCACCAGGATGGACGCTTTGGCATAGCGCGGCTCATCCAGCACAAAGTCTGCATTTTGTTTACCGTCCGCGGACGAGCGCCAGTCGTGGAAAAGAAACTGGCCAAATCCAGTGCGCTCAATGCGCTTTAGGAATTGCTTGGGAATAATCTGATCGGTGTCCACGTTCACTTTATCGAGCGGGACCACGCGGCCGGTGTGTTTGCGAAAGGGTTGCATGATATTGCGTTCCGTCCTGTGTCGGCGCCGGTCACGCCAGCCCAACGATTGTTGCGAAAGCGATATTACTGAAATTGCCAGTTCCTGATGTCCGTGAAGTGCCCCGCGATCGCCGCTGCGGCCGCCATCATGGGACTCACCAGGTGAGTTCGTCCACCGCGGCCTTGACGCCCTTCGAAATTCCGGTTGCTGGTGGAAGCGCAGCGCTCGCCGGGTTGCAGAATGTCGGGATTCATGCCGAGACACATCGAGCATCCCGACTCGCGCCATTCAAAACCCGCCTCCAGGAAAATGCGGTGCAGTCCTTCTTTTTCCGCCGCGCGCTTAATGGCCTGTGAACCCGGCACAACCATGGCGCGTACCTGGGGACTGACGTGCCGTCCTTTGGCCACGCGCGCGGCCGCGCGCAAATCCTCGAGGCGCGAGTTGGTGCAGGACCCGATGAACACGCGGTCGATGGCAATCGCCTCGATCGGCATTCCCGCATCCAGGCCCATGTAGTCGAGCGCCTGTTCGGCGGCGCGCCGGTCGCCTTCCTGCGCGAAGCTATTCAGCTCCGGAACCCGCGCGTTCACCGCCACAACCATCCCGGGATTTGTACCCCATGTGACGAAGGGCGCGAGCGCAGCCGCGTCGATCTCGATCGTTCGATCGAAGTTCGCGCTGGAATCGGTGGCCAGGGTGCGCCAACGCGCGACCGCGTCTTCCCAGTTCTTGCCTTTTGGGGCGAAGCGCCGGTCCTGCACATAAGCAAACGTGGTTTCGTCGGGCGCGATCAGTCCGGCTCGCGCTCCCGCCTCAATGCTCATGTTGCACAGCGTCATGCGGCTTTCCATGGACAGGCCGCGCACCGCTTCTCCGGCGTATTCGATCACATATCCGGTAGCGCCGTCGGTGCCGATTTGTCCAATGATTCCGAGCGCCAGGTCTTTCGCCGTAACCCCTTCCGCCAGCTTTCCAGTCACCTCGATCCGCATCGTCTTCGGCTTCTTCTGGGGCAGGCATTGCGTGGCTAGAACGTGCTCCACTTCCGAGGTTCCGATGCCAAAGGCGAGGGATCCAAACGCGCCGTGCGTCGAAGTGTGGCTATCGCCGCAGACGATTGTCATGCCGGGCAAAGTGAGGCCCAGTTCCGGACCGATGATGTGCACGATTCCCTGGTCCGCGGAGTCCATGTCAAACAGCGGCACTCCAAATTCGCGGCAATTATTTTGCAGGGCTGCAATCTGCTTGGCGGCAATCGCGTCGGTGATCGGCAGTCCCCGCGGAGTGGTTGGGATATTGTGATCGACGGTGGCCACCGTGCGCAGGGGCTGTCGCACCCGTCGTCCATTGGCCCGCAGGCCGTCGAACGCTTGCGGGGAGGTAACTTCGTGCACCAGGTGCAGATCGATGTATAGCAAGGCCGATTGGCCTTCAGGGGCAGCCACCACGTGCTCATCCCAGATTTTTTCAAACAGAGTACGAGCCATAGTCATAGTTTCGCCCATCCCTTGCGCATAGTTCAAGGACCCCACGCAGATTCGGCGGGGAACCACTATTGGTTTATGATTCCTTGTTGTCTGTTGGAGAGGAATAGCCCTCATGATCAACGGCAAGCGTGTGGCCGTCGTGTTCCCGGCCTACAACGCGGAAAGGACTTTGGAGCAGACGGTGCGCGAACTGCCCGGCCTGGTCGACATACGTATTCTGGTAGATGATCATAGCTCGGACCATACCCTGGAGATCGCGCGTAGGCTTGGATTGCGCTGCTTCGTCCACAACCGCAATTACGGGTATGGACGCAATCAGCAGACCTGTTATCGCGAGGCGCTGGCAGCGGGCGCCGATGTGGTTCTGATGGTGCATCCCGACTATCAGTACACTCCGCTGCTGGTTACGGCCATGGCGAGCATGGTGGCCTATGGCGTTTACGACGTGGTTCTCGGTTCCCGCATTCTGGGCGGCCGGGCGTTGCGGGGCGGAATGCCGCGTTGGAAGTATGTCGCCAACCGCTTTCTGACTTTTTTTGAGAACACCTGCCTGGGCGCGAAGCTTTCCGAATATCACACCGGATACAGGGCGTTCAGCCGCGCCGTGCTGCAGGATCTCCCGCTGCTCGAAAACTCGGACGATTTCCTGTTTGACAATCAGGTGCTGGCGCAGTGCGTGATGTTCGGTTTCCGCATTGGCGAGGTATCCTGCCCGACGAAATACTTCCGGGAAGCTTCTTCCATCAATTTCCGGCGTAGCGTGAGGTATGGCCTGGGCGTACTGCTCACGTCGGCGCAGTTCCGCCTGCAGAAGATGGGTTGGGGACGCTTCCGCATTTTCAACCGCCATGGGCGCAGCCTCGAGGCGCAATCGAATGTCACGTACTACAGTCCGGGATTGACCGACAGCCGGGCCGGCGACTGAACATTGGCCAACGAAACGGGAGCGCGCCGGGCCATCTCGCCGCAGGTTTTCGGCGGCGCTGCTTTATTCCTGCTGACCTCGTTCGCCATGCTGGTGCAGGGGTACCATCCGGGACTGGAAGACGATGCGTTCTATCTGGCGGCGATCAAGCGCAACCTGAATCCGGCTTTGTTTCCCCATGACGCCGATTTTTTTCGTCTTCAGTTTCAGGCCACCATCTTCGATAAGCTGATTGCTCTCTCGCTGCGCTGGAGCCATCTACCTCTGGCGTGGGGAATGCTGCTTTGGCAGTGGGCTGTCACCTTCCTGATTCTGTGGGGCTGTTGGCGAATCAGCCGCCGCTGTTTTGCCGAAGTTCACGCGCAATGCGCGGCGGTAACCATGGTCGCGGTTCTGCTGACCCTGCCCGTTTCCGGCACCGGCCTGAGCCTGACGGATCAGTACCTGCATCCTCGGGCATTGGCGACCGCGGCGATTCTGGCCGCCATGGTGGCGGTACTGGACCGGCGTGGAGCGCTGGCCGTCGTGCTGCTGGCAGCCGCGTTTTATGTGCACGCAATTATGGCTGCGCTCGGGGCGTCGTTCTGCCTATTTCTATGCTGGCCTCCGGCGTCGTCGACAGATTCGAGGCAATCGCGGCTGCCATCAGCGCCTGCATTTCTCAGTTTGGTGCCGCTGGGATGGATGTTCGAGCCTGCCTCGGAGGCGTGGCGGCAGGCGGCGTCGACGCGGACGTTTTATTTTCCTCTACGCTGGCCGTGGTACGAGTGGCTGGGAGTAGTCGCGCCTCTGGCGCTGTTGTGGTGGTTCCAGGCATTGGGCGAGCGCAGTCACGGGACGGTGATGGCGCGACTGGCGAGGCGCCTTGTGTACTTCGGCATATTCCAACTGGCGGTGGCGATGGTTATGCTGTTGCCGGGGCGACTGGAACGCCTGCGGCCGCTGGAGCCGATGCGCTTTCTGCATCTCGTGTATTTTCTCTTTGTTTTGCTGGCGGGCGGATTGCTCGGGCAGTACGTGTTGAAGCGGAGCGTGGGGCGCTGGTTGCTGCTTTTTCTCCCGCTTAGTGCGGCGATGCTCTACGCGCAGCGCCAGATGTATCCCGCCACCGCGCACCTGGAATTACCAGGTGCGGAATTACCGGGCGCGGCGTCGCGCAATGCATGGGTGCAGGCATTCCGCTGGATCGGTTCGAACACGCCGGTGGACAGCGAGTTTGCGCTCGATCCGCACTATCTCGAATTGCCCGGCGAAGACTACCATGGCTTCCGAGCGCTGGCGGAGCGGAGCGTGCTTGCGGACGCGGTAAAGGATGCGGGAATGGTGGCGCGCGTTCCGCGCCTGGCCCCGCGCTGGCAGCGGGAAGTGGAGGCGCAAAACGGGTGGCGGGGCTTCCGGCGCTCCGACTTCCTGCGCTTGCAGGCGCAGTTTGGAGTGGACTGGGTAGTTCTAGCCGCGCCCGGGGTGGAAGGCTTAACGTGCCCCTACCGCAATTCGCAGGTTGTGGTTTGCAAGATCGAATAAGAGGATCGAGTAAGGAAGATCGAGTACGAAGTGAAGAGTGACGCCGCATAAATGGCAAAGCCTCACGCAACAAATAGCGAGAGCCGCGAACCCGGTCGAGAAGGCGTGCGCGTTTGGGGATTGATGGTGGTGGTGGCCCTGGCCGTCCGCCTGGCGGTCATTCCATTTTTGTATCGGGAGTGGCTGGATCCGTTTGTCCTGGAGCACTGGGCGTTCGGACGGGTCGCGCGCTCACTGGTCAGCGGGCACGGATTCGGCAACGTGTTTGCGGATACCGGGCCAACGGCGGTGCTGCCGCCGGTTTATGTATATCTGCTGGCTGCGATTTTCCGGGGGTTCGGGACTTACACGCCGGCTTCAATTGTGGCGGCGCTGGGGCTGAACAGCTTGTTTTCGGCGCTTACTTGCATTCCGGTTTTTCTGCTGGCGCGAGACTCCTTTGGCGTGCGCGCTGCGAAGTGGGCGGGATGGGGATGGGCGTTTTCTCCTTATGGAATCTACTATGGGGCGGATTGGGCGTGGTCCACCTGCCTGGTGACGCTCTTGCTGGCGGTGTTGTTTTTGTGGGCGCTGCGTCTGGAGAACTCAGGGAAACTCTGGCACTGGTTTTGTTTTGGCCTGCTCGGCGGCTTTGCCGCGCTCACCGAACCGGTCGTGCTTTCAGTGGTGCCTTTTCTCGGCTTGTGGACTTGCTGGCGGCGCATCGGGAAAGGGCAGAGGTGGATAGGGCAAGCGGCAGTCGCGGCGCTCGGAGGGCTGGCGGTGATAACGCCTTGGCTGGTCCGCAACTTCGAGACGTTTCACCAAATCATCCCAATCCGCAGCGGGTACGGGCTTGAACTGTACATTGGCAACAGCGCGGATTCCTTGCACTGGGTGAACCGCGGGCTGCATCCAAACCATAACGATGCGGAACTGGCGGAATACGCGCGGCTGGGCGAAACCGCTTATATGGCGCGCAAGGGGCAGCAGGCGATGCAGTATATACGCCGTCATCCAATCCAGTACCACTATCGAGTGGCGCGACGGATTGTTTATCTGTGGACGGGCTTCTGGAGTTTTGATCGCGCGTACCTGAGGGAAGAGCCGCTCGATGTGCCTAATACCTTTCTGGGCACGACTATGAGCGGGTTGGCGCTGGCGGGACTTTTCCGGCTGCGGCGGAAGGATGCGAGCCTGGCGGCGAGATTCGGAATCGTGTTTTTGTTCTTTCCCTTGGCCTACTATTTCTCGCATCCCGAGACGTATTACTTCAGGCCGTTGGATCCGCTGCTGGTCATTCTGGCCGGGTACTTCGTGAGCGCGCGACTTTTTCCGATGAAAACGGCTGTTATACGGCGTGGAGCAGCGTCAGTATGAGTGCAGGGCAGGGACTTTCGACCTTGAAGACGGTGGATTCCAAGCCGGCGGACGCGAGCGCTCCAGAGCCGGCCATGGCGCGAGTTAAGCCCGACATGGTACTGCGCGACAGCCTGCGTTTCGCTTATGACACGTTCCTGACCAACCGCGTGCGTTTCATGCTGACCGCGCTGGGCATGGTGATTGGCACCGCCTCTATCATTCTGGTGACCACGATCGGGCTCACGGGGCAGCAGTACGTTCTGAATCAGATTCAGGCGATCGGCACGAATGAAATCTGGGTGGAATATCAGGGTGGGCAGCACGTGAGCAAATCATGCCTCGATCCGCTGACTGTGGAAGATGTCGAAGCAGTGCAGCAGATGGTGCCGGGGATTGCGGCCGCTTCTCCTGTGGTGACGCTGAGTGAACGCATTCCGGTGGGCAATGGGGAAGAAAAGGAAGTGCAGATTCTCGGAGTGTTCCCCGGACTATCAGCGCGTGCGCAACCTGAAAATTCCTTCCGGACGCTTTTTTGATCGCGAAGACTCCGAAGCCCATAATAAAGTCGGCGTGATCACGGAGAAGATGGCGAAGTCAGGTGTACGGATCGAACGAGGCTGCGGTCGGCAAGATCATCAAGCTGAATGGCCTGCCCTTTACCATCATCGGGACGTTCCGCGAGAGTGTGGAAACCTTCGGCGCAGTCGGAGGTGGACCGACAATGCCGTCGCCATCCCTTATTCGGTCGGCCGGTATTTTCCTGCGATCGAATGAGGTGAAGCAGATCTATTATTCCGATGGCGAGATCCGTCGATGGTGCGGTCGGCGACCGACCAGATCAAGCGTGCCATCTTCAGTCGCGGCACCGCACGGACTCGGTTTACGACGTGAAGAATCTGACCCAACTGGTGGCCAGCCGCCAGATCGCGAATCAGTTCTGACCGACGGTGCGGCTTCTGGTGGCGGCCATGGTCTTGCTGGTTAGCGGCATCGGCATTATGAACATCATGCTGGCGACGGTCAGCTCCCGTATTCGCGAGATCGGCATTCGCAAAGCGGTGGGAGCGACGCGGCCGCGAGATTCGGTTTCAGTTTCTTCCGAAGCGATCCTGATTTCGCTGGTTGGCGGCATGCTGGGGATTGTTATCGGACTGGGCATTCCTTTCTCGGTGCGCTTTTTGACGCAATATCGCATACCGATCTCAGGCCTTTCAGCTATCATCGCCATCGTTGTTTCTTCGCTGGTGGGGATTGTATTCGGCACGGTTCCGGCAGTACGCGCGTCGCAGCTCGATCCCGTGGAGAGTCTGCGCTACGAGTAGGAGATGGTTGGCCGGACGCGTGGCCAGACCGGCGAATCGAAGCGCGAGCGGTTGGCGGCGACAAAATCTTCATTGGCATAAAATCAGGGCATAAAATCAGGGGGATGATTTCGCCGCGTTTTTCGAGCCGACCATGACTTCCAGGAAAAGCCCAAAGCGCGCGGTGGTCCTGCTCAGTGGCGGGATGGATTCCTGCGTCTGCGCCGCGCTGGCGGCGCGCGATTCCGAGGCGGCCGCGGTGCACATCAGCTATGGCCAGCGGACGGAAGAGCGGGAACGGCGGGCGTTCGAAAGCATCTGTGACCGGCTGAAAATTCACGACCGCTTGCTGGTGCGCAATGAAGCTCTGCGAGCGATTGGGGGCTCGGCTTTAACCGACGCCGAGATCGCTGTTCCAGAATCGCAAAATCCCGGCCGCGGCGTGCCCGTCACCTATGTTCCCTTCCGCAACGCGCATTTTCTTGCCGTCGCGGTCAGCTGGGCGGAGGTGTTGGGTGCGGAAACGGTATCGATCGGGGCGGTGGAGCCGGACAGTTCCGGTTATCCGGACTGCCGTCCGGAGTATTACAGGGCGTTCAATGAAGTGGTAAAGGCGGGCACGAAAGAAGGAGCGATACGGATCGTGACGCCGCTGATTGCCATGCACAAGGCCGGAATTGTGCGGCTTGGCCTTGAACTGGGAGCCCCATTCGATTTAACGTGGTCGTGCTATCAGCGCGAGGACCGCGCTTGTGGGGTGTGCGATAGTTGCCTGCTTCGCCGGCGCGCGTTTCAGGAGGCGGGGGCGGAGGATCCGATCCCGTACGCGGAGGCGGCAGAGAGTACCAGAGTTCAGTAAATCCAGATGCAAAGCCTATGGAGGCGAATTATGAGGAGACATTCCATCCTTTCCGTGCTGCTGGTTTTTGCGGTGTTTTCGGCGGTACTCACCTTTGCTCAGTCCACGGGCACGGTGAAGGGAGTCTGCAAAGACGTCGACGGCAAACCGATCGCGCAGGCGGAAGTGGAATGGTATGCCGCCGAAACCGGGCACAAGTACACGCTTAAGACGAACAATAAAGGCGAGTATTTTTCCCTGGGTATTGTCCCCGGCACCTACAACGTGAAGTTGAGCAAGGATGGGAAGCAAATTTTTCAACTCACCAACATCCCGGTGGGGTTGGACGACACAACGCTGGACTTCGACATGAAAAAAGAGCAGTCGACCGCTGCCCAGGCGCAGGGAATGACTCCAGAACAGGCCAAGGCCAAAGCGGAGCAGGCGGCCAAGATCGAGAGCGAGAAGAAGACCGTCGGCACGCTCAATGAAAAGCTCAACGCCGCCAAAGCCGCCTCGGATGCGGGAGACTTCGATACCGCGATCAAGACGCTGACGGAAGCCAATGAGATTGACAGCACGCGGGACCTGATCTGGTTCAAGCTGGCGGATGCGTACCGCATGTCGGCCACCAAGCAGACCGATCCGGAGGAGAAGAAGAAGCGTTACGAACTGGCGGCGACGAATTATCAGAAGGCGATTGATATCCGCGGCGCCTCCGATGCCGCCAAGAAAGATCCGGAAAACAGCCAGAAGATGGCGGCCTACTACAACAATCTGGCGGAAGTGTATGCAAAATCCAACAAGGTCGACGATTCGGTGGCCGCCTATGACAAGGCCGCGCAACTCGATCCGACGCACGCTGGCATGTACTTGTTTAATGAAGGCGCAATTCTTACCAATGCGGGCAAAGTGGATGCCGCGCTGGTGGCATTTGACAAAGTGATCGCGGCCGATCCGACCAAGGCCGAGGCTTACTACTGGAAGGGAGTGAACCTGATCGGCAAAGCGACCCTGAAGGGGGACAAAATGATCGCGCCCGACGGCACCGCTGCCGCCTTCCAGAAATATCTTGAATTGCAGCCGGACGGCAAACTGGCGCAGCCGGCCAAGGACATGCTGGCCAGCATCGGCGCGACTGTTGAGACCGGTTTTGGAAAGAAAAAGACGGTGAAGAAATAGGGGGTGGTTTGCCGCTCTCCTATGCTGTTAGTTGTTAGGTCTTAGTTGTAGCTCTTAGATATTAGGAAAATCTGCGCGGGCCTTAGCTGAGGAGTGTTTCTCGGTTACCAAGGTCTACGTCCTACCCGTTCTTCGCCCCTCTCTCTATCCGGGTTACATTCAATCTATCGGTTCTTCGGCGACTTTCTCCCCTCGGGCGTCAAGACTGACAACTGGGAGTATTGAGCATGGCTGCGCCTGGGAGTTCCCCGCTTTCCATCGGATTTGACGGCAACAAGGGCAAGGGCTCGATCTCCACTCCGGGTCTGCTCGAGGCGATGTTGCGCGCCTCGGACAAGGTCAGCGACCTAATTTTTTCGCCGGGGCGGCCGCCCCAAGTCGAGATTCATGGGCATCTGGCGGCCGTACAAATTCCGGGCAGCGGGATGCTTTCGGCAGACGACACGCGGCGGATCGCCGCCGACCTTATCGGGACCAACAAACAGGCCATTACCACGCTACGGGAACAGGGCTCGTGCGATATCTCCTACGGTTTGCCGGGATTGGCGCGCTTTCGCGTCAATGTATTCATCCAGCGGGGAAGCTGCGCGGTGGTGATGCGGGTGATCCCGACGGTGATTCCGACTTTCGCTTCGCTGCATCTGCCGGCAAGGTTGGAAGAAGCGGCGCAGGTCCGCAACGGCATCATCCTGGTGACGGGAGGCACGGGAGCGGGTAAGTCGTCCACGATGGCAGCCTTGCTCGACCGGGTGAACAGCGACCATTGCTATCACGTGCTCACGGTCGAGGATCCGATCGAATTTCTGCACAGGCACAAGAAGTCCACGGTTCACCAGCGAGAATTGCACAGCGACGCTCCCAATTTTGCCATGGCATTGCGGGCGGCGCTGCGCCAGGCTCCGCGGGTCATTATGGTGGGGGAAATTCGCGATCGCGAGACCCTCGAAGTCCTGCTGGAGGCAGCCGAAAATGGTCATCTGGTTATTTCCAGCATGCACACGGTAGACGTCACCAAGACGGTGGAGCGGATCGTGGGCCAGTTTGGCGGGGCGGAGCAGCAGTCGATACGGGAACGCCTGGCGAAGACTTTCCGCTACATCATTGCCCAGAGATTGATCCCGCGGGCCGATGGGGGCGACCGCATCCCGGCGGTAGAAATCCTCAAAGCCAATAATCGAACGCGGGACACGGTCGAGCAAGGCGAACGCCCCGGCCGCACCCTGCTGGATGCCATCAAGTCGAGCGCGGACGAAGGCATGCAGCATTTCGACGGCGAAATCGCTAAGCTGGTGCGCTCCGGGCAAATCGATCTCGAAACCGGCCTCTCGTTTGCCAGCAATGCGACGGTGCTGGCGCAAGATCTGGCACGGTGAAGTAGTACCCATTCTCGCATCGGGTTTCCAGTCCAGTCTCCAGTTCTCAGTTCCTGCTGACAGCGGTCATGGCCGGGGTATGATTCTTCGATGTCCACGGTCTCTGCGGGACGAATCCTAAGCTTTGAGAGCGCTCGACACCTGGTCGAGCAATACGCCGCGACTGTTTCCCCAGGGGGACTGGAAGAACTGGAGTTGTTGGACGCGCTGGGACGGGTGCTGGGGGAGTCGATTCGGGCGGACCGCGACTTTCCGCCGTTTGCGCGCGCCACTCGCGACGGATACGCGGTGCGCGCGGCCGATGTGAGTGAAGTTCCGGTTCGGCTTGCGGTGGCGGGCGAGATCAAGGCGGGGCAGTGGCCGGATCCGGGAACGAATTCCATAGGGCACGGCAAAGCCGTCGGCATCATGACCGGAGCTCCGTTGCCAGCGGGGGCGGACGCGGTGGTGATGGTGGAGCATACTGCGCTCTTGCAGGACGGTGCGGTGGAAATTCGACGCGCCGTTCGCTCCGGCGAAAACTTTGTTCCCCGGGGAGCGGAAGCGCCGGCGGGCGAGGTCTTGCTCGACCGCGGGCGGCGATTGGATCAGGCCGGAATCGCGATAGCCGCCTCGGTCGGCAAGAGCCGGGTGCAAGTGTTTCGCAAGCCGCGGGTGGCCGTGCTTTCGACGGGCGACGAAGTGGTGGAGATCGACGCCACTCCAGAGCCGGCGCAGATACGGAATTCTAATTCTTATTCGCTGGCGGCGCAGGTTCAGAATGCGGGCGGCGAGGCTATGCGCTTGCCAATTGCTCCGGACCAGGCGCAGGAGCTACGGTCGCTCATCGAACAAGGTCTGGATTGTGATTTGTTGCTGATCACGGGCGGCGTCTCCATGGGCAGGTACGATCTGGTGGAGCAGGTTCTGGCCGAGCTCAACGCTCGCGTGCATTTCACCGGAGTGGAAATTCAGCCGGGCCGCCCTTTGGTGTTCGGGTCGTGCGTAGCGTCTGGGGATAGACCTGCAAAAGAGCGATACTTTTTTGGACTGCCGGGGAATCCACTCTCCACGATGATGACCTTCGAACTCTTTGCGCGGCCCATGATCGAAGCACTGGCGGGCATGGCGGCACAGCGGTTGATCTTCCTTCGCGCCCGGCTGAAGGCGGAAGTCCGGGTAAAGACAGGGCTCAGGCGATTCCTTCCGGCAATACTCTCGGGTGAGTTTGAGAAGGCCGAGGTGGAACTGGTACGTTGGCAGGGCTCGGGTGATATCGCCGCGCTGGGGCGGTCGAATTGCTACCTTGTGATTCCGCCTGACCGCGAGCGAGTGGAAATTGGCGAGTATGTGTCGGTGCTGATGCCGTGAAGACAACCGTCTGAAGTTGCCGCCCGGCGCAGCCCGCGTAGGATATTCTTTGGCCATGCCGAAAAAAATTCCCCGGCGCGTTTCTCACGATCTTTCGCAAGGTCTTTCGCACTATGACGCTGAAGGTCAGGCGCGCATGGTGGATGTCTCTTCCAAGGCGCGAACGGCGCGAAAAGCCGAGGCCGGCGCCCGGGTTGTGATGACGCCGGAGGTGTTGCGGGCGTTGCGGCGGAATCCCAAGGGCGATCCACTGGAGGTGGCGCGAACGGCGGGAATCATGGCCGCGAAAAGGACGGCGGAACTGATTCCGATGTGCCATGCCGTGCCTCTTTCGCACATTGCTGTGACTCTGCGCGTGTGCGAAAATGGCGTGTCCATAGCCACAAAAGTGAAAACCACGGCCCAGACAGGCGTGGAAATGGAAGCGCTGGTCGCGGCCAGCGTGGCCGCCTTGACGGTGTATGACATGTGCAAGGCGCTCGATAAGGGTATTGAAATCCGGGAAGTAATGCTGAATCGAAAGTCCGGCGGCAAAAGCGGAGATTACGAGAGGAAGGCTCGGCGCAAGTAGAGGTTGGCAAAGGACCGAGCTTCGGCGGCGAAGGGAAAGTGCTTTTTGGGCGCGGCATTCCCCGAGTTTGAAACCTGCGTCGCAGCATCACCGAAATCATGGCAGCGCTTTGATTTAAGCAACCACCGACCACCATCTGGCCCTGCTCCAAGTCCCTATGTCGAATAGTGTCAAAATCCTGCTGGTCGACGACAACCCGATGGTGTTGGGGATGCTGCAGCAGGCTCTGGCGGGGTTAGGGGAAGTGAGCGTGGCGAGCGACGGCGCGGATGCGTTGCTGAAAGCGGTGGATGACTTGCCGGACGTGATCATCAGCGACTATCGCATGCCGGGAATGGATGGACGGCAATTGCTGGAGAAACTGAAAAGCCGCCCGGCAACTTCGGGGATTGCGGTCATCCTGATGGCTACCAAGACGGATATCAGCGATAGACTTTCGGTGCACGATCCCATTGAAGACTATCTGGAAAAGCCGTTTTTTCTGAAAGACGCGGTGCACAAAATCAAGCGCGTGGTGGATCGGGTGGCGCTGGAAAAACTCAGCCGGATGGAGTCGGCCGACGGGATTCTACGCGGCAGCCTGTCGCAGATGAACGTGATCGATCTGGTGCAGTCGCTGGAGATGGGGCGCAAGAGCTGTCTGCTCACCTTGACCAACCGCAACGACCGATGCGAAATCTACTTCAATCAGGGGCAGGCGAAGCACGCGCGTTATGGCGCGATTACGGGGGATGAAGCGGTATTCAAAGTGTTGCGCTGGACCGACGGGAATTTCCAGATCGACTTTAATGGCAAGTCCGCCGAGGAAACAACCACGTTGAACACGCAAGGCTTGCTGATGGAGGGACTGCGTCTGCTGGACGAGGCGCAACGGGACGCCTCCGCCGAGGGGGAAGATGTCCTCCTCGACACCTGACGCGAGGAACGCCCTCCGCAGGGCTGCGGTCCTGACGGTGAGCGATTCCTGTTCCAGCGGGGCAAGGGTCGATCTCTCGGGTCCGGCGGTGGCGCAAGCCCTGGAAGGCCGGAAATTTCAAGTGGTGGCACGCAGCGTCGTATCCGACGAGCGGCTGCCGATACAGGAAAAACTGATTGAGCTTTGCGGGTTGGCTCCGCTGGTAGTAACCACCGGCGGAACTGGAATCGCTCCGCGGGACGTGACGCCGGAAGCGACCAGCGCGGTGTGTGAGCGGATGGTGGAGGGGATCGCCGAGCAGATGCGCCTGCAAGGCGCGCGGAGGACGCCTTTCGCCGCCCTGAGTCGGGCGGTCTGTGGGGTCCGGGGAACGAGTTTGATCCTGAACCTGCCCGGCAATCCAAGCGGCGCGGTAGAGTCACTGGAAGCGGTCATCGAATTACTGCCGCACGCGCTGGAGTTGCTGGGGGGAAGGACGGAACACCATATTCCTGAGTAGTTGGCGGGAACGGCACCAGCGCTAACAACGGCAAACCTTGAATAAGCTCAAACATTTTATCCACGCTTACGGCGACTGGATCAAGCACCTGCTTGCACCGCTCGGTCCGTGGGGCATGCTGGCCTTCGCCGCGGTGGATGGCTCATTCCTGGGCATGCCCCTGGATGCGATCTTCGTTTCCTACGTGTTCAACGATCGCGCGCGTTTTCTTCTCTATGTGCTGCTTGCCTCCACCGGTTCGGCGCTCGGCAGCGTCGTGATCTACATCATCGGGTACACCGGCGGTGAAGTCCTGTTGCGCAAACGGATTTCACCGCAACGCTTCGAGGAGATTCACGAATCGTTCGATCGCCATGAATTCTGGGCGCTGATGTTTCCGGCCATGTTGCCTCCGCCCGCGCCCTTCAAAATCGTGGTGCTGGCGGCGGCGGTTTTTGAAATGAATATTGGGCGGTTCCTGCTGGCGATTTTTGCCGGTCGGTTTATGCGCTTCCTGATCGAGGCGCTATTGACGTTGTGGTTTGGGCCGCGGGTGGCGACGCTGGCGGGGAGTCTTTTTGCGCAACATTTCTGGTGGCTTTTAGGGGCGGTCGCGGCTCTGGTGCTGGTATGGGTGATTTGGCGCCGCGCCAAGGGTAGAGGGAATTCGGCGAGGGTCGGTGGTTCATCTCAAAACTAGAGTTGCAAAGCTAGACCCGCTGTAGATGGGTGTCTTTGAAGAAAGTGGGATACTTCAAGCCATAGCCCAGTGCGCGATCGAACTGGATATGGGCCATCCAGATCACCGCGAACGACAGAGCGGCTGACGAATGCCTGGCGTAGGCGAAGCCGGCGAGCGCGATGGGAAAGGTTGCAGTGTGCGCCAGGTTGTAGAAGTTCGCGCCCATCCGCACGTTGGCTAGATAGCCGAGCATAGAGAGGTCTGGCCAGAGGAAGAGGAGCAGGAACCATCCCCAGGGAACCCCGATGGCGTGGTAGCAGTAGAGGCACAAGGCGAGGGAGACGGCTCCCTCGACGCGTAAAAGAACGGCTGGCTGGCTGAGCATTCGCGTCCTTCGCTATTGTTGACCCGCACATCCGCACTCGGGCTGCACGGGAATAAGCCCCCGATCACAGAGACTTTAATCCATCAAGCGGTCGCAGAGGTTTGCCTGCCGGGCTTGTCGATGCTTGCCAGAGCAGTGGCTAATGCGGGCAATCCGAAGAGGATCGCGGCAAAGAGCATATCGCCGGCAACGCCCCGGCGAAAGAACGGCAGGCCGGCGGTGTAGCAGGCCATCAAGCCGGAGAGGGTTTTGGGATACATACTCCAACAGGCCCACACTGCGAAGTTGCTGAGCAAGAAGAAAGAAACTGAACTGGCCAGCGCCGCCCCGGCGATGCGCAGCCAGTTTGAGTTTTCACGTAACTGGCTGCCCAGCCAAAGGATTGCGGCGTACCAGGCCCAGGTGACGAAATGGTCCCAGGAAAAAGCATACGAGTAGACAAACTTGGTGAGGATGACGTCCGAGGCGGCCAAAAGAACGAATGGAACCCAAAGCTGGCGTCGCGCGCCTCGCGCGCCGAAGTAGAGCAGGGCCGCGGCGACCGGCGTGAAGTTCCAGGGATGGGGCATGAAGGGCATCCGAGCCAGAACCGCAAAAACGACAAATAGATAAGCCAGCATCATTTCCTCACAAAGCTTAAGTAGGATTGTTGCCCGAGCGGATGCCGCTGGTCAAGCGCGGGGAAAATCGTCTCCAGCTTGCGAGGTTAGGTTTCGGTTGAGACGAGATAGTGCATACCCCTTGAAAATGCTCTAGTCTTAATTTCGTCATGACCTTTTCAAACATTCTGCTGGAAAAGAAAAACTCCATCGCCTATGTCACCGTCAACCGTCCCAAGGTGCTCAACGCCCTGAGCCTAGCGACCATGGACGAACTGGGGATGGCCTTTCAAGAAATCAAAACGGACGCGGAGATACGGGTGGCGATCCTGACCGGTTCCGGCGAGAAGGCTTTTGTTGCCGGCGCGGACATCGGAGAACTGGCGCAGCAGGATCCCGTCTCAGGCAAGACGTTTGCCCATCGCGGGCAAGCGGTGCTTGACCTGATCGAAAATCTGGGCAAACCGGTGATCGCCTGCGTGAACGGCTTTGCCCTGGGCGGAGGATGCGAGCTTGCGCTGGCTTGCACCATGCGACTCGCCAGCGACAATGCCCGGTTTGGGCAACCCGAGGTGAAGCTGGGAATTATCCCGGGATATGGCGGGTCGCAGCGCCTGCCGCGCCTGATCGGCAAGGGCCGGGCGATGCAGATGATACTGGCGGGAGAGACAGTCACGGCGCAGGAGGCGTTCGGCATGGGGTTGGTGAATGAAGTCACAACTCCCGCAGAACTGATTCCGCGGGCGGAGGCGATTGCGGCTAAGATCATTGCCAACGCTCCGCTATCCGTGCAGTACGCCCTGGAGGCGGTGAACCGGGGGATGGATATGACGCTTGCCGAAGGCATGTTTCTGGAGGCGACTTTGTTTGGGGGTTGTTGCGCGACCCAGGATATGAAAGAAGGGACGACGGCATTTCTGGCGAAGCGGCCACCAGTGTTCCAGGGCAAGTAAAGGGCGGGGACGAGTAGAGGCTGGCCCGAACGTATTTACGGCTTACGCGAATGAAGAGCACGAGACAGAAAATCAAAGTCGAGCATCCTGCTGAGCCGGCGGTTCCGGCGATCGAAGGCGGGCTCAGTGCGGCGGGCAAGCGTTTTGCGATCGTGGTTTCCCGTTTCAATGAATTCATCACGGAGAGACTTTTCCGCAGCGCTTACGACGGCCTGTTGCGCGCGGGCGCCAGGAAAAAGGATGTGGTGCTGGTGCGTGTGCCGGGAGCGTTCGAGATTCCATCAGCATCGCGCACGCTAGCCGAAAGCGGGAAGTATCACGCTATTATCTGCATCGGATGTCTCTTGCGGGGTGACACGGCGCATTACGACGTCATCGTCAACGAAGTCGCGCGCGGCGTCGGCCAGGCGGCGCAGGAAACCGGAATCCCTCACGCTTTTGGCGTCCTGACCTGTGAAACGCTGGAGCAGGCCATTGACCGCGCCGGGCTGAAAATGGGGAACAAGGGGTTGGAGGCCGCAATGGTGGCGGTGGAGATGGCGAATCTGGGAGCGGGTCTCAGGTCCAAGGCGGCACGTCCTAAGGCGGCTCGTCCTAAGAAAGAGAAGAAGGGCAAAAAAGATAGAGCGAGGAGTGGTTCGAGCAAACCGAGACCTCGTTCCTGACGGGAGATGCTTCTCGATTGCCGCCCTCCTGTAAACTGTCGTCAGCCGCAATCATCCTACTTTCTTCATTCTTCATTCACGGCCGATAGGTTTAGAAGTCGGGTGATTGCTGACGGCTCATAAAATGGGAACCCGCCGCAAATCGCGAGAACTTGTACTCCAGATGCTCTTCCAGTCCGACGTCGGCAAGCAGACGCCGGATCTGGTGCGGAAGACGTTCTGGGCGGAGCGTTCGAACGTCGAGGAAGAAGTCCGCGGCTTCGCGGACGATCTTTTTGGCGTGGCCATCGACCGCATGCTCGAAATCGATGGCCTGATCGGGAAGCACACGCAGCATTGGCGCATGGATCGCATGGCGACGGTCGACCGCAATGTTCTGCGGGAAGCGGTGGCCGAATTCCTCGCTTATCCCGCGACTCCGCGGGCGGTGGTGATTAACGAGGCGCTGGAGATTGCGCGCAAGTTTTCGACGCCGGAGTCGGTGCAGTTTATCAATGGCGTTCTGGACAGCGTGGGAAAAGAAGTCGGGCCGTAAGGCGGATATATCTCTCGCTCGATGTTTTGGGCAACCTAAACTTCACAACTGAAAGTGGTCTGTGGCGATTCTGAGGCCGTGGCGTGAATAGAGGAGGAAACTTTCGTCCGTTTTAATGCGCGACGGAAATTTGCGGGAGTGTCATTGTGGCTTTATGACGACCAGGTCAGGCAGACATTGCGGCACCGGGTTCCCAGCGTTGTTACACATATTGCGATCGTTACTATCCTTTGCATTGACATAGGGAACCTGCTGGAAGTCACCCTTGCCGGTGGTACTCACGATATGGATGGAGCCGACGGAGCAAGTGGGAGGAGTCGTGGACTGATCATATTGATCGCAGGCGGCGACAAAGACCTCGCTGCCGTCGGCGGTCGAGGATGCGGAAAGCGGGGCTGCGCTATTGGCTAAGGGCACGGAGGTGAAGCTTCCGTCGCTGACATTGACTACGATTACGGCGGGGACGTTCAAGGCAACGATGACAAATTCCCGGCCGTTGGCGACCAGTTGGGCGTAGAGCGGGGTGAAGTTACCCAAACCCAGGTTAACCGAGGTCTTGGGAAAGCTCAGGTCGGCGGTGACCGACGGCGGAACGCAGACATATTGGCCGAGGGGCAAAGCGCCCTGGCTAACGTTGACGCCAAAGGTGTCGACGTTTGGCGGGTCCAGCGCCAGCACGACCTGGGTCCAATTTCCCAACGAGTCCAGCGCCTGCGCAGGCAGCGGGTAGAGGGCAAAAGGAGGAGCGGTCGGCAGGGGTGGCAAGGTGGGATAGGAGGTAGTGATCGCGGAACCGATGACGCTGGTGGTTGGCGTGTCGCAGGTGGCGAAACCGGAAACGGAGGTTGCTTCCGGATCGCCGGATACGTAGGCGAAACTTCCGTTGGCGGAGAATTTGACGTCGGTAACGGAATTCGCAATGGCGGCCGACGTGAGGGCGTCCACGGTTGAGTAGATATACATCCTTCCCGTATTGGTGAGCACGAAGAGCTTTAGCTCGTCGGGCGAGAACGCGGCGGCGGTGGCGGTTTCACCGGGGAGGATGAGGTCCACAGGGGTGGTGGAACCGCTGGTCCCGTTGTAGATGTAAACCTGGCTCGGGGTGGAAATCTTGTCGGAGATAGCTACCCGGCTGCCGTCGTTTGAAACCGCCAGCACCTTACCGCAGAGGCTGACGTTGCAGGGAATGGTGATGCTGGAGACGGAGTTGACGGTAGGGTTGGTGGAGGTGACATCCAGGTACATCAGGCCCTGATCGCTGCCGATGTAGAGGCGTGTGGAGTGGTTGAACAACATGGAATTGGGAGTCCGAGGCAAACTGGCGATGGTGCCTATCGGTGTCGCGCCGGGAGTTACGGGAAATAATGCGCTGCTGCAGCCGGCAAGGTTTTGGCATCCCGTCGTGGCCGCCCAGGCGGTGTAGGTGGGGGCGCTGGTCACGGTTGTGACGTTCACGGAAATGGCGCTGTATCCCTTAGTTCCGCTGGGCAGGGGACAGGTTGGCGAATTGACAGTGGCATTGCAGTCGCTGGCGTAGAGCGGGAGACTGGGCACGATGGCTCCGCTGGAGGTGATGCCCGGGAGTCCGATATTGCAGGTGGGCGGAGTGCAGGAGGCGGTGATGACGGCGCCACCCAGATTGTTGCGGGCGCTTGCCGTGTTGGTTCCGGTGGAGTTGGTGGCGGCAGTGAAGGAGACAACCTCAGGGTTGGAAGTGCTCCAGGTGAGGGGTGGGTTGGAAAGCGGGGCGAAATCGGCGACGTTATAGAGCGTGTCGATGGCCAGAGCCTTGACGCTGACACTGCCTCCGTTGTTCACCGTAATCGAGTTGCCCCCCGTGTTTTGGCCCGAAATCTGGAGGTAGATCGCCTGAATCAGGCAGGTCGTGTAGAGCAGAGGCTGGCTGCTGGTGCCGGAGACGCTGGCGTAGATCTGGGTTATGCCGGGCGCGGCGGCGGTGGTCTGCAAGAAGTTGACCTGGCTCCCGGGGTTGCCGGAGAGGGTCGGGGTCGTGTTGACCACACCTGCGTTGCTGCTCGACCAGTTCATCGGTCCGACGGTGGTGCTGATATCCAGATTGTTGCTGAAGGCGGCAGCCGAGTACTGCCAGGTCTTGCCCTGCGGGAAGCAGTCATAGGCATACGGAGGCTGTCCGCTGGCGTCCCGGATTTGAATGCTATCGACGTGCTGGTGCACGTAAACCGTGGTAACCGGACTGCTGACGCCGTCGATGACGGCGGTGACGAGCGCGATTCCGGAACTCCCCGGACTGCAAATCGCGACGTTGACGTCCCAGGTGCCGGCACAGGCGTTGCCGTTGCTGGCGATGGAAAGCGGCGCGGCGGCGTTCGGGCTGCCGCTTTGCACGATGTACTGGACGGTCGATCCGGTGACGGTGCTGCCCCCGGCATTCTTACCCGAGGCGCTGAAGACCTCCGACTTACCAATTTCGAGAGATACGTTTCCGCTGGGATTCAGGCTGACGGTGGCGACGCCTCCGCCAGTCGAGTTGTTGCTGCTCTTGCCGAGACAACCGGCGAGGGCGGTGACGAAGGCGAGAGCGAGCGTGAGCAGAAAACCGGAACCACAACGATGCATGAACCCTCCTCGCGTCCGTTCCAGACGCGAGCCTTAATCTGTATTTGGGCGGAAACCTGTCAGTGTAGAAGGTAAGGTGCAAGGTTTCAAGGTTTCACCGGCGCAAACTTTTCGGAGCGACAGAGAGCGAGCGGGTTGGCGTGACAGTCTGGCAAACCACATGCGTGAGTCAAGCCGGGAAAGATTCTGGAATTTCGAAACGTGCGCAACCTGCGTTTTCCTCGATGCAGGTTCGATGCGGGGAAGTGTGGTTGACGATGTGCAAGGGAGTTGTTATTATCGAAAAGTTCCGCGAGTTAAGTCTGGCTTGCCTGTGTGACGGCAGACCTGTCGGATGCGTGACCTGCGCTGACGGCCGGCTGCGGTAGAATTTTGGCTGAGCTTTGAAGAAGTACGTGCCCGGGGTTTGAGCCGGGGACGCCCTCGCTGAAACTCCTGCGAAAACCTTCGCGCCCGAAGTTATGGGAGTCACGCGGGGCTATGTGGGAGAAGCAGACGAAACGGAACGCCTCCGAACCCGGGGTTTGAGGGTAAGGCGTGGCGTCACCGTCGTCGGCGATTAGTCTGAGCGGGAAACTGAAGGATTTCTCACCGGCATGAGTTGAATGCTGCGCGGGGAGAGTATGGCCGGGCGCTTCCAGCCTGTGCCAGAACCGGGACGGAGCGATCCCGTCTGCGCGGAATTTTGTGCTGTGCGTGAATTTTAACTTAAGGAATTTTGCGATGCGGTTTGCCGCGTCCGGGAGTGGCGAGAGTGCCTACTTTTAATCAGCTGGTGAAATTCGGCCGGGAGCGGACCAATTACAAGACGGCGAGTCCGGCGCTGCAATCGTGTCCGCAGAAGCGCGGCGTGTGCACCCGAGTCTATACCCAGACGCCGAAGAAGCCGAACTCGGCGCTGCGCAAAGTGGCGCGAGTGCGCCTGACCAATGGAATCGAAGTGACGACGTATATTCCGGGAGTTGGGCACAACCTGCAGGAGCACTCCATCGTGCTGATCCGCGGCGGCAGGGTGAAGGATCTGCCGGGCGTGCGCTATCACGTGGTGCGGGGAACGCTGGATGCGACGGGCGTGGCCGGCCGCAATCAAGGGCGCTCGAAGTACGGCACGAAGCGGGCGAAGAAGGCGTAGGAAAATTTGCGGTAGAGGCGCGGATCGCCGCGTCTCCGGCTCCAGGATCCGACTCGAGAAGCGGACTGGAAGCGAGGAGTGGAAAAAGAGAATGCCAAGAAAAGGACATACCCCCAAGCGGACCGTCGATGCCGATCCCATTTATGGGTCAGATCTGGTGACCAAGTTCATCAATTCGATGATGTGGCAGGGAAAGAAGTCGACTGCCGAAGGCATCTTTTACAAGTCGCTCGAAAAGTTGAAAGAAAAAGGCGGCGACGAGCCCTTGAAGCTGTTCACGAAGGCGGTGGAGAACGCAAAACCGCTGCTGGAAGTGAAAACGCGGCGCGTCGGCGGCGCCAACTATCAGGTGCCGATCGAAGTCGGGCCCGATCGCAGGACTTCGCTGGCCATCCGCTGGCTGGTGAGCTATGCCCGCGGACGTGGCGAAAAAGGCATGATCGACAAGTTGACCAACGAATTGCTCGACGCTTCGAACGGAAAAGGCGCGGCTATCAAGAAAAAGGAAGATGTACATCGCATGGCGGAAGCGAACAAGGCGTTCGCGCATTACCGCTGGTAAGAAAACTGCTGATAAAGATAGAACAGAAGAGATTTCGTAGCTTTGTCAGTCGGGAATTTTTGTAATTTCAAGAGCAGTTGGAGCCCCCAGAAAGAGTAGAGAGCCGTGCCCAGAACAGTCCCATTAGAACGCTGCAGGAATATCGGCATCATGGCCCACATCGATGCCGGGAAGACCACGACGACGGAGCGCATCCTGTTTTATACGGGGAAGACGCACCGCATCGGCGAGGTGCACGAGGGTACGGCCATCATGGACTGGATGGAGCAGGAGCAGGAACGCGGCATCACCATCACTTCGGCGGCGACTACCTGCACCTGGCACGACATTCGCATCAATATTATCGACACCCCCGGCCACGTCGATTTTACCGCCGAGGTGGAGCGCTCGCTGCGCGTGCTGGATGGCGCGGTGGCGGTGTTTGACGCGGTGCACGGGGTGCAGCCGCAATCGGAAAAGGTGTGGCGGCAGGCGGACAAATACGGCGTCCCGCGGATTTGCTTCATCAACAAGATCGACAAGATGGGGGCCGATTTCGAGCATGCGGTCGACACTCTGCGGAAGCGGCTCAATGCCAAGCCGGTGGCCATCCAGATTCCCATTGGCCAGGAAGACAAGTTCATTGGAGTCGTCGACCTGGTGGCCATGAAAGCCATCGTCTGGAAAGACGAGACCATGGGCGCGGAATATGAAGTGGGTGAAATTCCCGCCGAGCTGTTGAAAAAAGCCGAGGCGTTTCACACCCAACTGGTCGAAACCGTCGCCGAAAACGACGACGAAATTCTGCACAAATTTCTCGAAGGCGAAACCATTTCCGCCGCCGAATTGAAGGCGTCGCTGCGCAAGTCGACCATCGGCCTGAAGCTTTTCCCGGTCGTCGTCGGCACCTCGTTTAAGAACAAGGGGGTGCAGCCGCTGCTCGACGCGGTGGTCGATTACCTGCCTTCGCCGCTCGATACCAAAGAAACGCGCGGCCTCGATCCCAACACGGAGCAGCCGATCACGCGCAAGGCCGACGACAAGGAGCCGTTCTCGGCCCTGGCGTTCAAGATCATGGCCGATCCCTATGTCGGTCAATTGACCTTTATACGGGTCTATTCCGGACAGCTGAAATCGGGCGAGGCGGTGCTGAATTCCCGCACCCAGCGCGACGAGCGTATCGGGCGTCTGTTGAAGATGCACGCCAACAAACGGGAAGACATTCAGGAAATTCTGGCGGGCGATATCTGCGCGGTGGTCGGACTGAAGAATGTCTCGACGGGGGATACCATCTGCGACGAGCGCCATCCCATCACGCTGGAGTCGATTTCGTTTGCCGTGCCCGTCATTTCCGTGGCGGTGGAACCGAAGACCAAGGCGGATCAGGAAAAGATGGGGATGGCGCTGGCGAAACTGGCGCAGGAAGATCCCACTTTCAAGGTTCATACCGATCCCGACAGCGGGCAAACCATTATCAGCGGCATGGGCGAATTGCATCTTGAAATCATCGTCGACCGCATGATGCGCGAGTATAAGGTCGAAGCGAACGTGGGCAAGCCGCAGGTCGCCTATCGGGAGACCATCCGCAAGCATGCGGAAGCGGAAGGCAAGTACATCCGCCAGACCGGCGGCAAGGGGCAATACGGGCACGCGAAGATTTATCTCGACCCGCAGCCGCCCGGCCTTGGTTACGAGTTCGTCAACGATATTACCGGCGGCTCGGTGCCGAAGGAATTCATCAAGCCGATAGACCAGGGCATTCGCGAGGCTCTCGAAGGCGGAATCCTCGCGGGTTATCCGATGGTCGACGTCAAGGCCACGCTCTACGACGGCAGCTACCACGATGTCGATTCCAATGAAATGGCGTTTAAGATCGCCGGGTCGATGGCGTTTAAAGAAGCGGCACGGAAGGCGTCTCCGGTCTTGCTCGAGCCGGTGATGGCGGTCGAGGTGGTGACTCCCGAAGATTATGCCGGAACCATCATGGGCGACCTGAGTTCACGCCGCGGACGCATCGAAGGCATGGAGCACCTGGCGGGCTCGCAGGTGATCAAGGCCATCGTTCCGCTGGCGGAAATGTTCGGTTACGCGACGCACATGCGGTCAAGCACTCAGGGACGCGCCGAGTACTCCATGCATTTTGCGCGCTACGAGGAAGCTCCGCGGCATGTGGCGGAGGAGATCATCGCCAAGACGCAGGGGAAACCGGCGCCGCGGTGACAGAACTCCCTGCGGTTCGTCGTTGATCGAGCAGTTTTTGGGCGCTTACTACGAACCGTCGCAGGGCGGCGAAGAAGAAGATGCGATTTTGATTTAGCGGGACGCGGGCGAGGGCGCCCGCGCCACACAGAGGACGAGGAGAAATGGCGAAAGAAAAATTTGATCGCAATAAGCCGCACTGCAATGTGGGGACGATTGGGCACATCGACCATGGCAAGACGACGTTGACGGCGGCCATCACGAAGGTGTTGTCGAAGCATAATCCGAAGAATGCGTTTCGTTCGTTTGATTCGATCGACAACGCTCCGGAAGAGAAGGCGCGCGGCATCACCATTGCCACGGCGCACGTCGAGTACGAGACGGCGAACCGGCACTACGCGCACGTCGATTGCCCGGGGCACGCGGATTACATCAAGAACATGATCACCGGGGCGGCGCAGATGGATGGCGCGATTCTGGTGGTGGCGGCGACCGACGGTCCCATGCCGCAGACGCGCGAGCACGTGTTGCTCGCCCGCCAGGTGGGCGTTCCCTACATCGTGGTCGCGCTCAACAAGTGCGATGCGGTGGATGATCCGGAATTGCTCGATCTGGTGGAGCTCGAGGTTCGCGAACTCTTGAAGGCGTATCAGTATCCGGGCGATGACGTGCCGGTGGTGCGGTTGTCGGCGCTCGGCGCTTTGAACGGAGAAGAGAAGTGGGAGAAGCAGATTGACGCGTTGATGGAGGCGGTGGACAAGAGCGTGCCGCAGCCGGTGCGCGATCTGGACAAGCCCTTCCTGATGCCGATCGAAGATATTTTCTCGATTCAGGGGCGTGGCACTGTGGTGACGGGACGAATCGAGCGCGGCAAGGTGAAGGTCGGCGAGGAGTCGGAAATTGTCGGCTTCCGCGAGACGCGCAAGACGGTCGTGACCGGCGTCGAAATGTTCAAGAAGCAGCTTGATGAAGGCATGGCGGGGGACAACGCGGGCCTCTTGCTGCGCGGCATTGCGAAAGAAGATGTCGAGCGGGGGATGGTGCTGGCCAAGGGTGGATCGATCACTCCGCATACGAAGTTCAAGGCGGAAGTCTACATTCTGACGAAAGAAGAAGGTGGGCGGCATACGCCGTTCTTCAAAGGTTATCGGCCGCAGTTTTATTTGCGGACGACGGATGTGACGGGGATCGCGGAGTTGCCGGCGGGCACGGAGATGGTGATGCCGGGGGACAACGTGAGCCTGGTGATCGAGTTGATCACGCCGGTGGCCATGGAAAAAGGCTTGCGCTTCGCCATCCGCGAAGGCGGACACACGGTGGGCGCGGGCACCATCGCGGAGATTGTGACGTAACGGAATTTAATTCGCGGCTTGCAGCTTGCCGCCAGATCTTTCCTCCCGGGAACGCGGTACAGCCGGGAGGGGCAAAGAGAGTGAAACGTGACGGGAAAAGAAAGAATTCGGATTCGGTTAAAGGCCTACGACTATCGCATCCTGGATCAGTCGACGGGCGAAATTGTGGAGACGGCGAAACGGACCGGGGCGCAGATTGCCGGACCGATTCCTCTGCCCACGATGAAGAACAAGTACTGCGTGCTGCGCTCCCCGCACGTGGACAAGAAGTCGCGGGAAGCGTTTGAGATCCGCACCCACAAGCGCCTGCTCGACATTCTCGAGCCGACACAGCAGACGGTCGATGCCCTGATGAAGCTCGATTTGCCGGCGGGCGTGGATGTCGAGATCAAGGCGTTCGGGAAAGAGCATAAGTAGTCGTGTGACGGCCGGGATTTACCCGTCCCCACACCAAAGCAAGAGCAGTTTGCTCCTCAGCCAATAGCCGTCGATGAATTGTTCCGCGGGCCATGCTGGGAACGGAGAAGGAAATGGCAAGAGTCACTGGAATTCTGGGCAAGAAGGTTGGCATGACCCAACTCTTCGATTCGAAGGGCGAGGTGCGGCCGGCGACGGTGTTGCAGGCGGGGCCATGCGTCATCACGCAGCATAAGACCCAGACCCGGGACGGCTACGAATCGGCGCAGATAGGACTGGTTGAATTCGTCAAAGAAAAGAAGCTGACCAAGGCGATGCGCGGGCACTTTGCCAAGCACAATCTGCCGCCGGTAAGGTTTGTGCGGGAAGTGGGCATCGAAGTCGACGCTCCGGGAGAGACGACGGAAGGCGTGATCAAGCCCGGCGACCGTGTTCTGGTGGATATTTTCGAAGGCGAGCGCTTTGTCGACGTCATCGGGGTGAGCAAGGGACACGGCTTTCAGGGTGTGGTGAAGCGCCATCATTTTGGCGGCGGTCCGAAGTCGCACGGCTCGATGTTCCAGATTACGGGTTCGATCGGGTCGTCGGCTTTTCCTTCGCGCGTATTCAAGGGCATGAGGATGTCGGGACACATGGGCGATGCCCGGATCACGACCCGCAACCTGCGCATTCTCGGGGTTGATAAGGACGAGAATCTGCTGGTGGTGGAAGGCAGTGTGCCGGGGGCGAATGGCGGCTACATCATGATCAACAAGGCGAAGAAGCCGCCCCGCGAGCGCCGCGGATTTGCCGGTTCGGCAACGGTCGATCCTTTGAAGGCGGCGAAGAGAGCGGCGAAGAAGGGCTAGCCGGGATTTGGGGTTTGCGGGCTCAAGAGGCAAACGGAAAGATTATGGCGACGATTGACATTTACACGATGAGTGGAGGCAAGGCGGGAACGCTTGACCTGGCCGAGGAGGTTTTCGGCGCGGTTAACGAAGACCTGCTGTGGGAAGCGATTACGCATTATCGCGCCTCCGCCCGGGCGGGCACGCATGCCACGAAGAACCGCTGGCGGGTTTCCGGTTCGGGCAAGAAGTTGTGGAAGCAAAAGGGGACGGGGCGGGCGCGCATCGGTTCCATCCGGTCACCGCTGTGGCGCCACGGTGGGACGGTCCACGGACCGCAGCCGCGCTCCTACGATTACGCTTTCCCCAAGAAGAAGCTGCTGGGGGCTCTGCGTTCCGCGTTGGCTTCGAAATTTGCCGACGGCAAGCTCATGGTGGTGAAGTCGTTCGAGGTGAAAGAGGCGAAGACCAAACTGTTTCGGGCCGCGCTCGACAAGCTGAAGATTGCAGGAACGACGCTCCTGGTCGACACATCGAACGAGAACCGGAATCTGGAGCTGAGTTCGCGCAACATCGACGGGCTGGAGCTGGTGAAGGCGAACGAGGTGCATCCCTATCACATCATGCGCTACACGCATGTGATCTTCGCCCAGCCGGCGCTCGAGAAGCTGCAGGATGCGCTGAAGAAGTCGGCGAGCAAGCGGCAACATGATGCGGAGCCGGAGCCGGAGAAAAAGAAGCCGGCGCGGCGAGCGCGAGCGCCGAAAGCGGAGGTGGCTGGATGAAATCCGCCTATCAGATTATCCGCAAGCCGGTGATCACGGAAAAGGGTCTGGGCATTAAAGAGACGCAGAACACGCTGGTGTTTCAGGTGGCGCCGAAGGCGACGAAAACCGAGATCAAGGAAGCGGTGCAGTCGATTTTCAAGGTCAAAGTGTCGTCGGTGCGGACCGCGAATTATCCGGGAAAAGAGCGGCGGCGGGGAAAGTTTACCGGCTACCGTCCGGACTGGAAGAAGGCATATGTGCGGCTGAAGAGCGGCGAGAAGATGCCGGAGTACGCGCAGAATCTGTAAATCTGTATCTGTGTCTGTGATCGAAACGCGGTGGGCGTTTCGGGCAGCGGGGGTGAAGCATGGCGATTAAGACTTATCGACCGACGACGCAGACGTTGCGCTACCGTACGACGCTCGTCACCGACGACATTACGTCGAAGAAGCCGCACAAGCCGCTGGTCGAGGGCAAGCTGCGGACGGGCGGGCGGCGCAATTCGGGCGACACGACGATGCGCTTCCGGGGCGGCGGCAACAAGCGCAAGCTGCGCACCATCGACTTTAAACGGGACAAGCACGGCATTCCGGCGACGGTGGTGACCATCGAGTACGATCCCGGGCGCTCGGCGCGGATAGCGCTGCTGAGCTATGCCGATGGCGAGAAGCGATATATTGTGCAGCCCGACGGGCTGAAAGTGGGGCAGAAGATTCTGAGCGGGCCGGAAGCGGACATTCTGGTGGGAAACGCCCTGCCGCTGAAGAATATTCCGCCGGGCACGACCATCCACAACATCGAACTGCGCCCCGGCAAAGGGGCGCAGATGGTGCGCTCGGCGGGTGGTTCGGCGCAACTGATCGCGAAAGAAGGCGACTACGGACTGGTCAAGCTGCCTTCGGGCGAGACCCGAAAAGTGGCGCTGGAGTGTCTGGCAACCATTGGGCAGGTGGGCAACACGGACCACGAAAACGTGACCTGGGGCAAGGCGGGACGCACGCGCTGGGTGGGAAAGCGTCCGCATAACCGCGGAGTTTCGATGAACCCGGTGGACCATCCGCATGGCGGCGGCGAAGGCAAGACCTCGGGCGGACGCCATCCGGTAACGCCGTGGGGGCAGCCGACGCGCGGCTACAAGACGCGCAATAACAAGCGTACGGACACGTTTATCGTGAACCGGCGCAAAAAAGGGTAGGAATTTTCGTCGAGACGCGGACAGCCGCGTCTCCACAGGGGAAATTTTATGGCTCGTTCAACCAAAAAAGGACCGTTCGTGGACGCGCACCTGGCGACGAAAGTCACGGCCATGAATGCGCGCAACGAGAAGAAGGTGCTGCGCACCTGGTCGAGGCGTTCCACCATTGTGCCGGAGATGGTGGGGCACACCATTGCGGTGCATAACGGACGGAAGTTTATCCCCGTGTATGTGACCGAGAACATGGTGGGACACAAGCTCGGCGAATTCAGTTTTACCCGGCAGTTCAAGGGGCACTCGATGAAGGCGGCGACCGAGTCGGCGGCACGGCCGGCGGGCGCGCCCGGCGGACCGGGCGCGATTTCGGCGCCCAAGGCGTAAGGAGACCGAGACGATGGAATTTCGAGCGCAAGCCCGGTACATGCGGGTCTCGCCGCAGAAGGCGCGGCTGGTGCTGAACCTGATTCAGGGTCGGCGGGTGGAAGAGGCGCGGAACACGCTCGCCTTCACCAAGAAGCGGGTGGCGGCGACGGTGGGGAAGCTGTTGCAGTCGGCCATCGACAACGCGAATTTTCTGAGCTCGGAAAAGGGCCTGGATGTCGATCTCGACAGCCTCTACGTCAAGCACGCGGTGGCGAATGACGGCCCGCGAATGAAACGGATTCGTCCGGCGCCGATGGGACGCGCCTATCACTATGTGCGGCGCATCGCGCACCTCGAAATCGTGCTGGCGGAGAAAAATCGGGATGGTGCGGCGGTCGCGACCGGTTCGAGCCCAGCGGCAGGCGCGCCGGCGGCGAGGCCAAAGGTAAAGGCCGCGGGCAAGGTGAAGACGAAGGCGAAAGCGCCAGCCCGCAAGAAGGCGGCGGGCAAGAAGGCGACGGCGAAGAAATAGCGGGAATTTTAAAGCGGCATAGAGGAGCAACGATGGGACAGAAAGTACATCCTTACGGATTCCGGCTCGGCTACACCAAGCCGTGGAAGTCGCGCTGGTTTGTGGAGAAGGACTACGACAAGCTGCTGCTCGAAGACTACAAGCTGAAGACGGAGCTGAAGGACAAGCTCAAGTCGGCGGGGGTCAGTTCGGTCGAGGTGGAGCGTCCCGGCAACAAGCTGCGCATCATCATCAAGACGGCGCGTCCGGGCATCATTATCGGGCGCAAGGGCGCGGAAATCGACAAGCTGAAGCAGGACTTGCAGAAGCGCACGGCGCGCGAGGTGCATGTCGACATCCAGGAAGTGCACAAGCCGGAACTCGACGCCCAGCTGGTGTCGGAATCGATTGCGCTGCAACTGGAAAAGCGCGTCGGCTTCCGGCGGGCGATGCGCAAGTCGGTCGATTCGGCGCTGCGCTTTGGCTGCAAGGGCATCAAGGTTCGGGTCAGCGGACGGCTCAACGGAAATGAAATCGCGCGTTCGGAGTGGTACTTGCAGGGGCGTTTGCCGCTGCATACCTTGCGCGCCGATATCGACTACGGTTTCACCGAGGCGCGCACCACCTATGGCGTGATCGGCGTGAAATGCTGGGTTTACAAAGGCGAGATTCTGCCGGCGAAAAAGCGGGAAGCGACCCCGGCGCGGGAAGTGGTGACGACCGGCGCGTTTTAGTTTTTTGCGGGTGGAGACTAGGCTGGTCTCGTCGACTGGAAATAGGAAAACGAACTTTATGTTGATGCCAAAGAAAGTGAAGTACCGCAAGCAGCAGCGCGGGCGCATGACGGGAAAGGCGTGGCGCGGCAGCACGCTCGCTTTCGGCCAGTTCGGGTTGAAGGTGCTGGAACCGGGTTGGATTACCGACCGGCAGATCGAAGCCAGCCGGGTGGCGATGACGCGTTTTGTGAAGCGCGGCGGCAAGATCTGGATACGCCTGTTCCCGGACAAGCCGGTCACGAAGAAGCCGGCCGAAACCCGTATGGGCAAGGGCAAAGGCGCTCCCGATCACTGGGTGGCGGTGGTGCGGCCGGGGAAAATTCTGTTTGAAATGGAAGGCGTCAGCGTGGTGGACGCAAAAGAAGCGATGCGTCTGGCGTCACACAAGCTGCCCCTCCGGACGACTTTCGTCAAGCGCGATGTTTTATAGGGCTTGGGTTCGGGAGCCGGAGAATTGCGGCGAGATCGAAAGAGTGAAAGCGTTTTTGAGAATAGAGCCGAGAAGCGATATATGAAGGCAGAAAAGATACGCAACCTGACCGAGGTCGAGCTCAAGCACCAGGAGCGCGATTTGGCCGACCAGCTCTTCAAGTTGAAGTTCCAGATGAACATGGGACAAACCGAGAGCCTGAAAAAGATTCGCGGACTGCGCCGGGACATTGCGCGCGTCCAGACCGTGCAGCGGGAGCAGGAACTGGCCGCGCGCAAGACGGAGAAAAAATAATGGCGGAAAGCAGCGGACAGGCGGAAGCGCGGAAGCCGCACCACAAGGAACTGACGGGCACGGTCGTCTCCAGCAAGATGCAGAAGACGATCGTGGTCGAAGTGACGCGGAAGAAGGCGCATCCCATGTACAAGCGGGTGATTGCCATCCGCAAGAAGTTTTACGCGCACGATGAAAACAACCAGGCGCACGCGGGCGATGTGGTCAAGATTGAGGAGTCGCGTCCGCTCTCCAAGCTGAAGCGCTGGACGCTGAAAGAGATTGTGCGCAAGACGGCGCTGGTGCCGGACGTGGCCGAGGTCGATGCCGCCATCGGACTGGAAGCTCCGGCGAAGCACTAGCCGCCGGGCGGGGCGCCGAAGTTGAGGGACAGACGTTAAGACACAGAAGTTGAGACGCGAGGGAGACGAACATGGCCGTGATGATGAGATCGATGCTTGAGGTCGCCGACAACTCCGGCGCCCGCAAGTTGCAGATGATCATGCCGCTCGGCGGTTCGACCGGCCTGCATGCGGGCCTGGGGGACGTAATCACGGCGAGCGTGAAGGAAGCGGCGCCCGACGGTCAGGTACAAAAGGGCAAGGTGGTGAAGGCGGTGATCGTGCGCACCCGGAAAGAGCATCGGCGGCGGGACGGAACCTATATCCGCTTCGATCAGAACGCGGCGGTGCTGATCAACGAAACCGGAGAACCGGTGGGGACGCGCGTTTTTGGTCCGGTGGCGCGCGAACTCCGGGAACGGAAGTTCCTGAAGATTGTGTCACTCGCTCCGGAAGTCCTGTAGACGGGCGGGAGTTATGGCCGGGAGACCTGGCAAGGCGGGTCTCCCCAGGCAGAAAGTTGGATAGGTAATGGCGACGGCAACAACGACGGAACATAAGCGCGTGGACATCCGGCGGAATGACACGGTGAAGGTCATGACGGGGCGCGATTCGGGAAAAGAAGGACGCGTTTTGCGCGTGTTTCCCGACGAAGGCAAAGTGCTGGTTGAACACGTGATGATGGTCAAGAAGCATGTGCGCCCCAATCCGCAGCGCAACATCAAGGGCGGAATCGCGGAGCAGGAGCGGGCCATACGGCTCTCGAACGTGGCCCTGGTGTGCGCAACCTGCGGCCCGGTCAGGATCGGTCACGAAGTGCGGGGTGAACGCAAGGTGCGGGTTTGCAAGAAGTGCGGGACGACGCTGGACAAGTAGAGAATTTTTAATTGGCGATTTGTAATTTGTAATTTTTTGAGACCCGGCCGAGGGGCTTCAAATTAGCAATCGCCAATTACAAATTCCCAGAAGGCAGCAAAAGAATATGGTCGACGAGCAGAAAAAAGCGGAGCAGTTGAAGAAGCAGGCCAAGGCGGGCAAGTCCGACAAGCACGCAGCGGAAGACCGGCCGAGCGCGGAGGCTCCACGTCACGCGGCGAAGGAGCGGCCGCGGCTGCGGGCGCGCTTCGAGAAGGAAGTTGCGGGCGCGTTGATGAAGGAACTGGAACTGAAGAATCCGATGGCGGTGCCGCGGCTGAACAAGATTGTCGTCAACATGGGTGTGGGCGAAGCCACGCAGAACGCCAAGCTGATCGATCCGGCGGTCAATGAGCTGGGCCAGATTTCGGGGCAGAAGCCGGTGATTACGCGGGCCAAGAAATCGATTGCCGCGTTCAAGGTGCGGGAAGGCATGCCGATCGGCGCCATGGTGACCTTGCGCGGCGATCGCATGTACGAATTTCTTGACCGGCTGGTGAGCGTGGTGTTGCCCCGGGTCCGCGATTTTAAAGGGGTTTCGACGAAGTCGTTTGACGGGCGGGGAAATTACACCCTGGGGCTGCACGATCAGTTGATTTTCCCGGAGATTGACTACTCCCGGGTGGACAAACTGAAGGGTATGAACGTGACCATTGTGACCACGGCGCGTTCGGACGAGCAGGCGAGGACGCTGTTGAAGCATCTCGGCATGCCCTTCCGGGCGTGAGGTGAAGCGCAGTCAGTCTGAATTTAGGAGCGAATTTGGCCACTACAGCAAAACGAGTGAAAGACGGCGCGGAGAGCAAGACCAAGCCGCAAAACGTGAAGAAGCCGAAGTTCTCGACGCGGCAGCATAATCGCTGCAAGATTTGCGGGCGTCCGCGGGCGTTCCTGCGGAAGTTCGGCCTGTGCCGGCTGTGTTTCCGGCAGTTGGCGCTGCGCGGCGAGATTCCGGGAGTGTCGAAGTCGTCGTGGTAGGGAAGAGTGCCGCTGGCGGCGGGTGGCTGGTGGTCCCGGACGATGGCGGCGCACGAGAATCCAAGAATCGAGAAGCAAGAATCGAGAACGAGGATTCGAAACCAGGAATCGAGCGCGAAGAGTAACGAAGAGTGAAGTTAAGCCGCTGCCAGGTTCTCCGCGAAGAGCTAAAAAGCTAAGAGCGAAAAGCGGAGCGAACGGGCGGTTTTCAGGAGAAGCAGACGATGAGGTTGACCGATCCGGTCGCAGACATGCTGGCGCGCATTCGCAATGCGATTCGCGCCCGGCACCAGAAAGTCGATATTCCAGCCTCCAAGCTGAAGACGGAGATTGCCCGCATCCTGAAGGAAGAGGGCTTCATCGCCAACTTCAAGCCAGCGGAGGAAGAGGGCCACAAGGTTCTCCGCGTGTATTTGAAGTATGGCAACAACAACGAGGCGGTGATCACGAATCTGGCGCGGGTATCGCGACCGGGGTGCCGCGTCTATGTGCGCCGCACCGAGATTCCGCGGGTGCTGGGCGGCCTTGGCATCAATATCCTGACCACGCCGAAAGGTGTGATGACGGGACGGCAGGCGCGCCGCCAGGGCCTGGGCGGCGAACTGCTGTGCGAAATCTGGTAATGGCGGACGGGGTTGGGCGCTGAGCTAATGAGTCGTCGTTGCAGCTCGTCGTTCGGGGCTCGTGATTAACGCCAACTTTAACCGCAACCGTGCGGTGAGCGAATGCTAACTGTGACGGTGGGAATTTCTAGGTGCTGATTTATGTCGCGAATTGGAAAAAAGCCGATCCCGATCCCCAAGGGCGTGACGGTAAAGATTGAAGGCAATACGGTGATGGTGCAGGGGCCCAAGGGCAAACTGGACACGGCGCTCCCCCCGGGCATCACCATGGAACAGAAAGACGGCAGCCTGTTGGCGATCCGTCCCGACGACGCCCACGCTGCGGTTCACGGCCTGGCGCGGGCTCTGGTCAATAATGCGGTGGATGGCGTGACCAAGGGCTGGACGAGGGATCTGGAGATCGTCGGCATCGGTTACCGCGCCGAGATGAAGGGCAAGGGCATGGTGGTCTTCAGTTTGGGCTACTCCCATCCCATTGAGTATCCGCTGCCGACAGGCGTGGATTGCGCGGTGGATGCCAAGCTGACGAAGTTGACCCTGAACGGCATCGATCGGCAGAAGGTGGGGCAGGTGGCGGCGGAAATGCGGTCGCTGCGCCCGCCCGATCCTTATAAGAACAAGGGCGTGCGCTATGCCGGGGAGCGATTGAAGAAGAAAGTCGGCAAAACGGGTGCGAAGTAAGGAATTTGTGATTGGCGATTGGTGATTTGAACTCTCGGTTTTCAAGGGCAAGTTACGGATCACCAATTACGAATGAACTGAGGGTTTCAACATGCTGAGAACGGCGGCAAAAAACAAAACGCGGCAGCGGGTGCATGATCGCATCCGCAAGAAAGTGATGGGCACGCCGGAGCGTCCCCGGCTGAATGTCTACCGCTCGCTGAACCACATTTACGTGCAACTGATCGACGACCTCAAGGGCGTGACCCTGGCGGCGGCTTCGACAGCGGACGACCGCAAAGGGACGCGAGTTGCGGGCGGCAACGTGGCCTCGGCGAAAATGGTCGGGAAAAAGATTGCGGAACTGGCCAAGGACAAGGGTGTGACCAAGGTGGTATTCGACCGCGGCGGCTATATCTACCATGGGCGGGTGAAGGCGCTGGCGGATGCGGCGCGCGAAGCGGGACTGCAATTCTAGAAATTTGTAATTGGTGATTTGTAATTTGTAATTTAAGGCGCAAGGGTCTTGGATTTCCAATTGCAAATTGCCAATTACAAATTAGAAATGGATTTGGAATGCCTAGAGTAACCAAGAAACTCGATGCGGGTTCGTTCCAGTTGAAGGACCAGGTGGTCTCGATTAATCGCGTGACCAAGGTGGTCAAGGGCGGCAAGAACATGTCGTTCGCGGCGCTGGTTGTGATCGGCGACCCCTCGGCGGCGGTGGTCGGATTCGGTTCGGGCAAGGCGAAGGAAGTTCCGCAGGCCATCCGCAAGGGCATCGAGGCGGCCAAGAAGAATCTGATGCGCGTCAACCTGACCCAAACCACGGTGCCGCACACCGTGCTCGGACGCTTTGGCTCGGGCATGGTTCTGCTGAAGCCGGCGCCGGAAGGCACGGGCGTGATCGCGGGCGGCGCGGTGCGCGCGGTAATGACCTCGGCCGGGGTGCAGAACGTGTTGACCAAGTCGATTGGGACGAACAATCCCCACAATGTGATCAAGGCCACGTTCGAGGCGCTGAAAAAACTGAAGAACCGGGAACATGTCGCGGAGTTGCGCGGCAAGGCAGTGCAGGAACTGTAGGGAAATAATCGCGAATAACAACGCTGCAAATTGTCAGGGGGAAGTGACATGACGACCAAGACATCGAAATCGACGCCCGGCGGCCAAATTCAGTTGAAGTGGGTGCGCTCGGCCATCTGCGCTCCCCGGAAACAGAAGCTGGTGGTGAAAGGTTTGGGCTTTACCCGCTTGAACCAGGTGATTGTCCGCCCGGATACGGCAGCCATTCGCGGCATGGTGAAGAAGATCCCGCATCTGGTTGAGGTCGTGGGAGCGTAAGACGCGAAGCGATTTGTAATTGGTGATTTGTAATTAGTGATTGAAGGTTCTTTTTTGATCTCAATCGCAAATTACAAATTACCCATTGCACTTACAGGATCCAGAGAGCTTTTTATGAATTTATCGACAATACGGGCACCGAAGAAGTCGACGGAAAAGAAGAAACGCGTGGGCCGAGGCATGGGGTCCGGCATGGGCAAGACTTCGACGCGCGGCCACAAGGGACAGTGGTCCCGTTCCGGAGCGCGGCTGATTCGCGGCTTTGAAGGCGGCCAGATGCCCCTGCACCGGCGTTTGCCGAAGCGCGGCTTCACCAACATTTTCCGGGAGGAGTATGACGTGGTGAATCTGAACCGGCTGGCGTCTCTCGGCGAGACGGAAATCACTCCTGAGACCTTAAAGAAGGCGGGCGTCGTCAACGGCAAGTCGCCAATCAAGATTCTCGGGACGGGCGAACTTACGACGGCGCTTACAGTGCACGCGCACAAATTCTCGAAGTCGGCGCAGGAAAAGATTGCCAAGGCGGGCGGCAAGTTTGAGGTTCTAAAGTAAATGCTGGAAAAGCTGGCGAACATATTCCGGGTTCCCGACCTGCGCAAGCGCGTGTTATTCACGCTCGGTCTGCTGGCGGTGTATCGCATCGGCGGGCACATACCGACGCCGGGGATCAATGGCGATCGTCTGGCCGCGTTCTTCGAAGCGAATAAGGGATCGGTGCTGGGTTTTGTCGACCTGTTCAGCGGCGGCAACCTGCGGCGGCTGACGATTTTCGCGCTGGGCATCATGCCCTACATTACCGCCTCCATCATTCTGCAGTTGCTGACGGTGGTGTACGAGCCGCTTGCCAAGTTGCAAAAAGAAGGCGAGATGGGGCGCAAGAAAATCACCCAGTGGACGCGCTATCTGACGGTGGTCTTAAGCGCGGTGCAATCCTTCGGCATCGCCCTTAGCCTGCAAAAAGCGGGCGACTTCGTCAACAATCCCGGACCCGGTTTCATCCTCATGACCATGTTGACGCTGACGACGGGCAGCGCCTTCATCATGTGGCTGGGGGAACAGATCACGGAGCGCGGCATCGGCAACGGCATGTCGCTGCTGATTTTTGCCGGCATCGTTGTGGGCTTGCCGCGCGGCGTTGCCGACCTCTACCAAAAGGCCAGCACCTCGGCTTGGGGAGTCTTCACCGCTCCCGCCATCATCATGCTGCTGGTGCTGATGGTCGCGGTGGTGGCTTTCATTGTCTATGTCGAGCGCAGCGAGCGCCGTATTCCGGTGCAGTATGCCAAGCGTGTGGTCGGGCGCAAGGTGATGGGCGGGCAGTCCACCCACCTGCCGTTGCGGGTCAATGCCGGCGGCGTGATGCCGGTAATTTTCGCATCATCTATTTTGGCGTTGCCGCAGATGCTGGGCGCGGCTTTCCACAACAACAAGGTCATCGGGCCGCTCTTGGACGCCATGCGCTGGGGAGAACCGCTCTACACCCTGCTCTATTGTCTGGGCATCATTTTCTTCGCCTATTTCTATATCTCGATCGTGTTCAATCCGAACGAGGTGGCCGACAATATGCGCAAATGGGGAGGCTTTATTCCCGGCATCCGCCCGGGTAAGCGGACCTCCGATTTCATCAACGATGTGCTGACCCGCATTACCCTGGTCGGCGCCGCTTATCTGATTCTGATTTCGCTGATACCGGAGTGGATGATTGCGGGAATCAAGTTAAATCATCTCTGGCTGGTGGGGCGGGTGTTTGAGAACCTACCCACCTGGGTGACCAACGGACTGGGCGTGAACTTTTATTTTGGGGGCACATCGCTGCTCATCGTAGTCGGCGTGGCCATGGACACGGTCACACAGATCGAGGCGCAACTCATCATGCGGCACTACGACGGATTCACGCCGAAGAGCGGCCGGATTCGCGGCCGCCGCACCTGGTAAGAAGGTGGTCGATACCCGGTGGCGAGATGCCAGCAAAGAAAAGCGCCCGGCTGACGAATTAAAGACTGGGAACGGGCAACAGGTTTTAGTGGGCGCGGAGCAGAGCGGTATTTCCGCGATGGGAAATACGAATAAAGGGGCCATTTCGATGGCCAACGAGTCGGCGAACGACACCGCGCGCATGAGAAAAATTGGACCGGTGGTTTTACTCGGGCCTCCCGGAGCCGGCAAGGGCACACAGTCCCGGAGGATTGTCGACCGTTACGGTATCCCGCAGATATCGACCGGCGACCTGTTAAGGGATCACATCGCGCGGCGCACGGAACTCGGCCTGGCAGCCAAGGGAATCATGGCCCGCGGGGAGTTGGTTCCGGACGAGTTGATGTATGGCATCGTGGCCGATCGACTGCGAGCCTCCGACTGTCAGCGCGGATTTGTCCTCGACGGCTATCCAAGGACGGCGGCTCAGGCGGCATGGCTGGACGCGTTTCTGGAAAAAGAGGTCTTTGAAAAGAAGAGCGACGAAAAAAAGAGCGATCTCGTTCCGGGGTTGGACAAAGCCGAAAAGTGTCCTCTGGTTGTGATCCAGTTGCTGGTGGACTATACTCAATTACTGCTGCGTCTTACCGGGCGGCGTCTGTGTCCCACCTGCGGACGGTTGTATAACATCCATTCTCAGCCACCTCTCGTTGACGAGTTGTGCGATGTGGACGGATCGAAACTGGCGATCCGCGACGATGACCGGGAAGAGGTTATTTCCGGCCGGCTGGCAGCCTACGAGTCGCAAACCCGCCGGGTAGCGGATTACTACCGGGCGCAGGGCCGGTTGGTGGCGATTAACGCAGATTTGCCCCCGGATGAAGTTACGGCCCACATTTTCCGCGTGATGGAAAATCAGCGTCCGGGCGGCTGATGGCCGGCGCGAAGGACGTGGCTTAGCTCGTTATGAGTTTTGGAGAGGACCGCATTATTCGCAAGTCGCCGGAAGAGATCGAAAAGATGAGGCGCAGCGGACGGATGGTCCGCGAGGTGTTGAACCACCTGAAGTCCCTGGTGGCTCCCGGCGTCACCACCATGGATCTGGAAAAGGCGGCGGAGGCGAAGATAGCCGGGTTTGGGGCGGTGCCGGCATTCAAGGGCTACTACGGATATCCGTGCGTGCTTTGTACTTCGATCAATGACGAGATCGTGCACGGCATTCCGTCGGAAAAACGGGCGATGAAAACCGGCGACATCGTTTCCATCGACTGCGGCGTGGTCTTCGACGGCTACTATGGAGATGCGGCGATCACGCTGCCGGTGGGTGAGGCGGTCAGCTCCGAATTGCAAAAGCTGCTCGAAGTTACCGAGGCTTCGCTGTACAAGGGCATCGAGCAGGTGAAGATCGGCAACACGGTGGGCCACGTGGGTTCGGCGATCCAGAAGCACGTGGAAGCGAACGGTTTTAGCGTGGTGCGGGAATTCGTCGGACACGGTATCGGGACGAAGTTGCATGAAGCGCCGCAGATTCCGAATTTCGGCAAGAAGGGCCAGGGCGCGGAACTGACCGAGGGCATGGTGCTGGCGATCGAGCCCATGGTGAACTCGGGCGGGCCGGAAACAAAAGTTCTGGGCGACAAGTGGACCGCGGTGACGCTGGATGGCAGTTACAGTGCGCACTTCGAGCATTGCGTGGCGGTGACCCGGCAGGGGCCGGTGATTTTGACGCAGTAGGATTTTGACCCAGTGAAGAACGGTTTCTCAGTTCCCGGTCCTCAGTTCCCAGTGAGAACCGCCGGAATCGACACTGAGGACCGGGAACTGGGAACTGGGAACCGATTACAAGGAGTCGATGAGTAAAGAGGACGCGATTGAAGTGATGGCCACGGTGGTCGAACCGTTGCCCAATGCCATGTTCAAGGTGGAACTGGAGAATAAACACCAGGTGCTGGCGCACGTTTCCGGCAAGATGCGGAAGAACTTTATACGGATTCTGCCGGGAGACAAGGTGGCGGTGGAGCTTTCGCCCTACGACCTGAATCGCGGACGAATTGTTTACCGCTACAAATAATGATTTGTCGTTCCTTCGTAAAAACGAGGGATCCGCAGTTGACCCTGGTTGAGAACGGGCAACTGAGAACTGAGAAAAGAGTATGAAAGTCAGAGCGTCGGTTAAGAAGATTTGCGACAAGTGCAAGGTGATTCACCGCAAGGGAGTGGTGCGAGTGATCTGCGAGAACTCGAAACACAAACAGCGGCAAGGTTAGCGCGCAGGGTTAGCGCAGATTTTTAGTCCACATCGTTAGTCCATAAGGGTTTCGGCCGTTGCCTGGCAGGGAAATAGGCAACTGAGAATTGTTTCAGGAGAGGGATGCATGGCTCGAATTGCAGGCGTCGATCTTCCGCGCAACAAGCGGACGAATATCGCGCTGACTTACATTTACGGCATCGGCAACGCCCGGGCGGCGCGAATTCTGGACGCGGCGAACGTCGATCCCATGAAGAAAATTTCCGATCTCGGGGAAGACGAGGTCAACCGCATTCGCCAGGTGATCGAGGCGGAGGGTTCGGTGGAAGGCGATCTGCGCAAGGACGTTTCGATGAACATCAAGCGCCTCATCGAAATCGGTTCCTATCGCGGCTTTCGCCATCGCCGTAATCTGCCGGTGCGCGGACAGCGCACTCACACCAATGCCCGCACCCGCAAGGGTCCGCGCAAAGGCACGGTCACGATGAAGAAGAAGACGGCAAAAGCTTAAGAACCGGTGTTAGGTCTTCGGTGCCAGGTCTTAGCAACCAGGACCTTAACTTAAGACCTGAAACCATAAGACCTGAGACTAAACTATGGCCAAACCAGCAGCAGCAGGCGGCGCCGCGGCGCCCGACAAAAAAGGCAAGAAAAAGACGTTCAAGAAGAAAGAGCGCAAGCACGTTCCGCACGGATTGGTGCATGTGCAGGCTTCGTTCAACAACACCATCGTGACCATCACGGATATGTCGGGCAACGTGATCTCGTGGAAGAGTTCTGGTTCGCTCGGATTCCGCGGGTCGCGCAAGGGCACTCCGTTTGCCGCCCAGCAGGCCGCCTCGAATGCCGCCAGCATGGCGCGGGATCACGGAGTGCGCACGGTGGATGTGCGGGTCAGCGGACCGGGTTCGGGCCGCGAGTCTGCGGTCCGCGCGCTGGCATCGTCGGGAATTGAAGTGCGGTCGATTAAAGACACGACTCCCATTCCGCACAATGGTTGCCGGCCGCCGAAGCGGCGTCGCGTCTGAGAAGTCTTTGAACGCGAAAAATTGATTTTGGTCCGGGACGAAGGGTGAAGCCAGACCTGTAAACCGGTCATCTAACACAAGGAGAACAACTTGGCACGTTATACCGATGCAGTGTGTCGTCTCTGTCGCCGGGAAGGCATCAAGCTCTTCCTCAAAGGCACGAAGTGCTTCAGCGACAAATGTCCCATTGAAAAGCGCAACTTCGCTCCCGGACAACACGGGAAAGATAAGAAGACCAAGGTGGTCGGTTACGGCCTGCAGTTGCGCGAAAAGCAGAAAGCCAAACGCATTTATTTCACCCAGGAAGGCCAGTTCCGGAATTATTTCGAGAACGCGGTCAAGTCCAAGGGTGTAACCGGCGCGAAGTTGCTGGAATCGCTCGAACGGCGTCTGGACAATGTGGTGTTTCGGCTTGGTTTCGGCATCTCGCGCCGCCAGGCGCGCCAGTTGGTGCGTCACGGTCACGTACAGGTGAACGGGAAGAAGGTCAACATTCCCTCGTACGAGGTCGCGGTGGGCGAAGAGATCGCCATTCGCGAGAGCAGCCGCAAGGTGCCGATTCTCGAAATCGCGCGGGATTTCGCCAGTCATCAACCGGCGCCGGCGTGGCTCGAAATCGATCGCGAGAACTACAAGGGCCGCGTCACGGCGCTGCCCAAGCGCGAAGACATACAGTTGCCGGTCAACGAGCAGTTGATTGTCGAGTTGTATTCGAAGTAAGAGTTCCAGATTTCTCGGTTCTCAGTAAGATCGAAGGACCAACCAGTACCAAGGACCAGGGACCGCGGATGCAGATTGTTCCGGGTCCTGAGAACTGATTTTGTTGGCCTACGATTCGTGCCAGATCAGCCCGCAATGGCGCCTGATTTGAACCTGATGTGTTCGAAGTAAAGGCCGGGTTCAAAGAGCCACCGCGGAGCCACATGGCCGAGAGGAGAAACACATGCTTTGGAGAGGTTTTCAAAAACCGAAACGTTTGGCGAGCGATACCAGTTCGCTGACTGACAAATACGGAATGTTCTGGGCGCAGCCGTTTGAGCGCGGCTTTGGCACCACCATCGGCAACGCCCTGCGGCGCGTAATGCTGAGTTCGATCGAGGGAGCGGCGGTAACCGCGGTCAAGATCGAAGGCGTGCTGCACGAGTTCCAATCCATCCCCGGGGTGGTGGAGGATGCGACCGACATAATCCTCAATCTCAAGCAGATCCCGTTCAAACTGGCGGGGGATGGCCCGAAGGCGATTTACCTCCGCGCCGATCAGCCGGGCGTGGTGACGAGCGCTTCCATTGAAGCCGATGGCGATGTGGAAGTGCTGGACAAGGAAATCTACGTCGCAACCGTCAGCGAAGGCGGCAAACTGGAAATGGAAATGCGACTGAAGCGCGGACGGGGCTATGTTTCCGCCGACAAGAATTTCGAGGACGATCTCGGGATCGGGTTCATTCCCATCGATTCCGTGCACACGCCGGTACGCAAGTGTAACTACACGGTCGAAGCGGCGCGTCTCGGTCAGATCACCGACTATGACAAACTGACGGTCGAGGTCTGGACCAACGGTTCGATTACTCCCGGGGATGCGCTGGGACTGTCGGCGAAGTTGATCAAGGATCACATGAACATCTTCATCAACTTCGAAGAAGAGATCGAAACCGCTTCCTCGAGCGAAGAGCGCCGTCCGGAGATCAAGAACGAGAACCTCAACCGTTCGGTCGAGGAACTGGAGCTTTCCGTCCGCAGCTATAACTGCCTGAAGAACGCCAACATTCAGTCGATCGGCGAACTGGTGCAGAAGACGGAAGCGGAAATGCTGAAGACGAAAAACTTCGGGCGCAAGTCGCTGAACGAAATCAAGGAGATTCTTTCCTCGATGGGGCTGAGCCTGGGCATGAAGATCGACGAGCACGGCAACGCCGTTCCCGGCCCGACTTCGAACCAGGTGCTGCCCGCGTCAGCTTACGGCGATAACGATCTGTAAGAAGTTCTCAGGTCGAAGTTCTCAAGTCGAGGTTCTCAGTTCTCGGTGAGCTTGATTGGTTTTGCCTGAGAACTGGGAACCGATGCACACCATTTACAACCGGGGTTAAGACATGCGTCACAAAGTAGCAGGCTACAAACTCGGAAGAACCACTTCCCATCGTCGCGCCATGCTGCGCAACATGGTGACGTCGATCATCATGGAAGAGCGCATCGAGACCACCGTGATCAAGGCGAAAGCGGTCCGTCCATCGGTTGAGAAGATGATCACGCTGGGCAAACAGGGAGACCTGGCGGCGCGACGGCTGGCGGCATCCTACTTGATGACCAACGAAGCCGTGACCAAGCTTTTCGACACCGTGGCTCCGCGCTTCGGTGATCGCAACGGCGGCTACACACGCATCGTCCGCACCGCATGGCGCAAGGGAGACGGCGCGGAGAAGGCTTTCATCGAACTGCTGGGCAGCGAGCAGGTGATCGACGAAAAGCGCCAGAAGCGGGCCGAAATTCGCGCCAAACGCGCCGAAGAAAACCGCAAGGCGATGGAAAATGCCGACGCGGAAGCGCAAGCGCAAGCCAACATGGCTGCGAATGAGTCTGAGGGTAAAGGCGAGGACAGCGATAAGAAAGAATGATTCCGTGATTCCCGACGCGAACGAGCCCTGTCCGGTGCATCGTTCGTGCAGCCTACATCACGGGAGATTGAGCCCGCGAAATTGTTTTTCCAAATCGGCAGTCAAGCCAAGAGCCCCGTGTTCGTCTCGTTTCTTCCGCGGTTCTGGGGCGCGAGCAAGTCGCAGTTATGGGAGTCGAATAACATGTTTTCTCCGCTCCAATTGGGGCAAACGTCGAATCTCACGGGAACGGGAAAGTGAATCGCCGCGAAACTCGCCGACTGCAACGACCTAGATATTTTTCTCCGGTCCGGTTTGAGAGGAACGATCGGGAAATAGCGCACATTTCTCCGCAATTTCAGGAGAAATTCGGCCGGATTTCCCTGCACTGGACACTGTGTGGCGCAGGGCAGTCTGGCGCGAACCTTTCTCTGGCCAAATTCCCTAGCTAACAGGGAATTCCCGTGATCTATATTCGCGATGCGACCGATCAAAATTACAGCCCTCGAATATTCATGCAATTTTCACTATTCTATATTATCTCCATAGAGATAGCATTGTTAGCGGTTGGATGATTTCGCGAGACCGAGTTTATCGCTTATGCGCAAGACTGACTCTATGGCTGTTGTCGGTGCATCTACTGTCCGCCGTAGATCGATGATGCTCCTCAGACTTTGACCCGCCGTAGAACATTGAGGTTTAGGGGCCCACGATCTCGTGCCCGGTTCGCCCTAACCCTTACTTCAAACATGGCCCCTTGTGTCTAGTTTAATGGGGTGCACTACATTGTCGACATCCCTCAGCCGATGATGGACCTCTATCTAGATAAACGCGACGTCGTCCCATGGGACGATGCAATCAAAGCTGGCTTAATTCGGGAGCTTACCGGTGGGACGCCGAGTCCCTCAGCGAGCGCCGCGACCTTCACTACCGTCGTTTCGTTTTTTCTTTTTCTTCGTGCGCTCGCCCTTGATGACTCCTATGGGGCGGCATCTCAGGATGCATCCCGCGAAGGCGTGCTCACATTGCTTGCGGACGCTGACGTCGGAACCTGAGGAAGGTGGTTCTCAACGCTTGCCAGGAGCTCCTGGACACGAATTGGCTTGGACACATAGTCATCCATTCCAGCTGTCACACAGCGCTCGCGATCGCCCTTTAGCGCGTGAGCGGTCATCGCAATGATCGGAATATGCGCTCCTGTGAACTCTTCCTGCGCCCGTATTAGAGCCGTAGTTTCGAAACCATCTAACTCAGGCATCTGAACGTCCATTAAGATGAGGTCAAAATTGTTTGACTCAAGTACTCTTAGAGCCTCGCGGCCGTTCGCCGCCACCACTACGGTAAAGCCTCGCTTTTCGAGCAACGGGACAGCCAAAATTTGGTTGACCTGATTGTCTTCGGCCAACAAGATTCTGAACCTTTTCCGATCCTGACGCAAAGTGTGGCTCGTGACGACTGTAGCCACCTTCTGAGGCACCTGCTGAAGCGCACGGGTGACGACTTCGAGTAATTCGGCCTGACGTATCGGTTTGGTGAGATAGGCGGAAATCCCCAGCTCGCGGCAGCGTGCCCCATCGCCCGGAGAGCCACCCGAGGTGAGCATGATAAGTGTCGTGCCAGCCAGTTCTGGGTTAGCCCGGATTTGTTTGGCGACGCTAAAACCGTCCATCTCGGGCATGTGCCCATCCAACAGGACCAGCGAGAAGGGATGTAGGGCGTTCCTTGCTAATTCCAGAGCTTCAAGAGCCTGCCCGCCGCCGCCAACGGCGGTCGGCCGCATCCCCCACCGGCTGAGGGCTGCGTTCAAGAGTTGCCGATTCGTCAGGTTGTCGTCCACGATAAGCACCGGCAGATCCCGCAGGTTTTCCGGCTGGATCGGTTTGGGGCGCTCGTCGGGCGTGTTTTGAGAAGCCAAGCGCAGGGTAAAGTGGAAGGTGCTTCCCTGACCCGGCTCGCTCTCCACCCAGATGCGCCCGCCCATCAGATTCACCAGCCGAGAGCAGATGGTCAGTCCCAGCCCGGTGCCGCCGTACTTGCGCGTAGTTGAACCGTCGGCTTGGGAAAAGGCTTCGAATATCTTCTTCTGCTTATCGGCAGGTATGCCGAGCCCGGTGTCCTTGACTGCAAAATGCAAAAGCGCAGCATCCTCCCCGCGGCCTGAGTCGGGAGGGTTCCACTTTTCCACCTTTACTAAGATTTCGCCTTTTTCCGTGAACTTGAGCGCATTGCCCACCAAATTGACCAGAATTTGCCGCACTCGTCCGGGATCTCCCACCAGACCCTCGGGTATCTCGGGGTCTACGTCGTAGATCAGTTCCAACTCCTTGTTGTGGGCTCGCAGACTGAACGACTTCAGGGTCTCGCAGAGGCTCTCCCGAAGGTCAAAGGGAATCGAGTCCAGTTCGAGCTTCCCGGCTTCGATTTTGGAAAAATCCAAAATATCGTCGATGATGGTAAGCAAGCACTCGGCCGAGAATTTCGCCATGCCCGCGTGATCCATTTGTTCCGGAGTTAGTTTGCTGTCGAGGAGTAGCTCGACCATTCCGAGAATGCCATTCATGGGTGTCCGAATTTCATGGCTCATGGTGGCCAGGAATTCGCTCTTAGTGCGGCTGGCGGCCTCCGCCGCTTCCTGGGCCAACTTGCGCTCGGTAATGTCGACGGTCACCCCGGCTAGTTCCCGCTCTCGGTCCACCCCTAAGACCACGCGCACGTGGCTCTTTAGCCACAGAACCGAGCCGTCCGCCGCGATCATACGATGCTCAAACTCTTGCGGCAGGTTTTCGTCCGCAGCCTTGGCACATGAGGACGCCACTAAGGCGCGATCGTCCGCGTGAATGTGGTCTGGCCAGAACCGGGGTTCGGACATCCAGTTCTCAATTGGGTAACCCAACAATGCCTTCGCTTCCTGGTTCACATAGCTGAATTTTGACGCATCAATATTTCGCCGCCACAGAATGACGTCCGCCGATTCCACCAACTGACGGTAACGTTGTTCACTCAAGTCCAGTTCCATGGCTTGAGCGGAGAATCGGCGATCGACGGTAGCCGTCAGTACCGCCAAGCTGAGGACCATGAGGGTGACGACGATGATGCCTCCGATGCCCAGGGACGAAACATCCACCGCGTGAGTTAGGTCCTGAACCTCCCCAGAGCCGGTAAAACTGGCCGCGGCCATGCCCGTGTAATGCATGACCGGAATCGCCGCGCCCATCACCAGCGCGCTGGCCACCTTCTTCCAACCCCAGCCCTGTTGCTTATCCCGAAAATGAAATGTCAGCCACAGTGCAATCAGAGAGATCGCCACCGCGAGCACGACCGACAAAGTCACGAGCCGCGGAGAATATGTGCACATCGCGGGCAGCCGCATCGCTGCCATTCCGATGTAATGCATGGCGGCGATGCCGCCACCCATGATCAAGCTTCCCGTCAGCGCCTGAAACCATCGCATGCGACGGCGGCTAACCACAAACAGCGCGACCCACGAAGCGAACACAGCCGCCAGAAGGGAGAACAAGACTGTGGGCCAATCGTAGAGAATAGGAGAGGAAAGGCTGAAGGCCAGCATCCCAATGTAATGCATCGACCAGATGCCTATGCCCATAGCGGCAGCGCCGCCTGTCAGCCACATGAACCGCGCGCGCCCGTGCGCCGCCGTGACTCTTGCCGCCAGATCGAGCGCGGCGTAAGATGCCAAGACAGCGATCAACACGGACACCGACACCAGTCGGTAATCGTACGAGCCCACGAGAGCGGACCCCGAAATCGCCATAACCCAACCCCACATCCCACTAGATCGCGATTACATCAACGGCGACGCGCTTCTCTCGCGCCAAAACTACCCGACACTGCAAAACTCTCCTGATTGTGGCGCGATTGGTACAACCTTTCTGTCCTCGACCAAGAGAACTCTGCATGGCTGCCAACCCCATTCGTGGAACTCCTAAGAATGATCGGCAAAAAATCAGGAGTACTTGATGATCTTGACTTCGAATTAAGAGGCCACAATAACGGTCGCGGCATGGATATCATCGCGAGCGAACATTTTCCGCCGAGACTAATATTGACAGCTGGATTAGCGACAAAGAACTTTTTGGTCAATCGCCTTGCTTAAGCCTTCATGAAAAAGGCCCGGATGATCTTAAACAGGCTGCCATGTCGCCCAGTGTCTACTGCACGAACCCAGAACGCATCAACGCTAAGCGACACCAATGGCGGGCTTTTCATCAAGGAACTACGGCGAGAGTTCGCATCCGATCCAGACGGTGTGGCGGAGCAGGCAGTCTGGCGCTAACGGGCAAATTCCCTGCTAACAGGGAATTTAACAGGGAATTTTTAAGATTTTGCTCTGCAAAACAGCACCTCTTCTCTCTAAGTCGCTCATTTCGGAAGGGAAACATCTTTTGAAGCGCAAATCGGAACAGGGAATTAACAGGAACGTATCAGGGAATCCATTTCTCGCACCAGGGAACCTGCGGGTTGAAACCTGGTAAAGAATTCTCACAGGAAGCGACGGTTGAGTTACTGCCGACGGGATTCACGGGCAAGCCGTTGCGATGGTTCGGGGAACCCAAACTTTGCGCGTTGCTCGGTCCAGCTCAAAGGGATGTGGGCGCAGAGTTTCTTGAAGCTCAGATCGCGAGGCTGACGTCCTTCGAGGATCGACTCGACAATGTCCGGCGCGAGGAAGGCACATGCGAAGACCTTTCCGATGTACCGCCGGGTCAAGCCGGCCTGGAGAGTTAACGATCGTTGATTCGACGATTTGCCTTCCAGCACTCTCTGGTACCAGCCGCGGGCTCGGGCCACTGCTTTGATCAACGACGGATTCGGTTGCGGAATGGACGCTCCCCGCGAGTGCGGAGGGACTACCAGGTGAACTTCACCCCCTGAGCGCCGCAGCTTCGCTTCGATGGTCAAGCAGCTCAGGTCGTCGGGACGAATTGACTGGTAGGGACGATCGAGATTGGCGGGAACGAAGTCGTCGCCCGCCTCCAACACTTGACGGAGGTCTGCTCGACTGATGAGGAGCTCGATATTGTTCTCCTGGACAATGATCCGCCGGAGGAAAGAAGCCAGGAGATCGCGGAGTTCTTCCGAACGGAGCGACGGCCACCGTAAAGCCAGCTTCCGGGCGGCCGCGACAAGTTGTCCGCTGGCAGAGGGACTCTCGGCGGCTGCGCCGAGCCGGTCCAACACTTCCGCGTCAGATTTCAGGAACGAGAGTAGTTTCTCGGTAACCCGGTTTTCAATCTCGCGGGCTGGCAGACGAATCGGACCCTTGAATTTCGTGGCCGGGTTCTTGATGGCAAGTTGCGAAACATAATAACGGTATCTTCGGCGCTTCTTGAAGGTGAAGGAGGGGGTGAAGCGGTTGCCGTTCGCGTCGGCCAGCAAGCCCGTCAGCAGGCTCGACGATCGCTCTCGGATATGGTCGTGGCGCTTCTTGCGGTTACCAGTCATTTGCGCCTGGACCTTGTCCCACAATTCCCTTGGCACAAGGCCCTGGTGCTCTCCGGCATACCACTGAGCACGATGACGGATTTCGCCAATGTAGAGCCGGTTCTGCAAAAGAGCGTAGAGTGCCCCTCGCGCGAAGGCCTTCCCTCCGAGTCGCGTTCCAGCATTGGTGGTCCAGACCTTGCTTCTGATGTTCTCGCCCGCAAGTCTTGCCGCCAGCCTGGAAACGCAACCGAGTTCGAGGTACAGAGAGAAGATCCTGCAGACGATGGCAGCTTCGTTAGTGTTGGGAACGAGCTTCCGTGCTTCGAGGTCGTATCCCAGAGGCACGGGGCCGCCCATCCACATACCTTTTCTCTTGGAGGCCGCGATCTTGTCCCGGATCCGTTCTCCTGTAACCTCTCGCTCAAACTGTGCGAAGGACAGCAGCACGTTCAGGGTGAGCCTGCCCATGGATGACGTGGTATTGAACTGCTGGGTGACCGAAACGAAGGACACGCCGTGGGCATCTAGAGCTTCGACGATCTTGGCGAAGTCGGCCAGGCTGCGCGTGAGACGATCAACCTTATAGACAACAATGACGTTCACCTTCTTCGCTTCCACATCCTGAAGCAGTTGGCGCAGTCCCGGTCGTTCCATGGTGCCGCCGGAATATCCACCGTCGTCGTAACGGGCGGGCAAAGCCTTCCAGCCTTCCCCGCGCTGGCTGAGGATGAAGGCCTCGCAGGCCTCGCGCTGGGCATCGAGTGAGTTGAAAGACTGCTCGAGGCCTTCTTCGGAAGACTTTCGTGTGTAGATAGCACAGCGCATTGCGGTTTTTGGATCCCGATTCATTGGAGCTCCTGTGGTTTGGTGTTTGCGGACTCGCGCTTGATTCCGAAAAACAGTGGCCCTGACCACCGGGTGCCGGTGATGAGCCGGGCAATTTCTGACAGACTCTGGTAGCGATTCCCTTGATACTCGTACCCATTGGTTTGCACATTGACGAGGTGAACCTGATCGCCCCACTGACGGACCAGGCGTGTTCCTGGCTGGAGGCATGGAGCACTGGCGGCGTGGGGATCACGGCTGTTCTCGAATGCTCGACTCAGCTGGCGAAGTCGTTCCTGAGCACGGGCACTGAGGGATCCGAACTCCTGCTCTTGCATTCGATAAGAAAGGATCGGAATCATCAGATCCCGTCGCAGTTCGGACGACGGAGCGGAATGGAAGAACTGCTTCCAGAGATCGCGCAATGCTGCCTTGCTCATGGTGGGCAAGGCGGCAAGACGCTTTTCAACCGGATCCGGCATAGAAAAAACCTCCCATCCGGACATTGACGCTTCCTTTGCGCTCACAGTCAAGCAAGAACTGGACGTCCTTGAGGGCATGAATGTATATCCTCGATGCCACCAAGGGAGTCGTGGCGACCATCATGTCCCAGCCCGGTGATTGTTTCTACGACGGCAAAAGCACCGCCACGTTTCCACTCGATGTGCATGGGTTTTAGGGCAGCAGATCATCCCGGCGAGCCTGTTAGAATTGGACCCGTTTGGACCGTAATCGGCTGCCAAGTGCACGCCCAATAGAATTGATGGCGAAGCAAGTTGCAAATAACATCTTTCTTCCACTTCCCGGCGGCGAGCAGGCGACGTATACGGCCAGTACGATTCGTTTTCGGCATTATGACTGGTTGGGCAGCGCCCGCTTTGAATCGAACATGAGCGAGCAGGAATACGGGGATGTTGCGTATGCTCCTTTTGGCGAGGCGTATGCGGTCAAGAATACCCCCTACCTCTCCTTTACCGGCGAGCAACAGGACACGGTAGCGGGACTGTCCGACTTCTTGTATCGCGAATACAACCCGGTGCAGGGCCGCTGGATTTCCCCGGACCGTGCTGGACTGGCAGCGGTGGATCCGAGAAATCCTCAATCCTGGAACAGGTACTCATACGTGCTCAACAATCCGCTGTCCGCCACAGATCCGCTCGGGCTCTTCTGTGTATGGGACAACGGCGCCTATGACTCGAAAGATGACCCCGACACCGGCAGCAAGGACGCCTGCGAGAATGACTATGGGGGCACTTGGGTCGAAGGCGATCCTAGCCAGGTTTACGATTCGAACAATAACCAGGTATTTGGGCCAGGGGACTGGAGCGATTCGCCGAATGCAGAGGGTGCTGCCTTGGCGCAGTTATTCAATCCGAGTGGTACCGGAGATTTTGGGGATCCTTCGGGAATGCCGGATGCGTCGGTATCCGCAATCATTTCTCCGGTTGCCCCAAGTAGCGGGCCGAATCCCTGCTCGGTCTCCGGCAGAGCCCAAATGCTAGGCAGTGGTCTACTCAACCTCGCGCTGGCCGCTGGCAAGTTCACAGCTGCCGCAGGCGTCGAGGCTGGTACATCGGGCGTCGGAACTGCGTTGGCTTATTACGGGGTTTACAGCGGAGCCGGAAACCTGACAACTGGCTTGATCCAAACGATCGGAGCATTCTCATCGATGCCATCGCAGTTCCAGCAAGCGGCTAATGTCAGTTCAACTGTCGGGTCTATGGCAGGGTTGACGATTTTGGTGGTGACCAACGGAAATCTTAGCTCGGCGTCCAATGCTGCAAAATGGGAGAACCTGGGGCTGTTTGGACTCAAGGGTGGGATGGGCAGTTCTTTCAACCCTGTCAGCGCCACCGGGACGGCATTGAACGGGGCAAAGCTGGCGGGCGCACATATTGGCTGCTGAGGAATTGTGAATGAAGAAGCATCTGTTTTTCCTGATTGCATGTCTGAGCTTGGCAATCCTCTTTGCTACATTTTCAGTCTTACGCGGGTTTGCGTGCTTACAAGAAGTCTCCGTTGGTCTCCTGATGGCTTTAGCTGTTAGCGCGTTCCTCTGGCAAAAGATTGGCCGCCGACCGACTGGCTCTCCTGATAGGGAAGGAACCGGAGGCACGGCTGTAGTGTGGCTTTTAGTGCCGTTCGTGGCAACTGCCGCCGTTGCTTTGATCCAATCGCTCCATCAAAAATGGGATATCGGAGACACCATCGGAGCCAGTTTCTTCGTGCTGTTCGCTAGTTTGTCGCTATATGAAATCCTTCGGCGTCGAAAAAAGACGGACGGCGGGACTCGCCACAATTAACATCTGCAGCGTCTCAGCATCATCGCTCAACAATTATCTCGGTACAAAGAACTCACCGATGGTCGGCCAGGCTACAAACCTGATGAATTCAGGATCACAGTACGACGTCGATCCACGACTTTTCGTGGCACTGGCGGGAGCGGAGACAGGCTTTGGGAAAAACATTACGGCAGGCCAATTCAATGCCTTCAATGTGCTCTATAACGGGCTCAACTCCCCATTCGCCAGTTTCCAATCGGCCATCAAGTCTGTTGGACATAGTCTCGCGAATCGTCAAAATGGCTGATCGGCCCCCCGATTTCGAACACACATTGAAGGTTAGTTTTCCGGCAAAATCTACTACCTGAGGAAGGGGGATTTGCCGTGAAGAGGAAGCGCTTTTCTGTGGAGCAGATCGTGGGGGTGCTGAAGCAGGCTGAGGTGGGAGTGCCGGTGGCGGAGCTGATCCGGCAAGTGGGGATCACGGAGCAGACGCTGTATCGCTGGAAGAACAGTACAAGGGGCTGGAGACGGACCAAGTCCGCCAGTTCAAACAGCTCCAGGAAGAGAATGGCCGGCTGAAACGGTTGGTGGCAGAACTGACGCTGGACAAGGTGATGTTGCAGGATGTGCTGGCAAAAAAACTGTGACGCCCTCGCGGCGCCGCCCGGTGGTGAGCTATTGGCACAACACTTACCGGGTGAGCGAGCGGCGTGCGTGTCGTGTGGCGCGGCTGCCAGTATCGACCTTTCGCTATGAGAGCATGCAGGAGCCGAGAACGGCAATGCGGTTGCGGATTCGGGAGATCGCACAGACTCGGGTTCGCTACGGCTACCGGAAGATCCGGGTGCTGCTGAACCGGGAAGGCTGGAAAGTGGGGAAGAAACTGGTGTATCGACTGTATAAGGAAGAAGGCTTAACGCTGCGGCACAAGCCGCGACGGAAGCGGCGTGCCGCGATGCATCGACGCGAGCGGTTCCGGCCGACCGCACCCAACCAGGTCTGGGGTTTGGATTTCGTAGCCGACCAGTTGGCGGACGGGCGACGCTTCCGAGCATTGACCGTGCTGGATTTATTCACGCGGGAAAGCCTTGCCATCGAAGTGGGACAGAGGTTGCGAGGAGAAGACGTGGTGGATGCCCTGAATGAGATTCGACAGAAAAGAGGGACGCCGAAGCTGTTGTTCTGTGATAACGGCTCGGAGTTCACGAGTCAAATCATGGATCTGTGGGCGTATCACAGCCAAGTGCAGATCGACTTCTCGCGGCCGGGCAAGCCGACGGACAACGCGCACGTAGAGTCGTTCAACGGCACGCTGCGAGCGGAGTGTTTGGATGTACATTGGTTCGCGACACTGACCGAGGCCAAGCAGGTCATTGAAGGTTGGAGGCGGGAATACAATGACAGTCGTCCTCACCGATCTCTGGGAGAACGAACGCCGAGTGAGTTCGCCTGTCAAATCGCTTTGAAGGGCGATTTGCCAGGCTCACAAACTGTCGGAAACTCGCCTTGAGAGTGTGACAGAAAAA
>CAVVAP010000005.1:0-196526 GCA_963746205.1 uncultured Acidobacteriaceae bacterium | reverse complement strand
CCCTTCAAAGCGATTTGACAGGCGAACTCACTCGGCGTTCGCTCTCCCAGAGATCGGTGAGGACGACTGTCATTGTATTCCCGCCTCCAACCTTCAATGACCTGCTTGGCCTCGGTCAGTGTCGCGAACCAATGTACATCCAAACACTCCGCTCGCAGCGTGCCGTTGAACGACTCTACGTGCGCGTTGTCCGTCGGCTTGCCCGGCCGCGAGAAGTCGATCTGCACTTGGCTGTGATACGCCCACAGATCCATGATTTGACTCGTGAACTCCGAGCCGTTATCACAGAACAACAGCTTCGGCGTCCCTCTTTTCTGTCGAATCTGATTCAGGGCATCCACCACGTCTTCTCCTCGCAACCTCTGTCCCACCTCGATGGCAAGGCTTTCCCGCGTGAATAAATCCAGCACGGTCAATGCTCGGAAGCGTCGCCCGTCCGCCAACTGGTCGGCTACGAAATCCAAACCCCAGACCTGGTTGGGTGCGGTCGGCCGGAACCGCTCGCGTCGATGCATCGCGGCACGCCGCTTCCGTCGCGGCTTGTGCCGCAGCGTTAAGCCTTCTTCCTTATACAGGCGATACACCAGTTTCTTCCCCACTTTCCAGCCTTCCCGGTTCAGCAGCACCCGGATTTTCCGGTAGCCGTAGCGAACCCGAGTCTGTGCGATCTCCCGAATCCTCAGCCGCAGTGCCGTTCTCGGCTCCTGCATGCTCTCATAGCGAAAGGTCGATACTGGCAGCCGCGCCACACGACACGCACGCCGCTCGCTCACCCGGTAAGTGTTGTGCCAATAGCTCACCACCGGGCGGCGCCGCGAGGGCGTCACAGTTTTTTTGCCAGCACATCCTGCAACATCACCTTGTCCAGCGTCAGTTCTGCCACCAACCGTTTCAGCCGGCCATTCTCTTCCTGGAGCTGTTTGAACTGGCGGACTTGGTCCGTCTCCAGCCCCTTGTACTGTTTCTTCCAGCGATACAGCGTTTGCTCCGTGATCCCCACTTGCCGGATCAGCTCCGCCACCGGCACTCCCACCTCAGCCTGCTTCAGCACCCCCACGATCTGCTCCACAGAAAAGCGCTTCCTCTTCACGGCAAATCCCCCTTCCTCAGGTAGTAGATTTTGCCGGAAAACTAACCTTCAATGTGTGTTAGAAATCGGGGGGCCGATCAGTTCCTGCGGACTCCGTACTTCCACAAATTCCGCATCGGGGAATTTGCGCAGTTCTTCGGCGAGGCGCTGAATCGCGGGCAGCCAGGGCAGCGCCTCCCAGGTAGCATTTTTCATGGTTTCTGCGGGCGCCAGTCGCATGGCGACCGGGATAAGCGCCGCGGGAACGACCAAATGCAGATGGTTGCCGCGCACGCGGTGCTCGTCCACTGCGACGCGGACCATTCCCTGGTGCACGGTGTAACCGGTAGCAATAGCGAGAGCGCCGCCGATGCCGAGTCCGATTTTTGCCAGCATCAACATGCTTGCCTCCGGATATCCTTCTCCAGACATCAGTCTCCCGGCCGATGCGCGTTAGTCCGATAGGTTTTTCGAATCGAGCCAGACACGGACCGTTTCCTCGCTGCTCTTGACGGACACAAGTTCGGTATCGCCCTGGGCAGAGAGAGCGCGGATCGCAGCCAGCAGGTCCAACTCATCGTGGGCCGCAGAAAGCATGGCTTCCGCCACGATCATGGGAATGCGAACCTCCACCTGTTCTTTTCTTGCATTGCCCCTCGCGTGGACGTGAACCGTGAAATAGCCCGCTTGTTTCGCCACGCGGACGTCCGAGGCGTTGTCCTGGACGGTGACGAACTCTCCGTCCCGGCTGGTACGGATGGCGTCAAAAAGAGCATGCAAATCCACGTCCTTGGCCTGGTCCAGGTTAATCTTGACCTTGCCGTTGCGCAGAGGAGCATGATTAATGGCGGAAAGGACTTTTTCGGCGAGTTCGAGGGGAATATTAACGCGCACGTTTTCGCTGTCGGCTTGCGAACTCTCCACACGAACGTGGAGCCACCGGTCGGGCTTTTGTGTTTGTGCGGTCTGCGCCCAAGAGGCCACAGGCAACAAAGCAACGACCGCAGCGATGATTGGCAGGTGAAGCCAGGACTTTTGGATGGACTGAAGCATGGGTGGAGGCCTCCTTTTGGCGCTCGACGGAAGATACGGAGGCTCAGGGAGAAAGGTTCCGGGAAAAGTCGGGGGCAAAAAGCGAAATGAGGCCTTGTCCGAATATCACGCTGTGGTAGGGCGTGAATCGGTCAGGGAAGCATGCGAGGAAACGATGAGGTTGAAATATGCGGGCGGCGCGACGGGATGGCGGGCGGCGATCCGGCTGTCGTTGGGCAGTGTTTTGCTGGCCGGGCTATCTTTGGCCGGTTTCTTGGTGGTTAGTGGGACGGGTCCGGCGGGGGTTGCGCAATCGTCTTCGGCGGCGCCCGCTGGAGAACGCAAGACCAGCCCGCCGTACACGGGAGACCTCTCCATTTTTGAGACTCCGGGGCGCGATGAGCGACTGCACACTGACCGCGTGCTTGACCTGCTGGAGATTGCGCCCGGCAAGAACGTCGCCGACATCGGCGCCGGGTCGGGGTGGTTTACGGTGCGCGCCGCGCGCCGCGTAACCGGCTCGGGGACAGTGTATGCGGTGGATATCAATCCTGAGGCAATTCGGTTCATCGATCAGCGGGCGAAAAAAGAGCAACTACGAAATGTAAGAACCATCCTGAGCGAGCCGGACGATCCCAGGCTTCCCGGCAACAGCGTCGACGCCGTGCTTTTGCTGAAGACTTATCACGAGATCGCCCATCCGGTGGTATTCCTGCAGAACCTGCGCGCGTCGTTGAGAGCGGGGGCGACGGTTGGGGTGATCGATCGCAATGGCAATGGAGCGGATCATGGCGTGGGTCAGGAAGTGGTGATTCGGGAAGCGGCCCAAGCGGGATACGAACGGCGCGATACTCAGGATTTCGTGAAAGCCGACGGGGTGGATTATTTCCTTATTTTTACCGTCAAGCCAAACTAGGGCTAGTGTGTAAATCGAACACGCTGAGGCGCGGATAGTTGCCCTACTGGGTGTTAGAGGCTAATTCGCGCGAGCGTCATCAGGGCCGACGAAATTGATCACCAAGGGCGCAATGCCATTGATCTGTAGAACGGAGTCGCCCTTACACTGGGCGTAGTGTCGCATTTGGGGCGGGGCGGAAACGAACGCGCCCACGGGGAACTCCCGCATCGACGCGGCATCCCACTTTGATCCCATTCCCAAGAGGAAATTGCCTTTGATGACGGTGACATTCTCGGTTGTTGGGTGCCAATGCGGTGGGATCCTGGCGCCGTCAGTGCAGGAGAGGCGGACGACGTAGGAGCGCCCGGCCGTCATAGGATCGCCCTGGAGGATGGCCAACTTCAAGGTCCCGCCGATCTCAACCGAAGGCTTGCCCACCAATGCCGCGGCGGGAATGTCCATCCAGTTTTCAGTTCCGGGCATGGTTCCTCCAGCGCCGGCCGCAACCGCGCTCTTTTTTGGCGCGGGCACATTTTGCCCGGCCGCGAGACTCGCGAACGCCAGCCACGCGCACACGAAAAAAAGAGCAAAACTTTGCTTTGTCATGTCCTGTTTTCCTCCGTCGACCTCTAACGATGTGAAACCGGGATTGTCGTCGTGAATGCCCGATTTCCCAATAAACATACAAGCGACAGGCGCAAGATTCAATGACTACAGTGGGGGGCTCGCCGGATGGTTAATGCCCTGGTACGGGATGCAACGGCAGGATGCGGTATAGTTCGCGAGGGGAGTTGGTGCCGGGCAGGCAGGAGAAATTATGGATAAGCCACCTCGAAGCTTCTGGCAGATTTGGAATATGAGTTTTGGGTTTCTCGGCATCCAGTTTGGCTGGGGGCTGCAGATGGCGAACATGAGCGCCATCTATGAATATCTGGGGGCGCGGGCGGATCAGATTCCGATTCTCTGGCTAGCAGCGCCGCTTACGGGATTGATCGTGCAGCCGATCATCGGGCACGCCAGCGACCGGACGTGGGGACGTTTGGGGCGTCGTCGTCCTTATTTTCTGAGCGGCGCGATCTTGAGCTCGATGGCCTTGATCCTGATGCCACGCAGTTCCGGCTTGTGGATGGCAGCGGGGCTGCTGTGGATTCTCGATGCTCAGCATCAACATCAGCATGGAGCCTTTTCGCGCGTTTGTGGCTGACCTGCTGCCGGAGTTTCAGCGTACGCGCGGCTTTGCCATGCAGAGCCTGTTCATCGGGCTGGGAGCGGTGATTGCTTCGGCATTGCCTTACCTGCTGACCAATGTGTTTCACGTGCCGGGCACGCGGACTGCGGGGACGATTCCGTTGACGGTGAGGCTATCGTTTTATGTTGGGGCGGGGGCATTTCTCGGCGCGGTGCTGTGGACCATTTTTGCCACCAAGGAATATCCCCCGGACAATCTTGCCGAGTTTCAGAGGGAGAAGTTACAAGGCAGGGGGATGGGCGCCGGCGCGCGGGAAATCCTGTCGTCGATTCGCGAAATGCCCCGCAGCATGCGGCAACTGGCGTGGGTGCAAATTTGCACGTGGATGGGTTTGTTCTGCATGTGGCTGTATTTTCCGGTGGCGGTGGCGCGCAACGTGTTCGGCGCGGCGGATACGATTTCTCCCTTGTACTCGGCGGGAGTGGAATGGGCAGGCGTTTGTTTCGGAATGTACTCGCTGGTGTGCTTTGGATTTTCTTTTGTGCTGCCGGCGATCGCCCGGCAATATGGACGCAAGGCAACCCACAGCTTCTGCCTGATCTGTGGCGGCCTGGGACTGCTTTCGGTGGCGGTGGTTCATAACAAATATCTGCTGTTGGTCTCCATGGTGGGAGTGGGGATCGCCTGGGCGAGCACGCTCTCCATGCCCTACGCCATCCTCGCGGGATCACTGCCATACGGAAAGACCGGAGTCTATATGGGGATCTTCAACTTCTTCATCGTAATTCCGGAGATTACGGCGTCACTCGGATTCGGGTGGGTGATGGGGCATGTGCTGAACAATAATCGGATTGCGGCGGTGATCGCGGGGGGAATCTTTTTTATCCTAGCGGCGATGTTGACGCAGCGGGTGGAGGATTTATACGATGCCCGACAACCCAGCGGATCGCTTCCGGGGCATGCGGTCGCTGCGAGAATGTGAAGGCGCGCTTTCAAGAAATTGCATTGCCCGCAGCGGCCGCGTTGTTGGTTTGGCGATTCCCTAGCGGGGCCTGACGGCTACCAATTCGGTGGCGACGGGGACGCCGCGGGCGATTTTCACGCGGACCAAGGCTTCGAACGGCTTGACGGCTCCGGTAGTGGAGTTGGGTATGGCCCGCAATAATTTCTCGACGGACTCCTGGCGGCAGGCAAATTCCACGGCACCTTGCGTCCCGAAGGTGGTGGTGCCGGCGAGAATCATGACATAGCGGCCGGTGCCGATGCCGGGCACCAGGCTGACTACGGAATAATCCTCGGTCAGGGGAACGCCGGATGGGCTCGCGAGGTAGCGACTCGCTTCGCCCGATGCCGGATGCTGACTGATGATTGCCAGGTCGCCCTGGCGCGGGCCCGAAGCCATCCGTTGAAAAACGAATTCCTGGGTACCGGCGATGTCGAGCAGCGAAAGGTTCTCGGAAGGCGAGCCGACGAATATCAGATTATTATTTCTCGCGTCGTCGAGCGTGAACAGGCTGCCGCGTTTTACCAGCAGCTTTCGACCCATGGTGCCGAAAGCCTCATCGAGGGCGTGAATGGCCAACACTTCGCCGACGCCGGTGTAGTGGTCGTACACCGTGCTCTTCGCGTCCTCGCGCCAATTGTAGTAACGCATGCCGGTTTCCGGACGGCCCACGAAGGCGGCGTTGCTGAAGATCACCCAGGGTTCGTCCGCGCCGGATAGGAACGGCCGCCAAAAGGCGGACAGAGCGCCAGGCTTTGGACTATTGGCCGTCGCGATGGCGGCGTCGGGCGCCTTGCGGTTCCAGAGCACAGTTCCCAAAACCAGCAATGAAGTGAGCAGCGCCGCCAGCAGCAGGACGACGGCAATGCGCCAGATAGCGGGCACGGATGGCGCCGACGGCGTCAGCTCTCGCGCAACCATTTGCCGGGGCCCCGTTAGATCGGCGGCCCTGGGCTCAAAGGTGAGGTGATAATTCCCTTTGGGAATTTTTACTACGATAGGATCCGCCGCTCCCTCGCTGGCATAGTACTCCGCCAGTTTGAGGCGCAGGCGCCCTGCCTGGACGCGTATGGTGGAATCCGATTGGGGATCGAAATCGGCGGGCCGGCCGTAGACTTCGGTCGCGATGCGGTACTCCTTCAGCGGCTCTTCCGGGTGGTAGAGGGATTGTTTTGCCAGATATTGCAGGAGTTTGCAGAGGGATTCCGAGCCGCGCAGGCTATGACTTTTGGTAATGGTATCTATTTGTTGGAAGAACTGCTCCGGCGCAGCCGCAAATGAGCGTGTCACAGCCATTTAACACCGATGTAACAGGGAACCTCAACCTCGCGCAACGAAAGCATTTTACTCCTGTAACGGTAAAAAAACATAGTGAAACCCCCGGAAACGCCGGCACTGCACTCCCACATGCAGCGATTGTGATTGTTGAGAAGTGTGCTCCAAGAACCACGTCTCCCGATATCCCTGTCGATGTCCTGAAATTGGAGGAAGCATGCCGCAGCGTAAGTTCTTCGTGGTCGCGACCCTGGTTGCAATCGTTTTGTTCCTGGCCGGTTTGGCGCTCGCTCAATCAGATACCGCACGTATTTTCGGAACCATCACGGATCAGAGCGGCGCTATCGTATCCAACGCGACGGTTACGGTAACCGACACCGCCACGGGTCGGGTGGTGACGGGAAAAACCAGCGATTCGGGACAGTACACCATTAATGCCTTGCCGATCGGGAAATACCACCTTGAGATCACCCAGCAAGGGTTTAAATCGGCAACGGCGGATATCACGCTCGAGGTTTCCCAAGTCCAGGAGATCAGCCTGAAGCTGGAGCCGGGCGCTACTTCCACCACGGTGGACGTGACCGCGGAATTACCGCTGGTCGACACCTCGACTTCGAGCACGGGCGAGGTGATTCAGGGGCGGCAAGTTGTGGAGTTGCCACTCAACGGACGAAACTTCACTCAACTCGCACTGTTGACCCCGGGCGTGAGCCGCGGGGCTTATGCCGATAATGCGTCGGGCATCGCTTTTGGGAACGCGGCGGCGGAAACCTGGCGCAACTATGAATCGGGGGGATCTTCACTGTCCGTGAATGGTCTGCGGCCGCAGGCGAACAACTACCTTCTCGACGCCCTCGACAATAACGACTCCATGGTTAACACCCTGGTGATTTATCCAGCCATTGAAGATATCTCGGAATTCAAGACTACAACCAGCGTTGCGCCGGCCGAGTTTGGACGCGCGGGCGGGGCGGTAATTCAGGTGGCCACCAAATCCGGGACCAACGATATCCACGGGTCGGCTTACTGGTTTAACCGCTCCCGCGAAGCGGCTGCGAAACAGTTTGGCGATCCCAACGTTCCCGAGTTGAGCCGCAATCAGTTTGGCGCGTCCCTGGGTGGGCCGATCTGGAAAAATAAACTGTTCGCCTTCGTCGATTATCAGGGCTGGCGGCAAAACATACCGGCGGGTGTGGTCAACAACAAGGTGCCCACGGCGTTGATGCGCACGGGCAATTTCACGGAACTGCTGGCGGCCAACTCGCCGTCAGGGACATCGACTGCGACCAGCACTCCGGTGGAAGCTGTTTGCCCCGACCTCTACACAGGTACCGCGCCCAACTACACCGTGCTGCCGCAATTTGCCTCCAGCATCGGCTACGTTTACAACCCGCAAACCTGCCTGCCGTTCGGTTGGACGGGAGGAATCGGAACCTCCCAGGTGGGAAATACCGCGTTGAACATCGTTCCGCCCGGGAGCCAGAACGCGGTGGGATTGGCGTATCTCAACCAGTTTCCGAATCCCAATATCGCGGGCGCGAATCCGGCGACCAACGACAACAATTTCTTCGGAGCGCAGCAGAACGTCATCAACGAAGACGACTACGATGCGAGACTGGATTTTGTCGCGACTTCCAAAGACACTATCTTTGCCCGCTACAGCCTGGGAGATGATTTGCTTCTCAACACTCCCTGGCTGGTGGGGGCCAACAACCCGCAACACTTCCTGCCCTCTGGCAGCGGTGGCAATCCGCAACATCCGCGCCAGGTCGCGGCGGGCTGGACCCACATCATCAGCCCCAGCATTATCAATGAATTCCACTACGGCTACAACCGTCCGCTTTACGGATACCTCCAGCCCGGGTTTGGCAGCGCCATGGCTGCGGCGATCGGGATTGCCAACGCCAATACTGATCCCTTACTGGGCGGCTATCCCATCATCGGCGGATGGTATGGGAACATATCCTACGTGGGGGACGGTGGTCCGTATCTGGTGGTAGAGCCGGCCCACCAATTCGAAGATTCGGTAACCTGGACTAAAGGACGGCATATCTTCAAGTTTGGCGCCAGCATTATTCATCGCGACGTCAATTGGACCCAGGGCAATAACGCCAAGGGCTACTTCTGGATTGATGACGGCGGCTATGGGACATACCCCGCCCCAACCTCGCTGCACGGGACATTTACGGGCTTCGAGGATTCCGAGTTGCTGGCTGGTTTCATGGGCGCTTATGAGGTGGGTGGATTCCACGGGTTTTACAGCACGCGAAGCTGGGAGAATGGATTCTTCGCGCAGGACGATTTTCACGTCAACCGCAAGCTGACGCTGAACCTTGGCCTGCGCTACGACCTCTTCACGTGGCCCAGAGAAGCCAACAATAATATGTCTAACTTCAATCCCGCGACCGGCGAATTGGTGGAGGCAGGAACGAGCGCCGCGCACGCCGCCGGTTACAACGACTCTCTCATTGACACGCCGAAGCACAACTTCGGTCCCCGCGCGGGCTTTGCCTATGACTTATTCGGCAACGGCAGAACGGTGATTCGCGGTGGTTATGGATTGTTCTATTATCTCGACCGCGGCGGCGTGGCCAACGAACTTTCGGAGAATCCCGACTACAACGGCACGCAGGTCTACTATGCCTGCCCGACTGCAACGACGTGCGATACGGGGTATCGCATCACGCTCAGCGGAGCGGCGGCAAACGGAAGCCTCAATCCGGTGGGAGCGACGGGAGCTCTGCCGGCGAAAGTCGGCATCAGTCCGAACGCGGTGAACAATACGGACAACCTGGTTTACTGGCCGAAGAACAGCCCGAACTCGCACATTCAGCAGTGGAACGTGCAGATCGAGCAGGCAGTGGACAGCAAAACGTCATTCAATCTGGCGTATGTGGGGACGCATATGTCAAACCTGGCGACCCCGTTCAACGCCAACGAGAACATTCTTTCACCTTCTTCGACGCCCGCCACCAGCTGGTTCCCGCTCGGCGGTGCCATCAACCCGAACGGCGTGGGTGCGATCAACGAGTATGCGATGATCGGCAGCGGAAATTACAACGGCCTGCAAACCAAGCTGACGCGCAGACTGAGCTACGGGCTTACAGGCACCGCGGCCTACACCTGGTCGCATACGCTGGATAATGCTGCGTCCGCGCTGGGCGGCGCGACTGGCATCATGGTGGGGCCGAACGGGACTCCACTGCTGCACTATCAATATGGCAACTCGAACGACGATCAGCGGCAACTGTTCGCCGGCAGCGCCATCTATGAATTGCCTTTCGGACGGGGCCGACGCTTTGGCGGCGACATGCCGAAGGCGGTCGACTATGCGGTGGGGGGCTGGCAATGGAACAACGTGATCATCAAGGCCACGGGCACGCCGATCGACATAAGCGACGGAGGCACCACCGCGAATGGGCAGAATAGCCGTCCGGATTATCACGGTGGGTGCAAGACAAATGTCTCCGCTTTTGTCTGGATTGCGTGTCCGGCGGGCGCGTTCACCCCTCCGGCGGGGCTGGTGGGTACCTTGGGCAGAAACGCTTTTCCGGGACCGGGCACGTTCACGTGGGACACCTCGCTCACCAAGACTTTCAGCGTAACCGATAGAGTGAAAGCCGAGGTGCGCGCTCAGGTCTACAACCTGACCAACACCCCGCAGTTCCAGGATCCGGACAGCAAGTATACGGACGGCAACTTTGGGCAACTGACTTCGCCCCGTCTCGCGCCCACGAACCGAGAGCTCGAACTTGCCATGCGTATTTCTTTCTAACCCGCGGTGCGGGATGCGCATGACTGTGCTGCTGCGCCGGGAGGCGATGATTGCCCCCGGCGCTCTTTGACCTGTGTTGACCCACGTCCTCCTCTTAACTTTGCGGCTGGTCCGTTTAAAGCTCGGTGACTGCCATGCACAACAAACGAATGATGGCACTGTCGCTTCTTCTGGCATGCCTGTCGGCGTTGCCGGCAGGGGCATGGTCGGAGGCCAAGGCGGGGCAAGCTCCGGTAGTGCGCAAGATGGATCCTCCCAACTGGTGGGTACACTACACGCCTGAACTCACGCTATTGCTCACGGGTGAAAATCTGAAAGGTGCGCGGGTGGAAAGCCTGGCGAACGGTGTGAGCGTGGTGGGTGCGGAAGCTTCGGGCAACGGACACTATCTCTTCGTGAACTTAAAGCTTGGTACCGATCTGCAGCCGGGAAGTGTCCCGCTGCAGGTGACGGCGACGGCGGGATCGACGACGGTCTCGCTGCCGCTGCTGGGTCGGACCGGAGTTCAGGGAGACTTTAGCGGACGCTTCGCAGGTTTCTCGCGCGACGATGTGATCTACCTGATCATGCCGGACCGGTTCGCGGACGGCGATCCATCGAATGACCGGCCGGCGGGACCGAACGGGGTTGGTGCGTCCGATCGAAACAATCCGCACGCGTACCACGGCGGCGATCTGCGCGGTATCCGGGAGCATCTCGGTTATCTGCGCGAGCTGGGGGTGACGACGCTGTGGCTGACTCCGGTGTGGAAGAATACCGACTCCGACTACCACGGCTACCATGTCGTCGACTTTTACGCGCTCGACGATCACATGGGGACGATGCAGGAATACCAGGCTCTGGTGGACGAGGCGCACAAGCTGGGCATGAAGGTGCTGATTGACTATGTGGTGAATCACACCGGGCCGCACCATCCCTGGGCCGAGGATCCGCCGACGCCAACGTGGCTGCACGGCACGCCGGCGCACCATCTGGAACCGGCGTACAGTTTTTCCGGGCTGGTTGATCCGCATGCCTCGCCGCGGGAGTATCTCAACACGCTGGACGGCTGGTTCGCGGGTAAGCTGCCCGATCTGAATCCGGACGACCCGGAACTGGGGCTGTATCTGGCGCAGAATGCGATGTGGTGGACGGAGATCGCGCAACTGGATGGATTCCGGCTGGATACTTTTCCTTATTCCACGCGCCAGTTCTGGAGCGGATGGCACGAGCGGCTGCGGCGGGTTTATCCGACGTTCGCCGAGCCGCAGATTATGGACGTGGGCGAGGTGGCGGACGGCGATTCGACGATCACGGCCTTTTTCGAAGGCGGAAGAAAGCAGTTCGATGGCATTGACTCCGGGCTGGCTACGGTTTTCGACTTCCCGCTGTGTAACGCATTGCGCGACGTGATTATTCGCGGCGCGCCGATGGAGAAGATTGTCGAAGTGCTTCGGCATGACGAACTTTATCCCCATCCGGATACGATAGTGACGTTCATCGGGAATCATGACGACCGGCGATTCCTGAACGAAAAAGGCAGCAGTCCGGCCAAACTCAAAGCGGCGTTTTCCCTGCTGCTCACGCTGCGCGGCATTCCGCAAATTTATTCCGGCGATGAAATCGGGATGGCGGGCGGGGACGACCCCGACAATCGGCGCGACTTTCCGGGAGGCTTCCCCGGGGATGCGCACAGCGCCTTCAGCGCGGGCGGCCGCAGCGAGGAAGAACAGGATGTTTTCGCGCACGTGCAATCGTTGCTGGCTTTGCGTAAGAGCCACGCCGCGTTGCGAACCGGAAAGCAATGGCACATCGGATGGGACGAAAGTTATTACGCTTTTCTGCGCGAGTCGGCGCAAGATGGAGACAAGCTGCTGGTAATCTACAACAACGCCGGTGCGACGCGCGAGCTAAACATCCCGGTCGAAAACACGCCGATGCAAGGTGCGCATCAGCTGCAGGCGGTATTTGGGAATACGCCGGCGGAAGTGGTCTCCGGCAAGGTGCGCGTCTCGTTGCCGGCCAGGACGCTCGCGGTGTTCAGCGTTCGTTAGCTATTAGTCGTTAGCTGTTTGTTGTTATCTCTTTACCTCAGTCATCTCCTTAATTCTGCGTGCCGCATAAATTCTCTATCGGTGTTTGGCTTTGTATTTGGCTGATGACTAGCTTCGCCAGTTTGTTGGCACAATCTCCGGCGACCACTCCGCCGACTAGTCCGGCGCCTCACCAGCCTGCTTCCAGTCGAGCCGTTGCCGCTAAAGAGTCCTCCAAAACACCGGCGACGGGCGCATCGGCGATTCAATTCGAGAACGTCATTGAACAATCGAAGATCAAGTTCAAGCTGAGGAACAGCGTCAGCCCGCAAAGGTACACGTTTGAAACCATGGCGGGCGGGGTGGCGGTCTTTGACTATAACAACGATGGTTTGCTGGATATTTTCTTTACCAATGGTGCGGCTATCCCGTCGCTCGAAAAGAGCGATGCCAGTTACTCCAACCGGCTCTTCCGCAACAATGGGGATGGCACTTTTACCGATGTGACTGAGAAAGCGGGCTTGCAGGGCATCGGTTATTCCATGGGAGTGTCCGCGGGCGACTACGACAACGACGGATTTGTCGATCTTTACGTTGCCGGCTTCAACCGCAACCAGCTTTTCCATAACAATGGGGATGGAACTTTTACCGACGTGACCGATGAGGCCGGCGTTGCGGGCATTGTCCCCAAGATCGGCAAAGCGTGGTCGGTGGCGGCGGGATGGTTCGATTACAACAACGATGGGCGGCTCGACCTATTTGTCGTGAACTATCTCAATTACGGCGTGAAGACCGCCGTACCCTGCGTTCAGCAACGACTGCCGGTCTACTGCTCGCCGGTCGATTTCCTCGGCACGCAAAATATCCTTTATCGCAACAATGGCGATGGCACTTTTACCGACGTCTCTGAACAGTCCCACATTGCCAGGTACGTCGGCAAAGGGATGGGGGTGGCGTTTGCCGACTACGACAACGATGGGTTCACGGATATCTTTGTCTCGAACGATACCTTCGAAAACTATCTGCTGCACAACAATGGGGACGGAACGTTTACCAATGTCGCGGTGACTGCGGGAGTTGCCTACAACGCGTTCGGCAAAGCCATCGCTGGGATGGGCGTCGATTTTCGCGATATCGACAACGATGGCAGGCCAGATATTGTTGAGACGGCGATGTTCGGAGAAGCTTTTCCTCTTTATAGAAATCTGGGAAACGGTCAATTTCAGGACGTCAGCGCGGCGGCGGGACTGAGCGCTCTGACCAGTCCCTCCACGGGTTGGGGCGTCGGGATTTTCGATTTTGACAATGACGGCAATAAGGATCTGTTCACGGCCAACGCCGACATCCTGGACAACGCGATGGAGATTGCGCACCGGCCGTATCCTCTGCCCAATCGTGTATTCCGCAACCAGGGCAATCTAACCTTCGGAGATGTGAGCGCGAAAGCGGGGGCGTCTTTCTCGGTTCCGGCGGCACATCGCAGCGCGGCTTTCGGCGACCTCAACAACGATGGCAAGATCGATGCGGTAGTGACGGTTCTGAACGGCCCGCCGGAGATTTGGATGAACCGCTCGGGTAATCAAAAGGGCGGCAATCGAAACCATTGGATTATTCTGAGTCTGGTGGGGGTTAAGTCCAACCGGGACGGTCTGGGAACCAAGGTTAAGTTAGTAACTCCTCTGGGCACGCAATACAATCAGGCGACGACTGCGGTCAGTTACAACTCCTCGAGCGATAAACGGGTGCACTTCGGGCTGGGCTCGGCGGCGGTGGTGGATAAGATTGAGCTCACGTGGCCGAGCGGCATCAAGCAGGTATTGAAGAACGTGCCGGGGGATCAGATAGTTACTGTTAGGGAGAGCGCGGATTAAGCCGAGCCTCTGCGGTGCCAGGGGTTGACTTTAGGCACACCGTCGGATGTCGCTAAGTTTGGCATTTGGGTGGGAGTTTTGAGTGCAATCGTGCTTATAATAGTTACAGAATCGTGGCTTGATTCCTTCGGAGAAGCCAGCCTTTGCTGAGACGACGTTTATCCCGCGCAGGTTACATTCTAGTTGGTTCTTCGACCTTAATCACAGCCGCTCTCTGGTCGCGGACCTGCTCACTCGGAGGCTTTCATTGTTTCGACGGCGGCTACGGACTGGCTGTCGCGGTCGCGCAGTGGGGGATAGTTGTTGGGCTGGTTTGCAGCCTCTTCGGGAGGGGAATCACTCGTCCGCTGTTTGCCGCGATCGCAATAATAGACCTCGCGTGTTGTGCCCGTCGGTTAATAGTGCACTGACATACCTGTAGTCTCCCGATGACGCGTAGAGTTCATTCGATAACAGCCCTCTTTATTTCTGCGCGACATTGCCCGCCAGCCGCTGCGCCAGTTCCATTTGCCCATTGCGTTGGAGCAGGTCGATTAGATCTTTCATGAATTCTGGTTTATTTCTGCCGTAGGCGGCGGCGGTTTCGGCGGTCAGGTCGGCGTCCGAGGTTTTGCCGAGGCGGAAGTAGGAATCGCAGAGCATGTAGAGCAACTCTGGAGTCATGGTTCTGGACTTCGCGAGTTGCTCGGCCGCATCGGACCAACGCTCCTGCCGGTAGCGGACTTCTCCTATTTCGGCGATCGCCGTTTGATAGTTTGGATCGTTGGCGAGGTCCGCTTTGAACTCAGCCTCGGCCGCCGTAAGGTCGCCTTGGCGCAGCTTGAGGATTCCCTCATAGGTGTGCGCTCCGCCGACGGTGGGCTGAAGTTGCAACGCATGATGAAGACAGCGCAGGCCGTCGTCGTTTTCTCCCATAGCGAGATACAGCTTGCCGAGAAAAACATAGGCATCGGCGACGGTGGCGGAGGTTCCCTGGAAGCGTTTGCGATAAAGTTGCAACGCATCCGCTTCTTTATGCTCCGCGAGCAATTGGTAGGCTGGAGCCTGAATCGGGGCTTCGCTTCCTTCCCTCTCCGCGGCACGGACGAAGGTCATCTGTTCCATCATGAGTTGATGCAGGGCCGCCTCATGCTGCGCGTCGGCGGACTTACCCATGCCAACATACGCACGAGACAGGTAGTAATGCGCCAGGAGCCGGGTGGGAGCGAGCTTTAAGACCAATTGCAACTTATCGACGGCGGCGGGATAGTTTTTCAGTTCCAGTTCGCATTGGCCGAGGCCGAACAACGCATCCACGTCGTTGTTCTTGAAAGTCAGGATGCGTTCAAACGCCTGCCGGGCCTCCTGCCATTTGGCGAGTTTTACATCGACGGTAGCGAGCAGTTGCAGGGCGGGCAGATCGTGGGGCTGCAATTCGGTTGCGCGGGCGGCGTTTTGGGCGGACCCGGCGAGGTCCATCAACTTCAAATCCGTCACCGCAACGTCGTAGTCGATATGCGGCAACCTGGCGTCGGAATGCTGTGCTTTGAGCAGCCATTTCAGTCCGGCCTCGCAGTCTTCCTTGATGCAGAGCAGCTCTCCATACTTCTGCCACACCAATGGATTGTCGGGCTCGGCCTTCAGGCTGAGCCGGATGGCGCGCAGGGCAAGGTCGTCGTGGCCGGTCAGGTGATAGGCCTGGGCGAGGTAATACTGCGCGTCTCCGTCGGCGGGAAGCAGGCGAACGCAGTGTTGGAGGAGCTTGAGAGCTTCTTCTTTTTCGCCGGCAGTGAGTTTGTACTTGCCGACTTCGAGCAGGAGATCCGGATCGTTCGGCGCGAGTTTCAGAGCCTGTTCGTAGGCTGCGGCAGCCTCGGGGATGCGGCCATCGTCCTCCAGCAACATGCCTTTGAGTTTGATGGCGGGCGCAAAATCGGGGTGCTGTTGGAGCAAGCGCAGGGCGAGGCTCATCGCTCCCTGGCGGTCGCCGTGCTCGGCGAGTTTGAGCGCCTGATGGACTTGTTGCATGAGCGGGGATTCGGCGGGAGGAGCGGTTTTCTGGGCTTCGGCAAAACGGCCAAGGAGAGCGAGGCTCGCCGCCAGGATCGCGACAATTCGGAGGCGATTCGCAGGCCAGAGGGCAGATTTCATGCTGGCAGTGTAACGCCGGCCGAAAGCAAAAGTCATTTGGGGGGTGGGGGTGGTTTGCGCGAAACGGGAGACGGGATTGTAAGGCGAGATTCGGAAGCCGAAGAATCGCTCGAATGTTAAAGTGACTGCGAACTACGAGTGCAAATGGGTCGATGGAGTGCGAAATTGCAGACAGTTGGGGGAGCCGTCTGCTGAATTGCGCGGTATTCTCGTCGGCGAACTGCGGAGGCTTGGTCTACCTGCAAAGGCAGAGGGACGGACGTACTTCACTATTTGGCAGCCGACTGGTTTGGATTGGTCCCTGGTGGAAGCGTACTACGATTACATCCAAGGGGCGGACGCGACGTTGTGTCAGGTAATTGCAGTCATCGATCAAAATTCTCACGTGTCTGTGCTGCGAGAGGTGCCGTTCCAAAAGACTGACGCCGAAAAGAACACAGTGACGACTTGGTCCCCACTGGATTTAGCTGATGTCAATGCTGACGGGCAAATTGAGGTCATTTTGAAAGGCGACTCTTATGAAGATCACTGGATCGAAGTTGTCGGCATGAGGGAAGGGTCGTTCAGGACGATCTATTCTGGTCTTGGGTACTACTTGTAGCCTGCAACTCCGGCGCTGGCAATGTAATCGGTTTGCCTCGACGCGATCACGTTGACGCGCGCGGGGATTGACGAGAGAATACAATTCGTCTGACGGTAAGAAATCCGGCCTGGTTTTTTTCAGTATGATCGTGCCAGCTGACGCGGCTAAGAATCCTCAGCAACACCTGTTTCAAGCGGAATATTTTTCGGCGTCAGGCTTGACGTCCGGCATCGCACTTTATCTCCTGTCCGCGTTCGCCATCTCTGTGGTAGCCTCTGCGGCATTCGCTCAGTCTTCAGCTCAAACTTCGGCTCCCGCCAGCGCAGCGATGTCAATGTCAATGTCCATGCCGACTGCGGCGCGGGTGCAAGCGCCCGGGTGGTGGCCTACCAAGGGGGATGCGGCTCGGGACAGTTTCGTGGGCACGGCGGCTTGCGCGCGCTGTCATTCTTCGAAGGCGGCGACGCAGCAGAAGCACGCCATGGCGCGGGCGGCGGTTCACGCCGCCGACGCGGATATATTGCGGCAGCACGACCCACTCTCCTTTCGCGTGGTGCCCTACCGGGAGGAAATCGTGACCAAAGGCGAGAAGAGCGTTTTAACGGTCACGGGAGCCGATGGGGCGTCACGTTTTTCCACCGACCTGCTGTGGGCGTTTGGGGTCGGCCACATGGGGCAAACTTATGTTTACGAGAAGAACGGCAGCTACTACGAAAGCCATCTGACTTTTTTTTCGTCTTCGCAAGAGCTCAATATCACTCCGGGGCAATCTCTGGGCACGCCGGGAAACGTGGAAGAGGCCGCGGGGCGCCGCATGCCTCCGGCGGAGACACGCGCCTGTTTTGCCTGCCACACCACCGCCGCGGTCACCAGCAATCGATTGAATCTCAATGACGCGGTGCCGGGCGTCACCTGTGAAGCTTGCCACGGGCCGGGCGTCGCGCATGTGGCTGCCATGAAAGCGGGAAAGCGCGAAGAGGGCAAGAACCTGATTATGAATCCCAGCCGCCTGGATCCGGTCGAATCAGTGGATTTCTGCGGGTCGTGCCACCGCACCTGGCAGGATGTTGTCACTGACATTGGACTGGGCTCGTTGAACCTCCGCTTTGCGCCTTACCGCCTGGAAAACAGCAAGTGCTGGAGCAAGCCGGACGCTCGGCTCACCTGCGTTGCCTGCCACGATCCGCATCAGCCGCTGGAGCATGATGCTTCGGCCTATGATTCGCGCTGTCTGCAATGTCACGTCAACCAGGTGGGCGCAAAGATCAGCGACGATTATCCGGGCGCGGCGTGCCCGGTCAGCAGGAACAACTGTACAACCTGCCATATGCCCAAAGTCGAATCTGCCATTCAACATTCGACTTTCACCGATCATTGGATCAGCAAACCTCTTAAAGGAAGCGATCGGTCAGACTTGAAGACGAAAGCTGGTGAGGTTGACGCTCGCGACCGGTGAGCCTCCCGGCGCACCTCAGCGAAGCGTTTCCCAGGTAAGTTTGAGGTATGCCGCGCGGCGAATGCCGATCAAAGATTCAGTGGGGTCGCCCGTACCCCACTCATAGTGGGTGGGTTGAAACAGGTTTTGCCCGACCAAAGAAAAACTCAATTCTTTGCGGATGTTCCACTGGAAACGACCGTCCATAGTCTGGTAGGCGTGGACATTCTGAGCGGGAAGAGCGCTGACATAGTCGTAGGTTTGATCGAATTCGAAGCGTTTGCCGATATCGAAGCTGGACTGAATCTTCACCTGATGAGCGGGACTGGAACCTTCATAGGTGGACACCGATCCGGTGGAGCTGATATTGGAACCGGGCGCCTTGGCATGGAAATCGATCCCCACGTAAGAATAGGAACCGGACAGCTTCCACCACGGTTTGGCGGTCCAACTGGGGGCGATCTCAAAGCCGTTGGTCGCTCCGGCGATGGCATTCTCATAAAAAATGGTCAGCGTGTCGCCGATGGGAGTGGGTAGGCCGAAGCTCTGCAAGCGTTCGTACTTGCTGTGGAACACGTCGAGATCGACGTACAACCTGGGTGTGAGCAGCTGCCGGTAGCCACCCTCGTAGCCCAGAACAGTTTCCGACTTGAAGTCTGGATTGCCCGAGACCACGAGGTAGGTGGGTGGATTAGTGGAGATTTCTCCGCCGGAAAGTTGAAAGCCTTCTTCGATTCGCGAGGGCGTGGTCACGGCGCGGGTTACGGCGGCCCAGAAGCTCTGATGAGCATTGGGATTCCAGAGGCCGCGCAATGTCGGCTGGATGTCGAAGCCACTGAAATTGTTACCTTCCAGCTTTGCTCCCGCGATGAAGGAGAGCTTATCGTTCAGAAAGTGAATTTCATCCTGGACGAATCCAGTGTGAATGTAGTCGGTTTCGACCTGGGGGAGAACGTTCACAATGGCTGATTTTTGAATGAACCGGTTGGGACTCCAATGCAGTCCGAATCCGTAGGTAATCTGGTTACGATCGGCGACTTTGAAGCGATGGAGAAAATCAATATCGATGGTGTTGCGAGTCTCGCCATACAGGAGGCCGGTGCGAACGGTGCGCTCGAAATAGGCTTCCAGTTGAATGTCAGAGCCGCTTTCGAAGGTGTGGCGCCAACTGCCAACGACGTCTCCGCCGGAAACAGCGTTGACGAAACTTAAAGGGCCCGTCTCCGCCGGCGAGGTTCCTCCGTAAGCTCCGCCTTCCAGCATGTAGTCGGTGCGGGAGTTGGGATTCCAGTCGAGGCGAAAACCTCCGCGCTCTTGATGCCATTCGTCGAAATTATTGTGAGCCGGGTGGAATCCCGGTTCTCGAATGAAACCTTTGCCCCATACGCGGTAGGTAAGCCCATCCCTCACGGCGCCACCGTAGCGGGCCTCTGAGATGAAGCGATCTTCATTGCCGCCGAGGCTTGAGGCCAGGACACCCTGAGTGTCGGAAGCTTTTTTGGTGATGATATTGATGACGCCGTCGGCTGAATTCGGTCCCCAAATGGTGGCGCCCGGCCCCCGGATGACTTCGATGCGGTCGATGTCCTCGAGAATCAGGTCCTGCACGTCCCAATACACGCCGGCATAGAGAGGCGTGTAGACGCTGCGACCATCGATCAAAACCAGAACGCCCTTGGAAAAGTTGGTCTCGCTGCCGCGAATGCCGACGGCCCACTGATCGGAGTCGATCCGGGCGACTTCGACTCCGGGGACGAGGCGCAAGAGTTCGGGGATGCTGGTGGCGCCGGAGCGATGAATGTCATCGCTGGTGAGAACAAAAACCGCAGCCGACGCTTTCCAGACCTGCTCAGGTTCTTTGGATACGGTGGTTACTTCCACATTTCCCAGTTGTTCCAGTGTCAGGTCTTTCAGTGGAGTATCGGAGCTTAGAGCGTCGCCGGAACTGGCGGCCGAGAGCGAGGCCACGAAAAGCGAAAACACCACGGCCACAAGAACATTGCGCGCCACCGATGACCATGGTTTGATGCTCGACATTTTCATGCATGGAGCGGCGCTGGCTGCGCGTTGCGGGAACGAGCCGAATCCGAACACGCGGAATCCGGAATTTTAAGCTGAGCGAGAGCCCCCCTCCATACAGGGTTCGCTGTAGGGCAAAATACGGGTCCCGGTTGTATACCGGCAAATCGGCCTTGGATTCCAGGTAGCGTGGCGAAAGCTAAAAAACCAGACTGAATACTGCTGCAGGAGTATTCCGTACCACCACGTCAGACTGCCGGAAACCAGAAACCCGCCGTGCCAAATGGCCTATATCAGGGAAGAGTATGCCGTCCGACCGGGCCGCTTCTCAAGAAAGCGTGAGAAGTGGAGCCCGATTTATAGGGTCGAGGGTCGGTAGGCCGACCTGCCGTGGCTGAATCATGGCGCGGGATGCGGTCATTTCACGGAATGAACGGAATCCGGAGGGAACAGAACCGCGTTGCATCCCGAAACCTCCGAACACATCACGAGCGCGCGACGGACGAGGCGGGCAAAGCTGCCCACTGGGAATGCAACTTGGAAATCCGCCTCCGATAATGCTTTTGCAGCGGACTTCAGCTTTTCTGAACCGCTGATGAACTCGACACTTTCGACCTTGGGGCCGGGTCTGAAGAGCAGGAAGAACTCCGCCGATGCCGTTGCGGGTGACGTGACCGGCAACTGCGATCTTCCGGTGCCCCGCGTGAAGCGACGTCGCCATCGGCTAGTTCGGTCCACCCGAAATTCCAGACGCCTGTTGGAACGAAATGCCGGTTTCCAGGAGCTTGGCGAAACGATCGGCAGGCGCGGGGCGACTGAAATGGTATCCCTGAGCCTCATCACATTGGTTCGCCTTCAGAAAGGCAGCCTCTTTCGGCGTTTCTACCCCTTCAGCGACAACCCGAAGGTTGAGGCTGCGGGCCATACTGATAATTGCCCGTACGATGCTTGTTTCATCTGGCGCTGTGGTGAGCTGCCGGACGAATGACTGATCGATCTTGAGGACGTCAATATGAAATTTTCTGAGGTAGCTGAGACTCGAATAACCTGTGCCAAAGTCGTCGACTGACACCTGTACTCCGGCTGCCCTGAGTGCCTTGAGAATAGCTTCGGTAGATTCCAGGCGGTTCATAAGAACAGTCTCGGTCATTTCCAGGTTGAGAATCCGAGGATCCAGGTCGGCATCTTTGAGGATTGCGAATACGCTTTCGAGAAAGTGTTCGTCTCTGAATTCCATCGCGGAAATGTTTACCGCGATTGTCGGGAGGGATAGCCCGGCATCGAGCCACGCCCGAGTCTGATTGCAAGCCTCTCGAAGTACCCATCTTCCAATCGGCACGATCAGACCGCAGTCCTCTGCCACCGGAATGAACGCTGCCGGATTGATTCGTCCTCGGATGGGATGCGTCCAACGAAGCAGAGCCTCGGCGCCAGCAATTTCTCCCGTCTTCAAATTGATCATCGGCTGGTAATGCAACGAGAACTCCTGGCGCTCCACTGCGCGCCGGAGACTCTCTTCCAACGATTGACGCTCGACCGCCCGGACATTCATAGCGGACTTGAAAAATTGATAGCTCTGGCGGCCATTCTCCTTCGCCTGATACATCGCTGTATCGGCATTCTTAATAAGAGTTTCTGCGTTCAAACCATCGTCTGGAAAAACGCTTACCCCGATACTGGCGCTAACGTGAAGGTCGTGATCCTCAATAGAATGCGGCTTTGCTACTACTTGCAGCATTCTCCTGGCGGTAATAGCGGCGTCTTCAGCTAGTTCCATTTCTGCCAGCAGCACAATAAACTCGTCGCCTCCCTGGCGGCTTACAGTGTCCGAGCCGCGGATACAGCTTTTCAGGCGAACGCCGACTGATTGTAGGAGCTGGTCGCCAATGGAATGTCCCAGCGAGTCGTTGATGTGTTTGAAGCCGTCCAAATCAAGAAACAGCACACCGACTTTTTTTGAACTTCTCTGTGCTAATGTGATTGCCTGATTGATCCGATCGTTCACCAGCGTTCGATTGGGTAGCCCAGTCAAAAAGTCGTGTTGAGCCGAATGCGAGTGAAAAGCCTCGCTGACCTGCAATGCTTTTTCCGCGGTCTTGCTCTGGGTAATGTCACTATCGATCATCAGAATTCGTGCTGCCGTGCCGTAGTTCTCGCGCTGCAGGGCCCAGCGACTGGAAATGACCAAACGGCTGCCATCGCGTGAGTAATGAATCGCCTCCCCCTCCCAGTGATTGTCTTGCAGAAGTTGAGCTTCAATCTCTGCAATCGGGCGGGAGAATTCCGACTTGAGTAACTCCAGGACTGACTTGCCCATCGCCTGTTGTTCTGGCCAACCGTACATAATCTCTGCACCGTGATTCCAGAAAACGACGTGGTTCTGCATATCGCGCACGATAATTGCATCGTGAGCGAGCTCGAGCAGTGCAGCCTGTTGTTTCAGAGTTTTTGTCCGCTCGGCCACGCGTTCTTCCAAGTCTGCATTAAGTGTAAGGATTCCCAGCTCCGCCAGGCTGCGCTGACTGGATTCCTCGTTCATTTTCCGGGCGCTCAGCCAAACCAGGAAGGCAAAGATGACAACATCAGAAGCGCCGTATAGAGCGAGTCGTAGTTCCGGACCATAAAATCCGGCGACTTGTCCTCGCAAGAAAATCCATCCGAGAAAAATCGGCACAACGAAAACAGCGGGGAGAAACCGACGCGCCATCACGCCCCCGGAGCCTTCACCGGTAAGTTCACGGGCAATGCCAGACCACGGGCGGGCCAGAAAAACCGCGATACTTAAAAAGAACAAGCCAATCGCCGTGTGCAGCGCAACTTGGGTGTACAGGAGAATTCTGGAGAGGCTCTTTGCTTGATAGGCATATCCGGTCGCGGCCAGCAGCGCCATCCCCACGCCCCACAAACTGAAGAGTTGTGAGAGAAAGATGGCGTGTCGTTTTTTGGAATCCAAAAGCAGCAGCGCTAGACCGAGTGATACAAACACCGTCGACGACACTGGAGACATCCGCCCGGGCGCGGACGTTCCGATGGGTCCCTTAAAGTCGCGAAATAGAACCTCATCAATATGTAGATTGACCCCGAAGAATTCTTCAACGAGCGTACCAATAGAGACAAGAATCACAATTGTCGCCAGCAAGCGGGCGATGTAACGCGAGGTGTAACGCGAGGTGGAGCGCGACGCTACCGGAAGCAAAAGCCAAAGGGAAATTCCGCAGAAGGCGAGGCTCAGCGCCGTATTTGCTTTCATTGTGACGAGCCCGGGCAGAACGGATTTCAAGACTTCGTTGTCAGTCGCCCATCCCGTCAGGACCAGGGCGCCCAGACCGACGACGGCGGTCCCCGAAGCTGCACAGAAGTCCCGCACGCGCTTCAATACCGGGCTGTCGGGAATCAGTATGGGAACTTCGGACATAAAGGCTTTAGACGCCCCCTGCGTTACTCAGACGCCCAGCAAAAAGCAGACAAGTCTTATACCGGCGGTTTTGGGACTATTAGCGTAAACCCTTGAGCGCCTATGGCAAAATTTTGTTCCGCTAAAACGAAATTCAGTCTGCGCCTGCGCCTAGCCTACACAATGACAACACGGGAAACATGTCTACTTTTGCACAACCAGTTGTACCGACGGTTCGAATGCTCTCGCCGCGCCGCAAGTTCTGCCGCGTCAGCGAGGAGCCGAAGGAACAATTGCCGCTCTGGTTCGGAGTAATTGGCGACCCGGACGCGACATACTCACCCCTTGAAGTAGAGCCAGACGGCATTGCGCGGCAGGAATAGCCGCTCTTGGCGCACCCGTCTGTGACCATTCCCGCGGCCAAGAAGACTGCGGCTTTCACGATTAAGACATTCACGGTGCAAACGGCAACCCGTGGCGGAATCAAAGCGGGAACTGCTCACACGGATGCCGAGCGGTTACAGGTGGTGCAATGAGGAGCGGAGATCGAGCAATTTGTTCTCTCTGGTTGTTCTTTTTTCGGGGGAGTTTTAGGCGGGGCTGCCAGGTGACGCGAGACGGAAGTGATTGCAATCAAAGAATCTGGCGGAGAGGGAGGGATTCGAACCCTCGATACAGGTGTTAGCCCGTATAACGGTTTAGCAAACCGCCGCCTTCAGCCTCTCGGCCACCTCTCCGCGGGTTGCTTTTCTAGTTTACCACTGGCTTGGCGGGGTTTTGCCCACTTCTTGGGGCCTTCCGAGGATGGTTCGGCGATGGCGTAGCGTCTTGACGCCGACTTCTATAGTCGGATTCGAACTGAGCTGCCGCCGCTGCTGGTCTTCGTCGTCTTCGTCATCTTCCTTCCTTATTATTATGCGTTATTCTGAAGCATTCCTGATCCCAGGTTGGAGAAGGGTTCGTTTCCACATGTCGAGCTCTCGACCCGCGCTCTCCCCATCGTCGAACCGCAGTTTGGTGCTGGCGGGGCAGATTGCCTTTTTGCCGACGGGCATTCTTACTACTCTCCTGGGGCCGATGCTGCCGATTTTGATTGCGCGCTGGAACATGAATGACACCCAGGCGGGCAATCTGTTTCTGGTGCAGTTTCTCGCGGCGGTGGCGGGGGTGCAATTTTCCGGCGTGCTGCTCTCGCGTTTTGGATATCGTCCCGCATTTCTCACCGGGCTGCTGCTCATGGCCGGCGGGGTGGGCACGCTGCTGCTGGGGACGCGCGCGACGGGCATGGGGTCGGTGGCGGCCTATGGTCTGGGACTGGGGCTGATTATCCCGAGCGACAACCTGCTGATCGCGGAGATCAGCATGGGCGCGGGACGGGCGGGCGCGGTGAGCCTGCTGAATTTTTTCTGGGGTATCGGCGCGGTGTTTTGTTCGCTGATGGTGGCGTGGACGGCGGCGCATGGATGGCTTCCTTTTTTTCTGGGGTCGGTTGCGCTGTTCCTGGTGTTGCTGGCGCTGGCCATGCGCGGTTTGCCTTTTCCTCCGGCGGAGAGCGCTGCCGGACCTTCGGCTTCGTGGCGCGAGTTGGCGAGGAATCCGGCCATCTGGATTTTCGCGGTGATCTTCTTTCTATATCCGGGGGCGGAAACCGCGGTGGGAGGATGGATTGGTTCGTATGTTTCACGGCTGGGGGCGCGGGGAGCGGCGATAGCGTCCATGATGCCGGCCTTTTTCTGGTCGGCGCTGACGGTGGGGCGAGCGCTGGGCACGGCATTCTTGCGTCACTTTTCCGAGCGCTATGTTTTGCGCGCGGGCTACGCGGCGGGAGCGGCGGGCATCGGGCTGATGCTCTGGGCCCCGGCTCTGAGCGGAGTGATTGGCGGGGCGCTGATTACGGGGCTGAGCTTCGCGACCTTGTATCCCATCACGGTGGCGCGGCTCTCGCAGCGCTTTGGCGTGGCCGCTCGCAGCCTGGGCGCGCTGATGTTTTCGCTGGCGTCGGTAGGGCCGGCGGTGATTTCGTGGATGGTGGGAATCATTTCCCATGCCACGGGGAGCCTACGGGCTGGACTGCTGCTGCCGTTTGGGGCGACGGTGGTTCTGTTTGTAATGCACCTGTTCGAGTGGTGATCCCCGCGAGACTTCGATCTATGGCGTCCGTTTGAGGACGAGGTTCATGTTTGCTCCAGAGACCTTCAAAATACCGGTGATGCCCAAATTGTCTTTGTTCATGGTGCCGTCATAGACGGTGAGGTCGGAGCGGGATTCGAAGTGGAGGGCGGGCGCTTTGTAGGTGATGGCGGTGATCTGGGTGCCCGAAACGTCCTGGTCCGGATAGTCGATGGTGCCCCCCAGGGTTCCATCCTGGCCGACGGTGATGTGCACCACGATACGTTTTTTTGGTTGCCCGCCGGGATCGAGCGTGCCTTCCCAATCGCCGACAACCGTGACCGGGTCAGCGGCCGCAGCCATGGCCAGCGGGGATGCGAGAGTGGTCGCGAGCAGGAGGGCCAGGATCGGGGTCAGGGTGCGGCGGGACATCGGGTTTTTCACGGGCAAAATCCCTTCATTAATAAGAGCAAATCGGAACAGGTCCTTGGCGGACGGCCGTTTGTATCAGAACATCTTCTCACCCCGGCGCGAGAAAGTGAAACCGGAAAACATCTGGTGGGCGGAGTAGAATCGCCGGAGTAGGGCCGCACAGGGTTTTGCAATCCGACCGGCAATTCACGTCGTACTTCCTCCAGACACTTGCCGACCGCCGCCAAACATCTGCTGATTGTCCTGCTGCTGGCCACGGCCAGTGCAGCAGAATCGCCGTCTCCAACCGCTCCCCAAAAAATCCCGTCCCAGGATCTCCTGGCGGACGCGGCGATTTTGCGGCGGGCTTATGAGCAATTGCATCCCGGTCTGTACCGCTATAACACGCGGGAAGAGATGAACGGGCACTTCGACGAACTGGCGCGGCAACTGGGCCACGATCAAAGTTTGGCGGAGGCTTACCTGGCATTTTCGCTGTTCACCGCCAAGTTGAAGTGCGGGCATTCGTATCCTAATTTTTTCAATCAGCCGAAGGCGGTGAAGGCGGCCTTGTTCCAGGGGCAGAATCGGGTGCCTTTTTATTTTCGCTGGATTGACCGGCGGATGATTGTACTCCGCGATTTTTCGGGCGACCGGCGGATTCGTCCGGGGACGGAAATCCTGGCGATCAATGGTGTACCGGCGGGCGAAATCCTCGACAAACTGATGACCATTACGCGGGCGGACGGATCGAACGACGCGAAACGCGTCGACCTGCTGAACCTCACGGGCAACTCCGAGTATGAAACTTTTGACGTTTATTTCCCGCTGTTCTTCCCGCAGACGAGTCCGCAGGCGAGTCCGACGATGAAGCTGCTGGCGCGAAGCCCGGGCGACAGGAAAGCCGAGGCGATCGAAGTGCGTGCTTTGACTTATGAGCAACGCCTGGCGCCCATCCGCGAAAAGGTGGAGGGGCGGAAGCAGGATTTTGCCTTGTGGACGTTTCGCTTTTTGCGTCCCGATGTCGCGTACCTGCAAATGCCCGATTGGGCGCTCTATGACAGCAAGTGGGACTGGCAGGCGTTTCTGAACGATGTATTCCGGCAACTGGAGGCGAGAAAGCCGGCGAACCTGGTGATTGATCTGCGCGGGAACGAGGGCGGGATCGATGCGGGCAATCCGGTTCTGCGGCATCTGATCGATCACGATTTGCGGCTGGAGGAATACGAGCGCAGAGTGCGCTACCGCAAAGTGCCCGACGATCTCGTTCCTTATCTTGACACCTGGGACTTCTCATTTAAGGACTGGGGCGAAAAAGCGATCGATCCGCATGACGGATTTTTCCGGCTGACGCGCTACGACGATGACCAGCGCGGTGAGGTGCTAACACCCGCGGGGAAAAAATTCTCCGGCAAAGTATGGGTGCTGGTGGATGCGTCGAACAGTTCCGCGACCTTCCAGTTTGCGCGAGTGGTGCAGGCGAATCGGCTGGGGACGCTGGCGGGGCAGCCGACGGGCGGAAATCTGCGCGGCATCAACGGCGGAGCGTTCTTCTTTTTGCGCCTGCCGAACTCCCATATCGAAGTGGACCTGCCACTGATCGGAACCTTCCCCGCAAGCGCGCAGCGCGATGCCGGATTGCAGCCCGACTTGCGAATCGCCCTCGACCCGGAAGATATTGCTGCGGGAAGAGACACGGTTCTGGAGGAGATATTGCGGCAGTCTAAGCCTTGACCCCTCCCATCACGGTCTAATTAATTCAAAGACTTAGGGGGTGGTGGGAAGCCAGGGGTTAGTATCCCATGACATCAAGTATAATTAAACTCGCCGTGACAGGGCAATATCCCGCATGGGTTGAGAACGCCGCTAGATTTCTGGCGGAACTTCCACACCCGCTTGCTTGGCTATCTTTAAATAATCCGCCCGTGCCTGAGCAACTGCCGCCAGTATCTGGCGATTGTCGTCCCACGCCGCATGATTGAAAGCCTTTAGATCATCACCGGTGATGATCTCGCGACCCTTGAGTATTTCGGTTATATAGCGATGAAGTACTGGTTGACTCTGGCAAGCAAGAGGATATTCAGCATGTGTTCTTGTGGGGTCATAACGCCGCGAATTATACGCCTCTAATGCAAACCGTCGGTATTTGGGGATTACGGGAAGAAGCCCGCGAATCGTGGGATCACTTCGTTTCGGACAAAGTCGTTTATCTCGCAAAGTCGGCTCAGTGGGATTTCGAATACCCCAGTTTCTCCGAACAGTATCTCAACGGAAATCTCTGGCTTGAGGTCCACTGGATATGTCCATGCTAAGGCGAGCCGGAAAGCCACTTCCAGGTCATATGTGAGTCGGTTGGTGCGAACAAATCGTTGCCATCCTGTGCCCGGAAAACCGACGTTCAAATTGTAGGGGGCGGTGGGAATGGTTCTATGTTTGTCGAGATTCCAGAGTTCATTCAACTGCCAAAGGGGGTCATCCTTAAAAGCATTTCCTCTGAGGTAAGGCTGAAACGTGTCGATAACATCTGCCACTGCGGGTGGAAACAGTTTTCGCCTGTCGTTATAGGTAGAGTTCCTTAACTTCGAAGATCGGGAAACTAAATTTGCCGCTGCTCTGTTCTCGTGAAAGTGCGACCGGGAGAAGTAGACGGGCCAGTCTCCATGCCAGTTGGTCCAAGGCCGAACGCAAACAGCAAACAAAATCTCCCAGAAGCATGGCAACGATTTCTGGAGTGTAGGTGTAATATTCAATTCTGAACAATATGCAAAGACCTTATTCAAAATCGGTGTGTTCGATGATGGTATAGGGTTTCGCGGCCCACTTATTCATTTCCGGCCCTCAAGAGATTGGAAGTGTTCGTCCGCCCTGCGGGCTTTCATCTTTACGAAGATCAGGCGATCACTGACAGGTGGAAGCATGACAATACTTATAAGTATGCGGTACTATAGGCGCATGAAGTCTAAATCAGATGGCGGTAGTCATGCACAAGATGGAAGAGTTGAAACCACTCCCTAAAACGGAATCTCTAATGCGCCCGATTTCCCGGTACAATCTTTTGATCGGATGGTGGAACGGGCCGCAGTTCCGCTTTCTCGGAAACCTTCTCCAAAATCGAGTGAAAAATAAGGTTCCCAGAGTGCCGACGGTTATAACGGAAGCTGTACTCATCTAGATAGCTCTGCAAGTACTTCTCAGAAACGCTGTGATAAACGCCTCCGATTCCACGCTTAATCAGCGACCAGAATCCTTCGATGGTATTGGTATGAACGTCTCCCATGACGTACACGCCCGCGCTGTGGTTGATGCGCTTGTGGTCGTACTCATTGCGATGGCGGGTGAGGTCATCGTAAGACGGGTGCTCATCGGAGAAGATGATGCTCGCGGGAAGAACGTATTGCTTGATGATCGGCATGAGCGTTTCTTTCTTCCGGTCCTTCGCAATGACTGCCTTAACACGTCCCTTGCGCTCAACCATTCCAAAGACGGTTGTCTTGGGCTTCGGAGACTTTCCCAAGCGCTTAGTCGTTGGGCCGATTCCCGTTTCGTCGATCTCAACGCCGTCTCCCTCCAGTTGCATGTCCTCAGAAAGCAAAGTGCGAATCTGTTTGAACATGCGCCATGCGGTTTTGTAGGTGACCCCGGTTTCGCGCTGAATTTGTTTGGCGCTGATCCCGCAGCGCGTCGATCCCATCAAGTACATCGCGTAGAACCACAAACGCAGGGGCGTGCTGGACTTCTCAAAGATCGTCCCGGCCATGGGCGAGATCATGCTTCCGCAATAGTCGCAAGCGTAGGCGGGGCGTCCGGTAACGCGGTGATGCTTCCGCTCCTGTTGGCACTTCTGGCAGTGCGCCACGCCTCCTGGCATACGCTTTTCTTTCAGGTGCTCAAGGCAGGCGTAATCGTCCGGAAATTTGTCATTGAATTGCTGAACGGTGAATCGCAACTCTTTTGGAATGCTTTGTTTAACGCTGGATTGTCGGCTCATGGGAACAATCTTAGCCCAATCCTTACTTGATGTCAAGGGATATTTACCAAGCCAGGTCTTTGAATAATAAGGACTTACCTGTAAAGTATTTATAAATCAATGGCTTAGTGGAATTCCTCAGCAATTCGGTGCGTTCCACCAGCTGCCGAAAGGTGCCCCGGTGCGCTCGGGATGCCCAATCGAGACATGGTCACGCTGATTTTCGAAAATCTGATTGCGCCCAGCGCCCCCCATTCCTAGCCGCCCCCCCACCCCCCCACCTTGGTCTAATTAAACCAAAGACTTAGAGGGGCGCGGTATGCCAAGTCTTTGAGGAACAAGGACTTACATTTAAAGTATTTATAAATCAATGACTTAGGAGATTCTCTCGCAATCCGCCCCCTCCCGACCAGCCGGGAGCGGAAGGGGACGACACGGCCTTAGCCGATCACCTTAAGCTTCTATTTTAGCAGGCGATGTCAAGAAGGTGAAGATTCTACGGGCAGGAACGTGTCCTAAACGTTGCTGATCACATCTCGACTAGCTGGTCCTGACCTAATTTGACTCGTCTGCCCAAGAATACCGCCGGTTCGCTGCTTTCGTCCGTCTTTACATCCCTCAGACCGACTGTTCCGATGCCCGCAAAATCAACGCCCTCTTAGGGGCTCGTGTTGCGGAGGCGACAATCATCCATATAATAGTTGATTATCAGCCATAAGAATGCTTCGTCGGCAGATCGTGGACCGGCTTATTGACGCTTTGGCGGACACGCCGGCCGTCCTGGTAAACGGCGCCCGGCAAACCGGGAAGAGCACCCTGGTGCAAGCGCCGGAGATGTCGCAAGGCCGCCAATATCTCACAAGAAAAGGTCGTTTCGCGAAGTCTCCCGGGCCCGCAGGGGCTAAAGCCCTTTTGTTAACAGAGGAGTTATCGCAGCGCTAGCGTTGCGCCACCCAAAATCAGCCGATGCCTATTGAATGCTTTGGGATAACGTACCGCTGCTCCCGGAGAAGTTTGCCGACGGCGAATAGGTTGCCGTCACGGCGTGACCCCCTTCGGTAAGCAGTGATGTGCTGATTTGGAACTGGCCGTTCACCAGAGGGCCCGAGCCTAGGGTCTTGGTCCCGTTCTTGATGGTCACGGTGCCGGAAGGTGTGGCGGACGCAGCGGAGGTTACCGCGGCCGTGAAGGTGACGGTCTGCCCTAAGGGCGCCGGATTCAACGACGACATAATGGTGGTGGTGGTGGCCGCGCGTCCGACGATCTGGAACAGGCTGGCGCTGCTCGGTCCATAACCGGCGCTGCCGTTGTAGACGGCTTTTATGGTGCGCGTGCCGCCGTTTAGAGTGCTGACGGAGTACGTGGCCTGGCCGCCGCTAAGGCGACCGTGCCGAGGACCGCGGAGCCATTCTTGAAGGTGACGGTGCCATCGGGTGTTCCCGTCATTGAAGTCACCACTGCGGTGAAGGTCACGGTTTGTCCGTAGATGGAGGGCTCGGTGTCTGAGGTGATCGTGGTCGCGCTGGTCTGCGCCGGTGACTACCTGCCCTAAGGAAGCCTTCGCGGCACCATTGGTGGGTCGCCACTGTATTGGGCGGTGATGTTGTGTTTGCCTGCCGCGAGCGTGGGCAAAACGATCTGGGCCCGCCCGCAGTGAGCGGAACGGTTCCGTAATAGGCGCCGGTATCGGAAAACACTACGACGCCGGTGGGAGTGGAGCCGGCGGTATCGGTCACGGTTGCGGTCAAGGTAACGGGCTGGCCAAAGACGGCGGGATTGAGCGACGAAATCAGTTGTATGGCGCTGGCGGCATCGCCGACTTTTTGCTTGGTCGAGCCAAGGCTGGTGGTAAAGGATGAATCGCCGGAGTAGTCGGCCTGAATGGTGTGTGTGCCCAGCCCGAGCGCCGAAGTGCTCAGCGTGGCCTGGCCGCCGTGACCGGGGCGGAGCCGATCGAGCTTCCATCGGCATAGAACTGCACCGTTCCGGTTGGTTGGCCGGAGTATTGCGGATGAACGGTCGCGGTGAAAGTCACGCTCTGCCCGAGTTTTGTCGGCGAGGCGCTGGAGGTCAGGGTCGTCGTTGTACTTCGCCGCAGCCGACGGTCACCTGCAACGCTGCGACAGGCTGCCACCGAAAGTTCCATCGCCGGTGTAGAGCGCAGTAAAGCTGTAGGTGCCGGCAGAGGGCGCCGCGGTGATCGTGGCTTGAGCTGCTCCATTATTGAGCGAAGTGGTGGATTGTGCGACGCCGGACTCCTTGAATTCCAAGGTTCCAGTTGGCGTGCCTTGTTTGCCGGTCACGGTGGCCGAAAGCGTCAGGGGCCCTCCCACAACGACGTCGCCCGGGAGCTGCGAGAGAGTCGTGCTGGTTGGTTTGAAGCTATTCGTATTGAGCAGAATTGACACCACGCCGGTGATGCCATCCACTACCGCAATGTCGGGAGACCCATTTCCGTCAAAATCCGCGACTACCGCAGTGCTATAGTTGCCAAACGCGATCGTGGAGATTCCGGAATCCACGAAACTGCCGTCATCTTTTCCGAAAAAGACGTTGAGGGGCGCGCCGGTCCTATCAGGCAAAGCCAGCAAGTCCATTATTCCGTCGCCATTGAAATCGGCAACCGCCTGAAGTTCCCAACCGTGTGCTGGAGAACTGGAAGCCGTTTCGGAAAGTGCCGTCTCCATTACTGATGCTCACTTGCACCTGATTCGGAGAATTGCCGACGGTCTCAGATTCAAAATCCGATAAACCGTCGCCATTAAAATCTCCGGTCAGGCCGCCCGTGGTGTTGGTGTTAAAGGACTGCTCATTTCCGCCGCCCTGTTGCAAGAGAACGGTTCCGGGACCGATGCCGAGCAGGTCTGCCTTGCCATCGCCGTTGAAATCGCCTGTTGCCACTCCGTATAACCCGGAAAGCGGGTACAGAATTCCCTGGCTAAGGTCTGCGACAACGATGCCCTCGGAACCCGCTTCTATGAACTGCGGGGTGCCGTCGCCGAGAAAGTCGGCTGCTGTCGCAAATGGCCCGCTAAGCCCGCCAAGTCCACTGATGTAGGCTTGGGCAAAGAAGGTCCCGTCTCCATTACCCTGGAACAGGCTGACAAAGTGTATCGGTGTTACCACAAGCTATCGCAAGATCAGATTTGTGATCTCCGTTTACGTCCGCCGCAGATGTAAACATTCCGAATCCCGAACCGAAACCACAACCAGCAGAAAAGGAACTCAGGATTTTGGATCCGCCGTGCCCGTCGCCCAGGAGAACGTTCGCAGTTCCGTCTGTGTTGGTCACGGCGAGATCGGGGATTCCGTCGCCATTGAAGTCCGCGCTGGTAATCGCGTACGACCCGTACGCGCTCACCCGGTAAGTCCCCGCGCGAAAGGTGCCATCGCCCTCGCCCAGCAGAACCTGCACATTGTTATCGGTGCTGTTTACCACGCTGATATCGAGTTTGCCGTCGCCGTTCAAGTCCGCCAACGTCAATTGAGACGGTACGTTCCCGACGGGGTAGGTGGCGCCATTGGTAAAGGTCCCGTCACCCTTCCCGAGTAGAACAGAGATGGTGTTGTCGCCAGAGTTGGACACGACTAGATCGACGTTGCCATCACCGTTGAGATCGCCCGCTGCCAGCCCAGTCGGACTGTTTCCCACCGTTGGAGTGCTCGAGATGGAAAACGTTCCATCGCCATTGCCAAGGCAAATCACAACCTGGCTGTGGTTCTCTCGGCAACGGCCACGTCGAGTTTTCCATCGTTATTAAAGTCGCCGAGCGCGAGCCCAACTTCGGCACTGAATTTCGGACGTCGCATCCGAGCTACATCCGGCGAAGTGCCCGGACCCAGTATTCACCAGCGTTCTCGACGGAGCTATTCCCATTTACCGTGGAATAAACGATTAGGTCGGGTTTGCCATCTCCTGTCACGTCGCCGACGGCAAGAGATCCAGTGCCGATGCCGGCGCCCAAAGAACCACTGACGTACCCAGTTCGAAAGGTGCCATCGCCGTTGCCGAGAAAAAAATTCGCGTCCAGGTTTCCGTTATAGTTGCCAGTCACAAACATCAGGTCCAGATTGCCGTCACCGTCGAAATCGCCGGTCACGATTGCTTCGGGCCCATCGATGTAGTAAGCATTGGAGTAAGATGGCTCCGGTTGCGAATGTGCCGTCGCCTCGGCCCAGCAAAATGGAAATGCTCCCGCCATTGGTGATGTCGCCGTAGTTGGCCACCGCCAGATCCAGGTGGCCGTCGTGATTGAAATCTCCCGTCGCAATCGCGCTCGGGGATTCCCCCACCGAGTAATTTACGGCGGCCTGGAAGTTGCCGTCCCCTTTTCCAAGCAAAATTGAAACCGTGTTACTTCGGTTGTTGGCTACGGCCATATCCGGGAACCCGTCCCCATTGAAATCGCCGCTGGCAATCGCGTACGGATGCTAAACCTACGGGACTCAGGCGACAACGTGGAGAACAACGGCTTGCTTTGCGCGGAGACCGTAGCGGCGAAAGCCAGCGTGACGAACAGAACCTGCAAAGCACGGACGGATCGGGAGAGATTCATGGCAAATACCCTTTTATCTATGGTCGACGATGCGCGACCGGGGTCAGTAACAGGCGCCAATCTCAGCCTTTGCCGGAGAAACGTCAAACTAATTGCACCTTAACTCTGTCTTAACAGAATGGAGTAGTGTTTTCTGTTAGTTGGAGCTTCTCATTAACCAGGCTGGAGGACGGGACACTTAACCCCGGGCGAAATCCGGGGGCGGGATTTGGCGGCCGGCGGCTGAAGATGCAGGCTCTTTCACCGGATCACGACCATCCGCGCTGCTGCCCAGAGGCAACACCCCGCCCCACTCCCACCGCTAGGAGGCCTTCCGGGTGGGCATGACCAGCCATTGCAGGACGGAACTTACCAGGCTGAGCATGACCGCTCCGAGAAGGGCTGGAATGAAGCCGCGGACCTCGAATCCCTTGACCAAGCCCGAGGCCAACTCCAGCATGAAAGCGTTAATCACGAACCAGAAGAGCCCGAGGGTGAGGATGGTCAAGGGGAAGGTGAGGATCTTGAGAAGCAATCCGATGGTGGCATTGATCAGACCGATAACCAGGGCCGCAATCAAGGCGGCTTTCAGGCCGCTGACGTAGATGCCGGGTACGATGTGGGCCACGATCCAGACCGCGATGGCGCTCAGGATCCAGTGGAGCAACAGACGCATGATGAGCCTCCTTCTAATTGTGAAACGACGGGCTAGCGAAGCTCAAATCAGCGAATCTTATAAATGATAATCGCCGCCGCGCGCTTTTCTTTGATCTCCACGTGCAGCCCGGTTTGCATTAAGTCTTTCCCGGAAAACGTCTTCGGCGTGGTGTCGTCAAGGTTCGCTACTTCATACATGGCCGCAGCATCGAGGCCTCGCAAACGCAAGTTCTGGGCACTGTCGCCATCCTCTTCGCGGCGAAATGCCTGCACCATGCCATCCCCCTGTTCGGGACGGTTGAACTGCCAGGCGGCCCACTCGAACGCGGCGCTGCGCTCCTTGCTCGGATCGCTCGGGCAATCGGAATTCGCACTGCACGGCAATAAAGGATAGTAGTCGCCATAATAGTAAGGTCGCACCAGCTTTTAGTTGCGCCACCATCTTGCGCATCCAGTCATAGGGAAAATCGGCGGGGATAAACTTGCCGATCTGGTTCGGGATATCCGGCCACGTTGAAACAGCGCGAACGCCGAGACCGGGAGCCATGCCGCTGCGGAAAGTGATAGGTGTCTCGCGGGCCGCATCTGCAGCAGGGTTCCGAAATGCGGCCGCCAATAAGCCAGGCCCTCGGTGCTGATCTGCGCGCCAATGGGATCCGCATCCGGCGAGACCGGATAATCCGCCCGGCTCAGATCCACCGCGCGCGAAATCGTCTCCAGGTCGCCGCGCTGAACGATATCGAGAATCAGTTGCGGATGCCTGCGGCGCAATCCATCCCAAAACTCGAGCAAGCCCTTCCGCGTAGCGTATCTGTGTGATGCCCTGGCGATCGGTTGGTCCGCCTGCTCCCAGAAGGGAGCCAGGGCAAAGTTGCAATCCTGCCGGTAGATATCGATGCCTTGCTTGTCGATGAAGTCCGACATGGAATCGATCATGTATTGCCGGGCCGCCGGATTGCCGAAGTCAAACATGCGAAACTTCACCAACGGCCGTTCGGTGCTGCCTTCAAAGTGGGTTGTCACTTCTCCGATGAACCATTCGGGATGCTCGAGCGTGAGCGGCGTTCCGACCACGGCGCGTTCCGGTTCGAACCACAGCAGGAATTTCATGCCCTTCGCGTGGGCGGCGTCGCTGATCGGCCGCAACCCTGCCGTCGGGATGCGGAATCTGATTGACGCGCCAGTTGCCGGCATGCAGAAACCAGTCTTCGCTGGCCGAATACCTGAAATTCCTCGACCGGGCGGTCCGTGCCGTACCATCCGGCGTCCATCCAGAAGTTTTCAAAGCCAATTTTTTCCCGCGTGATCTGTTCGATCAGGCTGCAGGCTGGTGGAGGTCTTCATCCCTCCCCATCCCAGGTGAGAGATGGGCAGGACCACCGGCTTTCCGTCGTATTGCGGCGTGTGATATTGCAGAATGTGCCGGCGCAGAATGTTGTGCGCATCGATATCGTCTCCCTCCCAGGGCAGCAGCAGCATCTCGGGAGTGCGAATTTCCTCGCCGGGATGGAGCGACAGATGCGTGGCTTCCATGCCGGCGCTGATCGCAATGGCGCCCTCGGTGGCTCGCGAGAAATGGATGGCCCACTTTCCCGGCCATCCCAAGGCGCCGATCAGGCCGCGTCCCGCTGTCGTCAACGTCGAAAAACGGAATGGTTTCTACCGTCTTGCCACCGCTCTCGTTCGAGATTTCAAAAGACTCCAGTTGATTCAGCGGTTTCTTCAGCAGCGCGTAGGTGTCCATCACCCCGCATCCTTTGGAGTAAAGAATCGTTGGGATGCCTTCGCCGCTGACCGCAAAGGAAACGTCCAGCGCCTGAACATACTCCAGCATTGCGGAGTCCGTGGCGCCATCATTCTTGAAGTAAGCCGTCCATTCGACGACGGGAGAGTTGGCAAACTCCAGCGCCTCCAACCGAACCTGCAAGCCGCTCTTTGGATCCGTCCAGCGCATAACATGCTTCGTGCGCACGCTGTCGAGGGTTTGCGTTTCCATTTTCTTCGGCCAGCTTTTCAGCAATGCGCTCGATCCCTGGCGGTCATAGACGAAGGAAAAGGGCAATTGCGGCTGCTCGCTCAGTAAATGTTCCTGCATCCAGGCGTTCTGCCCGCGAGGGTTTGCGGAGGCGTCGGCGTTCGCGGCCTGGGCGGGGTTCGCGAGGAGGGCGAACGCGAGAAAGCTGAGCGCGAGGTAAAGCCTGGCGCGGCCGCGGTTGCCGGAAACACTTCTGTCGCTGTCGCTATCGTTATTCATGCGCTCGCGCATTGCCTTGCATTCCCCCATGTGGTGAAAGAGTCAGAAAAAGGTTCTGGAGTTCGCAGCCCGATTGCAGGTTTGGAGTCTCGATTGTATCCAACATCTTCATCCAACATCGCAGCCGACAGATTATTGATCCTGACCTGACTCGTGTCAACAGTGTTGTTGACATTGTTTCGGCAGGGACGATGCTTTTCGCTGCCTGCGAAATAGGTTCAAGGGGAAATTATTCCCGGGAAAAGCGTTTGTATTTGTTTATAATGATTCTTATTCGATAATTATGCGTCTCTCGCATCAGCAGTTCCGCGAACTGGCCGCGAAGCATGGTTTGGCCGTGACCCACCAGCGTCAGGTGGTCTATGAGGCCGTCATCGCGTCCCACCGCCACCACTCCCCGGAAACGGTTTACGCCGCGGTGCGACGCCGTATTCCGTCCATTTCTCTCGCCACCGTGTACAACAACCTGCGGCTTTTTATCGAGTGCGGGCTGCTGCGCGAGGTTACGCCGCATGCTTCCACCCTGCGGGTGGATGGCAATCTCGAGCCGCATCATCACCTCGTGTGCTCGCGCTGCAAAGTGGTCCGCGACATCGATGGGGAATTCGTCGATTTCAAGAAGTTGTCGCCACGCGTTCTGGATGGATTTGATCTGACGCAGCCCGTAGTTGAGGTCTTCGGCCTCTGCCGCCGTTGCAGCGCCAGAAGTAAGAAATAGTTTGTTTACGCCGTACCCAGTCTTGATTGGAAGGAAGAAAACCCATGGAAAACACTCTCGCAACGTCATCGGGAAGCGTTTCCCCCGAAGCTAAAGACAAAAGCACCCTAACCGAATCGAAGTGTCCGGTGGCGCATGGCGCCGGCAAAGCCCGCGTCAATGCCGATTGGTGGCCGAATCAGGTGAACCTGAGAGTGCTGCATCAGCACTCCGCGCTCTCCAATCCAATGGATAAGGAGTTCGACTACACGCGGGAGTTCAAGACGCTCGACCTCCATGCCGTGGTCAAAGACCTGCACAGCCTGATGACGGACTCGCAGGAGTGGTGGCCGGCCGACTTCGGCCACTACGGGCCGCTCTTTATTCGTATGGCGTGGCACAGCGCCGGCACCTATCGCATCGGTGACGGCCGCGGCGGCGCGGGAGCCGGGCAGCAGCGTTTCGCTCCCCTCAACAGCTGGCCGGATAACGTCAATCTCGACAAGGCGCGTCGCCTGCTCTGGCCGATCAAGCAGAAGTATGGCCGCAAAATCTCCTGGGCTGACCTGATGATTCTGGCCGGCAACGTGGCCCTCGACTCCATGGGCTTCAAGACTTTCGGCTTCGCCGGAGGGCGCGCCGATACCTGGGAGCCCGAAGAGGAAATTTATTGGGGACCGGAAGGGACCTGGCTTGCGGACGAGCGTTACTCCGGAGATCGTGATCTGGAAAATCCACTGGGCGCAGTGCAAATGGGCCTGATTTACGTCAATCCGGAAGGCCCCAATGGCAAGCCGGATCCCATCGCCGCCGCCCGCGACATTCGAGAGACTTTCGCCCGCATGGCGATGAATGACGAGGAGACGGTCGCACTCATTGCCGGCGGACATTCCTTCGGTAAAACCCACGGCGCGGCCGTTCCCGCCCAGTATGTGGGCGCCGAACCGGAAGGCGCCGATATCGAGGAACAGGGTTTCGGCTGGAAGAATAAATTTGGCAAAGGCCATGGCGGAGACACAATCGGCAGCGGCCTCGAAGTCATTTGGACCACCACGCCTTCAAAGTGGAGCAACAACTTTTTCCAGAACCTGTTCAGCTTCGATTGGGAATTGACCAAGAGTCCGGCGGGAGCGCATCAGTGGACGCCGAAAAATGGCGCGGGCAAGGGTACCGTGCCCGACGCGCACGATCCGGCAAAGCGTCACGCCCCCTCCATGCTCACCACCGACCTCGCTTTGCGCTTCGATCCCGCGTACGAGAAAATCTCGCGACGTTTTTATGAGAACCCGGATCAGTTTGCCGACGCGTTTGCGCGCGCCTGGTTCAAGCTGACCCACCGCGATATGGGGCCGATTCAACGGTATCTGGGGCCGCTCGTTCCCAAGGAAATCCTGCCCTGGCAAGATCCCATCCCCGCCCTCGATCATCGTCTGATCGAGGAGCACGACATTACGGCTTTGAAGGCGAAGATCCTGGCCTCGGGTTTATCGGTCTCGCAACTCGTCTCCACTGCCTGGGCATCGGCCTCGACCTTCCGGGGCTCAGACAAGCGTGGCGGAGCGAACGGTGCGCGCATTCGACTGGCGCCGCAAAAGGACTGGGAAGTCAACCAGCCCGCCGAACTCGCGAAGGTGATCCAGAAGCTGGAAGCGATTCAAAAAGAATTCAACAGCGCGCAGACCAACGGCAGTAAGGGAAAGAAAATTTCCCTGGCTGACCTCATCGTTCTCGGCGGTAATGCGGCGGTGGAGAAAGCTGCGAAGGCGGCCGGGCATGACCTGAAGCTCCCTTTCACCCCGGGACGCATGGACGCGTCGCAAGAGCACACCGACGTTCACTCCTTCGTGCCGCTCGAACCAAGAGCGGATGGCTTCCGCAACTATCATCGCGGCAAGCAGCGCCTCTCGCTGGAAGAGATGCTGGTGGATCGAGCGCAATTGTTGAAGCTGACGGCCCCTGAGATGACGGTTCTGGTGGGTGGCCTGCGCGTGCTCGGCGCCAATACCGGGAAGTCGCCGCATGGCGTCTTCACGACGCGGCCCGAAACGCTGAGCAACGACTTCTTCGTCAACCTGCTGGACATGAATACGCAGTGGCAGCCCTCCAACACGCCGCAGGGCGTGTCGGAAGGCGTCTACGAGGGCCGGGATCGAAAATCCAATCAGGTCAAATGGACTGGCACTCGAGTGGACCTTATTTTCGGTTCGCACTCCCAGTTGCGTGCGCTGGCGGAAGTCTATGGCTGCGCCGATTCCCACGCGAAGTTTGTCCAGGACTTTGCGGCGGCGTGGACCAAAGTCATGAACCTCGATCGCTACGACGTAGCATCCTGAATTCGGCGAACGAACATTTCGCAGAACAGGCTCGTCAATCCCGCGGCGGCGGCTTTCAAAAGTCGCCGCCTGCCCTTAAGGCTCGTATTTTAAAGTCGCACGGGAACCGATCCATACGGGAACTGTGCGCTCGCGGCCGGCATACCAATGTAATGAGGTCCAACCGAGGCGTGCGCGCCCGTGGCCGCGCGATGTTACATCTTTGTACGTATGTTTTCTGTAAAAGGAGTTCTTACGGTTCGGCGATATGCCCGCGCTTTTTCATTCCCGCCGTCTTTCGCAATCGCCTCTTCTCTGCCCCACGAAATATCACGATTAGGATCCCAGAAAAGGGGTCGAGATGACGCGCCCGCTGTGTCCGTATCCCCCAGCAGGCGCAGTGGACCGGCAAGGGCACACGCTCAGAAGCGGCAAACTGGGTATGTGCCGCTCCCTTGCCGGGCCCCCGATGCAGGCTAAACCTTTGGGCTAATGTGATTCTAATCAAACTCTTACAGGTGCCGTAAGGCCCGTATTAAGGTAACTTTCACAATAAAATACTGTCTTAACCGTATTGTCTTGGATTAAGATGTGTCCGGGTTTTGATCAGACGCAAGACTGTCGATCCGTAAAGCCGCCCGGCGGTAGTTCCGAAGGACTTCTGTTTCTCCTCGGCCAGGTTTGATTTCCTCCGCCTTGCTGGTTGCACTCCCCCCAAATTGGTCGCTTCGGTCCCGAGGAATTCTCTATGATGAGCACCACCAACTCCATCCATAAAGTCCGTTTCTCAGGATTTCAGCCGAAACTGATTCTTGCGCTGTGTGGAATGGCCTTTGCCTTTTTGCTCTCGCAGCTTAGCTGGGCGCAGCAAATCACCTACAACGACTTCAACGTTACCGCCGCCTTGCCCAGCCAGACCTCGACGAACTGCGCCGCGCTGCCGGCCGGGCCCGCCGCGTCGAACATTTTTTTCTGCTTCAATTCCGTGGGAGCCGGCCTCAGCTTCATCCAGGATTTCTACCCGACCGCCATCGATCCCAACGCCGGTACGGACGGCGGCACGGGCAGCACGAATTACGCGCTGCAGGTGACTGAGAATGCCGGAAGCCAGGCTTCGAGCATGTGGTACTCGATCCCGCAAAATGTCGCCGGTGGATTCACCGCCTGGTATGCCGTCAAAATAAACCATACCGTAATCCCTTCAAACTACTTCACTGGCGATGGTTTCGCCTTCGTGATTCAGAATGCCGCCGGTGGCAAGACAGACACCATCGCCAATTGCTCCGAAACCGGCTCGGGGTTTACCGTCTTGGGCGGCGGCGGCGGCTGCATCGGCTATGGGGGCATCGACAACAGCGTCGCCCTCGAAATGGATACCTTCTGGGACGACCCTTACGACCCGCATGATCCTGGCCAGCCCTGGATGTACAACGACAACCACATCGCTCTGCAGAGCTGCGGGCCCGGCAGCGCAAACTCGATTTCCCACCTCACGACGCCCAACTGCCTGATCACCCTCGGCAACGGCACGAGTACGCTCGTCTCCGATCCGAATACATCTGCCGCGCCTCCTGCAGCCGCCAGCGCTGTCACCCTGGCCGACGGCAACCCCCATCAGATCGTCATTGTCTACAACGGGCCCAACGATTCGCCGGCGAACTACCTCTATGTTTACCTCGATCCGGCGTTCAACGCGGGGACGCACACGCCGGTCGCGGGATCGGTGCCGCTTTTCTCCGGACCGTTTGACATCACACAGCACATCAATCTGAACAACGGGACCGCCTACATTGGCTTCACCGCCGCGAACGGCGGGACTATGAGCAGCATGAGCTGATGGGCTTTACCTTCACGCCGCACAGTTTCGCCACCGCCAACGTTTGCCCAGCGGGACAAACCACTCCGGCGCCGTGCAGCAGTACGCTGCCGGTGACCTTCAACTTCACAGCGGACTACGACCGTCAGCCAGATCAAGGTGGTCACGCAGGGCAGCAACCGGCCTCGACTTTACGGCGGGCAGCGGCAGCAACTGTACCGGCCTCTCCGCGGGCAATTCCTGCACCGTGAATGTCACGTTCACTCCGCTCGCGCCGGGATTGCGCCTGGGCGCAGTGGAACTGCTCGACGGCAGTGGCAACCTGCTGGCGACCCAGATGATCCAGGGAATTGGTCAGGGGCCGGCAATTGCCTTCTCGACGACCTCGCCCGCGAACCAGACGACCACGGTGAGTACCGGGAACTACCCGCTGTCCGATCCGCAGGCTGTGGCGGTGGACGCGGCGGGCGATCTCTTCATCTCCGATATCGGCAATAACCGTGTGGTGAAAGTTCCGGCCGGAGGCAGCCCGACTACGGTGGGCACCGGAACGGGGTACCCGAATGGTTTGGCGGTGGATGGAGCGGGCGACGTCTTCATCGCAAGTTACAACCTGAACAAGGTGACGGAGGTCCCGGCTGGCTGCACCAGCAGCAGCTGCCAGATCACGGTGAACTTCGGAGTGTCGTACCCGTATGCCGCGGCGGTGGATGGGTCGGGCGATCTCTTCATCGGCTTTACCAACGGGCAGGTGGTGAAGGCTCCCGCCGGTTGCACCAGCAGCGCCTGCGAGTCCACAGTCTACAGCGGAAGTAGCGGATCGAGTGTGGCCGGTGTGGCGGTGGATGGGTCGGGCGATCTCTTCGTGGCCGATCACGGCCTCGCGAAAGTGGTGGAGGTTCCGTCGGGTTGCAGCAACAGCGCCTGCCAGATCACGGTGGGCGGCGGATGGTCTGGACCCGAAAGCGTGGCGGTGGATGCGGCGGGCGATGTATTCGTCGCCGATTTCGGCCTCGCTGCCATTGTGGAGGTTCCCCCCGGCTGCACCAACAGCAGCTGCCAGACCACGGCGTACAGCGGGGTCGTATCGTTGGGAGCGACAGTGGATGCGGCGGGCGACATCTTCATCGTGGATAACGCCAACGAGCGAGTGGCGAAGTTGAACCGCTCGCAGCCGCCATCGTTGAGTTTTGCTTCGACGAATGTGGGCAGCACGAGCTCTGACAGCCCGCAACCGGTGACCGTTCAAAACGTAGGCAACCGGGCGTTGGATGCGCTGGCGCCAGGGCTCGTCGTCACCGGGCCCAACTTCGTCAAAGTTGCGGGCTCTGGCACTCCCGCCGACTGCACAACGACTTTCGCGCTGACGCCGGGCGGAACCTGCAATCTCAGCCTTAGCTTCGAACCGCAGGGCATGGGCAATCCGCTCACCAGCACCGCCGTCATCACCGACAACGCGCTGAACGCCACGACCGCGACCCACACCATTGGCCTGAGCGGCGTGGGCCTGGCAGCGTCATACACGATCGGTGGGACGGTCGCCGGCCTGGCGGGCAGCGGACTGGTGTTGCTAGACAATCTTCAGAACAACCTGCCGATCAGCAGCAATGGATCCTTCGCCTTCTCCGGTACTTTTTCCAGCGGAACTTCCTACAGTGTCACAGTGCTTTCGTCGCCGGCAGGACAAAACTGCGCTGTGACCAATGGAAGCGGGACGGTCGGGAGCGCAAACGTCACCAGCGTTCAGGTGAACTGCGTCAGTCTTTTGACCGTTACAGCAACGAGCCTCGCGAAGTTCGCGGGCAATGCCAATCCGACGCTCACCTATACCGTGACCGGTTTTGTGAATGGCGACACGTCGGCGGTGCTCACCGGCGCGCCGACGCTCTCGACGACGGCGACCCAAAGCAGTACCGTAGGCAGCTATCCCATCACGATCGGTCAGGGCACGCTTGCGGCGCCGAGCTACTACACGCTCGCTTTCGTGAATGGAGCGATGCAGATATATGCAGCTCCGCCGTCGCTATCAGTGATCGGGAATCAGTTCCTGTACGCGTCCAATTTCTACACCAATGTCGTCGATGGATACTCCATCAATAACGGCGGAGGGTTGATGCAAGTGCCAGGTTCGGAATTCACGGCTGGCCAGGGTGGGGTGGGGATTGCAGTGGATCCGCTCAGCCGCTTTGTTTATGTCGTCGACACCACCGACCGCACGATTTCCGGGTACACGATCAACGCCGGGAACGGCTCGCTGACGCCTATTGCCGGATCCCCCTTCGCCACACCTGGCATCGTGCCGGTTTCGATTGCAGTGGAGGCTCAGGGAAAATTCCTGTACGCGCAGGGCCTCTCGGGCATCGAGGTCTTCAGCATCGATCAAGGATCGGGCGCACTGACCTTGCTGAGCAATACTCCTGTATCTGTTGGCCCAGCGGCGCAGTTTGACATGGCGATCACTCCAAACGGGAAGTTCCTGTTCAGTCCGAACTCGAATGTCGGTCAAGGCGGCTCCACAGTATCCAGTTTCGCCATTAATCCGCAAACGGGTGCGCTGACGCCGGCCCCAGGGTCACCGTACTCAGCCGGCAGCGGAGCGCTTTCGGTCGCGGTGGACCCGCTCGGCAGGTTCCTTTATGTGGGCGAAGGCTGGAACGCAACTACTCTGTTCGCTTTCAGCATTGACCAGGTAACGGGCGCACTGACGCCGATCCCAGGTTCGCCATTCTCGGCCGTCGAGGGCCGTGGCCTCGCAGTTGACCCGCTTGGGCCGATTCCTGTTCATTTCCGACGAGGATAACGGCCAGACCTCCGCATATACGATTGACCGGAGCAGCGGCGCGATAACCGTCGTGGCAGGCTCACCCTTTGCCGGCGGCGGGGCCGGCGCCACCGTCGACCGCACCGGCAACTTCCTTTACGTCGGAAATACCGGTCCGAACACTTCGCAAGGCGTCTACGCATTTCAAATTAACCAGACCACCGGCGCGCTTACGCTGGTTTCGGGATCGCCGTTTCCATCGGGAAACAGCCCGTTTTCGCTGGCGCTGGCGTCGCCCGTCAGTCCGACGGCAACCTCATTCAGTCGTCCCTGAACCCCGCCCTTACGGGCCAATCCGTCACCTTCACGGCAACCGTTACGGTGAACGGGTCGCCCGTGACCAACGGCACCGTAACCTTCATGGACGGAACACGATCCTTGGTGGACCGCTTTCGCCCAGCTCCTTTGGTCAAGCGACATTCACCACCTCGGCGCTCTCGATCACGAGCCACACCATTACGGCCGCTTACAGCGGGGCCGCTTACTTCGCCGCTAGCAGCGCCAGCCTGAACCAGACAATCAATCCGTTGGTCTACTACGCACTGACGGTGACCGACGTGGGCACGGGCAGTGGAACGGTAACCGACAATCAGGGGCAGATCAGTTGCACCTCAGGGTCGTGTGCGGGCAGTTACCTGAGCGGGACGGCGGTGACGCTGACCGCCAGCGCGAACACGGCATCCATCTTTGTCGGTTGGGGCGGCGCGTGCTCCAGCGCGGGAGCGATGCGACTTGCAATGTGACCATGAATTCGGCGCTGAACGTGAGCGCGAGTTTTGTCGCGCCGTTGCAATGTCAGTCGGGGACGCTGAAGCCCATTACCGCGGGCGCGGTCTACGGGCAGGGCGGCAGCTTCACGAGCAATGCGGCGAACAACGGCGGGGTCAGCGCCAACAGCCTGTATCAACCTGCTGGCGTCGCCTTCGACGCCAGCGGCAATCTCTACGTGGCCGACGCCAGAACAATCGGGTGCTGTTCTATCCCGCCGGCAGCACCACCGCCACGCGGGTCTACGGGCAGGACGGCAGCTTCACCTCAACACCCGAATAACGGCGGGGTCAGCGCCAACAGCCTTGAATAACCCGATGGGCATTGCGCTGGACAGCAGCGGCAATCTCTACGTGGCCGACGAATACAACAACCGCGTGCTGTTCTATCCCGCCGGCAGCACCACCGCCACGCGGGTCTACGGGCAGAGCGGCAGCTTCACCTCCAACACCGCGAACAACGGCGGGATCAGCGCCAACAGCCTGAGGCAACCCTGCGGCGTCGCCCTGGACAGCGAGCGGCAATCTCTACGTGGCCGACCACGTTAACAATCGCGTGCTGTTCTATCCCGCCGGCAGCACCACCGCCACGCAGGTCTATGGGCAGGGCGGCAGCTTCACCACCAACACCGCGAATAACGGCGGGATCAGCGCCAACAGCTTGAACCAGCCGACGGAGTCGCCCTGGACTCGCGGCGGCAATCTCTACGTGGCCGACATCTAAACAACCGCGTGCTGTTCTATCCCTCCGGCAGCACCACCGCCACGCGGGTCTATGGGCAGGGCGGCAGCTTCACCACCAACTACCGCGAACAACGGCGGGGTCAGCGCCAACAGTCTGACTAATCCTTTTGCGCTCACTCTGGACTGCAGCGGCGATCTCTACGTGGCCGACCTTCTAACAACTCGCGTGCTGTTCTATCCCTTCGGCAGCACCACCGCCACGCGGGTCTACGGGCAAGTCGGCAGCTTCACCAGCAATACCGCGAACAACGGCGGGATCAGCGCCAACAGCTTGTCCGAACCGTTGGTCAGTCGCCCTGGACCCGAGCGGCAATCTCTATGTGGCCGACTACTCGAACAATCGGGTGCTCGAATATGGAAGCTTCGGCAACGTCAACGTTTGCCCAACGGGCGAGAGCACTCCTGCGCCCTGCAGCAGCACCTTACGATGAGCTACTACGCTGCGACGGACCACGAATTTTGGCGCGACCCAGGTAGTGACCCAAGGCGCCACGGGTCTCGACTTCGCGCTCGGCAGCGGCGGCACCTGCACCGGCACCGTCTCCGCGGGCAATTCCTGCACGGTGAACGTCAACTTCGCACCGCTCGCGCCCGGATCGCGCATGGGCGCGGTGCAGCTCTTCGACAGCAGCGGCAATGTGCTGGCGACCACACAGGTTTCGGGATTGGGCCAGGGACCGGAGATCGCTTTGGGCCCGGCGTCAGACCACGATGGCCAGCAGCTGAGAAAGCCGGGCGGATTGGCGGTGGATGGGGCAGGCGACGTCTTCACCGGAGTCTTCGTGGAGCGACAATCTCAGGTGGTTTGACAATGTTCCGAAGTTGCACCCGGTGGCGCTCAGACCACGGTCGGAGGCTCCAGCCCGGTCTGGCCGCATGGCCTTGGATGGAGCGGGCAATGTTATCGTGGCCGATAACGGAAACAGCCAGGTCGTGGAGATTACTGCCAGTGGCGCTCAGAGCACCGTGCCAGCGGACTGGATGTAGCCCACGGGTGTGGCGGTGGATGGAGCGGGCGATATCTCTTCATTGCGGATCGAGACAACAGCCAGGTGGTGAAGGTTTCGCCGGCGGTGCGGCGTTCAGACCACGGTGCCACTAGCGGTCTGAGTCGCCCGATCGGTATGGCGGTGGATGGGGCGGGAGATGTCTTCATCTCCGACTGGCACCAGGACCAGGTGGTCGAGGTTCCGGCTGGATGCACCACGCCGGCTGCCAAATCACGGTCGCCAGCGGACTGGATTCAACCCGACGGCGTGGCGGTGGATGCGGCGGGCGATGTCTTCATCGCGGATCAAACGAGCACGTGGTGATGGAGGTTCCGCCCGGCTGCACCACGTCAACGCTTGCCAGATCTACATGGCGCAGCAACTTATCGACCCGCCGGCCGTGGCGGTGGATGGGGCAGGCGATATCTTCATCGCCGATATGCAACAGACCGCGTCGTGGAGGTGAATCACACGCAACCGCCATCGTTGACCTTCGCCTTGACCAATGTGGGCAGCACGAGCAGACGCCCGCAATCGGTCGGCTTGCAAAACGTCGGCAACCAACCGTTGACGGGCTCGTTGGCTTTGAACCTGGGGCACGAATTTCTTCCAGGGCTCAAGCTGCGCGTTTCCGTTGGCTCCGGGCGCACTCTGCTATGAGGGTTTCAGCTTCACGCCGCAATCGACCGGCTACTTTACGGGCTCGGCAGTTTTCAGCGACAACAATTGAACCTGCTCTCCGGCGTCTGCAGACCGATCAATCTCATCGGCACCTCGCGGCCTGAACGGCAGGCTGCCACCGTGGCCGTGCCCGACGTGACGTGGGCAGACCCAAACCGTGGCGACGACGGCCCTCACCGGTGCGGGTTTGGCGCTGGGATCGGTGTAGCACCGCCGCCAGCCGCGACCGTGCCTTCCGGCGGCGTGATCAGTTCAAATCCGGCGGCCGGAACGCAAGTCAATCGTGGGATCGTCCGGTGGAGCTGCTCATCTCGACCGGCGAGCCGCAGCCGCCCGTCGCCGAATCCGCTCCGTTCGAGAACAACTACTTCGTCACCGGCGACTACGCCTCTGCGGGAGTCACTCTGCGCGGGACCGGCTCGGACGGCATGGCCACCGGGACCATCACCATACCCAGCAGCACCGCGAACCCGGCGTCAGCCAGGGCGTGCCGGACGGCGCCGACATCATTGACGCTTTCCTGTACTGGGAGACGCTGGAAAATACGGCGACGGCTTCCTCCACCAACGGAACGTTTAATAACTACGCCATCACCGGCCAACAAATCGGAAGCGACCTCGCCAATTATATCGACGGCGCGTTTACCGGCACGCTGCGCATGTATCGCGCCGACGTCAACGCCTATCTGCCCTTCGCAGCCAACGGAAGCGGCGTGCGCTATGGCTCGGGCACCTTCACCGTCTCTCTGCCGGATGGACACTCCGCGTTGCCGTTGACCGAGGGCGCGAGTCTCGTCGTCATTTATCGTGTGTTGTCGCAGAATTTCCCGCTCAAGTCGGTGGTCATTTACGACGGTTCGGTGCTGCCCACAAGCTCGACGACGCAAGCGGTGCAGGGATTCTATGACGCGGTCGCCGGAGGCGCGGGCGAGACTACCACGCTCAATTACGCCGCCGGGGGAAGTTGGAACAATCAATTCACCACCGCCAGCCTGTCCGCCGACGCGAGTTCAGTACAGCGTGCCGCTGAACAGCGAGGCGCGCATATGCGGCGGTGATTTTCAGCACGCCCGTCACCAACAGCGACAATGACGGCATTCTCGACGCCTGGAAGTCCGGTCCCGGCTGCGGGCGATTTCCATAGCGGACAGCCGGGTTATTACGACGTAAAGACCGCGACTTGGGTATCATTGCCGGGCGCGCAACACGGCCACAAAGATCTATTCGTGCAACTGGACTACATGTGCGGCGCCGTGCTGTCCAACGGCTCCTGCGATCCCAGTCAGGAAAATCTCTTTCCCTCGCCGGACGCCAACGGCAACGATCCGCTGGCCATGGTCACGCAGGCCTTCGCCACCACTGGAATCCAGCTGCATCTCGAAGATTGGCAACGCCGTACCCGAAACCACCTGCACGGATCACCGTCCCCACGAACCCTTCGCAACTCTGCCAGTTCCCGGGCCAGCCGGGAGTCATCGGCTGGAAGAACAGCCTGGAATTCTCCAAGCTCTGGCCGCGCAATCTGGCGTCCTGTCTCGCCGGCGGCGATTGCACCACTCGTTTCCCGTACGGACAGAAAGACAGCTACCACTACGTGCTCTTCGGCCACTCCCTGACCATCCCGGCCTGGAACAGCCGTTACGGGACCTTGACCGGAATCAACGTAAGCAATGGCATGACCACCATCTCCACCGTGAACCGGGGCGCCGGGAGATCAACGCATTGCCCCAGCCGGATCACGATTGCAGGCGTCCTTGGTAACCCGAGTCTGAACGGGGTTTACAACACGACCGGCTGTTCCGACGGGTCGACCATCACCGTGGCGACGCCGGGCGTCCCCGACTGGATTTATCCCAACACCACTCTGCCGGAACCCGTCATTGGCTTAACGTCCGGCACCGTGACCAGCATCTCGGGTTACTCCGATCTCGGCGGCGCGGATTCGGCCATCACTCTCGGCCTGTGGTTGACTTATCCCAACCAGGACATGAGCAAGCGCGCCAACGTCACCGCCGGCACGCTGTTCCATGAAATCGGCCATACGCTGGGATTGAGCCACGGCGGCATTTACTACGACGGGCCCACCGGAAATTACGTTCCGACCTTCGAAGCCAATTGCAAGCCGAATTACCAGAGCATCATGAACTATCTGTTCCAGCTTGATCTGGTGGGACCGAATCAATCCGTCGCCTTCTCCAACCAGACTCTGATTCCTTGAATGAGAACACCATCGGCTCGCTGACTCAGCTTACCGATACCTCGAGCAAGCCAACCCCGCGACTTTCTCCACCTCGTCCTGGTACGTTTTAGTCCGCCGACGCCTACGTCGAGCGCCGCCACGCTGCATTGCGACGGCACCCCGACCAACGGCGTCACTGGCTATCGCGTGAATGCGCCCATCGCACCCATAACTCCGCCATGGTCGAACGGGCAGGACATCAACTTTATCGGCGTGCCGCAGACCCTGGAGCGCGGATACAACGACTTTGCCAACATCGACCTGCGCCAGGTGGGCGCGACCGGCGGCGAGTTCGCCTCCCTGGCGACGGTGCTTTCGTTTAACCTTCTTCCACGCCGCTGAATGTCGGCGCGGGCGGCACCGTTGCACTCGGCAGCGGGGGCACCGTCGCACTCGGCAGCGGGGGCACCGTCACGCTCGGGAGCGGAGGGAATGTCACTTTGGGTAGTGGTGGCACCATCACCCTGGGCAGCGGCGGCAATGTGACGCTCGGCAGCGGAGGCAACGTCACCCTGGGCAGTGGCGGCACTATCACGCTCGGCAGCGGCGGCAACGTCACCCTGGGCAGCGGGGGCAATGTCACCCTGGGCAGCGGCGGCACGATCACCCTCGGCAGCGGCGGCACCATCACCCTCGGCAGTGGCGGCACCGTGACGCTCGGCAGCGGCGGCACTATCGCGCTCGGCAGCGGCGGCAGCGTGACCATCCCCTCGAGCGGCGGCAGTTACACCATCGCGAGCGGTGGCGGCACCATCACCCTCGGCAGCGGCGGCAATGTGACTCTTGGCAGCGGCGGCAACGTCACGCTCGGCAGCGGCGGCACCATCGCGCTGGGCAGCGGCGGAAATGTAACGCTCGGTAGCGGAGGCAACGTCACCCTCGGCAGCGGTGGAACCATCACCCTGGGCAGCGGCGGCACGATTGCACTCGGCAGCGGCGGCAATGTCACGCTCGGCAGCGGTGGCACGGTGACGCTAGGCAGCGGCGGGACCGTGACTCTGGGCAGCGGCGGCAATGTCACGCTTGGCAGCGGCGGCACCGTCACTTTGGGTAGCGGTGGAAACGTTGCCCTCGGTAGCGGCGGCACCGTAGCTTTAGGCAGCGGCGGAACAGCGACTCTGGGATCCGGCGGCACGGTGACGCTAGGGAGCGGTGGCAACGTCACGCTCGGCAGCGGCGGCAACGTGACCTTAGGCAGCGGTGGAACCATCACGCTCGGCAGTGGTGGCAACGTCACGCTCGGCAGCGGCGGCACTGTGACACTCGGGAGCGGCGGCACCGTCACCAGCGGCGGAACTGTAACCGTCGTCGGGGCCGGAGGTACGTTCACATTTGGCAGCAGCGGCGGCACCATAGCCCTGGGCAGCGGCGGCAATGTAACTCTGGGTAGTGGCGGAAATGTAACCCTCGGCAGTGGTGGGACCATCACGCTCGGCAGCGGTGGCAACATAACGCTCGGCAGTGGCGGCACCGTGACTCTGGGCAGCGGCGGTAACGTCACGCTGGGAAGTGGCGGCACCGTCACCCTAGGCAGCGGAGGCAACGTCACGCTGGGCAGCGGCGGCACTATCGCTCTGGGCAGCGGTGGCAACATCACTCTTGGTAGCGGCGGAAACGTTACCCTGGGCAGCGGCGGCAGCCTCTCCACCGAGTTGACGTATGAGAGCGCAAACTCCATTGTTCGTCCACCGCCTGCGGCCACCGAAACGCCAACCCCGGCGGTGAACACAACGCCAGCCAGTGTCCGCGTCGATTGGACGGCGCCGCTTTTCGGAGTGGTCGCCACCTACACCGTCTATCGCAGCTCAGATGGCGCGACGCCGATCGAGATCGGCAGCGTCAGCGGTGTCAATGGATATCCTCCGGCGACGGAGTTTATCGACACCAACCCTGACCTGACTGCATCCACGGTGGTCTACACCATAACGACCACTCTGGTTCCGGACACGGGTAGTTCGTCGTCACGCCAGAGTTCGCCCTCGCCCCCGGCGGTGCTTACGCTCGACCAGACAATCAGCCTCGGTGCCTTGCCTAGTTCCGTCAACGTGGCGAGCACTCCGCTCACAGTCACGGCGACGGCCATGTCATCGGGCGTGGCGAATGGCTTGCAGGTGAACTTCGCCGCGACGAGCGCGACGTCAGCTTGCGCCATCGGCAGCCAGTCGATCACGAACGGCGTTTCGTCGGCCACGGTGGCCCTCAACAACACGGGAAGCTGCACCATCACCGCGTCGCAACCCGGCTCGAACGGCTTCAACGCGGCCAATGCTGTGTCAGGAACCTTCACCATACTGCCGCAGAGTTCCACCACCCAATCGCAGACGATCAACTTCCCATCGTTGCCAAGCGTGCAGTACGGCAGCGCGTTCTCGTTGAGTGCGACGTCCTCGGCCAGTCTGCCGGTCAGTTTCACGGCATCCGGCTCATGCACCGTGAGCGGAACAACTGGCAGCCCGACCGGAGTCGGGACGTGCAAGATCACGGCGTCCGCTCCGGCAAGCGGTGCGTACAGCGCCGCCTCGGTGTCACAGTCGTTCGCCATTTACCCGGCGGTGCTTAAGGTCACGGCAACCAGCTTCTCCATCGCGTATGGGCAGGCCATCCCATCGTTGACCTACGGTTACACCGGCTTTGTAAACAACGAACAGTCTGCGGTAATCAATGGCGCGCCGGCGCTGTCCACAACCGCAACCACGGGGAGCGGTGTGGGGACCTATCCGATCACGGTAACGACCGGGACGTTATCGGCGGCGAATTACTCGTTCCTTTACGTGAATGGCACGGTGACCATAGGCAAGATCAATGCTTCGGTCACGCCAAGCGCGGCCAGCAAGGTCTACGGCACCGGCGACCCCGCCCTGACCGGAACGCTAAGCGGGTTCCTGCCATCGGATGGCGTCACCGCGACATACTCCCGCACCTCGGGAGAGACTGTGTCTGGCGGACCCTACACCATCAGCGCAACGTTAAGCCCGACATCCGTTCTCGGTAACTACACCATCACCTACAACACTGCGAACTTTACGATCACCCCGGCCACGCCGAGCGTCAGCTTCACCGGAGCCCCAACCAGCGCGGCCTTCAACAGCCACTTCACCGTGGCCTCTACAACCAACGCGAGCAGCACCGCGGTGATCACCAGCAGCGGCGCTTGCTCGAACGCGGGCACCGTTGTAACGATGACCAGCGGCACCGGCACCTGCTCACTTACCGCAACCTGGGCTTCGGACGGCAACTACAACGGCGCTACGGCAAGTCAATCCACCGCAGCCAGTAAGATCGCGCCGACGGTCACCTTCACCGGAGCGCCAGTCAGCGCGGCCTTCAACAGCCACTTCACCGTCGCCTCCACCACCAACGCCACCAACACCGCGGTGATCACCAGCAGCGGCGCTTGCTCGAACGTGGGCACCGCTGTAACCATGACCAGCGGCACCGGCACCTGCTCACTTACCGCAACCTGGGCTTCGGACGGCAACTACAACGGCGCTACGGCAAGTCAATCCACCGCAGCCAGTAAGATCGCGCCGACGGTCACCTTCACCGGAGCGCCAGCCAGCGCGGCCTTCAACAGCCACTTCACGGTCACCTCCACCACCAGCGCCACGAGCACCGCGGTGATCACCAGCAGCGGCGCTTGCTCGAACGCGGGCACCGCTGTAACCATGACCAGCGGCACCGGCACCTGCTCACTTACCGCAACCTGGGCTTCGGACGGCAACTACAACGGCGCTACGGCAAGTCAATCCACCGCAGCCAGTAAGATCGCGCCGACGGTCACCTTCACCGGAGCGCCAGTCAGCGCGGCCTTCAACAGCCACTTCACGGTCACCTCCACCACCAACGCCACGAGCACCGCGGTGATCACCAGCAGCGGCGCGTGCTCGAACGCGGGCACCGCTGTAACCATGACCAGCGGCACCGGCACCTGCTCGCTCACCGCGACCTGGGCCGCTGACGCTAACTACAACGGCGCTACGGCAACCCAATCGACGACGGCGACGCTCGCCACGCAGAGCATCACCATCACCAGCATTCCCGCCAGCGCCATTTACAACAGCGGCTTCACCGTTGGATATTCGCCCGGAGCCAGCGGCAACGCCGTGACCTTCGGCAGTTCAGGGGGATGCAGCAACGTGGGTGCAAGCTACACCATGACCAGCGGGACGACCGCCTGTTCCGTGATCGCGAATGAACTTGGCAACGGCAATTACTCGAACGCGCCTACGGTCACGAAGAGCGTCACGGCCGTGCAGGCTGCGCCCATCATCACCTGGCCGACTCCGGCGCAGATCGTTTACGGGACGCCGCTGAGCTCCACTCAACTGGATGCGACCGCCTCGTTTGCTTCGCAAACCGTCCCCGGAACCTTCACCTACATGCCCGCAGCCGGGGCCGTGCTGGCCCAGGGAACGCAAACTCTATCCGTGCTGTTCACTCCGAGCGTCAGCGCCAACTTCAGCACGGCGACGAAAACTGTGTCCCTGACCGTTTTCGCCCCGACCGTGACCCTGGGGATCACCGCCCAAACCCAGACCTACCAGACCTGGACCAACTTCATGATTGGGCCCATCTTCACCGGATCGCGGGTTCCGACCGGAACCGTGACCCTCTACGACAACGGCGTCGTGGTAGCGACCGTGCCGCTTACCGGCAACGGATTGGCCTACTACACCGCGAATCCCTTCAACGTGGGCGCGAACGTGGTGAGCGCCAGCTACAGCGGCGACTCGCACTTCGCCGCCGGAGTTTCTTCGCCCGTCACGATCACGGTAAATCCGGCGCCCGTGACCTTCACCGCCGCCTGCTCGGGAGGAACTTCCTGGGAAGTGGCGTACAAGTGCTCGGTCAGCGTGAGCGCCCACACCACGGTTACGCCGGTCGGCAACATCACCTACAGCCTCAACGGCGCGACGCCGACCGCGGTGGCACTGAACAATGGCATTGCGACCGTCACCATCGCGAGTCCGCCGGTTGGCAACAATACCCTGACCATCAACTACGCGGCGCAGGGCAACTTTGCCGCTGGCACGACCATCACCAAGAGCTTCACCACCGCGCCAGGCCAGACGCAGTTGCTGATAACGCCCTCCAGCTACACGCCGGCAGCGGGATCGTCGGTCACTCTGTCAGGGACGGTAAAGACACCTTGCTCGGGAATCCCCACCGGCAGCGTGACCTTCTACGACGGCACGACGGCCATCGGAACTTCGGCCATCAACCCGAGCACGGCTGCGGTGTCCTATACCGTCACGGGCATCACCAAGGGCTCGCATAGTTATTCCGCCAAGTACGCGGCTACGACGGATTATGCGGCGGCGACGTCGGCAACGTCAGTGGTAACGGCGCACTAGATGGCAGGCTGCCGCAAAGCCGTATGATGGGGAGCTACCTTTTTTAGACCCCCCTGAGGTGGTCTCTTAGAATCAAAGACCTAGGCCGAATTGATCGATGGTCTTTGATTCTAAAGGAGTTACTGGTAAAGTATTCTGGAATGTGTGAGTTAGCGGGCTAGATGATTACTGCTATTGCGCGATGCGCCGCCGTACATCCTTGACCAAGGGATCTTCCGACGACTGCCCGCGAATGCTGAGGTAGGTCTTATAAAAGTCCGCGAACCCCTCGCTCTTCATTCCTTCCCGCACGCGTCCCTGGTAGTAATAGACGGGCGGAAAATAAGCATAAGTCGGCACGTTATCCATAAACAGTTCGATGGCTTCGCCTCGCCGCTTCACGCATTGATCGAACTCTGAGTCAGCCTCGGTGAACGCTCCCGCTTCCAGGTAGGCCCGGCCCAGTTCGAAGCGGCCGATCCAGGTGTCCAGCAGGGTGTTTGCGGCGGTGATCTGCTTGATTGCTTCCTTGGCTTCTTTCCGCTTCAGCGCGATCATGACCCTCGACGATCTTGCCGTAAGCCTGCGGCTCGCTGGTCACTTCGGAAGAGAGGCTCGCCGCCAGCTTTTGCGCTTTCGGCGAGGTCTCCGGCATCGACGTATCCGCTCGCCGCGAGAAATTTAATCTGGATAGACTGGCTGTTCGCCAGCGCCTTGCCCATATCGGAGAGCGCTGCCGCATTATGTCCTTGCAATTCCTCGATGTTGCCCAGCGCGGCGTATTTTCTCGCGGCGTTGTCAGTCATCTTGGCCGCCACGTCGGCTGCGGCTCCCTCTGTGAGGATGCGCGCCGCCTCGGCATACTTCCCCTGATAGGCGGCGAGATCGGCGAGTCCACCGGCTGCGTTGGATACCCCCAGCGCGCCAAATTTTTCCAGTTGATGGTAGCCTTCCGCCGCCTTCTCGATCTGGCCTTGCCCCAGCTGCGCTTCGGCGAGGGCCAGGTATCCCTGCGCGGCCGAGGGATTGATCGCCAGCCCGGCACGCGCTTCTTTTTCGCCCGCCGCAAAATCTCCCGCAAAGGAACTGATGAAGGAGAGGTTCAGCCGCTGCCCCACGCCCTTGGGGACAATCTCGACCGCGTGCTGCGCCGCCTCCAGCGCCTTCGGCGCGTTGCGCAACTGGGTATAGCAGGTGGCAAGGTTGTTCTGGCCGACGCGGTCGGCGGGATAATGAGCGACCAGCTGAGTGTTTTCCTGAACGCAATTCTGCCAGTCGCCCGTCGTCTGATAGTACAGACCGCGGTTGCGATAGCGCTCGCGCTCCGTCATGCGGTCGACGTGTTCCATCGCCAGCTTCATGTACTTCACGGCGTCCGTGGGCTTGCCCAGATTCAGGGCCATGGCCGCCATGCCGCTGTACGCCCGGGCGAACTTCGGATCCAGCTCTGCAGCCTTCTGGAAGGAATTGAACGCTTCCTGAAACTTGCCCGCGAACTGATCTTCGACTCCAATGGCGTCCTGCTGCACCGCCTCCAGGGATGCGGCGGTAAAGCCTCCGCTCACGGCATCGAATTGCACCGAGGGAGGCGTGGTATCGCCCAGGGCCTTACGGATCGGCGCCGCCAGCTTGGGAAGGTCGCTCAGGATCTCCTGTTTGTTCGCGGAGCTGACCTCCGCTTTCGCGAGCACATTGCCGCTCACGGCGTCGAGCGCGGTCGCGGAAACCATCGTACTTGTCGCCGCTCTTATTAATCTCACCCGTGATCACCGCGTTGACGCCCTGGTCCACCGCCACAAGTCGCGCCGACTGCTCGTCCAGTTTGTCCGTGGCATTGGGCAATTTTCTGGCGAGCTTGCGCGCATCCCCGCGGCTGTAGGCGTTGACAAAGCTGGCGCCTTCGAGCGCCACATTGATCATCGGTTCCAGCGTGTCATCCAAAACCGAGTCCCCGGTGTGGTTGGCAAAGTCGGCCACCAGCACACTTACCGGCTGATGCGGCCCGCCCGGCTTCGCCCCGCTGCCCAGAATCCGCTGCCGCACCGAGGGCACCGCCATCACGCCCGCTATGGCCAAAACGATGGCCGCAGCGACGATGCCTGTAATCATCGGCCACGGAAAACTTCGCCCCAAAGGCTTTACCGCAGCGTCGAACTTGATGGTGCCCGCGGCCCGCTTGTCTTTCCAGGTATTGAGGTCCGCCAGCACGTCCGCCGTGGTTGCGTACCGCTCTTTCACATCGCGTTCCAGGCACTTGCTGACGATCCCCGCCAGCGCGCCGGGAATCTGAGCGTCAATATCCGAAACGGAGATGGCGCGCTCCTGCGTGCGCTTGATCAGGCTGGCGAGAGCGCTGTCGGCGTGAAAAGGCGTTTTGCCGGTAAGCAATTCGAACAGGATCAGGCCCAGAGCGAAAATGTCCGATCTCTGGTCGAGATCCTTGCCCAGCGCCTGTTCCGGAGACATGTACTCCATGGTGCCGACGATGGCGCCGGTTTGCGTCATGCCGTCGCCTTCGACCGTCCGCGCCAAACCGAAATCCATCACCAGGATTCGGCCCGTCGCGTCCCGCATGATATTTTGCGGTTTGAGGTCGCGGTGAATCACGCCCACACGGTGGGCGGCGTGGAGCGCTTCGCACACCTGCTGAATCGTTTCCACCGCTTCTTCCGGAGGGAATTTCTTTTTATCGCGAATGAGGGACCGCAAATCCTCGCCCTCAATAAACTCCATGGTGATGAACATCACGCCCGCGGCTTCCCCGAGGTCGTAGATGCGGATCACATTGCGGTGCGTCACCTGGTGCGCGAGCAGCAACTCTTGTTTAAAACGCGCCAGTATCGCGGGGTTCGACGCCAGTTCCGGACGTATGACTTTGAGCGCCACAAAGCGGTCCAGGGTACGGTCGGTCGCCTTGTAGACTGCTCCCATGCCGCCTTCGCCCAGAAGTTTTAGAATTTCATATCGCCCGCCCACCAGTTCGCCGATTTGAAACACGGCGGCGCTGTCGGAAGCGGGAGCCGCGCGATGGGAAGACGGCGGCGGCGTCCGGCGCGCCGGAGCTCCCGGCGCAATGGTGGCGTCGGCATCTACGATGGTGGCTTCGGGATCCAACGGCGGTCTGGCATCGACGATAGTAGCGTCAGGGTCGTGGCGAGAAGGAACCGCATCGATCAGCGTGGCCTGGTCGGGAGAAGCAAGCGGAGAAACGGGCGGATTGCTGCCGGAACTCTCGCCGGCAAACGACGTTCCGACGCCGGCCGGCGCCGGTTTCTTGCTAACCGCTTCCTCGTCCTTTGGTGATTTGGAATGGTCCATGGTGCAATTTAAGGACGGCGCGGAGGCTTAAGAAGCGGCGAGGCTTGCCAAATCCAGAAACGCATCACCACGCCTCCTCGGACGGCTTTATTTACAGGCAGTATATACCCTTGGGAGCGGAGTCTGTTTACTCCATGTTCCGCCTCGTCCGGGACCCAGCCGTCCAGTGTTCCCAGGCCGGGGGTGTAGAATGGCAGGTCATTTCTCTCGAAATGCGTTTTCAAAATACGCAGTATTCAGGGAGCGTCCATGCCCGAAACCATGCTGGCAGTAGTCAAGCCGGAAGCCGCGCCGGGCGCGGAACTTCGCGAGGTGAAGGTTCCCGCCTGCGGACCCCGCGACGTTCTTGTCAAAGTGAAAGTTGCCTCCATCTGCGGCACCGACCTACATATTTATGAGTGGGACCGCTGGGCGCAGGGGCGCATCCACCCGCCTTTGATTCCAGGGCACGAATTCTGCGGCGTAGTGGCCGGCTTCGGCGCCGAGGTCACGAGCGTCAAAGAAGGCGATTTTGTTTCCGCCGAAATGCACGTCGCCTGCGGCAAGTGCCTGCAATGCCGCACCGGTGAAGCGCACATTTGCCAGAATGTGAAGATCATCGGCGTCGACAGCAATGGGGCCTTCGCCGAATACGTGGTTATCCCCGAATCGAACATCTGGAAGCTCGAACCCGCTATTCCGCAGGAGTATGCGTCGATCCTCGATCCCCTGGGCAATGCGGTGCACTCGGTGCTGGCGGGGGAAATCGCGGCGAAGACGGTGGCCATCACGGGTTGCGGCCCGATCGGGCTTTTTTCCATCGCGGTGGCGCGAGCTGTGGGCGCGACGACGATCTTCGCCATCGAGGTCAACCAGCACCGCCGCAAACTGGCGGCCGAGATGAAGGCCGATTTCGCATTAGATCCCTCGCGGGAGGATGTACGCGCCATCGTCGCGGAAAAAACCGGAGGCCTGGGAGTGGACGTGGTGCTGGAAATGGCGGGTCATCCTGACGCCATACGGACCGCCTTCGACATTGTGCGCCGCGGCGGGCGCATCTCGCTTCTGGGACTGACTTCAAAGCCCATTGCGCTGAACTTTTCTGAAGACATTATTTTTAAAGGCATCACCGTGCAAGGCATCAACGGACGGCGAATGTACCAGACCTGGTACCAGATGACGGCTTTGCTGAAGAGTGGACGCCTCGATCTTCATCCTGTAATCACCGACCGCATTCCGATGACAGATTTTTCCAAAGCCATGGCCCGGCTGAAGAGCGGCGAGGCGAGCAAGATTTTGGTCTATCCCAACGGGAGGGCCTAATCCGCGTGCGCACGATGGTCCACGATGGCGAGAGGCTGGCGCGCCGACGGAGATATTTCGTCAGCCTGGGAGTCGCCATCCTGGCGGTTTGCCGTCTTGCCCCAGCGCAGGAAGCGGCACCGGTGGCTCCGGTAGATCTGGCCTTGCCCTCCAGCGTTTACGTGAAGGTACAACTGGAGGACAAGATCAAGGTTCCGCGCCTGAAAACAGGTGACATCATAGCGGGCAAGCTCGCGCAAGATATTTATTCCGGTGACCACGAACTATTTCCCGCGGGTAGCGTCGTGCATCTCACGGTGGACAAACTTGGCCGCCGGAAAAGAGTCCCGAACGATCACTGGCCATGGGTGGTGAAGGCCTTCACTCCCCGGGATGAAAACTATCCTCTGTTTCGTTCCGCCACGGTGACCTTGGCTGACGGCCGGGATGTCGCTCTGCAAGTCTCCTTGATTAACATTCAGCGGGAAAGGGAAGTACGAGCGCGAACAAAAACGACGACGAAAAATACTCCAGCGCTTGGGACGACATTGACGTTGGAAGCGGCCACCCCGGCACAGATCATGCGAGACTCGGCAAACGCCGCAATCGCAGGCCCGGTCACGTTGACGGCCGGCACCCAGGCGAAAATTGTTTTGCTGGCGGGCTTGAGCGCCTCCACCAGTCGCCCCGGAGAGTCGTTCCGGGCGCGCTTGATTGAGCCGGTGCGGTTGGGTGCAAAACTGGTATTGCCGGAGGGGACAATGCTGGCCGGGAAGGTGGTCAGCCGCACGCCGCCGCGCATGTTGAGCCGCGCCGGGTCGATTCTATTTGTGTTCACGGATCTGACATTGCCCGGGCAGAGCGCGATTCCGGTGTCGGCTTCGGTAACGGCCGCCGATCTCGACCGGAGGTCGCACACCAGAATCGATGCCGAAGGCAAACTGCACGGCGAACGTCCGGGCAAGGCGTGGATGGCGATCAACCTTGGCGTAACGGCGGGAGTCGCCAAGGAAGCCGACGACACGATTCAATTGATCATCGAAGCGGTGGTTTCATCCGCCACCGACGCATCGACAGCGGGAGTCGGGAGAATCGTCGCCACCTGCGCCTCGGGGATATTTCTGCTCACGCGGCATGGACGCGATGTGATTTTGCCGCGATTCACGGAAATGAACGTTGTGTTCGACCGCGCGTTGACGCTGCCGGCACCCGGGTCTGCGGGGAATCTCTGATTCAATTCGGGATGGTTACGATAGCGATGCCTGGTCAGGCGTGATTCAGAATTCGACGTGGGCCCGCAGCGTCGGCACGGTCACCGGTCCACGGTCGCGGTTGTAACCGGGATTGTCGATATGCTGCACGCCGGGCGCAAGATAAATTCCGCGCCAGATGTGCGCCGTGTAATAGGCTTCCAAAATATTCTCCCGCCCGTAGTTCAGTCCGCCATCTCCCAGTAGAAATCCCTGGCCGCCGTCGGAGAGATAGGTCTGGTGATCTTTCTTGATGCCGTTCGACACAAAGGCAATGCCAGCGCGGTCCTGCTTGCGATCCCAAAGCGCGCCCGCGAACCCTACGCCCTGATTGAAGGTGGAATCCACTTCGGTGTAGGCAAAGGACTCAGTTTTCCCGTTGTCCCATCCCCAGCGCGCATAGGCGGTGACGCTTGGCGTCAGGTTCTGTTCGAGGTTTACGCCGAAACCATATTTACTCGTGATGTGCCAAGGATGGTGGGTGATATCCGGCACGGAGACTAAAGCTTCCCTAAACTGGTTTACCGCGTCGCGATACACACCCATATTGGCGTGGTTGACGTAAGCCAACAGTCGGACAACGCCGGGCTTTTTGGGGAGGACGCCATGGCGTAGTTCGTACTCGATGTTTTCCGCGTGGACCTGCCACGGCCGCCACACGAGGTCGATGCCGTTCGCCACTTTCGGCATGAGCGCTTCGCCCAAGCGAAGCCCCCAGTTGCGGTCCTCATAATCGGCGAGCGCGCCGACGGTGTAGCCGCGAGTGTCGGCCGCATAATCCCATGCGCCGTTGTTATCGACGGTCCAGTTAATGAACTGGAGATGGGTGTCCGAACCCACGGAATTCAGATCGAAGAAATCGGGCATGCTGAACTTGCCGACGCGAACTTCAAGGCGGCGCGCGGGCAATTCGTCGAAGAGGGAGAGAAAGGTGCGTTCGTTCTTGATGGTTTTTTTATCGTTATTATTATCTTTATCGTTATTTTTATTGCTGCTCAGCGCGAACACTTTGTGGATCATGGCGCGGCCCAGGTAGGGCGCTTTGCTCAAGGCGGGATTGCGGACGATATCCAGATCGGTGTTGCCGGCGAGGCCGAAGCCCTGGCTGAGGGCTGCGCCGCCCGCTTCCTCGATATCGACGAGCACTTCAAAGGAATTGAAGAAGCGCACGCCGGTATAGAGTGTCATCACGCGCGATGTGGCCTTCTCGTAATCCGGCCCGAGGCTGTGGGCTCCGCTGTAATCGGCGTGAAAGCCGGGGAGCGCCTGGAAGATAAAGTTCGCCTGCCCGGAGAGCCAGAACCGCGTGCTCTGGAAATGGGGGAGCATCGCCGGCGCATCGCTGTTGCTGTCGTTGTGGTCACCGTTATCGCTATCGTTTCCGCTGGCCGGTTTGTCAGTTTGGGGCGCGCCCGTATTGGCGCTCGGATTGGGTGCCTGCGGCCATGCGGCGCTGGACACAGCGGTCAGGGCGAGGGCGAGAATTAAAGTTCCGCGGTCGCGTCGCGGGTAAATGGAAGTTAATTTCATCGCGTTGGCAGCTGTCGTAACGATATCACAGTCAGTTAACCATAGTTAACTACATAGTGGAGGGAGGGCCACGGGATTTCACGGTCAGTTGGAGTGGGGCGGGGCTGACTGGAATATGGAGTGTACGGCCAACGCAAAAAAGGACAGCCCGGAGCCCCCCAAGGCCGTCCTGATCAACCCTCCCGGTTAGAAGGGCCACTGCCTTGAAAGGTAGCGGGTCCAGATTGCAGAAGTATTGCAATTCCATGAAAGTCCCATGAATTCGCCAGTGGGAGCAATCGTGAAGCCGTCCCGCCGCTGTCGTGATTGAGTTCTCGAACCCAGTTCCCGCCCACTAATGAATGGCGGCCGCGTGCCGGGACGAATCCTGCGATATGCTAATGTTCGTCATTGCGTCTGGTCATCACCGGCGTGGAAACTCAGGCTCCCTTACTGGATTTGCGGAATGTCCGCGTGATGCGCGGAGACAAAATCGTGCTCGACGATTTTAGCCTGCGCATCGGCGCCGAGGAACACGTGGCCGTGCTCGGTCCGAACGGATGCGGCAAATCCACGCTCATCAAAACCCTGACGCGCGAGTGTTATCCGGTGGCCCGCGAAGGCTCCAGCATGGCCATATTGGGGCAGACCAGGTGGGACGTGTTTGAACTCCGTTCGCTGCTGGGCATCGTCTCCAACGACCTGATGTCGTCGTGCACCGCCGAGGCGAGCGGACTGGATGTGGTGCTGTCCGGTTTTTTCAGCAGCACGCGTATTTTCCCCAACCACGACGTCGACGCCAAACTCCGAGATATGGCGGAGTACGCATTGGCCAGGCTGGGTGTATCTCATCTGGCGGAACGCGCGGTGCAGGAAATGTCGTCAGGCGAGGCCAAGCGCGTACTGATTGCGCGGGCGCTGGTCCACAACCCGCGCGCTCTCCTGTTCGACGAGCCATGCAATTCTCTGGACATCGCGGCGCAAGGCAGCCTGCGGGAAACCATGCGAACCCTGGCCGGCTCGGGAATCGGCATCATTCTTGTGACCCATGAACTCCCGGATATCGTCCCCGAGATTGAACGAGTGGTGCTCCTCTCGAAAGGGCGGATCGTTGCCGACGGAACCAAAGAAGAAATTCTCCGCGCGGAGAAATTAAGCCAGTTGTTCGGAGTGAAAGTCGAACTCGGCCGGCGCGACGGTTATTTCCACATCTACTAATCCGGAGGCGAGAGAAAACGGCGCACCCGGCAGCGGCTGTTATCACGCCTCAGCGCTGTAATATTGATGCGATGGCTCGGACCACCGAACAATCCCGCAAGCTGCAACGCCGCGCCGAACGGTTGATTCCGGGAGGCGTGAACTCCCCGGTGCGGGCCTTTGGCAGCGTGGGGGGCGATCCCTTGTATATTGTGCGCGGCGTAGCCGCGCATATCTGGGACGCCGACGGCAACGAGTATGTCGATTACGTCGGGTCGTGGGGCCCGCTGATCATGGGACACGCCGCGCCTGAAGTCATCGAGGCGGCGATTTCGGCGGCGCGCCAGGGCACGAGTTTTGGAGCCTCTACCCCGGCGGAAGCCGATCTCGCTGAACTGGTGATCGCGGCATTTGCGCACATGGAAAAAGTCCGCTTCGTAAGTTCGGGCACGGAAGCCACCATGTCGGCCATACGGCTGGCGCGCGGCTACACCCGGCGCAAGTACATAGTGAAGTTCGAAGGCTGCTATCACGGGCACTCCGACGCCTTACTGGTGAAAGCGGGATCAGGCGTGGCCACGCTCGGCATTCCCGGCTCGGCGGGCGTCCCGGAGGAATTCATCCAGTTCACTCTGGCGTTGCCCTATAACGACGTCGGCGCGCTGGAGCAGGCATTCGAAAAGTTCAAGGAGCAGATTGCATGCGTGATTGTCGAACCCGTCGTCGGCAATATGGGATGCGTGCCTCCCGCGCCCGGATATCTCGAAGCGCTGCGCTCGATTACGCGGCGCGACCAGGCGCTGCTGATTTTCGATGAAGTGATGACTGGCTTTCGTCTGGCCTACGGCGGAGCGCAGGAGCTTTACGGCGTGCAGCCTGACCTCACCACCCTCGGCAAAATCATTGGCGGAGGGTTGCCGGTGGGCGCTTACGGCGGACCGAGCGAGATCATGGACCTGGTGGCGCCGCTCGGTCCCGTGTATCAGGCGGGAACGCTCTCCGGCAATCCCGTGGCGATGGCTGCGGGATACGCCACGGTGGGTTACTTGCGCGATCATAAGGAAATCTACGCGAAACTCGATAGTATGGCCGCAAAAGTGGTCGCGGGCGTGGCCGCTGCCGCTAGCGATGCCGGCGTGACGCTCTCCCACAACCGCGTCGGCTCGATGTTCACCTGGTTCTTCACCCCGGGCCCGGTCACGGACTGGACTTCAGCCGGGAAATGCGACACCAAGGCATTCGGCAGCTTCTTCCGCGCGATGTTGGAGAATGGAATCTATCTGCCGCCGTCACAGTTCGAGGCCGCGTTTCTCGGAGCAGCGCATACGGAGAAAGATGCGCAGCAGACGATTGCGGCGGCGAAGCAGGCGTTCGCCACGGTCGCTGCTTGAGACAACGGTTGTTCGCGTTCCCGCGCTAGTGCCGGACTCTTGTCTGCCTCCCAGGTGGCTGAAGTTCATTCCGCGGTTTCGGAGAAGACTCTCAGTCGTTTTTCGGACGTGGTATGGCCCGCAAACCGTGCGTCGAGTTCGTTATATTCCCTTCCGAATCGCTCATGGAAAATCTCGAAGCTGGCGGCGCTTTCCCATCGGTCAATAGTCAGGAACAGGTTCGGTTGGGTGGAAGAGCGGAGCAGTTCTGTGCCCAGATAACCATCGGCGCGGCTGAAAAGATTCGCCCAGGCCCGGTGAGATCCGCATGCGCGGATAAATTCCTGTAAGTGCTCTTCGCGAACCGTGAACTCCCAGAGGATGATGAGCATTCCGTTCAGACTGTCTCGTATTGGTTGCCCTTTCCGGAGTCTCGCAACTCTTCCGCCGTCGCAAACTCATAACCCAGATCGCGATATCGCCGGATCAAATTCGCGGTAGCGATCACTGTCTGCGCGCGATCCGAGCCCATGGCGCGGTGACCGCCATCATGCAGCAGGATCACGTCGCCTCCGCGCACCTGGCGCGCCACTTTCTCTTCGATGATTTTGGCGGGCGGCGCATTCCAGTCATAGCCGGTGACGTTCCACATCATAGTCTGGAGGCCCAACTCCCGAGCTACCCTGAGGGTCGCTGGCCGCCGCCCTCCAAACGGGGGGCGAAACAAATTGGAATGCTGGCCAATGGCGTCGCTCAGCGCCTGGCGGCAAGCGATCAGTTGCCGGCGCGTTTCCTCGACGGACTTGAAGATCAGCAAGGGATGGTGGAACGTGTGGTTGCCGATGACGTGTCCCGCCTGCGCCACCGCCCGTGCAATGTCGGGCCGCTGGCTCACATAACGGCCAATCATGAAAAACGTGGCGCGAACATTGTGCCGGGCCAGGACCTCCAGCAGATTCAGCGTGTGGGGATCGTTGGGCCCGTCGTCGTAGGTCAGGGCAAGCTGTTTGCTGGCGTGCTGGCCTGCGGCAAAAGTGCGCCCGTACCACTGTCCGGTGGGCGCCATCGACTGATAGCCTGCCGCCGAGGCTGCGGCAACGGCGGTCAGGCCGAGCAGGGCGGGAAGCATGCTGGGATTGTAAACCGAGGTCGCGGGTCGCGACCCGCGAGCAAGTTCAGGAAAAGCGGTAATGAATGCGGTCATGAATCGACAGGTCATGAATCGACAATTGCGTCGCGGACGGAACCCATATATCCTGCTTGCCAGTTTCTTCACGGGCGTCGTCGCTGAACCATCATGGCCAAGCTTTTTGAACTTCCCCGATACATTGCGGTGGAAGGCCCAATACGAGTGGGAAAGAGCACCCTGGCGCGGGTTCTCGGCGAGCGCCTCGCGGCGCAACGGGTCATTGAACGGGAAGACAATCCGTTTCTAAAGGCCTTCTACGAGGGCGAACCCGGGGCCGCGTTCCAGACACAGTTGGCATTCCTGGTGGCGCGCTTTGAGCAGTTGCGCGCCCTGGATCTGGGAGCGCGGTCGAATAAGACGGTGGTTTGCGATTACATTTTTGAAAAAGACAAGCTCTTTGCCTGCCTCAACCTGAACGATCAGGAGCTCGACACCTACAATCGCTACTTCAATTATTTCCGCGAACAGATTCCCACTCCCGACCTGGTCATCTATCTGCAGGCCACCCCGGAAGTGCTGAAGAAGCGGCTCAAGAAAAAGAACGCTGCCAGCGAGAAGGCCATCAGCGAGGATTACCTGATGGAAGTGGTCAAGGCCTACGAGCATTTTTTCTTTCACTACACGCAGTCTGACCTCTTGATCGTGAACACGTCGGAAATCGATTTCGTGGACCGCAACGAAGATTTGCAGGAGCTATTGAAGAAGGTCTCCGCACCCATTAAAGGCACGCAGTATTTCCTCCCGCTCGGCAGCACGGAAGCGGCCAGCGCCTAGAAACTGGCCCCGGCCTCGACCCGACCTCAGTTGGGCAGCGGTTTTTGCGCGTCCGGGTCGGTGGGCAATGTGGGCTCCTTGCGCTTCTCTTCCGAATCCACCGAAAACAACATGTAGTGATCGAAGCTGTGGCTGCGGTAGTAGCGATGCTTCCGGAAGTCGAGATAGACTTCCGCCTTTTGCGGCAGCCACATCTCCACGCTCTTCCCGTGGAACTGAATCGGCCCATACTCCACGACCTGCTGTTCGTTGCGCAATTGAATCTGGGGCATGGGATCGACCAACTCAGATTCGATGCGCACGATCTGAAATTTGTCGGCGGTGATCCAGGCCCGGCCCTTCAGCCGCAGCGAATAGCTGTCCCCGCCCACGCGATAATCGTGGATGCGGGCGGGCTTATCGTCGCGCTGCCGGAAATGGACGAGCCAGGTCGCCTGATCGTGCCAGCGTCCCAGTCCCTCGCACTCCATGGTGTAGTTGTCGCGCATGTCGGGATGAAAAACGAGGGCGAGAGAGGTAAATCCTCCGCTGGCGATACCATCGGGAAAGTCGGCGCGGGTGAGGAGTTCGGAACGGTCTTCATCCACGGCGAAAAATCCCGGTTTATCCTCGGTAATTGAAGCGGAATAGTTGTAACTCCGGGTTTCCCGGGTGGAGGGATTGCCCATTTCGTCCACCTGCTGGTGGAGCAGGTGCTCGATAGCGGCAATGCGGGACACATCGTCCACCAGGTCTTTAACCCGCTCCCCCGCCTTTTCGATGACGTCCGCCGCCGGGCAGGCGACTCCAGTCGCCACCGAGGGCCGCAGGTAATCGATTCCCGGCGGTTGCCACGCCTTGACGCTGAGCGATAGGTCGGGAGCCGCGATCAGCGAATCCACGCCTGCAAGGGGCGGCGCATTCTTCCGCGCGCTCGCCGTATTTTGCCTGGAATCGGCGTCCCGGGCCACGACGTTGGCGATCAAATCCCGCACCTGCGGAACCGCCGGATTCTTGGGGACCTCTCGCGTAAAGGTCTCAAGCGCCTGAATGCCTTCCGCATCCTTTTGCAGATTCACCAGCGCCTGCCCCAATGTCAGGTAGGCAATGGCGGCATCGCCCTTGCCCTTGGCTAAAGCCAGTTCCGACTGCTCCCGCGCCTTCGCGAAGTTCTTTTGCTTGAGGTAGGCGTCGGCCAGATAGTGGTGCGCGATCCATGAGTCCGGGTCGACTGCAATGGCCTGCTCCAGGGTTGCCGCGGCGGCGGGGTAGTCCTGCTGAAACAATTCCACACGACCGAGCAGGATCATGGCCTGAGTATGGCGGGGATTCATCCTGGCGGCGTTTGCCAGGTAGGTCCGGGCAGCGGGCAGGTCCTTTTCCTCATAGGAAAGGTAGCCCAGAAGATAGCTCAGGTCGGGATTGGATGGGGCGAGCTTGTCGGCGGCATCCAGTCTTTTTCTCGCGTCCTTGAGATTGCCGGACTTCAGAGCGGAAACGGCCTGCTTGACGTCCCGGCGCGCTTTCGAAGGCATCGTCCGCTCCGCTACGTTGAGGTCGACGGCGGCCGGATCGGGATGCAAACTCACTTCGATTCGAATCGTGCTCTGGGCGGTAATGATCTCGAGCGTCTTCTTCTCGGTTAAATATCCGACGGCACTGATTTCGAACTCGTACTTGCCGAATTGCAACTCCATGGGGGCTTCCGAGCGGTCATCGGTGGCGCGCCAGTTGACCGTATTCACGCTCAGGTTGGTGGCGCGGACGACCGCCTGGCGGTCAAGGCGCGTCTTGCCGTCCTTGCCGTACACCGTGACCACTACGATGGGCAGGCCGCTTCGGCTGGTGTAGGAGCGTGTGGTGTCGGTGGTGGAGCCAATACTGTTGAAGCCGTCGCCGCGCTGCGCGAAAGCAGAGAACGCGGCCAAATGAAGCAGAAAAACACCCGCGAGCAGGCGGCGAAAAGGCAGCGGCTTCCCGAGAAAACTCATAAAAAATCCCCCGTGGGAGTTTGACATCTTAGGTTTCGGGGGTCAATGGCGGTTTCGTCGGGGAAATCGAGTTATTAATTGCCGCATCCACCGCTTCAAGTCTGGAAACAGCGTTGACCTTGATCCCCGCTACTTTTCGTGACGGGGCAAGGAATAGAGCCGCAGCCACCTCCCCATTTTTTTAAAGTCCGGATCGGCGGTAACCAGCCACGCGCCACGTTCGATGGCCAATTCAGCAGCGAAGGCGTCGGCGTAGCCCAGACCATGCTGTTGTTTGAGAGCGCCTGCGCGAAATGCGCGCTCTCGGTCCGCAGCAACGACCGCGATGGGCATTTCCAGCAAAGTTGCCTCGGCTTGGTGGGCCCTGGCCGCGCCCCGATATCGCCACTCGGTGTAGAACACCTCTCCCCAGTTCACTGCCGAGATCAGAAGCGGCACGTCGTCCCGTACCGCCTCGCCCAGCAGGCCTTCGACTTTCGCAGCCGCGCCGACGCGATCTTCAAAGAATCCGATCAGCGCGTTGGAGTCGAGCACATAGCGACGCACACGTCCGCGGCTAAGCGCGGCGCTCATCGATCCTGTCGCTTGCGTTCACGTTCGCGCTCTTCGAAAAGCCCCTCGAAAGCGGAGGGTTCGCCCGGCCCCGGTTTCAGAAATCCCCTGATTTCTTTGATCCTCTTTAACGTCATCGGAGTCAGCACCAGCCTGCCCCGTTCTTCGGTCCAAGTTGCCGGGGTTCCCTTATCGAGCCCAAATTGCTGACGTAACTCGACGGGAATCACCACTTGGCCCTTCGAGCTAATAACGGCTCTATAGCTACGCATATCACCAATCTTAATTATTAGGTAAGACGAGAAGCAATTGTCTTACCCGGCCGGACACGCGATTCCGCCCCAAAAGTTTTTGCCGCAACAACTCTCATCGACCAACCACCCTTTTGCGGCTATAATCCGGGGAGCGTCATTGAACGGAACGGACGCTTACAGGCTCTATCCGCCCGGTTTGCGGAGGGGCACTGGAGGACATTGTGAGTCTCACGCCCATCAGCGGACATTGCGGCCAGCGCAAGATCAGCGCCGCCACTCTTCTCGAAAAAAAGCTTAACCATCAACCCATCACCTGCCTCACCGCATATGACTACGGCACGGCGCGTCTCGTCGACGAGGCGGGCATCGATGTTGCCCTGGTCGGGGATTCGCTGGCCATGACCATGCTGGGATACGAGAACACACTCTCGGTCACGGTGGATGAAATGCTCCATCATGTGAAGGCGGTGCGTCGCGGAGTAAAGGACGCGCTGCTCATCGCCGACATGCCTTATGGCTCCTACCAGGTGGACGCGCACGAAGCTATTCATAATGCCGCGCGCTTCGTGAAAGAAGGTGGGGCCGAGGCGGTCAAAATGGAAGGCGGTGAGAAGCGCGTGGACGTGATTCGGCGGGTGATTGACGCCGAGATTCCGGTGGCGGGGCACATCGGCCTGACGCCGCAGTCCGTCCACGTGATGGGCGGCTACAAAGTTCAGGGCAAGACGCTGGGCGCCATCGAGCGCCTGATGCGCGACGCAGTGGCTCTCGACCGCGCCGGCGTCGCCTGCATTTATCTGGAAGGCATGCCACGTGAAGTTGCGGCGATGATCACAGCCGAGGTGGCAACGCCCACGATTGGAATCGGCGCCGGTCCGGATTGCGATGGCCAGGTGCTGGTGTTCCACGACCTGGTGAACCTGACGTTCGGCCATACCGCAAAATTCGTGCGCCATTACGGCGACGCCGCGGCGGTGATCACGCAGGCGGTACTGGCCTTTAAGGCAGACGTTGGTTCCCGGCAGTTCCCGAGCGACGACGAGAGCTACCATCTGCCGGCGGAAACCCGGGCGGCACTCGAAACGGTACTCCACCGCAAAGGCACAATGCGGCGATAATACGGCGGGAGGACGCGTGGCGCGAACTGGGCCCAATCGCATCCAGAAAACTGTCCACGACGTTCAGCGGGCTTCCGCCTGCGCATCCTTGCTCTGCCTGATCTTTCTGATCGTGCTGGCGGCGCTGGGCTGCTCTAAGAAAGCGCCGCCACCGGAGCCGATCGCGACCACCACCGCGCAACCCACCGGACTGGAGGCCGTTGCCCCCGCCGATGCCGCAAAATTGCCCAACTTCAAGGATATGAGCGGCTGGAAAAATCCTTATCTCGTGGTGCGCGAGGATGGCATCGGTTTCGTCGATTTCTCCAACCATGAGATACGCATTCTGAAGCCGGAGGAAATTCCAGCCGAACTGGTAGCGCTGCCGCGAGACGCATGGCCGTATGGCCGCGTCGTGCTGGTGGGGCAAGCCATGCCGGAAGGCGCGACCGACGCGATGCGCGCGGAAGTACTCAAGAATCGCGCCCTGCTCATGGGTACCTTGAAAGAGTTGGACGTGGAATATCGCGAGCCGCCGCAACCGCCGCCCGCCATCCCTAAACGGGCGTCCCATTGAAGGCTTTCGGCGGCGCCACCGCGATGCTCTGCTTCAAATCCAGGTGATCATCCATTGTTGAGACTGGGACTGACCGGCGGGATCGCGAGCGGCAAGTCAGCCGTGGGCGATATGTTTGTCAAACTCGGGGCGCACCTCATTCAGTCCGACGTGGTGGCTCGGGAACTGATGCTGCGGGGCACCCCGGTTTATGACGAAGTGGTGCACCGATTTGGCCGCGAAATTCTGAGCCCCGATGGCAGCATCGACCGCGCGCGTATGGCCGAAGCCGCATTCGGTTCGGGGGAGGGCCATCCGCCGCGAGTGCGCGAGCTGAACGAAATTGTGCATCCCGCCGTCATCGAGCATGAAAATAAGTGGATGGAGGAAATCGGGCGGCGCAATCCAAAGGCGATCGCGATTGTCGAAGCGGCCCTGATTCTCGAAGCTGGAGCCACCGGGCGTTTCGATCGCCTGATCGTCGTCACCTGCGAGCCCGAGCAGCGAGTGGCTCGTTATGCGCGGCGGATGGGCATTACAGAGGATGCCGCGCGGGCCGAGGTAACGCGGCGCATGGCGGCGCAGTTTCCCGATGCCGAAAAAATCAAAGTCGCCGACTTTGTCATCGATAACTCGGGAGCGCTGGATGCGACCGAGCAACAAGTGCATCAGGTAATGGCCAAGTTGGCAGCCATGTAGAGCGGGCGCGCGCTGGCGTTGGTATTGCTCCTGCTGTTGCTCACGATCCTCACGCCGTTCGCGCTCGATCGTTGAATCATATAACTTTGGGCGCCCCACCTCGCCTTTGCCTGGGACGCCGTCTACGGCGAAGGATTCTTCGTAGCCCACATTCTGGGCCAGAAAATTGGCCAGGGCATTTTCACTGGCAATCAAGGAACCGTCCTACAAGTAGAGTCCCTGAGCGGCCAAACCGGCGTGGCTGTAGACAACAAAGGTAACATCTACCAAATGGTATGGTAGTCCCCGATTACAGGGTGGCTGGGGAGCCGCAGTCATCTTTTGCGATGCGGACTCCGGAGTTCAAAGTACAATGCCTTTTGCGGTAGTATAATAGTAGTATGAAAGAGAAGACTTCTATCACACTCTCGAAGGAGGTACTCAACCACATTGACCGCCTCGCGGGATCGAAGCACTCACGCTCCGCTTTCATCGAAGCCGTTCTCACCCAATACCTGCGTAGACGGGTCCGCGCCCAGGTCGAAGCTCGCGATGTCCAACTCATCAATCAGGCTGCCGCTGAGTTACATGCGGAGGTCGACGACATCCTGCGCTATCAGGATCCGGAAGCCTAGTCAGCGGTCGAAATAGAAATCCGGATACACATCAGCAGATGAGACGAGGCGAAATCTATCGCGTTCATCATCCCCGTGATCCTGCCCGCAAGGACCCCAATCTTTACCGTTGTTTCGTCGTCGTAAGCCGCCAGGTCCTGATCGACTCCAGATTCCCCACCGTCATCTGCGCGCCGATCCTTACTCGCGGACACGGTTTCTCCACTCAGGTTTCGGTCGGTATCGACGAAGGTCTGAAGCATGAAAGCTGGATCTTGTGTGACAACCTCGTCAGTCTCCGCAAAGTGCAATTGACGCGCTTCGTTGGGGCTCTGGCTGGCTCCAAGCTTCAGGAACTGGATCGAGCGCTCAAAATGGCTCTCGCTTTGGAATAGGGTCGAACCGCTCCGACTCTAACGGATAGTCCGAGCTCGCCCGGAAAGATCGTCCCTGGAGTGGCTAACCTCTCCCGCCGGAGCCTGGGCCTATAATTTCCCTACAGAGTGATTTCCGTGGTCCAACTCGGGCGGATTGATTATGGCGAAGGGCTGCGCCTGCAGCGGAAACTGGTCGATCTGCGCAAACTGGGAGAAATAGGCGATGCGCTGCTGCTGCTCGAGCATCCTGCTGTTATTACTCTCGGACGCAACGCCAAAACTACTCATGTCCTCGCTTCCCCGGAGTCGCTGGCCGCCCGCGGAGTCGAGGTCTTCGAGTGCGATCGCGGCGGCGATGTTACCTTCCATGGGCCCGGTCAGTTAGTGGGATACCCAATCCTTGATTTGCGGGGATACACCACTTCCCAGTCCTCACCTCTGGATTCTCAGTCGGAGGCAAGTCCGTCGCCCCGTAAAACTCTCGGCGCTGTCGATTATGTTCGGCGTCTTGAAGAGGTACTGATCCGCTGTTGCGCCGATTTTGGCATTCCCACCCGGCGCTTGGCGGGATTGACCGGAGCCTGGACCGAAGCTGAGCCTGCGGGAAAAATTGCCGCCATCGGCGTGCATATCTCCCGCTCCGTGACTTCGCACGGTTTCGCTTTGAATGTGAATACGGATCTCAGCGACTTCAATCTGATCGTCCCCTGCGGAATCACGGCAAGACCCGTCACTTCGATGAAAAAGGAATTGGGGCGTGAAGTCGATATGGCCGCCGTAGCGCACTCCATCTCCCGCAATTTTGGGCGCGTGTTCGCGAGCCAGATGCTTTGGCTCGATAGTGTCGATTCCCTGCTGGGTAACGTGGTCGGCGTTCCGCTCAAGCCCCCCGACTCCTTGCGGGGGATTCATGGTGAAGACGATCTGCTTCCCTGCTGACGGCCTGCTGGCCCCCGGCGCTCTTTCCATTGCCGTTTTCGCAGAGAGCAGTGTCCGCGCCCGGTGTTAGCATATTTCCCGGACTGCCATGCCCAAAAAACTCGTTACCAAGACGCCGGTTGCCCAGAGTGCCGCCCGGAATGCTCCGGACAATAACGCTCCGCACAATGATGTTCCGAACAATAAAGCTAACCATCGGCCCAAGGCGTCGCCCGACGGGGACCTTCGCTCCTACACCATCCGCGATTACCGCCTGGAAAAGCCGCGCTTCACGGTGCGCCAGGTACGCGAAGGCGAGACCGTGCGCTATGAAGTGAAGAGTGGCGATTTGGCAAACCCAGCGCCGCCGATTCGGGAATCGGATTATCTAACCCGCGAGCAATCGCTGGAGATTTACCGCTGGATGCTGCTCAACCGCCGCATGGAAAATGCCCTGGAAAATCTTTACAAGCAGGGCAAAGTTGTCGGCGGCGTCTACTTTGGCCTCGGCCAGGAGGCTTGTTCGTGCGCTTCCGCCTACGCACTCGGCCCTGACGACTGGATGGGCCCCATGATCCGCAACCAGGGAGCGCTGCTGGTGCGCGGTTTCCCGCCTTCCGACATCATGATGCAATACATGGCGAAAGCCGGGTCGCCCACCCGGGGCCGCGATACCACCTCGCACTTTGGCGATCTCGAGAAACGCAACGTGGTCGCCCCCATCTCCATGCTCGGCGATTTGATTCCGGTGCTTGCCGGAGTCGCCCTGGGAGCTCGGTTGCAGGGCCGCAACATCGCCGTCATGACCTGGATTGGCGATGGCGGACAATCTACCGGCGTCACCTACGAAGGGTTGAATTTTGCCGCCGTACAGAAACTGGGTTTGGTGCTGATTGTGGAAAGCAATCTCTGGGCTTACTCCACGCCTTCCGACATGCAGTACGGCGTGCAGGACCTGGCGGAGCGCGCCATTGGTTACGGCATCCCCGGCGTAATCGTCGATGGCACCGACCCGTGCCAGGTTTACGATGCCTGCCATGAGGCGGCGCAGCGGGCGCGCCGTGGCGAGGGCGCTACTCTGATTGAAGCCAAAATGATGCGGATGAAAGGCCACGCCATCCATGACGCGGCCGACTACGTCCCGAAGCCGATGTTTGAATATTGGAAAAAGCGCGATCCCATCGCCCGCTTTGAAGATTATCTGGTGAAAAAGAAAAAGTGGCTTTCGTCTGCCGAAAACGACGCACTGATTGCGAGCGTAGAGCGGGAGCTGGAAGAGAATCGCGAAGTTGCCGTGAATTCTCCCATGCCTGCGCCGGAGTCGGCATTAGGCGGCGTTTACTGCGAAGAAGGATGTCACCAGATCAGGCCACGGTACGGCCTACCGAAAACGGCAAATGCCGACTCTAGAGGCGAAAAGCCGGGTGGTCCGAAGCGTTCCGAGGCGGCGGTGCATCTGAAGTAGATGCCACCCTTTGTTTTTCGCGCCGAGCAATTCGTCGATCGACCGTTGGAAGAAGTCTTCGATTTCTTTTCCAAAGCCGAAAACCTGCAACAACTGACCCCGGAGTGGCTTCATTTTCAGATTTTGAGCGTCGATCCGAATCCCATACGCCAGGGCACGCTCATCAAGTACTCCCTGCGCTGGAGAATCTTCCCCATCCACTGGACAACCGAAATTGTGGAGTGGGAACCGCCGCATCGCTTCGTCGATCTGCAACTGAAAGGGCCTTACAAACTGTGGCATCATGAGCACCGCTTCATCGCCGAAGGCACGGGCACCCGCATCCATGATGAGGTGCAGTACCTGCTGCCCTTTGGCGTGTTCGGTTCGATCGCCCACCGCCTGAAGGTCAAAAAAGATGTGGAGACGATCTTCGCCTACCGGACACATGCGGTGCGCAAGATGTGGGGATAGTGGCTCGCGATTTGAAGTGTGATTAAGCCGACTTCACCTTCAACCGGTTTTCCGCCCTGACATGCGCCATCACCAGCTTGATGTCTTCGTAGGTCACATAGGCGGGCACCGCTTCTTTAATTTCCCGCAATCGTTCCATACCTTTTTCCAGACAGGCCGCTTCGATCAGCGGCTGCGCCTCGGGAGAAATCCACTTGGCATTCAGTTTCACCTGTCCGCTTTCGATCAGGCCGGCTACCGTGGTGGCGATGGTGGATATCTGGCGGGCGCGCATGCGGGCAATCTCCTCGAAACTGCGGCCTTCATTCAATAGCCGCAGCGTTTCTTCCGCTGGAGCCGGGTCATGGGAAACCACCGGCGCGGCGCGCGCCCCGGCGCCAAACTTTTGCAGGGCCTGAAGGATTTCCGCGCCATAAACCTCGGCCTTCTTTTCCCCGATTCCCGGCACCTGCTTCAGCCCCGCGAAATTCGAGGGACGCCGACGGCATAATTCCTCCAGCGTGCTGTCGTGCAGGATGACGTAAGCCGGCACCTTCTTCTCCCGCGCCATCGTACGGCGCCATTCCCGCAAGTACTCGGCCAGCGGATCCGCCGCCGCGACATACCGCGCCCGTGGCCTCTCGGAACGCGCCACCGGAGCGTGATAGGCGGGAGAATTCCGTGGCGCAAGCTGGTACTTGCTTGCCTCTTTCCTGATCCATTCCGGCTTAGCTCCGCAGTTGTCGCAGGTGCCGCAGTTCTCCCACTTCGGAGTTTCTCCAAAATGCAGACAAATCTGGCGATGGCGGCAGCCGTGGGAATCGGCAAAGCGGCTGATCACTCGTTTCCTCGCCGCGGCGCGTTCGCGCTCCGCATCGTCGGTAATTTTCTTGATGAAATATTCCAGCAGAATGTGGTCCTGCTTCTGCCAGAGCAGCAGACAATCGGCGGCAAGGCCGTCGCGACCGGCGCGGCCAGCCTCCTGGTAATACTGCTCGATGGATTGCGGCAGTGACAGGTGAATTACCGCTCGTACCGCGGGCTTATTGATGCCCAGGCCAAACGCGATCGTGCCCACCAGCACGCGCACTTCGTCGGACATCCAGCGCTCCTGATTTTGCCGGCGCAGGGAAGATTCCATTTTCGCGTGATAGGGAATCGCCGCGATGCCCGTCTCCTCCAGGTATTCCACGGTTTCTTCCACGCGGCGAATCGTCGGCGAATACACAATCACGCTTTCCCCGGCGTATTGTTCGAGGGCGCGGCTCAGGAGGTCCATCTGCGTTCCGCCTTCGCACTCCTGCACGATGTAGCGCAGGTTCTCGCGGTGGAAGCTCGCGATGTAGCATTGCGGATCGCGCATCTGCAACTGTTTGAGAATGTCATGCCGCACCTGCTGCGTGGCGCTCGCCGTGAAGGCGGCGATCGGCACGCCGGGAAACTCGAGCGCAGGCGGCTCAATTGCCGATAGTCCGGACGAAATTCGTGTCCCCATTGCGAGATGCAGTGCGCTTCGTCGACCGCAAAGAAACCGATGGGGACCCTGCTCAGCCATTCGAAAGTATTGCCGGCGGCGAGCCGCTCGGGAGACAAATAAAGCAGCCGGTATTCCCCGCGCGCCGCATTCTCCATCACCGCGCGGCGCTCGCCCGGTGTCTGACTGCTATTGATTACAGCGGCGGGAATGCCCATCTGCGCCAGTTGCGCCGCCTGGTCCTGCATCAGGGCGATCAGCGGCGACACCACTACCGCCGTCTTTCCGGTGATCACCGCCGGCAGTTGGTAGCACAGCGACTTTCCGCCACCCGTCGGCATCACCACGCACGCATCCCGCGCCTCGAGCAGGCTGCGGATGACATTTTCCTGCTTGGGACGAAATTCGTGATATCCCCAATACCGGCGGAGCACTTCAGCCAGATTTTGCTCATTCACCATGGGAAAATTCCGGGCAGCGTCTTTATCGCGAGTATAGCGGTACGGTGGCTTTAACGAATCCCTCATTAAGGTCAGCTACTAAAGTTGCTTGGGACGGGCACAAGCGCTGCGAGAAGCACCCGTTGCAAAATAGAAAGGGCCGACTTTAGCATGTCGGCCCTTCCATTGTTTTTCGCAGGCGAATCGCCCGCGCCGCACCATGAAACTACCTACTTCTTCGGCGCGATTGCGTCCTTCGCGGCCTTCGCCACGCGGAACTTCACCACCGTCTTCGCCTTGATCTGGATGGGTTCGCCGGTCTGCGGATTACGTCCGAGACGAGCCTTGCGATGCGCTTTCACCAAACGTCCGAGGCCGGGGATTACAAATACACCGTTCTTCTTGGTCTCTTTGATTGCAGTATCGGCGAGATGCTCCAAAAATGCCGCCGCACTCTTGTTGTTGGTTTCGAGCTTTTCCGCCAGGTGGCGCGTGAGTTGAGTCTTGGTCATACCAGAAGCCATTGTTTCCTCCTTCAGAATTGCCATATTTGCGTGTATCCAGCGCATAATAACGCACCGCGCTGTGGAAAAGTAGCATTTTATGCAGATTTTATGCGGTTCCCAGTATGGTACACCCCTCAAGACCGGCATAAAATGCGGCTCCCGCGGCCAAGCCTGCTCGGTTGGGCCCGACCCACTTAGTTGAGTTGAAGTTGTGTCTGTCTTTAGGTCATCTACTGGAAAAAAGTAAGGTTGTCGCTGGCCTAGCCCGCCTTGGTTGGTTACACTGAACACCATTTTTCAAAACTTTCAACGTTAGAGGAGGATTCATACATGGCAGACGCTCTCACTGGCTCCGAGTTCAAGAAACAACTGCGCGCGGGAACGCCGAAGCTGGGCTTGTTTCTCAATTCGCACAGCCCCACCGTTGCCGAGCAACTTGCGCATAGCGGATACGACTGGCTGCTGGTCGATACCCAGCACGGCCCCATGGACCACGAGAAGTTGTCGGCCATGCTCTGCGGTATCTCCAACGGTGGCGCCCGTTCCATGGTTCGAGTCGGCGGGTACGACGACCGTCCCGGCATTCAGCAAGCCCTCGATCTTGGCGCCGACGGTGTGCTCGTCCCCTACATCAACACCGTCGAGGAAGCGCGCCAGGCGGTCAGTTGCACAAGGTATCCCACCGTGGGCACGCGCTCCGTCTACTTTCCGCAGCGCAGCATGAATAAGGCGGGACTGCTCGGCTACGCCGGAAATTGGAATAACGAAGCCGTCGTCGCCCTGCAGGTCGAGACCGCCTCCTGCATCGAAAATATCGCCGAGATTGCGGCGGTACCGGGCGTGGATATTCTGTTCCTCGGGCAAAACGATCTCTGCATGTCCATGGGTCTTTATAACAAGTATGAATTCCCCCACATGTACACGTCGCCAGAACTGGGCGCGGCCACGGACAAGTTAATCTCCCATGCCCACAAGAACAATGTCATCCTCGGCATTTTTCTCTTTGGTACAGCGCGGGTCGGCGAGTTTCTGGAAAAAGGCTTCACCTTCATCAGCCTGGGCAACGATCTCCACCATGTGCTGACGCAGACGGCCGCCTATGTCGGGGACGTGGAGAAAGTCTCCAAGGAAAAAGGCAAAGCGTGGAAGCGGAGAACGACCGCGCTCTTCTAGGCGACGAGGGGACGGGCGGACGCGCCCGCCCCTCAACGCGGCTGGAGGTTGCAAGCCCGCGAGAGGCAGTATCGGTTTCTCTTAATTGCTCGATATCCAGCATGCATCAGCCAATTCAATCCGGGAAGGCTGAAGAGCGCATAGAAAGGCCACGTCCACCAGATGCGGCGAGCCACATACAAATAAACGTTCGCTCCCGAGATCAATTGCCCGTCGCCGGTCAGCAGGCGAATGTCGGCAAGCAGCTCCGGGGCCGGCATATTTAGCTTGGCGGCAACCCAGTTTTCATCCAGCGAGGCGATGCGAAATCCATGCGCCTTAAGCGTCGAGGCCCACAGCCGCACCCAGCGCGAACAAAATCCGCACTGGCCATCGTAAAGCACGATATCCCGACCCGGCCTGACTTCTGCTGGCACGCAACAATAATGATACTCTGACCGCGCATGAGACGGCTGGCAGTTCTAGGTTCCATCGCGTTGCTGGTCTGCGAAACCCCAGCCCAGACCGCCCCGCGAAAGTCTCCTCCCGACGTCTACCTCATCACCATCGACACGCTGCGTGCCGACCATGTCGGCTGCTACGGATACAAGCAGATTGAAACGCCGGCCCTCGACGCGCTCGCCGCGGATGGCGTCCGCTTCACGCAGGCATTCACGCACAGCCCCATCACCAACACTTCCCACATCACGATTCTTACGGGCCTATTGCCGAGCGTCCACGGCGTCACTGATTTTGGTATCCCGCTTTCACCGGAGCACGTTACTGCCGCCGAATTGCTGAAAAAGCGCGGCTATCAAACCGCGGCCTTCATCGGAGCGGTAATTCTCGACAGCAACACGCTGGCTCCGGGGCTTGATCGGGGATTCGATTTTTACGATAACTTTTCCGCGCACAGCACTACCAAAGAACGCTGGGGAAGAGTCGAGCGGCGCGGCATGGAAGTGGTGGAACACGCCGAAGCCTGGTTTGAGAAGCACCGCGCGGGCCCGCATTTCGTCTGGGTTCATCTCTACGATCCCCACGATCCCTACGAACCGCCGCCGCCATTTTTGGAGAAATACAAAGATCATCTCTATGACGGCGAAATCGCCTACGCCGATTCCGCACTCGCGCGCTGGATGGGATTTCTCAAAAAAGCGGGCGTCTATGACAACGCCGTCGTCGTCGTCACCGGCGACCATGGCGAAGGCCTGGGCGAGCATGGAGAGGAAACTCACGGTCTGTTTCTCTACGATTCCACCCTGCACATTCCGCTCCTAGTGAAAATGCCGCTCGCTTCGTCCGGAACCCGCTCCGGAGCCCGCAATCGCGGCGTCGTCATCGATGCGCAGGTGCGCACCACCGACATTCTTCCCACCATTCTTTCCGCCACCGGCATTGCCGCTCCCGCCGAACTGAACGGTGAGTCGCTGGCGCCGCTCATCGACAACCTTGCGCCATCGAATCGCGCACTCTTCGGCGAAACCGACTATCCGCTGCACTGGGGATGGGCGCCGCTGCGGGCTTTGCGGGATGACAATACGAAGTGGATTGTCGCCCCGCGTCCTGAACTTTATGACCTGTCCGCCGATCCCAAGGAGCTGAAAAATCTCTATCCCGATGGGGTAAACGCGCAAGCCATGCAAGGTGAAATGGCGAATTGGATGGCCAAGCTTCCGCCGCCAACCAATGCCGTCAAAGCGGGAGAGAGTTTGCCCGATCCCAAGGACAAAGTGGGAGTGCAGAACCTATTGCACAGTGCCCTCTTAGCTAACGACGACAATCGCCCGATGGATGCCCGGCAGTTCCTGGAAAAAGCCTTGCAACTCGATGCGAATTCGCCAGCGACCCTCCGTCAACTCGGCGAACTCGAACTGGTGAGCGGCGATTTTGCCCCGGCGGCCGTACATTTGAAGCGGGCTTGCGAGCTGCGTCCCGAAGACTCTACCGCGGCTTTCGAATTGGGCGAGGCGCTCTCAAAGGCCGGCGATTGGCCGCGCGCCCGCGATGCCCTGGAGTCGAGCCTCAAGCTTGCGCCCAGTCAAACCGCGGCGCGCTTGCTGCTGGGGCGCGTCTACCTCCAGATGAAAGACGCGAAGAATGCCGCGGATCAGTTCGAGGCTGCATTGCTGGATGACGCCAACAACAGCGAAAGCCGTCGTGGCCTGGCGGAAGCGCAAATCGAGCGCGGCGATTTTGCCCTGGCCGTACCCGATCTGGAAGCCCTCACCAAATCCGACCCCAAAGACGCGCCCGCGTGGCGTCTCCTCGCCCGAGCCTACCGCGGACTCGGCAAAGAGCAGGAAGCCAGCGCCGCCGAGGAGAAGGCCGGTGCGGCGGAGAAGAAGTAGTAATTTAGGTTGCCGCGAGCTCGTTGTCCCGGTACACACTCCAGGCCCGGCGGTGATGCCGGGGAATGCTATGTTAAGCCACCACCCCAGTTCTTTTACATTCCTTTCACATTCCGGCCTTATGCTAGCTTCCAGATTTTCGATTTTCCATAATTCATGACCCGAAAGCGTTCCTCCCCGGCGGCGAAGGTCAAGCGGCGATCGGCTGCCGGGGGATCCCGGACGTCCCAAGACCGTCCGCTTCCGGTGCAGGCTCCCCTTGACGCCGACGGAGACGAATTGACTTCGCTCGTTCTCCGCGGCTGCATGATTGCGCGCGACGCGGTTTTCAATGTCAGGGATTTTCTCGCCGACGGTTCCCGGCTCGCCTTCCTCGCCATCAAGGACTGCGAGAAAGAACTCGACCAGATCGAACGCAAAATCGACGAGCAAATGCCCGAAGCCATCACCCGTGTCGGCGAGGCCAAAGCGCGGGAACTGCTCGCCTGCCTCAAGTTCATCACCGACCTGGAACGCATCGGAGACCTCGCCTATAGCGCCGTTATGCAACTGCAATCACGCCGCGAGAAATTGCCCGCGGCGGATTCCCGTCAACTGGTGGAAATGGCCGTCCTGCTCCACGAAATGCTCGAACAGGTCTATCAGGGCTTTCTCAAACGCGAGGTATCGCACGCGCAGACGGTTCTGCAATCCGATCCCGATGTCGACCGGATTTGCCATTCCTTGTTTCATCGTCATCTGGCCGAACCTAACAGCCCGAATGGACAAAAAAATTTCGACATCCTGCTCGCCGCGCAGGCCCTCGAGCGCATCGGCGATCACGCGAAAAATCTGGCCGAAGAGCTGTACAGCCTGTCCGAGGGCCGTTCGCTCCGCCACAACGCTAGAAAGCTTTCGACCGCATAATCCAAGCTCGTCCTGCGCTGACCCCGTGAGTTATGCTACGAAGCGCAAATGGATGGCCCATCCCCTGTCACTTTCAGCGCCCCCGGCCGCGTCAACCTGATCGGGGAACATACCGATTACAATGACGGTTTCGTCATGCCGTGCGCCATCGGTTTGCGCACTCGCGTGACCGTGTCGCGTCTCGCGGAAGCCCGGCTGGCGATGCAATCCCGCCAGTTTCCCCAGAGCTTCGCATGCGCCTGGGAGGAGCTTCCGGGGCAAGCGACTCACGCCTGGTACGACTACGTCTTGGGCATTGCCCTCGCCTTGCGGCAGTCCGATCACGCGCCCCCCGGCGCAAGCCTGCTCATCGATAGCGACATTCCCTTGGGAGCCGGCCTCAGTTCGTCTGCCGCCATTGAAGTGGCTGGCGCCCTGGCGATGCTCAGCCTCACCGGCGCAATTCTTCCACTGGTCGAGGTCGCGAAGCTCTGTCAACGCGTCGAAAATAACTTCATCGGCGCCCGCGTCGGAATCATGGACCAGTTTGTTTCCTGCCTCGGCAAGGCGGGACACGCGCTCCTCCTCGACTGCCGCTCGCTGGAGTTCCAATTGATTCCCATTCCCCCTCGGGTTCGCATGGTCGTATGCAACACGATGGTGAAGCACGCGCATGCCGGCGGCGAATACAACCGGCGTCGCGAGGAGTGCGAAGCCGGAGTCAAAATCCTGGCGCAATACTATCCCGGCATTCGAGCCCTGCGCGATGTCACCCCCGCGCAGGTCCTCGAGCACGGCCACGACCTGCCGGAGAAGATTTTCCGGCGCTGCCGCCACGTGGTCGAGGAAAATGCGCGCGTGCGCGCCGGCGACGGCATGCTGCGCGGCGGCGACTTGCATGGCTTCGGCGATTTGATGCGGCAATCGCATTGCAGCCTGCGCGACCTCTACGAGGTCAGTTGCCACGAACTCGACGTTATGGTGGAAAGCGCCGAAGGTCTCCCCGGTTGCTATGGCGCGCGCATGACGGGAGGAGGATTTGGCGGCTCGACCATCAGTCTGGTGGAGGCAGCGGCGACCGAAGCGTTTTCCCTACAGATTTCCGCTCGCTACCAGAAGGCCACCGGGATTGAGCCCGAGATCTACGTCTGTTCGCCGGCCGATGGCGCAGGCATCGAACCCCAAACGTTATAAATCATGGTCATCCTTGTCATGGGCGTCTCCGGCTCCGGGAAAACAGTAGTCGGAGAAGCGCTCGCGCGCCGTCTCGCGTGGCGGTTCGAGGACGCCGACCAGTGGCATCCCGCCGCGAATGTGGAAAAGATGCGCAGGGGCGTTCCCCTCACCGAGGAGGACCGTGTGCCCTGGCTGGACGCCTTGAGCGCCGCCATCGCCCGCTGGGTCGCGGACAAACAGGACGTCGTGCTCGCCTGCTCCGCGTTGCGCCGTGGCTACCGCGACACTCTTCGCGGCGGCCTTTCCCGGGAATGCCTCCGCTTCGTCTACCTCAAGGGAGACTACCAGACGATCGACCGGCGACTGAAAGCGCGAGTCGGCCACTTCATGCCGGAAGCATTATTGCGAACCCAATTTGCCACGCTCGAAGCGCCGGATTCGTCCGAAGCCCTCGCCGTCTCCGTCACTCCCCCAATCCCCGCCATCGTCGACTCGATCATTGCCGTCCTCGGACCGCGGCCGGCAAGCGATTCCCCCTAGTCGCTTAAGGGGGTTGTGTTTTTCTCCCTGCCGGGGTAAAAAATTAACCCTTAAGCTGCGCGTAGTTTTTTCGCCCTCCCTGCGCTATGAAATACGGAATAGGGAGCGGCGCTGGGGGTGTATCCGGCTTGTCCATCGAGATCCCATTTGGCAGCGCAGCGGCCCGCGTGGCCGTGATGACCACCGACGAATCCGTCATGCTGGCCGCGCAGGAAAGCCTCGCCTCGGACTTTCACATCACTTTGCTGGATTCCGTGGAGGGCGTTCTCGCCCTCCAGGATCAAACCCCGTTGGAAGCTGTCATCCTCGACCTGGACCTGGCTTTAGACCCCGGCGCGGGAAAGTCGGACAAGACCGCTGAAGACATGTATGAGGTGATCCGCCAGTTGCGCGCCAAAGATGAGGATCTCGTCCTGCTGGGGCTGATCCGTTCTCTGACGAAGTTATGGCGGCGCAAGTTTCTCTCCGCCGGGATGGCCCAGTGTTTCGTGGCGCCGGTCGATTTTGTCGAGGTACAAGCCTACCTGCAAGGCGCGCTGGAGCAACGCCGGCGCGAAATCGAAGGACGCAAGGTCCGCGAAGACGCCCTCAGCCGGTATTCCTTCGGAGAACTGATCGGCGGCAGCGAAGCCATGCACCGCGTCTATGACGCCATCAGCCGGGCGGCGCCGGGCAATACCACGGTGATGATCCGGGGTGAAAGCGGCACCGGCAAGGAACTCGTGGCCCGCGCCCTGGTCGCCAACAGCCACCGCAGCGAGAAGCCCCTCATCAGCGTCAACTGCGCGGCGCTGCCGGAAGCGCTGATTGAGTCGGAATTGTTTGGCCACGAAAAAGGAGCCTTCACCGGAGCTCATCAGTCGCGCGCCGGGCACATCGAGATGGCCGATGGCGGCACTCTCTTTCTCGATGAGATTGGAACTCTGGGACTGACCCTGCAAAGCAAACTGTTGCGCGTTCTGGAACAGCACACGGTGCAGCGCCTCGGCGGCAAGCTTCCCAGAAAGATCGACTTCCGCCTGATTACCGCGACCAACGAGGACCTGGAACAAGCCGTACATGCCGGGAAATTTCGCGAGGATCTTTATTACCGCATCAATGTCATCCCCATCGCTCTGCCCCCGCTGCGCGAGCGCGAAGGCGACATCGCCCTGCTGGTCGATCACTTCCTGCGTTTTTATTGCGCTGCCAACAGCCTGCCTCTGAAAACCATCGACCTCGAAGCCCTTGAGGTTCTCGAGGACTATCGCTGGCCCGGCAACGTTCGCGAACTGGAAAACCTCATGCAGCGCCTGGTTCTCATGGTTCCCGGCCCGAACATCGCGGTAAAACACCTACCCCAGGGAATTCTCTACACAAGTTCGGCAAAGCAGGAGTCACTCCTGATCCCGGAAGAAGGAATTTCCTTCGACGAGGAGATGGCCCGCATTGAGGTGGCCTACCTGACCGCCGCCCTGCGGCGCACCGGCGGCAAAAAGACAGCCGCGGCGGAACTGCTCCGCATCGATCGCCAGAAGATGAAGTACTTGTGCCGGAAATACGGGTTGTCGGTATGAGGCGGGGTCGAGACGCCTGAAACCGGTTAAATAGTGACCGCGTGGTGGTTAATTTTTTACCAAAGCTTGCGGACAAACGACAGGACAGAACAGCGCGGCTCTGTATCTGTATGAATCTATTCTGGCAGGGCTCCAGGCTGGGCGCGGCCCCGTTTGGCAAGCCTCTTGCATTAGTGATGGGCAGACAACGCGGGATGAAATAGCTTCCCGCCGGTCAAAGCTTCTAAATCAAAAAAACTTTCCGTGGAGGAAATAGAGATTATGAGCATCGAAAAGAAATCGCTGATTAACAACATGGCCGCCACCAAGCGCGCCCTCATCGTAACTAGCACCACTCCCAGCCCGCTCGTTGGCGGCGTGTCGGCCAGCAAGGGTGGCGTGTCGGCCAGCAAGGGTGGCGTGTCGGCCAGCAAGGGCGGCGTGTCGGCCAGCAAGGGTGGCGTGTCGGCCAGCAAGGGCGGCGTGTCGGCCAGCAAGGGCGGCGTGTCGGCCAGCAAGGGCGGCGTGTCGGCCAGCAAGGGTGGCGTGTCGGCCAGCAAGGGTGGCGTGTCGGCCAGCAAGGGTGGCGTGTCGGCCAGCAAATTCGGAATCTCGGCTAGCAAGTCTTTCGGCAAGTAGTTTGTTTGCCTCTTGTGTTTCAAAACTCAAAGGCCGTGCGGCAAAGCCGCACGGCCTTTAGGTTGTGTGGCGACACTGCTACCAAAGTTTCCGGCGCACAAAATCACTTACTGATCGCCAGATGGCCGAGGCCACGCTTCGCCGACCTGTGCGGATTTTGCCCAAGCCCGTCATCCCATCCATCAATTTCCCTTCCGGATTTGGCTCTTCCACCGTGACCACGTAGTAGGGCGGCGGAGCCAGCCCCTTGTATACGATATGCGGCTCCAGTCCCGGCTCAATTTGGGAACCGGCGGCGGCAATCTCGCTCACCACACCCGGCAGGGAGCGGAAAGAAGAATCCGCGCGCAGGCTCACCTTCTCTCCAACCCTGACTTCGCGCATCTCGGACTCAGGCACGTACAGGCGGGCCCGTAACGAAGAAAGATCGGCTATCTCGACGGCGGCGGCGCCCGCCTCGAGATGCGAACCGAGCAAATCCTGGGGACGCGGACTCACGACGTTGCCGCGGATGGGACTGCGCAGCAACAAACGATCCAGTTGCTGGCCCAGGAGCACGTTCTTCTGTCCAGCCGCGCGAAGTTCCTGGTCCGCCGCGGCAGCCCCGCTGGTGTAGCGCAGTTGACTGTCGACGTCGCGGGAACGGGCCACCTGCAAGTCGGCCTCGGTCTGGGCCTGCTGCCCTTCCAGGTCAAGATTGCGTAGCCGCAGAACTGGATGATCTAGTTCGACCGGCTGGCCTTCGCTCACCAAGACGTCCACCACCGTTCCCGGAACCTGCGCCCGAACGACGGCGCGCTGTAGCGGCTCCAGAATAAACCGCGCCTGCACCGTGTCCCCAAGGTAAGGAACGAAGAGCAGGGCGAGCAGGGCCATCAGTATCACCAGAGCGAGCGCCGGACGGGTGGAAAGGGTGGAACCGAGGCTGGCCAGCCGGTCGCGCTTTGCCTCGTATACGGTGCGCATGGATTTTCCAAACTTGAGCAACCTCGATTTAAAGATCAAGAACGCCACCGCAATCGTCGGAATAAAGGCCCACTCTGGGCTGTAGTGGCGAAAGACGTTTCCCGCAAACCTCGCCACCGCGTACAGCAGCAGGTAGCTGTAGAAGCCCGAAAGGATCGCATACGGCAGGAAAAACCAACGCAGTCGTGGACGGACGTAGGGCACTTCGACCGGCAGACGCAATACGTATTTTTGCACCAGCCCGGAAAGCAGGGCAGTCGAACGCTCCTTGATTTCGTCGATCCCGACGGTTTCCGAAAGAATGTAGTAGCCATCCAGCTTGATCAGCGGATTGAGGTTCATGAGGACCACGGCAATTCCGGCAATCAATATGATCTTGTAGGCAAATTCGTGCAGCGCCCCTCCCGGCGGAGTTCCCCACCACACTACTGTCGCCACGGCGCAGATCATAAGTTCGGTCCAGATGCCCGCCAGCATCGTAACCACGCGCTGGAAACGGTTGGCATACACCCAAGCCTCGGTTACGTCGACAAAAAACGCGGGCGACAGGTAAATCAGATGAAAACCGGTGGCGTGCACCCCACCCCCGTAGTGTTTGCAGGTCACGGCATGGGCCGACTCGTGAAAGAAGGCCATCCCGAAAAACAGAATCCAGAACTCCGCCAGATCGGCGCCGGACTTGTCCGTGAAAGTGTAATACTGCCAGGTATCAACCCCAATCTGCGACCAGTGCGTCCAGAAGATGTACCCCATGAAGGCAAACAGTCCCAGCGTCAGCGCGGTAAACCAGGGCGTGTAGATGAATTGCAGACGGCGATGCGCCGTTTCCACCAGTATGTCCGCGTCCCAGTGGGCGATGGTGATGCGCGCCATGTCGCCGCTCTTGGCCTTCTTCTGCTTCTTGCGGCGTTCGCGCAGTTTCTGCATGAGCGCGATGTTCTTTTCCTGCGGAGACAGGTACCAGAAGCGAATGTCCTCCATCATCTCCGCGAAACTGCGGGCCTCGTCCGCGGATAACGCAGCCCCGGTCTGGGCCACGAAAAGCTCAGCAATTTCCTCGTAAGAGCGCACCCCGTCGAACAGGTGCGCCAGTGTCCATTGCGCCGGGGTCAGCCGAAACAGGTTCACAGATCCCGGCACATGCGCCAGAAATACCGTGATGCCTTCCTCAATATGTTCTCGCCCCACGATGCGCGGGTCCATCTTGAAGATGCGCTTGCTCCGGACGGGCGTGCTTACCTCAGGAAGAATGTCCAGTGCTTCGGCGAGGTTCATGGCACATTGGGGACGCGGATGTTGGTGGTCATGCCGGGCCGCAGATCTTTTGTCGGTCCGACCAGTTGGGCGAGCACTTCAATGGTTCCGCTCGAGGGATCGATCACCGGGCTGATTTCCATCACCTCCGCGCTGTACTTCGTATCGCCGCTGTCCGCCGAGGTGACTTCAAACGTTTCCCCGCGGCGAATCTTGCCGGAAAAGCGCTCCGGCAGCGTGAACTTTACCCGCAGCGGTGAGGTTTCCGTGATCCAGAACAGGCGGTCGCCACGCGCCACCTGTTGCCCCGCCCGAACATAACGCCGCGCTACGATTCCTGAAAACGGAGCGCGAATCCGGGCCTTCTCCAGTTCCAGTTCGAGCGAGCGCTCGCTCTGCTGCGCGTTCACCAGCATCTCCTGTGAACGCTTCACATCCCACTGGTCCGATTCCGCCTTGTAGCGTGCGTGGTCGTACTGTTCCTGGGTTATTAGCTGCGCTTCCCACATTTTGCGCGCGCGCTCGGCATCGACTTCGAGTATCTTGGCCTCCGCTTCCCAGTTCTTCAGGTCGGCCGCGACACTTCGCGTTCCGCGCCCGCGCCGCATCCAGATCGGCCATCACCTGGCGGTCATCCAGTTGCGCTAGAAGAACTGCCTGCCCGCACCCGCAGTCCCGGTTCCGCGTGAACCTCCGCCACCACGCCGTCGCGCTGCGCGGCCACATCCACCTGATGTTCGACGATCAGGGGCCCCGAAGCCACAAAAAAAGCCTCATGATCCGATGGCGGGGGCGAAGCCGCGGAAGCCGCCATCGGCGCCGGCGCAGCTTTCACCTCCGCCGGTTTCGAGTCGCTGCAAGCCAACTGGAAAAGCGCCAGCATCGCCACCGGCAAAATCTTCGCCATCGTGCTCATCTTCGTCATCGCTGTTCCTGACTTCGCATCACCAGCCCACAATCTCACGCGCCCAACCTTACCAGCCAAACCATGACCACAGCTTGGAATAAAACCACAGCGCCGGACCGCGAAAGATTACGTAGCCAATGGCATGCCATCCGACCGAGATTTTCCCCCGCCCCTGCATCCCGGGCCGTAACCGGCCCTCGGGATTCGGTACGTCCACCCGCGCGTAAAAAACCCTGGTATCGCCGTCCGCCTCGCTCTTCGGACTGATCACTGCTACCTTGCCGTGAAAGGTCTGCGTCGGAAAGCCTTCCACTTTGATCGCGGCCGCCTCGCCCGCATGCAGCAGAGAAATCTCGGACTCATCGATTGGCACATCCACCCGTGCCTGCGAGCTGTCCGCAATTTCGGCGAGTTCGTCTCCCGCGTCCAGATGGCGGCCCGTCAGGTCTTCCACATGGGGAGTCGTCACCCAGCCATCGATCAGCGCCCGCAGGTGGGTTTTTTCCAGACGCTCGCGGGCGCGTTCCACTTCGGAGGCCCAATACCTCGCCTGCACCCCCTGTATGCCGGCCTGCGCGCCGTCATTGCTCGCCAGCGCCCGATCCATCTCCAGCGTCGCCGTCTCATATTTGGCTTGCGCCCCGGCGAGAGCGCCGCGGTAGTCCCAATCCTCGAGGTCGGCGAGCACCTGTCCGCGCTGCACATGGTCGCCTTCGCGAACGTAAACCTGGCGGACCACCCCCTCGACTTCCGGCTCCACTTTAACCGAGCGCGCGGAAGCCACCGTCGAGGCCCCATCCACCCGCATGGGAATGGGGAAAATCGCGAGGAATATAATCACGGCCGCCACTCCCGCCACAGTCAGCGCGCGCCGCCGCTTTTCGAGCGCCAGGAATTTTGTTTTCCTTTGCAGGATGGGACCGAGCAGCCCGATAAACGGCACTTCCTTATACAGCGAGGCATTGCGCACCGCGACCGTCGCCTGCGCCGCCAGCACGCGGATCATCTCGATGTGGGCATCGCTCAAAAAATCCGGGTCGCTGCTCTCAAAAAGAAGGATACCGAGGCGGCTTTCATCGTCAGCCAGGGGAAGCGCATAGAACCCCCGCATGCCCGTCTCCTCGAAATACTTCTTGAAGGGCGCCCTCAGCCCGTCCTCCGGAGCCTCAATCTCCTCTCCCCGCTGCGCGATCAGCAGCGCGGTGCTCGCCTGGGATAACGCTGGAATCAGGTCTTCCAGCTGATTGATTTCCCGCGACCCGGCATGGATCTGCTCCATGCCCGACACCGCCTTAAGCCGCAACCGTCCGCGCTCGTCGAGCGCGACCGACGCCCGCTCATATGGAATCACAGCGCTTGGCGTATTTACTACCGCCTGTAAAACGCGATCCAGATTGAGCGTCGAAGTAATTTCCGCGCTCACATTGACCAGCGTTTGCAGGATTTCCACCTTGCGTTCCGCCTGCAAAAGCCCGGCATTATTCAGCGCCAGAGCCGCCGATTCGGCGATGGAATTCAGGAGAAACAAGTCGTCTTCGTCAAACGGACTTCCGTCCAGACGATTGATCGCTTCAATGACTCCCACCTGTTTTTCATGCGCCACCAGCGGGCTGACCACCACCGAAAACGGCCCCCCTGCAATCCCCGAAGGATTGCGCCGCGCCAGCCGCTCATCGGCCCGGTCTTCAATCAGCAGAGAGTCGTTGGAGTCCGAAACCTCGGCAATATAGCCTTCCCCGGTGCGCTGAGAGCTGTAGACCGATGCTGTCGGATCGCTGCCCGATTGCTCCATGAGCATCAGTTCCTGCTCGTCCTTGACGAACCAGAGGTTGACCGCCTGCACCGCCAGCACTTCCAGAATCTTCGATGTAATCAGCGGACGGAGTTCGTCCATTTCCAGCGTGGAACTGAATACTTTCTCCAGATCGTAGAGCTGGGCGAGCCGCGACACCGACTCCAGCAGCGAGTTGCGCTCCTCTTCATACTGCGCCCCGCTCACCAGGCCCGGCCCCGCCTGCTCCACCAGCTCCACCAGCACCTGAAGGTCGGCGGCGGTGATCGTATCCTCGAAAGAGACCACCTCGAGCGCACCTGCGAGCGCGCCGTTCACCACAATCGGAAGGTAAGCCAGGGATACCAGGGTGCGGCGGGCATGCAGGTGGGCATAATCTTCGCGGGTCAATTCGCTGCCGGAGAACAAAAGCGGCTGCCGCTCTTCCGCCAGCGTTCCCAGTGCTCCCGAGTCGGCGGGCACAGCCGAATCGTCGAGATGAACCTCACCCGCGTTGGCTTTCGCATTCCAGCTTGGGGGAATGTCCGGAGGAGTGCCGGCGTTCCACACATACACCACTGCCGCCCCACCCGCCACCAGTTCGGCGGCATGTTGCGCCAAAAGAGCGGCCCGAGGCCCAGACTCCCGTTCTCTGAGCATTGCACTCAGGAGCCGGGCGGACGCCTCGACGTGTCTGGAGGGCTGCATTATTGGAACTGCTTAACCGCCAAAAGTAGGCATCTTCAGGGAGTTTGCCCCCTGCAACTGGCGGCCGCACGCCCCCTGACTTGAGCGTAGAAGTTAGCAAACACCCGCCTCCCTGTCAATGAATACCCGCAAATGGTGAGCTGTACCGCACAGCTAGCTTTTGCGCAGTGTGCACTTTGGATCAGCCGCGAAGCTCGTTTCAAGCCTATGCTCGTCAAAGCGGGAAGACCAACAGGCCCAGTGAACGGAATTTGGGAAAGAGAAGCGAAGTATGAGCCACACCCTCAAACTGCTACCTAAGCTGCGCAAATCTCCGCAACCTCCTCTATCCTACCCCGGCGCAAGTCCGGACTCAGATCGCGCCAAAAGGCCGCCGCTCGCTGAGCCTCAGGGCGCCCACCCTGACCTGAATCCCGGTGATCGCGTCGAAGCGTTGGGCGATTTTGGAAAGCCAACCGACCAGATGGGCACCGTGGAACGCACCAACGAAGACGACGCGATCATTAAGTGGGATAACGACGGTCGCACCAGAGTGCACCAACCGTGGCTCAAGAAACATCCCCGATAAAGTTCGCACTGGCCACATTGGCCATCCTCTCGACTACCCAGCGTCGTGGACTGCACCTAAGGAAATAACAAGGCCCGCAACACAGACGTCGGCTGAGTCGTTTTTCCCAAACCGATTCCGGGTCAGGGCAATTTCCGCTCTTTAGTGAGCAATTGTGAGCAGGAGGATCCCGGGCAAACCCTTATTCTCAGTGGATGGCGAATTCAGACTGCATTTCGTCAGCGGCCCAGGTTTTGTCGTTTTCCTGGCTTGAACACGCCCGGAGCGGAACGACCGTCAGGCGTGTCACGCTTTCCAATTGCAGGCGGGTGATTTGTTGCAGTGTTGTTTTCGGGATCATATTACGTCGAGTCTACGCTAGAGGAGAAACCAGATGAATCAGAGTACGAAGGACGAAATTCAAGGCAATCTACACGAGATGAAGGGTACCGTTAAGGAGAAAGCGGGACAAATCATCAACAACCCTAACTTGACGGCCGAAGGCAAAAACGAAAAAATCGCCGGCCAGGTTCAGAAGAAAGTCGGCCAGGTCGAAAAAGTATTCGAGAAGTAAGGGCGCCGACGCCGGGGGGTTCGGTTTAAGCCTCGTGCGCTTCGCCCCTCGTGTTATTTTCCGGCGTGGCCGCAATCGAACATTAGTCCAAATATGAAAGAAGATGAGCATGCTGATATTGATTATCATTCTCGTGTTGGTTCTAGGAGGCGGCGGAGGCTACTACGGTCACAGCCGCTGGGGATACGGCGGGGGTGCCGGCATCGGGCTGGGAACCATTCTATTGATTCTCCTCGTCGCGTACCTGTTGGGCATCGTCCACTGAGGCGAGGTCCAGCCTGCAAAGCTCAAACCCGGGGATAGTGTCCTATCCCGTCGATATACGGATCGTTTCGTAAGTACAACGATCCCGGCGACGTATTGCACTTGAAAATTTGCCGGGTCGGTTACGGACTAGCGCGAAACGCCAAGGGCTCGGTGCGCCTGAACTAGTTGTGACTCTTTTGACTGAGATTGAAATTCACCTTGGCGACTTGACTGGGACTAACACTGACGTGCTTGCTCCAGATAACGGGGTCGGCGAACACCGGCCGCTTGACTTGCACTTGCGTCAGGATGTCATACACCGGCGCATCCCCTACCACCCTCCAACCTTCGTGCCAGGCCACAATCTCATAGTCGCCGGGAGGCACATCGGTGAGTTCGAAGCGGCCCGTGCTATCGGTCACGGCGTAGTAAGGATGCGGGGCGACCACCATTTCCCCGTTCATCCAGACGTGTCCGGCATTGCAGCGCAGGCTGACCAGGCCGGAGCGGTTCATGGGGCGTGAGATTTCCTGCCCCTCGGTGGTGAAGGGCAGATTGTAATCGGCGTTGCCAGTCATGTGTACCGTGTGCAGAATGGGGTCGCTGCTGCGGACGTTTAATGTCGCATCCTGCGGCACCAGCAGGATGTGCGGTTCGTAGCGGCAATTCTTCTGGTTGAGCTGGCGGCGAGCTACCGGGACATCCATCGCCTTTCCGCGTGTGACGTTGCGCAGAAACACCACGGTGTTGGCCACGCCGCCGTCATGGCCGACGATAAGTCGTTCCAGGTCGCGCTGCTTTTGGCCCAGGGGATCGCAGACCTGCGGGTCTTTGTTGATTGCGGAAGCTGGCAGGTGCGGCAGCGGCCCTTCCCACGTCACCGTTCCCGCGATGGTTCCCCCATCTTGCACGGCGATGACCTCATAGCCGGATTGTGCGGGGGACGTGATGGGCCTAAAGGTGAGCCCGAACATCACCAGCAAGCGAATCGCAGACTTCATCTTCGTATACATGCCCGTGTCCATATCAATATTCCATCGACACCATGGGGGAAGCAGCCACGCCCAGGGAATGCCTCCCCGCCCTGTCCAGAGCGGACAACTTGGCAGTTCCAGACTAAACCGCGCCGCAGACTCCGACGTTAGGGCATATCGGAACCGCCCCGCAAATCACCAAGGGACAACGACTATCGGCGATAGGAGCTAATACCGTAGAGATCGTTGCCTGGATTCCCATTTCCAACTCCTCCCTTTCAGCAATTTAGAGAGGGGTTTGATAGCCCCTGGGAATTTTCACTTTCTTCCGCCGGCGGCCTCGGCTTCCCACATAACCTCAACGAGTGCCCGATTGATCCTGGTCTGGTATCCCGCTCCCGGTTTCTTGAACCAGTACAGCAGGTCGGCGTCCAGATACAAAGTGACCTGCTTCTTGTTCGCCTTGTGATAGCGCCGCCGCTCCGGCGAGAGCCCAGACTGCCCGTCTTTGCCCTCCGCCGAGGCCCGCAGCTGGAAGCCTCTCCTGCTCGCCTTTTGCCGCCTAACCCGTTTCCGCCGTATCATATGCCGCCGATGGTACGTATCTCTATGGGCAAATATATCCTTGACACACATGTTATTTTGGGCTATAGTTTTACTCATGAACAGCCCCAAAACACTCCAAGAAGCCATCGTTTACTTCTCCGACCCTGACCGCGCTTTTGAGTTTGCGAAGTCGCTTCGCTGGCCGGATGGCAAGGTTGTGTGTCCGCGCTGTGGCAAAGCCAATCACTCGTTTATCAAGACGCGACGCATCTGGTTCTGCTACGAGTGCAAGAAGCAGTTCACCTTGAAACTGGGAACGGTTTTTGAGGATTCGCCGCTCGGACTCGACAAATGGATGGCCGGATTCTGGATGCTGGTCAACTGTAAGAACGGCGTGTCCAGCATGGAGATTCACCGCGCCCTTGGGATCACTCAGAAGGCGGCATGGTTCATGCTGCAACGCCTTCGGCTTGCTCTCCAAGATGATTTCTTCGGAAGCAAACTGGGAAGAGGTTCCAACCGTGAAGTCGAAGTTGACGAGACTTTCATCGGGGGAAAAGCGCGGAACATGCACAAGAGCCGCAAGGCCAAACTTACAGGCCGCATAGATGACGACAAGACCGTTGTAGTCGGCTTCATGGAGCGCGGCGGTCGCGTTCGCACTCAGATCGTCAACAAACGGCGTAAGCAGAACATGCAGCCTTTGGTTCGGGAACAAGTGAACGAGGGTGCCACGGTCTACACCGATGCGCTCAAGTCCTATATCGGTCTGGGAATCAACTACGACCATCAGGTAATCGACCATGCCGTTGAATACGTGAATGGCCGCGTACACACGAACACCATTGAGAACTTTTGGTCGCTCGTAAAGCGGGGGTTGCATGGCACGTATGTTTCGGTCGAACCGTTTCATCTCTTCCGCTACCTTGACGAACAGATGTTTCGTTTCAACAACCGCAAATATGTGAATGACTCTCAGCGCTTTGCTCTCGCCATGGCTCAGATTGGCGGCAAGCGCCTCACCTATAGCGAACTTACGGGCAAGGATACAGACTCGCTCCACCACGAAACGACAGGGGCGGGGGAAGCACAAATCCCCTTCTAGTCCTTGTCGGAGCTTTTCTTTTTTCGGGCAGTGAGTTTCCTGCCCTTTTTTCTTGCCGTCCCGATAGCAGTCTTGGGAACCTTGAAAAGTGCTATCATGCCGCGTTCAAAGTTCTTCAGCGCTTCCGGGCCTTCTGTATATTCAGGTTGCTTCATATGCTAAACAGTAGAGTAGAGCCGTGACACGTGGCAAGTACGGAAAAAGGAAGAAGCACCAAAGCGCCTCCGACCTCGCGAAGCAACCTGTCGTGAATTCCCCGAGCGAGGAAGTAAACCCACAAACCATGACCAAACCACGAGACAAAAATCCAGACCAGACCAGCCAACGCCCTCCTTCTACTTTGGGAGAAATCATTATGGTGATCTTCGTAGGTGCGACCGTAGTCATTTACATAATGCTTACTTGCGTCACTACCAAAACCCTTCATGTAGACCAGAGAGCTTGGGTTGGCATTAAGCAAATAAACGGAATCATCCAGCCGAGTAAGGACTTTAACCCATATGCCGTGGTAACCAACTATGGCAAGAGCCCGGCTCTTGATGTCACGGATTATGCCGTGCTGGCGTTCGAAGACAAGCCAATTGACGATGTTGCCGACTTCATTAAGAAAAGCAAACACAATCCGAAATTCTTGAATGCTGGCGCTCTTTTCCCAACGGCGAATCTCAACATCGGGAGTAGCGAAGAAACCAATCCCGAAATAACGGCGGCAAGGATACTTGCTATCTCCGAAGGGCGCCTCTATTTCTACTTGTTCGGAGAAATTCACTACAGAGACATTTTTGGGTATTGGCACCAAAGTAATTTCTGCGGACTCTGGATCAGAGATCAAAACGCATTTGCGACCTCTGGAGGATGCTCCACTTTCAACGACGCCAATTAGTAGCCCTGTCACGGCACACAATAATAGCATGTGCGTTAAGGATATAATTACCTCTCTATGTCAGTACAATAATACCCCGACAAAGTGTTCCACGTGAAACACTTTGTCGCGGTGGCCCAGCCGGGGACCCGAACTGGGGGCTTGATGTGCTTTTGGGGAGTGGCCCGGCGTTATTATTGCGCGGCGGCGGCCATCTGCTTGAGCGGCGTTTCGTGCGATCGGATCGCTTCTTCAAGGCTGGCAACGAAGGTGGCCACGATATCGTCCACCAACTCGTTTTCTTTGGGCGCGAAGGGGCTCAACATGGTATGAAAGACGGTAACAATGGGCCCGCCGGCGAGTTGAGGGCAATCCTCTAACTGATCTTGAATTCGTCTGGACAGTGCGGATGCGCCCTGCTCATCCGCAAAGGTTGAAATAAGGAACCGGTCTTGGTCCGTCTCGCTTTCCATTTGTGGCAAAAGCACGTCGAGATCGGGCGTCAGACAACTGCGAATCAAGGCGCGAACCATGCGCGTTCTCATGCGCGCCGGTTCGGAAGGATCTTCTTTCCGGCTGCGGACTTTTACCGTGACCAGGGCGGCTGACGGGCGCGGCCATTGGTTGTTCTTAAGCAGAGGAGCCATCAATTTCTTCAGGGAAAAGACCGGGAGGATGAAGGAAAAGGTGCTGCCTTCGTTCACCTGGCTCTTGACCCAAATTCGGCCACCGTGTCGAGTCACCAATTCCTTGCAAATAAATAATCCCAGTCCGAGACCCTCGCGGTTGCTATCGGTTGGGTCCGACGTCTGATAGAGACGTTCGAAAATCTTGTCGAGGTTCTTCGCTTCAATTCCGCTGCCCGTGTCCGAAACTTCGATGCACAGGAAGTCCGGATCTTCTTCCCACGGCTGCACTGCAATTTTGACCATGCCGCCGGAGGGCGTAAATTTTATTGCGTTGTCGGTAAGGACGTTCAAGATCTGGCGGAAGCGGATTGGGTCGGATCAATGTTCACTCCGACTATCCGAGAAACTTTCCCGGTCGGGTCGTGCGCGGCTTTCTGCATCGACAGGATGTTCCGTACCTTGCCGTCGGGGAGGGTGATGCAGAACTCCGAGGAGAGTGCTTCCTTCTGCTCAATGGTTTTTTGCAAGACTGATTCGGCCGCCGGTCGATCCTCGGGACAGACCGCCCCCGACCATTTCTCATACGGTACGGGCGCCGACCAATGCCCCGGTACCAAGGGAGCGGTGGGCGGGAGACCGTAGATTTCAAACATTGTATTGTCCCAGGCTACGACGCCGTTCACCACGTCCCATTCCCATACCCCAACCTTGGCGATCGCGGTGGCCAGCGACAGGCGTTCAGTCAGCAGTATAGGTTCGGACTCAGCTTTCCTGCGCTCGGTGACGTCCCGCGTACACTTGCAAAAGCCGAAGAGTTGGCCGGTTCCGTCCCGCAGAGCGGTGAGGACTACACTGGCCCAGAAGCGGGACCCGTCTTAGCGTACGCGCCAGCCTTCCTGCTCCAGCCGCCCCTGCTCCGTCGCCGCCTTCAACTTCATGGCGGGGAGACCGGCTGCCACATCTTCCACGTATAGAACCGCGAGAAATGCTCCCCCACAATCTCGCCTTCGCTATGGCCCTTGATGTGCTGGGCCACTTCGTTCCAGGTTGTCACCTGGCCCTGGGGATCGAGCATGAAGGTGGCGTAATCCCTGACACTCTGGACGAGAAGCCGGAACTTTTCCTCACTTTGCCGCAATGCCTCTTGCGCCTGATTGCGGGCGGTAATGTCGCGCGTAACCTGGCCGAAGCCGCGCAGCTCACCGGATTCGTCGCGCAGCGCGGTAATCACCACGTTGGCCCAAAAGCGGCACCCGTTTTTGTGAACCCGCCAGCCTTCCCCTTCAAATCGCCCCTGCTCCGTCGCGATCTTCAACTCCAACAAGGGGATGCCGGCTGCGATATCTTCGGGCGTATAGAAGCGCGAGAAATGCTGCCCCACAATCTCGTCGGCGCTATAGCCCTTGATATTCTGGGCGCCTTCGTTCCAGGTCATTACCCGGCCGTGCGGGTCCAGCGCGAAGATGGCATAGTCTCTGACTTCATGAATCAAGAGTCGGCTTATCTCGTCGCTATCTCGCAATTTCACTCGCAATTTCACTTCAGCGGGATGCGGTTTGAAAATCTTGCGTCGCGCGGGACGAGACATTGAATCTCCTCAAAAAGGCACGCCACTCTTCCCCCTGGGCATGATCGAACCGTAACTGTTACTGGAACCTAAGATAGAGGCGTTGCGAGCAATCGCGTGGCCTTTTGAGAATTTTTCGCTTCGTGATCGCAGGTCGCTCACAAGACAAGAGTTAGGCAGCGGCCCTCGGGAGCTGTGCCAGCCCTGCGACGAACTCATGAGTGTCGCAAAACTGGAATCGGCGCACATCAGGCTGACTAACGCGTACACCCCAATTCTGAACTTTTGCCTTCTTTGCAAGATTAAGGAGCGAATAGCCCAGCAAAGCGCCAGCCTGCCCGGCGCAGTGCAGCGCTGGCGTTTGCGCAAGCCGTCCACCTAGGCTTTAATGCACGGAAATTTCGCCGATCCTACCTCTGCAACATGATCCTCGGCGAATCGCGTTACCCGCTCCAGCGCAGCCTGTAATTGTTGGTGGCAGGCATGCATCTGCTCTTCGCTGGCATCAGCCGGAACCTGAATTTTGGCGCTGAAGCGGACCAGGGCTTTGGAAAAGGGCTTGGGGATCATGAGGGCATCCCATGTACCGAGCACCCAGGGGTGGCTCAGCGCCACATAAAATGCCGCCATCGGCAAAGCACTCGCCCGCGCCAGCAGCACCGGACCGGGTTTCGCGACATATTTCGGCCCCCGGGGCCCGTCGATGGTGAAGACCACGGGAACGCCTTGCGCTAGTTGGCTTCGCAATGCCAGCAGCGCGGGAGCACCGCCGCGGCTGCTTGATCCGCGGACCGCAACAAACCCCAGTTTTTCCACCGTACGCGCGATGTACTCCCCATCAAAGCTGCGGCTCACCATCACGGCAGCGCCAACCTTTCTCCAGAGCCACGCGCCCGCAAACACGGCGCGGTGCCAGAAACAATAAATCACCGGCGCTTCATAGGTGGCATCCGGCGGCTCCGGAGGCTCTTCCCAAGAAATGGAGTAGCGCAAGGTGGGGCCGATCAGCGCAATCGCCAGATAGGCGGCGTGGCTTACCAGCCACAAGAGAACTCTTTCCCGCAGCGAGAAGCGGCGGGGTTCGAGACCCGGCGGCAATTCGGGAACGTCAGCAGGCATGACAGCAGCGGGCGGGGAGTTCACGACGGTATTGTAGCGGGGCCGCGGTTCGGGGTTAGAGGTTAGGGATTAAGTTTTAATCAGGACGGAGTCTCGGCCTCGGCCTTGCTTCAGCATCGGGGCTCACATTTCCAGAGAGGCGGCGATCCACTCTTTCAATCGTTGGCGGCGGTCGTCGGTAGAGTCGAAGCGCAGGCCGAAGCTGTGATGCGGTTTCTTCCATGCGACTTTTCCCCGGACCCACACCCGGGGCAGCGTCAGCAGGGAAAACGAAATCTCCACCAGGTCACCCACCTCGGGGGCAAAACGTCCTTTGAAAGACATGCCGCCGGAACTGACCTCCTGGCTGGTGGCGGTAATGCGGCCGCCGTCGGATAACGCAATCCCCACTTCCGTCATGACGGGGATGCGCACGTAGCGGCGGAATTCGTGCATCACCAGCATGCGGGTGGAGCGCACCAGTTTCATCGCTTCGGAGCGCTCGAGCGGTTCCTGGAAAACCGCGTTGAGGCACAGCTTGGAATAGCGCATGGCGTCCTGCGCCGTTCCACCCATGCCATAAATGACGATGCGGCTGTTCGAAACCGAACCTCGCGCCAGTTCAATCACCGCGCCGGCGGACTCATCCAGGGGGAGCACGCAGGCCTCGAATTTTTCCCGCTGCAGCCTTTTGGCGTGCTCGCGGGACACGGAAACGGTTTCGATGCCGTACTGGCGAAAACAATCCGTCATCAGGCTGGCCGAAGCCGGCGTCAAACCGAACAAGGCTACGCGAGCCGCGACTTTCCGGTAAGGAACGGGAGGGATTACGGGAACCGGCGAAATAGGCATGAGTCCCAGACTTGAACTCCTCGAAAAGCCATTCTGCCGGGGTTTTTGGCGGGCGTACAGGTTTCGAAGGGCCTAAGCGGATTCCTCGAAAGGGACGATTACGGAAGGTTGTACTTTCACCAGTTACCCCTACTCCCTTCGTTTCTTTTTGGCGCACGTTGCAAGCTTGCAATTTGCCGTCGAAGTACGTCCATTTGTACGGCCGGGTTATCTTGTGCCCGGCCTCCCGCGCGCCGAGAATAAGAATTGCTTCACAGTCCCCGATTTAGAAGGCGCTCATGAGAATTCTCATTATCGAAGACGATCTCGCCCTCTCCAGTTTCCTGCGCAAGGGATTGGAAGCGGAACATCACGTGGTGGATGTCGCCGCGGAGGGCGGCCAGGGACGAGCCATGGCTATGGAGTTCGACTATGACCTGGTGGTGCTCGATCTCAACCTCCCAGGAGTTGACGGAGTATCGGTCTTGCGCAGTTTGCGCCAGCGCAAGGCCAGTATGCCGGTCATGATCCTGACGGCGCGCAGCCGGGTCGAAGACCGCGTCGAGTGCCTGGATTCCGGAGCCGACGACTATTTGGTTAAGCCTTTTTCCTACCTTGAACTGGCGGCGCGGGCGCGGGCCCTTTTGCGGCGCAGCCATTTGCCCTCGGAATCGGTGCTTACCGTCCGCGATCTCTCGCTCGACCGGGTACAGCGGAGAGTGGAACGCGCCGGCCGTCACATCGAGTTGACGACCAAGGAATTTGCTCTCCTCGAATACCTGATGCGCAATGCGGGGCGCCGCGTCACCCGCGCCATGATCATCGAACACGTCTGGAACTTGACTTTCGATTCCACCACCAACGTGGTAGACGTCTACATCAATTACCTTCGTCGCAAAGTAGACGACGGATTTTCCCCGTGCCTGATTCATACCGTGCGCGGCGTCGGTTACCAGATGACGACGGAAGCAGCCTCGGCATGAACGCCACCTCCCCAGCCTCAATGTCCGCACAGCTCGCGCCCGAGTTGCTCCGCGACCTGCTCCACTCCCTGAGCCAGCCCCTAACCAGTCTGCTCTGTTCTTTGGAGTTGTCACTGCCACTTTCGCCGTCGCTCGATGTCGGCGCGGAGATACCGGCCGAGATTCCGGGCGCGCTGGAATACGCAGAAGAAGTCATCGGCATGATTCAGTTGATGCGCGAGTATCTCGATGCGGAAGAGCCGCCCAAAGGAGCCTGCTCCACCGCCTTTGCGCCGGTGTTGCGCGGCGTGATCGACGACCTCTCCTCGATCGCGGCGGCACGCGGCATCGCTTTGCGCCTGGTCGGCACCTGTTCTGCGATGGTGCCGGCGGCGGAGTCGCGCTTGCGCCTCGCCTTGCAGTATTTGATTACCGCCATGCTGGAGCCTCGGCCCAGTCGGCTCACGCTTCTCCTGGGGGAGGGTCCGGAGGGCGCGGTGCTGCGAGTTGAAGGCGAACGTTTGCGAGGGCTGGATATTTCTGGAAATGATATTAAAACAAACGATATTAGCCATAGCGATATCAGGCGAAACGATTTCAGCCTTGACAACAACACACGAGCTCCGGTGCTTCCCGAGCTGCTGCCGCATCCGGGCAAATTCGAGCCCGCTAAGGCGACGCCCGCAGATACCCTCCGCCGAACGCGCCTGGCGATTGCCGGCCGCGTGCTCGCTTCCGCCGGAGCTTCGCTGGTGCTGGGCGAGGCCGATGCTGGCAAAACGGCCCCTGGATTTGTTCTTCGACTCCCGCGCCGCGCCTCTTTCTGCGCAGCTCCGCCGCCCGATTCCTCGCCGATCGACAAGTGGCGTGCCGCCTCTTCATCCTCGGACTGAGAAAATCTGGCGGATGAGACTCGCGCTCCACTCTTCCCACAGCCGTCCGGAGTACAATCCTGCCTTTCCGGAGGTGGCGGTGAAGCACTGGCTGATTCTGTTAACTACGCTGTTCTCTATCTCATTCCTCCCCTCAACCGGCTCGGCGCAAAAAAGCTCAACCGGCGTCCCACCGATCACGGTGATCCGCGCGGGCGCGCTGATTGATGGCGTATCGAACTCTCCGCGCCATAACGTGCTCATCACGATTCGCGGCAATGAGATCACCGCTGTTACCGATGGAGCCACCTCTAAGCCCCCCAACCTGCCGCCGGATGCATTTTTCATCGACCTGTCCCAGGCCACCGTGCTTCCCGGCTTGATCGACGCGCACACACACATTTTCCTGCAAGGTGAAGATCCCGCCGAAGGCGGATACGACATCCAGTTGCTGAAATATCCCCTGGCTTTCCGCGCCGCGCGGGCCACGGTTTCGGCGCGCCGCGCTTTGGAACAGGGTTTCACCACCTTGCGCGACATGGAAACAGAAGGCGCGGGCTACGGCGATGTGGGCATCCGTATGGCGATCGACGGCGGATACATTCCCGGTCCCCGCTTATTTGTCTCCACCCGCGCGATTTCGACGACGGGAGGATATCCGCTGGAGGGTTATGCGCCGGAGATTGAAGTGCCGAAGGGCGTCCAGATTATCGACGGCCCGGTCGAGGCGCGAAAGGCGGCGCGGGAACAGCTCGATCACGGCGCAGACTGGATCAAGGTCTACATGACGCACCGCTCCTGGGTTCGCAACGGCCAATTGATGTCGCAGCCTACTCTGACGGTGGAGGAACTGCGCGCCATCGTCGATGAAACTCACGGCTGGGGTAAGAAAGTCGCGTGCCACTCCTACAGCGGACTCGGCATGCAGCGTGCTCTCGATGGCGGCTGCGACTCCATCGAACATGGATTGGTCCTTACCGACGCGCAGATCGCGCAGATGATCCGGCAGGGCACCTGGCTCTGCGCCACCCTGAGCCCGTACCTCGAAGGCTGGGCTCCGGCCGATACTCCCGAGGGACAACGCGACCGGGCGCGCGCCGCCGAGCACGAAGTGTCGTTCCGCAAGGCATTGCAGGCGGGCGTAAAGATCGCTTTCGGCACCGACATGGGAGGCATGCCCTGGACCGAGTCCATCGCACAGGAATTTCCCCGCATGGTGGAATACGGCATGACTCCGATGCAGGCGATTCAGAGCGCAACTTCGCGGGCGGCGGAACTACTGGACATGAAAGGGCGGCTGGGGGTGATCGCGCCGGGCGCTTATGCCGATGTGGTCGCGGTTTCCGGCGATCCTTTGGCCGATATCAAGATTCTGGAAAATGTCGGCTTCGTCATGAAGGACGGCAAGGTATTCAAGAATGAAGAAGCTCACTGATGCGCGTGCGGGCTTTGCGCCGGGTTCTTGCGCGCCGCCGCCGGAGCTTTTGCGATCTTTACATCGAAGCTTATGGGCAATTGTTTGGGGGGATAGCAGGCCGCGTTGTCGCAGGACTGGTATTTCAGGGTTCCGCGCACGACATACTTACCCGCCTGCACTGAGCGCAGCGGACGCACCAGAACATCCACCTTGAAATCGCCGGTGTAGACGTTGAGCTTTTCCTCGGGGTCAAAGGGGAAACTCATGTCCTGGCCTTCGGGATAAGTGGTGCGGCCGATCACGATATCGGTGGTGGCTTCCATCTTGAGCACGGTTGGAATCAGGAACTCCGATTTCGGCCGGTTGGAATTGATGTGGTATCCGTTGGCAACGTGGAAGGTTAGCGGAACCGTGGCGGGTTTGCCTTGCACAATGGTCACGTCAGGGGAAGGCACCATCTTCACGGCAAGACCGGGGGGGCCGAGATCGTCCCCTTGTGCCCAGAGGAAACACGCGCAGCAAAGAAAAATCGCGCTGGCTGGGAGGACTTTTATTGTCGATCTCATTGTCGATCCCATCGGCGATCCCATGCCATTCGATCGCGTCGCTCGTGCACCGCGTGTCCGGATACCGACTTAGAGTACTGCACACGCTTCCTCGGCGGGTAGTTACCTCCGGGCGACTGCCTGACCCTGGCTCATCGCTTGCTTGATGTGGTCCACGAAGACGCTGCGGCTCTGCAACCCGAATTCGCGGGCGATGACCTTGCCGTCGCGATCCAAAAAGAACGTGGTCGGCAGCACGCTGACTCCGCCATAACTCTCCGCCACCGAATCCTTGCCAATCAGGATGGGATAGTTCACTCCCAGTTCGCGGGCGAATTTGGCGATGTCTTCGACGCTGGCATCGTCCACCGAAACGCCGATGATCTGAAAACCTTGCGGTCCATATTCATTTTGCAGTTCGACGAACCAGGGCATCTCGATCTTACAGGGCCCGCAATAAGTCGCCCAGAAATTCAGCAAAACGGCCTTGCCGCGCAGGTCGGAAAGCTTCAGGTTTTTGCCCTCCAGAGTGGGCAGTTCGAAGTTAGGCGCCAGGCCGCCCATCAGCTTTCCCTCGGCGGGAGCAATCCGGTTGTTACGCGCCGCCCGAATGCCGGCAGAGAGCATTACCGCTACGATAGCGGCGACGAAGAACAGAATCAGAGGATTTTTTTTCACTTCGACCTCAGGCTTTCCGACGCCTGACAGAGCGTCGTGAACCAGCATTCGTCTTGCGCCTTACTGTTTTGAAACACTTGACTTTCTAAAGAGCGAAACGATTCAAAAAAGAAAAATATCCTGCAATCAGTGTGAAGCGCCCCAGCACTAAGAGGATGCCCAGTGCGATGAGCAGGCCCCCGCTCGCCACCTCCACCGCGTGCATGTGGAACTTAAAGCGGTTATAAAATTTCAGAAAGCGCTCGATGCCGAGCGAAGTGAGCAGGAAAGGCACGGCTAGTCCGGCCGAGTAGATGGCCAGCAGGAAAATTCCCTTCCACACCGAGTCCTCAGTGGCAGCGAAGCCGAGGACGACCGCCAGAATGGGACCGACGCAAGGCGTCCATCCAAAGGCGAAGGCGAATCCGATAACGAATGCGCCCCACGCCGAAGAACTCCCCTTGAGACTGTGCAGGCGGGTGTCGGCGAGCAAGGCCTTGATCTGAAAAATGCCCGTCAGGTGGAGGCCAAAAAGAATGATGACCACGCCCGCGATGCGCGCCAGCAGCGATTTGTAGTGGGCCAGCACCTGGCCGACTTCCGTGGAGATCGCCCCCAGCGTGATAAACACAATGCTGAAGCCGATGATGAACGCGGCGGAGTTCAGCATTACCTTGCGGAAGAGTTCTCCCTCCTTGAGCTTCAATTGTTCCACTCCGGCTCCGGAGATGAGGGAGACGTATCCCGGCACCAGTGGAAGTACACAGGGCGACAGGAAGGAGATCACTCCCGCGCCAAACACCGCCAGCGGTAAGGGCAAACTGGACATGTAACTCCATTGTAAACTGACCGCCTTCCGCTTTCTGCCGCCGCGTGGTTACTGTGTCTGATACGTATGGTTGCGCAGGTGAATGGGGAAGGATGCCCGAGGCGTGGCTAATTCGGCGCTTTGCGGTGGGGCCGCCTGGGCGCGGCCTTGGATTTGGAAGCGCCCGGCGGCGGCGCAATCGCCTCCGGCGGCGCCGTGCCCGCAGAAGGTTCCGTGAAAATTTTTCGCGCGAAGCCCGGCGGGACGGTCGCGGTAAGGATGGCGCGGTCGCCGGACTGTTCGACTTTCAGGCTGTCGAAAAATTCTTTGACGTCGGGATCGGTGCCGTGCGATCCGAGATCAACATCGGCGGCGTGAAAAAGACTCAGAAATGCGGAACTCTTCTCCGTAATCGCGCGCGCCTCGTCGCCACTGCCGGTGAAGGCTTCGGCGCGCAAGTGCAGTGCGCGCAGATAACGCGCCGAAATCACCGCTACCGCGGGTTTCGAAAACAACATGCTCCACGAGCCCAACCCGCCCAAAGTCCCTAATTCCGGCTGTACTCGCAGAATCGCGAACGAGAGGCTGGCCAGGGGAACTTTTCCGTAGAAATTGCGCAGCAGCCAGGGTCCGCCGAACGGCGATGCCAGTTTGCGTGAACGATCCAGAATGCCACGGATCACGTCCGGACTGGGATGGTTCGACGCCGCAACGCTGTCATAGGAAAGAATGACCACTCGCACCGTCCGTCCTTCGAGCGGAATGTTGTAGATATTGAAGCCGTGGTAATCGTCGACCGAGGTCGACAGCTTCCGGAGATACGCGTTGAGCCGGACGGAATCGATCTTGCCCACGAAGACTTCGGAGAAGCGCGGCTCCTCCGCCGATCCCGCCGTGCCGTTCCCCCAGCTCTCGGGGTAGTGCATGGCGAAGGCGGCTTTGTCCAGATCGCGCTCGAATTGAAACCCGGTTTCATCGACAAATTTCTGGTATTCCGGATCGCGCAAGACGGGAGGCAGTTGGCCGGCGGCGTTGAACTTACGGATCCAATCCAGATTGATGTAAAAAAAACCGTCCGCCCCCGGCAGCAGACGGGCCGCCTCAGGGGGCGCGTGCTTACGCAGAGCCACAATCAGCGCGACGGCTGCCACGATCAGCAGGACGGCCAGGGCGATGGGGAGGCGGCGGCGAAAGCGCATCGATTTCGGAGGAACTCATCCATCGCCGGCAGATGCTGGCGACAGTGGAAAGCGGAATAATGATAGCACCGGGTGTGCCCTGCGACGAACCGCATCGCCACCGCAAGTCAGAAAGCGTGCCTCCGCGGGTAGGCAAATCCTCCCGGTTCTTGTAACTTTATTCGGGCGCACCAGTCGTATTGTCCGCAGGTGGAATTCGGTCTGGCCGAGAGCGGAGCGGCGGGTGTTCCTCGGACCTGGAAACTCCTCGTGAAAGTTCGCCTTGGCTTTGAATCGGCAAGGCGGGCTGGGCCTAAGACCCACGTTGTGGGGTCATTTCAAAATTCAATTTGAAGTATTTAAGGAGCAGGAAACATGAGCACTTCGATGAAAGCGATGTTAGCTGGAGCCGCGCTTGCCGGCTTACTGACAGGTACGGGCGTAAAACTGAACGCGCAAACCGCGAGCCAGACCGGCGCCGGCATCAGAGCGGTCAGCACGAGCGCCAACGACGATCAGCCGAAAGCCGAAAAGCACGCTTGCAAAGGCCAAAACTCCTGCAAGGGAAACGGCGGCTGCAAGACGGGTGACAACGGCTGCAAGGGCAAGAACTCCTGCAAGGGCAAGGGCGGTTGCGCCACCGATGGATCGAAAACGCCCGATAGCCCTCCGAAACAGTAAGCGGGAGGCAACCAACCTCAAACTAACGGGTCGGGTCTCATAAGTCCCGGCCCGTTTTCTCCAGGACTAACCACATGCCGGCAAATTCTTTCAACGGCTTCACCGATTTGGGCGTAGGCATCGGACTTCGCATTCCGCACTACCGCCATATTCTCTCCGAGAAGCCGGTGGTGAGCTGGTTTGAGATCATCTCCGAGAATTACATGATCGATGGTGGACGGCCGCTGCAAATCCTCGATCAGATACTGGCAAACTACCGCGTCGTGCAGCACGGAGTTTCCATGTACTTTGGCTCGCCGGAAGCGCCCGATCACGAGCATCTGAAAAGGCTCAAAGCTCTCGTGCAAAGGACCAAAACTCCCTGGGTTACCGATCACCTGTGCTGGGGCAGCGTGGACGGCACTTACACCCATGACCTGCTCCCCATGCCCTACACTTTTGCAGCCGCCCGCCACACCGCGCAAAAAATCCGCGAAGTGCGGGACTTCCTCGAGGTCCCCATCGCGGTCGAGAACGTCAGCAGCTACGCGGAGTTCCACGTTTCGGAAATGACGGAATGGGAATTTCTCACAGAAGTCGTCGAGTTGGCGGACTGCGGCATTCTGCTCGACGTCAACAACATCTACGTTTCCTCCAGAAACCATAATTTCGATCCGCTCGATTATGTGAATGCCGTCCCCGCCGAACGGGTGGCGCAGATGCATATCGCGGGGCATTCCAAGTTTGAAAAATACATTCTCGATACCCACGACCATCCCGTGATGGACCCGGTATGGAAGTTGTACGAGCGCGCCATCGAAAGGGTGGGCCGTACTGCCACGCTGCTCGAATGGGACGACAAAATACCCAGCTTCGACGAGGTTCACAAGGAAGCGCTGAAGGCGAAGCAGTTCATGCCGGAAATGGCGGCGGCGTGATGAATCTGGTGGAAATCCAGCGCCGCATGCTCCATGCCGTCCTGCAACCGCTCACCGCGGACGAGGAGATGCAGCCGCTCACCGGCGATGGCAAGTCCATGCACGACGAGGCGGCGGAGTTTATCAAGCCCAATGATCGCTTGACCTCGTTCGAACGCCTTGAAATCTACAACAAGCAATACTGGTTCCGCGTGCTGGCGGCGCTCGAGGAGGATTTTCGCGGTCTGCGCGCCATTGTCGGCGCGCCGGCGTTTGAGCGTTTGTGCCAGGCCTACCTTGTCGACTGCCCCTCGCGCTCCTTCACCATGCGAAATTTGGGTTCGCGGCTGGAGGGCTGGCTGCGGACGCATCCCGAATACACGCGCCCGCGAGGCGCGCTGGCATTAGATATGGTTCGCCTCGAGTGGGCCGAGATTGAGGCTTTCGACGGCGCGCTCGAAGCTTGCCTGCTCCCGGCTGATTTGCAGTCGCCCGATCCCGATCCCACTTTTTGTTTGCAACCTTATCTTCGCTTGCTCGATTTGCACTATCCGGTAGACGATTTGCTGCTCGCGATCCGCAAAAATATGTCGGAGGCTGGCGTGGCCAGCAACGCTATCTCGGAGGACCGCAAGCCTTCCGGGAGGCGCAAAATCGGCCGGCAAAAGCCGCAGACTATTTTCCTGGCGGTGCATCGGGTCGACAATTCGGTGTATTTTAAGCGGCTCGATCGCGAGGCCTTCCACTTGCTGCAAAGCATTCGCGATGGAAACAGCCTGTCCGCGGCTGTCGCGGCCGCCTTTACCGATTCTGCCATCCCGGAAAAAAAGCTCCTCGAAAACGTGAAGAGTTGGTTTCAGAACTGGGCGGAGCTGGGCTGGTTTTGCCGGCGGTAAAAATCGGGACCGCACTTCATTCCTTCGTCAGGTAGATAACTTTATGAACCAGAAATTCGATGTCGCGGCCAATCTTCATTCTTTCTTTGCCCGCGCCTGCTCCACTCTGCAATCCCCGCTGCTCCTCGCGATACGCCTGTACTGGGGATGGCAGTTTTTTCAGACCGGGCTCGGCAAGCTTAGGCACATCCCCAAGGTGATCGATTTCTTCACTTCGCTGGGCATACCATTCCCCGCCTTGAATGCCTACTTCGTCAGCTCGCTCGAATGCGTCGGCGGAGTGTTACTCTTCATCGGTCTCGGCTCCCGCCTGATCGCGCTCCCACTTTTCGTCGATATGGTCGTCGCCTATATTACCGCCGACCGGGTGGCGCTGTTTTCCATCTTCTCCGATCCTGGCAAGTTTTATGCTTCCGCCGCGTATACCTTCCTCTTTGCCGCGCTGATCATAATGGTCTTTGGACCGGGCAAGATGTCTCTCGATTACGCCATCGGCCGCCTGACTGGCGCAGCGCAGAAGGCAGATTGGCAGGTGTTAGGTGTTAGGAGTTAGGTCTTAGGTTTTTGGTCGTGCTGAGAGACTCGCGTGGGCCCGCAACGCTGCCATGGCGAGCCAGTTTTAGTTTGTGATCTTCGCCCCGTTCGGGTAACTCACCCGCAGGGTAACAATCTCGTAGGGCTTCACGCGCACGGTCACGCGGTTCGTTTCCTCAAGAGCCAACGCCGGACCCTCCGGGATCTCCATCAAATTTGCGGACCGCGCCTCGGTGGCTCCCGCTGGAACCGTGACCTGCACATCTCCCGCCTTACCCGCCCACTCGTAGAAGCGAAAAATTAAGGCATCCCCGTCTTCCGCTTTCTTGATGGCCGTTAGCACAACATTGTTCTGCGCGATGTGAACAAAAGATTCCGCCGCAGCAAGGCTCCCGCCGTGCGGCTGCACCTGCATAGCGGAGAGCTTGTAGTTGAATTCGTAGCCTCGACGCACCGTCAGGGCCTGTTTCCAGTCGCCGGCATGCGGAAACAGAGAATAGCTGAAACTGTGGTGGCCGCGGTCGGCATCGGGATCCGGCCATGTGGGCGACCGAAGTAAAGAAATCCGCAACACATTCGCCCTGGCGTCGTAACCATATTTCGACTCGTTGATCAGGCTGAAGCCATGGGTGCCGTCCCCAAGATCCGCCCAGCGCAGCGCCGGAACCTCAAACATCGCCGCCTCAAAACGATTGTTCCGCGTGGTCGGGCGGTTGATTGAACCGTAAGGAATTTCATAGGTCGCCTGCGGGCTGGTGGCCGCCAGCGGGAAAGCCGCCTTCAAGAGGACGTGGGTTTCGTGCCAGTCAATCTCGTTTCCTAGGTCCACTCGGTTCAGCCCGGCATAAATCGAGATGTCCTGAACGAACCTGGAATTCTGCCAGCTCCGCGTGACGCGTACGGTGGCGCGCAACGGACCTTTCTCCACCACTTCGACCGAATCCACCATGTCGAGTTTTGTGAATTGCCGCTCGAAATCGGCATCGATGTTCCAGGCGTCGTAATCTTTCGGCGTATCCTTGAAGGCAATCAATTCGTTTCCGCATGCCTGCGAAGCGATGGACTCGAACTTCAAGTTCTTGACATAGAGACTCGTGATGCAGCCCGTTTTCCGGTCGACGGTAAGCCGCAGCACGCTATTCTGCATCATGAAGTCGGAAGCATTGACATGGACATTGACATCGACAGCGGCATTCGCGTCGATCTTGCGACTGCCATTTCCGCCGGGAACTTCGGGAACAACGTGCAGAACCTCGTATCCGAGCGCCGGCACCGCGCTCGCCTCAACCAGCAAATCATAAACATTGAGCGTGGAATTCTTCGCCAGCACTTGGAAAGACTGGGCTTCACCACGCGGATTCAGAACGGAAATTCCGTTCCCCGCGCCCTCCGGCATCTGCACATGAACCGGAACCACGTCCGTTCTCTCCCACGCCAGTGGATTCAGCACGATAACCGGCACGCCTCGGCCACTCGTATCGATCCGGCTGGCAACCGTGTGCAGAGCCTGCGCCGTTAAATGCTCCGCTTGCAGTCGCACGAAGTCGTAGTCGCGTTGTGCGTCCCGATAAATGTCGGCAATCCCCGAGCCCGCCGCGAGATCGTGAAATTGATTGAAGAGAACTTTTTTCCAGGCTTCGGTCAACTCCGTTCCCGGATACGCCAGCCCGTCCAGCCATGCCAGCGAAGAATATTTTTCCGCATTGAGCAGTTGTTCTTCACTTTGACGCATGTTTCGTTTGTGCTTTGCCTGCGTCGTGAACACTCCCCGGTGGTATTCGAAATACAGCTCATCGTTCCAGATCGGCAGGCTGATTTTTCCCTCGGGAGGAACCGGCAGCGACGCGCTTCCCGCGGCCAAAACTTTGTAATTCCACAGGGGAGCGTGCGCGGTATCGACTTTGTCTTCGACATCGGAGAAAAATCCCTGGGCAATGCCAAAGCTCGTGGGCGGAAAAATTACCCCCGGCTCCGTCCAGCGCATTCCATCCTCGATCATCCGCCGCGTCGGCCCGCCGCCGTGATCGCCCACGCCGAACAGATGCATCATCTCCGGCACTCCCGGCGACGCCCGCTTCAGCGCGGCCACGTCGGATGCAATTCGCAAAGGTTCCACCTGATTCACATAATCATGCGGAAAATATGTGAGCACGCGGCTGCCGTCGGGAGCCTGCCACCAGAAAAGCTTAATCGGCAACTGGTTGGTGTCGTTCCACGCCATCTTTTGGGTGACGAAGTAATCCACCCCCGAGCGCTTGTAGATTTGAGGCAGTTGCCAGTTGTAGCCGAAGGAGTCGGGATTCCAGCCGATGCGCGCTTCGGCGCCGAATTTGTCTTTAAAAAATCTTTTCCCGACGAGGAGTTGCCGCACCAGCGATTCCCCGTCAGGCATGTTCAAATCCGGTTCCACCCACATTCCGCCCACCATCTCCCAGCGCCCCTCCCGGACGCGGTCCACAATCTGCCGGTGCAGCGCGGGATATTTCTCCAGCATCCATTCGTTGTAGGCCGCCGCGGATTGCGTGTACGTCGCCTGCGGATATTCGTCGAGCAACTGGAGCGCGGTTCCGAACGTGCGCCGCACCACATCCACCGTTTCCGTCCACGGCCACAGCCATGCCGCATCGATATGGGAGTTCCCCGTTAAGCGGACGGAAGTTTGTTGTAAATAGGGTTTCGCCGGCTCGAGAATTTTGCGGGCTTGTAAAAGGGAAGCGTCGAAGGCCGCTTGATCGCCTCGCGCCAGCGCGTCCAAATCCACCGCCTGGGCAGACTGCTCCAGTTCCGCCTGCAACTTTACCGATGCCGGCCCCACCAAAGGCGCAAGCGTGGAAACCACTTCCATCTCCTGAAACATGCAGGCAGGGTCGGGCCGGCTGCGGGAAAAATCGATGCGCAGGTTTGCTCCCGTAAAATGTTTTTGATCCACCGTCTGCAGTACTTTTACCGCAACTAATACCTTGTCGCCGGGCTTTCCCGGGTCAAAAATCAGAATGGGCTCGAGCTCGTCGCCCATGGCCACGCGCCGCCCGTTGAAGTAGATAATCTTCGTGGCCGGACCGTTGGCATCATCCTGAAAATCGAACCAAACTCGCACCCCTGTAAGGTCATACCCCTTCAGGGTCTGAGGGATTTCGATCCACCTCCGGTACCACACCGCCTCGTGCGGACCGGCACTATTCGGTCGCACGATTTTCCAATCGCTGTCGTCGAGATCTAAAGCTTCACCGTGGATAATGTCGCCGGTGTGAATCTTCCACTCTTCTTCAGGCAGATACATCAGCGCTTTCAGCCGCGCCGCGACGAGCTGGACGCGGTTGCCCGGAACGTCTTGCGCCCAACCCACGCCCGCGAGCAGCAGCCAGGCCACCATCAGAAAGCCTCGGATTTTCATTCCACACTCCCTCCGGCGCACTCCCGCATCGAGAGACGCACGACAAGCCGCCGATCAGTATAGTCCGTCAACGTTGGTCGAAGTTCGTCAAGGCATCGCGAAACCCACGCCGCACAATCAAACGCGGCTGCGGTTGCAGCAGCCTCGCAATTCCGCAATGGCAAATCCCCATGATAGGCTTCAGCGGAGATATAAAAAGTTGATCGCTCGCGTCTTCAAAGCTTTCCAGTATCGCGATTTTCGCTTGATGTGGTTTGGCGCATGCACTTCCAGCATCGGCACCTGGATGCAGATCGTCGCCCAGAGCTGGCTGGTGTATCGGCTTAGTCATTCCGCCTTCCTTCTGGCTCTCGACCAGTTTCTAGGCGGGATTCCCATTTTTCTCTTCTCGCTGCTTGGCGGCGTGGTCGCGGACCGCGTCGAGCGCCGAAAAATCCTGCTCGCCTCCCAGTATGTGCAAATGGCGACCGCCGGTCTGCTGACCGTTCTGGTGGCCACTCAGCATGTCCACGTCTGGCACATCCTTTCGCTCTCCTTTGTCTCCGGTCTGGCTCAGGCTTTTGGCGGCCCCGCTTACATGGCGCTGATTCCCACCCTCGTCGAAAAGGACGACATGCCGAACGCCATCGCCCTGAATTCCATCCAGTTCAACGTCGCTGTCATGGTCGGCCCGGCTCTCGCCGGCCAGGCCCTGGCCCGGCTGGGAGAAAAATGGTGCTTCGGCCTCAACGCTCTTTCATTCCTCGCGCCGATCCTGTCTTTGTCTATCATCAAGGCCCGCTTCCTGCCGCTCAAAACCACTGCGTCCGTGCTCACCAGCTTGCGGCAGGGTATCAAGTTTGCCCGCCAGCAGACCTCCATGGAAGCGCTCATTGTGCTCGCCTTTTGCATGACCAGTTTGAGCATGCCCATGCGTACCTACATTCCCGTCTTCGTGAAAGACATTTTCCATAGCGGTCCGAAAACCTACGGCAACTTTCTCGCGCTGATGGGCCTCGGCTCGATTTTCGGTTCTCTGGCCATCGCCAGCGCGGGCAATATGAAGAGGAAGGGTATGGTGGCTCTCGCGGCGCTGATTTGCCTGGGCGCAGGAATTTCCGGCTTTGCCCTCTCCAAATCGCTGCCCGTCAGTGAAGCCTTTCTGGTGCTGGTGGGGGCCTCCATGATGGCCGTTTTCGCCACCGTGAATTCGCTGGTGCAGATGATTACCACCAATGAAATGCGCGGACGTGTGATGAGCGTGTACAATTTCGCCTTCCGCGGCGGCATGCCCGTCGGCAACCTTTTGAGCGGATGGCTGGTCCCGCTCTTCACCGCTCCGGTGGTCCTCATGGTGAACGGATTTCTCCTCATTGTGCTTGCCCTGTACTACCTGCTAATCCAACGCAAGCTCGCCACCCTGTAATAATCGTGTACCGCCCTTTTCGGTTACTCTTCTAATACCGCCGCAATTCTCCATGCCGATTCTCTCGCTGCAAAACGTGAGCAAGAACTATGACACCGATGGCCAGACCGTCCATGCCTTAAATAACGTTTCTTTGCCCGTCGAAAGCGGCGAGTTTGTCGCACTGGTCGGCCGCAGCGGCTGTGGCAAATCGACACTGTTGCATCTCGCCGGCGCTATGGATTTCCCCACAGAGGGCGTAGTTATGATCGACGGTCTCGCATCCTCGTCTCTCGACGATGCCAGCCAAACCCGTCTACGCCGCGACAAAGTCGGCTTCATCTTTCAGTCGTTCCAGTTGCTGCACACCCTGACCGTTCAGGAAAATATCGAACTGCCGCTGCTCCTCGCCGGCCGCGCCGATGCCCGCGAGCGTACCCTCGAGCGCCTGCAATGGGTGGAGCTGGATGGCCTGGCCTCGCGTTATCCGCACCAGCTTTCCGGGGGCCAGATGCAGCGGGTCGCGATCGCCCGGGCGCTCGTTCACTCCCCTAAAATCGTGCTCGCCGATGAACCCACCGGCAATCTCGATACCGTGACCGGAGGCCTCATCCTCAGCTTGTTGCAACGTCTCACCCGCGAACACAAAACCGCCACCATCATGGCCACTCACAGCCTCGAGGCGGGCGCGCTTTGCGACACCCTGGTGCGAATGCGCGATGGACGCATCGAGGAGGTGGTTCGCCGCTGAATGTCTCGCCTGAATCCCTTTTATCGTCTGACGCTGTTCTATCGTCTAATCGTTCGCCCGCTGTTTCGCGAGCCCCTCCGCCTCTTGCTCACCGTGCTCGCGGTTGCTTGCGGAGTTGCCGTGGTCCTCGCCATCGACCTGGCCGGCGATGCCGCCGCCGGATCGTTTCATTCCTCGATGGAGACTTTGGCGGGAGACAACGATCTTGAAGTCGTGGCCGCGGGAGGCGTGCCGGAATCCGTGGTCGCCACCCTCGCCACCTATCCGGCGTCCCTGCGCATTTCTCCCCGCATGGAGGATTTTGCCTACCTTGCGAAGTCGCAACAGACTTTGCCGCTCATCGGCGTGGACCTGGTCGCCGAGGCTAGCCGGTACGCGGAGGCACGGTCGTCCGCTCCTGGCCTCGACCGTTCCATCGCGCCCACCGCGGAATCGTTGCACTACCTGAATGACGCAGGAAGCGTTTGGGTGAGCGCCAGTCTCCACCTCCACGCCGGCGATGAAATCTCCCTGCTCGTCAACGATCGCGTCTATCCATGTATTGTGCGCGGCGTGTTCCCGGACGCCGGAGGCAGCGAGAATGCAATCCTCATGGATATCGCCGCGGCGCAGCGCGTTCTCAATCGCTTTGGCCGCGTCGATCGCATCCTTATCAAGCTGCCGCCCGGCAAAAACGAATCCACCAAAACCATCTTGCAGTGGCAGCGCGATTTGCAGACCGTCTTGCCCGCCGGAGTGCAGGTTCGACCGCAAGGCACCGGCACCGAAGAGAACCGCAAAATGCTCGCCGCCTTCCGCTGGAATTTGCGCCTGTTGAGTTACATCGCGCTGGTGGTGGGAGCGTTTCTCATCTATAACACCATTTCCGTTTCCGTCGTTCGGCGCCGCGGCGAAATTGGAATCGTCCGCGCCCTCGGCGCCAGCCGCAACGACGTGCTCGTCGCATTTCTCGGTGAGGCTACCTGTTTCGGTCTGGCCGGAGCTCTTCTGGCCTTGCCTCTCGGCAGAATTGTGGCCGCGGGCGCGGTCCGGCTCATGGCCCTCACCGTGGACTCCTTGTACGTCAGCAGCCGCCCCGGCGTCATTGCCTTGACCCCATTTTCCGTGCTTTGGGCGCTCACCATCGGCGTCTCCGTCTCGCTCGCGTCCGCGTTTTCGCCCGCCCGCGAAGCCATGAACGTCTCACCCACCGATGCTATGGCCCGCGGCCGCCGCGAATATATTGCCCGCACCCACCTGCGCCGCGATCTCCTCATTGCCGCGACCCTGGCGCTGCTATCCCTGCTCGCCGCCCTTTTGCCCGCAGTTGCCGGCAAGCCCCTTTTCGGTTACCTGGCGACCGTCCTGCTGATTGTCTCCGCGGCCTTCGCCATGCCCGCCCTGGTCAGCTTCCTGTCGCTCTCGGCCGCCGGGCTCTTAAAGAAATTTGTCGGCGTCGAAGGACTACTCGCTGCCCGCAGCCTCGCGGCATCCTTGCGCCGGACTTCCGTTCTCGTCGGCGCACTCGCGACCGCCGTCGCCATGATGGTTTCCGTCGGCATCATGGTCGGAAGCTTCCGCCAGACCGTCGTCACCTGGATGGACGATCAACTCCCCGCCGACCTCTATCTGCGCCCCGCCGGCGATCCCGCGGCCGTCCGCCACCCCACCATTTCCCTGGACCTCACGGAGAAAATCGCGCGGCTTCCCGGAGTCGCCGCTGTCGACCGCCTTCGCGCCTATGAAATCAGTTACCAGGGGATGCCCGCCACCCTCGCCTCGGTCGATCTGCGCGTGCTTCACTCCTACCGCAGCACCGCCTTTTTTTCCGGACGCCCCACAGGTGAAGTCCTCGACCAGTTACGCGGGCAAAACAACGTCATCGTCAGCGAACCTTTTACCTACAAGCACAAAGCTCAAATTGGCGATTCCCTCGTGCTCTCCCTGGGAGAATCCCGCGCCAGCTTCAGGATCGTGGATGTCTTCTACGACTACGCCAGCGAACGGGGCACGATTCTCATGGGCCGCGACACTTTGCTGCGTTACTTGCCCGATCCCGCGCCCTCCAACCTCGCCGTATTCGTCGCCCCCGGCGCTAATATCGACGCCGTCCGCCAAAGCATCGAGACCGCTGCCGCCGGGCATCGCATCCTGCTATTTTCCGACCACGATCTGCGCCGCGAAGCCATTCGCATCTTCGATCGCACCTTCGCCATCACCTACGCGCTGGAGGCGGTTGCCATTTTTGTCGCCGTCATGGGAATTGGCGGAGCGCTCGTAGCCCTGGTCATTGACCGCCGCCGCGAACTCGGACTAATGCGCTTTCTCGGCGCGTCCTCTTCGCAGATTCGCAGGCTCATCCTGGTGGAAGCCGGCCTCCTCGGCTTGCTCTCAAACCTGGCGGGATTTCTGCTCGGCTATTTTCTTTCGCTGATTTTGGTATTCGTCATCAACAAGCAGTCGTTTGGCTGGACGATTCGCTTCCATTGGCCCGTCGAAATTATTCTCGGAGCCCTCAGCGTCGTCTACGGCGCCACCATCCTCGCCGGACTTTATCCCGCGCGAGTCGCCGTCCGGCTCAATCCCCTGGGGGTGATCCATGAGGAGTAAGGCGCTGCTTTTCGCTGGCCGGCTTTTCGCCAGTGTGGTTTTCGCGGCTGTGTCCCTGCCTCTACCGCCCGCCGCGGCGCAATATAAAACCGCCTTGCCCGGCTACCAATACAGTTTCCCGCGCGATCACTTCAATCATCCCGACTTTCAAACCGAGTGGTGGTATTACACCGGGAACCTCAGCGCGGCGGATGGACATCGCTTCGGGTTCGAATTGACTTTTTTTCGCCAAGCGGTCGACCGCGATGCCGCAAAGTCCTCCGCCTGGGACGTTCATGACCTCTATCTCGCGCATCTCGCCCTCAGCGATCTCGATGGCGAACACTTTTATCATGCCGAGCGTACCAACCGTGCCGGCCCCGGCCTCGCGGGTGTCAGCGAGACGGAAAAGAGAATCTGGAACGGCAACTGGGAGGCGCAATGGCAGGGCGCCGATCTGCGGCTCTCCGGTCACGACCAGCGCTTTTCTTTCTCGCTCCTGCTCCATCCCACTAAGCCTCCCGTAATCCAGGGCGAGAACGGAGTTAGCCAGAAGGCGGCTGGCCTGGGCCATGCCTCACACTACATTTCGATCACGCGCCTCTCCACCGCCGGAACTCTACTGGCCGAGGGTAAAACTCTTCCCGTGACCGGAATTGCCTGGATGGATCACGAATTCTTCACCCACCAACTGGAAGTGCGGCAGGTGGGTTGGGATTGGTTTAGCCTGCAATTGAACGACAATACCGAGTTGATGCTCTACCGCATCCGCCGCAGCGACGGTTCCATCGATCCTTTTTCCGCAGGAACCTACATCGACCCCGGCAATCGCTCCATCCATCTCGCGGCCGCAGACTTCTCCCTCCAGCCACTGCCCATAACCTGGACCAGCCCCACCACTGGAGCAAAATATCCCGTGCGCTGGCGCGTCCAGGTTCCAACGCTCAATCTCACGCTCGAAGTCAGCACCCCGCTACCGGCGCAGGAACTGGCGGGCAACGCGAAATTCGATCCCAGCTACTGGGAGGGCGCGATTTCCATCAATGGCACCCGCGGCTCAGCCCCGATAAAAGGAGTGGGCTATCTGGAAATGACGGGCTACAGCCGGCCTTTGGAAATGGGACCGTAATGCACGGATGAATAAATTTTAAGAATGATCAAAAGTAGGCGGGAGGCGAATGGCCGTCTATCGCTGCGTTTCAGCCAACGCTTGCGGCACGGGAGGAATTGGCTTGTCGCCCGTCTATGAAGGGAAGAGCTAGTTGCCTACGAAGCGCAGGTAGAGATCGCGGTCCTGCAGGCAGCTTTCGGCCATGTTCTTGACCTTCTCCCATGCTTGCAACTGGCTGTCATCATGAACCCGATCTTTGGCGCGGTCCCACTCCTGAAGGAAGGTTTTCATCTGGAGATGGTTGAACACGGTTTTGCCGAAGGGATCAATGCCGCTAAGCAGCAGAAAATCGGCTTGCACGGTTGTGGGAACCACGCCGTGCAGAAGAACCCACTCGCTGCGCTCTCCCAGATCGTCTTCGAGTTTTACCACCAGCGACATGGCGAACCCTCAGGTAAATTGGTTTCTGGTCGCAATGTAACAGCCCCCGCCGGGACTTGTCCAAGTACGGCGGGGTATCGAAAGTAACTGGCATGGATGACCAACTTGCAACAACGCCCGCCAACAACGAAACTAGCGGGGCGCGACGAGCTTCACCACCGAAACTTGAAATGAACGCCGCGACATGAACATTCTCCAATGAATATCGGCCTCTTTGGCGGCAGCTTTGATCCCATCCATCGCGGACATCTGGCACTGGCGCAGGCGGCGGCAAGCCGCTACGGGCTGCGCCAGGTGTTGTTCGTGCCGGTGAATATTCCTCCGCATAAACAGGCCCAACCGCTAAGTGCATTCCTCCATCGCTATACGATGGTGGCGCTGGCGACGCAGCCGGAGCGCGCATTCGTGCCTTCGCTCCTGGAAGCGCCGGCGGAACCGCCATCTGCGGGAAGGTCCAAAACCGCTCTCGACCCTTCTCCGAATTATTCCATCGACACGGTGCGGCGGCTGAAGCAGAGTCTCAAGAAAGCCGACCGGCTCTTCTTCCTGATCGGAGTCGACGCGTTCCGCGATATTGCAAAATGGCGGGAGGCGCGGGCGCTGCTGGCGGAATGCGACTTTATCGTCGCCAGCCGTCCGGGATATTCCCTGCAGGACGTGGCGGAATCCCTGCCCGAAGGCTTGCGTCCGCCAGCGGCCGTGACCCGCCCTTTTCGCAAGCAGCCCGCTGCGGGCGATCTGGTTTTGCCGGGAGTGACGCTGCATCTGCTGGAAGGCGTGAATCAGAATGTTTCCGCGACCACCATTCGAACCGCGGCGGCGCAAGGCAAGCCGCTAGGCAGATGGCTCGATGAAAGCGTGGTGGATTACATACGCAAGCAGGGGCTCTATCGCAAATAACAGCTGACGAGCAGCTGGGCTCCCGTCGCGGCGATCAAGCCGTTGCTTTAGAGGGCTGCGGCATGAGCGGCGAAGGCAGCTCGAAGCGGGTTACAATCAATCAGCCCCAAGAAGATCATCGTATGAAGAAAAAGGACGACCTCAAACGGCAGGTCGGCGAGGCCATTCTCGCCTGCCAGGACAAACAGGCGGAAGATGTGGCCGTCCTCGAACTGGAAAAGAACTCGGGCGCATTTACCGACTACTTCGTGATGTGCAGCGGTACGAACCCGCGCCAGGTGCAGGCGATTTCCGACGCGGTGGACGAACGGCTGGAGGCTCTGGGCCTGCGCGTGACGCATGCCGAGGGGTACAAGCAGGCGGAATGGATTCTGCTCGACTATGTCGATTTCGTGGTCCATATTTTTTCCGAAAAAGCCCGCCAGTTCTATGATTTGGAGCGCCTGTGGAAGTCGGCCCGGCGACTGGATCCGGCCGAGCTGCTGGCTAAGCCGAAAGCCCGCCGGGTGACTCCGATAAAGGCCGACAGCGATTCCCCCGCGCCCCGCAAGACACGTAAGAAACAGGCGTGATGTACCGCGAACCCCGTGAAACTCAAAGTCGTCTGGATCGGAAGGACCAGGGAACCCGCGATAGAAACGTTGACCGACGAGTATCTCAAGCGCATCTCGCGCTATGCCGATGTGGCCGGAGTTTCGGTAAAGGATGAGGCGGCGATTCTCCCGCTTACCGGTAAGAGTCCCGCAGGAAATAATAAGAGCAAGAGCAAAGACAGGCACCGTCTGGTGCTGCTTGACTCAACCGGGCAACAGCTTTCTTCCCGCGAACTGGCCGAGTTTCTCGGGCGCGAGCAGCTTAACCCAATCCCGCTGCTGTTTGCCATCGGTGGCAGCGATGGCTTCAGCGACGAGGCCCGGCGCCAGGCTGCATTTACGCTGTCCCTGGGAAAGATGACGCTGCCTCACGAACTGGCGCGGGTGGTTTTGCTGGAGCAGTTGTACCGCGCCTTCACTATCCTCCAGAATCATCCCTACCATTTAGGACACTAACTGAGCAACCCACCAGCGCACGGAAGGTTGGGACAATAACTTACTGGTAAACGGACAGCGGTCGGTTAGCCCCGAGCCTCGCGAATTGGCGCAGGCAATGCGGATGGACTTCCGGCAGCTTTTCTGGCGGGCAAATTCGTCTTATCGTGTTTCTCGACACATAACTTTAAAATTTTCCTGGAGAAGCCCTCCCCATATGAAAAACCCGTACGACGTACTGCGAATGAAAGAACAGGAGTTGGTGCGGGTCCGCAAGGAGATGGACGCGCTGCGCGTCGCCGCCCAACTCCTCGACGCCGAGGATTCGGCAGTGGCGAAAAGCGAACCGCAGCCGAAAATACATCGAGTGGTGGAGATGCCCTAGCCGCCTAATCTGTAAGTACGGCTTTTTGCGACACTACCGGCCCGGCCCTCACCCACGACAATTTCCCCACCTTCCAATCTCAGCCGCGTACAATAGCGGATTCGGTCTTCAGTCTTATGCCGGACCTTCGCCGCGGTCTCATTATCGTCAATACGGGTCCGGGGAAAGGCAAGACGACAGCGGCCATGGGTACCGCCTTGCGCGCGGTCGGGCAGGGAATGCGGGTGCTGATGTTGCAGTTTCTCAAGGGATCGTGGCACTACGGCGAACTGGATGCGGTGAAAGCGTTTGGCGACAAATTCATCATGAAGCAGATGGGCCGCGGCTTCGTGAAGGTGGGCGCCGAAAAACCCGATCCCGAAGATGTGCGGATGGTAGAAGAGGCCTGGGCTGAAGCGGAACGGGCGATCCATTCTGGGGAATGGGATCTGGTAGTTCTCGACGAGATAAATTACGCCATCAGTTACGGTATGCTCGAGGCGGCAAAAGTGGCTGAATCTCTGGTCCGCAAGCCGGAGATGGTCCACGTAATCCTGACGGGCAGGAATGCGCATCCTGCCATAGTCGAACTGGCCGACACCGTAACCGAGATGCGCCAGGTAAAACACGCCTACGAGAAGGGCGTAATGGCCCAGCGAGGCATCGAGTATTGAAAGTTATGATTAGTAATTCGGAAGCGGGCGCGAGTGCAAGTGGTTCTTAAATTAGCTAATTACGAAATTACAAATTCTTATTATGACCTGGTTCAAACGACAATCCGGCGCGTTGGACACATCGGGCGAGAAGCGAGTCCGCACTGAGGGCTTGTGGGTGAAGTGCGACGGCTGCCGCCAGATTATCTGGAAGAAGGATTTGGAGGATAACCTTAACGTCTGCCCGAAATGCGACAAACACTTTCGCCTTGACGCGCGGACCCGCCTGTCCCAACTTCTGGACGACGAGCAATACGAGGTTTTCGACAGCGACCTCGCCTCCACTGACCCGCTGAAGTTTGTCGACCTGAAATCGTACTCCTCCCGGCTGAAGCAGGCGAAAGCAGACACCGGCCTGAAAGATGCCGTCCTCAACGCGCGCGGCAGGTTGAATGGCCGCGAGGTGATTGTGAGTTCCATGGCTTACTCCTTCATTGGCGGCAGCATGGGAGCGGTGGTGGGCGAGACCATTACGCGAGCCATCGAAAAAGCACTGCAGACGAAGACGCCGATCGTCATCGTATCGGCTTCCGGCGGCGCGCGCATGATGGAGGGCGTGATCAGCCTGATGCAACTGGCGAAAATTTCCGCTGCATTGGCGCGCCTGGACGCTGCGCGTGTTCCTTATATTTCGGTATTGACCGATCCTACGACGGGCGGGGTGACGGCAAGTTTCGCCATGCTGGGCGATCTGAATATCGCCGAACCGGGAGCGCTGATCGGCTTCGCCGGGCCGCGTGTGATTGAGCAGACGATCCGCCAGAAACTGCCAGCCGGGTTTCAACGCTCGGAGTTTCTGCTTGAACATGGAATGCTGGATGCAGTGGTGGCGCGTAAGGACCTGAAGCCCTATATCGCCCGGGCTCTGGATTTTATGTCACCGGCGGCGTAGGACTGGGCGCTGGGCGCGCTTGTTTTGGTCGCGATTTTGGTCGCCGATTCTCCCGTGCCGCCGGCGCCTTTAGGCTGTTCTTCGAATCTACTCGGTGTCCGCGAGAAACCCTTCAACGTTCGGCATTCTCACTCCGGTGCCAAAAGGTCGAATCCAAAGAGCGAAGTTGCTAGGGTTAATTGGCGCAGAAGGGTGCAATACGAGTGCCGGATAACTTGTAGCGACTACCGACCAATGTCTTACGCAACCGCAGTGGCGCAGATGTACGCCTTGGGCCATGAATTGGCGCAAACGCCCTCCCACAAGTTCGATCTGGCGCACATGCGCGTCTTGCTGGGTGCGCTGGGAAATCCTCAGGATCAGTTCCCCTCGGTGCTGATTGCGGGCACCAACGGCAAGGGTTCCACGGCTGCGACTTTGGCTTCCATCCTTCAGGCGTCAGGCCTGAAGACGGGTCTTTATACTTCGCCCCATCTGGTTCGCATCAACGAGCGCGTTCGGGTTGACGGTGAAGCCATCGCCGACGACGATTTTGCGCAACTCCACGACCGGGTCGATCGCACCGCCGAGCGCTTGGTTGCCGGCGGCGACCTGCCTTGGCATCCCAGCTTTTTCGAAATGCTCACCGCTATCGCCTTCGAGCATTTCGCGCACAGCCGTCCCGACATGGTTGTGCTGGAGGTCGGTATGGGCGGGCGTTTGGATGCGACCAATGTGGCGGAGCCGCGCCTCAACATCATCGCGGACATCGCGCTCGACCATCAGAATTATCTCGGCGAGACGATCGCCGAGATCGCGCGCGAAAAAGCAGGAATCATTCGTCGAGGCGGCGTGGTGGTCACGCTGCCGCAATTGCCGGAGGCGAACGAGGTCATCGGAAATGTCATGCTGGATGCTGGCGCCCGGGCGGTGAACGCGGTCCCCTACGTCCCGCCGCTGTCGCCCGGAAGCGACAGCAGTTTGAGCGGCGGAGCGGGTGGAGTCCCGCGAAATCTTTATCCGCTGGAAGTCATGGGAGCGGAAATCGTGGTCGATTCTCCGCTGGTGGGACGTCATCAACTCCGCAACCTGGCGCTGGCCATCGCCGCGGCGGTGGAACTGCGCGAGCAGGGCGCGGATGGGATCACAGCCGACTCCATTGCGCGCGGTATTCGCGAGACCCGCTGGCCGGGCCGCTTTCAGGTAATTTCCGCGACCGCGGACTATCCCGAGTTGGTGCTGGATGTGGCGCACAATCCTGCTGGAGCCTGGGCCTTGCGGTCGAGCCTTTCCTCCGCCTACGGCGATTTGGAAAATGGCCGCGAACTCACGATGGTGTTCGGGGTCATGCGGGATAAGGCGATGCGGGAAATTAGCGAGATTTTGTTTCCTCTGGCGCGGCGTGTAATTGCGACCCGGGCTAACAACCCTAGGTCGGCGGCTCCGGACGAGATACGGCAGGCAGCTGCAAGGGTGGCGAGCGGGCTCGATCTGGAAGCCGCCGAAGATGTGGCTGGTGCGCTGCATCGCGCGCGCGATGCCGCCGGGCGTACGGGGTTGGTGGTGGTTACTGGTTCGATTTACATTGTAGGAGAGGCGATGCGGATACTGGGGCTTCGCATCTAAGTTCAATGTGGTGCGCGCTTAGCGGTGAAACGCGCCTTCGCCAGGGAAGCAAAGAAATATCGTGACCAAAAGTGCCATCGCCGTCGATGCCGAAAAAGGCCATGCCGAGCCTCGTCCGGCGGGTCCTAAGGAGGCGGCTGCCTCGTTGTGGATGGAGAAGCGCCCGGCGACGCGGGCCGGGGCTCGCCACGGCTGGGTGAGCCGGCTGCGATCGTATTTCATCCTCAGTCCGCTGATCTGGGGCTACACCATTGTTCTGGGCGCGATCTCGCTGATCTGTTCGTTCTTCGACCGCGACGGACGAATCCAGCACAGTTTTGCGCGGCTGTGGTCGCGGCTCATCATGAAGACGATTCTGTCGCCCGTGAAGGTCACGGGTTTCGACCTGACTAGCGACACCGGCAAGTCGAAGCCCCGCGTGTACGCGGTCACGCATGCCTCGGCGCTGGATATTCCCATCCTCTACGTCCATCTGCCGTTTCAATTCCGCATTATTTTCAAAAGCGAGTTGCTCGCGTACCCCTTTGTGGGCTGGCATCTCAAACGCTCGGGACAAGTGTGTATCAACCAGCAGAATCCGTCGCTTTCGATTGGGGCTATAAAATCGGCTTTGCGAAGTTTGCGCCGCGGCATGCCGCTGGTGATTTTTCCGGAAGGTGGACGCACGCCGGATGGCAAGCTGCAACCGTTTCTTCCGGGAGCATTCTTTCTGGCCATCAAGGCGCAGGCTGAAATCGTTCCCATTGCGCTGGTGGACACCTTCGACCTGCTGCCGATGAACACCTACCACATCAAATGCCAACCGTTGGAGATGCGCGTAGGAGAGCCCATTTCCGCCGCGGGGCTGACCCTGCAGGATACCGATGCGATTTCAGGGAGAGTGAAAGCGTCCATCGAACAACTGCGCGCTTCGTCATAACCAACTGACGGGAACAAAAATGCCACCTGACATTTTCGTTCTCGCGCGATTTGGAGGGCTACAGTTGCCTGCTTCGGTTGACCCTCCCATTTCGCTCCTTTAAACTCAAGAGATTCAGCAAAATACAGGGCCTATTCCATGTCTGACAGCATTCATCTCAAGCTCCCCGACGGCAGCACCAAGGAAGTCCCGAAGGGAACCACTCCGCTCGATATTGCCAAATCCATCAGTCCACGCCTGGCCGATGCCGCGCTCGCGGCCAAAACGAATGGCGATCTGATCGACCTCACCCGGCCGCTCGATCATGACACCGATCTGCGCATCCTCACCGAGAAGGATCCTGAAGCGCTGGAAGTCTACCGCCACTCGTCGGCTCACCTGCTGGCCGCGGCGGTGCTCGAACTTTTTCCCGAGACCAAGCTCGGCCACGGCCCGGCCACCGAGAACGGCTTCTTCTACGACTTTTACCGCGCCGACCCCATTCACGCCCGAAGATCTGAAAAGATCGAAAAGAAGATGCAGGAGCTGGTGCAGCAGAACCTGCCCTACGCGCGCGAATTTCTGCCGCGCGACGAAGGTCTGGAAAAGTTCAAGTGGCGAAGGCGACTTCATGAAGTGCCACTTCATCGAGCAGTTCACCAAGCCCGATGAAAAAATTTCCATTTACAAGACCGGCAAATTCCTCGATTTCTGCCGCGGTCCGCATATCCCTTCGACCGGAAGATCAAAGCGTTCAAGCTGCTCAACATCGCTGGCGCCTACTGGCTGGGAGACGAGAAGAATCCGCAGCTGCAGCGCATCTATGGCACGTCATTTTTCTCAAAGAAAGATCTCGATGAGTATCTCCACGGCATCGAAGAGGCCAAGAAGCGTGACCACCGCGTGCTGGGCAAGCAACTCGATCTGTTTTCCATCCAGGAACTTGCCGGACCGGGCCTGATCTTCTGGCATCCCAAAGGCGGCATCATCCGCAAAGAGATGGAAGACTGGATGCGCGAGGAGTATCTGCAGCGCGGCTACTCCCTGGTCGCACCCCGCACGTGGCGCGGCGCCAGTTGTTTTTCACGTCGGGACACGAGGGCTACTACTCGCAGAACATGTTCGACGTCATGGAACTGGATGACGCGGAATATCGCATGAAGCCCATGAACTGCCCGGGCCACATCCTGATCTACCGCGACTCGCTGAAGTCGTATCGCGATTTACCGGTGCGCCTGGGCGAACTCGGCACCGTCTATCGCTACGAACGCTCCGGCGTGATGCACGGCCTGCTGCGGGTCCGCGGCTTTACCCAGGACGATGCCCACATCTTCTGCACTCCCGACCAAATCGAGACGGAGATTGTCGGTTGCATCGACTTTGCGCTCGATGTACTGAAAGACTTCGGCTTCGACAAATTCCAAACCGAGCTTTCCACCTGGGACCCCGAAGACCGCAAGAATTTCGTGGGCAGCGACGAACAGTGGAAGCTGGCGCACCGATTCGCTGGAAAAGGTCTTGAAGAGCGCAACATTGAGTACAAAACCATCCCCGGCGAAGCGGCGTTCTACGGCCCGAAGATCGATATCAAACTGGTCGACGCCATCGGCCGCCTGTGGCAGCTTTCGACCGTACAGTTTGACTTCAATCTGCCGCAACGTTTCGAGTTGGAATATGTAGCCGAGGACGGCAGCCGCAAGCAACCCCTGATGGTCCACCGCGCGCTCTACGGTTCGATCGAGCGCTTCTTCGGTGTTCTCATCGAACATTACGCCGGCGCTTTCCCGGTATGGCTGTCGCCGGTGCAAGTGGCCATGATTCCCATCGCCGAGCGGCATCCCGAGTATGCGGAAAAAGTGGCGGGACAACTGAGGGCAGCGGGCGTGCGCGTTGACCGTCGATTCCCGCAACGAAAAGATGAACGCCAAAATTCGCGAACACGCGATGCAGAAAGTCCCGTTTCTGCTGGTGGTCGGGGACAAGGAAGCCGAGGCGGGTACGGTAAATGTCCGCACCCGCGGCAAGGAAAAGACCGAGGATCTCAGCGCGGCGGAGTTGATGACAAAGATCAAGAAACTTATCGCCGAGAAAAGCGCGTCCCTCTAATTCCACTTTATGGTAACAAATGTATACCATGAAAATCAATCATGCAATGTTTGATTTTCATGGTATAAAATAGTTACCATGATTTTTCGCATATCCGATATTGAGTTAGTGCGCGCCGCCTTGCGGCGCAGCCGCGTCGTGGCCATTCTCGGCCCCAGGCAGTGCGGTAAGACCACCCTGGCCCGCGAGATCGTGCCGCCCGACTCGCCCAACTACTTCGATCTCGAGGATCCGCGCAGCCTCGCCCGCTTGAGCCAGCCCGACACGGCTCTGCGCCCGCTCAAGAAAGTCGTGGTCATTGATGAGATCCAGCGACTCCCGAATCTATTTCCGCTCTTGCGGGTTCTGGCCGACCGCCGACCGCTGCCCGCGCGTTTTCTGGTCCTCGGCAGCGCTTCTCCCGACTTGCTGCGGCGATCTTCTGAGACGCTCGCCGGCCGCATCGAGACCATTCCCCTGGAGGGCTTCCGCTTGTCCGACCTGGGCGCCGCCGCCCAGAGCCGCCATTGGCTGCGCGGCGGCTTCCCGCTGGCCTATACGGCACGCACGGAGGCGGACTCATTGTCCTGGCGGCGGCAGTTCCTGCAAACTTTTCTAGAGCGTGATCTGCCCCAACTGGGCGTCTCCATCCCCGCTCTCGCCCTGTCGCGTTTTTGGAACATGGTGGCGCATTATCACGGCCAGATCTGGAATTCCGCCGAGTTCGCCCGCGCCCTGGCCATTAGTGAGCCGACGGTGCGTCGCTATCTCGACCTCATGGCCGACGTCTTCATGCTGCGTCAATTGCCGCCGTGGTTCGAGAATGTCGGAAAACGCCAGGTCAAGGCGCCCAAAATCTACGTTCGCGATAGTGGCCTTCTGCATTCCCTGTTGGGAATAACGAACCAGCGCGACCTCGAGTTTCATCCAAAAGTGGGCGCATCCTGGGAGGGTTACGCCGTGGAGGAGGTGCTCAAATCATTCCGCCCCGACGAGGTTTACTATTGGGCTACGCACAACGGGGCGGAGTTGGACCTGCTCTTATTCAAAGACGGACGCCGCATCGGCATCGAGTGCAAGCGGGCCGACGCGCCTGTGCTCACGGCCTCCATGCGCGTGGCTCTTGCCGACCTTAAACTCGACCGCCTGTACGTACTTTATCCCGGCGATACTTCGTATTGGTTGGGGAAAAAAGTTGAGGTGATGCCCCTCGCGAAATTCGTCAACGCAAGGTAGCCAGGCTGGCCTTGTTTTTCGCCGATCCCCTGGAAAAGGCACGCGGCGTTAAACTTTGCCCGTGCGCGTCGTGTCGTTTGAGCCTCCCATGGCGCTGTGTTAGCATCCAGAGTTTCGCAGGCAACGTGGCCTGTAGCCCGCGCTTCCGTCATGACCGGGCGCTACCGACCTTGCCCGTCTTCCTGCGGAAGGAGGCAACCCCGTGAAGGTTTACGCCGCCGCTAATCTCCGCAACCTTGCCCTGGTCGGGCACGGACATGCCGGGAAGACCACTCTCGTATCCGCCATGCTCTACACCGCGGGAGCCACCCCCCGCCTGGGCCGGGTCGATGACGGCTCCGCCATCACCGACTACGACGAGGAAGAGATCGCGCGCAAGATGTCGATTTCGACCGGACTGGCATTTGTGGAATGGGGCAAGCCGGACGCCAGGGTCAAGATCAATCTGCTGGACACTCCCGGCTTCAACATGTTCGTGCACGAAGCGAAGATGGTGCTGCCGGTGGTGGATGCGGCGCTGGTGGTGGTCGATGGCGTGGCCGGCGTGGAAGTGGTTACCCAGCGCGTCTGGTCGTATTGCAGCGACATCGATCTGCCGCGCATGATTGTCGTCAATCGCATGGACCGCGACCGCGCCGATGCAACACGCGTCCTGGAATCCCTGACCAACGCCTTCGGACGCGCCGTGACTCCGCTGCAGTTACCTATTGGGAGCGAGAAGAATCTGAGCGGCATTGTCGATCTGGTCCGCATGAAGGCCTACACCTACGAAATGGGCGGAAACGGCAGGGGGAAGGAAGGCCCGATTCCCGACAACATGGCGGATGCCGCCCAGCGCAGCGCACGAGAAGCTGGTGGAGCTGGTTGCCGAAGGCAAAGACGAACTGATGGAGGAATTTTTCGAGAAGGGCACCATCCCGGAAGAAGATCTGGTGCCGGCGCTGCACGAGGCGATTCGCGAAGATAAACTTTTCCCCGTCCTCTTCACTTCCGGCCTGGGAAACATCGGCGCCGACGAACTCATGGATTTCATCGTCGACTACACGCCGGCGGCGAGCGAGCACCATGCCATCACTGGCCAGGTGGTGAGCGGCAACGGCGACGCGCCGGTACGGCAAGGGACGGACACCGAGCCGGCTTCCGTTTACTTCTTCAAGACCATGTCCGATGCATTCGCCGGCCGCATTTCCTATTTCAAGGTTTTCTCCGGCGTGCTGAAAAATGATGCCATCGCTGCAGAACTTCAACCGCAGCACGCAGGAGAAGTTCGCGCACATCTCACTCATGCAGGGCAAGACGGCGGTTCCGATTCACCGAACTGCATGCCGGCGATATCGGCGCCGTCGCCAAGCTGAAAGAAACGCTTACCGGCGACACGCTGGGCGACAAGTCTGCACCGATCCGCTATCCGGAGGTGCAGCTGCCCGAGCCCGCCATCACCTTCGCCATCGAGCCAAAGAGCCGCGCCGACGAAGACAAGCTCGGGGTACGGCATGCACAAGCTGATGGAAGAAGACGCCATGCTGCGATTCTTCCGCGATCCGCAGACCAAAGAATTCCTGATCGCGGGCACGGGCCAGCAGCACATCGAGGTCGTGGTCTCGAAGATGAAGAAGCGCTACCACGCCGAAGTCGTGCTGAAAGCGCCGAAGGTTCCGTATCGCGAGACCATACGCGGCAAGGCCGACGTGCAGGGCCGCCACAAGAAGCAAACCGGCGGCCACGGCCAGTACGGCGACTGCAAAATCAAGAATGGAGCCGCTGCCGCGCGGCGGGCGAGTTTGAGTTTGTCAATGACATTTTCGGCGGCGCGATTCCGAAGAACTACATTCCCGCCGTCGAAAAAGGAATTAAAGATGCGGCCGCCCGCGGCTATCTGGCCGGATTTCCGGTCGTCGATTTCCGCGTGACCCTGTACGACGGTTCGTATCACGACGTCGATTCGAACGATCTGTCGTTCCAGATGGCGGGGCGCATCGCCTTCCGCAAAGCCATGGAGCAGGCCAAGCCCACGCTGCTTGAGCCGGTCATGACGGTCGAGATCACCGTGCCCGACGAATTCGCCGGCTCGATCATGGGCGACCTGAACAGCCGCCGCGGGCGCATCCAGGGCATGGACAACAAGGGCGGCAACACCGATCGTGAAAGCCGAAGTCCCCATGGCCGAAATGCTGACCTACGGCGCCGACCTGACTTCGATGACGCAGGGCCGCGGCAGCTTCAACATGGAAATGCACCACTACGACGTGGTCCCGCGCAGTTGCAGGAAAAGATCATCGAAAAGGCCAAAGCCGAGCGCGGCGAGGTGAAGGAAGAAGAGGAGTAGCTGCTGTTTGTACCCCCACGCCAACCCGCCTTAGCTCCGGTCTTTTAGCATCAGACACTTGGCGATTATCACCTCCAAGTCTTTGAGGAATATTGACTTAAATCCAGGGTGTTTGTCGTCGGGAAGGCCGGACCCTACCCCCCCTTGTGCCGGTCTTTTGGAATCATAGACTTGGCAATGTTTCCCTGCAGGTCTTTGAAGAATAAGGACTTAAATGTAAAGTATTTATAAATCAGTGACTTAGCTTGGTGCGGGCACGATGAAGTCCGGATGCCTCGGCCAGGTATTTGAGAAACAAAGACTTAACGGCGCGCGGCCCGGTGTGGCCTAGTTTCAATTTGTCAAAGACCTTTTGAAGGACGTCCTGGGGCGATACTTTCGGCGCAAGAATTTGTTGGCTATGAATCTAGTTTAGCAGGCGGTGTCAAGGTGTTATTTTCTTGTTGGGCGGACCCTCGAGGGTTCAGCGGGGTGCGATTGCCCGGCCGCCCGCTGTCGTCAAAGCCGAAGTTTCATGGCCGAATGCTGACTTACGGCGCGGACGTGACCATCATGACCCAAGACCGAGCCAGCTTCTCCATGGAAAAGCACCGCTACGACACGGCGCCGCAACGATTGCAGTACAAGATCGTGGAAGAGGCCTGGGCGGAGCGAGGCGAGGCGGAGGAGGAAGAGGATAAGCAAGTGTGGTGATAAGGCTCCGCTTCGTCGAGCCATCAAAATCTGGAGAATGCCGAGGAGGATTGACGATGAAGAACACGATTATAGTTCTCATAGTCGTTGCCGCGTTTATAACGGCTCTTGCACAAAGCCTTGAGACGAAGCATGTAATTCTTTCTCCGAAGTCTAATCTGGACACAGCTAGCATTTCTGAGGGCTTTGCTAAGTATTGCCCAAACGTCGTGATCACTGAGAATGAATCAAAGGCTGATTATCTTCTGGAGGCTTCAAGTAAAACGACCTACACTGACGGGGACTCGTCCAGCCATTGGCACTTCACACTATTCAACAAAGATGGGGACGTGTTGATGACCACGCACCCTGAGAGACACTTTGCGCATAGATTCAAACATCACTTTGAGTCCGTCTGTAAATACATCAATGGCAAGTAATTGCGATTTGAAATTTTTAGCATTATGACCACGAAAGGCCCAAAACGATTTTTGACGCACCAAAAGCGGACGTTCGCCGTTGGTGAATGCGTCCGAGTAATGATGCCAGGCGTGAATGGCGCTGTTGTTCAAGTTGACGACGAAAAGGGTGCCTTGGGGCAATACTGGTACAGAATTAAGACGAAAGACGGAGAAAGAAGAGAACCCGGAAGCAACCTTGAACTGATCCCAACGCTTATGACCAACTCGCGGGTTGCCGGAATGATCCTGCCCGGTCACACATTCCACCTGCACGGCGCCAATTCTCGTGTCAACCTAAACAGCGCCGATAACTCCACAAATATCGTCTCAACAGCCGACGACCGAGTTTTTGTCCAGCTGCATGAAAAAGTCGTTTCCATTGAAAACATCACCGCCCGCGAAGATATTCAATCCCGGATAAGAGAGCTTGAAGCGGCGAGTAAATCAGGCGGCTTCTTGCACGCCTATCAAAGTTTCATCGCGTCAGCCGCCGACCACATGACTTTGTTCGCACCCCTTGTACCGGTGCTGACGCAGATGCTCTCAACTCGCTTTTAACATTTCGAATTTCCTCGACGCCGTTGCCGGGTCCCTCACCCGACGGGGCGGGGCGGTTTTAAGACGGTTAGATCAGGAGCGCGCCCCCTCGATAAGAGAGAAGGCTCTGTCAAGACAAAGATATCCTGCGTCGTGCCGCAGCACCGCTTTTTCGCCAGAGAGAGGCTGAGGACCAAGACTCTTGAAATCTCACGCTGAATCACCTGTGCCGATGATCTTCTTCCTGCGGCTTCCAGGAAAGCGATCGTTCCACCAACCATCGATACGGCCTATGCCGCGGCCATTCCCACTTTCCACAGCTCCGGCGGCGGCCGCTTGGGAGTAACAAAGTTCATTTCCTATGCGGCAAACTCGGTGGCCGTCCGATAGCCGGGTGCCCAATCGTTCGTGTTCCGTGCGAATGAGCGGGTCTTGCTAGCACGGTAATCGGAGGGTTACAGACTTGAGAAATGGGCTGTAGCGTCCTTTTAGATGACGACGTGATTGCCCGGCAGCACGGGGCGTTTCAACGGTTGATAATCTCGCTCTGACGTGCATTCGTTGCAATCGCGGCAAAGGCCAGGGCGGAGGTTCCATGTACAACGGTCACTACATCCGGCAGCAGGGAATTTGTTAGCATCGCGGGATGGGCCTGGAGTGCTTGGTGGTGACTTCCGATTCCGTTCTTTTGGGCTATTTCCGAACCAGCCTGGGAATGCGCGGAGCCCTGGTGCAGCACCGTCAGGATTCGGCCAGCGCCATGGAACTCGCCTGCCGCCACCACCTCGATGGAGTCATGATCGACTGTGATGGTGTGCCCGGGGGCGTTGGCGCGCTGGCCCAGTTGCGCAGCGGATCGGCGAACCGGCAGACTCCCGTAATCGCAATCGTCAACGGATTCACCAGCCCGGAGACCGCTCTCAACCTGGGCGCGGACTTTGTGCTCAGCAAACCCATTCAACAGAGTCGGCTGCGCAGCGTGCTGCATGTTGCCGTAGCCAAGATGGAGCGCGAATATCGCAGGTATTTCCGTTATGACGTGGATTTGCCCCTGCAGTTCCGCAGCCCTTTGGGGCAGGCTCTGGCTGCGGACATGAAGAATGTCAGCGAAAGCGGGCTGGCCATCCGGCTGGCGAACCCGGTTCATCTTAAAGGGGTGGTCAATGTCGAGTTCGATCTTCCCAGCGTCCAGCCGCAAAAATTCCATGCCAAAGCGGATGTGGTTTGGAGGGATTCGTTCGTGGTCGGTCTGCGCTTCCTTTATATAGAGAAAGAGGCGGGAGCGGGGCTCCGGGCCTGGCTCAACACGCTGGAATCGCAGTCCCGGCTTCGCGAAAGCAGTCCCCGGATGAGCTGAGCGGGTCCGCCTCCGCCGCGCCTACAGCGTGGCATTTCGGCAGTTCTTGCACTCCGTGAGGTGGGTGCGGTTGCGCCTGAAATGCCCTTGTGATAACTTAAACAATTGTCCCGGATATCAGGGTGGGGAAGTCTTGTGTCTGAAGGGCCTTGCTTCCACCTGCTGGCGTAGCTCAGTCGGTAGAGCATCTGATTTGTAATCAGAGGGTCGGGGGTTCGATTCCCTTCGCCAGCTCCAGAAAAGCGAGATTTACCGGAAACAGAGAGGTTCAGGCGGCAAGGCGCGCGAGCGGCGCAATTTCAAAGCACTCCTTCTTAAGGAAGATTCCGACGAGTGTGGTGGTCAGGCGGGAGTTCTCGCATTCAGTTTCCCGAGCTGAAAAATGCTGCGCGGTAATCGGTGTGGTGGTTCGCGTGAGCGCTGTTTTCGGATTTGCACAGGTGGGTGAGTGGTTAAAGCCAACAGACTGTAAATCTGTCCCTCTCAGGAGGTACGGAGGTTCGAATCCTCCCCTGTGCACCAGAGTGGCAGTTGAAGGGTGAGCCCGGCGAAACGGACGATGGAGTGGTGGCGAGCGAGAGGGTGACGGTCAGGAAGAAGTTCGTTCTGGCGCTGGCCGCCTATGCGGTCCTCGGTGTTTTGGCCTGGACCACGCTATCGGATGAACCGATTCGAGTCTTCAACGCCAACATTCAGTTGCGGACCGGAACGCTTCTGATCCTCGGGCTGTTTGCCTTTCGAGCAGCGCTGTATTACTGGCGAACCCGGATCGACGAAGAGCGGGAAAACGCAAAGCCGGTGGAATGACTCGGCGGGCTTGGTTGCGATTCTTGAATGTGAGCGGTAATAAGGGCCGATGTAGCTCAGTTGGTAGAGCACTCCCTTGGTAAGGGAGAGGTCATCAGTTCAATCCTGATCATCGGCTCCAGAAGCTTGGCTGCAAGAAGATTGTGCACGGTTTTGCTGACGGCTGACAGCGGACAGCTGACAGCTGGTTTGAGGGCGGGAGTAACTCAGTGGTAGAGTCACAGCCTTCCAAGCTGTTGGTCGCGGGTTCGATCCCCGTCTCCCGCTCCAGAATTTGAGCGCTGATTTCATTTCGGGTGATGCGGTGATCTTTGAGCAGGGCATTATCAAGGTCGAGAAAGAGCGCGAGTTCGGCGACTTAAAAGCCGCCATAGAACACGCCTTCTCGGCGGAGCGGGTTGCAAAGTTCTTGAAGACGCTTGCCAGTCGTAACATTCGAGTCCGCGATTGGGACTCCATCCTGGCGGCGGACGTGATTGATCAGGCGTCGGGAGGCGCGGCGGGAACAGCACGAACCATCTATGGTTCGCTGCCGGTCTCGGACCAGGCCCAGATGCGGGAGTTTTATCTCTCGAAAATCGAGGAGATCGATCCCGCCCTGCGGGCCAAGTTTCACAAGCTTTATCAATATTACTGAGTATCAGGATTTGAGTATCAGTATTACTGAGTGGATCTCAGGACAACGGTTGATTGGCGAAACAGCCGGCGGCAAGCCGGCGCTACAGAGGACGAGGAGAAATGGCGAAAGAAAAATTTGATCGCAATAAGCCGCACTGCAATGTGGGGACGATTGGGCACATCGACCATGGCAAGACGACGTTGACGGCGGCCATCACGAAGGTGTTGTCGAAGCATAATCCGAAGAATGCGTTTCGTTCGTTTGATTCGATCGACAACGCTCCGGAAGAGAAGGCGCGCGGCATCACCATTGCCACGGCGCACGTCGAGTACGAGACGGCGAACCGGCACTACGCGCACGTCGATTGCCCGGGGCACGCGGATTACATCAAGAACATGATCACCGGGGCGGCGCAGATGGATGGCGCGATTCTTGGTGGTGGCGGCGACCGACGGTCCCATGCCGCAGACGCGCGAGCACGTGTTGCTCGCCCGCCAGGTGGGCGTTCCCTACATCGTGGTCGCGCTCAACAAGTGCGATGCGGTGGATGATCCGGAATTGCTCGATCTGGTGGAGCTCGAGGTTCGCGAACTCTTGAAGGCGTATCAGTATCCGGGCGATGACGTGCCGGTGGTGCGGTTGTCGGCGCTCGGCGCTTTGAACGGAGAAGAGAAGTGGGAGAAGCAGATTGACGCGTTGATGGAGGCGGTGGACAAGAGCGTGCCGCAGCCGGTGCGCGATCTGGACAAGCCCTTCCTGATGCCGATCGAAGATATTTTCTCGATTCAGGGGCGTGGCACTGTCGTGACGGGCCGGATCGAGCGCGGCAAGGTGAAGGTCGGCGAGGAGTCGGAAATTGTCGGCTTCCGGGAGACGCGCAAGACGGTCGTGACCGGCGTCGAAATGTTCAAGAAGCAGCTTGATGAAGGCATGGCGGGGGACAACGCGGGCCTCTTGCTGCGCGGCATTGCGAAAGAAGATGTCGAGCGCGGGATGGTGCTGGCCAAGGGTGGATCGATCACTCCGCATACGAAGTTCAAGGCGGAAGTCTACATTCTGACGAAAGAAGAAGGTGGGCGGCATACGCCGTTCTTCAAAGGTTATCGGCCGCAGTTTTATTTGCGGACGACGGATGTGACGGGGATCGCGGAGTTGCCGGCGGGCACGGAGATGGTGATGCCGGGGGACAACGTGAGCCTGGTGATCGAGTTGATCACGCCGGTGGCCATGGAAAAAGGCTTGCGCTTCGCCATCCGCGAAGGCGGACACACGGTGGGCGCGGGCACCATCGCGGAGATTGTGACGTAACTCCGCGTGGCCCGGCGGCACGCTGAACAGATATCAGGTGGGGAGTGAACAATGCGCGAAATCATTACCTTGCAGTGCGGTGATTGCAAAGAGCGGAACTATTCGAAAACCAAGAACCGCAAAACGACGCCGGACCGGCTGGAGCTGAAAAAGTTCTGTAACCGTTGCCGTAAGCACACGCCGCACAAGGAAGTGAAGTAGATTTTGTAGTTTGGTAATCGTGCACTTTGGTGATTGAAAACCACGGCGATGCCTTGTCTTTCAAATTGCGCAGATTTACAAATTGCAAAATTACCAAATTGGTTCTTAGGGGCGTAAGCTCAACGGTTAAACTGTCGGTCTCCAAAACCGAACTTGGGGGTTCGAATCCCTCCGCCCCTGCCAGAGTTTTGGACCGAAGCGGAAGCAGTCGAGGAAAGTGGGAAGGTATGGCAACAGCAGTCGAACAAAACGCGGTGGTCAGCAGTCTGCGCTCCTGGCCGGAGCGGATCAAGTCCTTCTACCACGACGTGCGCACGGAGATGAAGAAAGTCACGTCGCCAACGCTCAAGGAAGTGCAGGCGACGACCACCGTGGTCATTATTACCGTGTTTATTTTTGCGGTTTATTTCTGGGCCGTCGATCTGGCGATCACCAACAGCCTGGAACGGATGCTGCGTTATTTCTCGCGCCATTAGGCGGCGAGCGAAAGAAGCGATTCAATGCCGGATACGGAAAAAGAAAAGATTGAGAGCGCCCCGGTGGGGCAGGATGCTCCACCGCCGCCACCGGCGGATGGCGTCGCCGGAGGCGAGCCGCCGCGCAATCCGAATATGAAGTGGTACATCATTCACGCCTATTCGGGCTTCGAGCGCAAGGTGCGGGAGTCGCTGGAGTCGCGGGTACAGGCCTTCGGATTGCAGAACAAGATTGGCAAGGTGCTGATTCCGACCGAGTCTGTCACCGAAGTCCGCGGCGGCAAAAAGTATACCTCGGAACGCATGTTCTATCCCGGCTACGTGCTGGTGGAAATGGACATGGACGACCACGTCTGGCATGTCGTGAAATCCACCCCGCGGGTCACCGGGTTCGTGGGTACCGGGCAGCAACCGACGCCGCTTTCCGACGAAGAAGTCAACCACATCGTTTATAAAGTCGCCGACAGCCGGGAGAAGCCCAAGCTCAAGGTCAAATTCGAAAAGGGCGAAACGGTACGCATCGGCGAAGGCCCCTTCGCCACCTTTACCGGCGTGGTCGACGACGTGAACGAGGATCGCGAAACTCTGAAAGTGATGGTCACCATCTTCGGGCGCTCGACGCCGGTGGAACTGGAGTTTGGGCAGGTGGAGAAAGTCGCGTAACGGAATAGAGACAGAAAGAAAAAAGGGAATTTTGAATCGTGGGCACTTTCAGCGTGAAGATGCGAGTTTGGAATCCGGCGCAGGGCGGCGGGGGCGTCGAAGAATACGATGCATTTGTCGACACGGGCGCAGCCTTCAGTTGGATTTCGCGGGCTCGGCTTCAGCGCCTTGGCGTCCAGCCCTCGCGAAAGATGAGTTTTCGCACCATCGAGGGACGTTTGCTGGAACGCGATATGGCAACCGTCTATGTTTCCACCGACAAGTATTCCGTCCCCGATGTTGTTGTCATGGCTGAAGAGGGCGAGATGGAAGTCATGGGAGCGCATACCATCGAAGGCCTTGGCATGGCCGCCGATCCCGTGCAAAAACGCCTGGCACCGACCGTGATGTTGGCGCTCGGAACGACTCTTCCTTGGCGCCCAGGTGCGCGACGCGGTAGCGGTCAGGCTTTTCCGGGCTGACCCGAAACCCTGAATCCGGCAGAAGTTAGTAATAAGGTAAGAGGAAAGGCATCATGGCGAAGAAAGCTACAGGATCGGTAAAGTTGCAGATCGCGGCGGGTAAGGCCACGCCGGCCCCTCCCGTCGGTCCCGCGCTGGGGCAGGCGCAGGTCAACATAATGGAGTTCTGCAAGCAGTTCAATGCCCGAACTTCGCAGAAGGAACTGGAGGGCCTGATCGTTCCGGTCGTGATCACGGTCTTCAGCGATCGCACCTTCACCTTTATTACCAAGACGCCGCCGGCGTCCGTGCTGTTGAAGCGCGCGGCGGGCATCGCCAAGGGATCGGGCGCACCGAATAAGGATAAAGTCGGCAAAGTCACGCTGAAGCAGGTCGAGGACATCGCGAAACAAAAGATGCCGGATCTCAATGCGGCGTCCGTCGATGCCGCCATCAAGAGCGTGCGTGGCACGGCGCGTTCCATGGGCATCGAAGTAGTCGGATAATTTGGAATTGGTAATTGAGTAATTTGGTAATTGTGTAATTTTAAAAGCGGAAGATTGGGCCTTTGGTTTTCAAACTACCAAATTGCCCGATTGCAAAATTACAAGATTTTTGTCACCAACACCACGGCTCGTCAAAACTCCGGCGAGCGGTGGGAGACTGAGGGAAAAATGAAGAAGTCGGGCAAGAATATTGAGAAGGCGCGCAAAGCGGTTGAGGCGCGGCCCTACACCCTGCAGGAAGCGGTTCCACTCCTGCAGAAAGTAAAATTCGCCAAGTTCGATGAGACAGTCGAGGTCACCATGCGCCTGGGCGTCGATCCCAAGCATGCCGACCAGATGGTGCGTGGCACGGTCGTGCTTCCGCATGGCCTCGGCAAGTCGAAAAAAGTTCTGGTCATCGCCACCGGCGAAAAGGTTCGCGAAGCGGAGGCGGCGGGCGCGGATTATGTCGGCGGCGAAGATATGGTCGAGAAGATCACCAAGGAAAACTGGACCGACTTCGACGCCTTGATTGCCACCCCCGATATGATGAAATCGGTGGGCCGTCTTGGTAAGGTGCTCGGCCCGAAAGGGCTGATGCCGAATCCGAAGACCGGCACCGTCACCATGGATGTGGCCAAGGCCGTTCAGGAAGTCAAGGCCGGCAAAGTCGAGTACCGCACTGACAAAACGGCGCTGGTGCACGTGCCTGTGGGCAAGATTTCGTTCACGCCCGATAAGCTGATTGACAATGCCACCACACTCATTTCGAGCGTGATCAAGGCCAAGCCTGCGGTCGCCAAGGGCAAATACATCAAGGCCTGCTACCTGAGTTCGAGCATGGGTCCAGGGATTTCACTGGACACCACTCCGATTGAAGTCGCGGCCAAGGGCGCAAGCTAAGAATAGGCATGAACTGCAGCCGGCTTCGTCCGGCTGGACGGTCGCACGCGTCCGTCGCGCAAGTAATTATGGAAAGGGACTACTTATGGCGGTGACACGGGCTAAGAAAGTTACGGCGGTGGAGAACCTGGTCGGCGAATTGAAGCGGGCGTCCAGCATGATTGTCGCCACGTACTCCAAGCTGACAGTGACGCAGGATTTCGAATTGCGCAAGGCGCTGCGTCCCACCGGGGCGAAGTATCGCGTGGTCAAGAACACCCTGGCGGAACGCGCCGGCAAAGGCACGAAAGTTGAGCAGGCATTGGTCAACCTGGTGGGCGTGACCTCGATCGCGTACACCGAGGGCGACCCTGTGGCGCTGGCCAAGGCGCTGGCCAAGTACGTCAAGGATAATCCCGAATTCAGCTTCAAAGCGGGCATCGTCGAAGGCCGCCTGATTTCCGTCAAGGAAATCGAGTCGCTCGCCACCATGCCCTCGAAAGAGGAGCTGTATTCGAAGCTGCTCTTCCTGCTGAATGCTCCGTCGCAGCGACTGGTGACGACCATGAACGCGGTCGGACGCGACTTAGCCGTAGTCGTCGGCCAGGGCGTCGAGCAGAAAAAGTTTAAGGAAGCATAAGGTCGATTTGGTAATTGGGTAATTTTGCAATTTGTAATCTGAGACCTGCGCGGCTTTGTCGCGAAGTCGCATCAGGTTTTTTCAAATTAACAAATTACCCGATTACAAAAGTACAAGATTTTCTGGGCGGCAGCGCGCTCGAAAAAAGATTTGGTTGTCGTGAAGCTCGGGGTTGCGCGGTTTGAAGTCAGCGTTGTCTGGCGCTTGACAGAAAACCTGGTCGCACTGGAAACCTGGTCTAGCGATGGCGAAATTGCAAGTCGTAAAATAAAATCTTAATCAAAGCGGAGAGATTCACATGGCGGATCTACAGCAGTTGGAAGAGTCGATTGTTGCCCTGTCGTTGCTGGAAGCGGCAGAGCTGGTGAAGAAACTGGAATCGCGTCTCGGCGTTTCGGCAGCAGCAGCGGCTCCGGTGATGGTGGCCGGCGGCGGCGCAGGCGCAGGCGCGGCCGCACCGGCCGAGGAGAAGACCGAATTCACCGTCGTTCTCAAGGAAGTCGGTGCCAACAAGATCAACGTTATCAAGGCGGTACGCGAAGTCACCAGCCTCGGCTTGAAAGAAGCCAAGGACCTGGTCGATGGCGCCCCGAAAAGCATCAAAGAGGGTGTGTCGAAGGACGAAGCCGAAACCATCAAAAAGAAGTTCACCGAAGCCGGAGCAGTGGTCGAGGTTAAATAACACATCCCATCGTGTGGGCGGGACAGGCTCGGTGGCGTACTGGCGGCAGAAATCCCGCCCTCACCCTGGCGAGCCTCTCCCGCCTGCAATTATTTGACCGAACACTAGCTGAATCCTTTGAAGTGGTGTTATTATCTAAACAAATAACCCGCTTACCCTGGCTTCACTGTGAGGCGACGGCGACCCGCATCCTCCAAACTAGTCCCAGGAAGCGGAAAAAGGGTCGCCGGAATGAAAGTATGGCAGCCGGTCCCGCGGGCGGCGGGATGGAACAGGCCTTTTGAACTGGCGCGGAATTTTACAAGTTACTCAAGAGTAAGCGTCGCACACGGCGCCCGCGGACGATCATGTCCTCGCGGGGCGCTGTGTCTATTTTCACGTCTACCGCCTGTTGTTAGCAATCGTGTGCAGAAATCTCGGTTCGCGTAGCAGCATCTTTGGCGCCTGTTTGGCGCCTCATTCCGCGCCGTATTCGCAGCCCCAGGCTGCCTGAAAGTCAGGAGTCCCAGAGCATGGCAAAGCACAATATACACCGCAAACGTTTCGATTTTTCCAAGATTCCCGCCACCATCCAGATCCCGAACCTCATTGAGGTCCAGAAGCGCTCCTACGATCGCTTTCTGCAAATGGACAAACTGCCGAGCGAGCGCGAAGACGGCGGCCTGCAGGCCGTTTTTCAATCCGTGTTTCCCATTACCGACTTCCGCAACGTTTCACAACTGGAGTTTGTCGACTTCGCTATCGGCAACTGGGAGTGCAAGTGCGGCCATCTGAAAGGTCTGCATCACCTGCGCACCACTTGCAAAAACTGCGGATCGACGGTCATCACCGACCCCTTCCATCCCGGCGAAGTGCTCTGCCACAAGTGCGGCACCTACAACGCGAATACCCCCGATTTCTGCAACAAGTGCGGCGACCCGGTCGGCTTGCAGCTGAAGTACGACGTGGCCGAGTGCGAAGAGCGCGGCATGACCTATTCCGCTCCGCTGAAAGTCACCATGCGCCTCACCATCTGCGACAAGGACGAGGCCGGCAACCGCTCCATTCGCGACATCAAGGAGCAGGAAGTTTTCTTCGGCGACGTTCCGCTCATGACGCAGAACGGTACGTTCATTATTAATGGGACCGAGCGCGTCATCGTCAGCCAGTTGCATCGCTCGCCCGGCGTGTTCTTTGAAACCGCCGCCAACCGCACCTACTTCCTCGGGAAGATCATCCCCTACCGCGGATCATGGGTGGAATTCGAATACGATCAGAAAAACGTTCTCTACGTTCGCATCGATCGCAAGCGCAAATTCCTGGGCACCATTTTCCTGCGCGCCCTCGGCCTGCGTTCCGGCGAAGACATTCTCAAGACTTTCTACACCACCGACCGCCTCGTTGTGCGCGACAAGAAGATCTTCTGGACGCTCGATCCGGCCAGCGACAAGCCCACCAACCTGTTGGGGATGAAACTGGCGCACAGCATCAAGTCCAAGTCGGGCGAAGAAATCGCCCATTCGGGCCGCAAGATCAATGCCGCGACCTTGAAGGAGATTCAAAAGGCGAAAATCTCAGAAATCGAAATCGATATGTCCGATCTCGAGGGCGCATGGGCCGCGGGCGACATCGTCGATACCACCAGCGGCGAGGTGTTGCTCGAGGCGAACACCGAGATTACTGCCGATAAGGTTTCGAAGATTCTGGAATCCGGCGTCATCGAGATGAGCGTGTTTTTCCCCGAGCGCGACGACGTGGGCACGGTCATCAGCCAGACCCTGCGCCGCGATTCGGTGACCACGCCCTCCGAAGCGCTGATCGAAATTTACCGCAAGCTCCGTCCCGGCGATCCCCCAACCCTGGATACGGCCACCGCTTTGTTTCAGGGGATGTTCTTCGATCCCCGCAAGTACGACTTTTCCCGGGTTGGCCGCTTGAAGTTCAACATCAAGCTCTTCGAGAACCAGGAAGCGACCAGCCTCGAACAGCGCACCCTCGACCCCAACGATTTTTACGCGACCATCAAGTACCTGCTCAAGCTGCGCAAGAACATCGGCGCGGTCGATGACATCGATCACCTCGGCAATCGCCGGGTCCGCGCGGTCGGCGAACTGCTCGAAAACCAGTTCCGCATCGGACTCGTCCGCATGGAGCGGGCGATCAAGGAAAAAATGTCCGTCTACCAGGAAATGTCGACGGCCATGCCGCACGACCTGGTCAACGCGAAACCGGTAATGGCCGCAATCCGCGAATTCTTCGGATCGTCGCAGTTGTCGCAGTTCATGGACCAGACCAACCCGCTCTCCGAAATCACCCACAAGCGGCGTCTCTCCGCCCTGGGGCCGGGCGGATTGTCGCGCGAGCGCGCCGGGTTCGAAGTGCGCGACGTACACCCCACCCACTACGGACGTATTTGCCCGATTGAAACGCCGGAAGGTCCGAATATCGGGCTCATCTCCTCGCTGAGTTGCTTTGCCCGTATCAACGACTACGGCTTCATCGAATCGCCCTACCGCAAGGTGAAGAACGCGCGCGTGGTGGATTACGTGATCGTGGTCAACGCCGGCGACAGTACGTTCAAGGTCGGCGACTACGCCGAGAAGAGCGAGATGGAGAAGATGAACGCCGATCTCAAGGAGCGGAAGAAGAAAGCGGCCGAGGTCGAGCCCTTCTCCTTCTATCTGTCGGCGTGGGAAGAGGACCGTCATACCATCGCCCAGGCCAACATCGAACTGGACGACAAGGGACGCATCGCCGGCGAACTGGTCAACGCCCGCAAGGCGGGCAACTTCGTGCTCGTCAACCGCGACGAAGTCGATTACGTCGACGTCAGCCCCAAGCAACTCGTATCGGTCGCCGCATCGCTCGTCCCTTTCCTCGAGCATGACGACGCCAACCGCGCCTTGATGGGCGCGAACATGCAACGGCAATCGGTTCCGCTGCTCCGCGCCCAGGCTCCGATTGTCGGGACCGGCATGGAAGGCGTCACTGCGCGCGACTCCGGCGCAGTGATCCTGGCCAAGCGCAACGGCATCATCGATTCCGTGGACTCCGAGCGCATCATCGTGCGCGTCGAGGGCGAGCATCATCCCATGCAGCTCTCGCGCGAGGTGGGCAGCGACATTTATCAGCTCACCAAATTCAAGCGCTCCAACCAGAATACCTGCATCAACCAGAAGCCCATCGTGAAGAAAGGGCAGCGCGTCGTCAAAGGGCAGGTCATCGCCGACGGTCCCTGCACCGACTTCGGCGAGTTGGCTCTGGGACGCAACGTGCTCGTGGCCTTCATGCCCTGGCGCGGCTACAACTTCGAGGATGCCATCCTCGTCTCCGAAAAGATGGTGAAGGAGGATTACTACACCTCCGTCCACATCGAGGAGTTCGAACTCGAGGCGCGCGACACCAAACTCGGACCCGAGGAAGTGACGCGCGATATTCCGAACGTCAGCGAGTCCACTCTGCGCAACCTCGACGAAGCGGGCGTCATCCGCATCGGCGCCGGCATCAAGCAGGGCGATATCATCGTCGGCAAAGTCACGCCCAAGGGTGAAACCCAGCTCACGCCCGAGGAAAAACTGCTGCGCGCTATCTTCGGCGAAAAGGCCGGCGACGTGCGCGACGCTTCCCTCTACTGTCCGCCCGGAATCGAAGGCATCGTCGTCGATGTCAAGATTTTCTCGCGCAAGGGCCAGGAAAAGGACGAGCGCGCCAAGGCCATCGAAGGCAACCAGATCGCGAAGCTCGAAAAGAACTTGTCCGATGAGATTCGCATTCTGACCGACGAGCGCCTCAAGCGCCTGGAAGGGTTGCTCGGCGGCCAGGAAGTGCAGGCCGACCTGCACGACGAGCGCACCAACAAGCGCCTGCTCACGAAGGACGCGATTCTCGATCGCGACGCCATCGAGCGCATCTCCACCCGCAACCTGAAGCGCATCAAGTATGCCGATAAGGATCCGCGGGTGAACGAGCAGATCGACGAGATCGAGGAAATGACCTCGCGCCAGATCGACGTCTTGAAGAAGATTGTTAACGAAAAGAAAGACAAACTGACCAAGGGCGACGAACTGCCGCCCGGCGTCATCAAGCTGGTCAAGGTTTACATCGCCATGAAGCGCAAGCTGAGCGTCGGCGACAAAATGGCCGGACGCCACGGCAACAAGGGCGTGATCGCGCGCATTCTGCCGGAAGAGGATATGCCGTACCTCGAAGACGGAACGCCGGTGGAGATCGTCCTCAACCCGCTCGGGGTGCCCAGCCGCATGAACGTGGGACAGATTCTTGAAACCCATTTGGGATGGGCCGGACACGAACTGGGTTTGAAGATCGGGGAATTGCTCAAGCAGAACACCCGCTCCGAAGCGATTCGCCGCGATCTCAAGGCTCTGTTCAAGGACACGGTGCTCTCCGACACCATCGCGGAGATGACCGAAGATGAGTTGGAAGCCGTGGCTCCCACGCTCAAGAACGGCGTGTTCATGGGCTCGGCCGTGTTCGACGGCGCCCGCGAGTCGGAGATCAAGGCCCTGCTGACCAGCGCCGGCTTGCCGACCTCCGGCAAAACCACGCTGCGCGACGGCATGACAGGTGAGGTTTTCGAGTTGCCCGTCACCGTCGGTTACATCTACATGTTGAAGCTGTCGCATCTGGTGGACGACAAGATTCACGCCCGTTCCATCGGCCCGTACTCGCTCATCACGCAGCAACCGCTGGGCGGTAAGGCGCAGTTCGGCGGCCAGCGCTTCGGAGAAATGGAAGTCTGGGCTCTCGAAGCCTACGGCGCGGCCTTCATCCTGCAGGAGTTGCTCACCGCCAAGTCGGATGACGTTTACGGACGCACCAAAATCTACGAGGCCATCGTAAAAGGCGAGGCCGCGATGGAGCCCGGTGTGCCCGAGTCCTTCAACGTGCTGATACGCGAATTGCAGGCGCTTTGCTTGGACGTCGAATTGATCAAGGTCACGGAGAAGAAACCGGTGGCCGTGGCAGCGGATTAAGGGCAGCCCGGTCCTTGAGTGCTCGGCTCTCGCTTTTTTGCGGGGCCTTAAGAACTGGGTCCGGGAGATGCTCGAGGTTTTGCAAGACAGGTTTTTGAATTGGCCGCCGCGGCATTCGCTCTCAACGCCGCGATACGGCAAAGCTCAAGCCGGTTCGTCACTTCTCGGACAACGGGAACTGAGTGCCGGGAACTGAGAACTGGACTCGGGAGCCGCTGGCGGTAGCGTTAAATCCGCAGGAAAGCGGAGGAACATGTTTCGTTCGAGCCCGTTCGATATGGCAAACCCCGTGGCTGATTTCGATGCCATTCGCATCAGCCTCGCATCCCCGGAAAAAATCCGCAGCTGGTCGCATGGTGAAGTGACCAAGCCGGAAACCATCAATTACCGCACTTTTAAGCCGGAGCGCGACGGCCTGTTCTGCGCCCGTATTTTCGGCCCAGTCACCGACTGGGAATGTCTCTGCGGCAAGTACAAGCGCATGAAGCATCGCGGTGTCATCTGCGACAAATGTGGCGTCGAAGTCACCCTTTCCAAAGTTCGCCGCGAGCGTCTCGGACACATCGAACTGGCGTCGCCCTGTTCCCACGTCTGGTTCTTCAAGGGGCTGCCCAGCCGCATCGGGCATCTCCTGGATATCTCCCTGCGCGATCTCGAAGCCATTCTCTACTTCGAGGCCTATGTCGTCGTCGATCCCGGCGACTCCACCGCCAAGGAACGCGAAGTCATCAAGGACGAAGCCAAGTATCGCGAACTCGATCAGCAATTCCGCCCCGCCGGTTTCAAGGCCATGATGGGCGCGGAAGCCATCAAGGAACTGCTCAAGCGGATTGACGTCGATCCCCTCTCCGCCGAACTGCGCGAAAAAATGAAGCACGAAACTTCGCTGCAGAAGCGCCTCAAGTATGCTAAGCGCCTGAAAGTCGTGGAGGCCTTCCGCAAGAGCGGCAACAAGCCGCAGTGGATGATCCTCGACGTGCTCCCGGTGATTCCACCCGAGTTGCGTCCCCTCGTTCCCCTGGATGGCGGCCGTTTCGCCACCTCCGACCTGAACGATCTCTACCGCCGCGTCATCAACCGCAACAACCGGTTGAAGAAGCTGATGGATCTGCACGCTCCCGAAGTCATTGTGCGCAACGAGAAGCGCATGTTGCAGGAAGCGGTCGATGCCCTGTTCGATAACGGCCGCCGCGGCCGCGTGTTGCGGGGCGCCAATAACCGTCCCCTCAAGTCGCTCTCTGACACGCTCAAGGGCAAGCAGGGACGCTTCCGCCAGAATCTGCTCGGCAAGCGCGTCGACTACTCCGGCCGTTCCGTGATTGTCGTCGGTCCCGAACTCAAGCTTCACCAGTGCGGGTTGCCCAAGAAGATGGCGCTCGAACTCTTCAAGCCCTTCATCTATCACCGCCTGGAACAAACCGGAAACTGCACCACCATCAAGCAGGCGAAAGAAATGGTGGAGCAGCAGGATCCCATCGTCTGGGACGTTCTCGAAGAGGTCATCAAAGACCATCCTGTAATGCTGAACCGCGCGCCCACGCTGCATCGCCTGGGTATTCAGGCTTTTGAGCCGGTGCTGGTGGAAGGTAAAGCCATCAAGATTCACCCGCTGGTGTGCACCGCCTTCAACGCCGATTTTGACGGCGATCAAATGGCGGTACACATTCCTCTGTCGCCCGAAGCGCAGGTCGAAGCGAGCGTTCTGATGCTCTCCTCGCACAACATCCTGTCGCCCGCCTCCGGTCAGCCCATCACCGTGCCCACGCAGGACATGGTGCTGGGTCTCTACTATCTGACCAAAGCCAAGCCCGGAGCCAAAGGCGAGGGCCGCTCCTTCGCCAACATCGACGAGGTGGTGATCGCGCTCGAAATGGGCGAGGTGGAAACCCTGACCCCGATTCGTCTGCGCTACACCGGCGAGGTCATCGACCTCACCGCCGCCTACGACGATCAGGACGTGAACCACACCGAGCCCATCCACATCGTGCGCGAGTATCTCAATACGACCGTGGGTCGCGCCATCCTGAACGATCATCTGCCGAAAGCTGTGCCCGGCGTCAACCTGGCCATGCCGTACATCAACGGGTTGCTCAAGAAGAAGGGCATTGGGCAGTTGGTGAACTACTGCTATCTCCGTTTTGGCCTCGAAGTCACGGTCAAGATGCTCGACGAGATCAAGTCGCTCGGCTTCAAGTACGCAACCCGGTCCGGCCTCTCCATCGGCATCGATGACATGGTCATTCCGGACAACAAGAAGACCCTGGTAAAAGACGCCGACAAACTAGTCATCGCGGTGCAGCAGCAGTACCTCGACGGCGCTATCACCAACGGCGAACGCTACAACAAGGTCATCGAAATCTGGTCGGCAATCACGGAAAAAGTGGCCGATGAAATGTTTGGCCAGATGCAGACCCGCGACAAAGAAGGCGTGCTCAATCCCATTTACGTCATGGCCGACTCCGGCGCTCGCGGATCGAAACAGCAGATTCGCCAGCTCTCCGGCATGCGCGGCCTGATGGCCAAGCCGACGGGTGAAATTATCGAGACGCCGATCACCGCCAACTTCCGCGAGGGTCTCACTGTTCTCGAATACTTCATCTCCACTCACGGCGCCCGCAAGGGCCTCGCCGACACCGCGCTCAAGACCGCCGACTCCGGCTACCTGACGCGGCGTCTGGTCGACGTGGCGCAGGACGTAATCATCAGCGAGTACGACTGCGGCACCGTGGACGGAATTTTCGTCTCCGGTATCGTCGAAGCCGGCGAGATCATCGAACCGCTCCGCGACCGCATCGTCGGCCGCGTATCGCTCGAGAAGATCAAGGACTACGAAGGCCAGGTCGTCGTCGACATCAACCAGGAGATCACCGAAGACCTGGCAGGCTCCATTCAGGCGGCGGGCATTGAGCGCGTCAAGATTCGCTCCGTGCTCACCTGCGAATCGAAGCGCGGCGTTTGCGTCATGTGCTACGGACGCAACCTGGCCTCCGGACGGCTGGTCGAACTGGGCGAGGCGACCGGCGTCATCGCGGCGCAGTCCATCGGCGAACCCGGAACCCAGCTCACCATGCGTACCTTCCACATCGGCGGCACGGCATCGCGGGTTTCCGAACAGTCGCGTCTCGACGCCAAGAGCAACGGCATCGTGCGCTTCATCAACCTGCAAACCGTAAAGTCGAAAACCGGCGATCTCGTGGTCATGAATCGCCAGGGTTCGATTGCCGTGGTGGACGAAAAGGGCCGGGAACGCGAGCGCTACGCGGTCGTGTACGGCGCCAAGGTCAAAGTCACCGAAGGCGGACCGGTGCAACTCGGTCAGGCTTTGGTGGAGTGGGATCCTTACACCTTCGCCATCCTCACCGAAATCGGCGGAACGGCGCAGTTCAAGGACTTGCAGGAGGGCATCACGCTGCACGAGGAGGTCGATGAAGTCACCGGACTATCGCGTCACGTCGTGGCCGATTCGCCCGACGAGAAACGCCAGCCCGCGATTGTCATCAAAGGCAAGGCCAGCAAGCGTTACCTCATGCCTTCCCGCGCTCACCTCATGGTGCAGGACGGGGACACCGTGCATCCCGGCGACGTGCTGGCCAAAATCCCGCGCGAAACCACCAAGACCAAGGACATCACCGGCGGTCTGCCCCGCGTGGTCGAATTGTTCGAGGCTCGCAAACCGCGCGAAACCGCCGTCATCAGCGAAATCGATGGCGTGGTTCGCTTCGGCGAAGTGGCCAAGGGACAACGCAAACTCTACGTCGCGGCCGACAACGGCACGGAGAAGGAATATTCCGTTCCCCGCGGCGTCCACATCAACGTCCAGGAGGGCGAGCGCGTGAAAGCGGGCGAACCCTTGATGGATGGCCCCCTCAACCCGCACGACATTCTGGCCGTCCTTGGCGAGAAGGAGCTGCAGTCTTACCTGGTCAACGAAATCCAGGAAGTCTACCGCCTCCAGGGCGTCAACATTTCGGATAAGCACATCGAAGTGATCGTCCGCCAGATGATGCGCTGGGTCAAGGTCGAGGACGTGGGAGATACGCCGTTCCTTCTGGAACAACAGATCGACAAGTTCCGCTTCCACGAGGAGAACGAGCGCGCTATCGCCAATGGCGGAAAGCCGGCTACCGGCCGTCCGCTGCTGCTTGGCATCACCAAGGCATCGCTCTCCACCGATTCGTTTATTTCGGCAGCCTCCTTCCAGGAGACGACGCGCGTGCTGACCGAAGCTTCCATTCAGGGAGCCGTCGATCATCTCCGCGGCCTGAAAGAAAACGTGATCGTCGGACGCCTTATCCCCGCCGGCACGGGCATGGAGTACTACCGCAACGTGCGTCTCTCTCCCGAAATGGAAGAGGCGGCAAGCAAAGTCCAGGAAGAAGTCTCGCAAGCCTACGAAGACGCCGAGCGCGCTCTCGAGCTCATGCGTCACGAAGGCGAGACCGAAGAACTGGCTGCGGAGTAAGAATCGCTTTCCCGGCAAAGGGGCGACGAAAGTCGCCCCTTCGTTTTTTGGGGACGCGAAGCGTGCCCCCGACTTTGTTCGGCGCAGCGCCAGTGGCCGAGATAAATGCCTTGTTTACAACGCGGCTCCAGCCGCGCGCGTGGCTAGTAGATCGAAAATTGCGGATTGCGGATTCTGAGCCGGCCCGCTACCATCGGGCGTTCCCCATGACAGGTGGGGGCTCGTATATTTAGAATGTGCAATAGGACGACGGTTTCTTGCCCATGGCCTTAGCACTGGAACCAACGCGCCTGATCGGCCAGCCCCAGGACAGCAACTCCCTCCCGGAGCCATTTCCTGGCGGATTGGTCGTCGCCCCCGCTCTCGGCCGGTTCTGGCGCCTGTTTCGTCTTTCCATCTGGCGTGCCTTCGAGCACGACGCCTTCGGCACTGCCAAAGCCTCTGCCTATTCCTCACTCTTCACTTTCTTCCCCGCCCTGCTTGTCCTCGGATCGGTGCTGGCCACCCTGAGTCGGGGCCAGGTCTACCTGCAGGAGATTTCTTACGCTCTCGGCACCATCCTGCCCGCCGGCAGTTCCACCGTGCTCGCCTACCTCAGGGGCAGCACCGATCGCCCCGTGGGCCTGCTCATCTCCACTTCCCTGATCACCATCTGGAGCGCCTCCGGCGTAATCATTTCCTGGATGGACGGCTTCCGCCGCGCCTACCAGTTGCCCAAAACCTGGGGACTGGTCCAGGAGCGTGCGATCGCGATTTCATTGGTCCTCATGGCCGGCATTCCGCTCACTTTTTCCACCATCCTGGTGGCTTTCGGCAGCCGCATTGAAACCCGCATCCTGTTCCACATCGGCCACGAGTTTGGACCTTTAATCCTTCTCCTGTGGGGCGCCATGCGCTGGACCATCGCCATCCTGACCAGCATCGCCGTCATTCAGCTCATCTATCACCACGCCGTACCCCGCACCCAGCCCTGGCATAGTGTTTTGCCGGGCGCGGTGCTCGCCACGGCCATGTGGCTGCTCTCCACCGCATTTTTTGGATGGTATCTGCAACACTATGCCGACTACAGCGTCATCTACGGTTCCCTCGGGGTCGGCATCGCCCTGCTGCTCTGGATGTACATCATCTCTCTCGTGGTGTTGATTGGCGCCGAATTTAACGCCATGTTATTCCCCCGCTGCCTTACCAAAGTTCCATCCTCAAGAGCGGAGACCTCGCCCCGCTGAGCAGTCTCCGCTGAGACTCATTTTGCGGAATTAAGCGGGAAGGGCACGAGGCCCTCCTCAGCCACTGGCCAGAACCCCGCGCCCACTGCCCTCACTTTTGCAATAAGATCGATGTATCCCCTGTTGAGAGGTTCTCGCAACATGAATAAACCGAAGTCGGAAATGGTGGAAGAGATTCCTCTCGCAATCACGGCCACGGCGACGGAAGCGCCTGCCCGGGTGCGCCGCGCCAAAATTGTCTGCACCATCGGTCCCGCCTGCGATTCCGAGGAAATGATTCTCGACCTCATGCGCTTCGGCATGGACGTCGCGCGCCTGAATTTTTCCCACGGCACGCATGCCGAGCACGCTATGAGAATCCAGCGACTGCGCCGCGCCGCCCATGAACTGAAGCGCACCATCTGCATTCTGCAGGACTTGCAGGGCCCAAAAATTCGTACCGGCCTCTTGCAGGATGGAAAGCCCTTATTGCTCAAGGCCGGTGCCATCCTGACCATCACGCCCCGCCCGGTGGCGGGAACCGCGACCCTGATCTCCACCGATTTCCCCGGCCTGTCGCGCGAAGTGGAGCCCGGCTCCCGCGTCCTCCTCTCCGACGGCCGCATTGAACTCAGGGTCCGAGCCCTGCATGGCGAAGAAGTGGAATGCGAAATCGTGAATGGCGGCACCCTCGGCGCCCAGCAGGGAATCAACTTGCCGGGCGCGGCCATCGCCCTTCCTGTTTTGACCGAAAAAGACAAGCGGGACCTGGAGTTCGGCCTCAAGCAGGGCGTAGATGTGGTGGCTCTGTCTTTCGTCCGCTCCGCCGATGACATCCGCACTGCCAAGACTCTCATGCGCACCCTGGGAAAATCGGTGCCCATCATTTCCAAACTGGAGAAGCCGCAGGCTATCGAGCGCCTCGAGGAAATTCTCGAAGTGACCAACGGCGTCATGATCGCTCGCGGCGACCTGGGTGTGGAATTGCCGCCAGAACGCGTCCCCATCATCCAAAAACTGGTGATTCAGCGCTCCGATGTTTGGCGGCGTCCCGTCATCACCGCCACCCAGATGCTCGAATCGATGACGGAAAACCCGCGCCCCACCCGCGCTGAAGCCAGCGACGTGGCCAATGCCGTCTTCGATGGCACTGACGCCGTCATGCTTTCCGGAGAAACCGCCACCGGCCGCTATCCCCGCGAGACGGTCGCCATGATGGCCCGCATCATCCTGGAGGCCGAAGGCAGCATGGCGAAGTTGCCGCCCCCCACTCGCCGCCGCCGCGAGGCGCACCGCTATTCCGTCGCCGAGACCATCTGCGAATCCATCGCCCACGCCGCCGAAGATCTGCCCATGGGCGCGATCGCCGTTTTCACCGAGAGCGGTAACACCGCCCGCATGCTCTCCAAGCATCGTCCCAAAGTCTGCATCTACGCCTTCAGCCGCAAGCCCGAAGTATGCAATCGAATGAACGCGCTGTGGGGAGTAAATCCCGTGCACGCGGCAGAATGGGAATCGGCCGAGGCCATGCTCAGGACCGCCGAGGACGAACTGTTGCCGAAAGGCCTGTTGCATCCCGGAGATGTACTCGGCCTCGTGGCCGGAACGCAGTTAACCTCCGGCGCAACAAATTTCATGCGGCTCCACACGGTGGAAGAAAGTGACCGCGCAAGTTCCACGAAGAGCCCGAAGAAATAGCGCCTGTGCAGTCCTGTGGAAGGATAAACTTCCCTCGTGCTGCCCGCGGCGCCTTTCTCCGACGACTCCCTGAATCCCCCGGTGCGCGGATCCCTGCATTCGCCTGCGAACCCCAATGGCGATGCCGTGATATTGGCGCACGGCGCAGGGTTGGACTCTACTTCTCCCCTGCTGGTGGCGGTTGCCGAATCCTTCGCGGCGCAGGGATACACCGTTCTGCGCTGCGACCTGCCCTTTCGCCAGCAACGCCGAACCGGCCCACCATTTCCCGGCCATGCGGAACGCGACCGCGCCGGCTTGCGTACTGCGGTCGAAAGCCTGCGTCATCGCATGCCGGGAAGTATCTTCCTCGGCGGCCACTCCTACGGCGGACGCCAGGCGACCATGCTCTGCGCCTCCGAACCGGAATTGGTTTCCGGTCTTCTCCTGCTCTCATATCCGCTGCACCCGCCGCGCAAACCCGATCAGCTTCGAACCCAGCACTTTGCCGGGTTACGTAAGCCCAGCCTATTCGTGCACGGCACGCGCGATCCTCTCGGCAGCGTCGCGGAGATGACGGAGGCGCTGAAGCTAATCCCCGCCAAAACCGAATTAATGAAAGTGGAGGGAGCGGGCCACGATCTGGGCTTCACAAGAAAAACCAAAGCTGCCGGCTTGCCGCCGACAATCCTGACCAGATTTGCAGAAATATTCGGATAGCCGAGCTAATTCACCCAGCCCGATTTCGACCCGCCATTTGGCTTCTCATTGTCGTCGGGTGGCACATAGTTGCCGTGTTCGTCAAAAGTGACCTTGCGGTCGTGGTCGCGCATATAGACTTCAAATTTTCTCGCCGCGCGTCGCCGCTTCCAGCGGTAGTAAGAGTTCCGCGCACTGAAATAGCGCTCGGATGTTGCATAGGTCAGCCCGCGTGCAGGCGAGAACTTCACGAACAGGAAGCCGAACAGCAAGCCCCCAAGGTGGGCAAAGACCGCAATTCCACCCTGTGATGGTTCAAACACCGCGACAATCGCGACCACCACCCAGATCCCCACCAGATATTTGGCCTTGATGCGAAACGGGAGCGGGAAGAGAAACATCTCCTGATCCGCGTACAGAATTCCAAAGGCCATGAGCAAACCGAAAATTCCGCCGGACGCCCCCACCGTGCCACTCATCGGGCTCATGCCCAGAAAGTGCGTATAAGCCACCGCGATCGTCACCAAAGCGGCGCCGATCACGCAGAAGGTGTAGCACTCGATGAATCGCCGCGGTCCCCAGTCGCGCTCCAGGTAGGCGCCGATAAACCACAGCGTCAGCATGTTGAAAAATACATGCCCGAAGTTGGCGTGGAGAAAGGAATACGTCACCAATTGCCAGATCTTGCCATGCATCACGGCAACTGGAATCAGCGCCAGCCACTCCTGAAACCCCCGCGCCAGATCGGGCGCGAACACCCGCAGGATCGCCTCCAGCAGGTAGATTCCCACACAAGCGAGAATAATGCGCCGCACCCATCCTTCAAACGGCGGGAAACTGAACGAGATGGTTTGTCCACGAGGCACTGCATTTATCTTTCCGGCTCGGGCACTACAGGGAGACTGCGATGTCCCGCCGCATCGACCGCGCGCACAGCGAATATCACATTATCCTTCGAAACCGTCAGGGTTGCACGCGTGCCACTGCTCACCGTTTGGACATACTCCCAATCGGCCGCGCTCGTCGAGCGCCACACCACCTCATAAGCGACGCTCGAAGCAGCGCCCGGCGGCGCTTCCCACGTCAAAGTCGTGTTATTGTCGAGATCTTTCGTCAACATCCTGACCTTGGCCGGGGGCGCCGGAGCCGACGCCAGCCCCGCCAGCGTCGCCGCATTCAGCCGCGCCACGTGCGCCACATAATCGAAGTTGACGAACTTCGGCAGATCCCCATATTCCACGCCGCTCGCATCCGTCCGCACATTCTGATGCTGATGGTTAAAGTCTTCGCGGAATTCCGTGAACCGCACCGCGCTGAAGCCCTCCTGATTAAAGGAGTAGTGGTCGCCCCCGCGCAGAAACCGGTCCAACCGGAAAATCGGTAGGGGCTTCACTCCCGCGTCGTAAGACCTCCCGACGTCCGAGATGTAACGCGCCAGTTCGCGCGAGGGCGAGTCGTTCTCTCCCCCGAGCATTCGAATTCGTTTGATTTCAGCTTCGCTGGCCACCGCCGGCAATCCTTCGGAAAACACGCGCACCACGCCATCGTCCTGTCCCGCTCCCAGGTTTCCGCCGACAATGTCATTATTTAAAACCGCTTCCATCTCCCAGCCCTGCTGCCTGGCCATCGCCGCAAAATGTTTGCTGCCGTTCAGCCCCTGCTCTTCCCCCGCAACCGCCAGGAAAACAATCGTCGCCTGGAATTTGAGCTTGGCCGCGGCCTGGCTAAGCGCCCGGGCGCATTCCAGGCTCACCGCCGTCCCGCTGGCGTCGTCGTTCGCTCCCGGGGCCGGATCGGTGCCATTCAGTGTATCGCTGTTGCGCGAGTCGTAGTGGCCCGTCACGACCACCATGCGATTCGCGTCTGCCCCGCGCAGCACCGCATAAACATTGGTGATTTCCGTTGCCTTCGGAATGCGCTCGGTAGGCTGCTGAATGAACGTATCGCTTTTTACTTGCAGGCACCCGCCGCACTCCTTCGAATAACGCTCGAATTCCGCTTTGATCCACTCGCGCGCCGCTCCAATTCCCCTTTCCGCCTTGATCGACTCCTCGTCCTGCGGCGAAATCGTCGACCGGTTCCCGAAGCTGACCAGCTTTTCGATAGTCTGCCGGATGCGCCCCGCGGAAACTTGGCGGATCGCTTCCGCGATGTGCGGGTCCACATGCGGATCGCTCGCCAGGCGCGGCGGCGGCCCTGGCGCCAACTCCTGCGCCTGGCCCGATGGAAGCCGAAAATGCCACCGCCAGCCCCACCACAATCATCGCCATCTGAATTTTGGCGTGATGCAGGTTACGGAAGGGCGGAAGGATTCTATATTTTTCTTGGCCAGCCACTTGACGTTTTCCTCGCGAAGAAACTAAATATAACAGGGTACTCTGAGTATGGAGGAAGTCATGGTGTATTGTCCCGAATGCGAGACGGACCTCGACATTGACGAAGACGAGGTCGACGAGGGCGCGGTCGTCTCCTGCCCGGAGTGCGGTACCGACTTCGAGGTCGTCACGGTGAATCCGGTGGAACTGAAAATAGTGGGCGAAGACGAAGTGGAAGAGGATGACGACGAGGAAGAGGTCGCAAAGGAAGAAGTTGAGGACGAGGACTGAGTATTGCGTATTGCGACTGACTACCGCGGACGAGGATTCCTGAAGAGCTCCGGCCCATCCTCCCGCATTACATACTGCTGCCTGCTACTGGTCGTGGGACTCGGCCTGGCGGCGAGTTTGGTTTCGGCCTCCGAAGCGGCGCAAAGTGAGGGTCGGGTTCAGATTAAGCCCTACGCCCTGATCTTCGGAACCGTCTGGGATCCCGAAGGCCATCCGCTTTACGGCGTAACCGTCAAGATTCGGCGCGCCGATGACAAGAACGAAAAGAAAGCCCGCTGGGAGTTGTATTCCAACCACACCGGCGAATTCGCTCAGCGCGTGCCCGCCGGCAAGGCCGACTACATCGTCTGGGCCGACGTCAAGGGCTACAAGCTCCAGTCGGGAAAAAAGCTCAAGCCCGGCGCCGAAGTAACCGTGCATATCGAAAATGAGGAGCGCTCCGACATCGGTCTTCATTTAGAGTGGTAGTTGCCGGCGATATCGGCGGAGCCTGGGAGTTTAATGAGGACAGTGGTCGCAGCTTCGTTCTTGTGTACGGCACTGCTGATTACCGCATCGGCTTCACCCCCGCCGGTCCCGGTCTTCGCCGCTCCCGCGCAGTTGTTCGGGCGCGATAATCCAAAACAAGATAAGAGCCGCCTTCTCATGGGCAAGGTGCTGGATGCCAGCGACAATCCCGTCGCCAACGCGGTCGTATATCTGACCAACACTCACACTCGTTCGGTAAAAACCTACATCGTCGGCACTGACGGTGCCTATCGCTTTCCCGCGCTGCAACCCGGCATCGACTACGAAGTCTATGCCCAGTTGGACGATCGCAAGAGCGGCACCAAGACGGTCAGCCAATTCGACGACCGTACCCAAGTTTCCATCAACCTGAAAATCAAATCCCGGTAATACTACGCAGTCGAAAATCCACCCGGCACTGGCGATTTTCGATTGTCCATTGGCGGCTAAACTAATTTATCTTTTTCGCTGCTGAATGCGAAAATCGCGCCATTGAACCCGCCCCGCTCGCAATTGCCGCCTCTTTTGCTGTATTCCTATTGTTAGATGGCCTCGCGCTACGCCCAATGGATGTACGAATGGGAAACCCGGCTCACCTCGGTCGATAACAACCGCGTGGTGCGTCCCCTCGACTGGGGCTTCGATTGGACCCGGAGTTGGCCCGCGCGCAATGGCGGGCCAAAGGGGCAAACATCTTCCGATTTGCTGGATTATTTCTCGCGCGCCAACGATCGCATCATTGCGGAGAGCGATCAGTTTTACTCCTATCAGAAGCCATCGGATTTTCGCCTCGAGCGGCGTCCCGTTCAAGTCTTCAGCACCCGCGAAATACCCGACCCGCGCCTGGAGGCAAAGGTTCGCGGAACGCACGCCGAGTTTCTGCGCTTCACCTCGCCCGTGGCCACGCCCTATCCGGAAAACAATCTGGTGAACGCGCGCTGGTTCCCAGCCAGCGGGCGCCGCGCCGTAATTCTGCTGCCGCACTGGAATTCCGATGCCGTCTCCTACAACAGCCTGTGCCGGGCAATGAACTGGATGGGAATTGCGGTGCTACGGCTTTCACTGCCTTATCACGACATACGGCGTCCGCCGGAGATCGACCGCGCCGACTACGCCGTTTCCGCCAACATAGGGCGCACCCTCGATGCCGTCCGCCAGGGCGTGGTCGATGCACGCTGCTGCCTAGACTGGCTGGAGTCGCAGGGATACGACCGCCTCGGCATCGTCGGCACCAGCCTCGGGTCCTGCTACGCCTTCATCGCCACCGCTCACGATCCGCGGATTCAGGTGGCGGCCTTCAATCACGCGTCCACTTACTTTGCCGACGTGGTATGGCACGGCCAGTCCACGCGCCACATACGCCAGGGCCTCGAACCGGCCATCGATCTGGAAAATCTACGGCACGTATGGCGAGCCGTGAGTCCCATGGTGTATTTCGATAAATTCTCCCGCTGGCCACGGCGCTCGCTCATCATTTATGCCCGTTACGATATGACGTTTCTGCCGGAATTTTCCCGCCAGGTGGTGGAGGAGTTCGAGCGCCACGGACTGGATCACAAAGTCGCCGTCCTGCCCTGCGGCCACTACACCCTGGGAGAAACTCCCTACAAATATATGGATGGCTGGCAGTTGCTCCATTTCCTGCGAACCGCTTTCGATTGAGGGCTGGTGCAGATGTCATTACGGTGGGAAGTCTGGGTAAAGCCGACACTGGGACTTGAACGCCTGAGAGAGTTAGGTTCACATTTTTTTCCGTCAACTTTTCAGATAAGGGGCCCTCGATGAAAATGGCGCGTGTGATTCTGTTTACCGGCCAAATGGATGCGATGAGCAAATACTATGGCGAGGTACTTGGCCTCAAGCAGGTCACGAATGAAAAGGGCTGGCGTGAGTTTGCGGCAGGCGGTGCCAGGATTGCTCTGCATTCCGGCCCATCGTCGCCCGGCCGCAAGGGCCCGAAGATTGCCTTCCACGCCAGGGATGTCGCAGCGTTGCGGGAAAAACTGGTGGCGAGGGGCGCAAGTTTCGGCCAAGTTCGGGAAGGTGAGTTTTGCCTTTGTGACGGCAAGGACCCAGATGGTAATCCCATTCAATTGTCCAACCGCTGACCTTTGCGTAAGAGGGGTCGGAGGGAAGGGCTTTGGAAAGCTTTCCGAAGCCCTCCCAGCCCTCAAAAGCGAATGTAGTGTATGACGAGTAAGTTGTTGCAAGCCCATTCGCACAGCGCGATCATGGCATCCCGTCAAAAAAAGAACTTCGCTCCTAACTGCACCAGGCGTGGCGAATCGGCGCTTAGAACCTGGCCGAACGTGGAACTGGCGATATTTCCGTCGACCGACTGCGGTCCGAAGAACTGGGCGTGGTTGAAAACGTTAAGGCCCTCGACGCGAAACTGCAGCGATTTCGATTCCGTCAGAGGGATGTTCTTGAGCAGCGCGATATCGTAGTTATCCATTCCGGGCCCATAAAAAAAGCGGCGCTTCGCCGTGCCCGCGCTTCCCAATGCGTTTTCACCGAATTGCGTGGCGTCAAAATAAGCGCCGCCGTTGCGGGGATTGTCATTCAGGCGCAGCGGTCCGCCGAAGTAGTCCGGTTCGTCCACCCCAAAGTTGTTCACTCCGTTCGGTTCCGACCCGAGCAGGGAATTGTCGCCGTAGTTGATCATCGTCACCGGCAGGCCGGAACTGAAGTGCGTGATCCCGGAAAGCTCCCATCCTTCAGACCAACGGTTGGCGGATCGGAAAAGGCTTTCGAAAGGAATTTTATAGGTGTAACTGACGACAAAGTTGTGTTTCACATCGAATGCGGATAATGCCTTGCTGGCCGATGGGTCGAGCGGGTTGATCTCCTCGCCGAGACTCGACGACTGATCTTCAGATTTGCTATAGGTGTATCCCGCCAGAACGGTCAGCCGCTTACTGGTGTGCCGCAAGGTGATCTGCAGGGAATTGTAATTGGAGTTTCCGATGGTGGCCTGGTTTGCATTGCTGCCGAAATTCGAGCCCAGCGGTCCGCGCGTGCCTTGAAATGTCTTGACCCCAAAAGGCGACGTGGCGGAGGTGATGTATTGGTTGTCTTCGCCAAAAGCGCCGCATGGGGTTTGGTTTGACGCCAGATTGCTCGGATTGCTCAACGCCAGGCAAAGCGCCGGATTGCCCGGGTTCGCCTCCTCCAGCACCAGCAAACGATGCCCCTGGGTCCCGATGTAGTTCACACTGAGCACCGTGTTCGCTCCGAATCCGCGCTCCAGCGAGAGCATGTATTCCTCGGTATAAGGAATGCGATTCGTAGTGGGGTAGTTAGGCAGGCCGGTAATGGGCTCGAACTGGCTCCAATTGATGTTCGCGTCCGGGTGACTCGCGCTGCTGTTCAAAGGAGCGAGGGTTACCGGGAAAACCTGGCCGAGATCGTCCCCGTTGGAGGCGGAAATAAACGGTTTGGAGAATATAGGCGGCGCGGAACTGGTGTAGGTGGTTCCGTAGGGAGCGTTGGCGCTCATCACGCCGATCGTCAGCGCCTCGATCGCGGTATAGAACATGCCATAGCTCGCCCGAATGCTGGCGTTCCCCGGCCCTCCCACTATTTTCGCAAGCAGCCCGCCCGCCGGGCGCGGGGAGTACGCGATGCCCACCCGCGGGGCAAAGTCGCGGTTGCCCGCAGGCGCAAGCGTGCGCGGAACGCCGGGGTCCGTGGGATAAAGGATTCCCGCAGGCGCGGTGGGAAACACCACCGACTGCTTGCCCGCTTCAAAGGTCGCGATCTGGTTGTATTTCTCGTACCAGGGCTCGATGCGATCCCAGCGTAGACCGTAATTCAGGGTGAGGCTGGGGTTCAGGCGCCAACTGTCCTGCGCGTAGATGCCGACATATTTATTGCGTCCATAAAAAGGCTGAAGCTGGCTCTGGTTGTATTGCGTGGGCGCTCCCACCAGGAAGTCGGCGAAATCCGACCCCGTTTCAGTACCAAAAAACAGAAAGCTGCCATTGAACTGGGCAATGGCATTGACATTGACTTCGTCGTAATGGAACTCACCTCCGAACTTGAGGGTGTGGCTGCCGATTAATTTGGAAAAATTATCGAGCCACTGGAAAGTGTTTCCGACCTGAGTCAGTTCATTGGTGTTGGTTCCGAGCGTGAAGCTATTGAAGCCGAGGCTCTCCACCCCCTCGGTCTTTGGCGACAATGCCACGATCCCCGGCGTTCCCGCGCCGACCTCGAAGCCCTGAGAAGCCAGGCTGACGCCCAAACCTCCAACCGGCTTGCCAAGGTCGTTGGCGTTGCGCAAATAGCTGAAGCGGAATTCATTCACCGCCGTCGGACTCAGGGTTTTCGTGTCGCCCAGCCCGAGGAGTTGCGCGCGCCCGGTATAGAGCGCGTTGAAGCCCGGAACGCTGGCTCCGCCCTGCGCCACCGGATAGGGATTGTTCTGCGACCAATTGTCCAGAAAATAATATGCCGAAAGCAATCCCCAACGCGTGTGGGCGTCGAGACGGTACGCTCCCTTATCGTCGCGCAGATCCTTTTGGAAAGCGGAGGTGGCGAAAACATTATTCCCGACGTTCGGCTGCGGAATATATTGCAGCAGCTTTTGTCCCGGAGCGGATATAGCGCCTTGAGGAATCATCGCGCCCACTCCGCCCGCCGTGTTCGGGAAAACACACTCGCTGGTGCTGACGCAATTATGGCCGAAAGGCAGACCCGCTCCCGTCACTGGATTGATCGTCGCCGGGTTGATCATGGCAGCCGTGAAGTAAAAAGGCTCGGTGCTATTAACTGGATAGCCCAACCCATCCTGAAGCATCGCTCCCAGGCACTGGTCGTTGCCGCAGGCGCTGTTCACTATGGATGCGACCGGATTGCCGTTGATGTCCGTTCCGGAACTGAACAAGGTTGGGTTGTCGGAAAAATTGCCGGCGCGTTCCTCCAGCGAGGGCACCGGAATTTTTCCCGAGTCTACGCCCTGCGCTGAGCGCGTACCCTGATAATCCGCGAAGAAGAAAATTTTGTTCCTCCGAATCGGACCGCCAAACGTGCCGCCAAACTGGTTTTGCCGGAACACGCCGCGGGTCGGCGAAAAGTAATTACGCGCGTCGAGGTCGGTGTTGCGCAGAAATTCAAAAGCATCGCCGTGCAGCGCGTTGGTCCCGGATTTGGTGACCACGTTAATCTGGCCGCCGCTGAATTCGCCGTACTCGGCGTCGAAGTTGTTGGTAAGAATGCGAAATTCGTCGATCGAATCAAGGTTCGGGACGATCGCCGCCCCCATGTTTACATCTTCTTCCACATCGCTGCCGTTGATCAGAAAGCTGTTGGAGAACTCCCGTTGCCCGTTGATTGAAACCGTCCCGGGATTCAAGTCTCCCGAGGGAGAAAGCGCGCTCGCGCCCACGTCCTGCACCGTATCGGATGTGATGGATGTGGCCGGAGCGACTCCCGCTTGCAGGGAGAGCAAATCTGTGAAACTTCTGCCGTTAAGAGGCACGGTCGTCATGCGCGCAGCCGTGATCACTTCCCCCACCTGCGTGCTCGTGGTATCCACCAGCAACTGGTTTTCGACTACCGTGATGACGTCCGATCGATCGCCGATCGGCAGTACGGCGTCAACCAGCAAGTCGCTGTCGGCGTCCACCGTGACCCCGGTGCGCTGGTAAGGCTTGAACCCGGCTTTCTGGATCGAAATCCTGTACTGGCCGACGGGTAGGCTGGCAAACGAGTACACCCCCTGCCCGTTGGTCGCAACCGTAATCTCGACTCCGCTGGCCGTGTTCGCCGCAACCACCGCGGCGTTTGCAATGACCGCCCCGCTTTCGTCCTTGACCGTCCCCGAAACACGTCCCCCGACTCCCGCCCATGCCAGGGTGCCAAAGAGCGTCGAAAGCGTGATCGCAACAACTACCACTAAAGTTCGAACCATAAGAGACAAAAAAATGACGTTACAGCCGCGCTTCGTCGCAGGCATTGGCCGTTCTTCTTTTCTGAAAGACATGTCTGCTTTCCGTATCGGGGAAAGGTCGTCAGCCCGTTGGGTCGTCGATTTTCGGTCGCTGCAGCCCTTGGCGAAAAAGGCTTGCCGCTGGGGCCGTCTTACTTGGCGCTGTTAAATTTGCGACCCAGTCGCAACTACCGCGCAAAAAAATCAGCGCACCCTGAGGCTTAGCCCGTCGTCCTTTGACAACGTTTGCAGACCCCGCCCACTTCCAGTCTCACTACCCGTATCTGAAAGCCACTTTGCTGGACCATCTCCTGTTTCAATTTCTCAAACGCCGGACTGGCGTACTCCATGATGGCGCCGCAGCGGAAGCACGCCATGTGACAGTGATCGCGGTTGGTTTTGGCCTCGTAAAAATGCTTTTCTCCCTCGATATGCATCAGATCCAACTCGTCAATCAACCCCCGGTCCTTGAGCAACGCCAGGGTCCGGTAAACCGTGGCCCGGTCGATATGGGGATCCTTTTCCCGCGCAATCTGCAAGAGAGTTGCGGCGTCCAGATGTCGCGGGGAGTCTTGAATAATGCCCACCAGCAGACGTCTTTGTGTGGTGAGGCGGACCCGCCGTGCGGCCAGTTCTTTCATCAGCGACGGTCGAGTGATGGAACTGGAACCCTTCGACCTGCCCAAATGCGACTCATTCGCAATTAAAGCGCCGAACGACATAATCCTCTTTACACGCTAGTTGCGACTCGGTAGCAACTAGTACTATTGGAATCGATTCGCCGATTCCTGTCAAGCGCGGTCGTGGCCGAGATCTACGGAACTTAATAGCCCGCATCCGTATTTCCCATTACCGCTGCGCGCCGGACCGTGGTAGCTTTGATCGCAAATCATGACCATCAGCAGACGTGAATTTATCGCCCGCGTCGCGCTCGCCGGCGGCTACGGCGCCGCTTTCATGACCATGCATTCGCTCGGCCTTTTCGGCATGGCGGAGACCGAACCGCAGGCGGGATTTCCCCTGCCTCCGTCGACCGGCAAAGGCACAAAGGTCGTAATTCTCGGCGCGGGAATCGCCGGACTGGTCTCCGCTTACGAAATGCGGCGCGCCGGCTTCGATTGCACCGTGCTCGAAGCCCGTGAGCGGCCCGGTGGACGCAACTGGACCCTCCGCAACGGATCGAAGCTCGCATTCAACGACGGCACCGTGCAGGATTGCACCTTCGACGAGGGCAATTACTTCAACTGCGGTCCCGCCCGGCTTCCTTCCATCCACAAGAACATGCTCGGTTATTGCAGGGAACTCGGAGTCGCCCTCGAAGTGGAGGTTAATTCCTCGCGCCGCACCCTGCTCCAGAATGACAACGTTTTTGGCGGCAAGCCCATCCGCCAGGGGCAGGCCATTAACGACAGTCGCGGCCACATCTCCGAACTGCTGGCTAAATGCCTGCAGCAGGGCGCGCTCGATCAGGCTTTGACGAAAGACGACCACGCCCTCGCGCTGGAGTTTCTCAAGACTTACGGCGATCTGAAAAAGAATTATCAGTACGAAGGTTCCGCGCGCTCCGGCGACCTGCAAAGCCCCGGCGCCGCCGATCAAGTCGAAGTTCCCCGCGCTCCCCTTTCTTTTTCCGAATTGTTGAAGTCGAATTTCTGCCAGCCCATGCTCTTCGAGGACGTCCTCGACATGCAGCCCACCATGTTCCAGCCCGTCGGCGGAATGGATCGCATCCCCTATGCCTTCGCTCGCTCCCTTGGCACAATTGTTCGTTACAACTCCCCCATCACGGAGATTCGCAAGACCCCGAACGGGGTCCGTATTCTCTACCGCGATGGGGAATCCGGCGCTGTCCAGACGATCGAGGCCGCTTATTGCATTTGCGCTTTACCCCTCACCATCCTTAAGACCATTCCGAGCGATATCGCGCCGCGCGTGAAGTCGGCGTTCGAGAAGGTCACCTACGACTCTGCTTATAAGGTTGCGTGGGAGTCCCGGCGTTTCTGGGAGCAGGACGGCGACGAAATCTACGGCGGCATCTCCTGGCTGACCACCGGCCCCATTCCGCTCGTCTGGTATCCGAGTGCAAACATCATGTTCGAGCGCGGCGTGATCGTGTCTGGCTATGGCGTGGAAAGCTGGAACGATTTCGGCAAGCTACCCTCAACCGAGGCGAAGCTTGCGGCGTCGAAAGCGGCGGTGGAAAAGCTGCATCCCGGCCAAAGCAAAAATCTGCAGAAGCCCATCTACATGTGCTGGGGCAAGGTTCCGTATAACCTGGGCTCCTGGGTCAGTCGTGGACCGGGTTATCCGCCTCCTGACGAGACTTCTTACTACAGCGGACCGTACCGCGAGTTCATCGTTCCCGACGATCGCATCTATTTCGCCGGCGATCATTGCAGCCATATCATCGGTTGGCAGGAAGGCGCCGTGCTGGCCGCCCAGCGGGCCGTTATGATGATCGTCGACCGCGTCCATCCATCCTGAGTCGGACTTATCGTGGAGATAGCCATGCGCAAACTGCTTCTAACTCAATTTACATTGACGTGCTTCATCCTCAGCGTGGTGTCATCCTTCCTTGCTGTGGCACAGACTAAGCCCGCTGGCAACGTCCGCCACATTCAGCAGGCCGATCGCCCCATCGCCACCGGAGTCTGGGTGGGAGACACTTTATATATGAGCGGCCAGTTAGCATCGCCTGTAACTCCCGGCGATAAGGCCAAAGGAACGGCGGACGTCTACGGTAATACCGAGGCGCAAACCATGAGTACGCTGACCAAGATACAGGCGGCGCTCAAGGCCGAAGGCCTCACCATGGGCGATGTGGTGATGATGCACGTCTATCTGGCGGGCGATCCCGCCAACGGCGGCAAACTAGACTTCCCCGGCCTGATGGCCGCCTACTCGCGCTTTTTCGGCACCCCGGAACAGCCCAATAAGCCCGCGCGCAGCACCATGCAAGTCGCCGCGCTGGTCGCGCCCTGGGCCTTAGTGGAGATTGAAGTGATTGCCGTGAAACCAGGAAAATAGGGGCGGGGCGGGCCCGTCGCCCGCCCCGCGCGCCGCTATCTCTTACATTTTGCCCATGCCCATGGATATTGTGCCGGTGCATTCCAGGTCGGCCGAGCCATCCGCATTGTTCTTGCCGGCGCAGGTGCCGGAGCCCTTGATGCCTTTCAGTTTTCCCGTGCCGCCAATAATCTTCCACTTATTCGCCGTGGGTTTGGAAACGTCGGTCGAGCCTGATCCCTCATAGGTGTAATGAACCTTGTCCCCACCCTCCGCCGTAGCATCGTAGTAACCGCGGAAGTTGAACGAGGCTTTCCACTGGTCGTGGAACTCGGTGTAGAGTCCACTTTTTTCCTTCAGCCCGCCCTCGCTGGCGGTAGCTTCACAGCTACCCTGGCCAATCCAGTAAATGTGGTCCGGCGCATCGCCGATATCCAGTTTGTGCTCCGTCGAGGCTTTCGCACAATGCCACTTGGTGTCAATCTTGGTCTGGGCCATCGCGATCGATCCACAGACAAGTGAAGCTAATGCAAACAGCACGAGTTTGCGCATGCATGGTTCTCCTTAGTCGATTTCGCTTTACAAGCGCAGCAAATATAGTGGAGGCAATGCCTTCTGGCAAACGCACGTAGTCTTTAGCTTTCGCGGACCCGGTTTCAGGCGGGGTGGGAATTCGTTTTTCAACGGCGCGGGCCTTGGCGCCCGCCCTGCATCAATACTCTGGCGCTCCGATTTGGGCGCTCCGGCGATATCCGTCTGCCGTCGCCACTAGGCTCGGGATTTCTTGACGGCGGCTACGGCCTTCGGCTTGACCGTCTCCCAGGGACGCTTTGGGCGCGACACGGCGGGCTCATCACGATCTTTGATGCGATCATACTGGTAGGACTCGCTCACCGTTCCGAGCGATTCGTTGTACAGGCTGGGCGTACCTAGAGCCTCCTTCAGTTCCTCGGAAAACTGCTGCAGAGCCTTCAAATGGTCGGCGCTCGCCGGAACCTCCGTCTTCGTGGTCTTCAGGAACTGCTGGTAGCCGCGGTTGACCAGCTTGGAAATTTCGCTACCGATCATGTATCCCGGATAGGCGAAAATTTTCGCGCCCCCGTCGTCGGTTTTCTGGATCGCCGCCGAGCAGTTATATTTCTTGAGAAATACTCGGGTCTGCGCGCCCGGAGCTTCGATCAGGCTGAAGCCATTATCGCGCAGCCAGCTGACCACATCTTCGTAGGATTTTTGTTCGACTTTCGCGGCCATGTTTGGACTCAATTCTCGCTTTTGTTTCCCGCTTCCCCAATTTAGATGCGGCGAGCGCGGTTTCGATGAAACTACGGAACTACGGAACAACGGAACGATGAAACGATTGAACGATGAACAATGGAACCAGAACCGTGAACCGCAAATCTAATCGGGTGACGCTAGTATAGATATACCTTTTTAAAGCTCCGGGCACATTACCGTGGTCACCGGGCCATGTCACGAGCTTTGCCCATATGACGCCGGCATTTTCCAATTCCGCGCCTGTGCCAACGCCACCGTCGTTCCCCGCTGCTGCGCGCGGCGAAGCGCTCCTGGCGGGCATCGGCAACACGCCGCTTTTGCCGCTGGACGCGTTGCTTCCAGGCCTGCCCCATGTGCAACTCCTGGGCAAGGCCGAATGGTGCAACCCGGGCGGATCCGTCAAAGATCGCGCCGCCGCCCGCATCGTCACCGAAGCCCGGCGCGCCGGTAAACTCGCCCCCGGAAAAATCTTGATCGATTCCACCAGCGGCAACACCGGCATCGCCTACGCCATGCTCGGGGCCGCCCTCGGATTCCCCGTCACGCTCTGCGTCCCGGAAAATGTTTCTCCCGAGCGAAAACGGATTCTACAGGCATACGGCGCAAATATCATCTACACCGACCCCGCCGAGGGCTCCGACGGCGCCATCCAGATCGCGCGCCAGCATGTCGAGCGGAATCCCGATCTCTATTTTTACGCCGACCAGTATTCCAACGACGCCAACTGGCGCGCCCACTATGAAACCACCGCCAACGAAATCTGGCAGCAGACCCAGGGCCGGGTCACGCATTTCGCCGCCATGCTCGGCACCACCGGAACCTTTGTCGGCACCACCCGCCGATTGAAAGAACTGAATCCGGCCATCCAATGCGTCTCCCTCCAGCCCGACTCCGCATTTCACGGAATTGAAGGCGCAAAATATCTGCCTACGGCGATCGTGCCCCGCATCTACGACCCCACGCTGGCCGACGAAAATATGGAGATCGTCACCGAGGATGCTCATGCCATGGCCCGCCGCCTCGCCCGCGAACAGGGACTGCTGGTCGGAGTTTCCGCCGCCGCCGCCGTCGTGGGCGCGCTTCGACTCGCGGCCCGCCTGCGTGAGGATGAAAGCGCGACCATCGTTACCATCCTCTGCGATTCCGGCGAAAAATATCTCAGCGAGAGTTTCTGGCATGAAAAATAATCGTCGGCTGTAACCTTCGCTTATGCTCAAGCTGTCTCAATCCGACTACCTCGCTCTCCGGCGCCACGGAGAAGAAACCTATCCCCATGAGTGCTGCGGCGTGCTGCTCGGCCGTTTTGAGGACGATGGTTCGAAAGCCGTCTCCCGCGTCGTGCGCTGCGGCAACACGCGAGCCGACTCGCCCCACAACCGCTACCACATCGATCCCCGGGAACTGATTCGCATTCAGCGCGAGGGCCGCCAGCGCGGCGAAGATATCGTCGGCTTTTATCACTCCCACCCCGACCATCCCGCGCAATGGTCGACTACCGATCTGGCGGAGGCCCATTGGTTCGGCTGTTCCTACGTGATCACCACTGTGGAACGGGCCAGAGCCGCCATCACCAACTCCTTCGAACTCACGGGCAGCGATGAAACGGACAAAAAATTCCTCCCGGAGCCGACCGAGTTCCAATAACCGCCGCGCCTTAGTCGCGCCTCCGCAGCTTTCTTTCGTTTGTCTACGGCAAGACTTTCAGCACCACCGCTGTAATGTCGTCGTCGGGCGCGGTGCCATCTGAGAAGGCCAACTGGCTGTCGAATATGAAATCCACCGCCTCGGCTGCCGATTTGTCATGGCACTGCGCCCACACCTGCTCCATGTGGTGCGTGCAGAATTCCGCCCCTTCAGCGTTGCGCAATTCATGCAGTCCGTCGGATGCGAACAGCACACAATCTCCCGCCCCCAGTTGCACCACGTGCTGGTCATAGGTTGCGACGGGAAACATTCCCGAGGGGAATCCGCCCTCGCCCAGGGTTCTGCACCCCGCCCCGGAAATAAGCAGCGGCAGCGGCATTCCCGCGTTGGAGAAAGTGAGCCGCCGCGTCGTCGGGTCGAAAAGAGCGTAAAGGGTCGAGCAGAATCGCCCGCTCATGGGCCGTTGCACCAGACGCTCATTCAACAGCGTCAGCACCAGCGCCGTATCCGCCCGGCTCTTGTGGATGCCGCGCAGCGTGCCCATGACCAGCGCGCCATACATCGCCGCCGGCAACCCCTTGCCCACCACATCGCCCAGGTAGAGGCCCACCGAGCCATCCGGCAGCAGGAAAAAGTCCGCGAAATCGCCGCCCACATACGATAACGGCCAGCAGCGGAAGGCGATTTCCACCGCCTCGTGGCAAAGGCCGCGCGAGGGCAACAGTGAAGACTGCACCAGTTGCGCTTCCCGGCTATGCTCGGCGCAGCGCTCGCATCCCAGGATCGCTATCGCGTGAGACTGCGCCGTCTCTCTCTCCCTCGCCGCCGCCTCGACCGGCCTAGACATGCATGTCCACCCCACCCTGTGGTGGGATCGGCAGAAAGATACGTTTGCGTGAACCCGGCGGCACGGAGGGTGCCCTGAAAACGCGATTCCCGCTTGCATCTTTGCCACTTGCCATAGCATCTTTATCCACATGCCCCAGATACAGATTCCCTCTCCACTACGCCAATACTCCGGCAAACAGGCCTCCGTCGATGTCCCCGGAAACACCGTCGGCGAGGCGCTCGCCGGATTGGTCGAGCAGCATCCCGATCTCAAACGCCATCTTTATAATGACGAAGGCAAACTGCGCGCCTTCGTCAATGTGTATGTCAACGACGAAGACATGCGCTATTTGCAAAAGGAAGGAACCACGCTCAAAGATGGGGACACTATCTCCATCGTGCCCTCGATCGCCGGTGGCTAGATTGTTCGTATCCGCATCGCGGTAGCTTCGCGATGCCGCCAGCGTCAAGATAACGCGCCGTTTCAGGAGCCTCAAAAAAACTTTATGCCCACGCTGACCGATGTCCAACCCGCCGATACCGTTCTGAGCAACGATGAAATCCTGCGCTACTCGCGCCATCTGATCATGCCCGAAGTGGGCATGGAGGGCCAGAAGAAGCTCAAGGCCGCCAAGGTTCTCTGCATTGGAGCCGGCGGACTGGGCTCACCCCTCGCTTTGTACCTGACGGCCGCCGGCGTGGGCACGCTCGGCATCGTGGACTTCGACGTGGTCGATTACACCAACCTGCAGCGGCAGATCATCCATAGCACGGCTGACGTGGGTCGCAAGAAGCTCGATTCCGCCGCCGACAAACTCAAGGCCATCAACCCCTTTTTGAATTTGAGGACCTTCGATACCCGCCTTAGCAGCGCCAACGCCTTGGAATTATTTCGCGAATTCGACATGGTGGCCGACGGCACCGATAACTTCCCCACGCGCTACCTCGTCAATGACGCCTGCGTGCTTACCGGCAAGCCCAACATTTACGGATCGATTTTTCGCTTCGAAGGCCAAGCCAGCGTCTTCGCCACCGAAGATGGCCCCTGCTACCGCTGCCTCTATCCCGAACCGCCGCCGCCCGGCTTGGTGCCGTCGTGCGCGGAGGGCGGAGTGCTCGGTATTCTTCCCGGCCTGGTGGGCGTAATTCAGGCGACCGAGACCATCAAACTGATTCTCGGTCAGGGCGATTCCCTGGTGGGCCGCCTTCTGCTGGTGGATGCCCTCGGCATGAAGTTCCGTGAACTCAAACTACGGAAGAACCCCGATTGCCCCGCTTGCGGTCCCCATCGTACGATTACGAAACTGATCGACTACGAGCAGTTCTGCGGCATTCGCGGAGAGGAAGCGCCCATCGTGTCCAATGCGGAAGCCGGCGAGATGTCGGTCGAAGAATTAAAGAAGCAGCTCGACGCCGGGTCCGGCATTTTTGTCCTCGACGTGCGCGAGCCCCACGAATACCAGATCTGCAACCTCGGCGGACATCTCATCCCCCTCGGCGACCTGCCCAATCGTCTCAGCGAGCTCGACCCCAACCGCGAAATCGTAGCCCACTGCAAAATGGGAGGACGAAGCGCGAAAGCCGTCGCCCTGCTGAAGCAGTCCGGCTTCACCAAAGTCCGTAACCTGACCGGCGGAATTACAGCCTGGGCGGAGCGCATCGACCCTAAGATGCCTAAGTACTGAGGGCGGAGGGGTCTGAAATAATCGCGGCCAAGTTTCTCTCGATGTGGTAACCTCCCAACGAATCTGAGGAGGCTCCCGATGAAGTCCCTGGTTACGATCCTGCTATGCCTCGCCTTCCCCATTACAGCCATTGCCAGTGACAACAGCTATAAAGTTACTTACGATGGCGGGTCCGTTCCAGATATCAAGGCTGGAACCGCGGTCAAACTATTCATCGATGCCAACCAAATTCGCATAGTAAGGGACAAGGGAGACGTCGTCACGATCCCGGCATCGTCGGTCACCGAAATCAGCTATGGGCAGGATGTTCATCGGCGCATTGGCGCAGCCATCGGTCTGGCGGTTATCTCCCTCGGGATCGGCGCGCTGATGGCGTTGACGAAGTCCAAGAAACACTACGTGGGCCTCACTTGGGCTGATGGCGACAAGAAAGGCGGTTTCGCCATGCAATGCGATAAAGGCGACTATCGCGGAGTCCTCGCCGGGTTGGAAGGCATAACCGGTAAAAAGGCGGTCGACTCCGACGCTATGACCGTGAAGAACTGAATCCCCAACCGCAACGCAAAACCGGGAGCACCGAAGTTCCCCCGGTTCATCGTCGCGAGTTATAACCTACTAACTTATTTGCTCGAACTTCCGCCGCTGCCGCTTCCATCCGTTTTGTCCGTATCCCCCATCGCGAGCGCGAACTTTTTCCCCGCGAAGCGTACTTCGGCAATTTTCGCCTTGCCGCTGGAATGGTCGACCACGGCTGAGTCATACGAGGAAGACCGCTCCAGTTCCACCACCTTCGCGGACGTCTTGGCCACTTCCTTCTTTCCCCTCATGAAGCTTACTTCCACATTGTCTCCCGTGCCGTCCCAGCGCAGTTGGTAGGACCCGGCGGCGATCTGCTGGCCGTTGATCTCGACCGGCTCCCTTACCTCAACCGAACCTTTGTTGCTTGCGAACGCGCTCGATGCCAGTAGCACGGCCAGCCCGAGCACAACCGTCTTTGCCAGAGTATTGAATTTCATTTGCTCCTTCGCTTTCTGTCCGGTGTTCGCCGGACTGAGCGGCGGCTGGTGAGGTTACGACTGTGGGCTTGCCTTTTTCCCGCAAAGTCCTACAATTCGCGTGCCAGGGTGACGCAAAAAGCGCGCGCGCTTACGCCGTGCTTTTTGTCCGGAAGCAGCGCATTCAGGGCCGCCAAACCATGCCTGCGCGTTTCCAGTCACCCTGCAAGTTTTCCCGGTGGAAGTTTCTTCCGTTCCACCCGATTCGCTACAAGGTACGAATTGCCTGGTTAGTAAGTTCCCGATTCGTTTTCTTATTCGCGAACTTTACCGCTGTGCAACACGCCTATTGGACGAGCGCCAGGGAACTGGGTTAGCAGCCTGCTGCCAGCTTGGTAACGCCACAGTGTGAGGATGTTTTGTCTTTGCGGAGAACTCCGCCACAAATTAACCAATCGTTAACACGATCTTGCCGTAGTTCTTGCCTTCCTGCATCCAGGTGTAGGCGGCGCGCGCATCTTCCAGGGGAAAGACTTTCCCGATCACCGGCTGCAATTTCCCTTCGTCCAGCCATTGCGAAAGCTGTCGCCACGCCGATGCCATCAGCGGGCGATTGCCGCTGAGATATGACAGCCACAAACCATGCACGCTCGCGCCTTTGGGGTAAAGCAGGCGAGTGTCGAGCAGCGGCGCTTCTCCCGTGGCCGCGCCATAAACAATGATGCGTCCAAAATCGCGCACGCACTTCACGCTCTTCGCCACGTGCTCGCCGCCTAGCATTTCGAACACCGCGTCTACGCCTTCGCCGCCCGTCAGTTCCTTGACGGCTTCCGCATAATCGCGCTGCTTGTAATTGATGCCATGCTGCAGGCCGAGCTGGCGCACGCGAGCCAGCTTCTCCTCAGAGGAAGACGTGCCATACATTTCGATGCCGAGAATTTTTCCAATCTGCACCGCCGCCGTGCCCACGCCACCGGCCACGGCATGGATCAGCACCCGCGCGCGTGTTGAACACGACGGGTCGGCGGGCGCGAGCAACCCGGCCTTCCAATACGCCAGGTAAGCCGTGAAAAAATTTACGGGGAACGCGGCAGCCTGTTGCGCCGTCCAGTTCGCGGGAACCGGCCAGACAAGGTCCCCATTCGCCACCGTGTGTTCGGCGAAGGCGGCCCACTGCGTATAACCCATCACGCGGCGTCCGCTGGCGACTTCAGTGCCGGCAAATTCGCGTCCCGCGATCAGCGGCGGCGCGGGAGTTTTCGCGTATCCGCCCTGCGCCGTCATCAGGTCGGCGAAGTTCAATCCCCCCGCCTCCACCCGCGCCACCACCTGCTCCGGCCCGGGATTCGGTTCCGCGACCTGCTGCACTTCGAGAACCTCTGGCCCCCCGAAGCGTGTAATCACCAGTGCCTTCATGCCCAAAGTCTAGCAGCATCTATAATCAGACTGGCGAGTTATGAAATTACAAGTCCCAAATCGCAAATCGCCACGGCCCCGCAAACATGCCGTTAACTGACAATTTCGGCCGCTCCATCCAAGACCTGCGGATTTCCATCACCGACCGCTGCAACTACAAGTGCGTCTATTGTCGGACGGGAACCAATGGCGCGGTGTTTGCCGAGCTGCCCTTCGACGATTACCTGCGCATGGCTCGCATCCTGGTTGGCCTGGGAATCACAAAGATCCGGCTCACCGGCGGCGAACCTCTGCTGCGCAACGGCATCGTGGAGTTCGTTCGCGACCTGGCGCAACTGCGCACCCTCGCCGGCAGCAAGCCCGAGATCGCCCTCACCACCAATGGACATCTGCTCTCCGACATGGCGCAGCCCTTGAAAAATGCCGGCCTCGATCGCGTCACCATCAGCATGGATGCCGTGGATCCCGAACGTTTTGCCCGCATCACCCGCGTTCCCAACGGATACGAGAAAGTTCTGGCGGGAGTGCGGGCCTCCCGGCGCGCCGGGCTTGATCCGGTGAAAGTCAATTGCGTTTTGCTGCGCGGCTTCAATGAGGATCAGGTGATTCCCTTCGGAATGTTTGCCCGCCAGGAGGGCGTGGTCGTCCGCTTCATCGAATTCATGCCGCTCGAAGAAGACCGCCTGTGGACGCCCGAAATCGTCGTGACCCTGGAGGAGATCGTTGCCCGCATGGCAGAATATCTGCCGCTCCAGGAAATCGCGCACGGGCGCAGCGAGACCGCGCGGCGCTATCGTTTTGCCGACGGCTTAGGCGAGTTTGGCATCATCGCGCCGGTCTCGCATCCTTTTTGCGGACAATGCAGCCGCATCCGCATCACCTCCGACGGCAAACTGCGTACCTGCCTTTTTTCCGTGTGGGATCACGACCTCCACCAGTTCATCAGGCGTGGCGCAAGCGACGCCGAACTAGCGGAGTTCATCGTCAAAGTCGTCGAAAAAAAAGAAGAGCGCCACCACATCGGAGAGCCCGGTTTCGTGCCCGCATCGCGAACCATGGTGCATATCGGCGGCTAACCGAGGTCGCCCGTCCCGAGCGACTGTACCCCTGGTCTTACGATTATTCCCCGAGCGCACTCACCCACGAATAACAAGGCTAAAGTCCCTTGAGCCAGCCGCCGATGGAGATATTAGGAGGGTATTATCTTGGCCATAACAGCGATACGTTCGGAGCAAACCGCAGCCCAGAATGAGTTCCAGTCGGCGGGCGCGCAGCCCGGGAGTTTGTTGAAACCCCAGGCGCCCGTCAAGGACACCGTAAACATCAGCAAAACCGCGCAGGATCTCCAGAAAACCGCGGTGGCCTCGTCCCAGGTCGTGCAAGCCGCCGCCTCCGGCGATCTACGGGCCCAGGCGCAGTTAGCCAACCCCACGGCCGCCACGGGAGTGGAAAACAAAGTGGTCACAACGGTGAGAAGCGCTGGCGCGAGCATCGAGAAATAGTGCTAGGGGAAATTCGTCGCAGGCAAGACACGGCAGGCGAACTGCGAAAGCACTCCGACGAGAAAGACGGTCGCTTTCGCGCCCTGCACGCGCGCGCCTGCGCCTCAGTAAAAGGCGTCGTACTTCGTCACTTCCCAGCCCGAGTCCTTTTTTTCTTCGGTGACTGAGAAGAGGTCCTTGTAAGTGGAGTCGCGATTCGGGCTGTTGTAGCGTTCGCCCCTGAAGTAGAGAATCACCAGCGGAGGCGCGTCTTCCCATTCCACCAGGTTCCAGGAAATCAGCGGATGCTGCGCTTCCGAGCTGCACAGAAATTCGGCTCGCTTCCTGCGATAGTCCTTTTCCCACTGGTCCAGCAGCTTGCGGCAGTTTCCATCGCGCAATTCCGCGACAAAGCTGTTCGCGATGTGTTCAATCGTCCGATCGCGAAACGGATTCATGGTGATGCTGATCGGCATTTTCGTCAGCGGGTCGCGTTCCGGCGAGCGCGAAAGAACCGGCGGTTGATCGGCCAGCCACACCAGGTAGCCAAGGAACACGCACACCAGCAGCCCTGCGGAACCAAGCGCCAGCGCCAGATGAGTGCGGGAAAATGGCATCAATGGAAGTTTGGCCGATGACAGGGTGCGGCGGCAAGGTTACTTCGGATAGAGGGCACGAAGATACAGCCGACAAACCGCTCCCACGGCATTCTCCGCGCTACCCCTCAGCCTTCCATGGTGGAGATATCGCCCGCATCGGCGCCGGTTTCTTTTGCCTTCAGAATGCGGCGCAGAATCTTTCCCGATCGTGTTTTCGGCAGCGCCGCCACAAATTCCAGCGACGAAGGGGCCGCGATGGGCCCAAGTTCTCTTCTCACGTGCTCGATTAACGCCGCAGCCAGTGCATCCGACGCTTCATGACCGCTGCGCACCTGCACAAAAACCTTGATCGCCTCGCCCTTCATCGCGTCCGGAACGCCGATCGCTGCCGCCTCCGCCACTGCCGGATGCGAAACCAGTGCGCTCTCAACCTCGGCAGTGCCAATGCGGTGCCCGGCCACATTGAGCACGTCGTCATAGCGCCCGAGCACGGCAATGTATCCATCTTTATCCCGCGTGGCGACGTCGCCCGTCACATAACAGCCGGGAATCACCTGCCAGTCGCGTTCGTAACGCGCCGCGTCACCCCAGACAGTGCGCAGCATGTGGGGAAAAGGGCGCTTCAACACCAGGCGGCCGCCCACTCCGGGAGCCGCCGACTTGCCCTTTTCATCGAGCACATCGACCTCCACTCCCGGCATGGCCACGCCCGCTTTTCCCGGACGCGTCGCCATCGAGGGCGGAGTCCCGATGGTCGGTCCTCCTAACTCGGTTTGCCACCAGTTATCGATGACGTATCCCCACTTGCCATCGCCTGCCAGGTGCGTTTGCGCCCAGCGCCAGGCCTCGGGATTCAGCGGCTCTCCGGCGCACGCAATCACCCGCAAAGAAGTCAGGTCGTGCGCCGCCGGATAACTCGCGCCAAAGCGCATGAACATGCGCAAAGCTGTCGGCGCGGTAAACATTTTGGTAACCCCGTAACGCTCCACGATTTCCCAGGCAATTCCCGGAGTCGGATAGTCAATCGCCCCTTCGCGGAACAGCGTCGTAATACCCGCGCAGAGCGGCGCATAGACGATGTACGAATGCCCCACCACCCATCCGATATCCGATGTGCACCAGAAGATGTCACGCTTGCCCACGTCGTAGTAATTGGTGAGATGGTAAGTCGTACCCACCATGTACCCGCCGTGGACGTGCACCACCCCTTTCGGCTTGCCCGTCGATCCCGAAGTGTAGAGCAGGAAGAGCGGATCCTCGGCGTCCATCTCCTCCGCCGGACAATCGGGAGAAAACTTAAGCAGGTCGTTGAAATCGATTTCGCGCGGAGCGACGAGTTCGGTCCGGTTGCGCGAAAAGACAATCACGTTGCGGACGAAGTCCAGGCGCTCCACCGCCTCATCGACAATAGCCTTGAGTGCGACGTTCTTGCCCCGGCGGAACCCGACATCCCCGGCAATCACAATCTTTGCCTGGGCATCGGTGATGCGATCGCGCAGAGCCGTGTGGCCCAGGCCGGCATAGACCACGGAATGAATCGCACCGATCCGGGCGCAGGCCAGCATGGCGACCGCGCCCTCGATGGTCAATGGCATATAAATGATGACTCGGTCGCCCTTGACGACGCCCAGCGATTTCAGGCCATTGGCGAAGCGGCAGACCAGGCGATGCAGTTGCGCGTAGGTAACGATGCGCTCACTGCCATCCTCCCCCAGCCATATAAAAGCGGCGCAGTGGCGGCGGTCCGATGCGGCATGACGATCGAGCGCATTCATCGTGATGTTGGTCTTGCCGCCGACAAACCATTGGTGATGTAGTCCGTCCCACTGCAACACCCGGTCCCAGGGCCGCGACCAGGAAAAATTGCCCGCATATTCACCCCAGAAAGCCGTCGGGATCCTTGCGGGCCCGCGCGCACTCTCCCAGCCAGTCCTTCTGTATTACGTTGCGCGCCACAATGTCGGGGGCGGCATATTCCTCATCGCTGATTAAGAGGTTGGAGATGTCATCGGGCTTCGCGGCGCCGATCTGGCTCATGGGGGGCCCTCCTGAGCGTGCGGCGAGATATTAGCAGAACCCGGCGAATTCTGCGCGGGTCGCGGCGCTGGACTCACTTTCATCGCGACCATCCTGCCGCTTTTGACGCTCGCGAAATGCGCCTGCTAAACTAAAGAATTGCCATCCTACATCGAAGCTAAGAAGGAAGCCTGTGCGCGCAGAGACTCGGCACCAACTGAAACAGGATCGTTTCAGCAAAGTTACGTTTGAAGCGGCGGGAAACGCCGCCCATTGGACGGTCGAACACCAATCGAAGGTGATCGCCGGCGCGATTGCCATTCTCGTGCTTGCCGGCGCCGCTTTTGGCGGCTGGTACTACCTGAATTCACAGGATGAAAAAGCCAGCGCCGAGCTTTCCATCGCCGTCCGCACTTCAGAGACCCCGATTCGTCCGCCCGGCGTGCCCGTGCAACCCGGCGTGGATAGTTTCGCGACCTCGCAAGAGCGCGCCACGGCGGAGCGCAAACAGTTTCAGGCGATCGTCGATAAGTATCCCCATACTCACACTGCCGAGATGGCGCGCTACTTCGTGGGCCTGGCGGCGCAGCAACTGGGCGATAACGCGGCGGCGGAGCGCGATCTGCAACAGACTGCCGGCGTTTCCAATGGCGATCTTGCGGCTCTCGGTAAGTTTGCCCTGGCTTCGGTGTATCGCGCGGAGAACAAAGACGCACAGGCGATCGCCACCTACAAGCAGTTGATGGAGAAGCCCACCCTCGGCGTCAGCAAAGCGACGACGCAGATTGAATTGGCGGAGTTCTACGAGTCGAAACACAACGTGGCCGAGGCGAAGAAACTTTACGAGCAGGTGGAAAAGGAAAATCCCTCTACCGAGGCCGCATCCCTGGCGCAACGCCGCGCGGCGGCGCTGAAACAATAATTCTCCCAAGACTCGCCCTTAGCGCTCAGACCTTAATCCGGCGCAGGCAATCGATCAGCCGATCGCAATCTTCCGTCGTGTTGTAGACGTGCGGTGTGATCCGGATCGAACTGCCCCGCGCGCTCACAAACACCTTCCCGGCAGCCAGCATCTCCGGCAGCTCTTTCTGAATCGCCTCCCGCCGGCGCAAAGCCAGGTAATGGGGTGCACGCAAAGGTTCGAAGGGCGCGGTAAATCCTAACTCCGCGGCGGCTTCCGCTAATCGACGGTTGAGCGCTCCCACCGTCTCCGAGATCTGCGCCACATCCCACTCGAGCAGTTGCCGCATGGCTCTCACTGCGGCGGGCAGTAACGCGAAGTTAGAGCGCTCGCCCACGTCGAACCGTCGCGCGCCCGCGTCATACTTTTCCGTGTAGAGCGTCAGGCTTGAGAAGTCGCGCGCATTTGCCCGCGGAATCCAGTTTTCCTCCAGCGGACTTCCGCCATGCCATTGCGGAGCGACATACAGAAGACCAACCGAATACGGCCCCAGCAGCCACTTATAGCTGGCGGCCACGGCGAAATCAGCCCGCACGTCGCTCACGCTGAAGGGCAACGCTCCCAGCGATTGGGTGAGATCCAGAACCAGAGCAGCGCCGAACTGGCGGCAGGCCGCGCCGATGCGGACCAGGTCGAGACGCCCGCCGCTCGTCCACTGCACCTGCGGCAGCGCCGCCACCGCAACCTCTGAGTCAGGTGTTGCAGAACGGCCGCAGTCCAGTCATTGTCTTCCGGCCAGGGCACGATCTTCAACGCCGCGCCATTCTCCTCCGCCATTCGCTGCCACGGATAGTAGTTGGAGGGAAACTGCTCGGCGAGCAGCAGAATGCTCTGGCCTTTTTTCACCCTCACATTTCGCGCCGCCGTCGCGATGCCGTAGCTGGCGGAAGGAACGATTGCGATGCAATCGGACGAGCAGCCGAGTAACTCGTGCGGCGGCGCTTCGGAACTCGTCCGCGCCGGTAAAGAAATCCTCGGAGGTAATCTGCCACGGCCGCGCCTTCCGAGCCAGGCCTGCAGTTCCGGCCTCCAGCGCCGACTTCAGCAGAGGAGACATGTACGCGCAGTTAAGATACGCGACGTCATCCGGAATTTCGAAGAGATGGCGCTGGCAGGGAATCATGGTCTCGTCCCGGTCGATGATAGCTCGTATTTATCCCCGGTCAATCCCGGTTGCCCCGCTCCAGGTTGCCCTGTTCGATGACCACGTTCTCGCGCACGATCAGGCGATGCGCGGCCATGTCGCGAAGTGTGGGTAGGACGCGGCTGACATGCTCATCGGTGTCGACAAAAGAAATCACGACCGGCAAATCGCCTCCCGCCTCGACGAGGTGCGCGGTATGGACCTGGCCGCGGCCCAGAAAACCTGCCACGGCGTGGAAGGCGACGGCCCCAAAGACGTTTTCCTGGCGCAGATATTTCAGGATCTCGATGTGCAGCGGACGATGCTGCCAGGCATCGCCCTCGGTCAGGTAGATGGTGACTTGCACCGCCACAGCCTCGCCGCTTTTCATCTTATAACCCCCGCGCCAGCGCCGCGCCCGCCATCACCGCGGCGAGACAGAGCGCATTGCTGGCAACAATGTTGATGCCGGTCAGGAGCCATTGCCCCTGCTCCATAAGCGCGAAACTTTCGAAGGCGTAGCTGGAAAAAGTGGTGTACGACCCACAGAAGCCGACCGCAACCAGCAAACGCCAGCGCGGATCGAGCAGGGCCCGTTCGCTGGAGAAAATCAGAAAGAACCCAAGCACCAGGCTGCCCGTGATGTTGATCACCAGCGTTCCGTAGGGAAACGCGTGCGCGAAATTGCGGGCCGCGAGATTGCTCAGGAAATAGCGGGCGCTTGCCCCGACGACCGCGCCCAGGGAAATCCAGAAATAGGTTGAGGATTGGCTTGCGACTTGAGTCACGACGGAGATCTCCTGCAAAAAGTTCTGTAGGAGTTATCAGCCTGAAAGGCGTTTACCGGCGAACCCCATCGCCTGCCCCAGCAGTATACACTGCGAAAATCGCTCGCCCCGCTCTTGTGCATTGCCCCGGTGAAGGCTCAAGATTCCTGAGGATCGTGCGCAAAATCATACATGTCGACATGGATGCGTTCTATGCTTCGGTGGAGCAGCGCGATCAACCGCAATTGCGCGGCCAGCCCGTCATTGTGGCGTGGCAGGCCAAACGGTCGGTGGTTTGCGCCGCTTCCTACGAAGCCCGGGTTTTCGGAGTGCGCTCGGCCATGCCGGCAATCACCGCCGCCCGCCTCTGCCCCGCCGCCGTCTTTGTCCCTCCCGACTTTCCACGCTACCGGGCCGTCTCGCACAGCGTGCGCGAGATCTTCCGTCGCCACACCGATCTCATCGAGCCCTTGTCGCTCGACGAAGCCTATCTCGATGTCACCGAGAACAAGACCGGGTTGCCGACTGCGACGGCGGTGGCGCGCGCCATCCGCGAGCAGATCCGCCGGGAATTGAATTTGACCGCCTCCGCCGGTGTGGCCCCCAACAAGTTCCTCGCCAAGCTCGCTTCTGACTGGCGCAAGCCCGATGGCCTGTTCGTCATCCAACCCGCTGAAGTGGATGCGTTCCTGCTCCCGCTCCCCGTGGAGCGCTTGCCGGGAGTGGGTAAGGTGACGGGCGAGAAGCTGGCGAAACTGGGGATAAAGACCGTGCTGCAATTAAGGAAGTTTGACCGCTCCGCGCTCGAACTCCACTTCGGCCGCTACGGCCTTCGCCTGCACCAACTCGCCCGCGGGATCGACGAGAGTAAAGTCGTTCCCGACCGGCTCACCAAATCGATTTCCGTCGAGGACACGCTGGAGCAGGATGTGTTGCTGGAGGAAACCGAGCCCATGATCCGGCGCCTGGCGGAAAAACTCTGGTCCGCGTCGCGCAAGGAATCGCGCTTGGCGCGCACCGTGGTTCTCAAACTGAAGACCAGCGAGTTCAGGAATCTTACCCGCAGCCATACCCCCGTCGCTCCCCCCGCCTCGGTTGAGGAGCTGACGGAAATAGCTCTCCATCTGCGGGCCCGAGTAACTCCGTCACCACGCCAGCGTTACCGCCTGGTCGGAGTCGGCCTGAGCAATTTCCAGGATCCCGAAGCCATCGCACCGCAACCCGACCTCTTTACGGTGTAGGCGGATTTGCGGACAGTATTTCACGTGGAACATTTGTATGTACAATGTCATGCCTAGCGGTTTTGTACCCCCCCCCCCCCCCCCCCCCATTTCGGGCTAAAGTATTGAAATTAAATGGGTTACTTCCAAAATATTGACAACATTGGAGTTACGGGTGAAATCTGGATTTTCTCAGTTCGGGAAGGTGCGCTCTTTTGTCAAAGAATTCGTCTCGCCCGAGTGCTCGAACGGGGTTGGTACACACCATCATCGCATTGATTCTGGCGCTGGTCTGTGATGGCCGTTACCGGGAAATTGTGACATTTATGGGAGAAGGGGCACGCCCGGATAGTTTATCTACCGGGCCTCGACAGGCCGCCAGGGCACCATCTACATCTAAATGTGCAATTGTGACCAGCCAACCCGATGACTAGGAGCAGGGCAACAGCATAGGTGAACCATGGTCCAAGCGTCGCGGCGCCAGCCGCCTCCCCTGAGGCGGCTTTGCCGTCTGGATTCCCATTGCAGCGGTAGGTTCACGGGGGGATTCAAATCAGGGACAATCTGGGGACAGAGGAATCAAAAGTAATTTGAGGGACCGTCATAAACTGCCATAATATGACGGTATGGCAATGACCTCTTTAAATATCTCACTCCCCGAAACCCTGAAAAACTATGTTGAAGGACGAGTCGCGTCCGGGGATTGGGGAACGCCAAGCGAGTACGTTCGCGAACTGATTCGCCAAGACAAGGAACGCCGTCTGGGAAATTTAGAGCAAGACCTGATCGCGGCAGCCAAGGGCCCCAAGATCGAACTGCCGGTCGCGGAGATACGAAGAAAAGGTTTGATCTCCGCGCTGCGTGAACGAGCACGGAGAACTTGAAAAAAGTTCAGCTTGTTCTCAGTGATTTGGCTGTCGCTGATATTTTGGAACAAGCAGATTGGTATATAACGAAGTCTGGGAAGCCCTTGGCCAAGCGTTGGGATAAGGCTTGTAACTGCTACTGTCCTGCGCGCCTTAAGAAACCCGGCCACTGGGAAGATTTGCTCATTCAAAGCTCCCGAACTGAGAAAAATTCGTAGCCTGCCTGTAGGCGGATTCTCAAAACATTTGCTTTTCTATCAGGCGCGAGGATCGAAGCTCATTATTCTTCGTGTGGTTCATGGAGCGCGGGATTTGGAAGCTCTCTTCTGAGGGAACGTCCTGCCAGTCCCCCAATTCGGCCTCCCGGGCGATGGAGGATATTTCCTGCACACCCAATTTCTGAATTTCCACCACCCCATCACCGGAGAACAAATCGATGTTGAGGCAGCTTTGCCGGCTGAGTTCTCATTGCGGCAGTAGGTTCAGGGCGGGATTAAATCGGAGAAATTCGGGGATATCCACATTTGTCCCGGACCGAAGGAAGGGGCGCTCCCTAAAGTACTGTTTTGGGGTTTCACCGGCGTGGTGTAATGTGGTGAACACAACGAAGGTGCGTTCGATGAAGACGAAAAAGGGGGACGGAAAGAACATGAAGGGTAAGGCCGAAAGTGCCGCTGCCGTCCGCGCGTCGATCAGTTTTCCGCCGGACGTTTATGAAACGCTGGAAACGATCGCAAAGGAGAAGAAAGTGTCGCTGGCGTGGGTGGTGCGCGAGGCGGCGGAACGGTACATTTCGGAAAAGTGGCCGCTTTTTGCGAGGTCGTAGGGTGTCGTGGATCATGTCGGTAGAAAAAAACGTTCGCTTATTATGGCGGCGGTTCATTCGGAGGACACCGGACCGGAAATGGCCGTTCGCAAAATCTTGCACGGTCTCGGGTATCGCTACCGGTTGCATGTGGGAGCATTGCCCGGGAAGCCTGACATGGTCTTTCCTGCACGTCGTAAAATTGTATTCGTGCACGGTTGTTTCTGGCATCGTCACGGGGACTGTCGGTATGCGACTTCGCCGAAAACGAGAAAAGCATTTTGGCAATCGAAGTTTGCCGCCAACTTGGAGCGCGATCGCCGCGCAAAGCGTGAGTTGAAGAGGATGGGTTGGACGGTGCTTACGGTATGGCAATGCGAATTGAAGAAACGGGAAAGACTTACGGAACGACTGAATGACTTCCTCTCGAAGTGAACCCAAGAACAAGGCCGCGCGACGGCTGATCGGCATCGACCTGTTTGCCGGTGCAGGGGGGTTGTCGCTGGGTTTCGAGCAGGCCGGCTTCGACGTGGCAGCGGCAGTTGAGATCGACCCCATTCACTGCGGCGTTCACGAATACAACTTTCCCAATTGCGGGATCGTTTGTACGGATGCCTGCAAAACGAACGCCAAGAAAATTCGAGAAGCGGCAGGCCTGAACGGAACTCCGATCGACGCAGTGTTCGGCGGCGCGCCATGCCAGGGGTTTTCGTTAATCGGTCATAGGGCGCTCGACGATCCGCGCAACCGGCTCATACTGGAATTTGTGCGTCTTACAGTTGAGCTGGATGCGCCGTATTTCGTATTCGAGAACGTTAAAGGCTTGACGATTGGGGATCATCGGCGTCTTCTGGACGAGCTGATCGAAACGTTCGACGGAGAAGGTTACAACGTGCTAGTGCCGTATAGCGTGTTGAACGCCGCCGATTTTGCCGTTCCACAGGACCGACGCCGTCTGTTTCTGATGGGCGCGAAAAAGGGGATGCCACTTCCAAGCTATCCCAAGAATCCTGGCGGCAGAGGTAGTGTGACGGTGTGGCAGGCGATCGGAGATTTGCCCAATGTGGATCAGTATCCCGAACTTGTCGAAAACGACGCCGTCGAGAAAGCGGAATTCGGCAAAGGATCGTTATACGCGCGGGTCTTGCGAGGACTAGCTGAAGATGCGGCGGACTTGTCCTATCCGCGCGAATGGGACGAAAGCCGTCTCACGTCGAGCATGCGGACGGATCATACGCCTTTATCCGAACGGCGTTTCAGGAAGACCGAGTGGGGTACGACGGAGCCGGTCAGTCGGTTTCTTAAGCTTCACCCCGACGGAATCTGCAACACACTGAGGGCCGGGACGGGCAGCGATCGGGGAGCGTTCACATCGCCACGCCCCATCCATCCTCATTCCCCACGCTGCATCACGGTTCGCGAGGCTGCGCGGTTGCACTCCTATCCCGATTGGTTCCGTTTTCACGCGACGAAGTGGCACGGGTTCCGGCAAATCGGAAATTCGGTTCCGCCATTGCTGGGCAGGGCGGTCGCAGCCGAATTGGCGAGGACAATGGGTATCGAAACGAAACGTCCGACGAAGAAGGTGCGGCCGGGTGACGAGAGTCTGCTCTGGATGACGATGAGCCAAGCAGCCGAGCGCTACGGCGTGCCGAACAATGTGGTGGGGCGACGACTGCGTCAGGGCGAAAAAAGTAAAACCGCAGCCTAAAGGGACTGGAATGGCCGAGAAAAAAACCCAGGCTCGCCAGGATGGGAGCGAAACCGAAGGCGAAGCGTCTCCCCCGAAGGTCGTTGCGCGTTATGTCCAGATCATCCAAGCGATTTTCAAAGGCAATTGGAAGAAAGGCATGAGCGAGTTCGTTTTCGAGCGCGATGAGATAGATCGGGTATGCCAAGAACTCAAGATCAAGAGAGTCAAGAATCCGGGTGACGTGATTTACACCTTTCGGTATCGTCGCCCGCTGCCGAAGTCCATTCTAGACACTCAGCCAAAGGATCGCGGATGGCTCATTCTGGGGGACGGCGATGCGCGCTATCGCTTCCGCCTCAATAAGCTGACGCATATTCGTCCGACGAATGGCCTTCTGGTCCGCAAAATCCCCGATGCGACGCCCGAAATCATCACCCGGTATGCCCTCGGCGATGAACAAGCGCTTCTCGCCAAGGTTCGCTACAACCGCTTGATCGATATTTTCCTCGGAATCACGGCTTATTCCTTGCAGAACCACCTGCGCACGAAAATTCCGAATTACGGGCAAATTGAGATCGATGAGCTGTACGTTGGATTGGACAGTCGTGGCGCACAATATATAGTGCCGGTCCAAGCGAAGGGGGGCAAAGACATTCTCGGTGCCATACAGACGATCCAGGACTTGACCTTCTGCAAGACCGAGAAGCGCTACAGCGATTGTGTTCCTCGTGCGGTCTCCGCTCAGTTTCTTCCAGACAAGAGCATTGCGCTTTTCGAAACGACGTTCGATGGGGACGAGGTTTCGATCGTGCGCGAGCGGCACTACAAGCTGACTTTGGAGAAGGAAATCGGAGCAGCGGACCTGAAAGCATATCGGACAGGCGAGCCGGACTGATGCGCCGACGTTAGTGAAATCGGACGAAGCACCCGCATCTGTGGTGGCGTCTGCAGTTTGAAAGCTGGCCGCCGGCCGCGCCCACCCTCAGGTTTCCGGAGGTAACAGCGGGGACGAAGATACTTTGTGGCAGCCGGACCTGTAAGCCGAATTCTGTCCGCTACACGAATGTTGCGGGACGATCATTCCTCTGGGCCGTCCATTACTGGACGGCTCAAGCGACCTACCCGGAGGTTGTGGCGCGCCGAGCCGGCACGCGTTTTGCGCCAACCCGAAAGCTGGCGCGAAAATCCCTCCCTATTTGGTCTTGCTCCGTGTGGGGTTTGCCCTGCCCGGCGCATTACTGCGACGGCGGTGCGCTCTTACCGCACCTTTTCACCCTTACCGCGGCCTTGCGGCCGCGGCGGTATATTTTCTGTGGCACTTTCCGTCGAACCCTCCCGCCCGTGAAAGCGCGGGTGCCCTCCCGGACGTTATCCGGCACACTGCTCTGCGGAGTTCGGACTTTCCTCCCGCCTTAACCATCCCGAAGACGCCTGAAAGGTGTTTCTGGGAACTCTGGTGCGGCGAGCGACCGTCCGGTCCGGCTGCCAACCTGTTCATTATAGTGCAGGCCGTTATAGTGCAGGTCATTGTGCAGATTCATAATTGTACGATCAGCCTGCCCGCTGCCCGACGGCTGCTTCCCCCCGACTGGTAAACTAAGAAACAGCGAAGGATCCGGGCTCCCTGCAATGCCCCGTCCGCGCGCCTAGCGCCCGCCGCATGAATATCACCGAGGCCATCAAAATCGCGTTCCTCTCGCTCTGGGCCAACAAACTGCGGTCCGCCCTTACTTTGCTCGGGGTGGTCATCGGAGTGGCCGCCGTGATCGCCGTCGTCACTTTCGTTAACGGCATCAATGGCTACGTTGCGGAAAAAATCTTCAACCTCGGGCGCCGACGTTTTCATACTGTTCAGAGTCTCCCCTGCCGTCACCAATATCGACCACTTCATCGAAGCGCAGAAGCGCAAGGATCTGACCATCGAAGACTTCCACGCCGTGCGCGAGGGTTGCAAACTGTGCTCTTACGTGGGAGCGTACGCCCGCAGAGCGACGGGCCACGTCAAGTATGGGGAGGAATCGCTCAATGACACCATGGTGCAGGGCATGACTCCTTCCGTGGCCGTCACCCAGGATATCGACATCGAAGCGGGGCGCATGCTGGGCGAGTCCGATCTGGAAAATAACGCCGCCGTCGCGGTGGTCGGCACCGATATCGTGGAAAACCTCATGCCCGGCGTCGATCCCCTGGACAAGGAAATTCGCGTGGATGGGTGGATTTACCGCATCATCGGCGTGGGCAAGAAAAAAGGCAAAACCATGGGCCAGAGTCTGGACAATTATGTACTGATGCCTCTGACCTCATGGATGAAAGAATACGGCAGCCACAACACCGATATGCGCATCTCCGCCAAGGCGGTCGGCACCGGGCCGGTTCTGGAGGCGGCCTCCGATGAAGCGCGCGTAATCCTCCGCGCGCGGCGTCACGATCCGCCGGCGGGCGATGACTCCTTCGACATGGAGACCAACAGCAGCCTGCTCAGCATCTGGGCCAACCTTACCGGCACATTTTTTGTCGCCATGATCGGCATCGCCGCCATCTCCATGGTGGTGGGCGGAATCGTGATCATGAACATCATGCTGGTCTCGGTCACGGAACGCACCCGCGAAGTCGGCATCCGCAAAGCCATGGGAGCGCGCCGTTATGACGTGCTGCTTCAGTTCCTGATTGAAGCCGTGATTCTGTCATTGTTCGGAGGCCTGGCGGGCGTGCTCCTCGGCATCGCCGTCGCCAAAGGCGTGACCCTGGCGATCGGAATGCCGTCCGTAATCAAACTCTGGGCGGTGCTGGCGGGATTGTTTGTCTCCGCCAGCGTGGGCATTTTCTTCGGCGTCTACCCGGCGAGAAAGGCCGCGACCCTCGATCCCATAGCGGCCTTGAGGTTTGAGACGTGAGCCCGGTCGGGATTCTCGCGGCGCAGCTTGGGATTCGGCGGTGGAGAAGGCGTTAGAAAAACCAGAGAAATATGATTCGAACCAGCGAATTCGGCGAAATTATCACCATGGCGCTGGACACCATCCGCGGCAATAAACTGCGGTCCGGCCTCACCGTACTCGGCATCGTGATCGGGGTCGCGGTGGTGATTGGAATTTCTTCCATTGTCCGCGGCCTCAATGACAACGTCAGCGGCATGATCAGCAGCATGGGATCGAACATCATATTTGCCTTCCACATGCCTATCACCTTCAGTCGCCCCACCGAGGAATTGCGCATCCGCAAGGAACTGACTTTCGACGATGCCGAGGCGATGAAGGATTTGCCCCACGTCAAGGCCGTCTCCGCCGGCGTTCGCTACGTCGAACCGCAGTTCGGCAGCGGCACCTACGTGGTCAAGTACGGCGATCACAAAGCCAAGCAAACCATTCTGGAAGGCGACACGGCATCCGCCAAGGACGTTTTCGACCTCAATTTGAAGGCGGGCCGGTGGTTCAGCGACATCGATGACGAACGGCGCGCGTCCGTAATCGTCGTCGGCTCCGACACTGCCGACGAACTGTTTGGCAATAGCTCGCCTCTCGGGAAGGAGATCAACATCGAAGGCGAGTTATTTGAAGTGATCGGGGAAATCTCCCCGGTCAAGAGCGCTTTCGGTGGCGGCAAGAATCCCGACGACAACAAGGTTTATTTTCCTCTCGCCACCCTGCGTAAACTCCATCCCGAACTCAAGCAGCATTTCATCAGCGTCAAAGCCACTTCGCACGCGGATATGCCGAAAGCGGTGGACGAAATGCGCGAACTGCTGCGCCGCCGGCGTCGCGTGCCTCCAGACAAACCCGACAATTTCTCGGTCTTCACCCAGGATTCGCTCTCCGACGTGTGGAGTCAGATCACGGGCGCGGTATTCGTCTTCATGTTCGCGGTATCCAGCGTGGCGCTGATTGTCGGCGGCGTGGGCGTGATGAATATCATGCTGGTATCGGTCACCGAGCGCACCCGGGAAATCGGGGTTCGCAAAGCGATTGGCGCGCGCAAACGCGATGTGCTCCTGCAATTCACCCTGGAGGCGATCACCCTCACCGCCATTGGCGGCATCCTGGGCGTGCTGGTCGGCGCGGTGATCACGTACGGCATCCGCATGGTATGGTATTCGCTGCCGGCCACCATGTCGGTTTTTTGGGCCGGCTTCGGGTTCTGCGCCGCCGCTGCCGAGGGCCTGGTCTTCGGCATCTACCCGGCCTGGAAAGCCGCCAACCTCGATCCCATCGAGTCGCTGCGCTACGAGTAATACTTAGCGCCGGACGGCTTCGTCCGCGCTGGGACTCGGTATTTACTATCCCATTTACTATTAATGAGCGCCATGCCCACGCCGTTCACGCTGCGAACGCTAATCGAAATCGCCGCTACCATCGGAGTCGCCGGCAGTCTCTCGTTCTATTTCCTCGCGCTGCTCGCGCTGCGCGCTTTTCTCCGCGAGCGGCGCTCGCAACTCCAATCTAACCAACCCGCCGCTGCCGCCGATTTCTATTCTCAAACCCCTGAAAGGTGTCGATCCCGCAATCTGGGAGAGTTTTTGCAGCCACTGCGAGCAGGATTATCCCCAGTTTCAACTACTCTTCGGGGTCAGCGATGCTTCCGATCCCGCGCTCGCCATCGTGCGCCAACTCCAGTCAAAGTATCCCAATATCCCCATCGATGTGGTCGTCTGCGACCGCCTGCTCGGCCCCAATGTTAAGGTCAGCAATCTCGTCCAGATGCTGCCGCACGCGCGCCACGACATTCTTCTCGTGAACGACAGTGACATTCGTATTCCGTCTGGTTATTTGCGGGAGGTAGTCGCGCCCTTCGCGGACGATTCTGTGGGGCTCGTAACCTGCCTTTACCGCGGTATCGCCGGCCCGAGTCTCGGTTCGCGTATCGAGGCTGTCGGCGTCAATACCGACTTTATCCCCGGCGTTCTCAGTGCCCGCTTCCTCGAGCGGGGATTGCATTTCGGGTTGGGCTCAACTCTGGCCTTTCGCCGGCGGGAACTGGAAGCCATCGGCGGCTTTGAGCCGTTGCTGGATTATCTGGCGGACGACTACGAACTGGGGCGTCGCATCGCCGCTAGCGGAAAGCGCGTGGTTCTCAGCTCGGCCATCGTGGAAACTTTTCTGCCCGCCTATACGCTGCCGCAGTTTTTTCGCCATCAGTTGCGCTGGTCGCGAACTATTCGCGACGCCCGCCGCTGGGGATATGCCGGACTGCTTTTCACCTTTGGATTGCCCTGGGCTTTGCTGCTGCTCTTTTCTGTGCAGGGGTCTGTGCACGGCCAGTCGGTGCGCGGCCAAGCCTGGGCCTGGATGCTCTTTGCTCTAACCTTGATCGCGCGCTTCACTGTCGCCCGCACTGCCGCCGTCGAAATAATGAACGACCGTCAGTTGGTGCGCGATCTGCCCTGGCTGATCCTGCGGGATTTGCTTGCGCCTCTGCTTTGGGCTGCCGGATTTATGGGCAACCGTGTGCATTGGCGGGGCGAGCTATTCGATTTGAAAGACGGACGCCTGACTAGGTTGAGGACGGCGTCGCCCGGTTGGAAAAAATAATCTTGCCGCCGCGCCGCGCCACCACATAGCTCGTCAAGCCGCGCAGGGCGGGGGGATCATCCTGTTCCGCCCACAAAAAAACCCGCTGCGGCCCGGTCCACATCGCGGCAAAGGAAGCCTGCGTCTCGAACACCCGCGGCGCATCGGGAAACTGCGTCCCGTACCACATATTGCCCCCGCGACTCCGCAAACTATGCAACGGGATGCCGGTATAGAAATTCAGGGTGGATGCATTTTCATACAGCCCGATCACCACCACCTGATCCCCCGGCCGATATTGCTGGCGGATCGCCAGCGCCAGATCCTTGGAAGAAAGAATCGGCGAAAACACGCCATAAGCGATGCGAACGCAAGCCAGCACCACCATCATCATGGCCACCAGCGCCACGTTTCCCGCGCCTGCCCGGCCGCGCCGCCGCAGTATCCAGTTCGCCGCCGTGCCCAGCAGGAAGGCCAGTGAAAACCCGAACAATGGCAGCCGGAACGCGCCCATCGCCTGCGGCGTCAAATCCAGAAAGTGGCCAAAGGAGAGCGCGTATTCCTGCGGATTTTTCCGCAGCAGGTCCGATAAATCGGTGCCCGGAGCCGGCGGCCTGGAGAACAAAAGCAAGCCAAATCCCACCAGCGCAATGGCCAGGCCGGCCACCGCCAGCACCGCTGCCGCCCGACGCCCGCCGCGTCGCTCCGCGCTGCCCGCCGTCGAGGCTCGCTCCCGTTGCAGCCAGCCACCTACCAGCAAAGCCATCGCGGGGATGGCCGGGATGGTGTAGTACTCCTGCCGCGTCGACAGGCTGAAAAAGCCCACAATTACCACTGTCCAAAGGAAAAACAAGAGATAAGCGCGTTGCCGCCGCGACATTTGCCCGCGCATTTCGCGCCAGCGCCGTGGCACCTCGCGCAAGGACTGGGGCAGAAACACCGTCCATGGAATCAGCCACAACACCAGCAGCGCCCAGAACAAGAGCAGCGGCACCGTGTCGTAATCGCGCGGCACTCTCCGGTTCAGGAAGCGCAGAATATGCTCATTCACAAAATAGAACCACAAAAAGCCGCGCACCTGCCCCTGCCCCGGATTGCGCAGTGCCGCCAGAATGTGCCAGGGGGCGGCGATGGCAAAAAAGACCAGGGTGCTGGAAAACAGCCGCAGCCGCAACAGATGCCGCAAATTCCCCGTCAGCAGTAAATAAAGCCCTATCGCCGCCGCCGGAAACACCAATCCGATCAGGCCCTTGGTCAGCACGTTCAACGCGCAAACCGCGGCCAATCCCCAACACGTCCAGCGCGCCGGTTGCGCTGGCTCGAGCGAGGCTTGCTCCAGTGACACCAGAAACAGCCAGAACGTGAGCGTCAGCCAGAGGCCGACCGCCACGTCAGGAATCAAAAAGCGGGTAAACAGATAAGGGCCAAGCGCCGTCGCCAGCACCAGCGCGGAATCGAATCCCCCTTCGTTGCCGAGCGCCCACCGCCCCAACCCGTAAGTGGAGAGAATCATCATGAGCACGCCCAGCACCAGCGGAAATCGCGTGCTCCACTCGCTCACGCCGAACAGCGTGTAACTCGTCGCCACGCTCCAATACATCAGCGGAGCTTTTTCCAGGTAGCGGACTCCATTGACGTACAGCGTCACCCAGTCGTGCCGCTGCACCATCTCTTTCGCCGCTTCCGCGTGCACGGTATCGGCATCGTCCAGCAGCGCGGGATGCGACAGCCCGGCCATGTAGACAATCGCCCAGAGTCCGATCAAGACCGCCACGCACACCCGCCAGTCCGAGAACCACCGGCTGCTACGATGGGCCGTAGTAGATTGAATCGCCGTCGATTGATTCATCGAAGATTGATTCATGGAAGGTTGAATCATCGTGGATTGGGTCTTGGTGGATGGACCGTTCGCCTCAATCGTCGGCGGATAGATGGCGCGCGGCGCTGGGATTCATAGCCTTAATGAATTTGTTAAATAGCACATGCTTCACTTGCATAAAGAGATACTCATGATAAAGGATCATGTGAGATCAAAGTTTTTTCACTTTACTTTCATCATAATTAAAATTTGAAACGACGCTCACACCATCAACCTCACTAGCATCAATTGACAAAACCTTTTGCTTCTTCTTGGAGCTTAATAGACTCTAAAACATGTTTCTAAGTGCCTATTCAAGGTAGTTGTAGAACTTGATTTTGGTTTGGTGAATTTGCTCTTACAACATTTACATTGGTTTTTTCTTCGATTACACCTCCCTCCTCCACTTCTGAAAAATGATTCTACACAAACTCAAGTTCTTTCTAGGCTTTCTATTATGTGCATTCTTTTGCGTGTCTTCTTCATTTGGAACCTTGTTAGAGGCAGTATCTTGAACCCCAATAATTTATTGAGTAGTAGCTCCATGATGATTTTAAAAAAACCCTCATTCTCATATTCTTCAATTGTATTAAGCTTGTGCAAATCATCATCCATGTATTTTAATTTTAAAATATTATATTAGGTATTACTAGGAGAAAAGAAAATACCAAGCGTTAGAAACTTCAAACTTGAGTTGTAATTTGAATTTTTAATTTTAAGAATAGAATTTAAGTTTGCATACCATATGATTAATGGGAATTTAAAAACTGTCCAAATTTTTTTAAAAAATGCTTGTATTAAATTTCCATCAAATTATATTTCCATATTTCCAACTGAAGTTGCCTAGCTTAAAGCATCACCTAATTATATTTGCATATTTCTATAAGAGGGTTTTTTTTTTTTTTTTTTTTTTTAAAAAAATTTTTTTTGAACACAAGAGGATTGTAACAAAGACAAAAACCATACAAAAGAAAGGGATGCATGATAATTGGTGAACATTCATTATGTGAGTTTAATTATTATAATTATTAATTATAAATAATAGACATCATTACATTAATTAAAAAATAAACAGAGCATAAACAAGACAATATTAGGGTTTGATATTCATTAATCAAAATATTTTTAAAAAACAAATAATTTAATAAATTAAAAAATTAAGAAAAAAAAAACCTGAGAATTAGTATCGGGTTGATAACTTGCAAAATTGAAAACACAAGCAAGACCAACCAACCAAAGGGTACAGGCAACATA
>CAVVAP010000004.1:0-24964 GCA_963746205.1 uncultured Acidobacteriaceae bacterium | reverse complement strand
GCGGAAATGGAGTGTCAAAGCGCATGGCTCCGTGCGAAACTGAGCGCATGAAAGTGCTCGCTGTAATTCCGGCGCGACTGGCTTCCACGCGACTGCCGCGCAAAATGCTGCGTGAGATTGCCGGCGTTCCCTTGCTCGCACGTGTCTATCAGGCAGTGCGGCGCTGCTCATCCTCATCCCTGGTCCAGGTCCTGGTGGCCACGGACTCGGACGAGATCATGCGATTCTGCGAAGAGCACGGATTTGTCGCCCGTATGACGTCGGCGGCGCACCGCTCCGGCACCGAGCGCGTCCAAGAAGTTTCGACTGCAATTGCGGCGGACATTTATTTGAATATTCAAGGCGATGAACCGCTGACGCGGCCCGATCATATCGAGAGCCTGATCGCATTGATGCAAGGCGGTGGAGTTGAAGTGGGAACGCTCAAGACTCCCGCTGCTCCTGTGGACGTAAACAGTCCAAGTGCAGTAAAGGTGGTAACCGACGGCGCGGGGCGGGCCTTGTATTTTTCGCGAGCCAAGATTCCGCACGATCGCGATGGTGTGCGCCCGTCATACTACAAGCATCTCGGTTTCTACGGCTATCGCAAAAAGGCGCTGGAGCAGTTCGTGCTCTGGCCGGAATCTTCGCTGGAGCGCAGCGAACGCCTCGAGCAACTGCGCTTCCTGGAAAATGGCGTCCCCATCCACGTGGCCGAAACGCCGTTTGACACCGTCGGGGTGGATACGGAAGAGGACTTGCTCCGTGTGGAGGAGATTCTGTTCCGCGGCTAGGAATGAGTTCTTGACCAGTCGTCGGCTGCGGCCACACGTCTGGCGATGGCCGGATGGGAATGTAATAACCACTCTACCCAGGGAGCCGGTGTTTTTTCCGACAGGTTCTGCTCCGCCAGTTTATTCATGGAGGAAATAAATGGTTGCACGCTGGCCACGGATTCGAAGCAATAGCGGTCGGCCTGACGCTCGTTGAAACGCGAATAAGCATTGAGCGCGGGCATGAGCAGCAACGAGAGTGCGGTGGAGACGAGGATTAGGAGGGGAAGATTGGCAAAATCCGACATGGTCTCGAACATGTTGCGGCGCTCGACCGCGTAGCGCAGAACCTCATTGGCCAGCCAGAAGCCGAACAAGGTGATCCCTGCCTGCACAAAAATACTTTTCAAAATGTGGCGATGCACGTGATGGCCAAGCTCATGGGCGAGCACAGCTTCGATTTCGTCGTCCGAATAATTGTCCAGCAGAGTATCGGCGAGAATAATGCGCCGGGTTCCTCCGAGCCCGGTGAGCGCGGCGTTGGCTTTCCTGCTTTTTTCCGAAAGATGCCACTTGTACACCCCGCGCACGTGGGTTCCCGCTCGTTCGCTGAGTACGATCAGGCGACGTTTGAGCTCATCATTTTCTAGAGGCTCGAATTTATAGAAAATCGGAAACAGCGCAATCGGCGCCAGTTGCGCCAGCAGAACCATGAGCCCGAGAAAAACCGCCCAGGCCACCAGCCACCAGTGTTGCGGAGTCTGGCGTATCAGCAGGTAGAGCAACTCCACCACAATGGTGGCCATCACCAGTCCCAGCACGAAACTCTTGCTCTCATCCCAAACCCAGGAGCCGAATTTCTGGTTGGACAGATTGTAGCGATGCTCCAGCTGAAAAGCGTAGTACTCGAGCGGCGAGCCGATCACTTTGCTGATCAGCATCAACATCACCACGTAGAGGAAAACTGCGAAGGAGTAATTCTGCGAAGCGCCGCGCTCGGCGAGATCGCGGAGCGCTCCAGTCCATCCCGTCAACAAAAGCACCACCAGCAGACCAAAGCCGATCGCGAAATCGGCGACGCCGAGCCAGCGCTTGATGCGGTTGTAGCGGCGCGATTCCGCTGAATCGGCGAATACCGGCGTGATTTCCGAGGTAGCCATAGCCATGATGCGCGAGGACAGCCGGGATCCCTAAGTCCTCTCTTAATCTTATCGCGTGCCAGCCCGCGTGCGAGCCAAGGACACGCGATCGCTACCCCAGCCTGACGAAGCTTTCGCCCGCTTCCAGAATCCCTTCCACCAGTTCGGGAGTGGCGGCTTCGACATAGCAGCGCAGCATGCGTTCCGTGCCCGACGCGCGAAACAGCACCCACGCATCTGCGCCGTTTCCCGGCTTCGGGGCGTCAAGATAGAACTTGACGCCATCACGATTTTCCTTGCGCAGGATTTTATAAGCGCCTAGCTGTGCCGTTTGTGGGTCGGCGGCCCGCTGTATGGTTCCATTCTTGAGTTCATCGGAAATATGCAGATCGCGCCGCCCGTAATAATGCGCCCCGAATGCACGCTGCAGATCGGCCACTAAACGGCCCAGTGGCTTTTTCTCTTCGGCCATCACGTTCGCCAGAAGCAAGGCGTTCAAAATGCCATCCCGCTCGGGAAGAAAGCGCCCGTACCCGATGCCCCCCGATTCTTCTCCTCCAATCAGAATTTCGTGCCCCATCATGAGATCGGCGATGTACTTGAAACCGATGGAGGTCTCATGCAGCTTGCGTCCATACTTCGCGGCGATGCGGTCGATCATGCCCGTGGTGTTGAAAGCGCGCACTACCTCACCCGGCCATTTCTTGTGGACTAGCAACCAATGCAGCAGCACAGCCATGCATTTGTGCGCATCGACGAAGCTGCCATCTTCGGCGACTGCGCCGATTCGGTCGGCATCGCCGTCCGTGACCAGGCCAGCGTGGCACTGTTCCTTGACCACGACCTCCTGCAAGAGCGCCACGTGCGGCAGAATCGGCTCGGGGTTGATGCCGGGGAAGAGTGGGTTCACCTCTTGCCGTATCGCGACATAGCGGATGCCGTGCCGGTCAAATATCCCCGGCAAAACACCGCGTCCAGAGCCATACATGGAGTCGACGGCGAACTTGAAATCTGCTCGCCGTATCAGATCCAGATCCGCGAACTGGCAAACTGCCTCCACATAAGCGGGCTTCAGATCGACTTCCTCCAGCGGCGCCAGAGATGCGCCCTCCGCAGGTGGCTTGTCGCTTTCGGAAATACCGGTTGCGGCCAATTCTTCCTCGATTAACTTCATGATTTCCGGCGTGGCCGAGCCGCCAAACTTGGCTTTGAACTTAACTCCATTCCAGTTCCAAGGATTATGGCTGGAGGTGATCATGACGCCGCCCGCCGCGTTCAGCCTCTTCACGTTGTAGGAAACAGCCGGTGTGGGAACGAAGTCGCTGGCAAGCTTGACGGGTATGCCCGCGTCCGCGACGATTTGCGCCACAATGCGCGCCACTCGGCCGGAGGCAAAGCGCGTGTCATATCCAATGACGATTCCGCGGGCGGGATCTTCGTGCTTTCGCACGTAGCCGGCAATAGCCCGGGCCACGCGACGCACATTACCGAAGGTGAAATCGTCGGCAATCAGTCCGCGCCAGCCGTCAGTTCCGAATTTGATTTGCGTCATGCCTCGCCGCCTCGACTGCCGTCACACCAGTTTGTTCAAGCCCTTCTCATCCAGATGCTTCACCACTTTGCCGACATCCTGCGACTGGTCGAGAGTGGTGACCAGCAGAGCGTCTTCAGTTTCGACAATCACCAGGTTGCTGACGCCGACCAGGGCGACAAACTTTCCCGGAACGTGCACATAATTATTGTCGGCGTTCAGAGAAAAACTTTCGGAGGCTGAGGCCGGGGTCTTCCTAGCGGTCTTCGCACGAACTGCGTGGTGTTCATGCAGAGCGGTCCATGAGCCGAGGTCGTTCCATCCGAATTCGGCAGGCAGACAGAAGATGTGCGAAAGCCCTTCGCCCTTAGCCGAACGAGGCTCGAGGACCGCATAGTCGATGCTGATGCTCTCACACTTCGGGTAAAGCTTGCGGAATGTGTCGGCAAACTTGCGTGTGCCGTAAGTGCCGGCGATTTTCTCCAGCATCGCGGCTGTTTTTGGGAGGTGCTCGCGCAGCGCATTGGCCAGCGTTTCTGCCCGCCAGAGAAACATCCCGCTGTTCCAGAAGTAGTTCCCCGCTTCCAGAAATTGCCGGGCCGCGGCCAGCAGCGGCTTTTCGGTGAAGCGGCGGACGCGCAAAGCCCCGTTCTCATCGCGCGCGCCCGCCTCGATATACCCGTATCCGGTTTCCGGGCGCGTGGGTGGGATGCCGAGGACCACGATATTTTCTCCGGCGGCGGCGATCTCGATCCCGCGCGAGAGGGTCGCCCGATATTGTGTCGGGTTGCCAATAACGTTATCGGATGGAAATAGACCGAGCACCGCATCCGGATCGCGACGAAGCATGAGAAATGCGGCCAGTCCGATCGCGGGCGCGGTGTTGCGTCCCCCGGGTTCGGCAATCACTTGCCGGGGAGGAAACTTTGGAAGCTGGCGGAGGATCGCGGCCCGCAAGTCACCATTGGTGATGATCCAGGTGCGGCTGAGCGCAGCCATGGGCGCGAGGCGCGCCACCGTTTGCTGGATCATGGTTTGCTTGCCATCGAGCGCCAGCAACTGTTTGGCGCGGCTCTTCCTGCTAAGCGGCCAGAAACGCGTGCCTCGGCCACCAGCCAGAATTACCGGATAGAAATGCGGGTTCGTCTTCACTTCTAGAAAGCCTAACATCTGCGCCGCGTGGGGGTGAAACAGAGGGGCGACGGTCATTCTGTTACCCGTCCTGCCCAGCCTTGAAGCGATCAAGTGTCCGAACCTCGCTTTCACAACCGCGTAGCAGGTTCGGGCTGGGCCGCTCCAGGCAGGCTGGCTTTCAGGAACTCCACCGCCCATTGCGGGCGCACCATGAAACCCTGCACGGCGGCGGGAATCACCACCGCATCGCCTTTTGTCAGGGTCACGGGATCGCGGCCCTGCACTTCGACAACCCCGCAGCCTTCGACCGCGACCAGAATTTGCACGGAAGTCTTGTTTGAATCCACCGCGGTCGAAAAGACCGCCGGCTCCTTCAACTCAAACAGGTCGACGGTGAAGTAGGGGGCCGCGATCATCGCGGACCGCCGGTTCTTGCCGCCGCCCAGGGTTACCGGCGCGGCGCGGATCACCTTGCCCGAACCGGTGTGCTCCTTAATCGCGGCTAGGCCTTGCTCCAAATGCAGCGGGCGCGGGCGTCCGTAGTCATAGAGCCGGTAAGTGGTATCGGATTGCTGTTGGGTTTCTACGATCACTGCGCCGGGCCCGAGCGTATGCACCGTGCCGCCGGCGACATAGATCATTTCTCCCTGATAGATGTTGACCCAGCTCAGTAATTCTTCCGCGTGATTCTCGTGGATCGATTGCTCGAATTGCGCGCGCGTGACGCCGGGTTGCAGTCCGAGCGCAACCTGCGATCCGGTCCGGGCGTGGGCCACGTACCAGCATTCGGTCTTGCCCCATGGATCGCCGAAGCGTTCCGCCGTGGCATCGTCCGGATGGACCTGCACGGAGAGCTTTTCTTCCGGGAAAAGAAACTTCAGGAGCAATGGAAAACGCTGCGGATCGCGAGCGGCGGTGCCCACGAATTCGGCGCCAAAGCTATGGCTGAGCTCGGCCAGCGTTCGTTTCGCCAGCGGGCCGTTGCACACCATGCAGTTGTCGCCCGTCAGCCACGCCTCTCCGATTCTCTCGTTGAACTTGTGATTCGGGTAAATCGCGGAGAGATCCAGCGTCCCCCAGGGTCGCGGGTCAAAGGCCGGCTGCATCAGCAACGGGTACAGTTGGGTCATCGGAGCGGCGCTGTCGTAACGATTTCACACTTGATTTCGCATGGCGCAGTGCACAGCGCCGCGATAATGCCATTGTTAAAAACGCGGCCTTTATCCGCTGAGGGAATGCGGTGTTGAAAAAACACTTTTCCGCAACCCTAGAGGGCGGCGAAGAACTTGCGCATGCGTTCCAGCGCCCTGTCCAGGTTTTCCATGGAAGTGGCGTAAGAGATGCGGACATGCTCGGCCGTGCCGAAGCCTTCCCCGGCGACGGTCGCGACGTGCGCCTGGTGCAGCAACCCGTGGGCAATGTCTGCGCCGGACTTCATTCCGCTCTTGCCGAAAAAGGCGGAGACATTGGGATAAGCGTAGAACGCTCCTTCCGGCATGGTGCACTCCATACCGGGGATGGCGCGCAACCCGCCAACAATGTGGTCGCGCAGCTTGATGTATTCGGCGCGCATCTCTTGCACGCATTGCTGCGAACCGTTGAGCGCCGCGACCGCCGCTTTCTGCACGATCGAAGTGGGGTTCGAAGTGGACTGGCTCTGCAGTTTCTGCACCGCGCCGACCACTGTGGCGGGGCCCAGCGTGTAGCCCAAGCGCCATCCCGTCATGGCATAGGTCTTCGAGAGCGAGCCCACGACCAGAAACCGGTCGCGATACTCGTTCAACGATCCCACGGAAAAATTCTTGCCGGTGTAGTTGAGATACACATAGCACTCATCGGAAATGACCCAGATGCCGCGCTCGTGGGCCAGACGGACGACCGCCATCATGTCCTCCGGGCTCATGACGGCGCCGGAAGGATTGGAGGGTGAGTTGAGAATAATGAGTTTGGTTTTGGGCGTGATCAGACGCGCGATCATCGCCGCCGTAACGCGGAAACCCTGCGCCTCGTCGGCTTCGAGCAGGACGCAGTGGCCGCCCACGTAGCGCACCATGTCCTTGAAAGATACCCAGTAGGGCACGGGAAGAATCACTTCATCTCCGTGATCGACGAGCACGGAGATGACGTTGAAGAGCGCGTGCTTGCCGCCCACCGAGGCGCAAGTCTCGTCGCGTTTGTAAGCCGAGCCGAAGTCCGCGGCGTGGCGGTGGAGGATAGCGTCCTTCAGTTCGACGGTGCCGCCCACCGGAGTGTATTTCGAAAAATTATTCTGTATGGCGGCGATGGCGGCGTCTTTGATGTGCTGTGGCGTCGTGAAATGCGGCTCGCCCGCAGTGAGGTCGACGACCTCAATCCCCTGCTGGCGCAGCTTTTCCGCCTCGGCGACGGCGGCCATGGTGGCGGAGGGCTCGATGCGGTGGATGCGTTCCGTCAGGCGGACGGGGTGAGTAACGGGCGTCAGTACGGTGCTCATGGCCGGTTGGCGGACCTCATGATTTTTTTCTTCGTAACCGATTCGCGGCTGCCGAACCGATCTTGCGCTGGGACGGTGTCATGTCCACGAACTTGTGCGCCACATCTATTTTCTCACGGAGTTTCCGCTCCACCGCCTCAGGCACCAGGCAATGGATTGAGCCGCCAAGTTGCGCCACTTCCCGCACCAGGCGCGAACTCAGGTAGGAATATTTCTCGGCGGGCATCATAAACACGGTCTCCAGGCCGGGCTGAAGCTTGCGATTCATCAGCGCCATCTGCAGTTCGTATTCGTAATCGCTGATGGCGCGAATGCCGCGCAGAATGGCTCTCGCCTCGACTTTTAAGGCATAGTCAACCGTGAGACCGTCGAATGTGTCCACCGAAACGTTGTCGAAGCCCGCAGTCATCGCCTCCAGCATCGTGCGGCGATCGGCCAGGCTGAAGAGCGGGTCTTTCTCCGGATTGCGCAGCAGCGCGACGATCAGTTCATCGAAAATCTTGCTGCCGCGCTCGATCAGATCGAGATGGCCGTTGGTCGGAGGATCGAACGATCCGGGATAGATGGCCTTGATGCGCTTCACGGAGCCTCGGGTAAGGACAAGTTCCCAGTTCCAGGAAAGAAGAATTGTATGCGGCGGGTGAGCAAGATGGCAACGACAGACCGGGCCGCGGGATGCCAGCTGTCCGGGGTTTTCAATTTGCTATTGACTTAGCCACGCAGGTCACTGATCCTTCAATTGTAGTGCTCTAGATTGAGGTTTTATTCGAGCGGAGCACTTCCACCGCCAGTTGCAGTTATGCAGAGATTACTGGTTATTCTCTCTCTCGCTAGCGCCATCGGTTTCGCGCAGCAAACTTCCTCGCCGGGAATGAGCATGCCGGGACACGACATGTCTCAAATGGTGGTGCAGGATTCCGATAAATCCACCGAAAGCAGTATGCAGGCCATGAATTCCATGGAAGGCCATCACATGGACATGGGGCCGCATATGAAAATGACCGCCCTGCGACCTCCGCAGCCGGGCGATGCAGAGAAGGCGGAGAAGATTGTGGAGACTGCCCGCGTCGTTATGCAGAAGTACAAGGACTACCAGACTGCGCTCAATGACGGTTTCAACATTTTTCATCCCGAAGTGCCGCAGAAGCAATATCACTTCACCAACTACGCCTACGCTTTCGAGGCCGCGTCGCGCTTCAATCCCGAACACCCCACTTCGCTGCTTTATGAGAAGGAGGGCGCCGGTTACAAATTGATGGGCTTGATGTATACCGCTCCCAAGCGCTTCGATGAAGACGATTTAAACCAGCGGATTCCGTTGAGCATCGCGCAGTGGCATGAGCACGTCAATTTCTGCAGGCCACCCGAGGCGCGAAAGCAGGAAGTTCTCGCGCCGAATCCCAGGTTTGGGTTGCGCGGCTCCATCACCACCCAGGCGGAATGCGACGCCGCGGGCGGCGAGTTTCATCCCATCATCTTCAACTGGATGGTGCACTTGTATCCCCTCGAAAAGGACCCGTCACAGATCTGGTCGGTCGCGCGCCAACATTAGATTTTTCGCCTCCTCGCCGCGAGCGGCGTCACCGCTTCGTTCAACCGATCATTGTTCCCTCTGATATTCTGAATTTTTCCATTCATGTTATGAGCCATACTTCGTCCGCCAGCCGATGGAAGATCGTCCTTGCCTTTGGGCTGGTCTATGTCTTTTGGGGCTCGACCTATCTCGGCATCGGCATCGCGGTGGCGCAGATTCCTCCGGCATCATGTGCGCCGCGCGTTTTCTCGTGGCGGGTTTGACCATGCTCGCCTATTGCGCCCTGAGCGGACGCCGCATCCGCTTCTCGGCGAGCCAACTGGGGCGTCTGGCGGTGGTCGGAATCCTGCTCTTGATGGGCGGAAATCTCACCCTCTCTTATGCCGAGCGGGTCGTTCCGACCGGCCTCGCCGCTCTTCTGGTCGCGGTGACACCGCTCTGGTTTCTGGTCCTGGACAATTGGTTACTGGGCGATCATCACATCTCACGTCGCGGCAAGATCGGGTTGATGATTGGGATTGCCGGCACGGTCGTGCTCATCTGGCCCGACCTTCGTCATCCCACCGGCCTCGGTCGTCGCGACCTCTGGTGGTCGCTCGGGTTACAACTGGGCTCGTTCAGTTGGGCGGTCGGTTCCGTGCTTTCCAAAAAGTGGCAGACGGCGGCGGCGGATCCCTTCAGTGCCATCTCCTGGCAGGTTTTCTTTGCCGGTATCGCCAATCTGCTTTTTGCTGTGATCTTCGAGAGACATATGCCACTGGTGTGGACCTTACGAGGACTAGGCGCAGTGTTCTACCTCGTGGTCTGTGGTTCCTGGATCGGTTACACCGCCTACATCTGGTTGTTGCAGCACGTTCCTACTTCGAAGGTTTCCACCTACGCCTATGTGAACCCCGTGGTCGCAGTCTTTCTCGGATGGCTGGTGCTGCACGAGCGCATCGATGGTTACATCGCGCTGGGGAGCGCAATCATCATCGCCTCAGTCGTGCTCGTAACCAGCGCAAAAGTCTCGAGTCGAGCCGCCGAACAGCAGTTGGCCGGGCTGGAAACGGTGGGAGACTGAGTGCGGGAAGACTGAGTGGCGCAGATTGAGCGACCATGCCATTCTCGTGCCAGCCTATTCTTCCGCCTCCTCGCCATCGTTCAGAACGTCGACGACCCGGCTGCGTATCGAATACACCACCTTCTGCTTGTCTTTTGAATTAGGACCACCGTTCAGCCTGGAATCGGCGCTTAAGTTGACTGGAGGTTGAAAGGTCACGCGCATGGGAGCGCGTTCCCACACCGGAGCCGGGCATTCCGAGTCGGGTTCGTCGCCTGCCGCCGGTTCGCCCGCGTTCTTTTTCAGGATGGGCTTGCGGCGACCCACCTGCGCCACCATGGCTGAGAGTTTCTTGCCGTCCTCGGAAACACCGCAGTAGGCGACGTAGTCGCGATACCAACTTGCCGTCGAGTAGTAAGGATCGAATTCGGGCAGCGCCAGTGGCGAAACCCGGCCCGCGAGACGATCCACCAGCAGCCAGCCGCCGCGTTGCCACTGCCAGCGCGGCGCGCCCCCATTCTCGGCCGGCAGCGCATCGTTCACGCGGAAGGCGCGGCGCACCGCGAACAGTCGATCCGTCAACTCATGCGGAGTTCCCGTCGTGTATTCCTTCAAACGGGCATCCACGAACAGCGCCCGCACCTTTATATCCAGCAGCTTTTCTCCCGCGGCATTGGGCCACTTGGCGGAAATCCACTTGCCGAAGCTGATGACATGCGGCTTGGGGACGGCGGCGCAATCGTGAGAAGCGAGGGCAACGGCAATCAAAAACAGGATATTTCGCAGCATAAGGGAATATTGGCGCCAGTCTGGAAAGCTTCGCTAGGACGCCTGAACAACAAAAATGTTCGGTTTCGCGCCAAAACCGGACCCGATCCGCGCTAACCGAGGTGGCGAAGTTGAGTGCGGTGTGGGAAACTGAAACATGCCAAAGCGAGGTCTTCGTGTCCTGAAGCGTGTAGCCGGAGTTGCGTCGCTTGGAGTGTGCGAATCGTGCCACCGCCAATTCTCGGCAGACCCGCGCCAACTCGGCCAGTCCGGTGTTCAGCAGCAGTTCAACGCCCACAAATGCCAGGCTGTGGGAAATCCCGCGCCGAGCGCAGAACCATCGAGCAAGGTTGTGGGGAAGTAATCGGAAGCACGCTGGCGCATCCGCAGGTCAGCAAGGTGAAGCAATGGGCGACCGCATGACACATTTTTCTGCAAGGACGGAATCTTGACCTACAGCTTCGTCGTTCCCGCCTACAATGAGAGTGTTCGCTTGAGGCCGACGCTCGACGAAATTCTCCGTTATACGCAGGAAATGAACTGGGACACGGAAATTCTCGTGGTCAACGACGGCTCGACCGACGACACCGCGCAGATCATCCGCGGATATGGCAAGCGCCATCCCCAGGTCCTACTGCTGGAAAATCCCGGCAATCGCGGCAAAGGACAGAGCGTTCGCAACGGCATGTTGCACGCGCGCGGCGATATCTGCCTGTTCATGGATGCCGATCTCTCTTGTCCCATGACCGAGGCGCAGAAGCTGTTCGATGCTATTGCACAAGGGGCTGATGTGGCGATCGGCTCCCGCTGGCTGCGGGCCGAAATGCAGACTGAGCGCCAGCCCCTGTACCGCCAGGTGTTCGGGCGAATCTTTAATCTCGTGCTGCGCTTATTCCTCGGCTTGCATTTCGCGGACACGCAATGCGGATTCAAAGCGTTCCGCCGGGACGCGGCGCAACACATTTTCCCGCTGCAGAAAATCGAACGCTGGGGATTCGATCCGGAGATTCTGTTCCTCGCTCGGCGGGCGGGTCTGCGAGTCGATGAGATTCCAGTTCTCTGGGCGCATAGTGAGGGCACGCGCCTGCATCCCTTTCGCGACGGCCTGCGCATGTTCGCCGAGGTACTGCGAATCCGGTGGAATGCCCTGAGCGGAGACTACACGGCCAGTGCGCTGCCTTCTCCGGGAAAGCTGTAAGGAGAAAATTGCGGGAAATATTACGACGCTGCTCGGTTCTTAGTCGTCGCCGCCAGGCTCACGAATTCCACGATCCGAGATCCTATTTCTTCCGTCGAAAGCGAACGCTCTCCACTGTGCGCCACGTCCCGGGTGCGAAAGCCCGCGCTCAAAGCCGAATTCACTGCCGCTTCTATGCATTCCGCTTCCCGAGGCAGATTGAAAGTGTGGCGAAACATCAGCGCCACCGAAAGAATCGCGCCCAGTGGATTGGCAATATTCCGGCCAGCGATGTTGGGAGCCGATCCATGAACCGGTTCGTAGAGCCCGACCGGCCCGCCAATGCTGGCGGAGGCGAGCAGTCCAAGCGAGCCCACCACGCCGCCAGCCTCGTCAGAAAGGATGTCGCCGAACATATTCTCGGTCAGGATCACGTCGAACTCCGCCGGCTTTAGCACCAGCGACATCGCCGCCGAATCCACATACATGTGGGAGAGCTGTACGTCGGGAAAATCCCGGCCGACGCCGGTGACCACCTCACGCCACAGCCGCGAGCACTCCAAAACATTCGCCTTGTCGATGGAAAGCACACGCCGCCGTCGTGTCCGCGCCAGTTGAAAGGCGACGCGGGCGATGCGCTCAACCTCCGGCTCACTGTAACGCATGGTGTTGACTGCGTGCCGTGCCCCTTCCCGGACTTCGATTGATCGCGGGCCGCCAAAATAGAGCCCGCCCAGCAATTCGCGGACGATTAGAATGTCGGTTCCCTGAACGATTTGCTCGCGCAACGGCGAGCAATCCGCCAGCGCCGGATAAAACACTGTGGGGCGAAGATTGGCGAATGCCCCCAGTTCCTGGCGCAGGCGCAGAAGGCCCGCTTCCGGCCGAAGCTCCCGAGGATTGTGATCGAATGCCGGACTGCCCACGGCGCCAAGCAATACCGCCTCGGAAGCCAGACAGGCCTGAATGGTAGGGTCGGGAAGAGGATTGCCAAACTTCTCCAATGCCGCTCCGCCGATTTCTTTTTCCTCGATATCGAGAGCGTGGCCAAAACCGCGGGCTGCTTCCCGCAGAACGGAAATCGCTTGCGTGGTAACTTCAGGACCTATTCCGTCTCCGGGCAGGCAAGTAACACGGAGCTGCATGCAAACCTCGCTTTATTTTTCGCAGGCATTAAATCTCAGGCGTAAGTGACGAATCCGCGATTATAGGCTGTTCGTAATCTGTGGCCGGTGTTCGGCGATGCGCCACACGCGGCTGCGCTGGTGGTGAAAAATCAAACGCCCCACAGATAGTCTTCCTGCTCTCCGTGATGATGATTATGGGGATGATCAGCCAAAGGGATTGACACCGCTGCCTGGGCGTGGCTGGCGTGAACATCATGCGCTCCCGCAGCCGCCGAGACGGTGCGCGGAACCGCCAGTTGCGCCGCCACCGGTGGAAACTTCCTGCCTTGCGTATTTGCGAAATCGCCGTGGCTGCCGGCGCTGGTCGAATCGCGCTTGGCCAGGTCATGCTTCCCCGGATCGTTGGCCAGATCACGATTCGCAGGGTCATTGGCAAGGTCATTGGCGAGATCATGGATAAGCTCGATCAAGTGGCTGTCCTGAACCTTCTTGATCCGGTCCGCCAGCACTACAAATCGGCGATAGACCTCATCCAGTTCGCGGCGCTCAAACTGGTGCCCCAGTTGCTCGCAGCGCAATGCCAGCGCGTGCCTTCCAGAGTGCTTCCCGAGGACCAGTCGTGAATCCGGCACGCCCACCGACTGCGGCGTCATAATCTCGTAGGTCAGCGGATTCTTCAGCATGCCATCCTGGTGAATCCCCGCCTCATGTGCAAACGCATTGCGCCCGGTGATGGCCTTGTTCGGTTGCACCGGAACCCGCGTAATCTCCGCCAGCATCTGGCTCGACGGGTAGATGTGCTCAGCTGCCACGCCGGTTTCGTAGGGATAGCGGTCCGGGCGCACCCGCATCGCCATTACCACTTCTTCCAGGGACGCATTTCCGGCGCGTTCGCCGATGCCGTTGATGCTGCACTCCACCTGGCGAGCCCCGCCCTGCACACCCGCCAGCGAGTTCGCCACCGCCAGACCGAGATCGTTGTGACAGTGCGTCGAGAGCGTTACCTTTTCGATTCCGGCGACTCGCTCGCGCAGCGTCCGGATCAGGTTGCCATACTCCTCAGGCATGCTGTAGCCCACGGTATCGGGGATATTGATCGTGGTAGCGCCCGCCGCGATCACCGCTTCCACCACCTGGCAAAGAAACGGCACGTCGGTGCGGGTGGCATCTTCGGGCGAAAATTCCACGTCCGCGCACAAGGATCTGGCATGCCGTATCGCCTCGCGCGCCTGCTCCAGACATTGTTCCCGGGTTATGCGCAGCTTGTATTTCAAATGAATATCGGAAGTCGCGAGAAAAACGTGGATTCGCGGACGCGCTGCTCCCTGCAATGCCTGCCAAGCGCGGTCCACATCACCCGAACAAGCGCGGGCCAGGGCCGCAATAACAGGCCGCCGCAGCGAAGCCGCGATGCGCTGCACCGCCTCAAAGTCGCCATCGGAAGCAATCGGGAATCCCGCTTCGATCACGTCCACGCCCAGGCGGTCGAGTTGCTGGGCCAGGCGCAATTTCTCCTGTACGTTCATGCTGCAACCCGGCGACTGCTCTCCATCGCGAAGCGTGGTATCGAAGATGATGATGCGATCCATTCGTTCTTTCCTCCGAAGAGATTAACCTTCCTCAAGTCTATCGGCGCGGCGGAGCCCAAGAGAAGATTATTATATTTACGTTAACATTAGAAGTGATTATACTATTAACTTTGCTTATTAAATGGCAATTGTCGATAAAATGATGACGGCACCCCAAAACTAACGCCTATGGACCTCGCTCAACTCGAAGTTTTCCTCACCGTAGCTCGCGAACACCGGTTCTCCCGCGCCGCGGAAAAGTTGTTTCGCACGCAATCGGCCGTCAGCCAAACCGTCCGCAAGCTCGAACTGGAGATCGGCGAGCCCCTCTTTGACCGTTCTTCCCGCGAGGGCGTTTTGACAGACGCCGGCCGCGTCCTTCAGGAGTATGCCGAAAAGCTGCTCAACCTCCGACAGGACGCGCAAACCGCCCTGGTCGAAATGCGCGAATTACAGAAAGGAAAACTGGCCATTGCCGCCAATGAATTCACCGCTCTCTACCTGTTGCCCGTCTTGGCGGAGTTTCGCCGTCTGCATCCTGCCATCAAGATCACGGTGCGCCGTTCGCTCGGCAGCCACATCCCCGATGACGTGCTCAAGCACAACGTGGAATTAGGAGTACTCTCTTTCGATCCGGAGGAGCCCCAACTGAAATCGGTGGTGGTGTATCTCGACGAACTGGCTTTTGTCGTGCCTCCGGGACATCCGTTAGCCTCGGCCGGAGAGGTCAGCATCCGCCAATTGGGGGCGGAATCGTTCGTGGCCCACATCGTCACGTCGCCCTATCGCGACAAGGTGATCGAGGCCTTCCGCCGCCACAAAACTCCCTTGCACATGGACGTGGAACTGCCCACTTTGCAAGCCATCATGCGTTTCGTATGTCTGGGGAACGGAGTGGCGCTGGTGCCGGAGATCAGCGTGGAAAATGAGATCATCCGCGGAGAACTGGTACGGGTGCCCGTGCGCGATCTGCATTTTCAACGGAAACTGCGCGTGGTATACCGCGAGGAAAACAGCCTCTCTCACGCCGGCAAGGCTTTCTTGAAGGTGGCCGAACAATATGCCCGGGACAACGGCGGCCGCTATCGCTTCCACAGGGAGAAGTAGGGCAGGCAGCGGCGACCAGCGCCCGGTTCGCCGGAAATCGGCGACAGTAAACTCGCAATCTATGCCGACTGTACTTCGGCCTGCGCCATCGCCTCAATCGCTTCGGCCACGCTTTCAAACACATCGAACACAGAGTCGAGGTGCGTCATCTCGAACAGGGACCGCACCAAAGGCTTGGGAGCAGCAAACATGAGCGTGTATCCGGCTGCCTCGGCCCACATATGTGTCAGGACCAGTTCCCCTAATCCGCCGCTATCGATACTCTCGACCTTTCCCAGATCGAGTACCATGCGCTTCGCCGTGGGAAGGACTTCCCCGACGATCGTGGGCAGCACTCGTCCCCAGAACAGTACGCGGCCGTCGCAACGCAGCACCAGAACGCCGCATTGCTCCTCGAAGTCGAGCGTCAGCTGCGGCTTGCGGTCAGCGAGCGGAGACGGGTCGCGTCCGGCCCCGTAAATTTCATCGAGTCTCACGGCCAGCGAGTTAGTGGCGGATCCATCCGCCTGGGTTGCAGAGAAATTTCGGTTCGGCAAGCTCTCCTCCAAATCAAATCTTTTCGATTCGCAACATTAATAAGGGTATTAAAACCGCCACCATCCTATCGTTGCCGCAGAGCGACTTCTGAGCAATACAGAACACAGGGTATTTTGTCGGATTTTGCAGGGGTTTTACTCTGCGCGCCGCCGGTTCGGATCATTCGGGCTGTGAATGAGGGGTAAAGAGGAATTTACTTGCGGCGCGAAGGATCCACGGGAGGGACCAGATGCCGACGCAAAGGCACAATTGCTCCCTTCGCCGGATCGGCGGCAGCCGAGGCGCGGATCAGCACCTCCTGTTGGATGAACTGCACAAAATCCTGAATCTGATGCTGCATCTCCTCCATCCGCTCGCGCATTTGTAGGATGATGGCGATGCCGCTGATGTTGACGCCCAGATCTCGCGCCAGGGACAGTATGAACTCCAATCGCTGCAAGTCTTCATCGGTGTAAAGCCGGGTGTTGCCTTCGGTGCGGCTGGGCTTCAGCAATCCCTCGCGCTCGTAAAGACGCAGCGTCTGCGGATGAATCTCATACATCTCGGCAACCGCCGAGATCATGTACGCGCCTTTAGATTTACGCTTGGTCATGCGGCTCCTTGCAGATCTACCCTACAATTCATTGAAGTGAGCGCCTCTTGGAATCAACATCGCAACTTAGAACGCATACAATTCCAGTTTGGTTAAACGGGCGATTCTTGTGAAATCCTGATCAAGAGTAAACACGCTCGCTCTGTGGTCGAGCGCTATGGAAGCAATGAGACTGCCGATTGTACTGAGTGGGATCCCTACTGCTCGCGCTTCGCGGTAGACGGAGGCAGCTCTTCGATAAGTCTCGAATCCCTTAGGCTCGATGAGATCCCATTGGGCGAGGAAATGTTCGATCCGCGTCGCATCGCGAGTCAGTCCTTGCAAAACTTCGGCGATGACAATCCCGGTCAGAACAAAAGGTTCACCTTTTTCGATCATTCTTCGGAGTTCGACTCCGGCGGGACCGGAATGTGATTTCAAGGAATCGACCCAGACCGAGCTATCGACGAGGATCACACGCGGTTTCTCCGCGATGCCTTCAAGTCTCCCTGCCAGATATCGGTTCCAAAGTAGTCGAGGATGCCTTTGCGGGTTTCAGTACGAACCAGCAACTCAAGCGCCCTGTCGACAATCTGGCGCTTGGTTTTAACGCGAGTAAGCTTTTTCGCCTGACGAATGAGTTGGTCATCGATCACGATGTTGGTTCGACCCATGGGGATAGAATACACCATTTTAAATGCATTTTGTGTATACGCAGCAAGGCCCAACGCAAAAAAAGAACGGGGACGCGGCGGATCGATGATTGATCCTGCCGGCTGGTCCGGTTGACATATACTTCCCATAAATGTCCCGCGCGCGCCATCATTTCACGCGGCTCTTTGGCCTCACGGCAGCCATTCTTATTGGAGAATGTGCGCTTGCGACCGCCGCTCTGCGGCCAACAACAACGGCCGAACTTCCAGCCGACTGCTCCGCATACTTTCCGTTCCGTTACCCCAGAAGCAGAAAAAGCTCCTGTTCCCAAGACTCCCCCCGCTTGTGCTTCTTACCGCTCCTATCGCGGCATCGGCGCCCGTTAATTACCCGGAAGCCCGTGCGTGTGCTTGGCAGGAGCGGCTCGCACAGAAGTCTGGACTTAGGGCAAAACCAAAATGAGGCGCATTGCATGGGTTGTCGGCGGCTCGCTCATCCTCGCCGATATTTATATAAACGGTGCGGGAGTCAAGCGCAGACGTCCCGCTAGCACTGCGCTTCGCCTGCGAGTCCGAGGACGCTATGGCAAGGCTAGCGCTGCCGAGCATCGCGAAACTTAACGGTCCACCTCGCGCTCGTGCACCCTTCGAATTCTGCGACTACGCAGCGACAACCTTCACGATGAACTTTTGCACGGGTTACGAATCCCAAATCGAAGACGACCGCCGAAGTCGTTACTACGAATCACTGAAATCCTCGATGACTGCAGAGCAACAAGTGGCTTTCGAAAAACTTCTCGCCGCACAAAACGCATACACCAAGGCACATTCCTCCGAGGTGGATCAAGGCGGCACTATTCGCGTCGTACGCACGAGCGGCTCACAGGGCATACTCAAAGATCTCTTTCAAACAGAGGTAGCGCACTTCGAGCGCAAGAAATGGCCCGTGCTTTCCGCCGATCAGATCACAAATGCCGATGCACTCTGCGTCGGGAATACGTGAATACGCTCCAGCAGCTACGAACGCAGACGAAGGAATCGATTGATGAGGGTGTCGTCACGGCTGACCAGCTTTCCAGCCTGGAAGAAACGTGGCAGACTTACCGCGATGCCTGGGTCGCGTTTGCCCGCCTCCGCTATCCTGCCGCAGTCGCTACCATTCGTGCCGAAATCAGACTCGACCGCCGTCTGCTGAAAACCATCCGGTAACTATCGGTAAGTGATTTCAGACTTTCTCGCTATGCCGCCATCTCCGACTTAGGCTCCGCCGTTGCCCAGCCTGCCGGCTTGAAAGCGTGGTTGATCAGGTAGGCTATGACGCCCGCGCCGATCAGGAGCACCCCAAACAAGAACGAACTCATGCCGAGTACCACTTCGTGTTCGCTGCGCATAATGGCAAATCCCAGAAGCAGCACCGGAGGGATGCCGACGGCGATGGCTCCAAACATGCCACCCGGCACGCGGAACGGCCGTTTTAACTCCGGCTCGCGAATGCGGAGCCAGATCAGTGCGACGAACTCCAGCGTCAGGCTGACACCGTAAATCATGATGTCGAGCGTCACCAGCCGTTCGAAGCCGAGGTTCAAGGCCAGTCCCCAGCCCACCGCCAAAGCAAGAATTGCCACCCAGGGCGCGCGTGATTTCGGATGCAGTTTGCCAAATACCTTCGGCAGCATTCCGTCCTGGGCCATGGCCAGCGGCAAGCGCGAGTAGCTCATGACCAGCGCATTAAACATGCCGAACCCGGACAGCATTCCGCCTGCGACTAACGCAATGCGCAGCACCGGACCACCCGTCAACTGCGCCACGTCCGCCCAGGCCCCAGTCTCCCAGGCCGAAGCCGGAAGCCCCGTAATCCACATCGCTGCAAAGGGGAGCACGTAGGTCAGGCAGACAATCGCCACCGCCACCAGCATGGCCCGCGGATAAGTCCGCTGCGGACGCTCCACTTCGGTCGCGATGGTCGAGGCATTGTCCCATCCCATGTAGTTCCACATGCAGATGAGCAGGCCGCCCAGAATGTCGACATTCGAGCTCGTCGGCTTGGTCACGGCATTCGCCAGAGCGTGAATCTTAAACGGCGCAATCATAAAAATTGCCGCAAAGGGCGCCGACAAGGCGAAAAACAGCCACAGCGAGGTCAGTGAAACCACCTTGACCCCGAGAATATTGAGAATGGCGCACGCGATCACCACCCCCAGCGCCACGGCAACCCCGCGATGATTTTCCTGAAACCAGGGAAACATCCGCGTGAGGTAAGCCACAAACAGCGTAGGATAAATCGCCATATCGAAGATGGACGCCACCAGCGAAAGCCAGGCCTCCTGAAATCCCCAGAAATTTCCCATGGCGCGGCGTACCCAGGCATAGTAGCCGCCTTCAAACGGCAGAGCGCTCGAAAGCTCGCCGATCATGAACGCCGTCGGCAGGCTCCAGAGCAGCGGCGTCAGCAGCAGGATGAGAATCGCTTTCCCGTAGCCCGCGCCGTGCACAATGTCTTCCGTGCCATAGGTTCCGCCCGAGACCATAAAGAAGGTCGCGGCCACCAACGGCCACAGGGTGAGGCGAATGGACTTTTTCCGGGGAGTAATTTCGGGACTAAAACTAGGCGAGATGTTGGCTGGTGCGGTCGCTGTTGCCAATTTCGATGGCTTCCTCCTCAGGGCGACTCACTCTCACCGCCGCGTCTCCCGGTCTCCGGTCTCTCCGGAAAACGTTTTGCTCTCGCGGCTCCCAGGGTTCCAAGCGATTTCCTGGGCGTTTCGGCGAAGTTAGTTCGCATTTGTGAGATTACGGGAAATTCGCGGAGATGCAAGTTTTTTTTGGAAAATTTTTGTCCGGCGTAATGACTACCGCCATCTTTTTCGCCGCCGAATGGAAAAGGCCAATTCTTCATGCTGAAGTTGAGTCTACGAATATTCCCAGCGCCGGGCCAGTCGCCGCGCGATCGCCCACAAGACTGCTCCGACGCCCAGCAGCACTGCCACCTGCGGCCACAGGTGAGAAATTGGTTCGTCCCGCCAGAATACTTTCGTGAAGCCGTCAATAGCCCAGGCATTGATGGTGAGCAGGCCCGCCTTCTGCATCGTGGCAGACATGAAGTAGCGGGGAAACATGCTCCCTCCCACCGACGACATCAGGAGAATCACCAGAGTCGATGTCGGCCCCAGTTGGGCTCGCGTGCGGCAAACGCTGGCTAAGAGCATGCCGAAAGCGGCCACCGCAAACGCTGTGCAGAGTCCCATGATTACGAAGCCCGGGATATGCGAAAGAAAATCCACTTTGAAAACCAGCCAGGCCCAGAGAAACATCAGCAACAACTGGGAAAACGCCAGCATCATACAAAAAAAGAGCTTTCCCGCCATCAGGGTTCCCATGGTCACGCGCGTGCTCAACACGCGGTCCAGCGTCCCGCTTTCGGCTTCGTCGAGCAGCGAACCGCCCGCGTTGCTGGCGGTAAAAAGCAGGAACATCACTCCGATCGCCGCCGCATAGAAAGACACCATGGGATTATTCTTGTTTTCCCCGACCACGTCGCGCGTGCTTACCGCAATCGGCATGCCGACGCCCGTATTGCTGACCGTGTTCGCGCCGCCCGCGCTTTCGCGCTGGCGCAGGTTCTGCAGAGTGTCGTCAATCCTCTTTCTTTGCTCCGCTGTGAACCCGCCGGCAAATTCATCGATATATTTCGATCCCAGGTCCGCCATAACATCTGGCATGGCGGTCATGGCAACTTTTTGGAGCAGGCCCGCGACCATCTGCCATGCCACCATGTCACTGCTGTCTTTCAGCAAATGGATCGTCGGCCGGTTCGGATCGGCGGGCCCGAAGGAAATAGGATTCTCCCCGAAGCCCCGAGGAATGATGATGGCCACCGGCACTCTGCCGCTCTTCACCTCTTCTTCCGCCGCCGCCGACGTATATTCCGCCTTCTCCACCCCATGTTTCGCCGCCGGCTTTGTTCTTATCGACAGCGACTCCTCGCGCTCCAGTCCCTGGACCAGTCGCTGTGAGGGCGTGCTGTGATCCTCATCCACCAGCACCACTTTTATTTTGGGAGTTGTGTCCCGATTGCCACCGAAGATGACCGCGAAGATGGAGAAAAATCCGATGGGCAGTATAAAACTCAAAGCCAGGGCGCCCCGATCACGCCGCAATGCGATCCAGGCGGTGCGGATAATGGAGAAAATCAATCGCGCAGCTCCCTTCCCGTCAGCTGGAGAAACACTGATTCCAGATTCGGCTTACGGAGCGAAATGTCGGAGAGTTCATGTCCCGCCTGGGTCGCGGCCTCCAGCAATTCGGCGATTTCTGCGGCACGTTCAATGGTGAACTGCGCCCCGCCGTCCTCATAAGTGCCGCCCCGTTCCCGCACCCAGACCGCAACCGCGTCGCTGCTGTTTGAAAACCGCGCCAACACTTGGCTGCGCGAAGCGAAAGCGCTTCGCACCAGTTCATCCCGGCTTCCGAGCGCGATAATGCGCCCATGATCGATGATCGCGACCCGATCGCAAAGCCGCTCCGCCTCCTCCATATAGTGTGTGGTGTAAATGATGGAGACCCCTTCACCACGCAGCTTTTCGATCATCTCAAAAATGCGGTTGCGCGATTGCGGATCGACCCCCACGGTGGGCTCGTCCATCAAAATCACGCGCGGCCGATGAATCAGTCCCGCCGCCATGTTCAGACGTCGTTTCATACCTCCCGACAACTGCTGCACCGGTTCGCCCGCGCGATCGGCAAGCGCCGCCCAGCCCAGGCACCACGCGACCGCGGCGTTCAACCCCTCGCCTCGCAGCCCGTGATACTGGCCAAACGATTCCAGATTTTCGCGGCATGTCAGCTTGGGGTAGAGCGCCAGTTCCTGCGGTACCCAGCCCAGCGACTTGCGAGCCCCCGCCGAATCTGCCGGATCGCCAAACACGGAAACCGTGCCCGCATCTGGGATGACGCGCCCCACAATGCTCCGGATCAGCGTGCTTTTCCCGGCGCCGTTCGGCCCCAGCAACCCCAGACATTCTCCCGCTCTTAGTTCGAGCGTGACCCCATCGACCGCGGTCAATTCCCCGAAACGTTTGACCAGCCCGTCAATCCGCATGGGCAAAGCCATAGCCGACGAGGCAACGGAAGCTGCGAGCGCGGACCCCATGGTTTCTCCGAGTCGATGGTATTGCAGGGAAGTGAAGGCGTCAAAGGCAACCCGCGCCGCGGCCGAATCCACGCGCGCTTTAATTCGAACTTAGACTTTCGCCCAAAGCTCTTCCCGCGGATCTTCCGGGTTAAGACGAGCCAACTCGCGCAGCAGCTCTTTGGTTTTTTCGTCGCGAGGCATGGGGACGGTGATCTTGATCTCCACAATCTCATCCCCGCGCACCCCGTCCTTGGTGGCCGAAGGCACGCCTTTTTCCCGCAGCCGCAGCTTCTGCCCCGACTGCGTGCCCGGAGGAATCTTCAGCATGCTTCGTCCATCGATGGTGGGCACTTCAATCTTCGATCCCAGCGCCGCCTCCACCGCCGTCACCGGAACCGTGATCTGGATGTCATCGCCCTCGCGCCGGAACAGCGCATGCTCGCCAATGCGTATGATGACGTAAAGATCGCCCACGCCTCCGCCCCGCGACCCGGCATTCCCCTTGCCCGCAATGCGTATGCGCTGCCCATCACGGGTTCCCGCCTTGATTCGAATCTCCAGCGGGTCAGTGCGCTCTACGCTGCCCTCGCCATGGCAGGTCGGACACGTGGAAACATTCTTGCCCGTGCCATGACATCGCGGGCACGTGACATTGAATTTCATCCGCCCGCCGGTCTGCTCGATCGTGCCCTTGCCATGGCACTGCGGACACTGCCCGGGAGTTTCAATATAGCCGTTGCCATGGCAGCTTCCGCAGACGTCGCGCCGCGCGATATTCAACTTCATCACACCGCCGCGAATCGCCGTCCAGAAGGGCACATTCACCTGGTATTCCAGGTCGCCGCCCGGTTCCGGCCCGGCTCTCGCCGTCTCGCCGCGGCCGCCTCCGGTGAAGATATTGGAAAAAATATCGCGAAACCCGCCACCACCCCACTGCCGCCCGAACTGGCGCGACCGCCGCCGCGCGCCCCTTCGAACAAATCGGAAAAATCAAAACCGCCGAAATCGACATTGCTCGGTCCGCCCGCCTGCCGTCCCCCGCCCGGGAAAGCCTCCGCCGGGAAAGCCGGCCGCCCGGCTGCCCCCCGCGCGCGCATAAGCCTCCGCCGTCGCCGGATCGATGTTGTCGGAGTAAAACCCAAGCTGATCGTAAATTTTCCGCTTCTTGGGATCGCTGAGGACGTCGTTCGCTTCGGAGAGTGTCTTGAACTTTTCTTCCGCCGACTTGTCGCCGGGATTGACGTCAGGATGATATTTCCGCGCCAGCTTGCGGAACGCCTTGCGGATGTCGTCGGCAGACGCCGACTTCTTCACCCCGAGAATGCCGTAATAGTCTTTGTCTTTGGTTTGCGTAGCCATCGTTAATCGAACGGCCTTATTTAACCACGGTCATCTTGAGCGGATGCAACGCGCAGCAAATTAGTTCACCACTTCCTTCGCCTGCTCGTCCAGCGCCACCGTGAAGGAAGCCTCAAACGGAGCGGCATCGATAGCCACCGGAATCCGCTGCACTCCCATACCCGTCGGAGCATAACAGTACCACCGCCCCTCTTCCGGGACGAAATTCACGAAAAACATCTGTCCATTGACTTCAAATCGCAATTCGTTTTCCTCTTTCTCACCCCGTGATCGTCTTTTTTCATGCTCGGATGCAAATGGCGGGCGCGTGTACCGCGTCCCCACTGATGTGCCATCGCAATAAAGAGCCAGCAGGTTGTTACTTCTGCGTCTTATTTCTTCTCCTCGACATCCACGTACTCGGCGTCGATTACGCCTTCGTCCTTCTTCTGCCCAGCGCCGTTCGCGCCAGGCGCCGGGCCATCCGCCGGACCCGCTCCCGTGCGCGCCCGCCGGCCGCCTGCGCCGCTTTGTACATCTGCTCCGCCAGTTTGTGCGAAGCCTCCGTCAGCTTCTCGCGCGCCTTGTCCATCGCCGCCTTGTCGCCGCCTTCGATGCGCTTTCTTGGCATCGGCCATCGCGTTCTCGACGTCCCCACGGTCCGAGCCCGAGATCTTGTCGCCCTGTTCCTTCAGCATCTTCTCGATGTTGTAGACCATCGAGTCGAGCTGATTCTTGGCGTCGATCTCCTCGCGCCGCGCCTTGTCCTCGGCCGAGTGCGCATCGGCTTCTTTCGCCATGCGCTCCACTTCTTCCTTTACAACCGGAAGACGACGTAATCGTGATCTTCTGGTCCTTGCCCGTGGCGTTGTCTTTGGCGGTCACGTTCAGGATGCCGTTCGCGTCAATGTCGAACGTCACTTCGATCTGCGGCACCCCCCGCGGAGCCGGCGGCAATCCCGTCAAATGGAATTTGCCCAGAGTCCGGTTCTGCGCCGCCAGCGGGCGTTCCCCTTGCAACACATGCACTTCCACCGAAGTCTGGCTGTCGGCCGCCGTCGAAAACGTCTCCGTCTTCTTGGTCGGAATCGTCGTGTTGCGCGGAATCATGGCCGTGGCCACCCCGCCCAGAGTCTCGATCGACAAACGTCAAAGGAGTCACATCCAGCAGCAGCAGGTCTTTTACTTCGCCACCCAGCACGCCACCCTGAATCGCCGCGCCAATCGCCACGACTTCATCCGGATTGACGCCCTTGTGCCCTTCCCGCCCAAACAGCTCCTTCACAATCGCCTGAATGCGCGGCATGCGCGTCTGTCCGCCGACCAGCACCACTTCGTTGATCTTCGAAGCGTCCACCCCGCATCTTTCAGGCACTGCTTCG
>CAVVAP010000003.1:0-45728 GCA_963746205.1 uncultured Acidobacteriaceae bacterium | reverse complement strand
CTGGTCAAAGGTGTTGCGAAAATGGAGCAGCATGAGCTCACCTTTGTGTCCCAGCAATGAGAACAAGGCGGACTGACCATCGGACCCGGCTTCCATCCCGGCGAGGCCTTGCGCCGCCTCGTCCGCGATCCCGCGGCGCGCCTTCTCGTCGAGCGCGCGCCACGCGCTGCGCCGGAAACGCATCATCTGATGCAGCGTGGCGTAGCCTTCAATGGTCAGCGGGACCGAAGGCAGTTCCCCGGCGGCTACAGCGGCGCTGGCGGGTGGCGTTGGGTTCATGTTTTTGTCCTGCCCGCTATTGTAAACGCGGTTCCTTTCACGCCGCCTCCGTTCGAATCCAGGTGGTCGCTCAATTTGAATTTGTTTTGAGAGGATGCCCGCACCCTCCCCGCTACGGGCGACCGATTGCCCCATATGCGCGGGTGTGCTACAAGCAAGGTATATGCGCAAGTGGATGAGCGAGCGCTTGAAGCGCCGCAAGAAGTCCGGAGACGAAACCGGCAAGGATGCGGCCAACGCACCCGAGCCTCTGCAACCAAAATATTACGACTCGGAACCTGCCCCGGCAGCCGAGGCTTCCTCCGAACCTCTGGCAATCGAAGCCCACCCGCACCGGGGCAATACTCCTGAAGCCGACCATGATTCCGCTCACAGCGATAGTGATAATGATGACCGGCACGATGAGTCTGCGCCGGACTCCGAACTCGCTCCCAAAGCCGCTGCGGGAGTCACTCAGAGACCACGCATCCCCCGTCGTCGCCGTGGTCGCGGAGGTCGTGGCGGTTTGCGTTCCCGCCCGGCAGCGGCATCCCCAGCAACGCTCGCGGCAGCTGCGTCCGCCACTGGCGAGCCCTCAGTTTCCGCCCCAGCCACTGCCGCCGGCGTTCCCGCTCGCGCCAGCAAGGGCACCGTCATTCTCGCTATCGGTTTACCGGGATCGGGCAAGAGCTCGTGGTTCAAACGCCACAACATTCATCCCCTGTCGAGCGACTTGCTCCGCGAACTACTCTTCGATGACGCCCAGGAGCAGCGTTTTCAGGACCTCGTCTTCTCCAACCTGCGCTCCATGCTGAAAGCCCGCCTGATCGCGCGCCGCCCCCTGAATTACGTGGACGCCACCAACCTTACGCCCCACGACCGCAATAGCTGGATCAAACTCGCCAAGGATTACGGCTACGATGTGCAGGGCTTGTTCTTCGACGTCCCCTTGGAGGTCTGCATGGAACGTCACCAGCGCCGCGGACGAGTCGTCCCCGAAGACATCATGCGCAAGATGGCCGCCAAGCTGAAAGCTCCCACCTTTGAGGAAGGCTTTTCCAAGATCACGGTGGTGCGTGTGAAGCAGAAAGAAGCGGCCGCGGGAGAATAGATCTCCGCTAAACTTCACCCCTTCAAAAAAGGCAGCAATTCCCGAAACGCCGGCTCACCCGCCGAGCGCAGCAGTTCGTAAACCATCATTTCCGCCGATGAAAGAATCGCTCCGGCCGCCCGCATCCGGTCCAGTCCCATGCGCCAGTTCAACTCCGCCCGCGAACTCACCGCGTCGGCCGCGACGTGCACCAGATAGCCTTCCCGCAAGGCTCCCAAAGCGGTCTGCATCACGCAGATGTGGGTTTCCATGCCGCACAGCAGCACCGTCGTTCGTTGTCCCGGCAAGCGCTTTAACAAAGAGCAAAAAACCTCGCTGCCGAAACAGGAGAACATCATTTTGTCGATCGGGGCGCTCTCCGGCAGCAGCGATGCGACGCCCGCCACCGTGTCACCGAGGCCCTTAGCGTACTGCGTGGTCACCAGCGCCGGAATTTTTAGGATTCCCGCCAGGCGAATCAGCAGTTGCACATTGCGCAACAGGCGTTCCTTCTCCCAGATCGGCGGCAGCAATTTCTCCTGCATGTCGACCACGATCAACGCACACTGTTCCTCCTGCAAAGTGCGGCGCGCCATCTCCGCATAACTATCGTGCGACGGCGAGGAGGGCGACGGCGATAAGGATGATGAGGAGGACGACGATGAAGATTGAGACGAAGGAGAGAAGATGGATTCCGACAACGTTTCTTGGAAACCTCCGCGGTTCGGCATGGCGGCACCTCGTCTACCCCAATTTTACCTCTGCCGAAAGAAGTTAGGGTCACTCCCAAAGCTCAAGGCTCAGGACCTTGAAGGACCACGCCGATTTGGTTCTTTCCTGATTACAATCCTGCAAAATCTTCGCGTGCAAATCCGAAACACACCCCCACCCGCTCCCCCACAACGCCTGCCAAATGGTTTAGAATTCTGCTACAGCCCGGTCGTTCAACGGTAGGACTGCAGCCTCTGGAGCTGCGTATCGGGGTTCGAATCCCTGCCGGGCTGCCAGTCTTCTCACAACGCCTCTTAATGCTGGTCGCCGGAGCGTTGCCGGTGTTCGCCTTTCCCATTGACGTCCAGCCACTGCAACAGCGAGCGCACGCTGGCCCGCGCCAGCGCAATAGCGCAATCCGCCGCCCCATAATAGATGTTCAGCGTGTCTCCATCCGCCGCCATCGTGTATCCGCACGGGAAGACCACATCGTCCACATCCCCATGGCGTTCGTAGTCGGCCTCCGGTCCAAAAATCCACGGATCGCCACGCAATATGCACTTCTCTGGATTTTCCAGATCGAATAGGGCCAGGCCCAGGCGGTACAGGCATCCTGAAGGCGTGTGCCGCACTCCATGATAAAAGACCAGCCACCCCCGCGAGGTTTCAATGGGCGGCGGCGAAAGTCCAATTTTGTTGGCATCCCACCACGCCCCTCGACGCGCTTCCAGCATCAACCGGTGCCGGCCCCAATACCGCAGGTCGGGAGAATAGGAAATCCACATATGCGCCCCGAGCGGCGTCATGGGGCGATGAATCAGCGCCCAGTATCCATCAATTCTCCGCGGCAGCAGCGCGCTGTCCTTATCGTCCGGCGGCATGATCACGCCGTAACGCTCGAAACTCCGGAAATCTTTCGTCAGCGCCAGTGACACGCCCGGCCCGCCCCGCGAATACGACGTATAAGTCACCACATATTGCTGCAGTTCCGGCACGAAGGTGATACGCGGGTCTTCAATACCCCAGATCTCTTCGGGATATTCCTTTGGACTCGGCATCAACGTGGGTTCCGGGTCGATCTGCCAGCCATCGACGCCATTGGCGGAACGCGCCGCGCACAAGTGCGACAGGCCCCGTCGATCCTCAACCCGGCACAGCAACAGGGTAGTGCCATCCGGCAGCAAAGTCGCGCCCGCATTGAACACGCTGTTGATGGAGTAAGGCCAATGCTTGCGCGTCAGGATCGGGTTCGCGGGATGCCGCAGAAGAAGCTGCGGATACTGCATGCTTTCCATCTGCGCCAGCGTCGTATCGGGAGCCGTCATTATGGATGTTTTGTCCCTTCGGCTGCGCCGCCGGCTTCCGGCAGCGAGCTCATTTCGAGCAGCGCCATCAAAAATGAAAGCGTCGATTCCGCTCCCTGATTCTCATTGGCGCGGTCCGGATGCAGCCCGTCGCGGCAGCCCCCGGTCGAACAATCGTAAAGAGAAATTTGCAGATCGTTGTCGCCGAGAAACCAGTTGAAGGCCGACCACGCCCGCGCCCGCCAGCCCCCGTCCCCCGTAATGCGATAGGCCTGAAGACACGCCGAAACCGCGCCCGCCGCTTCAATCGGCTGCTGATCGAAGCGCGCCTTTTCGCCCCCCTGCGGATAAAAACCCTGCGACCCGATCGGCACAAAATGACCGCCGCCATTGCCGTGCTGGGTTTCCATCAGCCAGGCGAGCGCTTCCAGTCCGGTCGAGATCAGCCGATCGTCAGCCGTCGCTTCCCCCACCACCAGCAAAGCTTGCGGCAAACGCGCATTGCCGTATGCCAGAACGTTCTCGAACCACTTCCAATCCCGCGTGCGTATGGATTCGTACATCGCCAGCAGGCGCAGACTCAGCACCGAGCGAATCTTTTGCGCATCCCGGTCGCCCGGATACGAATTCAGATACTCCTGCACTCCGAGCATGGTGTAGGCGCCCGCCCGCGGGCTGTGGAATTCCACCGCCGCCGGCAGGGAAATCTCAAACAGACGCCCTGCCGCCCCCCGCAAACCGTGATCTTCCGAACTCGCGAGCAGCGTTCCCAGAGCCCAGAGGGCGCGTCCATGCGCATCCTCCGATCCCTGCGACGCCACCCACACCCGGTCGTAACCGAGAAAGTTTCGGAACCTCTTCTTCTCCGCATGGAACGCGTGCTGCAAAAACGCCAGGTAGCGAAACGCCCAATCCGGATTCGGCGCCGCCGATTCTCCCAACTCCCGATTAGCGGCCTGCAACTGCACCATCAAAATAAGAGCCCGCGCATTGTCGTCCGTCGTGTACCCTTCGGCGCGATTGGGCACAGTAAAAATGGCATGCTGCACCATCCCCGTATCGTCGGTCAGGGCGCTCACGTGACCCAGTTTCAACGGCGGCAGGCGATTGAGCGATTTTGGCGTGGCCCGCGCCGAAAATTGCACCCGCGGATTCACCATGCGGTCCGCCCGCACCCGGGCGAAACTCTCCATGTAGCCCTGCGCCGCTTTTTTCCAGATCATCGCCCGGCCAAATTCGTAAGCGCGTTTCCGCATCGCATGCCGCAGCGCCGGCGTGGTCAAAAGTTCCATCGTCTTCTGCGCAATTGCATCCGGGTTTTGAAAAGGAACCAGCGCGCCCCGTCCCTCATCCAACATCTCGACCGCGTGCCAGTAGGGCGTGGAGATGATCGCCTTGCCCGCTCCCAGAGCATACGCCAACGTCCCCGAGACCACCTGCGACTCCGTCGATACGGAGTGATATAGATATCGGCCGCCCCGATAAACTCCGCCATCTCTTCCGGGCTGACGAATCGATCATGGAATTTCACCTGCTCTTCCACCCCGATTTCCCGCGCCAGCGCCTGCAAACTCTCCCGGTAGCGGTCGCCCTCGCGCCGCAGAATATGAGGATGCGTCGCCCCCGCCACAATGTAGGCCACATTGTTGTGCCGCGACAAAATATGGGGCAGCGCCCGAATCACGTTCTCGATGCCCTTATTCGGAGAGAGCAATCCGAAAGTCAGCAGCACCGCTTTGCCTTCCACTCCGAACCGGTCTTTATAAAAATTGGGGTCCAGAAACGGCAGGTCGGGAACCCCGTGCGGCACCATGTCGATCTTGCTGCCCGGCACCTGAAGATTTCCTGCAGGAATTTCGAGGAGAGCTGGCTCATCACGATCAGTCGATCCGAGAGCTCCACAATTTCGTTCATCACCATCCGCTGGTCGGGATTCGGTTCCGGCAGCACGGTATGCAGCGTCGTCACCACCGGCATCTTCAAAGCGCGCAGCATATGCAGAATGTGGCTGCCCGCGGGACCGCCGAAAATCCCGTACTCGTGCTGCAAGCACACCATGTCAATGTTGTTGAAGTTAAGGAATTCCGCCGCCTCGCCATACGACTTCACGTCGTCCTGACCGAGCGCCCAGCGCACCCGCGCGGGATAGTCGTAACCCTCCGCAGTATCGTTCACCGGCAAAGCCATCAACCGCGTATTGCCATACTCGCCCGCGATGGCGGCGCATAGATCGGTGGTAAATGTGGCCAGTCCGCATTGCCGCGGCAGATAGTTCCCAATCACCGCGATGCGACTCGGCAACGATCTACCGGGAAAAACTCGTCCGGGCAAAGGTCGGCTCGCCTGCGCTCTCGAGCGTGACAGAACCTCCGCGTCAGCCATCGCGGCATGCGGAGGAACCACTTGCAATGCCCCCTCGGGAAACACGATACGGGTAAGCGCCATGTTTGTTTTCTTAAGCGGTGGGTCGGTAACTTCTTAGAAACTGGATGAGAAGTGCCTTTACCAGTATCCCGCAGAGTGCCCATGCAAGCTGAGCAATCTTGCTCAAACAAACCAGCACAAACAATTTCCGTGCCGGGTGTTCCTTACGTGTATTTTTCCTTAAGGTTTTGGGAAAAAGCCCATGTGGCGCGGACACTCCTGTCCGCGGCCCGATTGCGAAATCGCCGCCAACCCGCGAACAAGAGTGTCCGCGCCACACTGCATCCCCCAGCCCCGGCCAAAAACGTGCCCCCGCAACTTCCTGCACGTGCAACATGCTGCACATTTGACCGACCTGCGACTCCGTGATAAATTTCCGCTACTTGTCGGAGCTAGAACGCCTGCCCATGGCTCTCCTGCAAGCTTGCGCCAGCAATCCCAGGAGAAGTAACCCTCATGCCAGCCGCCGCCCGCCCTTCGACTCTCGCCGCCTTTTTAGGAATTCTCATGCTCGCCGCCTTTTCTCTGCCGGCGCTCGCCCAGGCGCCCAGCTGGATTCAAAACTCGCCTCCCCCCTCGCTCCCCAGCCAGCGCTATAACTCCGCCATGGCCTACGACGCCACCCATAGCCAGGTGGTGTTGTTCGGAGGCGAGGACAGCGGCAGTAACGCCTTAAACGATACCTGGCTCTATGACGGACTCAGCTGGAGGCAGATCGGTTTCTTCACGCCGCCCGGCGCGCGATTTTGGCACGTCATGGCCCCTGATGCCCTGGGCCATGTCGTCCTCTTCGGAGGTTGTGGCGCCAGCACGTCCTTCGGAGGTTGTGACGGCGACAACATCCTTGGCGATACCTGGATATGGGACGGCTCCAGCTGGACGGCGGGCCCCTCCGTCGCCAACGGCCCCGGCGTCCGGCTTTCCGCCGCCATGGCCTACGACCCTGTCCATGGGAAAACGGTCCTGTTCGGAGGATTTGGCAATGGCGGACCTCTTCTCGGCGACACCTGGCTGTGGGACGGCACCGCCTGGACGCAGGCCACGCCCAACGCCATGTCGTTGCCCCCCGCTCGTGGCAACAGCGCCATGGCCCTTGACCCGCTCGGCCACATCGTCCTCTTTGGTGGGACCGATAGCAGCGGCCACCTTCTTGGCGATACCTGGTGGTGGGACGGCTCCAACTGGAACGCCGGCACAAACAGCGGCCCCAACCCGCGCGTCTACCATGCCATGGCCTACGACGCCGCGCAGGGGCGTACCGTCCTGTTCGGAGGAGCGGACAATACCACGATCTACAGCGACACCTGGGTCTGGGACGGGTCGGCCTGGACTTCGGAGACAATTTCTCCCAGCCCCAACCCGCGTGAAGCCGCTGCCCTGGCCTACGATGCCGCAGTGGCCCAGGTCGTTTTGTTCGGAGGAACCGGATACAGCTCGGGCGACGTTTACTACAACGATACCTGGTCCTACGCCGTGCCCACCACCCTCACCGTCACCAGCTCCGCTGACGACGGTTCTTCTGGAACGTTGCGCACTCTGCTCGCCGCGGCCGCGCCCGGCGACACCATCAACTTCGCCCCCAGCCTGAACGGGCAAACCATCACCCTCGATTGCACCGATTCCGGCTTCGGCACCATCGTCCTTGCCCAGAACGTGACCATCGTCGGGCCGGGCGCGAACAATCTCGCCATCAGCGGGAATAGCGCGTGCACTGTGTTTCAGGTCAATCAAGGGGTTACGGCAACCATCTCGGGCGTGACCATTGAGAATGGATACGCGGTAAACGGCTACGGAGGCGGCATCTTAAACGACGGCACCCTGACCGTTAGTAACAGCGCCTTCGCCGGCAACTCCACTTCCATGGATGGCAGCGGCGGCGGCATTTACAACCAGAACACACTGACGGTGAGCAACAGCACTTTCTCCAGCAACCGCGCTAGCTTCGAGGGCGGCGGCATTTACAACCAGAACGCGTTGACGGTGAGCAACAGCACTTTCTCCGGCAACTACGCCTACCAGGGCGGCGGCCTTTACAACCTGACGACGTTGACGGTGAGCAACAGCACCTTTTCCGGAAACTCTGCTTCCGTGGAGGGCGGCGCCGGCATCGCTGGTACTTCTTCTACCACGCTGAAGGGCGTGCTGCTGGCAGGCCAGGCTAGCGGGGGGAACTGCTTTCTTTATGGTGGCACCCCAACTTCAGACGGCTACAACCTGTCGGACGACAGCAGTTGCACGTTCCTCACCGCGACCGGCGACCTAAGCGGAGTTTCCGCCAATCTCGGCACTCTCGGAAACAACGGCGGCCCCACCCAAACGATTCCACTGTTATCCGGCAGCCCCGCCATCGATGCCATCCCTTCCAATAGCTGCACCGACGCCTTCGGCAATCTGGTCACTGCCGACCAGCGCGGCATTCCGCGCCCGCAGGGCAAGGGCTGCGACATCGGAGCGTTTGAATTGCAGAGCGGCTACACTCCAAACCTTGTCGCCAATGTCTGCCCCAACGGCCAGACCACGCCCGCGCCCTGCAGCGTGACCTTCTCGCTGCAATTCACCGTGCCTTCGGGGACAACCCTCGGCTCGACTCCGGTGCAGGTCGTAACCCAGGGCGCGACCGGACTGGACTTCAATCCGATCAGCGGCGGCGGCACCACGACCTGCACCAGCGGCTTCCAGGGTCCGGCAACCTGCACCGTGCAGGCCACCTTCGCGCCGATTGCGCCCGGAGTGCGCCAGGGCGCAATCAGCCTCACCGACAACAACGGCAGCCTTGTGGTCAGGACCCTGCTCACCGGCCTGGGCCAGGCGCCCCAACTTGTCTTTCCCGGCGGCCCCGAAGTAACCGTGAACAACGGGTTCTATCCCGAAGGCGTAGCCACCGATGCGGCTGGCAATGTATACATGTCAGGCTATCCCGGTGGCGGCCTTACCGGCTATGTAATCGTGATTCCCGCGGGATGCAGTAGTGGTTCCTGCTACAAGCAGTGGGGCAGCGGATGGATAGGGCCGGGGCAACCGGCTGTCGATGGCGCCGGCAATATCTATGTTCCAAGCGAGCCCAAACCCTCTGCCACTTACATCGTTCCTCAAGGATGCACGTCCTCCTCGTGCGAAACGACGGTGGGCAGCGGCATCGCGGCGCCTAACGCGGTGGCGCTGGACGGTGCGGGCGATATCTACATCGCCGATGAATACAACGGGCACCCGCTTTATGAAGTGCCCGTGGTAGGAAGCCAGACGACCGTGGGCAGCGGGGTTATCGACCCTGAGGGGCTAGCGCTCGACGACCTCGGAGATGTTCTTCGTTACCAGCCTTCCCCAGGGAGCGACCCTGGAGGTGAGCGGTGCGGGCACGCAAACCACATTAGCGTCGTGGCTGGGGGGAGGGACTGGGTTGGCGGTGGATGCCGCCGGAGACGTCTACATCGCTCATAATTTTGGCTCTTCCGTGACGGAGGTCCCGGCGGGTTGCGCTTCCAGCGTGTGCGACATTGCGCTGCCCGGAGGTTACGGATTTGTGAATGGTCTGGCGCTGGACAGCGCCGGGGATGTGTATATCCCCGACGAGAACAATGGCCCGTTGTACGAGGTGCAACGCTCGCAGGCGCCGACGCTGAGCTTTGGCTCGATTCAGGTCAACAGCACCGGCAGTCCGCAGACCGTCGCCATCCAGAACATCGGCAACCAGCCGCTGACCTTTGCCGGCTTTGTCGCCAGCACCAATTTCACGGTGGACTCGAGCACAACCACCTGCTCGACCTCCGCCCCGCTGGCGCCGGGTGGAACCTGCACCGTGGGCGTGGATTTCGCGCCCACCAGCAGCGGACCGCTGACCGGTACGCTCACCCTCAGCGACAACACGCTCAACACGGGCGTCGCTCAGTTACCTGTCGCCAACCGCAAAGCTGCCGCCGCGCCCATCCCGCCCGCCATGCAGACCATCAACCTGAGCGGCATGGGACTCCCCAACACGGTTCAGGTAACGGTGAGCACCAACATCACGGGACCCACCATATCGGTGGATGGTGGCACCGCCTTTACCGGCTCGCAACAATTCACCTGGACCGTCGGCACGCAGCACACCTTCTCCACCACGTCGCCGCAGACCCCCAGCGCCGGCACCGAATACACCTTCGCCAACTGGCCCGACACCACGACCAACCCGCGCCGGACACCGTCACCGCATCCGCCAATGTCACGAGTTATACCGCGACCTTCAACACTCTCTATCTCCTGACCACGGCGGCCAGTCCCTCCAACGACGGATTAGTTATGCCGGCCTCCGGCAGTTACTACGCACCCGGCAAAGTGGTGAATCTGACGGCCACCGCCAATTCCGGCTATAAGTTCTCCAGTTGGACCGGCAGCGTGGCCAACGCCGCGAGCGCCTCGACCACCGTCACCATGAACGCGCCCCAGAGCGTGACCGCGAACTTCGTGCCCAACACGGTGAGCATCGTCGTCACCACGGCGCCCGGCGGATTGCTCGTAAGCGTCGACGGCGGCACGCCCCACGCCGCGCCTCTCAGCGAGAACTGGACCATTGGCAGCACTCACACCATCGCCACCATTGCCCAGCAGGGTACCGGCACGCAATACAACTTCTCTAACTGGTCGGATGGCAAGAGCCTCAGCCACACCATCACCGTGCCCGCGACCAGCGCGACTTATACCGCTAACTTCACCATGAGTTACTTGCTGAAAACGGCGGCGAACCCCTCCGCCGGAGGAACCGTCTCGCCCCCCGGCACTTACTATTTCCAGGGCGCGAAAGTCAGCCTCACGGCGACCGCTAAGACGGGCTATATCTTCTCCAGTTGGACGGGCAACGTGGCCAACGCCGCCAGCGCCTCGACCACCATCACCATGAACGCTCCGCAGACCGTGACCGCCAACTTTGCGATCGCGCCGGTGACGTTCTCGCCGGCGAGCCTCGCGTTCGGCAACGTAATCGTCGGCCGCTCCCTGAAAATGGATGTCACCCTGGGCAATAACAGCGCCGCCAAAGTCGCCATCGGCCCGGTGAGCCTGTCGATCACCGAAGGCAACGCGGCGCAGTTCAGCTTCGTGAATTACTGCCCCGCCAGCCTCAAACCGGGAGCGACCTGCCTGATCGGCGTGACCTTCCATCCCAGCGCCACCGGCCCCGCCGCCGGAACCCTGAACATAACCACCAGCGCCCCCGGCAGCCCCCTGAAAATCCCCATCACCGCCACCGGGACGGCCAAGTAAGCGACGTTTTGATTTGCTTTCGATAGCGCTAGTTCACTTGTGTGGAGCGGACACTCCTGTCCGCTGCCGTTGCTTCTGATCTTGCTTCTGATCTTCAATGTTGATCTTGCTTCTGATCTTTGCTTCCGATCTTCAATGAAGAGCGGTGGGCCATAGCACCGCGTTTTCCCTCGGCTCACAATGACCTTGGGGGTGCGTTATCGTCGGCCGCTGTGGGAGAGTTCCTTCTTTTGGCGGATAGCGAGTCTCAAACTCCACCACAAAAACCGAACCCCCTGCTTGACAACGCCTGCTAAAATCGAGAATCAAACAATTCACGATTGGCCGTGCCGTACCCGATCCTCGCTGTCTAAGTTGATGAATTATAAATACTTTACAATTAAGTCATTATTCCTCAAAGACTTGGCTTCCAATACCCGCCTAAGTCTTTGATTTAATTAGACCAAGCTGGGGGGATCTGCCGTTTCTCGGCACGCGGCATACTGGCTGCGCCACGCAACTCCTACTCTTAGTGAAGCTGATTCCCAACCCAAGCCTGCGTAATGCAATGATTAGAATCCTCTTATCAACTATTTTTCGCTCCTGCTTGACAATCCACCACTCACATTCCTATAATTAGCACTCGAAAGCATCAAGTGCTAACACCCCAGTTTTCCGGGCTATCGTAAATTTCGATTTCACTTATCAACTGACCACAACCACTCTTGAAAGGAGTACGCAACTATGGCTACCAAATTCACCCCGCTCCATGACCGCATCCTGGTCCGTCGGGTAGAAGAGGCCGATACCACCCGCGGCGGCATCATCATTCCCGACTCCGCCAAAGATAAACCGATGGAGGGAGAAGTCATCTCCGCCGGCAAAGGCAAAATCAGCGAAGAAGGCAAAGTACGTCCGCTCGATGTCAAAGAGGGCGACCGCATCCTCTTCGGAAAATATTCCGGAACCGAAATAAAGATCGATGGTGAGGACTTCATCATCATGCGCGAAGAAGAAGTTCTCGGCGTGCTCACCGGCGCCGCCACTCCCGCTAAGAAAGAAGCAGCCGGATCGCGCCGCTAATCACGCTGTAAAGACGCGCCTTGCGCGTCTCGACAGAAAACCTTCCCCGCAGGCGCAGCCTGCATAGATTTTGAAGTTCAAGGATTTTAATTTTAAGGAGCAAAAAGTTATGGCAAAGCAAATTGTTCATGGAGAAGAGTCGCGACAGGCGATTCTCCGCGGCGTCAACCTGCTGGCGGACGCTGTGAAGGTCACCCTCGGCCCCAAGGGCCGCAACGTAGTTATTGAAAAGAAATTCGGTTCGCCGACCATCACCAAGGACGGCGTCACCGTGGCGAAAGAAATCGAACTGCCCAACGGCATCGAGAACATGGGCGCGCAGATGGTCCGCGAAGTCGCTTCCAAGACCTCCGACGTGGCCGGCGATGGCACCACCACCGCCACCGTTCTGGCCCAGGCCATCTTCCGCGAAGGCGTGAAGACGGTTGCCGCGGGAGCCAATCCCATGGCGATGAAGCGCGGCATCGAGAAGGCCGTTCAGCTCATCACCGGCAAGTTCGACAAGGAAGGCAACCGCGAAAAGGGCGAGCTCGACAAGTTCTCCAAGCCCGTCACCGGCGAGATGATCGCCCAGGTCGGCACCATCTCCGCCAACAACGACGAGACCATCGGCAAGATCATCGCCGAAGCCATGAAGAAGGTCGGCAAGGACGGCGTCATCACCGTCGAAGAGTCGAAGACTCTGGAGACCCAGCTGGACGTGGTCGAAGGCATGCAGTTCGATCGCGGCTATCTCTCTCCCTACTTCGTCACCGATCCGGAGCGCATGGAATCGATCCAGGAGAACGCCTACATCCTGATCCACGAAAAGAAAATCTCTTCGATGAAAGACCTGCTCCCGCTGCTCGAGCAGATCGCCAAGGGCGGCAAGCCGCTCCTCATCATCGCTGAGGACGTGGAAGGCGAAGCGCTCGCCACTCTCGTCGTCAACAAACTGCGTGGCACGCTGCAAGTCTCGGCCGTCAAGGCTCCCGGCTTCGGCGATCGCCGCAAGGCCATGTTGCAGGACATCGCAACCCTGACCGGCGGCAAGGCCATCACCGAAGACCTCGGCATCAAGCTGGAGAACGTTCAGCTCGCCGACCTCGGCCAAGCCAAGAAGATCACCATCGACAAGGACAACACCACCATTGTCGAAGGCAAAGGCAAGCCCGGCGACGTCGCAGGGCCGCGTGAAGGAAATTCGCGGCCAGATCGACAAGACCACCAGCGACTACGACCGCGAGAAGTTGCAGGAGCGGTTGGCCAAGCTGGTCGGTGGCGTGGCGGTGATCAAAGTGGGAGCCGCGACCGAAACCGAAATGAAAGAGAAGAAGGCCCGTGTCGAAGACGCCATGCACGCCACCCGTGCGGCAGTCGAGGAAGGCATTGTCCCCGGCGGCGGCGTAGCGTTGGCGCGTTGCGTCAAGGCTCTCGACGGCCTCAAACTCGAAGGTGACGAGCAGATCGGTGTCAACATCGTGAAGCGCGCCATCACCGAGCCCCTGCGCCAGATCGCCGAGAATGCCGGCGAAGAAGGTGCCATCGTGATCGGCAAGATCAACGACTCCAAGGACAACAACTTCGGCTACAACGCCCTGACCGGCGATTACGAAGACCTGGTCAAGGCGGGCGTGCTCGATCCGACCAAGGTGGTGCGCACCGCACTGACCAACGCCGGCTCGATCGCCGCCCTGATGTTGACCACCGAAGCCCTGGTAGCGGAGATCCCGGAAGAAAAGAAGAACGCTCCCATGCCGGGTGGCCACGGCGGTGGCGGCGGCATGGACGGCATGTACTAAGAGTCAGCAAGCGCTTAGCTGTTCGGTAGGACAAAAAGGCTCCGCTCGCAAGAGCGGGGCCCTTTTTTTTGCCGCACTGGGTGACGCTTCCCGAGGGGAGGATTATTTCGCCTTCTTGAGCGAGACTACGTTTACTTCGTTCTTGTCGGCATCAACATTCGCGGTCAAGCGCACATGCTGCCCCTCGTGCCCCTTGACTGCATCTGGGTTGATTATGGTCCAGTTTTTTCTGCCTTTGTCGCTGACAAAGGTCTCGCCGGTGTTGCTGATTGTACCTGCCAGCTGAATTGGCTGTTGGGACGAATACGTCTTCTGACCGTCGTCTCGGTTCATGGTGTCCTGCGCAGCAACTACTCCGCAGGCCAGGAGTAGCAGCGCCAAAGAAATTGCACTCATCTTTTTCATTTTCACTTTCATTGTTGCCTCCCTAAATCAGCCGACTGCTGGTGCAGCGAAAAGAGTGCGATGCTCTTGCGCCGCAGAGAGTTGGTCTTTCTCCGCATAGGTCATCCAAATACGGCACTTTTTTCCTGCAACTATGGGGCTGCATCGGCACCGGTCAGTCGTGGCTTTGGACGTGAGATCGGCGACAGCCAAGTTGGCTCCATCCGAGTGCAAAAAAACCTGAACTTCACTGTCCTATAGCCTCGTCCGATCTTCGGACACGGCTCGCCCTGGATAGCGCAGTTCCAACATGATGCCGCTTCTGATTACGGAAATCTGGTCAATTTGACACTCGTAGTACCGGAGCCTCGTCCAGAGAGTCCCGCCGTACGTAAGCCGTTTGAGGCGGCTAGCGGACGTTTTTCTGCGCGGCAACGCGGACACCTTTTTTGCCATTCGCAGGGCTACCTGCTGGTACTCCTCTTGCCGCTTGTCACCCTCCCAGTTGCGGAGGAGGGTCACTACCTTGCGTCCTTCAGCCTCACAGAAGAAGTCTGTATTTATGATCGTCGGCACAAAAATAGAGGAGTCTGCGGGAGGAATGGCCGGTTCTTTGGAAGTGACTTCTTCTAGATTGCTACACCCGTGTGAGACCGCTTCTCCCGGGACATCTCTGTGCGAGAGAACCGTCGCGTCCTGAGTGTAGTAGGCGATCACCTGGGCGAGCGTTTGCTTCAAGGACTCTGGGACACCCATCACTTTGATTTCTGCCTGGCCCTGCTTAATGCTGACACCCTCAGCGCCGCCCTTAGAGCTGCGAAGCTGAAGCCGATCTGGAGAGACCCCGTACCGAACCCAAGCTCCGGGATACGAGACGGAAAAGCCCGTTGAACTCTTAAACGGTCGCTATCCATCCATGGAAGCAAACGCCGCACACCAGAGCGTCACAAGAACAGCGATAACTCCTTTTTGCTCTTGGCTGATCATCGCTTCTACTCATTCTTGCACTGGTAATGAAGGGAATTGATATTGGCACCTTGCTGATTCATGACAATGTTCAGATTCTTGAGTGCGGGCGAGTGGCGCTCTTCTCAGCCACCATCATACCCAACGCCCAGCCGTTTTGAGCATTGCATAACGTGACTGAGGGCGCGCGCGGTTCTTACTACGTAAAACAGTGCCACCACCGGGACGGACCACCTGCCCGTTTATAAATTCCGCCAGACGCACTTATCCAGGGTATTGACGCTAGGCTTATCCGATCTATAGCGCACAAGCACCTGTTGATGTTTTCTGAACCTTATTCATAATAACTGGGGTGCGCCGGGTCTCACGCTTTTGAGAAATGGCGAAACCACGATTGCGCCGGTAGCGAGGGACTGCAGATCCCTCGCTGCGCTCGGGACGACAAAATCAGAAATGAGTGAAAATCAAAAACACATGACAAATCGAAACAGATGGCGAATCGAAGGCGGGTAGGCCACTTCTGAAAAGAATTAGACAAGGGCCCATCCGCCGAATGTATGGGCGCAGTGCCCATCTGACCGCTACGTTCAGGCGCAATTTTCATCACATCTTGTGCGCAATGGTAATGGTATAACCGTCTCCATCTTCGAAGGCGAATTCCCTCATGCCGTAGAACTGCTCGGTGACGGGCATGGAAATTTTCGCTCCTGCTTTCTGGACGCGATCGAGAACAGATTGCAGGCTGTCCACTTCCAGGTAGAGAGTGAGGCTGGCGCCGATGGTTGCGGCTAGCTGGGGATGTTCGGCAGCGACCGTTTTCTGGTCGTTGAAGAAAATCTTGAGTTCGCCGTTGGATACCGCAGCGAAACATAGGGCGATTCATCGGGAACAGACATCGCTTTTTCGAGGCCGAGTATCTCGCGATAAAACTTCAGGCTGGCTTCGACATTGCGGACGACTGAGATTGGGCGTGAGTTTCCTGATCTGCATGGTTTCTCCTCGTTTCGGCGGGTGGGCCACTTCTCCGAACCTAACTCATAATAACTGGGGTGCGCCGCGTCTCACGCTTTTTGAGAAATGGCGAAACCACGATTGCGCCGGTGCCGAGGGACTGCAGATCCCTCGCTGCGCTCGCGACGACAAAATCAGGAAATGAGTTAAAAAGGATTGGACAAGCGGCTCATCCGCCGTCGGCAGTAATCTCGCAGTCCGCACGCGGACAAGAGTGTCCGCGCCACACCGGCAAAATCTAGTTTTTCCGTTTCGCTATGGCAGCCGGGTGGGCCGATCTGCCGTACACTACCTTTCGCATGGAACTCTGAGGATGCGGCGCGGCACAGCAGAAGCCACGGTGCATGGGGAGAAGTCTCTGATTCGGCGTTGCCGATTCTCGTCCCGGCTGCGCTCAGGATGACAAACTGGCGGAGGGATGGATGGCGCGTGGCGGCTTGTTTTCGGGGGTGCGGCGGGATGCGGTTTTGGATTCGGTCCGGACCGCTGTGGCCGCGGTGGGGGCGCTGTTGCTGGCGCGGTTGCTGCGGCTCCCGGAATTTTATTGGGCGCCGATTTCCACCATCGTCATTATTCAATCGACCGTCCCGCCGCTCACCCTGAGCTGGCAACGCTTTGTCGGGACGGCGCTCGGGGCAGTACTGGGCGCGGCTTTGGCATCCCTATTTCCCTCGAGTGCGTGGGTTTATGGCCTCGGGCTTCTGCTCTGCGGAGTGCTGGCGTTCGGGTTTCGGGTGGGAGGAGCTTATCGTTTTGCGGGCATTACCTTGAGCATCGTTTTGTTGATACCGCATGCGCGCAGTCCCTGGATTGTGGCCTGGCATCGCTTTCTGGAAGTCTCGCTGGGAATTGCGGTGGCGCTGGTTGTGACTAGGCTGTGGCCGTTGCCAAAAAAGAGCGGCGGGTAGCGGGTGGGTGGCTTCTCCAAACCTCGACTCATGTGAAATGGGAGTGAGTCGGCGACAAATCAGAAACAAGTGATCGCACATAACTCCGCAAAGCCTGTCATTTGGAGCGGAGACTCTGGTCCGCGCTGGCAATGATTTCGCAGCCGACACGCGGACAAGAGTGTCCGCGCCACACGGGAAATCCGGTTATTTAGGTTTGCAGATTTTGGTTACAGGACGCAGGAGGTGGTGGAGAAAGTGCCGGTGTTGCTGAGGACCACGTTTCTCCAGAAATAGTTGTAGCCGGCGACTTTCGGTTCCTCGCCGAGCATTCCGAGCCGCAGCAGGTAGGGATCGCCCGAGTAAAGTCCGGTGAGCGAGAAGGCTTGCAGCGCGGTTCCGGGAGTGGCGTCGTTGCATACCACCATCTGGTAGGTTGCGCCCGTGCCGCCGTAAGTGAGTCGCAGGTTCACTCGATAAGGCGTGCCCGGAGTAACGGCCAGACCGCCGGTTTTCGGGGAGATGGAGCCGTCCGACTCCAGATACATCATTCCCGTATGGTCGAACCCGCCGACGTGGACTACCGCGTAGTCTCCGGCGGTGTTCCACAGGCCGCCCATGTCTCCACATTGTCCGTTACTCGGCGCGGTGCTGGGGCAGGTCCATTCCACGGTAAAGCCGACGGACACGTTGGCGGAATAAGAGGACAATCCACCTTGAATGAAGCCGATGTTGGTTCCGGTGGTCGACGTGACTCCGCAAAGGTTGAGCGGACTCGCGCCGGTGTAGGTGGCGGCATTGACCACAATGGGCGCGGGCAGGTTGCTGGCGGGGCCGGAATTGCAATAGGTCATCCCGGCTCCTCCCAGGGCTCCCCAGGTTTGGGAAACACCGAAGGTGGAGGAGGCGAGGGTGGCAGTGCTGGGTGTTCCGCCGTTGGCGGTGCCCGTCCCGCTGAAGTTGATGAAGGTATCGAAGGTCGGGACCGGCGAGGGATTGGGACCGAACGCGAGAGCTCCCAGATAAGCCGCGCCTGACTTCGACTGCACGAAGGTGGGCGGAGGTGTTCCCGTAGTCTGGCTAAGCGCCGCGCCGAAGCCGCCGCCCAGGTTCGCGGTATCGAAATCGCCGGGGTTCGTGAAGGGAGCGCTGAGCGAGGTTAAGGGATTGGCGCCGATGCCGAGCTCGACGATCAAGTCGTCGGCTCCGTTGAGAAGAAGCGGGGGCGCGGCGCAGTTCGTGCTGCAAGAGTTCAGGCTCGTCACATTTCCGGTGTCGTAGTAGATGGGAGTGACGGAAGGTCGATACTCCAATACTTCGCAGTCCTGCTTGGTGGTGGCGCTGTTCAGTCCACTGAACAACCAGGAACAGGTCACGGATGTGGCTCCGCCGACCGCGCTCAGGGCGTAGTAACAATCGGCGCCATATAAGGGTCCGTTGGTCGGGGCGTAGGAAGCGACGGAATTGGGGCAATGGGTAAAGTTGTCGGCTACGCCGCCCGCATCGCTCACGGAAAGATTCATGATGTACTGGTAGTTATTGGTCTTACCGGAGTACTTACCGGTCGACGCGACGATCAGCAAGTCTCCGGCGGTGGTGGGAAGCAGGGCGCGCTGATTGGTGCCTCCAGCGGTGGTCACGGCGCAGGGAGAACTGGTGGTGCAATTAAAGTTGTAGGCGTGTTGCACCAGCGTCCATGTTAAAGAATTAGTCGTGTAGGCTGCGCTGCCGATGGCGCTGTTCGAGTATCCCGGACAACCGACCACTTGCGCGTAGAGAGTCTCGTTGGTCGTGATGGTGGCGCTGGTGCTGTTGGTGCCGCCGCTCAAAGAGGTTCCGGTAACGTTCCAGTAGATATAAGGAGCGCACCCGCTGGTAGCCGTCGATATGGTAATGGGCTGATTGCTGCCGTAGTTTCCCGCTCCCGGAGAAAAGGTTGGCGTCGCAGCGACTGCCGGGCCGCCGGATGTTACCTGGAAACTCTGGTTGACGGGCGTGGCGGCGGCATAGGTCGAGTTGCCTGCCTGTGTCGCCTGGATGGTGCAGGTGCCGACGGCCGCCAGGGTTACGGTGCTTCCCGAGACGGTGCAGACTGCGGTGGTTTGCGAGTTGAAGCTGACGGGCAGGCCCGAGGATGCGGTGGCGCTTACGCCGAAGGGCGCGTTGCCCAAGGTCTGACTGGGGAGCGCGTTAAACGTTATGCTCTGGCCGGCTTGCGTGACCTGGAAACTCTGGTTGACGGGCGTGGCCGCGGCGTAGGTTGCGTTGCCTGCCTGTGTGGCCTGGATGGTGCAGGTGCCGACGGCGGCCAGGGTCACGGTGCTTCCCGAAACTGTACATAATCCGGTGGTTTGCGAGTTGAAGCTAACTGGCAAGCCGGAGGACGCAGTCGCGCTCACCGCAAAGGGCGCGCTGCCGTACGCTTCGTTCGAGAGCGGCGCAAAGGTGATGGTCTGGCTCGCTGACGTGACCTGGAAACTCTGGTTGACGGGCGTGGCGGGAGCGTAGGTAGCGTTGCCTGCCTGCGTGGCCTGGATGGTGCAGGTGCCGACGGCGGCGAGGTTTACTGTGCTTCCCGAGACAGTGCAGACTCCGGTGGTTTGCGAGTTGAAGCTCACGGGCAGGCCGGAGGATGCCGTCGCGCTCACCGCGAAGGGCGCGCTGCCGAAGGCTTGGTTCGAGAGCGCTCCGAATGTGATGGTCTGGCTGCCCTGCGTTACCTGGAAACTTTGATTCACGGGCGTGGCGGCCGAATAGGTCGCGTTGCCTGCCTGCGTCGCCTGGATGGTGCAGGTGCCCACGGCAGCCAGGGTTACGGTGCTTCCCGAAACGGTGCAGACTCCGGTCGTTTGCGAGTTAAAGCTGACGGGAAGGCCCGAGGATGCCGTCGCGCTCACCGCGAAGGGCGCACTGCCGAAGGTCTGACTTGGGAGCGCGGCGAAGGTTATGGTCTGGCTCGCTTGTGTTACCTGGAAACTTTGGTTGACGGGCGTAGCGGCGGCGTAGGTGGCGTTGCCTGCCTGCGTCGCCTGGATGGTGCAGGTGCCCACGGCAGCCAGGGTTACGGTGCTTCCCGAAACGGTGCAGACTCCGGTGGTTTGCGAGTTGAAGCTGACGGGCAGTCCCGAGGAGGCGGTCGCGCTTACGGCGAAGGGCGCGCTGCCAAAGGCCTGGTTGGAGAGCGCTCCGAAGGTAATGGTCTGGCTGGTTAGCGCGTTCACCTGGAAACTCTGGTTCACAGGCGTCGCCGCCGCGTAATTGGCATTGCCTGCTTGTGACGCCTGAATGGTGCAGGTGCCGACCGCAACCAGGGTCACGGTGCTTCCGGAAACGGTACAGATGGCGGTGGTTTGCGAACTGAAGCTCACCGGCAGACCGGAACTCGCGGTGGCGGCGACGGTGAAGGGCGCGGTGCCCAGCGTCTGACTGGCGAGCGCTGCGAAGGTGATGCTCTGGCTCGCCGGCGTGACCTGGAAACTCTGATTGACGGGCGTGGCCGCGGTGTAGTTGGCGCTCCCCGCCTGCGTCGCCTGGATGGTACAGGCTCCGGCGGCGGCCAGCGTGACGGTGCTTCCCGAGACGGTGCAGACTCCGGTGGTTTGCGAGTTGAAGCTCACTGGCAGGCCCGACGATGCGGTGGCGCTTAGGGTAAACGGCGCGCTGCCGAAGGCGCGATTGGAGAGCGCTGCGAAGGTGATGCTCTGGCTCGCCGGCGTGACCTGGAAACTCTGGTTGACGGGCGTGGCCGCGGCATAGTTGGCGTTGCCCGCCTGCGTCGCTTGGATGGTGCAGGCTCCGGCGGAGGCCAGCGTGACGGTGCTGCCGGAGACGGTGCAGATTGCCGTGGTTTGCGAATTGAAGCTCACCGCGAGTCCCGAGGATGCGGTGGCGCTTACGCCGAAGGGCGCACTGCCAAAGGCTTGATTGGAGAGCGCTGCGAACGTGATGGTCTGGCTCGCCGGCGTGACCTGGAAACTCTGGTTGACGGGCGTCGCGGCGGCGTAGGTAGCGTTGCCCGCCTGAGTCGCCTGGATGGTACAGGTGCCGGTGGCAGCGATGGTTACGGTGTTTCCGGAGACGGTGCAGACGGCCGCCGTTTGCGAATTAAAGCTCACCGGCAGTCCCGAAGAGGCGGTGGCGCTCACGGTGAATGGCGCGCTGCCGAACGCCAGATTCGAAAGGGTGCCGAAGGTGATGGTCTGGCTGCTCTGGGTGGTGACCTGGAAGCTCTGGTTGACGGGCGTGGCTGCGGAGTAGTTGGCGTTGCCCGCCTGCGTCGCCTGGATGGTGCAAGTGCCGGCGGCGACCAAGGTCACGGTGGAAGCGGAAACGGTGCAGGTTGCCGTGGTTTGCGAGTTAAAGCTGACGGGCAGTCCTGAGGATGCGGACGCGCTGATAGCAAAGGGGGCGCTGCCCAGGGCCTGATTCGGTAGCGCTCCGAAGGTGATGGTCTGACTGGCCTGCGTGACTTGGAAACTCTGGCTGACCGGGGTCGCGGCGGCATAGTTGGCGTTGCCCGCCTGCGTAGCCTGGATGGTACAGGTACCGAGGGCGACCAGCGTCAGCGTGGTTCCTGAAACGGTGCATACCGGCGTGGTTTGCGAATTGAAGCTTACCGCCAGTCCCGAGGACGCGATGGCGCTCACGGTGAATGGCGCGCTGCCGATGGCCTGATTCGATAGCGCTGCGAAGGTAATGCTCTGGCTCCCCTGGGTCACCTGAAAGCTTTGGCTGACGGGGGTCGCGGGTCCATAACTGGCGTTGCCTGCCTGCGTCGCCTGAATCGTGCAGGTGCCGGCGGCGACGAGGGTGACCGTGCTTCCGGAAACGGTGCAGACTGGCGTGGTTTGCGAATTGAAGCTTACCGGCAGACCGGAACTAGCGGTGGCGCTTACGGTGAAGGGCGCGCTGCCGAATACCTGATTCGCCAGCGCTGCGAAAGTGATGGTCTGGCTCGCCTGCGTCCAGAAAAGGGGTAGTTCGACCGCGTAGCTTGCGCTTCCCGTCGTGCCCGCGTACGGCGTGGTCAGAGTCAGGCCGGTCGCGCTCTGCACCGAGGCGATGGTGTAAGTGACGCCGCCGACATTCAGGATGCCGTTGTTCCAGGAATTTCCGGGGACAAACGTGGTTCCCGCGACCTGCGTGCTTCCATTGGTAAAGGCGGCCGTACCGGTCGGCGCGCTGGCGGTCCAGTTCATCATTATGTTCTGGTATTCGGTGTAGGTACCGAGGTTCGATCCATTCTCATTGCTGAAGACACGAACATTGGAAGTGCCGGCGGCGCCGACGGCGGCAACGCAGCCATTGCCCACGAATGCGCCGAGCGGCGTCCACACCCAATAGCAAGCCATGCCGCTGGTGTAATCCCAGGTGGTGGAAAGGTAGTAGGTCTGGGACGCAGGCAGTATGACGGAGTAAGACTGTTTGCCGGAGGTCCCGGTATAGGGCGTTTCCAGAGTGAGGCTGGTGGAGGTTTGCACCGACCCGATGGGGTACGGGGTCCCGGTGCCCTGCTGATTTCCCGGCCCGACGTAGAGGCTGCCGGTATTCCAGGATCCGTCGGTGGCGAAACCCGTTCCGGTGACCGTGGCGCTGCCGCTGGTGAATGTGGCGGTGCCGGTAGGGGCGTTGAAAAGGGAGACGCAGCCGGAAACGACGCTCGGCCAGGTCTCCACACGAGTGCCGAAAATCTGGTTATTCGGGCAGGAGAACGCGAGTTGCAGGACGTCGAAGTTCCCCGCTTTGTCTTGAATCATGAACATGTCGTAGACGTTCCCGTTTTTCTGCGCGGGGAAGCCTATGGTCATGCAGGTGGTGATGGAGAACTGCGTGTTGGTGAGAAAAGGGCTGAAGTAAAACTGCTCAGTCGAGGTGGTCGCGGAATCGCTGTGCGCGTAATTGTTATAATTCAACGATTGCGCGGGATACAGCGCTCCGCCGGAGCCGTTCATCTGGATCGGACCGAGATTGGTGCAGGTGCCCTGGTTCGCTCCCACCTCGAAGCCGGATGGAAAAGTCGCAAAATAGCAACCCGAACCGACCTTGCATTGGCTGCTCACGGTTCCCGAGTTGGCAATCGCCGCCGTCATGGCGGTGCCCGGAGGGTAGGTTGGACTGGTGTTCATGGGGACGAGCAAGTCGACGGGCAGGGTCGACCAACTCTGCGGAAAAGCGGAGTTCGGCAGCGCCAAGAGGGCGACGAAGAACAGCAGACCTCTCAGGACCTTTCCGGCTGCGCTCCGCCGCCAGACCGGTTTATCAAATGTCTGCGATATGTTTGACAAAAGCACCCTCGGCCCGCTGAACGGCCAGCGCTCATCCCTTGCTCACGAGCAGTACCGCATGGCCGGTACACACCTCGAGTCGCCGCTGGCAGAATTGCGGAGCGTTTCGTTTCCTGGGGGAGTGGTAATTCGTTGCAACTTACGCCGGAAGGCACGAATCACGGCAGGTATATTCTGAGGGAGTTCGGGGTATTCGTCAAGCCCATTTGTGGCCAAATAGGCCGTCCAAAGCGGACTCTTTGGCGTGTCCCAAGGTAACCCTCTCGCGCCGATTACTACTGCGTTTACCCCGCACGAAGCTGGAGGGCGGTTCAGGAGGGCGCGACCGGCGCTACTGCTTTCTTTGGGTTCTTATTCGCATTTGCTGATGCCCACGCTGCGGCGGTTCCGCGATAGGCTTCCAACCACTGTTGCCGCACAGCCTCCCAGGTATAGTTTTGCGATTCCTCTTGGGCGTTCTGGGCCAGGCGGGCGGCGAGTTCCGGTTCGCGCAACAGGCGCAGGACATTTGCCGCCAGCGCCTTGGCATCGCCTACCGGCGAGAGCAACCCGGTGCGCTCGTGTTGCACTAAATAGGGCATGCATTCCGGCGCGGTGGTGACGACGGGCGTGCCGGACGCGAAGGCTTCGATGATGGATAACGGCATGTTGTCGAGCCAGGAAGCGTTGATGAAAATATCGGCCGCGTCGTAACTCCTGCCGATTTCCTGACGCGACGCCACCCCCGCGAAGTGCACGCCGGCAAGATTCAGGTCGGCGACCAGTTTGCGGATATCGCCTTCCAGTGGACCGCCGCCGACGAGATCGAGCCGCGCCTCGGGATAGTCTTTTTTTATCTCAGCGAAGGCGCGCACCACCACATCGACACTGTAGTAGGTGGAAAATCCGCGGGTGCAGACGAGGTGCGGGCGCAAGGGGATGCGCGAGCGAAAATGGAACTGCGAGAGGTCGACGATGTTGGGCACGGCGTCGGCGGAAACTCCGAATTCGCGAAACACATCGACAAGGTAGCCGGACGGAACGACGACTTTTTCGACCCGCGAGAGAACGAACTTTGCCGAGCGGAAATGCTGGAGATGGTCGCGAGCTTCTCCGCTGTGATAGTTGATCAGGCTGCCTGCGCCGCGCCTTCGCGAAAGGAGCCAGGCCGGAAAAGGCGCGAGCAGGAAAGACCAGTAGGAAGCGGAGAATATGTGGGCGACTTCGACGCCTTTAAGTCCACGCCAGAGGCGCCAGCAGTAGATGGGCTCGCGGAGAAGCGTGCGCAGGCCTGGAATTTTCTCCGCCCAGGCCAGAGCGCGGGGCAAAGGCGGATCCACGGCAATGAAACGGATAGCAACGTCATTGAGGGGATCGTTTTGCCAATGGCGCAGAAGCAAATCGGCCTGGGCGGATTGCCCTCCGACATAGCGCAGGCTGGGCGCCACCATGGCGACGCGTAGCGGGGCCACGCGAAGCGGATTGGCGGCGTTTCTCACTCGCCCGTCCGGGTTGAGATTGGAGGTTGCGCGCCGCGGGCGTTTCTGTTCCAGAAGGTTGAGATAGAGTTCGACGTAGCGCTGGCGAACGGCGGTCAGGCTGAAGTTGTCCCGGGCGAACTGCCGGGCGTTGTCACCGAGTTGCCGGCGTAAGGCGGGGTCGGCCAGGAGATTTCCGACGGCGTCGGCAAAACCGTTTTCATCGCCAGCGGGAATCAAGATGCCGCGATCCTCACTCAGCAGTTCTGGATTGCCTCCGACCTTATAGGCTACGGCGGGAAGCCCGGCGGCCATGGCTTCGAGGAGCACGTTGGAGAGGCTCTCGGAAGCGGAAGTGTTGACCACCACGTCGAGCGAGGCGAGGACGGCCGACATATCCTGGCGATCGCCGAGGAAGAGGGCCGCAGCACCGAGGCCGAGGCTCGCCGCTTCCCTCCCTAACTGGGCACGCAGCGGCCCGTCGCCAACCAACACGAATTCCACATTCGGCAGTCGGCGCTGGAGTTGCGCAGCGATGCGCAGGAATCCCGCTTGATTCTTGTAGTGGTGGTTCATGCGCGCGACCATCCCGACCCGCGCGAAGCCGGGGCGTTTGGGAAGCGCGGGGGGCGCGGGGATAAAAACCTCCGGCGGGAGCGCGTTGCCTATGATTGCGATTCGACTGGGCGAGAGGCCGGCTTCGATGAGGCGGGCGGCGGCGGCTTGCGAGTTGCAGACCACAGCATCGCAGCAGCGAAAAGCGAGGGCCTGAGCCCGAAACTGAGCCGCCGTCATCAGGTCCCCGAGCTGGCGATGGCTGCCGATAACCACGGGAACGCGAGCCAGCCGGGCGGCGGGAATCAGCATGAGATTCGTGTAGAAATCGAAGGCGTGCGCGATTTGCACGTCGTGGTGGCGGAGATGCCGGCTAAGGTTCCAGCGCGTGCGCAGCGACTGCCAGCGGAAGAGGCTGCCGCCGAGGGGAAATTCCTGCGCGCCAGGAAAATTGTGGGCCAGCGGACCACGCCGGCTGACGCAGCCGAGATGAACTTCAAATTGCGGCGGCGTGAGGTTTTGCGCGAGCACGGTGAATTGCCGCTCCGAGCCTCCCGTCTCGAAGGTGTTGACCATGAGGAAGAGGCGAGTGGCGGGGGTGGAGGTCGATGCAGCTGGCGGCGATCCGGCGGAAAAAGAAGAGCTTGTGGTGGGGCGGGCAGAATCCGTGGCGCGCAAACGGTCATCCTCCCACGGGGGCGGAGGCCATTGTGGAGGCAGAGGAATCGGGCGTCCGGCGGCGCGAGTCGGCGGCCAGGGGCAGCGAGCGCAAGCCGGCGGACTTGACGTATTTCTCAAGGAAGTTGCGATGCCAGAGTTCGAACATCAGAAGACGCCAGATGCGGGCGGTGTTGCCGCGGCCCCGGACGAGGTGGTCATCCATTAGCTTGCGCACACCGGCGGCGGCGAAGTAACCGCGATCGAGGGTGCGGGGCTCGAGCAGGATCATCAGCATGTCTTTGAGTTCGTGGCCCATCCAGTGGACAAGGGGGAGCGCGAAGCCCTGTTTCTGGCGGTCGAGCGCTTCGAGGGGCACGCCGACGCGCTCCGCGAGTTTACGGAAAATGTATTTCTGCCGGCTGCCGCGTAGTTTCCATTGCGGGGGCAGGCCGGTGACCCATTCGAGGAAGACGTGATCGAGGATGGGGACGCGGACTTCGAGCGAATTCAACATGCTCATGCGATCGACCTTGGTGAGAATGTCGCCGACGAGATAGGTTTTGGTATCGACATAGAGGAGTTGATCGACGGGATCTTTCGCGGGGCTGTGGTGGAAATAACGGCGAAGCGCGTCGGCGGGATCGGGGCCGCGTTGCAGGACTTCGCGAAACTCCGGCGAGAGCAGCGGGATATCGCGCTCGAACTGGGGCAGGAAAGAAAGTTGATCGATGTAGCGCTCCCGCCAGGGTAGCGACGCATTGTAGGAGTAGGCGCGGCCGCGCATGGTTTTTGGCAGGCGCGGAAAGACGCGCTCGCGGAATATTTTGCGGGCGCCGGCGGGGATGTGTTCGAAGACGCCGCGCCCGGATTGAATGCGGTAGCGATCGTAGCCGCCGAAGAGTTCGTCGCCGCCATCTCCGGAAAGAGCGACGGTAACGTGTTGCCGCGCCATCTGAGAAACGTAATATGTGGGCAGCATGGAGGAGTCGCCGAACGGCTCCTCCAGCGAAGTGGTGAGATGCTCGACGGTCTGGACAACGTCCGGTTCGAGGATCATCTCGTGATGCTCGGTGCCGAACTTGCGGGCGACGATGCGCGCGTAGTGGGCTTCGTTGAAATCGTCCTTCTTAAACCCTATGGAGAAAGTTTTGACGGGCGCGGAACTGGCGCGGGCCATGAGGGCGACGACGGTAGAGGAATCGACGCCGCCGCTGAGAAAAGCGCCGAGAGGAACGTCGGAGATCAGGCGGATTTTCGTGGCCTCGAACAAGCGCTGTTCGAGCTCTTCGAGGCATTCTTCCTCGCTCTGGGGCGCGTGCGTGTTGTATTCGGGAAGATCCCAATATTGGCGGACGGCGATTTTGCCGTCCTGAAATTCGAGCAGGTGGCCGGCGGAAAGCTTGTGGATGCCGGTGAAGGCGCAACTGCTGTCGGGAACGTATCCGAAGTAAAGATATTCCAGCAGAGCCTGCGAGTTGACTTCCGCCAGTTCAGGCGCAACCGCCAGGATGGATTTGATTTCAGAGGCGAAGTAAAGATTGCCCCGGTGGAAGGCATAGTGCAGCGGTTTCTTGCCTAGGCGGTCGCGGGCGAGCACCAGTTTGCGTTTGCTCTTGTCGTAAATGGCGAGGGCGAACATGCCGCGCAGTTGGGTGACGCAATCCGCGCCCATTTCTTCGTAGAGATGAATGATGACTTCGGTATCACAGTGAGTGCGGAAGTGATGGCCGCGCGCCTCAAGGCCGCGCCGGAGTTCCAGGAAGTTATAGATTTCTCCGTTGTAGACAATCCAGGCGCTGCGGTCTTCGTTGAAGACGGGCTGATGGCCTCCGGCAAGATCGATGATGCTGAGGCGGCGCATACCGAGGCCGGCGCCGTCGGCGACGTAGATTCCCTCGTCGTCCGGACCACGGTAGACGATCTGCTCGCACATGTGGTGAATCAGGGCTTCGCTGATGTTGCTCTCGCGAGTTGTGCTCACCGCTCCGGCGATTCCACACATGGGGCTAGGCCCCTCCCTGCACCAGATTCTGTTCCGGACTTTCTTTGTCTGAGGTTAAACGACCGGCCGATACGGATTTTTCCGAGAGCAGCGGAAGCGACGCTAGCGGAACGTCGATGATGCGTTTGAAGCGATAGTCGCGATACTCACCGGGATCGCCGGTGCGGCCGTCGCAGGCGGCTAACAGTATGTTGGCCATCTCGCGCGCCGTCACAAAATGGAGCGTTTCTTTTCTTTCCGCGGCGCCGTTCACCAATCCGGAGAGAAAGGCTTTGAAACCTTCCCCGATCACGGCGTCTTTCTGGGTGGGGTCCATGCCGTGGCAATGCACTTTGATAAACAGCCAGTCGGGACGGCCAAGTACGCGCACCCGCGCCCGCTTCCAGAGAGAGAAGCGGTGCAGGGTGGGGGTCATAACCCCGGTGAAGGTACCGTTGTCAAAGGCGGGGCGGAAAGTGCGAAAAGCTCGCTGAAGATCGACGATGAGCGGTCCTTGAATGAGCAGCGGAAAAATTCGCGGAGTGCGGCCGGTTTCGAGGTCGCGACCGCGGCGATGCGGCGCTCTTCGATCAAGCGGCAGTGAGCATTCGTAGACGGAATTCGTCTTTTCAATCTGCGCCTCGTCCCAGGGCGCGCCGGGCATGCTGAGGTCGGCATAGCAACCGGTTTCGGAGAGAATCTGCATCTCGGAATCGACCCCGCACCAGGGACCGCCGGCAGAATTGGCTAGGGCGAAATTTCCGTGCACAAAAGCGTAGCGCGGGGCGCTGGAATCCGTTTCCACGGCGAGGCAGCGATGGCGGAAGGCGAGGCGGTCGCGGAATTCGGTGATCTCGCGCCGCGTGTTCTCGGCGGTATCGGGATGCCGCACCCCGTGGTGCAGGTGAATTTCGACTTCTCCCCATCCGGCGTGGCAATGCTCGGCCAGCATCTCCAGCAGGCCCTCGTCATACTGCTCGGCGGGATAGAAGTAGGTGTGGACGAGCGGGCGGCCATCATGATCGCGGTGGCGGTCGATGACTTTCGGATATTCGCGCGCCCACCATTCCAGGCGCCGCTCCTGCTCGGAGCGCGAGACTCGCTTCTGACCATCTTCGGGAACAATGGCGGGTTCGAAGTGGTCGGCGAGGGCAAGAATTACGTGCACGGGGCCGCGGGACGCCGGTTGCAGCGCGCTCCACGTCGCGGCGGGCATGACCTTTCTGGCATAGGCGAATTTATTTTTCAGGCCCATTCGGAATCTGCGGCGTGCTTGATGTTGATCCGGCTTGCGGCGGAGGAACGGGAAGGCCGCTTGCTGCACCTCACGCTCGCAGTGGTTTGCGGCCGCGTACGGCAATGGAATTTTCTCCCACCCGCATATCTTCCATCCCCATGTCCGCATACCATCGGAATACCTGCTCGTAAGTGTGCTTGGACTGATACTTGGGAGAATACCAGTCGAAGGTATCGAGGATGCGGTTTTCCGGGTTGGGATGGTGGTTCACCGGGAAGACATGATGGATAATGCCCGCGATGGGACGGCCGATAAGGGGCACATGGCGCAATCCCTGTTCCAGGTTGTAAAAGAATGGAACGGCGACCTTCAGAATGCGGTGCAGGGTTTCAGGCTTCATTTTGTGCGTGTAACGCCGCCAGAAGTCGCTGAAGCGGTACCACTTGTTGTATCCGGAGTAGAGCCAGACTACGAGCAGGCCGCCGGGTTTGAGATATTTATCGAGCGCCTTGACGGCGGCTTCGCAATCCGGCGTGTGGTGGAGCACGCCGATGCTGTAAATCACGTCAAAGCTTGCGGGAGCGAAGGGCAAGGCGAAGACGTCGGCCTGGAAAGCGACGAAATCGCGGTCGGCCAGATTCTTTGCCGCCACTTCGGCGGCGGCGCTGAGGTCGACGCCCACCACGCGTGCGCCCCAGCGCGTGGCGACTTCGGCAAAGCGCCCCATGCCGCAGCCCACGTCGAGGACTAGCTTGCCTTTCAGGTCTTCGGGACGCAGGGCGGTTTTGGCGAGGAAGTGGGTCTCCGATTCGCGCAGCGCCTCATTCTTATAGCTGTCCAGTTGCGTCTTCTGATAACGATGCCACTGGAAACCAAAGCTGGCGGCGTATTCCTGCGCGGCCACAAAGCGGGCGATACCGTTGGTGTACGGGTAGACGCGATGGCACGACAGGCAGAGGAATCCCCCGGCGTTGTCGCTTTCTAATTTCGAGCCACAGCTCAGGCAACGCAAAATTGCCTGCAAGTCAGCGGACAGGGGAGACTGCACCGGCTGTTCCGTGATCGGCATAAACCTCCAGAAAATGACGCGGCTTTTTCGGCGGCGGGAGCACCAAGCCGGGATCCTGCTGTTGTTCTTTAACCGTCTGCAGCAAAGTTGCCGTGAAGGCCACGGCGAAATAGGGGAAAAACTGATACGCCTCGGGGGCAAAGCAAGCGCCGACGACAAAGCCGAAGAGTGAACTCTGCAACGCTCCCACAAATAGGACGATGTCGGGATCGAGATTTCTTGTTTGTCGCAGCGTTTTTAGATTCTTAAATCCGCGCCAGAAAAACATCAGGTAGATGACCAGCACAGCGATACCGCCCTCGGCGGCGATCTGGAGGTAGGTCATGTGCGCGTCGTGCCAAATCAACGACCAGGTGGGGAAATTGCGCACTCCAATGCCGAAAATGGGATAGGTTTCGATGGCCTCAATGGCACGCACCATGAGGAACTTACGATCCTCGTAGGAGCCATAGGCGGACTGGTCGGTGGTGCTGTCTCCGGATAAAGCGGCAAAGCGGTCGTAAAGTTTGCCGCCGGCAGCGGCCATGACGATGGTGCCCACGAGAACTGTGGCAAAAATCAGGTAAGGGCGCTTGCCTTTCACCGCGAAAAAGTAAAGAGTGACGCTGCCGGAAAGAACGAGGTCGATAAAACCGGCGCGGGAGGCGGTCATAAAGAGCGCGACCGCCATCATCAGCATGCCGCAAAGCCAGAACACTTTCACCAGCGCGTTTTTCGCGGTAAGCATAAAGGCGAGGGCAAAGGGCAGGGACAACACGATGGCGAAGGCGAGATCGTTGGGGTTGGAGTAGATGCCGCCGAGAACGCCGTCGAGGCGGGGCGTGCTGCGGCCCTTCACGAAGGCGACGGCACAAACCACGACCACGGAAAAGATCTGAATAAAGATGATGCGGCGCAGGCGATCGAAGGTGGTAACGAGCAGAAAGACCAGCACCCAGGCAACATAGATTTTGGAAAAATCCATGGTCCGGTTGACTGCGCCGCCTTTCCAGATGGGAGACAAAAAGCCCCCGAGGTAGAGCAGGCCGATCATGAGGAGGAGGAGGTTCGCCTCCTTCGGCAGATCCTTGAAGGTGCGTTTGGTTTTACCCAGGCTGCTGACCAGTCCGCCAATGGCGAGAATGGCGGTAATTTTGGCGAGGGGAAAGAACTTGAGGCCGGGAATCCAGTCTTCCGGTCGGGCGCAATAGACCACAAAGAAAGCGCTGAGCCAGAAAAAAGCGCCCTTGGTGGGGTCCGAGGGGCGGAACGTGGTTCGCCTCTGCGGGACTTCCAAGGTTGTCGAATTGCCGTTATCGGCCACAAAATTCCTTTTTCCGCCGAGATGCAGCTTGCTGCGTCTCTTTACTCTTTATCTAACCAGTTGATATCTGCCGAGCCATCTTCGCCGCCAAAGTTCTTCGCTACCGTGCTGCCCGCATGGGCAGCGAATTTGTTCCGCGGGCGGCATACGACTGTTCCCGGCTTACCGACTGCAGGATTTCGCTGAAGCGCTCCCCGATAGCCGGCCAGTCGTAACGGGCGGCGGTTTCCGCGGCCGCCTTCTCGTAGCGGCGCCGCTCTTCGGGATCGCGCAAGAGCAGGATCACGGCGTCGGCAAAAGCGCGGGCGTCGTCGGCCAGAATGATGTCGCGACCGTGTTGCACGTCCAGACCCTCGGCGCCGACCGTGGTCGAAACTACCGCTTTACCGGTGGCCATGGCCTCGTAGATCTTGAGCCGCGTTCCCCCACCGATACGCAAAGGTACGATGACCACGGCGGACTCACGCAGATGCTCGACAACAGAGGGCACGCGTCCGGTGACCTCGATGGAGTTCTGTGGGGCGGAATCGGCGTGGGAGTTGGCCGCCCATTTTTGCACGCGGCGGTCGGGATTGCGCCCGACGATGCGCAAGCGCGCGGCGGGTACTTCGCGTTTGATGAGAGGCCAGATTTCCCCGCAGAAGTATTCCACGCCATCGACGTTGGGCTCCCAATCCATGGCGCCGACAAAGGTGACCAGAGGCGCCGCGTCGGAGTTGCCGGGTGCGGGCGCTCCGGGCCGATACTCGGAGAGATCGACGCCTGTGGGGATGACGGTAACGCGGTTTCCATCCACCCAGCGCCGCATGAGCGCGCGATCGTTTTCGGAGACCGCAATGACGTGCTGGAATTTGCAGACGGCGGCGCGCTCGTAGCGAAGCATCTTGCGGTATTCCATCTCGTACATCATTTTCCTCACCGGATTGGCGGCGGTAGCGGCATGGCGACGCCAGATTTCGCTTTCCACGTTGTGCTGGAAGAGCACGCTCGGGAGGTTGAGGTTGCCAGGAAAGTTGACCGCGGCATCCAGAAAGTCGCAGACGGCAACATCGAAGCGGTGATCGTGGAACCACGCCTGGAGCTGCTTGCGCACCGGCGGGTGGGCAAAACGGCTGACCGCGTAGGGCGGATGCGAGTTGAGATGCGCCATGTAATCGAGGCCGCGAGCCGCGCCCGCGAGTTCGCGCTTCCCGGTGCGCACGGCCACGGCGCCGGGCAACTGGCGCTGTAGTTCGGCTTCATACTCCAGATCGGGTTCTCCGCCATAGTACGAGTAGAACGTAAGTTCATGGTGCGCGGACAGGTATCGCAAGACGTGGTACGTGCGGATATTGCCGCCATTCTGCACCGGCAGGAGTTTATCGGCCTTGACCCAGAGAATTCGCATGTTCGCAATAGTCCGCGCCATTTGCTTAGCGCGACCATGCCGCCTTTCTGCCGGTAACGAAGTTGAGGAAGGCAATCAGGGCGGCGGAATTCAGAACCACGAAGGTGCGCGCGGGATCGGCCAGGCGCGAGAGCGGTCCGATCCGGAGGCCCGTCAGCGCCGCCAGGCTGAGGCCATAGAAAGCAAGTTGCGCCACCAGCGCAGCCCGGTAAAAAGGCTGCGACAGAAAAGCCGAGGCGACGAGCAGCGCCAGCAAAGCAAAAGGGCAGGCCAGGCGGGACAGTTTATGGCTGATGAATTCGAAGCGAATCTTGTTCTGGGAGCTCAACAGCCAGGGGGCAAGCTGGAGCAGTTGATAGTTGCCGCTCAGGGTGCGCACCTTGCGGGAGAACTCGCGGCTTTCCCCGAGATGAGGCTCATCCCAGGCTCGCACGCGGGGGTCAAAGATCACGCGATAACCCTGGCGCACGATCTGCATGGGCAGGAGGACGTCATCGAGAATAGTGCCCGCAGGCAACGGCAAGGCCGCAGCCAGCGCGCGCCGCGCGCCGTAGATAGCGCCGGTAGCGCCGACGACCGAACTGGAGGCGGACTCCAACTCGCGAATCTGCTTCTCAATCCGCCAATAAAGTCCCATACCCTTCCAGGTTTCTCCCCGCGCGGGATCGCCGAGCATCAGTTCTCCGCTGACCGCGCCGACTTCGGGATCGGCGAAGTTTTCGACCAGAAGACGCAGAGCGCCCGCTTCGATGTGCTGGCGGGCGTCGGTGAAGAGCAGCACTTCGCCGGTCGCCAACCGGATGGCGTCGTTGAGTCCGGCGGCCTTGCCCTGGGATTGGGGTTTGAGCAGGGTCCGTACTTGTAAGTTATTCGCGTAAGCGGCGAGCAGGGCGGGCGTGCCGTCGCTGCAACCATCGGAGACGACAACAACCTCCAGTTTTTCCCTGGGGTAATCGAGGGTGAGGAGGTTTTCCAGTTTGCGGGCGATGACGCCTTCCTCGTTGCGCACAACCATGACCGCGGAAACGGTGGGCGCTACCACTCCCCGTCGGACGGGATGCGGCGACCAGCGGCGGCGCAGCCACAACCAGGCGGGATAGCCGAGGTAGGAGTATCCGACCACGGCGGCGGCGGCCCAGAAGACGTATCTGATCTTGGTCATCATTCAGTAGAACAGTTGACGGCTGAACTATGTTTGCGTCGCTCGTTGATCGGGCCGCGTTTATGGCGCGACTTTATTCGCAATTTCATTGGGCACCACGGCCCAGGAGAACGGTTTTGACGGTCAGGAACAGGATCAGCAAATCGAGACCGATGGAAGCGTTCTTGATGTAGAACAGGTCGTACTGCAACTTCTCGCGCGCGTCTTCTACGGTGCTGCCGTACTTGTACATGATCTGCGCCCAACCGGTGATGCCGGGGCGCACCATGTGGCGGACGCTGTAATAGGGAATTTCGCTGGAGAGCCACTCGATGAACTCGGGGCGCTCGGGACGCGGTCCGACGAAGGCCATATCGCCCTTGAGCACACACCACAACTGGGGAATCTCATCGAGGCGCGAAGCCCGCAGCAAACGGCCGACCGAGGTGACGCGGGGATCTTTGTCGCCCGCCCATTGCGGGCCGTTTTCGGCTTCGGCATCCTCGCGCATTGTGCGGAATTTCACCACCTTGAACAGGCGCTCGCCCTTGCCCATGCGGGTTTGGGTATAGAAGATGGGTCCCTTCGAATCGAGGCGGATGGCGAGCATGATGAAGGGCAGCAAAGGCAGCGCCAGCAGCAGCCCGATGAGCGAGATGAAGATGGAGAGCACGCGCCGGGTCGCGGTAAAAGCGGTGCTGCGGCGAAATCCGGTGCCAAAGACCAGCCAGCTGGGATAAAGATTCTCTACTTCGATTTTTCCGGAAATTTTTTCCAGCCAGGTGGTGGCCTCCTCGATCTTGACGCCGTTCATGCGGAGCTTGAGCAGCTCATCCATGGGCAGAGCGCCGCGACGGTCGGCGGGGGCAACGATGACGTGGCGCACTTTTTGCTTCTTCACCGCTTCCATCAAATGCGCGGCGACGGTCTCCCGGGTGACCGCGCCTTCCATTTTCCCCGTCCAGCTGGCGATTTCGACGCCGAGTTCGGGATTCTGGCGCAAGCCGAGCACCAGGCGCTGGGCGCGTTCGCCGGTGCCGAGGACGTAGACGCGCTCCACCAGGAAGGGCAACTGCACCAGCCAGGTAAAACCCAGCCGCCATCCGATGAGAGCGAAGGTAAGGATGAGCAGTCCGACGGCCGAGGAACCGCTTCCCGACAGGTAATCGGGCCGCACATACGCGATGCCCGCCAGCACGAAGGCGAGCCCGCCGAGCGCCATGAGCATGCGGAAATAGAGTTCGCCCTTGGCATTGAGGCGTGCCGTGTCATAGAGGTCAAGCCAGTGGGAGCAGAGCAACACGAGAGCCGTGACCGCCAGCACCTTCACGCACCCGCGCTCGCTGACCAGCACCCGGTAGGTGCTATCGCGGAGCTCGAAAAATGCGCCCAGGAGGAACGAGGCGAGAATGATCAGAGCTTCGCCGATCAGCAGAACAAGAATGCGAATTGGATAATAGACATTGAAGAGCCGGATCAACGGAGCCTCGGTTTATCTGCACTCTTTATCTTGAATCTCTATCTTTAAGTCTTGATCTTTGATCTTGATTGTTGATCGTTATCTTTATCCAGCCTTGAATCTTTCCCTTGCACATCGCCCGCAATCCTTTGCCCGGCGCATCGAAAACCGGGGTTCACGCTCTAGATCAGGCGCGGTTGTTGACCGCCTCGCCGTAGTAATACTTCGATTGTTCACCCGGCGCGGCTCCATTGAGCACGACTCCGAGCAGCAGTTTGTCGGGAAATTCCTGACGGGCGCGGCGCGCCATATCGGCAGGGGTCGCGTTAGAGCGCACCACCATGAGGATACCGTCGCAGTATTTCGCGACCAGGGTGGCGTCCGACACCGGAATGACGGGCGAGGTGTCGATCACGATCCAGTCAAAAAACGGGTCGACGCGCTGCAGCAGAAGTTTGAAGCGTCCGTTGGAAAGCAGTTCCGGGGCGCTGGTCGAGGCGCGGCCGGCGGGCATGAAAAACAGATTTTCCATGGGTCCGCGTTGCAGGGCGGCTAATTCATCGCATTGCCCCTGCAGATAGTCGCCCAATCCCGGCGTCTGCGCGGCTCCGAGATGGCGGTGCATCCCGGGATTGCGCAGGTCGGCGTCGATGACCAGAACGCGGCGGCCATGCTGCCGCACCATGACTTGTGCCAGGTTGGCGGCGACGAAAGATTTGCCCTCCTTGGGCAGGGCGCTGGTCACCATGAGCCGTTTGAGCGCCATCTTCTCGCGGATCTGGTAGAGGCGGGAGCGCAGGGTGCGAAATTCCTCGGCTCCGAGACGGGTGTCGTCTTCCTGAAAGAAGAGCATGGTACGAGGATCGGGCGTCCAGTTGTTTTGTGGGCAGCGAGCAAGCAGCGATTCGTAGCTCGACGCCGCACCGAGGCCTGCCGGCAGGGGAACGGCCGAAGGCTGGAGGTTGGGCATGGCTTCGCTTTGCGCCTGGTTCAGGTCGGCGCCGGCCGCATCGGAATCGGCATCGGAGCCGGGCTGGCCGTAGACGGGCGGACCGTAGGCGGGCTGCGGCGGGCCGGCGGGTTCGAAAGCGGGTTGCTCGAACGCGGGTTCGACGTGCGTCCCCATTGAGGTTGCTCTTTCCTGCTCGGCGCGCTTTAACGCGTCATGAATACGGCTCATAGTTTCCCTTCCTTGGGCGGATCCTGCGGTTCTGATTGGCGCAGCCGGTCGGCCAGCGTCGCCAGGGTTCGTAAAGCTTCCACTAGGTCGAATTTTTCCGACGACGGAACCGGCGCAGTCATGGCTCCCGCGGCGGCGTTGCCATCAAGCATGTCGAAGTCGCGAGCCACGGAATCTACCACCTCGCCGGAGACGGTTCTCTTCTGGTCGACAAAGGCGCTGACCAGGCAATGTTCGCAAAGCAGATTGATGATGCGCGGGATGCCCTGCGAATAACGATAGAGGGCGAGAGTGGCGTCGGCGTCGAAAATCGGTTCGCCGTTCGACCCGGCAATGCGCAAACGCTGGGTGATGTAGGACTTGGTTTCCTCGAGGTTGAAGGGATGCGTCTTGGCGCGCAGCGTCAGACGCTGACGCAACTGGCGCAACTGGGGCTGCTTGAGCCGCTGCTCCAGTTCGGGCTGCCCCACGAGAACGATTTGCAGCAGCTTCTCCGTGAAGGTTTCGAGATTGGTGAGCATGCGCACTTCTTCGAGCACTTCATCGGAAAGGCTCTGCGCCTCGTCGATCACCAGCACCGCCGTTTCCCCGGCGCGATAGCGGTCGAGCAGCCAGTTGTAGAGGCGCTGCAGCAGCTGGCTTTTCGATTTGGCGTCACAGGGTATGCCGAAATCGGCCATCATAAAATCGAGCAGCTGCGGCACATCCATGCGCGAGTTGAAGATAAAAGCAGTGGCCACCTGCTGCAGGCGCAACCACTCCATCAATTTATTGATCAGCGTGGTTTTGCCGGTGCCGACTTCCCCGGTGAGCAACACGAAGCCCTTGCGGCTCTGGATGCCATAGGTGAGGCAGGCCAGCGCCTCCTCCGTGTGCCGCGTGAGATACAAAAAGCGCGGATCGGGATTGACGTTGAACGGGTTGGCGCGAAGTCCGAAAAATTCTTTGTACATACGCCTGCGCTAGACCTCGATGTGTTCGTGATCCCTGGATCCGCCGGAATCCCGGTTCCAGGCGGTGCGGCGCGGAATACCGTTGCCGTTGCCGCCCGGCCCGTCCTCGGTCACCCAGGGCACGGAAATCAGCAGCGGCAGATCGGTAACCGCGGCCGCGTCTTTTTCGGTGCGAATCGATTTATCGGTGAACTCCAGCCAGATGGCGAGGATGAGGCCGAGCGCCAGACCGACGCCCAGGCCGCCGGCGGCGAAGATAGGCCGGTTGGGAAAGCTCGGCTCGTCGGGCAATCCCGCGCCCACGAGAATGTGCATCTGTTCGCCCTGCTGCTGGTTCTCCATGCTGGTGGCCAGTCCGGAGGAGCTTTTCTTGGCCAGCAAATCCTTGTAGAAAGCCTGCGCGTTATCGTTATCGCGAGTCAGCAGCTTGTACTGCTCCTCCACGTTCGGGCTCATGGCGGTGCGGCTCTGGTAAATGTTGACCTGAGTCTGCAGCCGCTTCTGCTCGGCGGCGGACTGTTCGATGACGGCATCGTATTGGTGAATCTGCAGGCGGAGCTGGCGGATTTCGGCGGGCTCGGCGGCGCTCGCCGTCTCCGTGCTATCGGAGGAATTCGCGGTGGCGGAGTTAATGTCTTTCAGCTTTTTTTCCACCTGGGCGATGTCAGCCTTGGTCTTGATCACGTCCGGATAATCGTCGGTGTAGCGCGCTTGCAGTTGCAGCAGTTGCGCCTGCAACTGTGTGAGTTCGGTTTGCAGGGCCTGCGGATTGGTGCTGGATTGGGAACTTTTCCAGGCGGCAATCTGCTGCGCCAGCAGGCTCTCGGTATAGGCCTTATCCTGCTGTGCCCGGCTCAGGTTCTGGGTGGTGGCGTCGAGTTGCGTGTTGAGCGAGAGCAGGGTCCGCATGTTGTTGTCGGAGTCGCCGGGCAATTGCCCCATATATTGCTTTTTGAAGGCGGCGAGTTTCGCGTCCTGCTCGTCCAGGGCGCGTTTGGCGTCATCCACCTGGCGGCTCAGGAAATCGGTGGTGCCCTGCGCCACTTCGGCGCGGGAGCGCAGGTTTTCATCCACGATCAGGGTGGTCATGGCGTTGCAGATGCGCTGGGCGCGGACGGCATCGCTGTCGGTGTAATTCACGTTGAACCCGGGTACGGGCTCGTCGGTGGCCGAGGGCTTTTTCTTCTTGGCCCCCGAGACCCCGGGAGCGCTCATGGAGGTGATCACCGGCTCAACCTGCATGTTCTGCTGAATTTCGGCGATCAGCTTGCCTTCGTCCTCGGGCTTGACCAGCGCCAGTTGCTGGATCACGGGACGCAGGCGGCTGGGACTCATGACCTGCTGGCTCAGCGTCTGAATACGCTGCGTGAAATCGGAGGTGATCACCGGTTGCACGTAGGTGTCGGGCACTTTCTGGGCTTCCACCAGAACCGTGGATTGCGAGGTATATTTCGGCGGGAAGGCGTAGGAAATTCCGAAGCCGGCCAGGGGAGCGAGCAGCGCGGGAATCAAAATAACCTTAAAGCGACGCCGCAGCATCGCCAGATAATCGTCCATCGTGAGTTCGCGATTTTCAGTCATACATTTCACCAATCCGGCTGCCCGGGGCAGCCCAGAAAAATTATTCGATACGCGTCGGCTTGGGGTGCCATTCCAGGCCCACCATGGCGACGTGTCGCTGCGCCAGACGTCCGGTGTTGCCTGCCAGGTCCACCGGGTTATTGAATGCCAGTTCACTGAAACGGTAGGCGGCGAAAAAGTCGTAGGAGCGTCCGAGGTGCTTGCGGAAAATGGCTCCCGCCGAACCCTCATCGTCGCTGGAGGCGGTGGAGGCGCCGATCGGGCAGGTCACCGCCGGCTCTCCGCAAGAAACGCCCAGGTCCTCGAGTTTCTTGTTGTGGGCGTAATTCATGTCGCCAAATACTTCCCACGTACGCCCCAGTTTGCGGCGATAGCCGAGACGAGCCACTTGGGTATCGGCGCCGCCAAAGAAGCCCGATCCCGAGGAAGTGAATTTCTCATAGCTCGCGAGCAGCGAGGCGTGGCCCAGCTTGTAGCGCAGTTGAATGCGGGCGCTCAGGGAGACGCGCGTGGTCGCTCCTCCCAGTTCGAGGTCAGTGTATTGCGGACCCGCTCCCGCCACCAGGCTCAGGCGTCCGCTGATGCTGTGGCTGTACCGTAGGTTCACGGTGTGGTTATAGATTTCGCCGCCGGTCGACTGGGGAAATTGAAAGAGCTGAAAACCGTAGACCACTCCCAGTTGATCGTGGCGGTTGAGAAGATGGGTATAGCCCGCCTCGGCGGTGTACTGGTCGCTGTTGATCAGGCACTCGTTGCCGAGGATGGCGCAGTTCACGCCATCGTAGAAATGGGCGTTGCCGAAAGCCCCGGCGACGGTGATGGCGGAGCGCGGATTCAGCGCCTGCACCGCGTCCAGCACGGCGGTGTTGGCGAGCCGCGGCACGTTGGCCACCGAGCCATACTGGCTGTTGCTGATGAAGCCGGGCAAAGCGCCGCCCTGCATACCGATGCCCATGCTGCCGCTGGCCAGGCCGAGTCCGGGAGCGCCGCCGTAGGAACCGATGAAGAAGGATCCGTCCGGCAGGTAGCTGAAGGAGTCACGCACGGTTATGAGCCCGGTGCGCCACCGCGTCACTCCCTCATAACCGAGAGCTTGCAACTGCTTCGCCTGATACGGGCTGCTGTAAAATGCGCCGCCGCCGAGATACTCGAGAAAGAGATCGGTCTTGGGCCAGAATTTCTGCAGGTCGAAAGCGCCGAGAACCCGCGTAATGGATTGCGCGTCGGAACCGCCGAGTTGGTTGGCGCCATTGGTGTCCGCCGATTCGCTGACCTGCAAGGCGGGCGAGACGAAACTTCGCGACGAGGTGCGCAGGTCGAGGCTGGGCTCGTCGAGACCGGTGACAGGAGGGTTCTCCGGGTTGAGCACGGGCGCGTTCTGGCCGAAGGCGGGGGCTGGGGCCGTGTTGTTTTGCGCCGTCTGGTCGCTGGTCTGGGCCGCGGCGCAGAGTGTGATGCTGACGCCGAAGCCGAGCACGGCCAGTCGAATTGTTTTGCTTGCATTCATACTTTTCACCCGCAAAATCTTTAACCGCAAAATCCTACTGCCGGGGACAGCCTGACATGGGCGACCCCCGGCGTTCCTCTTCCGATCATCTTCTTGTCACCGCTCAGGGGACGATAATGGTGTCCCCCGGTTGCAAGACATAGTTTTGTTCGATCTGCGCGCCTTTCACCAGCTTGCGATAGTTGACCGGCAGCTTCTGCTGCTTGCCGTTCTCGATGCGCAAAACATAGATATTCTTGGTGTTGGCAAACTGGCTGAATCCCGAGCTGGCCAGCGCCTGGAGCACCGTCATATTGGGCAGCATGGCCATGGGGCCGGCGTGCAGGACCTCGCCGGTAACGTAAATCCGCTTGCTGTTGATTTCGGTGACCACCACGGTGACGCGCGGGTCGGCAATATATTTCTTGAGTTTCTCGGTCACGGAGTCGGCGAGCTGCCTGGGCGTTAAGCCGGAGGCCTGCACGTCGTTGAGCAGGGGAAGTGAAATCTTGCCATCGGGACGTACCGGCAAGGTGGCGGTGAGATCGTTTTCCTTCCACACCGCAATGTGCAGCACGTCCTGCGGGCCGATGACATACTCGGGGCCGGCCATCGGGCCGGACGCGGGCTGGGCCGGCGCTTCCTGCGCCAGCGCGAGACTGCCGAGGCCGATGAGGACGCCTGCCGCCATCGCCAATTTCCATATTGACTTCATAGCCGCCTCTTTCTTACGAACCATTTCTCGGTGATCGATCTTTAATTTCAATTTCTTACTTTCTTTACTTCTTATTTTTTCGCGTCATTCCTGCCGGTGATACTTTGCCCATCATGCTGGCGAATTATGCCGGCGAAGTTCACGAACCATATTCCTCATAACCGATCTGTTTCAGCTTGTAGAGCAGGGCCTTGTAACTGATCTGCAACTCCTGGGCGGCGCGCCGGCGGTTCCAGCGCGTGCGGGTCAAGACCTGGAGAATGATTTCTCGTTCGGCCTCCCGGGAAGCGGCGCGGGCGGCATCCTTGAGGGAAATTTTTTCCCCGTTACCGGACCGGTCGACACGCCGCAAGAGCGAGCGCAGGCCCCCCATGGCCAGGGCTTCGTCCCCCAGCGCGACAATGGCGCGCGCCGCATCTTTCAGTTCCCGAATATTCCCCGGCCAGCTGTATTCCAGGAAAAAGCCCTGGGTTTCGGGACTGAGAACCGGAACTTCGCGGGAAAAATCGCGGGCGGCGGCGGAGAGAAACCAGTCGCGCAGCACGGGAATGTCTTCCTTGCGCTGGCGCAGCGGGGGCAGGCGCAGGCACACTCCGCTGATGCCGTAATACAGGTCTTCGCGGAATTTTCCCGCCTTGACTTCGGGCTCCAGCTCACGCGAGGTGCCGCAGATGAAACGCGGCACGCGGCGCGGCCCTTCGGTGGGAGGGTCGCCGTCGTCGTTGTTGTTCTTGTTCTTGTTTTGGCTTTGGCCGTTCAGGCCGATATGGCGAAACAATCCCTGCTGCGCGGCGGCGGTCAGGTCGCCCACTTCCTGTAGATAGATGGTTCCGCCTTCGTCGCAGGCGGCGAGCGTGCCGGGGCTGACGTCGCGGGCCTGATAGACCTCGAAGGAATGGGGAGCGCGGCGGGAAAGGGCGTGAATGCGGGCAGCGGCAGCCGCTTTGCCGGAACCCCGCTCGGCGACTACCAGGACGGGAAGATCGTTCTGCGAAAGCTCGCGAATCACGGCTTCGACGGTGCGCATGCCGGCGCTGACACTTTCCAGCCACACGCGCGAACCGCCGCTCGGTGAGATTCCAAGCGACGCCAGAGTTTCGGTTTTGTCGAGGCCCATACGATTCCGCTTCACACCACCGCGAAGCCCAAGACGAGGGGGACTAGTCTTTAGACGAGAGCTTGCACGTTGCAGAGCACCCACCCTGCCAACTCCGGCACAAATGACCGCTACTTTAGTAAGACAATATTCGCTTGCTTTTCAATAGCTTGCAATCTCCTCCGCGGGTGTTTACGGAGACTTATACGTTAGCATATTGCGGACTAATGGGAAATTTATTGCCCACATCTTTGGTAATCCAGGGCATTACTTCCGTTACTGTTTTCCCTGAATTCTGGGGATAAAGTTCTAACTGGCTGGAACCATTGGGCATATACGCGGGGGCTGAAAAGGAAGAAAAGGAAAACCGGTGCCGGAGAAGAGGTGAAGGTCGAAGGGAAAATGTTTTCCACTTTCGCGGCCAGTTGTCGATCTGCCGGTTACCCAGCTTTGACCCTGCACTTTTCTTCTTAATTTCATTCTCCTCTTTAATTTAAGGTTCTGCCCGTCCCTATTTATGGCAATAAATCACTTGACTCGCCCACTACGCAAGAGCATGATGGTGGGTCGGCCAGAGGTGCGCGATGACCTCTGGCGCATGGAGTCGCATGGACTATAAGAACACCGAAACGAAGCTGGATACTCTGGTTTCGTATTTCAATGATGAGCGCATCAACTTGGTGCCGATTTCCAACGGCGCACGGTATGGACACTTCCCATGCGTAAGGAGTTGATGAAGAACATCGTCAAGAGACGGCCCATCCCCGCAATTTTTCTCTACAAGGGCGATGCTGGCGCTAAGTATTCGTACAATATTCTGGATGGCAAGCAGCGATTGGAAACTATCCTGATGTTTATAGGCAGCCAGCACCGGGGAATTCCAGATCAAGACGTGGAACAACTACTTACAGCCCGTACATCACAAAGACGTGGGATTCCCCGTTAGTTTAGGGGATGGAAATCCAGCGATCCCATTCGAGAAGTTCGACTCAAAGATTGTCCGAGAGTTCGCGAATACCCGATTCCGACTATCGAAATTGAGTTAAACGAAAACACGTCCCTTGACGAGATGATCAATCTTTTTGTCGATATTAATGAGTGGGGCATGAGGGTAACCCGACTCGATATTGTGAAGGCATTGAAGGGAACCGACCTTTGCTGAGGGAAGTATTCTCGATGATCGCGCAGCGCCAGAAGCGCCATCAAACGATATTTGAAAGGCGGAAGCGGACACCGTTCGCCAGTGTATTGAAGAACCTTCAAGTGGTTAAGAGTGTTCCCGACCCTAACGCCCAAGCGGATAGGATGTGGGAGAGGCTCACTGAATTCGTGCTGTTTGTTCGGTCAGGAGGCAAGCACCGTAAGCCATCGGAGATTCTAAAAACATTCATCAAGACTTCGAAGGAGAAGTTGCCAAAGCTCACCAAGCAGGAGCGGCAAACCCTTACCAGAACATTTGAATTCCTGAGGAACTCGTATAAGTCTGCGCCTCTAAAAGACAGTCCGTTGGCGACAGATCAAACCCACTTCTACATCATGGCGACCGCATTATTGGACAGCAACCTTTTAGACAAAGTTCCCGCCGAAGATTTGGCTAAGCGATTAGTGCGGTTGGCGGGTTTTATAGGCGGCAAAGAGCCGCTGCCCAAGACTGGTTCACTGCGAATCAGTATCAAGCAGTATCTGGCGCTTTCGTCCGAAAAAACCACCGACGCTTCGCGTAGGAGCGATAGACAAAAGAAGTTCATCCAAACGGTTCAACTTTTAGGCAAGGAGGCGAACGATGGGCCAACCAACGGAGTTTCAAAAATTCGACGCAGTGGTGAAGAAACTTCTAGCGGTTCCACGCCAGGAATTGCAGGAGAGGGAGAAGGAGTACCAGCGCCAAAGGAAAAAAATGAAAAAGCGGGCTAAGACTTCGCCCGCTTCCCGCGCTTCTGGTCAAGGCTTAGTGAATCGTTTTTCCGCCTCCCCCTTGCCAGTCAACTCGGCAAACGTGAGACGCTTTCCGACAATCTGCGAGACGGCTAGATCGAAACGGCCAGCATCATCTAGGTCTTTGCGATTGTTGAAACGGAACATCTGCTCATCAAGGTAACGGAAAAGATGAAACGGTTCCACGCTAACGTAGGTTCCCGAGATGCCGCGCTTGAGCAGCGACCAGAAATTCTCAATGCCGTTTGTGTGTACGCGACCGTCTACGTATTGCGACGCATGGTCAATTACCTGATGCGCATAGTCCGCTTCCAAGTCCTTTAAGAAGAGCAGCGCATCGGTGTAGAGGGCAGCGCCAGCGGTGACATGCTTGCGGACTTGTCTTGCAAGACTGCTCTTGCGCGATTCGGAACGACCGTAGCGCGAACCTTGCCGCCGCGTTCAAGGATTCCCATGACGGCAGTCTTGTCCTTGCTCGCCAGTTCCAGTGATGCGGCGCTTGCGCTCGCTGATGTGCATGTTGCGCGCTTTGCCGCCGATGAAGGTTTCGTCCACTTCGACTTCGCCGCCGAGCTTGGACCGAAGAAATCATCCTGCATCGCAAGCCGAATGCGATGAAGCATGAACCATGCCGACTTCTGGGTGACCTTCACGTCGCGCGCAATCTCGTAGCTGCTGATTCCGTTCTTGCAATTGGTGACCAGCCAAGTTGCAGTAAGCCACTTGTCCAAGGCGATCGGCGAATCTTCCATGATGGTTCCGACCTTGATGGAGAACTCGCGCTTGGCGTGATGGCTGCCGCACTTCCAAGTGCGGCGATTCGCGTTGAACTTACCTTCTCGGAACCGCAGCCGGGACAAATGACTGCCATTCGGCCAGCGGCGAACCGCAAGGTAGTCAATGCAGTTGTCAGGATTCGAGAAGTAGACGATTGCTTCTTGAAGGCTCTTGGGTTCGGTCATGGCCTTGTTCTCCATGAACGAAATAATAGCTAAAATTAGTGGGTGAGTCAAGGCTATATTATTGCCCTATTTCTTGCGCTGTGTGGCCCCGTTGTTTCCGGTGCCCTCTTTGTTCCCCTGTAGGTTCATCTTGAGACAAATGCTGGACGGTGAGGCGGGAACGATGGAATCCAT
>CAVVAP010000002.1:0-414706 GCA_963746205.1 uncultured Acidobacteriaceae bacterium | reverse complement strand
CAAAAATAGACCAGTGGGGCGGAGTAAAAGTAGACCAGGGGAGTATGTAGAAACCGGGGATTGTCGGGGAGTAGGGCGTCTGGAGCGGAGGCCTGCGCCGCCTGAAAGGCGGCGCGTTTAGGCCGGAGCAGAAGACGTCCTACTCCCCGAGGCGTGTTCGCCGTCGAGGGTAGCGGGCGGGCGATGGATTAGGAGTTCGGCGATGAGCCTCGCTTGCGTTTGCTCTGCTTCAGTCGGTAGCTTTCACCGTTCATCTCCAGGATGTGGACGTGGTGGGTAAGCCGGTCCAACAGCGCTCCAGTCAGTCGTTCCGAACCGAGGACTTCGGTCCACTCCTGGAACGGCAAGTTGCTGGTGACGAGCGTCGAACCACGTTCGTAGCGCTGGCTGAAACCTCGAACAGTAGTTCAGCTCCGGATTTGGACAGCGGTACGAATCCCAGCTCGTCGACAATCAGCAGTTCGTAACTGGCCATCTGCTTTTGATAACGCAGCAAGCGCTTCTCATCCTTGGCTTCCAGTAACTCATGCACCATCGCCGCCGCCGTCGTGAAGCGCACACGGTGGCCGCGTTGGCAGGCGGCCAAGCCGAGGGCGAGCGCGAGGTGAGTTTTTCCCGTGCCACTGTTGCCCAACAGCAGCGCGTTCTCCCGACGCAGCAGAAACTCACACCGCGCCAACTCCAGCACCATGGCCTTGTTCAACGATGGAATGGCCAGGAACTCGAAGGTGTCCAGGCTTTTGACCACCGGGAAGCGGGCCTGGTGGATACGGCGTTCGCAGGCCCGCCGCTCGCGGTCGAGCAACTCCAGTTCCGTCAGGCGCAGCAGGTAACGTGGGTAATCCACGCTCTCGGCGGCACACTGCCGCGACACTTTGTCGTACTCGCGCAGGAACGTCGGCAGCCGCAAGTGCTTCAGGTGATGTTCCAGCAACACCTGTGGCGTGTCGTTCCCAGAAGGTAGGGCGAGGCCGCTTGTTGTCATTGCGCCACCTCGGGAACGGGAGTCTCCGCAGGCGCAAGGGCTTGGGGCGAGAGCAGTGCCATGTAATCGGCGGCTTGCGTAGTCTGCACCGCAGCGAGGGGCAGATGCGGATAGTTCTCCAGGTCCAGCCGCGGCGGTCGCTGGTCGATGCGGCACAGCAGCAGGTGTTTGACGGCATCGAAGCCGATCGTGCCCAGATGCAACGCATCGTCGATGGCCTGCTCGACTTCCTGGATGGAAAATGTTTCTAACAGGCGCAGCACTTGGATAAACTCGCGCTTGCCGCCCCCCTTGTTCAGCCGCGCTTCCAACAACCGCCGCAGACGGACAAAACATTCCGGCAACTCCCAGCCGGCCAGCGGTGCCGCTTGATCCAGTGCCCGTGGCTTCCGCTCCAGTAACGCGAGATAGTGTCGCGGTTCGAAAACCACATCCGCGCGTTCGTAACTTCTCGGATGCCGCGCAATCACCTCGCTGCCGCAGATTACTACCACCTCATGCACGTAACCCTTCACCAGCACGTCGCGGTACCCGTACTCGGTCGGCGCCGAGTAATCGTTCGTGCGATAACGCACCAGCGACATCGAACTGACTCGCGTCGTTTCTTTCTCGCAGGCTTCATACGCGCTGGCCGGCAATGGAAGAAACGCCGCCCGGTCGCGCTCAAAACGCTCTCCAATCATCTCTTCGTGCCCGCGCAACCGTCGTGTTCGGCGTTCCCGACACTGTTCCAGTAAGCGCTCGTTCAACTCCTCCCAACTGTTTACGCGCGGGACCGGCACCATAAAGTTTCGCCGCGCATACCCCACCAGCCCTTCTACCTTTCCCTTGTCATTCCCCTTCCCCGGCCGTCCAAACTTCTCGGCAAACAGATAGTGACTTTGCAACTCGGAAAACGCCCGCGTCTTCTGCCGGCTGCCGTCGCCCAGTATCTTCGCCACTGCCAGTCGAGTGTTGTCGTACAGAATGCAGCTGGGAACGCCGCCGAAATAGGCGAAGGCCTGAACATGCCCCTCCAGAAAGGCCTCCGTCGTCTCCGCCGGAAACGCCATCACGAAGCAGTCGTCGGAGTGCGGCAGGTCCATCGCCAGGTAATGCGCCTTCTGTTCGACTCCGCCCACCACTACCAGCGCCTCGCCAAAATCCGCCTGCGCTTGACCCGGAGCATGCGTCAGCGGCACGAACATCTCCTGGTGGCGCAGCGTGTACTGGCGCACGTAGTCTTTCACGATCGTGTAGCCCCCCGTGTAGGCGTGCTCCGATCGTAAACGCTCAAAAATCCGCTTCGCCGTGTGCCGTTGTTTCTTGGGTTGCTGCTGGTCGTCTTCCAGAATGGCGTCGATCACGCCCAGCCACGGCCCCAACTTGGGCCGCTTCGGGGACTGCTGCCGCCGGTAGCCCGGCGGCACTGCGTAGCGCAGCATCTTGCGCACCGTTTCGCGTGCCAGCCCAAACTCCAGCGCTACTGCACGCTCGCTCTTGCCTTCGACACGAACTGCCCGTCGCACCCGCCCATAGAGTTCCACCTTGTACATCCCTCCGGTGTTCCACGTTCTCCCCCTCTTCGGCAAGAGCCCGCGAAACTAAGATCCGGCGGTCTAGTTTTACCCCGCCGCCTCACGCCGCTTCCGCGGCGTAATGCGGTCTATTTTTGCTCCGGCGCTTATACATCTTCATCTTCTAGAAGAAACGTATCGCCGCAATTTATCATCGTTAGGTGCCAGAGAGCACCCTTGCGGTACGGCCCATCATTCGCAATTCCCGCGTGATGGCCTGTATCTCTTCTGGGTTTTCGTCGCCAGACTCCAATATGTCCCTAACGGTGATTGGAATTGAGCTGTTGCCGGGATTTTTCCATTCGGGGAGATTGTGCATTACGTTGTCAATCAAATCCCAGCGATTGCGATACCCGTATTCCTCATAGACCTTTTTTAAGAGTTTTTCTTCCGCACGGGAAAGCCGATCATTTGGCAGTTCCCCTTCCACTCTAAGCTCTACCTCCCAATCACCGAGAGGTGGGCTGATGCACTTCGACCAAACAGGTTTTTCTTGCGTCTCTTCCGTGATTAGACTCAGGACATTGCTCCCCACGGGTCCGTTCTTCATGGAAACCCAATGATCGGTCGTCACGGGTATACCCCAGTTAAGCAGGGCCTCGCGATCAACAAGGTATAGAAGTTTTATTAGCTTGATATAGTGCATCCGGCCACCTCGCATGCGGAGCAGGGCTGCTGCCGCTTGGGTAGCCTTCGCTTCATCGAAAGGCAGACTCATTCCAATACAAATGTAGCACTACACTGTGGATACCTGTGTAAAACCTGCGTAATATGCTCAGTTTAGTAACACTTTCAATACTTGACAATAATTCCGAAAAGGCTCCCTGTCACGGCATCTCATTATGAGATTGGGTTATGGGTTTGTCAAAGGCATAATTCCGCCAATTTCCCTCTGATAGCAGCCTTAGGGAACGCGGCGGACGTGTAGTTCCACCACTCTCCCGTCTAGGCCGGTCTCAGGCGCTTGAAGTCTCGGACCCGCAAGCGTACGTCTGGAATTGAAGCTCGTCCCTTCGCAGACAACTCCCTGATCGCTGATTCCTGCCCGTCTCGATTGATGTGGAGCTTCGACAGCAACGCTCTTAAATCGTTAGGGCCGGTCACAAGCCAAGTTGCGCCGTACATGTATGCTTCTTCGACAAGTCTGTCGGCGACGGGCAAATTAAGAATCCTGAAAGTCGCGCCCGCTTGCGGCGCGTAAGTGACGTAGTATGCGATCGCAGTTTCTTTAGGGATATTCTCGGACTCCATAATCTCGATCGATCCCCCGTCGCTGTTCCAATTTTCTAAAGACTTCAGAACGGAGTCCTTTGGACTGCGCAGGAAAATCCTTCGCCAGGGAAGCTCGCTCTCCATGCCCGCTTCCTTGAGAACACGGAGAACCTGTTCGTATGCCGACTTGGGCCCTTTAACATCGACTAACGGTGTGGAAATGAACAACTGCCATTCGCTGACTTGAGGAACATGCGCCCAGAAGGCCACATTCACGGTTATGCCCGCGCGGCCCAAAACACCGAGTATCTTTCGGCCAATGTCAAGATCCCTGTCTACCAATGCTGTCGTAGCCATCTTAGAACTCCATTGCGACCAGCGGCGGCGCGGTACAATCCGTCAGCACTTGCAACGGAGGATGAATACCGACTCTCATTTGTCCAGTCCTTAACCAGTGCCCAATTTGCCTTTAGCGCCGGGTCGGCTCTTGCCGCAGCGTCCAATGCGGTTACCAACCCCGCAGCCGCGAGCAACGTATTTAAATCATGCACGTAAACCTGTTTAGTAACAATCTTTGGTTCTGGCGGAAAATCATGCCTCCGGGTTTTTCGCGCTATCGCCGACTTCAGGCCACATTCGACCGCTAGGCCGGTCAAGTAATAGACGCCCTCATTGTTCCCGGCTCTCAGAAGGACACGAGCGTCCCTTAGTCTGAGCCTGGTTAGGCGCTGGTAGTCAGTCCGGGTCATGGAATCACTTATAGATTGCGCTGCATCAATGCAAAGCCGGATCTGACTACCAGCCCCTCGTTTGCAGCATCTGCCCCTCATCCAGCCCCGACACAGCCAGCCCTTTCATAGCTCCGACTAAGTCCTCGCTAACTTCGAGTAACACCTTTGGGTCCTGATAGTGGGTGGCGGCTTGCACGATGGCCCGGGCGCGCTTTTCGGCTTCTGCCGGATCGGCAAACGTGGTCGAGTCTTTCATGAAGATGCCGCTGCCGACAAAAACCGCTTCGGCTCCGAGCTGCATTACCAGTGAGGCATCGGCGGGAGTGGCAATCCCTCCGGCTGAGAAATTCGGCACTGGCAGCTTCCCTTCTTTCGCCACCAGTTTGATCAGCTCGTAGGGGGCACCGTGCTCTTTGGCTTTGGCGTAGAGCTCTTCTTCGCCCAGCACAGTCAGGATTTTCATCTCCTGCACGATTTGGCGGATGTGTTTGACGGCGTGGACTACGTCTCCGGTGCCGGCTTCACCTTTGGTGCGGATCATGGCGGCGCCTTCCGCGATGCGTCTTAGCGCTTCTCCTAAGTTGCGGGCGCCGCACACGAAGGGGATTTTGAAAGCATGCTTGTCGACATGGTGGGCCTCGTCGGCGGGAGTGAGAACTTCCGACTCGTCGATATAGTCGACGCCCAGTTCTTGCAGTATCTGCGCCTCGGCGAAGTGGCCGATGCGACACTTGGCCATGACGGGAATGTCAACCACGGCCATGATCTCGCGAATCTTTCTGGGGCTGGCCATGCGGGCTACGCCGCCTTCGGCGCGAATTTGGGCCGGGACGCGCTCCAGCGCCATCACCGCGACCGCGCCCGCGCGCTGGGCGATCTCGGCTTGCTCGGCGTTGGTGACATCCATGATGACGCCGCCCTTGAGCATTTCGGCCAGGCCGGTTTTCAGGCGAAGGCTGGTATTGTGTCCGTTGTTTTGCGACATGGGTTGGCTCGCTTTCTGCCTCCATTTTACAGGCTGAGGGCGATTCGCGGTACCCCAAGTGCGCGGTTCAGGAGCGGTCTCAACGATTAACGATTAACGATTAGCGATTAACGAATTTACCGAACATCCGTTCCGCGTCGATGGCGATGAAGATTCCCCGGCTGCGGGCCAGGACTTCATTGTTCTCATTGAGTATCTCAGCCTGGTTGATGTGGCGGCGGCCTTCAATGCTGACGCCTCGTCCTTCGACGCGCAACGCTTGGTGAAGGGGGACGGGCTTGAGATATTCGACCGTCATTTCTCTGGTCAGGGCGATCACATTTTGCAGCTTGTTGACCTTGCCCATGGCATCGTCGAGGATGCTGGCAATGATGCCGCCATGGGTATGCCCGGGAGGACCAGTGTAGCGTTTGCCCAGACGGAAGCGGCAGATGAAGCAGTTGCGCTCTTCATCCAGCGTGAATTTCAAGCGCATGCCATCGGGATTGTTCCTGCCGCAGACGAAGCAATAATTCTTCGGCAATTTGAGGGGACGGGTGCTGTGGCCCGATCCGGAGCGGGGTTTTGCCTTCGATTGCTTCGGCTTCGTTCGCTTCAGCTGTTTCTTCCCTGCGGCCATGGAAGGATTCTATCGCGAGGCGGCAGCGAGGATGTGTATCATGTCCTGCTTATCGGCAGTTTCTTGAGGAGAAGATCATGGCTTCCCCGACAAAAATTGAGAACCCGTATTCGGTGCATCCCGGCGTGGCCCAGACGCAGAAGTGGGTTGCCGAGTTACCACAGAAAACCGGCCGCTCGCTCGAAGAATGGATCGCGCTCATTAAAAAGTCCGGCCCGGCGGCCGAAAACGAGCGTCGCGACTGGCTAAAGAAGGAACATAATTTCGGCACCATCGCGGCGTCGTGGATCGCGGGACGACTGGCCGGCAAGAACACCGAAGAAGACTCGCCGGAAGCCTACCTGAAGACCGCCGCAGAATGGGTGGAAGCGCAGTATTCCGGCCCGCGCGCTCAGTTGCGTCCTCTCTATGAGCAGTTGCTGAAGCTCGGGTTTTCTCTGGGTAAAGATGTGAAGGCCTGCCCTTGTAAAACGATGGTTCCGTTCTATCGCAAGCGTGTCTTCGCGCAGATTAAACCCGCGACGAATACCCGTATCGATCTCGGATTTGCGCTGGGTAACATGAAAACGCCAAAGCGGCTGATCGATACCGGCGGATACGAGAAGAAGGACCGCATTACTCGACGCATCGAGATCAAGTCAAAAGCGGATATTGACGATGAGGTGAAGCGCTGGCTGCACAAGGCGTATGAGATGGATGAATAGATCGTGAGGAAAGTGCTATGGTCATCTGCGCCTGACCATGTATGTTAGAATTTGTTCCATGAAGTCTATTGCGGCTGGAGAATTCAAGGCGAGGTGCCTGGCGTTAATGGAAGACGTCCGCTCAACCCGGCATCCGATCGTCATTACCAAGCGCGGCAAGCCGGTGGCAAAGCTGGTGCCGGTGGAAAATGCGAAGAAGGACAATTGGATCGGCAGGCTAAACGGAAAGATGCGAATTGTCGGTGACATAGTATCTCCCGTGGTACCGCTTGAAGACTGGGAAGCGCTGAGGTGATTTTGCTGGATACGCACGTGGTTGCGTGGGCCGCAGGTGATCCCAAACGACTTTCTCGTGAAGCTGCTTCGGCAATTCGCCGGGCGCGACGCGGCGGTGGGCTGGCGGTTTCCGCGATCACGGTCTGGGAGTTGGCCCTACTGGTGTCTCGTGGCAGGGTGCAGGTTTATGGATCCGTGGAGTCCTCGGTTCGGACGCTGCTGGAAGATACAACCGTGATCCCGATCACTCCCGAGATTGCGGCACTGGCCACGCAATTTCCCGATGGTTATCCGCCTGATCCCGTGGATCGGCTGATCGGGGCGACGGCGGTGGCGGAGGGACTGACCCTGGTAACACGAGACGAGCGAATCAGAAGAAGTCCGCTGGTCAGGACGGTTTGGTGAATTTCACCCGAGTCGGCCCTGCGCCTCGTCAGAGCACTCTCCCTCAGTCGTAGTATTCCAGCCCCAGATGCGTTATCAGCTCTTCGCCTTTCAAATGCCGCAGCGTGTTCTTCAACTTCATCAGCTGAATAAATAGATCGTGCTCCGGATACAGTCCGGGGGCGGTCATTGGCGATTTGAAATAGAAGCTGAGCCATTCCTGGATTCCCAGGCGGCGCAACTGCGGCGTGCGCTGTGCCAGATCGAGAAAGAGTACGAGATCGAGCACGATCGGCGCGGCCAGAATGGAGTCGCGGCAGAGGAAGTCAACTTTGATCTGCATGGGATAGCCAAGCCATCCGAAGATGTCGATGTTGTCCCAGCCTTCTTTGTTGTCGCCCCGCGGCGGGTAATAGTTGATGCGGACTTTGTGGTACATGTTGCCATAGAGTTCGGGATACAAAGCCGGCTGCAGGATGTGCTCGAGAGCTCCCAGCTTGGATTCTTCCTTGGTCTTGAACGAGCCGGGATCGTCGAGGACTTCACCGTCGCGGTTGCCGAGGATGTTGGTCGAGTACCATCCGCTGAGGCCGAGCAACCGGGCTTTGAAAGCCGGGGCGAGCACGGTCTTTATGAGAGTCTGGCCGGTCTTGAAATCCTTGCCGCAGATGGGAACTTCGCGCTCCCGGGAAAGCTCCAGCATGGCGGGGATATCGACGGTAAGATTGGGCGCGCCGTTGGCGAAGGGCACGCCCTCCATCAGCGAAGCATAGGCGTAGATCATGGAGGGCGCGATGTTTTTATCGTTATTCAGCATCGCTTTCTCCAGCGCCTTCACGCTTTGGTGAATTGCGGTGGGCTTGATAAACGTTTCCGTGGATGCGCACCAGATGGTGATCAGGCGACTGGCTCGGCTCGACTTCCTGAAGTCGCGGATGTCCTGGCGCAACTGTTCCGCCAGATCCAGCTTGTTCTTGCCCTTCTTCACGTTTGGTCCGTCGATCTTCTTAACGTAATTGTGGTCGAAAACCGCCTTCATGGGCGTGATGGCGCTGAGACGCGGCTTTACTTTATCCAGCAGATCGCGTTCCAGCACGCCGGCGTTGCGAGCGGCGGCGTACATGTTGTCTTCGAAAATATCCCAGCCCGTGAAGACCAAATCGTTCAGCGCGGCGAGGGGAACGAATTCCTTGATTTTGGGCGAACGTCCATCGGTGCGTTTGCCGAGGCGGATGGTGCCCATCTGCGTAAGCGAGCCGATGGGATGAGCAATCCCCTTGCGCACCGCTTCCACGCCTGCGACGAATGTCGTGGCCACTGCGCCCATGCCGGGAATCATTACGCCGAGCTTGCCCCTGGCAGGCGCAATCGCGCCGTCGCGGGAGTTTTCGCCAGCGTCTTTTCGGCCGCTGTCTGCCGCGCGCGAGCTGACTTCAACCCTCGCCACTCTCAGTGTCTTGGGCCCGGCTATCGTTGTGCCGGGTAATCTACTGGCTGACGAACCCTTGGATCTTCCTGCTGCCGCTACCGTCGATGCAACCGATTTTTTCACCTTCGCCATAGCTTGCGCCGCTTCCTTCGTAGGAACCCTGGGGATGAATGCAAGTTAAGCATGTTCTCGTATGCGGAGAGGTTTTGGCAAACGCCGCCGCCTGAATCCCGTGGAAAATGACTTTAACGGCTGGTAAGGCGCATTAGGCGGCGCGGCGGCGGCGATTCGCCGGATCGATTTTTTTCGTTGGACGCGGCCGGCGCGCTTGCTTCATAGTATGGCTAGTTCGGAGTCTGCTAAGCGGCGGATTTCCCGGACCCGCTGTTTGCGTTCAGCCTTGTACGCTGTGTTGCAAATCTGCTGACCTCGTTGTTCTCCCAATCCATCTAAGGTCGCGCCCGCTGGGATGCAGTTGGCCGTGTGCCTTTTAGACAAAGACTAAGGAGATCGCACATGAGATCGCTACGCACCTTCGCTTATGCAGCTGTTTTGAGCCTGAGTATCTTCGCCGTCCAGCCCACACCGGCAGCGGCGGAAGACGCACACGGCACGTTCAAGTTAGATCACGAAGTCCACTGGCAGCAGGCCGTGCTCCTACCGGGAGAATACAGCTTCTCGGCGCGGAGCGTGGGCTCGGCCGAGTTCCTTCAGGTAAGGGGCCTGGACCGGCCCCACAACAACGCCATGCTTCTGGTACGGGACGTGGAGACTCTACAGCCCGACCTGGGCAGTCGGCTGGTTCTGGTTTCGCGTGACGGAAATAGTTATGTCAGCGCCATGGACTTGCCGGAATTGGGCATGAGCTTCCGCTTCCCGGTGCCCGTGGAGGTCGCGCCGAAGCCTGTGGAAACGGCCTTGAAATAAATCGAGATGTAGCAGATGGAAATGGAGTAGGTCGAACTTCAGCGGCGGGCGGGCCCACATCCCGAACGCAACTGACGCCGGGAACTGATCTTCTGATCTCTTGATGTTTCCATCATCGGATCATTAGATCAGTTCCCGGTTTTTCGTTGGAATGGGGATTGCGGATTGGCGAGTATCAATCGCCGTGGACGTTTGCGTTTATGACACCTTGGGCGAGCGCGTGTTCTCTCGCACCTCTTCACTCAGGATGATCGCTTCCGCGATTTCCCGCATCGCCTTGCGCTTCTGCCGACTCTGTTTCTGCAATGCGAGATAGGCCTGCTCTTCGCTCAAGCCCAGTTCGCGCTGCAGGATTCCCTTGGCGCGCTCCACCACCTTTCGGGTCTGCAACTGGTCGGTGAGGTTGGAGTTGACCTCCTCCATGCGGGCTAACTCAATCTCCGCGCCCACCAGAAAACCAATGGCCGATATCAGGCGGATTTCCTTGCGCTTATAAGTGTGCGGCAGGCGGTGCTGCAGGTTGATGGTTCCCATGACCCGCCCGCGGCACAGTAGCGGCACACAGAGAAACGCTTCGTAGCTGTCTTCAGGCAATTCGTGGAAGAACTGAAAGCGGTGATCCTGCGCCGCCCTCTCCGACACCGCCACGGGTTCATGATGCTCCGCGACCCACCCCGTGATGCCTTGCCCCACGCGGAGTTTCAACCGCCCCACCACATCCGGATGCGCGTTCTTGGAAGCTCGGAGGACGAGATCTTCGCCCTCCAGCACATAAATAAGGCAGGAATCGCATTTGACCAGCGCCGAGGCAAACTCGACCACTCGGTCGAGCACTTCGTTGAATCCATCGGCCGTCGCGAGACGACCACCAATCTCATGTAATAGTTCGACAGGCGAGTCTTCTACAGCAATTAAGGTTTCCATAAGCTAAGCTATCGAGATAGATTCCCTGTGTCTAACTCCAAATTCCGATGGGAGCTATAAAAGAATTTCACGAAGAAATTTTCGCGGTATTAATACTTTCGTAACGTATTTGTAGTGGCATTTTGGGGTCAACCACATCCGGCGCAGGCCGGGTGGCAAAATTTCTTCAGCGGCGGGACGCATTCCCGCAGAAACCGCGTTCCCAAACCAGCCAGAGTCATTCAGCTTTCCTCTCGAGGTCGGGGGCGATGCTACCATGGAATGTGTCCCCTCACTCTCTTCGCCTGATTGCCATCGATATCGACGGCACGCTGCTCAATCCTGATTTCCAAATTTCGCAGACCGACCTGGACACGCTCCGGCGGGCGCATTCCGAGAGCATCGAAGTCATTCTGGTCACCGGCCGCCGCCACACTTTTGCCCTGCCCATCGCCCAGCAACTGGGATTCGATCTCTGGCTGATCAGTTCCAACGGCGCGATCACGCGCTCCCTGGCGGGAGAAACTTTTCATCGCGATCTGCTTCCCCAGCCCATCTGTCGCGAACTCGTCCACGTCATGAAAGAATTTCGCGGACAAACCGTGCTCACCTTCGACAGCGACGGTCCGGGCACCATCGTGACCGAGCGACTGGACGAACTGGAAGGCAGCATTCAGCGCTGGCTGGAAAAAAACTTAAGGTACATCCAGTTCACCGTCCCCCTCGAAGACGCGCTCACCACCGACCCGGTGCAGGCCATGTTCTGCGGTCCGGTAGCGGACATGCAGCGCGCCTTGCAACGGCTTGCAAACTGCGGACTTCCGGTCACGGTTTTGCGCACCGAGTATCCCGGCCGCGATCTTTCGATTGTCGATGTGCTCAACGCGGGGTGTACAAAAGGGCGCGCGCTGGCCCGCTGGGCGAGCTACCGGCGCTTGATTCCGGACCAGATTATGGCCATCGGCGACAACTATAACGACATCGAAATGCTGGCCTTCGCCGGCCATCCTTTTATCATGGCAAATGCCTCGGAAGAATTGCGCGGGCGGGGCTGGAGCCTTACGCGCTCCAACGCGGAAAGCGGAGTGTCCGCTGCCGTGGAGCAGGTTCTGTACGGAATGAAGCTGGCATCCGAAGTCGAATCATCTGAGGCTTCCCCCCAGAACCGGTAACAAACACGTGCGAATAGCCCATTGCTCTTGATGGTAACCACACAGACAGGCTATAGTCAGCCGTGCAGGTTCAAGCCATAATGGGACGATAATGGTGAAGATGATCAAGGGATCAAGGCTCGCTTTCAAGGTCGTCACCGTATTCGGTGGAGCGACTTTAGCGATTTGCGCCCAGCCTGCGGACGCCGCCGATTTGGCTGTCCTGAGCAACGGCTTCAGCATCCGCCACGAGCGCCATCAGACGATGGGAACCACGACGCGTCTGTTTTTCTCCGCCGACGATTCCAATTTCACCGACCTGCCCACGGCCGATATTGCAAGCTACGAGAAGGATCTGACGTCACCTCCCGCCCTGGGCGGCGATGCCGGGGCTGCCCTGCTGGCGACGGGCAATGCTCCGGCACGCGTTGCAAGATCGGGACCCGCGATGCCTCTGAATCAGTTGGTGGATGCGGCCAGTGCCACTTATCATCTTGATCCCGACCTGGTAAACAGCGTCATCCACGCGGAGAGCGGATTCAACCCGCGCGCCATTTCTCCCAAGGGCGCTCGCGGGCTGATGCAGTTGATGCCCCAAACCGCCAGCCAACTGGGCGTCAACGATGCTCTGGATCCACAGGACAATGTGGATGGCGGCAGCCGTTATTTGCGCGAACTTCTGGAGCGCTACAATTTCGATGTCGTGAAGGCGCTGGCGGCCTACAACGCGGGCCCGCAACGCGTGGAACAGTATCACGGAGTGCCGCCGTTCCGCGAAACTCGCGCCTACGTGGCGCGCATCGTGCACGAGTACAACGGCAAGAAGATCGCCCAGGAAAAAGCCGCGAAACAGAAGCTGGCAGCCGAAAAAGCGGCGGCCAAAACTAGGCGCTCGTCACCGGCCACCGCCAAGTCCTCGACGGTTCTCGCAGCCAAATTGCCCGCATCGGCGGGACGCAATTCGCCGTCGTCGCGTTGACCCTGTCTCTGCTCTGATTTACCTTCATTGCGAGGGCTGTCTCGCCACAAACCGCATTTCTCCACCTTTTCGCGCCACATGAACAATAAAAAATACGTTGCGTTTGGGGTCGTGCTCGTCATCCTCGGGGTGCTGGTGTATCTGCAATTCCGCACCTGGCGCAATTTCGACTGGGCGCGGCTTTTGCAGTACCGCCTGGAATGGCGGCACATCGTTCAAGGCATCGCCTACATCTACCTCGCTTACCTGCTGCGGGCCATTCGCTGGAAGGTTTTCCTGCGGCCGGTGCGCAAGCAGGCATCCATCCTTGGCCTGCTTCCCGCGACCTTGATCGGATTCACTGGTCTCGCCTTGCTCGGGCGGCCGGGCGAATTAATCCGTCCGTATCTGATCGCCCGCCGCGAGCGTCTGCCGTTCGCGTCGCAAGTCGCAGTCTGGGCGGTGGAGCGAATTTTTGACGTCGGGGGATTCACCATCCTCATGGTGGCCGCCATATTTCTTCCTTCGAAACTGCGCGATTTCACCCGAGCCGCGCCCCACGAGGTCCGCCACTGGATTCATTTCACGGGCGGCGCTTTGATCGGGCTGGTCTTGGTTTTGCTGACCGCCGCGGTGCTGACGTCCTACCGGGGAAACGACATCGCGCGCTGGATCGAAACCCGCTTTTCTCATCTCGCGGAAAACCTGGGTCATCGCATCGCGCAAAAAATCCGAGAGTTCACAGTGGGCCTGACCACCATCCACGGGCTGCTGGCTTTCCTGCAACTGGCGACGCTATCGGTTGCCATGTGGTGGGTGATTGCCTTGTCCTATAGGGAAGTGACTCGCGCTTACGGAGCGCCGATGGCCGCCATGAGCGCCACCAAGGTCCTTCTTCTAATGGGCGCCAGCATGATTGGATCGCTCGTGCAATTGCCCGGCGTCGGCGGCGGATCGCAACTGGCGACCATCAGCGCCCTTGACCATGTCTTTGACGTGGTGCCGAAAGAACTGGCGGTCAGTTGTGGAATCATGCTTTGGCTGGTGACCTTCGTCTCCGTGGTTCCGGTGGGATTACTGCTCTCTCACCGCGAACGTCTTTCGCTGCGAAAACTTTCCGCGGAGAGCGCGCAGGCGGAAGAAGTGCCAACCGGTTGAGTCCTGCGCCGGGCTTGCCAGCGCCAACGCCGCCTTCCCATCGAGTCGGCTTAAATTCCGGTTATAATGACGCTGCACATTTGCCATGAAATGCCCCTTCTGCGGGTTTGAGAATGACAAAGTCGTGGATTCGCGGGAGAGCAAAGAGGCGGATTCCATCCGCCGCCGGCGCGAATGCCTGAAGTGCGAAAAGCGCTTCACCACCTACGAGCGCATCGACGAAATCCCCTACATGGTGGTGAAAAAAGACGGCCGCCGCGAGCGCTTTGACCGCCAGAAAGTACTCAACGGACTGATGCGCGCCTGCGAGAAACGTCCCGTCCCCATCAGCAAACTGGAGCAGATTGTCAACGAAGCCGAGACCTTTGTGATTGAATCCGCCGAGCGCGAGCGCAAAACCAGCGAAATTGGCGAACTCATCATGAGCCGCCTGCGGCGCTATGACAAAGTTGCCTATGTAAGATTCGCCTCCGTCTATCTCGACTTCAAAGACGTGCAGGAATTCATGGCCGAACTGAAAGATTTGCTCAAGGCAAAAGACGCGCCCGAAGCGAAGAGACTCAAGTAAAACCGGTAGCCATGAGGTTGCCCGGTTCAGCATAAGCCACCAATGCGGTGAATTTTATCTCCGTGCCAAACTGGGAATAGCAGGTGAGCGGAAACTGGTTCCTGATGATTCCATGATTTAATGGTTCCAGATCTCAGTCATCCAACCTTGCCATGGCCTCTCAACCAATGACCACTCATAAAGTAACCCTCATACCCGGCGACGGCATCGGCCCTGAAGTCATCCAGGCCACGGTTCGCATTCTCGAAGCCACCGGCGTGAAATTCGAATGGGAAAGCTTCGCCGCCGGCGCCGAGGCTTTTGAGAAGTATCACGAGTACATTCCCAAGGAACTCAACGACTCGATCGAGCGCACGCGCGTCGGGCTTAAGGGACCGGTGACCACCCCGATTGGCGGCGGGTTTGCCAGTATCAACGTCGAACTTCGCAAGCGCTTTGAACTTTTTGCGAATTTCCGGCCGATCCGCAACCTGCCCCATATTCACACCCGCTATCCCGGAGTGGATCTGATCGTGGTCCGCGAAAATACCGAGGGACTTTACTCCGGCATTGAGCACGAAGTCGTTCCGGGAGTGGTCGAAAGCATCAAGGTCATCACGGAAAAGGCTTCCACCCGCGTTTCGCATTTTGCTTTTGCCTACGCCCGGAAAAACCAGCGCAAGAAAATTCATTCCATCCACAAAGCCAACATCATGAAGATGTCCGATGGATTGTTTCTACGCTGCTCGCGCAATGTCTCCAAGGAGTATCCCGAGATCACTTACGGTGAGCACATCGTCGACAACACCTGCATGCAGTTGGTGATGAACCCTTATCAGTACGACATTCTGCTGATGGAAAATCTTTACGGCGATATTGTTTCCGATCTCTGCGCGGGTTTGGTCGGCGGCCTCGGTCTGGTTCCCGGCGCGAATTTCGGCCACGAGTGCGCCATCTTCGAAGCGGTTCACGGTTCGGCGCCCGATATCGCGGGTAAGAATATTGCGAATCCCACGGCCGTCTTGCGGTCTGCCCTGCTCATGCTGCGCCACCTTGGAGAGCACGACGCGTCAACCAAAATTCGCAACGCCATCGACGAGGTGTATCGCGACCGCACCAAGTTGACCAGAGATATAGGCGGAAATGCCGGCACTTCGGAGTTTGCCGACGCCATCATTCAGGCGATGGAAGCGCAGAAAACCGCCGCCGACGCGGCCGGGTAGCCCTAGTTTCAGATGGACCCATAACATGTGCGCACATATACTGTGAGGATGAATATCACTCTCTCGGTCGACGAGCAGACCGTGGAGCGCGCCAGAAAGCGTGCCGAAGCCCTCGGTAAGAGCCTAAATCAGTTGATCCGCGATTACCTGCAAACGCTTGCTGGCAATGATGATGCCGAGCGCTGGATCGAGGAATTCAGGCGCCTTTCAGGAACAGGCGATTCCAAGGGTTGGCGCTTCAATCGCGACGAGATTCATGAGCGCAGGTAGCTTCTTCGACACGAATATTCTCGTTTACGCGGATGACAAACGGGCGAGCGCAAAACAAAACGTTGCAATCGAGCTCATCGAGCGGCACCGGCAAGCGCGGACGGGGGTTGTCTCCCTCCAGGTGCTGCAAGAGTATTTCGCGACCGTCACGCGAAAACTGAATGTCGATTCGTCTCTCGCGCGTCTCGCGCGCCGGAAGGTCGAAATTCTTTCGGAATTCGACGTCTTCACCCCCAGGGTCGAAGACGTATTAGCCGCGATCGATCTGCATCGCCTGCACGGTTTTTCTTTTTGGGATGGCTTAATCCTCCGCTCGGCGAAACAAGCCGGTTGCCGCGTTTTACTCTCCGAGGATTTTCAGGATGGTCGCGAAATCGACGGCATCAGGGTTGTGAACCCGTTCCTGCTAGGACTACACTAGCCTGTTTGCAGCGAACCGATGGGACCCGCTCCCCGGCCGCTTTTCCGGAGGCTATTCTGAAAGGCATCGAAATACCTTACAACCGCGGACTTCATCGCTTCGCCATTTTCACCGCCTGCGCTACCTTTGTTCTCATTATTGCCGGGGCTCTGGTTACGAGCAACGATGCCGGTCTTTCCATTCCTGACTGGCCGACTTCTTTCGGATCGTTCAGCGTTCCGGAATTGCATGGCGGAGTCCAATTTGAATGGAGCCATCGCGCCATTGCCGGTTCCATCGTGCTTTTGACAATTTCCATCGCCGCGTGGACTCTGTTGGCGGAGCGCCGGCGCTGGATGAAGTGGCTGGCTCTGGCGGCCCTCGGCACGGTCATCACACAAGCCATTCTCGGGGGGCTGACGGTGATTCTGATGCAACCGCCCTGGGTGTCATCGGCTCACGCCGCCGTGGCCCAGACTTTCTTCTGCATTGCCGTCTCCATCGCTCTGTTTACCGGCCGGCGCTGGATTGAAGAACAGCCGCGGACGCAACTGGACCAGCGGCACCCCGCTCTTTTCACTCTGGCTGTGCTCTCGATTTTTGTCCTCTACGTGCAACTGATCCTCGGCGCCATGTTCCGGCATCACGGCTTGAGTTGGTGGCCGCACGTGGTCAATGCCGGAGTGGTGGCAATCGTCATTTCCTGGACTGCGGTTCGTGCTCTCACCGCCTATCCGGAAGTGGACGCCGTTCGCCGTCCCGCGATCGCCATGCTGGGACTGATGGTCGCGCAACTGTGCCTGGGTTTTGTCGCCTTAATCACGCGCGTGATGTGGGGACGCGACGCGGCCCAGCCGGAAACGCCCATGGTCGCTTCCACCGTCATTCATGTGGCCGTCGGAGCACTGCTGCTCGCCACCACCGTCGTACTTGCAATCGAGGTGTGGCGTCACGTTCCCGTTGCCTTCGAAGAACGGATCGCGGGCAGCGACCGTAATCCCGTCGCCGCGTAGCGCACTCTTCAACTCCGAGGTTCGGGGTAAAATCGAGATGTGCCTTCCGATTCCATCGCCCTGGACCCCGCTTCCGCCGTCACTTCCTCCCAGTGTTCGGCGCCCAGCATAATTTCGATTCGCGACGTGGTTCATCGCTATCAGGATCGCACCGCGCTGCACGGTGTCTCCTTCGAAGTGCGCCCGGCTGAACTCTTCGGATTGCTGGGCCCCAACGGCAGCGGTAAGACGACCCTGTTCCGGATTCTTTCCACGCTCATGGTCCCGACATCCGGCACCGCCATGATCGCGGGCTTCGACGCCGTCCGCCAACCTGGAGCGCTGCGCCGCCATATCGGCGTTGTCTTTCAGGCGCAAAGCGTGGATACCAAACTCACGGCCTACGAAAATCTCTGGCACCAGGGGCACCTGTACGGTTTGCGCGGCGCTGAACTGAAGAAGCGCATCGCGGAAATTCTGGCGCGCGTCGGATTACTCGACCGCCAGACCGATCGCGTGGAAACTTTTTCCGGAGGCATGCAGCGGCGCGTCGAACTTGCCAAAGGCCTGCTCCATCATCCTGAAGTTCTGCTGCTCGATGAACCCACCACGGGTCTCGACCCTGGCGCGCGGCGCGATCTTTGGCAATATCTGCAGATCCTCCGCGATGAGGAGCGCGTCTCCATAATCGTCACCACACATCTGATGGAGGAGGCGCGATATTGCGACCGGTTGGCCATCCTGAACGAGGGCAATCTGGTGGCGATGGGAACGCCGGAGGCGCTGACGCGAGAGATTGGCGGTGACGTGATTCTGCTGGAAGCGCGCGATCCGCAAGCCCTGGCGGACAAAATTCGCGCCCGGTTTCAAATCGATGCCACGGTCATGGACAAAAAGGTGCGCCTCGAGATTGAAAACGGCCACCATTTCGTGCCGGAAGTCGTGGAGGCATTTCCCGGAGAGATCACGTCGCTAAGTGTGAGCAAACCGACCCTCGAGGATGTCTTCATTCATCGCACCGGGCACCGCTTCTGGAGCGAGGACGCCGCGATCGAAGTCCCGAAGAAACCAGGTCGCAAGAAACGCTCGCGATAGTCGCGGAACCCACAGGGAATTGAACTGGCAACGCTGCTAAACTAAAACCAATGGCGACCCAAACCGCGACCTTCCCCGCAACCGCGACGGTCCAGCTGTCAACCGGTATTCTGCTGCCGGCCTTTACGCTCTGGTGGCGGGAAATCGTCCGTTTCTACCGGCAGCGCGCGCGGGTCGTGGGCGTCATCGCTTCTCCATTGCTGTTCTGGGTGGTCATCGGATCGGGGTTTGGCACATCCTTTCGTTCCGGACAAGCCGCCGGTCAGCAGCACTATCTCAATTACTTTTATCCGGGAACGCTGGTCATGATCGTCCTCTTTACTTCGATCTTCACCATGATGTCGGTCATCGAAGATCGCAACGAGGGCTTCCTGCTCTCCGTGCTGGTCGCGCCGGTGCCGCGCGCCGCCATCGTTCTCGGGAAGGTTATGGGTGGCACCACGCTCGCTGCCGCTCAGGGACTGATTTTTCTGGTCTTCGCCCCGCTCGTCGGCGTGCACTTCACCCTGGCTTCACTGGGGCTCATCGTCCTGACCGTATTCCTCGTGTCGTTCGCCTTGACCGCCCTCGGCTTCGCCATTGCCTGGCCGCTCGATTCGACGCAGGCTTTTCATGCCATCATCAATTTATTTCTGATTCCGCTATGGCTGCTGTCGGGAGCGCTGTTCCCTCTCTCCGGCGCCTCGGGATGGATGCGCGTCCTCATGTATGCCAACCCGTTGACTTACGGCGTGGAAGCCCTGCGCACTTTGATGTATCCCGAGGTCCCGAGCGGGTTTTCGTTGACCGCGTCGATTTTGACGCTGATCTTGTTTGCCTTCTTTATGTTCGGCCTGGCCTTTGTGCTGGCGAATCGGCGAACCACCAGACCAGCCGCGTAAACACCAATTTTGCGATTTCGTAATCGGGTAATTTGGCAATCAAAAAAACGCCAGTGGCGGCGTTTTCAAATTACAAAATGTCACTAGACGTTCTCGCCCTGGCGGCCCACCGCGACGATGTGGAACAGACTTGCGCCGGAACTCTGCTCAAAATGGCACAACGGGGACACCGCACCGGCATCCTCGACCTCACCCAGGGCGAAACGGGCACGCGGGGCACCCGCGAAGACCGCGCCCGCGAGGCGGCGGAGGCGGCGCGCATCCTGCAGGTTTCCTGGCGTGAAGCTCTGGATATTCCAGACGGCCGGGTCGAGAACTCCTGGGAAAATCGACTGAAAGTCGTTCGCATCCTCCGCCAGCAGCGACCGCGGGTGCTGATCCTTCCCTATTGGGAGGGCCGCCATCCCGATCATTACACGGCCTCGATTCTGGGCTACGAAGCGGCGTTTCTGTCGGGACTGGCCAAACTTGCCATTACAGCAGACGCCGAGACTGCGGCAGAACCTGGAGAATCCACTTCCCCTCATCGTCCTTTCAAAATTATTTATGCCAGTTTATATCGCGACGTTCGGCCTACGTTTGTGGTGGATATCACGGAGCAATTCGAAACCCGCTTTGCCGCGCTGATGGCCTATCAGTCGCAATTCAGCGATCAGGAGGCGGGCAGTGGAATTTTCCCCGCCCAAAGGGAAATCCGTGCGCGCGTCGAATCCATGGCTCGCTTTTACGGCATGCTGGGCGGCGTCACCTATGCCGAGCCCTTCGTGCAGAAAGAAGTGGGGCTGGTGGAAGACGTATTAACAATTCCGGTGAAGTCGATCTGAGCGAACCTTCAACCCGGCACCTCTTGAATATAGGCTGCTAACTCACACATTCCAGAGTACTTTACTCGTAACTCCTTTAGAATCAAAGACCATAAATCGATTCGGCCTAAGTCTTTGATTCTAAAAGACCACCTCAGGGGGGAGGTCTAAGTCAAGGAGACCCGATCAAACCCGTGCCCGAAATCCGGTCGATAAAGGTTTATTGCGACTGACGCCGCAATTCCATCAGTTTGTTCTGTTGTGCTTCTGTGAGCAGGTTCTTGATGCGTACCAGCAAAGAGATCTGGGCCTTCTTAATCTCCCGTTCGCGATTCAGCACCAAGTCCAACTGGGCCTGAACGGCGCTTTCATCAACAGGACGGGCCCTTAGCAACTGAACCAGCTTTTCGGTTTCAGCCTGCATATCCCATTGCAGGTCAACAAACTTGGCCTGCGCCTTCTGAATTACTTCCTTCATCGCCTTGGACTGACCTTCGTCGAGATTGAGGTCCTGGCGGTATTTCATGACCAACTCGGGCGGGAAGAGGCTTTGTGCGATCGGATCGTCGGCCGGTTGCGTCCCCTGCCCCAGGCACGGAAAGCTCAGAACCAGCAAAACCAGTAACACCAAATAAGATTTCAAGAGCACCTCCCTAATGCACAATTTGTTTTCTACCCGTACGTTTTTGTGTGAGCGTCGCAGTCTTCGAATAGCTGCCTGAGGTTCCGATTGCGGGTATGGTTCGCAGGAATTCCCGGCCCGGCGTTTGCAAGAGAAAGTCCGTTGGCGCCCTCCATCCCGTGAGCGACGCGACCGGTTGTCCGGGTCGAACCGATTCCCGCCGGGAAATACTCACCCAGAGCACAGCGACAGCTATCAGCAGCGTGCAGGCGGTCGCCGCAACCAACCGGCCCGCGAACGGTCGCCTTCGATATTCCTCGTTCCTCGCAGCGGGCAGCGCGAACGGCGGAGTTTCGGAGCCATCCTCGGCGCGCAATTTCGCGAAACGGGAGCGCAGGTCGCGGTTTTCCATATCGTCGCTATCGGCGTTATTAATCACGGTCTTTGCCTCTTAACATGTCCTTTTCGACGGCGAGGATCTGACGGAGACGAGCCTTACCCCGCTCGAAATGAGTGCGGGCAGTTCCGAGCGAGACCTTCAGAACCCGTGAGGCTTCCTCCACCGTGAGGTCCTGATAAAACACAAGGTGCAACACGTCCCGCTGCCGCGCGGGCAAAAGGGCGAGAGCCTGAAGCAAAACGCGGCTGGTCTCCGATCGGCTGGCCACCGTTTCCGGGTTTGCCGCGGACGTTGAAGCGGCCGCAGGCGCCCGCGAAAACCAGCGCAGCAATATCTCCTCGCGCAGCCATCGCCGCCGACGCGATTCCCATGCGGTATGCCGGATCACACCGAAGAACCAGGTCCGCAGGCTCGAACGTTCGTCGAACCTCGCCGATCCTTCCATGACCTTCAAATATGCCGCCTGCAAGATTTCCTCGGCTTCATCTCTGCGATGATCGCAACACCACAGCGCCCAACCGAAGCTGGCAGCGTGCAACCGCCCGAGTTCACACTTGAAGTCGGCTCGCTTCATGCGGTCCGGAGTTTCCCCCGCGTCCCGATCCACTTCAGCATATAAGTGCGCTCAGGGGATCGCCTATATGACAGAAGCGCAGGCTAAATCGGACCGCTTGCTTCTCGAACTCGCCGTCAGGAGCAACGTGAGGTACGACGATACCCGCCAGACTGCCGGACTTTACTCGCGCAACTCCGCCGGAAGGCCGCTGTTGATGGCAGAACGCACTTTGGCCATCAGGCAGTCGCGGGTTCCGAAGTCGGAGGGTTCGATGGGCTGGTGGAATTGCACGGTCACCGTGCCCGGCCGGATGGCAAACCGCGATTTCGGCATCACCGCTTCCGTGCCTGAGATGGTCACGGGAACAATTGGCACCTTGCACTCCTCGGCCAGGTAAAACGGACCTTTTTTGAAGGGTAGTAGGCGGCCATCAAAGGAACGCTTCCCTTCCACGTAAATGGTCATATTCAGGCCCTGTTCGAGGGCTCTGACGGCGTCACGCACGGCGGAGATGCCGGCATCGCGATTAGTTCTGTCCACCGGCACCAGCGAGCCGATCAGCATGATCCTGCCCAGAATCGGCACTTTGAATAATTCCTTCTTCACCATCACTGAGGTACGCCGCGGAATTAGCGGCAAAGTGATGGGCGGATCGAGGTTGGAGATGTGATTCGACATGAAAATGTAAGTACACGATGGGTCGATTTTCTCGAGGCCCAGGACGCGTGTCTTCACGCCCGCTATGCGCACGCCCGTCCGCGCCGCCCACATGCAGGTGTTGTAGAGAAAGTCGATGTCGTTGGTGAGGTAGGTCCAGGGGAATCCGAAGATCGCGGCAAAAGGCAGCGTCAGGGCCCACAGCAGGAGCATGAGAACGGTTCGAAACACTTATGGCTTGTCCCTGAGTTCGCGCAGGCGTTGGGGAAGCTTCTCATAGATGCCGCCAAATCCGCCATTGGAGAGGATGGCGACCACGTCCGATTCGCGAAGTTCCGGCGCTATCGAGTTGACGATGGCGTCGGCATCGGGAAGAACCCGCGCGGGCTTGCCGCGCTGCCGGACCTGCTCCATGACGCGATTCAAATCCAGGCGCTCGGCTTCGGGAATGGCCTGCGAGTTGAAGATGGCTGCCACCACCACCTGATCGGCGGCTGCCAGGCTGCGCGCAAGATCGTCTTGCAGCACGTTGCGGCGCATGGTGTTGGAACGCGGCTCCAGCACCACCCACAGACGCGATTGCGGATAACGCGCGCGCAGCGCGCGAATGGTCTGCTCGATGGCAGTGGGATGATGGGCGAAGTCGTCGATGATGGTGATGCCGCCGACCTTGGCTCTTACTTCCAGGCGGCGCTTGACGCTGCGAAAACTGGCCAGCGCGCTGCCGATCACTTCTTTAGAAATTCCGTAATTCGCCGCGAGCGCCGCGGCCGCGGTGGCGTTCCAGACGTTGTATTCGCCGCCCAGGGGAAATCGAAATTCCGCCCAGGCATTTCCCTTCCGCCACACCGACCAGGAGGTGTGTTCTTCTCCGAGTTTTAGATTTTCAATTCTCCAGTCCGCGCGCTCCGACGAACCGTAATGCTCCACCGGGCAGAACGCCTTCAGGAGACAGCGATCGATGCTCTCTCCGCCATCGAACGCGACAATACTGCCGCGACGCGGAACCAGGTTCACAAGGCGCTTAAAGGCAGTTTCCACGGCGTCCAGGTCTTTGTAGATATCGGCGTGATCGAATTCAACTGAGGTCAGGATAAGGGAATCCGGAAAGTAATGCAGGAACTTTGGACCCTTATCGAAGAAAGCCGTGTCGTATTCGTCGCCTTCCAGAATAAAGTGCGGGCCATGGCCAAGTCCGAAACTGCGGCCGAAGTTCTCCGCGATACCACCGATCAGGAACGAGGGGCGAAGGCCCGCGGTTTCGAAGATCCACGCCAGCATAGACGTGGTGGTAGTTTTGCCGTGCGTTCCGGCCACCACCAAAACTTCTTTCCCGAGCAGAAACTCGTCGTGCAGAATCTGCGGCATGGAGCAAAATGGGATGCGCTCATCCAGTACGCGCTCCAGTTCCACATTACCGCGCGAAAGCGCGTTGCCGATTACCACGAGGTCGGGTCGCGGGGTCAGATTCGCCTCGGCAAAGGGCTGTGCCAGGGGAATGCCCAGCTCTTCCAGAAAGGTCGACATCGGCGGATAGGCGGCAGCGTCGGAGCCGGTAACGCGAAATCCGCGCTGCTGCAACATGCCGGCGAGCGAAGCCATCGCCGTGCCGCAGATACCGACCAGGTGAATATGAGTGTGCCGGGGTTTAGTCATACGACTGGTTCATACTGTCGTGGCAGGCTCCAGTATCGTTAACTTTACCTCAGCGCCGACTTCGAGCCGGACGTGAACGCCAATGGGCAGGGTGATGTTGGCACGCGAAACGTGGCCGGAGCGCAGGCCACAAGCGACGGGGATTCCAAGATCGCCCACCACCCGCAGCACCACTTCTTTCAAGCTATATTCCTGGCTTGGACTCTGGCGGCAATCGAGCATCTCGCCGAAAATGATGGCCCGCACATGGTCGAGTTTGCCCGCCAGTTTCAACTGCATCAGCATGCGATCGATCTGGTAGGGCTTGGCGGCAATGTCCTCCACGAAGAAAATCGTTCCCTCGGTACGGATGTCGTAGGGCGTGCCGAGCGCGGCCACCAGAATGGAGAGGCATCCGCCATAGAGCAAACCCTCGGCTATGCCGGTGACCAGCGGCGTAGCGCCGGAATCCTGCGTGACCTCCCATTCTTCGGTTCCTCCGAGAGCGTTTTGCCATGACGCGAAATCCACGCCCGCGGGATCCGCGAAATCCTTGGCCACCATCGGGCCATGGAATGTCACCAGGTTGGCCGCGTCGGTAAGGCTGGTTAACAGGGTAGTCAAATCGCTGTAGCCCACGAAAATCTTGGGATTAGCGGCAATTTTTCTAAGATCGAGCAAGGGGAGCAGGTAGTTGGAGCCGTATCCTCCGCGGGCGGAGACAATCGCCCGGATGTCGTCGCGCCCAAACATTTCTTCCAGTTCCCCGGCGCGGCGTTTTGCCGAGCCGGCAAAATACAGATCGCGCTCCAGGATTGACTCGAAGTAAAAGGGTTCGTAACCGGCGCGACGGAGGGAGTCACAGCCGGCTTCCAACATTTCGCGTTTCACATTGGAGGCGGGCGCGACGATTCCCACTTTGTCGCCGGGGCGCAGCGAGCGCGGCTTATTTCGCGAATTCAGCGATGGTTGCATCATGGTCGAATCGTGGTGAATTTCTTGTCGCCTGAATCTTAAACGAAGAATTCTCCGCGGCAGAGAATTGTTGCCGGCCCGCGCAGATAGACCTGCCCCTCCCAGCGCACGGTTTGCGGACCGCCGGGGGCGACGACGGTTACCGGGGAAACAACGCGTCCGTCGCAGATGGCGGCAACCGCCGCAGCGCAGGATCCAGTGCCCGAAGATTGGGTTTCGCCGACCCCGCGCTCAAAGAGACGAATCTCGATTTCCCCCGCGCCCCGCGTCCGCACGTACTCGATGTTGGTTCCATTGGGAAACCGGGGGCTCCGGCCGATCAAGGCTGCTTCGCGCTGCCAGCCCTCCGGGAAGTGATCGACAAATATCACGAAGTGCGGATTACCCATGGAGATATGGCTCCCGATTGCGCGCCAGCCCTCCCCGGCAATCGACACCTGCCCGCCCAGCGCGGGTTCACCCATCTCCGCTTCGAACTCGAAACTGTTGCCCTGCTGCGAGACGAGGCGACAAGTCTTTATCCCGGCGCGGGTACGCACTCGCACTTCGGCTTTGCCTTCGCGGGAACAAATGGACGCAGCCACGCAGCGGGTGCCGTTGCCGGAGATCTCTGCTTCCGACCCGTCGGCGTTGATCAGCCGAGCTGCGGCGTCGGCGTCCGGGGCGGGAAACAGCCACTCCACTCCATCGGCGCCGACTCCGTTATGCCGGTCGCAGAGGCTGCGGCTGATCTCGCTCAAATCCCGGGAAACATTTTCCGAAAGATCCCGCGGAATATGCTGAGGAAAAATGCCGCCCTCGACGATCAGAAAATCGTTGCCGCAGGCCGACGCTTTGATGAAAGGGATGGTGCCCTCCAGCGGCGCACTCATTCGTGTTCCACTGCGCCCAGCGCGGTCACGCTGGCGAAGGCGCTCGATTCGTGCAAACGTATGGAAAGAATTCGCTGCTGCTCGTGCTCGCAATTTACAGCAAAAACCATGCGGAAATCAGGATCGGCATTGGCGATGTGAATACTCTGCATGCTCACTTGCTCGGCATCCAGAATGCGATTCACTTCGCGCAACATGCCATCGACGTTGCGTCCCGTCACCTGATAAGTGGCGAGAAACATCTTGAGGGAAAACATGGCTTCAATGCGGCCGAGCACAACGAGCGCGATCAGAATGAGGCCGGTGGCAAAGGTGGCGGTCAGATAGAGGCCTCCTCCGGCCGCCATTCCTATTCCCGCCACCACAAAGAGGGTGGCTGCCGTGGTCAAGCCAGTGACCGAAGCTCGCGCGTGCAGAATAGAACCAGCGCCGATGAAACCGATTCCGGGGATGATCTGGGCCGCGATTCTGGCGCTATCCGATTCGACCCCGGCCAGTTGTTTGGAGAGGACGGTGAACATGGCCGCCCCGAAGCAGATAAAAATGTGAGTGCGCAGTCCAGCGGGGCGGTGGCGTAATTGCCTCTCCAAGCCGATGATTCCGCCGAGCACGGCGGCCAATATCAGGCGCGCCAGCGTCGATGTCAGAACGACGCCCAGCCCCTGGCGTAAAAAATCGATCATCGAATGTATGGGATTCATGGCAATTGCATGGCAACCACCTGAATCGTGTTAGCCACGGCGATGACTGCCTCAGTCAAGAGCGCTCGTTGAGCGGATTTTAACACCGCGGTACGGGGCTTTCCGTGGCATTACGAAGTGGGGTTAACGCGTTGGATTCGTGAGGCTGCGGGTGGAGTAGATGCGGGCGCGCGGTTGCCCCGTGGCGTGAATTTCGGCGATCAGGTTTAGATTGGATTTGTTGGCGCGCTCATCGACCGGGTCGCCCTCGAAGGCGATGACGAAATCCACGTAGCGTGGCGGATCGGCCAGGGCCCGCTCCCACAGGCCCTCGGGGTCGGTAGGACGCTTCCAGGGGTGATGATTTTCTCCGTTTACAACCTGACGAAGGGGAATGCCAGCCTGCTGCATGACGCCGACGTGTTCGCCGAGGTCCATCAGGAAACGCGAGTTGGGGGGAAGGTGAGTGAGAATCTGCTGCACCGAGGAATTCAGGCCGTGCCGGATTTGCCAGTTGCGCTGCGCTTCCTGCAGGCATTGCGGCCCGGCCTGCCAGACAGAGGCATAACTGACCACCACGAGCGCCAATACCACGGCCACGAGTTTGCCCCCGTGACGCCAGCGCGCACCCGCCAGAAATGCGGCAGATGCCAGGACGCCGGCGGAGATGGCGAGGGCGGGCAGCAGTTGCAGTCCGTAGCGCTGGTTGAAAGTGGCGAAGGGCCACCAGGTATGAACATGGACGGGCACGGAGCCGTAAGCGATCGAATACGCGTAGAACGGGAGAGGTATCCAGAGCAACAAGAGCAATAGGGATCGGCGGCGCAGCTTCCACACGACAAAGGCCGCAGCAAGGACCGCCGCCGCCAGCCAGAAGCGGCCCCAGTTATCGACCGCCATATTGAGCTGCGCGGATTTGAGGAAATAGATGGCGGCGACTCTGGCGCTGTGCAGGGCGGGATTCGGTGCGCCCACCCGTCGCTCAATCGCCTGGGCGGAGAATGGTCCGTTGGCGAATTCCAGAACGTTGCCATAGACGGCTCCGTTGTAAGCCAGCCACAACAGGGGAGCGAGAGCTATGGCCAGCAAGAATTTGAGCGCGCTCCGCCGCAAGTTGCGATTCTGCCACCACCGCATGGTAATCAGGACCACGGCTGACCCCAGCGCCCCAGCCAGAAACCATCCGTCATAACGGGTGAGTTCGGCAGCGGCCACAAAGAGCGCGCAACGCATCAATGCGGTGTGGGCAGCGGCTTCCTCGCCGGGACTTTCGTCCTTCGGCAAACTCCTGACGAATTCAGCGAAGTACACCACGGCCCAGATGAAGCAGGCCAGATACACCGACTCGGTCATGGCTGTTGCCTGCATGTACATCAGGTTGGGATTGGCTCCGTAGGCGAGGGCGGCAACCCATGCGCCGATCAACCCAGCAGGCTTGGTCGCGGCCTCGGCTTCGAGCCAGCCCCGCACGAAGCGGAATATGCCAACGACTCCCAGCACGTAGGCGATCATCGACGGAATCGCCCCTCCCGCGCCGTTTTGCCACAGCGCATTGAAGAAGAGAAATGGGATCATCAGGAGATGCGGCAGCGGCAACCAAACCGTGCCGAGTTGGAGCAGTCCGGGAGTCTGAGAATCGAATACCCGCCTCGCGATGTTGATGTGGGCGACCGCGTCGCCATAGAGCAGAAGGTCACTGTGGCGAAAGTAGTAAAAGAATGAAAACAGCGAAGAGAGCGCCGCAATTCCGGCGAGGCGGGGGACGTTCAGAGCCGAAAAATCGGATTGGGTGGCGCTTTTAGGCTGTTTCATGACACGCTACGGGTTTGAGGCATTTCAAAGCCCCGGATGCGGAACGCGCTCACGATCTAACGCTCTCGCGCCTCAAGCTTACCCAAGGTGGGTTAATTCGCGGAAAATATTGAAGCGCGCATCGACTTCCTCGCGATTCAGATTCTGAAGTCGCTCGGTGCCGAAACGTTCCACGGCGAATGATCCCATCACTCCGCCGTAAAATAGCGCGCGCTTCAACACCTCGCGATTGAGTTCTCCCTGCGATGCTATGTAACCCATGAAGCCTCCGGCGAAGGAATCTCCCGCTCCCGTGGGATCCTTGACTTCGTCGATGGGCAAGGCGGGCGCGCGGAAGGGATGCGAGCCCAAGCCGAAAGCGCCCTCGCGGAAAAAGATGGTGGCGCCGTATTCGCCGTGCTTGACGACCAGGGCGCTGGGGCCCATGGAAATCACTTTTCTCGCAGCTCGCGGAAGATTCGTTTCACCGGCGAGCATTTTTGTCTCGGTATCGTTGATCAGGAGTATGTCCACCACTTTCAAGGTTTCGGCCAGTTCCTCGGGGGTGCGCTGAATCCAGAAATTCATGGTGTCACCGCCGGTCAGGCGCACACCACCCATTTCCAGGCGCACGGTTTTTTGCAACGCGGGGTGGATGTTGGCCAGAAACAGGAAAGGCGTATCGGAATACTGCCGCGGAATCTGGGGCTGAAATTTTTCGAACACATTGAGTTCCGTGAAGTCCGTTTTGGCTTCGTTCAGGTTGTCCAGATATTGCCCACCCCAGCGGAAGGTCTTGCCTTTGGTGCGCTGGATGCCGCGGGTATCGACTCCCCGGTTCGTCAAAACGGCTTCATCTTCAGGCTTGAAGTCTTCGCCGACCACGGCCACCACGCGTACCTCGGTGAAGTAACTAGCGGCCAGCGCGAAGTAGGTTGCCGCGCCTCCGAGAATGTCGCTCACGCGACCGGAGGGCGTGGCGATGGTGTCAAAGGCTACCGAACCTACTACCAGAATGCTCATGCGTCTCCGTGGGCTCCGGCTAATTCAGGTACTTGCCAACAATCAACTTCAACTTTTCTTTGGTCGCCGCCGGGATTTTAGCGGGGTCGCTCAGAATGGCATGAGCTAGCGCCTGCCCACACTTGCAGGAACGCCCTTGCGGCATTTCACTGAGCGTCGCTTTGACTACTCGCGCGGCATTCTCGGCGTTTTTGACGAGCACGGAAACGATCTGCTCCACGGTTACGGAATCGTGATGTGGATGCCAGCAATCGTAGTCCGTGACCATGGCAATGGTGACGTAGCAGATTTCCGCCTCGCGCGCCAGTTTGGCTTCCTGCAGGTTGGTCATGCCGATTACGTCCGCTCCCCAACTGCGGTAGACATTGGACTCGGCTTTGGTGGAAAATTGCGGGCCTTCCATGCAGATATAAGTTCCGCCCAGCTTACTGGAAACGCCAGCGGACTGGCACGCGCCGTGCACAACTCCAGCCAGTTCGCCGCATACCGGCTCGCCAAAGCCCACATGAGCGACGATGCCATCGCCGAAAAACGTGTCCACGCGATGGCGGGTGCGATCGAAGAATTGGTCGGGGATTACGAAATCCAGCGGCTTGTGTTCTTCCTTTAACGAACCAACGGCCGAGACGGAGACGATGCGCTCCACACCCAGCTGCTTGAAGCCGTGTATATTGGCGCGAAAATTCAGCTCGCTGGGAAGAAGTTTGTGGCCGCGGGCGTGGCGGGCCAGAAAAGCAACTTTGCGGCCCTCGAGCGTACCGAGAATGTATGCGTCGGAGGGATCGCCGAACGGGGTCGTCTGCTGCACCTCGCGCGAATCGTTAAATCCCGGCATGTGGTAGAGACCGCTGCCGCCGATAATGCCAATTTCTGCCTGCCGCAAATGCGCTCCTGCCGGATCTTTAGATGGGAACCGATTTCTCTCGGGGGCTGAAGCCGGAAGCGACCGCCTGAGGAATTGTGATTATACAAGACGCAAACTCAGGGTCTGGCGGCTGCGGGCTTTTCCTCGGGCCAGAAATCGGCCTCGGCTATCCTGACGGTAGCGTCGTCCAGACCTTCACTGATCAGAATTTCGTCGCCGCGAACTTCAATCCTCACCACGCCTTCTTCCGTCAGCCAGGCGTGGTTTCCGCGCAACGAGCGCCAGGAATCGACGGGCGGAGCATCGCTCTCTGGAGCTGGCTTGCCATCGGGGGCCAATGCCTGCCTTTTCTGATAGCGCTGCGCCAGAGATTTGGCATAGACAGCGGCAAACTCGGCAGCTTTCGACGCACTGGACCAGCGCGAAACATAGAACACCCCCAGGGGCGCCGACTTGTTCGCCTTGGGCTTTCCGGCAAAATAGTAGCCGCCGCGCCACTCGGGATAAATCATTGCGGCTTCTTCCCGTCCGGCATATTGCTCAACCAGCACATCGACATCAAACTCACCCATGGCTCCGATATCGAAAGCTTCGTAGCCTTTGAAATCCTGGTCCATGTCGATGAGCCTGATGGGCGCCAACTTCTCGTGCGCCAGGTAGGTTTTTGGCTCCATGATCTCGCGCGTCGTCTTCGGCGGATCTTTGAAGGCACCCGCGTAGGCCAATTCCTTTCCTCCCGCTTGCAGGAGCGCAGAAGTAAAATCGATGCCGTACCGGTAGGGGAAGGTGAGCTCTTCTTTCAAGAAGATCGGCGCGGCAGAAAATGCCGGCGAATCCGCCGACCCCACTAGCATGCCCTGCTTCAATGCGTCGACAATTTGAGGCGCTTCCAGCAGTGACTTTCCGGTGGGCGCCAGAGAATAATCGAGTAGGACAACCATCGCCTGGCCCTCGATTACCGCTTGCCGGGCGCCGCTTTCCTCATCCCCCTCGATATCGGCTGGACTGGGAGCTGATTCTTTATCAGATGCTTGGGTTACATTATTCATCCATTTGTTGATGTTGAACGACTGGTCTTGCAAGGCATGGGTGAGCTCATGCGCCAACACCGGCTTTTGCTGCTCCGCATCCAGCCAATTCAACAGATTCACGGTTTTGCTCTTGGGATCGTAATAGCCTGCTACCTGCTCGCGCAGCATGGTCACCAGAAAACTCGGCAGATCGAAATCTCGCGGCAGCAGACCGAACTTTTTCAGCACAGCCGCAGACCTTTCCAGGCGCTTGGCGTCTTTATCATCCCGCATGCCCTTCTCGATGTAGGACTGGACTTCGTCACGCCGGGCGAGACGGCGCTTCACTTCATGCTTGATGGGGAGACCAGTGTCGTCGCTGACGAATTTCAGAATCTCGTCCACCGAGCGAAACAGCTGCTTAGCTTCCTTCGACGAAATGGTTTTTTCCGGCGCGGACTGGGTGGGCTCGCCGGCTGGCGGCGGGTCTAGTGCGCCAGGTGCTGTAGGCGTGGTTTGACTGCAAAGGGTTCCCGCTAATAGCACGACCAGGGTTAGCTGCGGATTCCAGGTCCAAAGTGTGCGTGCCAGCAGCTTGACAGTGTCCATTATTATCGAGTTTATACTGTCGCATGGCCGTCAATCTCTGGAACACCACTGAGCACGCCCTAGACTACCTGGAGCGGGCCGATTCGATTCCGCATCGCACCGAAGGAGAAGCGACGCTGCTGGAGTTCATTCCCGGCACGACACGCCGTATTCTCGACCTCGGAACGGGCGACGGAAGACTGCTGGCGCTGGTGAAACGCGAGTGCCCACAGGCGGAGGCGGTCGCCATCGATTTTTCGCCGGCCATGCTGCAGGCAGTCAAACAGCGGTTTGCCGGTGATTCGTCGGTTGCTGTCGTCGCTCACAACCTCGATCATCCGCTGGCGGATCTCGGTACATTTGATGCGGTGATTTCGAGCTTCGCCATCCATCACCTGACGCACGAGCGCAAGCGTGCTCTGTATTCGGAAATTTTCGGGCTGCTGCATTCGGGAGGAGTGTTCTGCAATCTGGAGCACGTGGCCTCAGCCACTCCTCGGCTGCATGAAGATTTTTTGCGCGAGATCGATAAAACGGTTGCCACTGAGGACCCTTCCAATAAGCTGCTGGAGTTGGGTATTCAGCTGGCATGGCTGCGCGAAATTGGATTTGTCGATGTCGATTGTCATTGGAAATGGCGCGAACTGGCGCTGATCGCCGGAAGGCGAGCGTAGACAAACCGGCAGCCGAAGAAAGATGTTTCGCCGTCACACCCAAACGAGACATCAATTACTATGGTGGTCGCCCGCTGCTACCCTCGCACTGACCCAATCCCCTGCTTCACGCGTCCCCAGAGTTCCGCCAATATCGGAGGTGGTTCTTTTCTGCCGCACCGCTGCTTGCACGGCGGCTTCAATTCTCTGCGATTCGACCGTCATTCCCATATGCGCGAGCATCATTGCGGCGGTCAAAATTGCGCCGAAGGGATTCGCAATATTCTTGCCTGCGATGGGTGGCGCCGAACCATGCACGGGCTCGAACATGCCGATCTGAGGCGACCCGATCGGACGCGACCCAATCGGACTCGACGACGTATGGCCCGCTCGGAGATTAGCGCTCGCGGCCACGCCGAGGCCGCCCTGTAAGCCAGCCGCGAGGTCGGTGAGGATGTCGCCGAACATATTGTTGGTGACGATGACATCGAAGCCCCGCGGATCCCGGACCATCTGCATGGCAAGCGCGTCCACGTACATATGCTGGGTTTCGATCCGGGGATACGCGCTTGCGACTTCCTTGAATACGCGCTGCCAGAGGCCGCCAGCGTGAGTCATGGCGTTTGATTTGTCACACATCAGAACACGGCGGCGGGGCGAACCGTCCAGTTTATTGCTAGCCGCGCATAATTCGAAGGCATATCGGACAACCCGCTCGACACCCTTGCGCGTGTTGATGTCCTCCTGAATAGCCACCTCGTCCGCAGTTCCCTGCTTGAAGACTCCGCCCAAGTCGCCGTAGACGCCCTCGGTATTTTCGCGAATGACCACGAAATCCAGATCCTGCGCCTCAATGCCTTTCAGCGGGCAGAGCCCGGCGTCCAGCAAGCGCACGGGACGAACATTGGCGTAGAGGTCCATCTGGGAGCGCATGCCGAGCAGGATTTCCCGGGCGTGAATGTTCGAAGGCACGCGGGGATCGCCGAAAGCGCCCACTAGGATGGCATCAAAATCCCTTTCCAGGTGGGCAAAGCCGCCCGGAGGAACGGTGACCTGGTCGGCGAGATAGCGGTCGGCACCCCAGTCAAACAGCGTCAGCGTTATGTTCGCACCCGCCGCCTGCATGACTTTTATGGCTTGCGGGATGACTTCTTTACCGATGCCGTCGCCGGGGATGACGGCTATGCGCTTGCTGGTCGGGCTCACGCCGCCAACCTTAGCACACGCCACCATCCTTGATAAATTGGTTCATGCATCGGCGGTAGTCTGTGGACTCAGAGCGTTAGTCCGCAAAATCATTTGAGGGCGCCAGCCTCTCCACCATTGAGTTCCGCTTCGCTATAATCAAGAGTTGAGCCTATGAGTTTGGCGACACATCCCGGCGCGGGGACGATGGAGCAGCGCGGCGGACAAAATCCGGCGGACTACGGCGATCCACACGGCGAGTTCCGGGCCCTGATCTCCGGTTGCGCGCTTTATGACCTGAGCGATCGCGCGAAGATCGCGGTGACCGGCGGCGACCGCGTACGCTGGCTGAACGGAATGGTTTCGAACAATGTGCGCGATCTGCCACCGGGACGTGGAGTCTATGCCTTTATGTTGAATGCGCAGGGCCGCATTCAAGCCGACCTTTATGTTTTTCAGCGGGGCGATTCCCTGCTGATCGACACCGAAGGCGGGCAGCGAGAAAAAGTTTTGCAGTTGTTCGAGCGCTTCATCATCGCGGACGATGTTGAGGTTGCCGACATCAGCCCTACGCTGTCGACGCTGGGCGTCAGCGGACCGCAGGCGCAAGCCGTGTTGCTTGAGGCTGGTATTGTTTTCTCCGATCTCGCGCCGTTACAGTTCACCACGCCCAAATGCGATTGCGACTGCGGATGCGTAGCGTGCACGGTTTTGCGAGGCGACGGGTCCATCGGCCCGGCCCACGAAGTTTGGCTGGCTCCGGGACAACTCAAGTCGACGTGGGATGCTTTACGTCGAGCGGGTGCCACTCCGGTGGGCGCCACGGCGCTCGAGTTGCGGCGCATCGCTTTCGGGATCCCGCGTTATGGCGTTGATATCCGGGAGCGGGATCTGCCCCAGGAAACGGAGCAGACTCGAGCCCTGAATTTCACGAAAGGCTGTTATCTGGGCCAGGAGATCGTGGAACGTATACGCTCGCGGGGTGCGGTGCATCGCCAATTCACTGGCTTCGCGGTCGAGGGTGCGCTGCCGGAAGCCGGGACAAAGATTCTGGGGGGCGGTAAGGAAGCAGGCGAAATTACCAGTAGCGCGGTTTTGCCGATGGCCGGCGGAGACCGTAGCGTGGCCTTAGGCTATCTGCGACGCGAGGCCGCTGGGTTGGACTTGCGGGCGGGAGACTCGAGGTTGACACCAGTGGCGCTCCCGATGGTCGGGACCTAAGCCGGGGATCGAGCCGGGAATCTGGTCTTCGACAGCATTGTTTCTTTTTCGGCGGGCGCCTCGCAACTCACGCAATCATGTTCATCTTCATCGAGAACGAGAAAAGGCAAATGACATGGCTCAGAGAAGAAAAGAAGAAACTGAATTCAAAGTAAGCGACAAGCGCCTGTTCACCTCCGAGGGAGAACTGCGCGATTCCACCGAGGAAGCGCCAGGAACTCACCCCCAAGCGGTTGCAACCGCGACCGCCACCGCGACTCTGGAGGCGCCTGCGGCGGTGGCAACGCCTGAACCGTCGGCTTCTCCAGTTGCGGCGCCTGATTCCGCTTCTTCCGAGGCCGTCTCGGATGTTCCGGAACCGCCGAGCGCATCCGAGCAACATACGCAGCACGAGGCTTACAAGCAATCGTCGCGGGACCTGGACCGGCAGGTGGAACTGAGCGGGCATTCGGCGAACGAGCTGGCCATGAGTTTCGAGCGCTTCATGGCTTCGCTCTACATGACCGCCATGATGCAGATGGGCCTGATGCACGAACAGGGCGGCCAGCCCGGGGTGGATTTGATTGGAGCGCGGCAGACGATCGATACGCTCGGCATGATCGGAGAGAAAACCAAGGGCAATCTCACGCCGAAAGAACAGGGCTTTCTGCAGAACTGCCTCTACGAACTGCGCATGGCTTATGTCGAAGTCACCAATTCGCTGGCGCGTCCTCCGCAGGTTACCGGCCCCATCGCAGGCAGCAAGGGCTAATGCAGGCGACGTTGACGGTATTGGGGAGCGGCACCTCGATGGGCGTGCCGACGATTGGTTGTGCTTGTGCGGTTTGCCGCTCCCTCGACCCCCACGACCGCCGCACCCGGCCCTCCGTACTGCTCAACTACAACCAGCGTTTTGTCATGATCGACACCACGCCTGACTTTCGCGAGCAGGCGCTGCGCGAAAACCTCACTCAACTTGACGCCGTGCTTTACACCCACACGCACGCCGACCACGTGCTCGGAATCGACGACCTGCGGCCGCTGACTTATCGCCATATTCCCGGGAAACTACCCCTCTATGCGAGTGCCCGAACCGCCGCCTACCTGCGTATGATGTTTCACTACATTTTCGAGCCCACTTACAAGTTTGGAGGACTGCCACAGGTCGATCTGCAGACTATCGAGGGGCCTCTGGAGCTGTTCGGAGCGCGCTTCGAGCCTCTGACCGTGATTCATGGGGAAATGCCGATTCTCGGCTTTCGCTTTGGATCGGCCGCTTACCTCACCGATCACAGCGAGGTGCCGGCGGAAACCCTGGAACGCTTGCGGGATCTAGACATTCTGTTTCTCGACGCCTTGCGCTACACGCCACATCCCACGCATTCCACCGTGCAACAGTCGCTGAAGATTGTGGAAGAAGTGAAGCCGCGGCGCGCGTTTTTCACCCACATTTGCCATGACCTGGGGCACCAGGCCACCGACGCCAGCCTGCCGCCGGGTGTGCGGTTGGCATTTGACGGCATGAAATTGGAATTTGAAATTTGAAATTTGGCTTTGCCGAGCGCCGAACATTTCGGCGCGGCAAGGATGGCATGTTGATTTTTCGCAAACTCGAGGATCTCCCCTCCGATTTCGGGCCTACGGTGGTCAGCATCGGCAACTTCGATGGCGTCCACCGCGCCCATCGCTCGGTTCTGTCGGAGATCGCGAGCCGCGCCCGGGCGGCGAACGCGCAATCGGTCGCCGTCACTTTCGAACCGCACCCGGCGCGCATTCTGCGTCCGGATCATCCCCTGAGGCTGCTCACTCCGCTTCCGGAAAAGCTGCGGCTAATGGAATCTACCGGGATCGATGCAGTTCTGCTGCTGCCGTTCACTCGCGAGCTATCGCTGCTCTCGCCGCACGAATTCGCGCGCCAGATTTTGCAGCGGCGTTTGCACGCGCGGGAAGTTCACGAAGGTTACAACTTTCGCTTTGGCCACAAAGCGGCGGGAAATATTGATGGGCTGCGCGAACTGGGCCGCGAAATGGGATTCGAGGTGCGCGATTATCCGGAAATGAGGTTGCGCGGCGAGAAAGTCTCCAGCAGCCATATACGGAAGTTGCTGGCGGAAGGCCGCGTCAGCCGCGCCCGACACCTGCTGGCGCGCCCGTTCAGCATTCTTTCCAGTCCCGGACGCGGACGTGGTTACGGATCGAAATACACGGTTCCGACCGTTAACCTGGCGCACTACGCCGAGATTGTTCCCCGGGACGGCGTCTACGTGACCCGCACGCGCGTGGGCGACGAATGCTTCGATGGGGTGACCAACATTGGAAACCGTCCCACTTTCGGAGAAGATTCTTTCGCCATCGAATCTCATCTGCTGGATTTTCATCCGCTCGATCTGTCGGAGGAAACCGAGGTCGAAATTCACTTTCTCGGGCGGCTCCGCGATGAGATCAAGTTCCCTTCAGTGGAAGCTTTGAAACAACAGATTGCACGCGATGTGGCGAAAGCACAGAAATACCTGAGACGGCTGCCCCGCTCAATTACAGCCTCCTGAAACACTGCGACCGGCCCCTCCATCCCCGACGGCGGGCCGTCTGTTCCCTTCTCCAGTGGTTACCTTAGAGTTGGCTCAGGCCACGCGAAGGTGGTATGTGGTGACTTTGGTTACCTTGCCTGGGGTAACGGTTGCTGCGACGATGCGGATGTTTCCAGAAACAGGAAAATCCCCTATTGGAGGTATTCGGCGGTGAATCGCAAAAATTTCTTTACCGCGTTGGCGTGCGCGCTGCTGGCGTTGAGCCTGCTGGGTTGCGGAGCGACCAATCATTTGCAGTCCATCACTCTCACGGCTCTGACGGAGAACGGCGGAACCATATCCTCGCAGGGCGGCATTTACAACCTAGCCGGTGATGGCACCACCCTCCAGTTCCAGGCGACCGGGAACTACAGCAATGGGAAGTCGGTCGTGCTCCACGGTGGTGGGCTGGTTTACAAGGTCATCATCGATCCCAACTACACCGAGGACTATCACGGCAACCCGCTGCTTCCGCCTTGCCAGGCTCCTTCTTGTCCTTCGCCGAGTTCCCCTCCCTTTACCGAGGGATCGGTGGAATATAGCTCCACAGGATTAATCACTGCCGTCGAGCCCGCCGTCTGCACCTGGGTCCAAAACGGAACGGGATGGTTCTTTCAAGGGGCTTATCAAGTGACGGCCACGTTCGGGGGAGTGACCTCTCAGCCCGCCTACGTTCCAGTTGCATCCGAGGCCGGCCCGGGGACGAACGGCCAGTGCGGCCCCCCAACCACCTCATAAAGCAATAGGCAGAAAAAATACAGGCTTAAACCTCGGGGACGTCTGCTGGCGCAGACTGTCCCCATTTTTCTTACGCGAATTTGTTCCCTGCCGACCTGGGGGAACGCGGCATTGAGGAAAAGATTTTTCTCGCACCCTCTGAAAGCCTTGCCCTCCTGTACTTTTCATATTCACGCGCTGCTTTACCCCTGCTGAACCTCAAGTTCGCTTGGACCCTGTCCCCGCTACCCGTATAATGCTCAAGGTTTCGCTGAAAGCAATCTTGCCTATGCCCGCCATTGCGACGCCTCACCGTGTGCACGGATGAAAGTCCGCACCGGGATCGAGGTTTCGAGCCAATCCGATATCGGCTGTTTGCGCCAGAACAACGAGGATTCTTTTGGCTATTGGGAGCCGGAGGATGACCGCCAGTTTCTCCGCAAGGGACGACTGGCGGTGGTGGCGGATGGCATGGGCGGATACGAAGGCGGCCAGGAAGCGAGCCGCATCGCAGTGGAAACCGTGGTCGCGGGTTATCGCGACTTCGGAGGCGACGACCCGCAAGCTGCTCTGAATGTAGCATTGCAATCCGCGCACGACCAGATTCGGCAATACAGCTTCGCCCACCCCGAACTGCGTGGCATGGGAACCACGTGCACCGCGGCGGCCATCGTCCAGGACGCCCTCTACTTTGTTCATGTCGGCGACACCCGCCTCTACTTGATCCGCGATGGTCAAATCACCAAAGTGACGCGCGATCACTCCTACGTTGGCCGGCTGGTGGAATCTGGAATTATCAGTCCACAGGAAGCCGAGAGACATCCGCAGCGAAATATTTTGACCTCGGCTTTGGGTACCAGCCCCGAACTGGTGATGGATTCCCCCCCCCAGCCGGAGCCTCTCCATACCGAAGACGTGCTACTAATCTGCAGTGATGGCCTCTGGGGACAAGTGCGCGACCCGGAAATTCTGGAGGCGGTGGAAAACAAGAGCGCTGAGAATGCCGGCCGCGAACTGATCGATCTGGCTCGGGAGCGGGGCGGCCCAGATAATATAACGGTCGCGATCCTGCGCCTACTCTAAGGTACGACTGAGCGAACAATGGATGCGGTGAACTGGATGCGCCAGGAAGGTCTGGCAGCTTCCCATTTTCCTCCAGTTCGGTTCTAATGCTGTCGCATGCTCTCCAGACTTTTTCTCTGCGGCCTCATTTTGTCTTCCTTCTCCGCGTCGGCGGCGGATAGCGACGCCGATCACATCAGCGCCGATCGCATCATCGCCGAAGCCCTCACACCTTCGCTTCTGCAGACCAATCTGCGCCGGCTGACGGACGAGATCGGAGGCCGTGTTCCCGGTACTGCGGCCTTGCAGCGCGCCGTGGATTGGGGGGTGGCGGCGTTCCATGAAGCCGGGGCCGATAGCGTGCACACTGAAGAATTCTCCATTCAGCAATCGTGGGCCGAGGGACCGACCGAAATGACGGTATCGCTCTCCTCCGGTACATCGTTTCCGGTTCACGCTGTCTCGGTGGCCTGGGCGCCGGCTCTGTCAGCCTCGACGCACGTGCCCGTTATCGACGTCGGCCGAGGATCGGCCGCCGAGTTCGCACGGGCCACAGACGTTTCGGGAAAGATTGTGCTGGTTCATACCACGGTGCTGGCAACCTGGGATGACCTGTTCGGCGAATACGAGCGCGCGCCTGCCATCATCGCTCTGGCGGTGAAGGGGAAGGCAAAAGCGATCGCATTCATGGCCACGCGCGATCACGGCATCCTTTACCGCCATACCAATTCAGGGGCCGGTGAAATCGACGCTTTGCCGCAGGTCATCATCGCGCGCGAGGACGGCGAGCGCATCGCCCGCCTGCTGGCGTCGGCGAATCCGGTGTGGGCAAACCTTTCGATTCCCAACAGAGTTGGGGGACCCTTCAAGAGCTGGAACGTGGTCGCCGAGATTCGGGGCAGCCAGAAGGCCGACGAATTCGTGATTCTCGGCGCCCATCTGGACTCCTGGGAACTGGGCACCGGCGCCCTCGACAATGGCTGCAACGCCGCGTTGGTCATTGATGCCATGCGCGCCATCAGAGCTTCCGGTCTGCAACCGCGACGTTCCATCCGCTTCGTGCTTTTTTCCGGAGAAGAGCAGGGACTGATCGGCTCGAGGGCTTATGCCACGGCGCATCGCAATGAACTCGACAAAGCCGCGGGCGTGGTCATCTTCGACTCCGGCACCGGCAAGACGATTGGATTCTCCACCGGCGGGCGCAAGGATGTGATTTCCGCGGCCGATGGGTTTTTGGCTCAGTTACATCAATTCGGAGTGTCCAAAGCGGAGGCGACGGCGGAGTCAGGCACCGATCACTTCGATTTCATGCTGGAGGGCGTGCCTACTTTTGTTGCCGATCAGGAAGAGGCGAATTATCTGGAGAATTACCACGCCACCACCGACACCTTTGACAAGGTGGATTTCGCGCAACTAAAGAAGAACGTGGCGGAAGCGGCGGCGCTTAGCTTTTTACTAGCCAATGCCGCAGACCGCGTGGGCCCGCGCCTGACCCGCCCCCAGATTGAAAAAACCCTGCACGAGACCCACATCGACCAGGAGCTGAAGGATATGGGCATGTGGGACGAATGGGCCAATGGAACAAGAGGCAGGGAAAAGTAGAGACCCGAAAAGCCAAGACCTAAGACCTAACACCTGTTTCCGAACGCCCTTGGTAAGGTTCCGTGTGCTCATCTTCTGGATTCTCTTTAACCTGTTCGTGCTGGCGATGCTGGCGCTCGATCTCGGCATCCTGAGCCGACGTTCCCATCGTGTCGGCTTTCGCGAAGCACTCCTCTGGTCGGCTGTATGGATTGCCCTGGCAGGTGCGTTTGCCGTCCTCGAGTTTTTCTGGCACGGACCTGCCCAGGCCCTCCAGTTCACGACGGGCTACGTGATTGAACTCTCGCTGAGCGTCGATAATCTGTTTGTGTTTCTGGTCATCTTCCGCTATTTCAAGGTGCCGGAGCAATACCAGCACAAGGTTTTGTTCTGGGGAATTCTCGGCGCGCTCATCACGCGCGGTTTGTTCATCGTGGCCGGGGTTAGCCTGATCCGTCGATTCAGTTGGATCACTTACGGATTTGGAGCGCTGCTCTTGTATTCCGGATTCAAACTTCTCCGTCAAGATGAAAGCGACCTGCATCCTGAGAGCAATCCTGTGCTCCGTCTGTTTCGCCGCATTTTCCCGGTAACGAAAGAATATGTGGGCGCCAGTTTCATTACCCGGCGTGGTCGCCTTTATGCCACGCCCCTGCTGGTAGTCTTGTTGGTGGTCGAAACCACCGACGTCGCATTTGCGGTGGATTCTATTCCCGCCGTACTGGCCATCACGCTCAACGCTTTTATTGTTTACACGTCCAACGTATTCGCCATCCTCGGCCTGCGTTCCATGTACTTTGCGCTGGCGGGATTGATGGATGTTTTTCATTATCTGCACTACGGTTTGTCGGCGGTATTGATTTTCATCGGACTCAAAATGCTGGCGGCGCATTCCCTTTCAATTCCAACCCACTGGGCGCTGGGGGTCGTGCTGTCGATCCTGGGAGCGTCGATAGCGGCGTCGCTGATCTTCCCCAGGAAACTCTCGAGCGGTGCCTGAGACCCGCGGGCTTTCACGCACGTGTTCCAGGTTCACTTTCACGCTATGATGAAGGTTCATGATCGGAATTCCGGTAGCGACGCCATCGCGCTCCTATGAGGTACTTCTGGGAAGCGGCCTGCTTGCGCGCGCTGGAGAATTACTGGGAAAATTTCTCGAGAACCGCCGCGCATTTGTCGTCACCGTTCCACCGGTGAACCGGCACTGGTCGAAGGTGCTGGTGAAATCGCTCTCCGCCGCACACATTAAAACCGACGTGGTGGAAATGCCCAATGGCGAGCGCGCGAAGCGCCTGGCCACCGTGGAACGACTGGCGGACGAACTGGTGAAGGCGGGTGCGGATCGCGGAGCAACTTTGATCGCGCTCGGCGGCGGCGTAGTGGGAGACGTGACCGGTTTTCTGGCTTCCATTTACATGCGCGGCGTGGACGTAATCCAGATCCCAACCACGGTCCTGGCCCAGGTGGATGCATCAATTGGCGGGAAGACGGGGGTCAATCTTCTATCCGGAAAAAATCTGCTGGGAACGTTTCATCAGCCTCGGGCCGTGTTGATCGATCCATCGGTTCTGGGAACACTTTCGGGGCGCGAGTATCGCGCCGGACTGTACGAGTCGCTGAAATGCGGCATCATCGGAGATGCGGGATTGTTTCGTCTGTTTGAAGATCGCCATCGCGAGATTCTGGATCGCGATCCGGTGGTGATTGAGAAAGTGATTGCCGATTCAGTGCGACTAAAGGCGTCGATCGTCAGCGCCGACGAACGCGAGGGCGGTCTGCGGCAGGTACTCAACTTCGGCCATACCATCGGCCACGCGCTGGAAGCGGAAACGGGCTATACGGAGTTGCTGCACGGCGAAGCCGTCGCCTGGGGAATGATTGCCGCCACGCACATCGCTCTTTCCACCGGCAAACTGGATAGCGTGACAGCGGGACGTATCACGAATTCTGTGATCGGCTTTGGCCCGCTGCCCGGCATGAAGTGGCGCACGGCAGGCGTTGTGAAGCGTTTGCGCTCCGACAAAAAAACGCGCCAGGGAGTGGTGCACTTTATTCTGCCTCGCGAGATTGGCAAAGTGGAAATCACCGGCGACGTGCCGGAAGCGGTGGTCAGTTCAGCCCTAGACGAAATTCGAAAACTGGCCCGCAACTAGCCCCGATCTTTAGTCACCATTAGTCCTATGAATCAGGAAATAAATCTGCGGGTGATCGGTGCGGCTCCGGCGGGGGCGCTCGACCGCGAGTCCGCGGCGCGGGCGGTCCGTGAAATGTTCACGTCGATTGCGCCTCGCTACGATTTGCTGAACCACGTTCTTTCATTAAACATCGACCGCTTGTGGTGGTGGCGCACGGCGCGAAGATTCGACACAGTTCTGCGGCGCCCGGAAGCACGCGTTCTCGACCTCTGTTGCGGCACCGGGGACATGACCTTCGCTTTGAAGCGACGCGCCCGCTCCCCAGTTCCGAACATTATCGGCGCGGATTTTTCCCACGCCATGCTGCAGCGCGCCGCCGCCAAAGGACGAGGGACCACCCTGCGCTGGGTGGAAGCCGACGCGCTTCGCCTGCCGTTTCCCGATGGTCATTTCCATCTTGTGACGTGCGCGTTCGGCTTCAGAAACCTGGCGGATTACGATGCCGGACTGCGGGAAATTGCCCGCGTGCTGGCTCCCGGCGGGGAATGCGGAATTCTCGATTTTGGCGAACCCGGCGGCTGGCTCGGCAAGTGCTATCGGGTTTATTTCAAGAAAGTTTTGCCTGCACTCGGAACCGCGATCTCCGGCGTTCGCGGTCCCTACGCCTATTTGCCGGCGTCGGTGGAGCGCTTCCCGTCGCCCGATGAAATGCAGGGTCGCCTGCATCAGGCAGGGTTTCGCGAGGTTTCATGGACGCCTTATACATTTGGCGTGGCCGGACTCTACCGCGGCATAAGGAACGCCTAAATGCGCCAAAGATCGGAAACGACTCTTAGTTTCTTGGAAACGAGTCCACGAACGCCTCGACGTTGGTCTTCTCGATCACCCGCCCATAGTCGTCGCCGAGGAATTTCTTAAGCCGATCGGTGTTCATTATGTACTGGCCGGTCATATAAGGCACGGCATCCGGCGGAATGGCCGAGATGTTCCAGTTCCACAACAGTTGCAGGATGTGGCGCATGGTCCATCGTCCAGGAACTCGCAGCAAGCTGGCGTGCGCCAGTTTGACGCATTGCGCGTAAGTCAAAGGGTCACCACGCCCGGCAACATTCAGGATGGTGAGGCGCTGCGCCTCGGGCTCCCGCTTTAAAATCCACGCAATCAGACGGGCCATGTCATCGACGTGAACGAACTGGATTCTATTATCCAAGTATTTCTGTCCAAAGGGCAAAACGCAAGGCAAGCGGCGCGACGAACGACGCATCCAGGCGGCGCGCGCACCCTTGCCGTTGGCGGTTCCGCGGAACGCACCCATCAGGTAGTTCTCGACGGAAGCTCCCGCAAAAATGTGGGGACGCAGAATGAAGGCGCTGCAGCCGCGCAGGGCCGGCGCCCGCTGCTGCACGACCAGATCGCTCTCCCGCTTGTGGATGGCGTAAGGCAGAGTATGACCGGCGAGCGGCGCGTCTTCCGCAACCGCTACCGTTAGGTCGGAGCCATAGGCCGCGACGCTGCTGGGAAAAATGAACTGCCGAATGGTGGTTTCGCTGTCGCGGTTGGCTTCCGCAATGGCTTCCATTACGCGGGCGGTGCCGGCGACATTGATCCGCCACATGAGATCGACATCCACAATTCCGGTGCGTTGCGGATCGATGACAAATGCCAGGTGAACCACGGCCACCGGTTGCGTTTCGCGCAGCAGTAAGAGCAGCTCGCGCGCGGATTCCTCCGCCCCGAGGTCCAGCGGCACAAAACGATACACCGACGAAGGCGCAGGCGGCGTGATGTCTACCCCCACCACTCTGTACTCCGAGAGCTGCGGCAGCAGCCGCTGCCCTAGATTCCCCGAAACACCGGTCACTATGATGGTTGGCTTTGCAGTTTCCATTCAGTCGGGATCTGGCGCCGGACGATTCGACGGCTTCACCGTCCTCGGCGGAAGCGGAGTCGCGGGACTTCGGGTGGGGCCGAAATAGGCGTCGTTCATCTCCACATTATTCTGAAAGCCCGCCATGCTGTCCTTATAGCGCTGGTTCGAAATCGCATTTCGAATCTCCGTCTTCACGGCCTCCAGCGATAGCGTGTCTTTGCTGATGAGCTTGTAAATGTAATGGCCGCTGCTGGCATCGGTGATCACTTCCGACACCTCCCCAGGCTGCATGTCCATCACCTTCTGATGGTTGGCGGGCAGAGCGGTGCGGCGAACCTTCTCCATCTTGGTTGACATCGGGCTTCCGGGGAGTCCGGCGGCGGCGTAGGCCTCTTTTTCCAGAGCATCGGGATCCTCGCCCTTGGCAGCTCGCGCGCGAATCTCGGTCGCAATTTTATCCATGGCTTCTTCGGCGGCCTTTTTTTGCGCCTCCGTCGGTGGCGGGGTCACGGCCCGGTTCTCGCCTGGCTTCTCACCCGCCTTACCGGCCGCCGTTTTGGGTGGAGCTGGGGGGGGCATTTGTTTTGCCCGGGGAATAAAAATGCGCGCAAAGGTTGCCTGTTCGTAAGAACCTTCATTCTTCTTGTAGTACTCTTCGATATCGCTGTCGCTGACTTTGTTGGCATCCTCCTGCAAATCGCGGCTGAGTTCCTGCGAGAGGATTTGCAGGCGGGCAAAGTACATGACCTCGTCGAACCTGGGCTTTTTGTCGAGACCGCGCTTTTCCGCCACGACGGACATCCGCAACATGCGGGCGTAGGCGGTTGCCAGGTTGCGTCGAATCGCTGGCGACATGCCCGGCTGCAGCGCTTCCGCCAGCTTTTCGAATTGGGCTCTGGTAATCACCGTCTTGCAGGCATCGCCTTGCAGGGTGGGATCGGAGCACAATCCCGGCAAGGTGAGGACCGCGTCATCAGGGCCAACTTTAACCTCGGGTGCCTTATCGGTTGCAGCGGGAGCGGATTGTTCCGTGCCTGTCCGGCCGGGGGGAAGCGGAGCGGATGGCATAGTTTGTCCATAAGCCAGGGTCGCGAGCAACAGAAACAACAGGCACGCAAAACGCATGAATCTGTATCCTCCACGGGAAAATTAAGACGTACGTCATCGTAGCATGCCCCTCCACGCGCCGATCAAGGTAACCCCAGGGGGTTGGCGGCGGGCGAATCCAAAGCGATAATGACCGTTATGCTGGAAAGTCAGACCACTTTCAATTCCCGGTCGATGCGCCAGGAAAAACGAACTGTCGCGGGCAACTCGGTTCTGGCGGCGCTCGTCATTACCAGCTTGAAAGTAGTTGCCGGATTTGCCACCGGCTCGCTCGGCATCTTATCCGAGGCGGCGCACTCCGGCCTGGATCTGGTAGCGGCCTCGGTGACTTTTTTTTCCGTCCGCGTCTCCGACAAACCGGCTGATGCCGATCACCAATACGGACACGGCAAGGTGGAAAATGTTTCCGCTTTCGTGGAAACCGGTCTGCTTCTGCTGACCTGTGTCTGGATTATTTTCGAGTCCGTAAATCGGCTGTTCTTTCGCACGGTGGAAATCAAGCCGAGTACGACCGCGTTCCTAGTCATGTTGCTATCCATCGCGATAGACATCTGGCGCTCCCGCTCGCTGGCGCGGATCGCCGCCAAGTACGATAGCCAGGCCCTGGAAGCTGACGCTCTGCATTTTTCGACCGACATCTGGTCGAGCAGCGTGGTCATTGTTGGCCTGGCGCTGGCCTGGGCTGGCGAGCGTTATCGGGTTGGATGGCTGCGCCAGGCCGATCCCATCGCCGCCCTGTTTGTGGCGGGCGTGGTGATTTCGGTAAGCTGGCGTTTAGCACGACGAACCGTCGATGCCCTGCTCGACGCCGCCCCCGCGGGAGTGCGCAGCGATATCTTCGATCGCATTCGCGACGTCGATGGCGTCCTGGAAGTGGAGCGTGTCCGCTTCCGCAAGGCTGGAAGCCGCTACTTCGCCGACGTATCCGTTGGGCTGGAACGTAATTTCACTTTCCAGCGCTCGGAACAAGTGTCCGATGAAGTGAGAAGGCGGGTGCGAGAGGTTCTCGAGGGCGCGGATGTAATGGTCCACACCGTCCCCCTGGCACGGCGCACGGAAAATATCTTCGACCGCATACGCGCCGTGGCCACGCGCCACAACTTCAACGTCCATGACGTCAGCGTGCAGAACCTCAACGGCCAGTTACACGTGGAGCAGCATCTGGAACTCGACGAGCAACTCAGCATGAAGCAGGCGCACGACGAGGTCACACGTCTGGAACTGGAGATGCGCGGCGAAATCCCGGAGATTACCACCATCCTTACCCACATCGAAAGTGAACCCGCAACCATTGAAACCGGCGAGGAAATCGTTCGCGAGCCGGAACTGGAACGGCGCTTGAAAAACATTGTCAAGGAATTTCCCGAGGTCGTCGATGTGCACGAGTTTCAGTTCAAGAAAGTACGCACCCGGCTGTATGTATCCTGTCATTGCACATTGCCCGACGATATGCCGCTGGCGAAGGTGCACGATGTTCAGACTTCGCTGGAGATTCGCTTCAAACACGACGCGCCGCAATTATTCCGCGTGCTCATACATCCCGAGCCGGTGACCGATAACCGGCGCTGATGTACCGGCAAGTTGAGCGGGGAGCGAATCGTGTTCTGAGGGGAGAAAATCATCATGGAAGCGTTCGTCCGCTGGACTGACCAAGAAAGGTTCCTCGGCTCCGCCACATCCCGACACGCCATTGTCGTCGACGCCGGCGCCGAAAAAACGGCGAATAGCCCGATGGAGTTGGTGCTCATCGCGCTTTGCGGTTGCACGGCTTCGGATGTGGTCGGCATTCTCCGCAAGAAGCGGGAGCCCTTCACCGGCCTGGAAGTGCGCGCCGCCGGCGAAAGGGCAGATGGCTATCCCGCCATATTCAATTCCATTCACTTGCATTACGCGGTGCACGGAGAGGTCTCGAAGAAGGCCATGGAAGACGCGGTGCGCCTCTCGAAAGAAAAATACTGCAGCGTCTCTGCCATGCTGGAAAAGTCCGCCCGCATGACTTACACCATCGAGCACGTGTCGTGAAGGCTGGCTCGCGCTCACTTATCGGTTACTCCTACATCGCCGGCGCCGCTTTTCTATGGGGCGTTTCCGCGACGCTCGGGCGCGCCGCGTTTACCGGGCATCTGCTGGCCGGCGGGGCGTCGTTGGGCAAGATCGATCCCCTGATCCTTTCGCAAAGCCGGGCGACCTTATCGCTCGCCGTGCTCTTACCCGTTTTGCTGGCGCGACGTGGATTATCTTCTCTGCGCGTTCCCGGACACGACCTGGCGCAGTTTGTCCTGCTCGGGATTCTGGGCGTCGCGGTCTCCAATTATTTCTATTACCTCGCCATACAGCGCACCAATGTAGCTACCGCCATTATCCTGCAATACACGGCGCCGGTCTGGGTGCTTCTCTATACCGCCGTGCGGGAAGCGCGGCGTCCTTCAGCGCGAAAAAGTTTGGCGGTGGGACTGGCCGTGCTCGGTTGCGCCCTGGCGGTCGGCCTTGTCGGCGCGGGCGGCTTTCGCATGGATCCGCTCGGCGTCACCGCGGCTGTGCTGGCGGCATTTTCGTTTGCGTTCTACAACGTCGGCGGCCACCAAGTGCTGGCTCGCTACGACCGCTGGAAAGTTCTGTTGTGGGTGTTGGCGGGCACGTCGGCTTTTTGGATATGCGTCAATCCCCCGTGGAATATTGTTGCCGCTCATTATGGCGGGCAACAGTGGGGATTCATGGCGGGCTTCTCGCTGCTTTCAGTGCTGGGTCCGTTTTCCTGCTACTTCGCAGGCTTGCAGTACCTAGAACCGACCAGCGCTATTGTCGCCAGTTGCCTGGAACCGGTGTTCAGCATCACGCTCACTGCGATTTTCCTGGGAGAACTGCTGCATCCCATGCAGACCGCGGGAATCGTCCTGGTACTGGTCGCGATTGTCCTCATCCAGTTACCGCAACCCGCCGCCACAGATGACGGCATGATGGTGGAACCGATGGAGTAGTATTTCGCACAAGGACAGATTACGAATGCGTCTCCTATCGGCTTATTCCAGCTTTTTGCCTTTCGTCTCCGGCAACTGCGTGGCCGTTAGACCTGCCAGAAAGAACGCACCTGCGCACAGGTAGAAAGCCCATCCGAGGCCTTTGCTCTGGCCTGCGCGTCCGATCACGTAGGGAGCGATCGAACTCAGGGCGCGCGCGCCGTTGTAGGTAAAACCCAGCGCGCGTGCGCGCACGGAGGTGGGAAAAATCTCGCTTCCCATCACGCCCGAGCCGGAGAAGAAACCCGTACTGAAGAAGGCAACGATGGTTCCCACCACCAGCAACACGGCCGGCGAGCGAGCCATGGCATAGAGCGGCACAAGCAGAGCGGCAGCAAGCGTGTACAGCATGACCGCTTTGCGCCGTCCCAGATGGTCGGCTACCCATCCGAAAGTAATGTATCCGGGAAACATGCCCAGCAGGTTGAGGGTGACGAGCAAACTCGTCGTGCCCATGAGGCCGAAACCGCGACCCCCCTGCGCCACCGGCAGCGCGAGATAAGGAGGCATCCAGGTAAACAGCCCCCACCAGCCGAACAGCCCGAAAAAGTTAAGCAGAAGCAGAGCAAAAGTGCTTTTGCGATAGGGAGCGCGAAAGATGGCGAGAATCGACTCCTTCGCCTGGTTTTCCGAGGATGCTGATGGCGCAAGCTCGAGCTTTTGTTTTGCGCGAATCCGCTGCGCTTGCCATCGTGCTGACTCCGGAACGCCGCGCCGAATCCAAAGCGTGGCCAGCGCAGGCAGGATTCCTACAAAGAACACGACCCGCCAATTTGAGTAACGGAGCACCACTCCCGCCACCAATGCCGCCAGCGCGTAGCCGATGGCCCATGAACTCTGCACCACGGCCATCGCCCGGGCCCGCAATTCGTCGGGCCAGGTTTCCGCTACCAGGGTAGCGCCCGTGTTCCACTCGCCGCCCATGCCCAATCCGAGGAGGAAGCGAAACCCGGCCAGCACAGGGACGCTGGTCGAGAGGCCGGAAGCGAACGAGCAGACGGAGTACGTCAGGATGCTCAGCATGAGTGCGCGCCTGCGCCCCAGCCGGTCGGCGAGAAAGCCGAAGCCCACGCCGCCAATACCCGAGGCCAGCAGGGTAAGCGTGTACAAAAAACCCGAAGCTGACTTGGACATGCCGAGAGCGCGCATCACGCTGGCCAAAACCAGCGCGTAGAGCATGGCGTCGAAGGCATCGAGCATCCAGCCGAGAGCCGCCGCCAGCAAGGTACGGCGTTGTTCGCTCGTGGCTCGTCGTAGAAGTTGAATCGGCCCCCTCGTCATGCGGAGAGCGATTGTATCAGCGCTCAACCGTCACGCCTCTTACACGGGCGCCTGGTCGTCGATTAAGCACAAAGTAATCTACAATCACGCCATGTCAGACCCCGAATCCGATCCATCGTCAACATCGCCGGCGCCAGCATCACGGCCGCCCGCCGCTCCAGCCGCAAGCGCGACTCCCGGACCCGTCGGCGAGTTCCGCATCGGCGAGGAATTCGGCACCGCCAAACGCAATCTTCCGCCCGCTTGGATCGTGTTGCTTTGTCTGGTGGCGGTCGCAATAGTGGTGGGAATTTTCGCTTTCAAAGGACGGGCAAAACCGCAGGGCGCTGGTTCCATAGACTTCGTGGCCGCCGCCGAAGTGCCGGGCCAGGACGCGATTCTGGCTGCGATCACACTAACCCTCCGCAATACCGCCGCCCGTCCCCTTTGGATCAAGAGCCTTACCGCGCAACTCACGACCACCGAAGGCAAGACCCTGGAAGATGAAGCGGCCTCCGCGGTCGATCTGGATCGCTACTTCCACGCCTTCCCTGCCCTGCAGGAAAGCGCCGAGCCACCCCTTCCGCCCGAAACCAAATTGCTCGCCGGAGCACAACAGAAAGGAACCATCGTGGTCAGCTTTAAAGTCAGCCGGGAGGAATTCGACCAAAGAAAGTCATTGACGGTCACGATTCAGCCCTATGACCAGCCTTTGCCGGTGGTGCTGCATTAACTTTAGGAGGATTCAGCGCCAGCGCGGATGACTCGTTATTCGTTCTCCAATTGCTTGCGCGCCTCGGCGAGCGCGGCCTGGTTTGCGCCGCTCACTTTCGGATACTTGAGATCCATTTTTTTCAGGGCATCCACGACGGCGTGCGAAACCACCAGCCGGGTAAACCACTTATTGTCGGCCGGAACCACATACCAAGGCGCATACTCACTGGCCGTGTGCCGGATCATATCCTCGTAGGCGTTCTGATAGTCATCCCAGTAACCCCGTTCTTTCAGGTCGGCGGCGGAGAATTTCCAATTCTTATCGGGAGTTTCGAGACGCTCCAGAAAACGTCTTCTTTGTTCTTTCCTGGATAAATGAAGGAAGAATTTGACCACCGCGATGCCGTTGCGCGTAGCATAGCGTTCGAAACCGTTGATATCCTCGAAGCGTTCCTGCCAGATATTCTTCGTGACCAGCGGTTTGGGGAGCGCTTCGTTTTCCAGAATTTCGGGATGAACCCGCACCACCAGCACCTCTTCGTAATATGACCGGTTGAAAATGCCGATGTGACCTCTTTCCGGCATACTTTTCATGGTCCGCCACAGATACCCGTGGTGCAATTCCTCGGCCGACGGCGCTTTAAAAGACCACACGTCCACGCCCTGGGGATTGACCCCCGACATTACGTGTTTTATCGTGCCATCTTTTCCCGCCGCATCCATGGCCTGAAAATTCAGAAGCATTCCCCAGCGATCCTGCGCCGCGAGAATATCCTGTAGCCGGCTCAGTTCCTTGACGCCCTTGTCGAGCAGGGCGGTTGCCTGCGGCTTCAAATCCGAACCGAGACCGTGAGTGTCGGCGGGATCGTGATCCTTTAATCGGAAGTGTCTCCCCTCGTCGATGCGATAGCGCTTCAGCAGTTTGTCGATTTTCATGGCGTCGCCCCGGCTATCGCAGTTTCTCGTATTCGGCTTTGGCTTCTTTCAGAATGGGGAGATCGGGATCGGCATCTTTCCACAAAGCGAAGAAATCCTGATAGGCGGCGCGCGCTTTGGCCGGGTCTCCGGCGACCGCCCACGCGCGTCCCAAGCCGAGCTTAGCGAGCGAGTGCTCGGGAACCGTTGCGGCAATGCCGCGATGATCCACTATTCTCTGGAACTCCGCGGCCGCCTCGGGCCCACGTTTGGCCTGGAGATAGGCCAGTCCGCGCACGTACAGGGGAAATAGTCCCTGATTGTTACCTAGTTCGTAAGGCCTGGCCACTTCCAGTTGCGCGATCGCCTTTTCCGGCATTTTGCGATTCATTGCTCCCAGGGCCAGCACTGCCGAGGTTGCGACCTGGTGCAAGATCGTGTCATTCGGAAAGCGCCGGCCGAGTGCCGAAATGATTGTTTCGGCACGTGCCGCATCCCCAGCCAAAGCCGTCGCCAACGCCACTGGCACCATGTTGCTGCGGGCATTCGCCGCGCTCGAACTGGATGTCGCCAGCTCCTTTGCCTTGGCCGTGTTGCCCACTTCCGCCTGCACCACCGCAAAACCGGCGCGCGTGTCGGCGGTGGTTTCCTTGAAGCCCAACCGATCGCTCACCTGCACCGAGCGCTGCGTGAGTTCTTCGGCCTTGCGCAGTTGCCCACGTCCAGCGGCCACGCTGGCCGCCTCGATTAGCAGCAGGTACTCGGCGGGCTTGCCTTCCGCCCATTTCACCTGCCGGTCCATACCGTCTCCATCCCCGCTCAGAAAGGCCAGTTGGAACAACTCATCGTGGATGAACTGGTTGTCCGCTTTGGAGTCTACCGCGCGCTGCAGCGTGGCCCGCGCCTCCTCCAGGCGATTGAGTGCCATGTAAGAAGTCGAGGCGTGGGCATAGCCAAAGGGCGAGTTCGGTTCCAACCGCGTAAATTCACCCGCCGACTGAATCGCTTTCTCATACTCTCCAAAATAAAGCGCATACAGCAGCGCCAGATTGGCGAACGCGCTGCCATCATTGGGATAAGCCTTGATGGCGGCTTCCAGCGTTGGCTTGTCTTTCTCGATGTCTCCGCTCGTGGTGTAAAAGTGGTCGTCGACGTAGAAACGCTCCCGCTCGCTCACCCGATCCCGCAGGTCAAACGCTTTTCTCGCGTCTTGTACCGCCCGGTCTTCTTCTCCCAGGTTAAAGTAGATGGCCGAGAGGCGCGCATAGGCCATCGCGAAATTCGGATCAAGGTCGACGGCATGTTGAAACAGCGGAATCGACTCGGCCTCGCCGCCGCCATTGCGCATCTCGTCGGCCGCGGAGTAGGCCTTCAATGCTTCGAGCGATGAAGTGGTCGCCTCCGTCACCGGCGTGTCGAACTCTTGAATCGACGCCAGCGACTCGCCCAACTTGCCGCGAAGGCTGGACGCCGCCTTCCCCACCGCCGAAAGCACCGCTTCCTTGGACGCCGCCGTCACCTGCTCGCGCGCCAGCGACTCGCCACTGGCACAATTCGTGGCGTCGAGAGCTACCACATACTGGCTGCCCAGTGAGGCAATCGATCCGCTCAGCATGGCCTTGACGTGCTCGCGTTCGCAAATCTCCCGCGCCACGCCGCCGGTCACGCGCTCTTCGGAGCTCTTTCCCATGAACTGCAGCGCCTTGCGGATGGTCTGGTCGGGAACAATATTCAAATAGGGAGACTGCTCCAGTTGCACCGCCAGCGCCTGCTTCAGCGTGCCATCAAATACCTGGTCGCCCGTGGTATTCACAAAGTCGGCGAGCAGAATTGAATCCTTCTCGGTGAGCTTTTGCGAAGCATTCGAGCGCCAGTAGATGAGTCCGGCAACCAGCAGCAAGAGCGCGGCCGCGGCCGCGGCCGCCCAGGCCCACACCGAAAGGAATCCGATGGTTCTTTTCGCCGCAGGATGCGTCGCGGATTCCGCCGGCAAGAGCTCCGCCGCCCGCGGAGCCGACCCCGACGCGGATTTGAAGGCGTCACTGGATTGCGCCTCCGGTCGAGATGCCGATTGTGAAGACGATTGCGAGAGCGCCTTCCCAGAAATCGAAGCCGCCGAGGCACTGGAAACTTCCCGGTCCTCCCCGTCTGGCTCGACGGCGGCGGCCCGTTTTCCCGACCCCGAGTCCCGCTTGAGCCGCTGCAACTCCGCCCGCATTTCCGACGCGTGCTGGTAACGGAGATCGCGGTCTTTCTCGAGCGCGCGATTGATAATCCGTTCCAACTCCGAAGGCACTTCCGGATTCAAGCGCAACGGTGATGTCGGCGCTCGTTCCAGGATCGCGTTGAAAATCACGGCCGAAGTGTCGCCGCGGAAGGGCAGCAAGCCCGTCGCCATCTCGTAGAGCACCGCGCCAAACGAAAACAGATCGCTGCGCGTGTCCAGTTCCTTGCCCCGCGCCTGCTCCGGTGACATGTAAGCCACCGTCCCCAGCGCCGTTCCAGGACTGGTGAGGTGCTGTCGTCGACACTGGCCACCGTCGCCAGCGTCGGCGTCGCGCGGATTGCGAACCGCCTGCGGAGCGACCTTGGCCAGGCCGAAATCGAGGACCTTGGCATGCCCCCGCTTGGTCACAAAAATTTCGCGGGCTTGATGTCGCGATGAATAATGCCTTCCGCATGCGCCGCATCCAGCGCATCGGCGATCTCGATGCCCAGGGAGAGCAGGGTTTCCAGTCTCCAGAGGACGCCCGGAGATCAGATGCTTTAGCGTCACTCCATCGAGAAATTCCATGGCGATAAAGGCGCGGCCTTCGTGCTCGCCAATGTCGTGGATGGTGCAGATGTTGGGATGGTTGAGCGCCGAGGCAGCCTGGGCTTCGCGCTCGAACCGGCCCAGGGCTTGCGGGTCACTCGCGACATCGTCGGGCAGAAACTTCAGGGCAACAAATCGTTTGAGGCGCGTGTCTTCCGCCTTGTACACGACGCCCATACCGCCGCCGCCCAGTCTTTCCAGGATGCGATAGTGCGAAATGGTCTGATTAATCAGAGCGGGACGCCCCTGCCTTCGAGCGCTCATGGTAGTCGGGATGCTCCGTTCGTGTCAAAATTCAAGTTCCTGAAAAAACTTTGAGTCCTAAAGATGAGTGAACTCCGAAAATTCGACACCGTCTTTATGCTGATAAGACTGTCCGCCGGCTTTGGCACATCGCATCTAAGCTTGCGATGACATCACTATTCGCTATGACATCAGTTTTTGCTACGACGCCAGTATCCGCGTGCCGTCGATTCCCCGTCAGCGTTCTCAGCGCGGCGATCATTTCTCTGTCACTCGCATCCTGCGGCGATCCGAGCTACAAACCGCCTCCTATCGTGGTCGCCTTCGCGCCCGGCTTTGTTCCGCCCCTGACGCTGAATACCGGTGCCTACGCCGGCATAGCGGCAACCGTCACCAGTGACACTCACAACGGCGGAGTTATTTTTTCCTGCGCCCCCACAGGAGCCTGCGGCACCTTTACTCCGGCGACAACAGCCAGCCAGATCCCCACCTGTTATCTTGCCCCCGCTACAGTTCCGAGCGGCAATATGGTGATAGTGACGGCAACCTCGCAGACTGACACGACGAAGTCCATTTCGGCCATGATCACGATTGCGAATGGCGATGCCAACCCCTGCCCATGAGCCTGCTCTGGCATTTCTCACCACCAACACTTAGCACCATTCGGGCGACGAGTCGGACGGCGTTGTGGCGGTTGACTTCGCGTCACATTCCCCGCAGAATAGATGTAGTTCTTTAAGGCCAATTCCCACCAGTGGGGGCGTCACGGCTTCGACGAGGATGCTTGCGGCCAGGAGGCATGCCGGGGTGCACACACCCGTGATCGCGTGCAAAATGATAATTGCCAATCAACAGCTGGCATACGCAGCCTAATTAATTAGGCAGCCGTTCTCCGCCGCTTCGCCCTTGGGCGGCGAGCGAACGTCACACAGAGGGCTGCTCTTCTCCGCTACGTCTGGGCAGGGAGGCTAAGATCACAGGCTAGCGGCTAGCGTTTCTTGTCCGTTCTGAGCGTGGGCCGCGAACGTCCTGGGGTAATGCCCAGGGCATGAACGTGAATAAGCATGTAGTCTCCTGACCAGTAACATTTTCGGACGCGGGTTCGACTCCCGCCGCCTCCACCATGTCTTTTATTATCATGTACTTGTTACCAGCACGATATACTCTTGTAGTGCACCTCGCTAGAACTGGACACAGAAGTTAGTTCGGCTTGGGGCCTCCGCCAGGAGGCGAGAATGTCGAGAAAGCCGAGAGTCCAGAGAAGCCCGGAAGAGAAGTGGCAGATTGTGTTGGAAGCTTTGAAGGGCCGCAACGTGGCCGAGACTTGCCGCAAATACGAGATCGCTCCCGATCTCTACTACCGCTGGAAGGACGAAGTGGAAGCGGGAGCCAAGGCTGCGCTTGGGGGGAGAAGCGCAGCCGCGCGGCCCGATGCCCAGCAGGAGAAGCGGATCAAGCAACTGGAACGGGCGCTGGGACGGTCGCATCTACAGATCGAGATCTTAAAAAACGTACTGGGCGAGTGAGCTGCGGCCAAGCCCATTCGTCGGCACGGGAACTTGTGGCCCAGGGGAAGGAAGCCCAGTTGGTGGCTGAGACGCTGGAGATCAGTCGCTCCAGCCTTTACTATCGGCCGCAACCGCGGACCAGTCGTGCGGATCGCTCGCACGACCCGCAGATCGTCTGAAAAATCAGTAGCAAGGCATAGCTGTCGGACGCGTAGTGAAGGTGTTGCAGTGCGCTCAGCTCGGCAACATGTTTTTCCAGAAGTTCCTGATATTGTTTTTTCATCTTGCAATAAAAGGTTGAACGATCGTCGGCGGCTGCTTGAGGTCTGACTTTTCCACCGGCCGCACGTGGAAATCCTTGTAATGAATTCTCATCTTCTTCCCTCTCTAGTGGCCATTTGTCTGCATGAAGTGCCTTTTGGCGACTCAAGTGCTCGGAATAGCGGTTGCGCGGTGATGGTTAGGCGATGTCTTTCTTTGGCGGTTGATCCTTCTTAATCTCCCGCTCTGCCTCCAGCCAGTCTTGATCAGCCAGGCTTTCGCCGCGGTTCCGGTGTTGGTAGAGTTCAAACGCTCGGGCAGCGATCTGCGGTTCCAGGTCGACTGTCTTGCTGGCAAATTGGGACTTGACCGGGTCAAAAATGCGATAGGCCAGCAGCTTCACGCGATCATTTACCAGGAACCACGCCAGAGCATAGACCCAAACGAAGCCTGCCCACCGCCAGCCCAGCGGCGTCATGAACAGACCATACACCGCAATCAGAGTCGCAACGGTCTGTGTGCCGAGTACTGCGATCCAGAGAATGCGCGCCGGACGTATGGACCAGAACGGGCCCCGTGTGCGCGTCAGGAAAATTGTCAGATGCCCGGCCACCGATAGCTTCAGGTACATCAGGGTTTGGGCCTGGGCGCGGTCGAGGTGAAATACGCGCTCGGCAAGATAGAACAATCCGAACGCGGCCACGACGCCGATAACACCGAGAACGGTGGAGATCCCCAGCACGAGGCGCATGTTCCACTTCTCGGGCCTGTCGCTGTAATGAACGTTGTCATAGGCGATGGAGAGGATGGCGCCGTCGTTGAGGACGGCGATCATCACGATCATGACGGCGGTCACGGGGTAGAAGTTAAATACCAGAATCGCCAGCGTCATGAAGAACAGCACGCGCAGGGTTTCGGCGATGCGGTAGATGGCGTAACTGTTCATCCTCTGGAAGATGCGGCGGCTCTCCTTGATCGCGTCGATGATCACCGAGAGGCCGGATGCGAGCAGCACGATGTCAGCCGCCGCCCGGGCTGCGTCGGTCGCGCCGGAAAACGCAATGCCGCAGTCCGCTTGTTTGAGCGCAGGAGCGTCATTCACTCCGTCGCCCGTCATCCCGACAATGTGGCCGTGCTTTTGCAGGACGTTGACTATGTTGTATTTGTCCTCGGGGAACACTTGGGCGAAGCCATCGGCTTTTTCGATATCCGCTGCCGATTGCGCTGACTGTTGTTTGTCTTGCAATACCGTGGCATCCAAAATGTTCATGCCCATGCCTAGTTCATGAGACATTTCCCTGGCGATGGCCAATTGGTCGCCGGTGACCATCTTGACCTTCACGCCCATCTGCACCGCGCTGGCGATGGTTGCCTTGGCCTGTTCGCGCGGCGGGTCGGACATGGGCAACACACCAACGAACTGCCACTTGTCGCCCTGATCGGCGCGGGCGACGCCGAGGGAGCGGAAGCCGCGCGCGGCAAATTCGTTGACGGCTTTCTCAACTGCGGGTTTTATCTCCGCAACATTAGTGGCCATCTGCAGAATGACCTGGGGCGCTCCCTTCGCCACCTTGAACTGTTTTCCGTCCGCACCTTTTACCGTGGCTTCGGTGCGCTTGTGCACCGGATCGAAGGGCTGGAAATGAAGGATCTGATACTTCTTTAGCTCTTCATCGTTCTTGACTCCGGCGATCACGGCCAGGTCGATTGTGTCTTTGTCTTCCGCACGCGAGGCCAGCGCCGCGTCGAGGATGATTTGATCAGCGGGAATGCCGTTCATGCAGAATGGATCGCCCACAGCGAGTTTGTTCTGGGTGAGTGTGCCGGTCTTGTCGGAGCACAGGACATCCACGCCGGCCAATTCTTCGATGGCCGACAACTTCGTCACAATCGCTTGTTTTTTCGCCAGCAGACGAGCGCCTACGGCCATAGTGACGGACAATACCGTAGGCATGGCCACAGGGATCGCGGCCACTAGAAGCACCAGGGCAAACTCCAGGGTGCTCAGAATCGGGTCATGGCGGAATAGCGCTACGCCAACGATCACCACCACAAGTGCCACGGCGAGAACGATGAGGTAATTGCCGATTTTGAGAACGGCACGCTGAAAATGACTGACGGTATGAGCGGCCTGCACCAATTCCGCGGTCCTGCCGAAGTAGGTGTGAGTGCCGGTGGCATAGACCATCGCGTCGGTTTCGCCGCGCTTTACGATGGACCCGGAAAAGACTGCCTCGCCGGGCTTGCGTGTCGCGGGCAGGGATTCGCCAGTCAACGCAGACTGGTCCACTTGCACCGGATCGCCCGCCAGAAGGCGCGCATCGGCGGGCACGATGTCCCCAAGTCGCAACCGAATGACGTCTCCGGCGACAAGGTCCGCCACCTTCGGTGTCCCCCATTTTCCGTCTCGCAGAACGCGGGCGGTCTTCGCGAGTTTGGCGCGCAGCGCGGCAATCTCATTGCCCGCCTGATGTTCCTCCCAAAATGCGACCAAAGCGTTGGAGAAAAGCAGAAACGAAATGATGCAGAAATCCAGCCAGTGCTTCACCACTCCCGACAGAATCACTGCGGCTTCAATCATCCACGGGATAGGTCCCCAGAAATAGCTCAGGAACTTTAGGAACAGGTTCTCTTTCTTTTCCGCGATCTCGTTCGGGCCATACTGCGCCAGTCGCTTTTCGGCTTCGGCCTGGCTCAGGCCTCTGGGAGACGACCCCAACTTTTTCTCCACCTCCGGCATGGGGAGAGATTTCAGATCGTTCTTTGTCTCGGGTTCGGGGTTCGATCCCACCTTCGTTTCGGGATTTTTCATTGGCCGTTGCTCCATTTCCAGTTGCGGATTTCCGGCATGTCCTGGCCGTGCTGGTCGATGAAATGTTTGTGCTCGATCAGCCTGTCGTCCATCTGCTGCTTCAGGTAGGCGCCTTTGGAACCGAGGCCCGGCAGGCGATCCACCACATCCAGCACGAGATGGAAGCGGTCGAGATCGTTTTGCACTCGCATGTCAAAGGGCGTCGTGATCGTGCCCTCTTCTCTATAGCCGCGCACATGCAGATTGCGGTTGGCGCGGCGGTAGGTCAGCCGGTGGACCAGCCACGGGTATCCATGGAAGGCAAATATGATGTGCTTGTCTTTGGTGAAGAGCGAATCGTAGTCTTTGTCGCAGAGTCCATGCGGGTGCTCGCTCGCAGACTGCAGTTTCATGAGATCGACGACGTTGACCACCCGGATCTTCAGTTCGGGCAAATGCTGGCGCAGGATGGAAACGGCGGCCAGAATCTCGAGCGTCGGCGTGTCTCCGCAACAGGCCATCACCACGTCCGGTTCGGCCGTATCTTGGTCGTTGCTGGCCCATTGCCAGATGCCAATTCCTTCGGTGCAATGCACCACCGCTTGATCCATGGTCAGCCATTGCGGGAGGGCGTGTTTGCCCGCTACCACAACGTTGACGTAATTCCGGCTGCGCAGGCAGTGATCGAAAACCGACAACAGGCAATTGGCGTCGGCTGGAAGGTAGACGCGCACGATGTCCGCTTTCTTGTTGATGACATGATCGAGAAACCCCGGATCCTGATGGGTGAAGCCGTTGTGGTCCTGCTGCCAGACGTGAGAGGCGAGCAGGTAGTTCAAAGACGATATCTTCCGCCGCCACGGCAGTTCGAGGCATACCTTCAGCCACTTGGCGTGCTGGCTGAACATGGAGTCGATGATGCGAATGAAGGCTTCATAACTGTTGAATAGTCCGTGCCGTCCGGTGAGGAGATAGCCTTCCAGCCACCCCTCGCACTGGTTCTCGCTGAGCATGGAGTCCAGCACGCGGCCGGCCGGTGCGAGGAATTCATCGTTACTTACTTCGCGCGCATCCCACTGCCGGTTGGTGACTTCAAACACGGCGCCAAGCAGATTCGAGACGGTTTCATCGGGACCGAAGACACGGAAATTACGCTGCTCCTGATTCATCTTGGCAACATCGCGCAGGAACAAACCCAACACCTGCGTATCCTGAGCGGTCACCGCGCCGGGGGAAGGCACACTCACCGCATGCGCATGGAAATCCGGCATGCGCAGATCGCGCAGCAGAACGCCGCCATTGGCATGGGGATTAGCGCCCATCCGGCGGTCGCCCTTCGGGGCCAGTTCGGCCAATTCCGGCCTGAGCCGCCCATTGTGATCGAACAAATCCTCGGCCTTGTAGCTTTTCATCCAGCTCTCCAGCAGCTTGACGTGATCGGGATGTTCGGGATCGACGAGAAGCGGCACCTGGTGCGAACGAAACGTGCTTTCGATCTGCAGGCCGTCAACGAATTTCGGCCCGGTCCAACCCTTCGGTGATTTCAGAACAATCATCGGCCAGCGCGGACGCGTGGTGTCATCATTGTTTCGAGCGTTGGTTTGGAATCGACGAATGTCTTCGATGGCCGCCTCTAAACTGGCGGCCATGAGCTCATGCATCTTTTCCGGGTCATCACCTTCCACAAAGTAAGGCGTCCAGCCGCAGCCTCGCAGGAATTGCTCCAACTCTTCGTGCTCGATGCGGGCCAGAACGGTTGGATTGCTGATCTTGTAGCCGTTGAGGTGCAGGATGGGCAACACGGCTCCGTCGGTAATAGGATTGAGAAACTTGTTGGATTGCCACGAGGTCGCGAGCGAGGCGGTTTCCGCTTCGCCATCGCCGATGATGCAGGCCACGATCAGGTCGGGATTGTCGAAGGCTGCGCCGAAGGCGTGACTGAGCGAGTATCCCAGCTCGCCGCCTTCGTGGATCGATCCCGGCGTGGTGGGCGCAACATGGCTGGAGATCCCGCCGGGGAAGGAGAACTGCTTGAACAGTTCCTTCATTCCGGCTTCGTCTTGAGTAACGTTGGGATAAACCTCACTCCAGGTGCCTTCGAGGTAGACGTTGCCCACCAACGCCGCGCCGCCGTGCCCGGGACCGGCGATGTAGAACATGTTCAGGTCATATTTGTTAATCACGCGGTTCAGGTGCACGTAGATGAAGTTCTGCCCGGGCACCGTGCCCCAGTGCCCTACCACCAGCGGTTTGATGTGCGACAACTTCAGCGGCTCCTTCAGCAAGGGATTGTCGTAGAGATAAATCTGGCCAACAGCCAAATAGTTGGCGGCTCGCCAGTACGCGTCCATTCTGCCGAGTAGTTCTGGGGTGATCGACTCGGCTTTTGTTGCAGATTCCGGAATTAATTCTGTCTGGTTCGCAGCTTCGGATTTGTGGTCGAGCAGTTTCGCAGTGAGTGTGTCGGGCGTCATAACGCGATCCTCCTTAATTACTGCCGAGTCCAAGGACTTGGGATAGTCACTTCATGATTTGAGCCTGGTCCGCCCTAATCCGAACTACGCTAACTTGGCGCCCGTGGACTCGTAATCTGTATGAAGAATGCTTCGAATGCCCAAGCCCTCTGCGATGTGAACGAACATCGGAGTGTTTTCGATATAAACGACGTGCTGCGCCCGCGCCTGGGCGAGGTCCAGCGCTAGGCGAAAGATATTTACATCCGGCTTGCGCATGTGGACGAAGCAAGAGGAAACAAAAGTGTCGACAAACCGGTCCAGCTTGAACTCGCGAATGCGATACGGATTCACCTCGCGCAATTCGTTGCTGACCACGGCGACCTTCAGTCCGTGGCGGATCTTGAGTTGCGCGACCAGATCGATCATCTTGGAGTGAGGTTTCGATTGCGCGAGCATGAAGCGGAGAAACTGAGCGCGAGTGAAAGGCCGCTTTTGGTAGAAGACCACCCATCCTAAATATCCCTCGAACGTAACCTTCCCCTGTTCGCGGGTTTCGAAGACCAGGCGGTGCCGCTCTTCCATCGCCGCCCACGGCAGCTTGAAATTCTTAGCCGCACGTCTGCGGGCGATGGGATCCCAACTTTTGTCAGCAGGACTCCGCCAACATCTACAAACAGCGTTGTAACCCGGCCTTCCCTCTTTATATTCAACACTTGTGCCACACTGCCCGCGTTTGCTCCAGCGCACCAATCAGTTGCGACCTTAGCAAATGCGGAGTTGCGCGATCTGAGCAATAACGCTCATACCGTGGAGCTGTGATCAAAGGGAATAGCCATCTCATGCGGAGTGAGCAGTGTTGACCAGAACAACAGCGGAAGGGTTGCTAAGGTCGGGTCAGCGAATGCTGCGCCTGCTTACGCGGCACTGGAGACCATAAATGGCGAGTGCGAAGGAGTTGCGCGCAGCAGAAATAAGCGACAACCGAGCGGCCGAACCAGAAATACCTCTTTATCCGTTGCGGTTCGAACCGATCTATCAGTATCGGCTGTGGGGCGGCCGGCGCTTGGCCGACCTGCTCCGAGCGCCGCTACCGAGCGGACCGGTCGGCGAAGCGTGGTTGCTCAGCGACCGCGATGACTATGCCACCCAAGTCGCCGACGGACCACTCCAAGGGCAAACGCTCGGCCAACTGCTGAATGAGTTTCCCGAACACATGATGGGGAAGCTGGCCCGCCACTTTCAGCGATTTCCACTACTGCTCAAGTTTCTCGATGTGCATGAAATGCTCTCGGTGCAGGTGCATCCCACAAAAGCAAACAAGGACCTGCTGCCTGCAGGCGAAACCCCGAAGACCGAAGCATGGGTCGTACTGCAAGCGGGGAAGAAAAGTCGAATCTATGCGGGCCTGAGTAACGGAACGACCGCAGCCAGCCTGCGGTTAGCGCTGAAGAACAAAACGGTGGTCGACGTACTCGCTGGTTTTGCGCCCACCTCTGGCGACGCGATCTTCTGCCGGGCGGGAACCGTTCATGCTCTGGGGGCCGTCCTGGTGTTCGAAATTCAGCAAAATAGCGATGTGACCTTTCGCCTCTATGACTGGGATCACGCGGATGCGAAAACCGGCAAGCCGCGGAAGCTTGACGTCGATAAGGCGATTGCCTGCATTGATTTTGCGGAAGGCCCCGTCAGCGTGATTACACCCTTGGTGGAGACGACGGCACCAGTAGAGCGCGAGCGATTGTTTGACTGTGAACATTTCTTGTTGTGGCGATTGTGTGGTCAATCGCCCTTCACCGTCGGCGCGCTGGAGTTACCGAGTGTCCTGGTATGCCTCGACGGCGAGGGAGGAGTCGAGCACAGCGGCGGCAGTTATGCGGTACGAAGGGGCGACGTGCTCCTCTTGCCGGCGGTTATTGGGGCCTGTACTTTTCGGCCACGCAGCAAAGTCAATCTATTGGAAATTGCGCTACCCGATTCTCGCGCCAAAGAAAAGAATTAACAAGGTGGAAACATTTTGAAAAAGCTAATTGTGTTCGATCTGGATGGAACCCTTGCCGAAAGCAAATCGGCAATCGATCCCGAAATGTCACGATTGCTGGATGGCCTTCTCGCGATCGTCCAAGCAGCCATCATTTCCGGAGGGGACTGGCCGCAGTTTGAAAAGCAAGTTGTCGCCAAGCTTCCTCATGACGCACTCCTGTCGCGGCTGTCGCTGCTTCCGACTTGTGGAACAAAGTTCTACGAGTACTCAGGGAATTGGAAGAAGATTTACGAAGAAGATTTCACCAAGGATGAACGAGAAAAGATACTCAGCTCTCTCCATGAGGCACTCGCACAAGCTGGTTACAAAGCCGCTAAGGTCTGGGGCGAAGTCATCGAAGATCGGGGAAGCCAGATAACATTTTCCGCACTCGGCCAGCGGGCCCCCTTGGATGAGAAAAACAAGTGGGACCCCGACTATTCCCAGCGGAAAAAGATCAAGGCGATCCTCGACACTTTTATTCCCGAATTTTCCGTTCGCATCGGGGGCTCGACATCGATCGATATCACCAAGCCTGGTATCGACAAGGCTTATGGAATCGGAAAGCTGCGAGACCTGCTGCACGTTTCGTTGAAAGAGATGATTTACATCGGCGATGCCCTTTTTCCGGGAGGCAACGACTATCCCGCCGAGGATGCAGGTGTGGATTGCATCCCAGTCAAGGGCCCCGAGGAGACCAAGCAAGTGATTAAAACCATCATCGCGTGCCTGGCAGATCGCGACCAGGCTGCATGACCGCGATTGCAGATAAAGACGTGGAGGGAAAGCGATCGATGAGCGGCTTCCAGTTGCACCGTTTGGGAATGTTGATGGAGCCAGAGCCGGGTAATCCTCAAGAAGTGGAGGGCGTCCTGAACCCGGCTGCCGCTCGCGGCCCGGACGGCAACCTTTATATATTCCCGCGGCTGGTGGCACGCGGCAATTACTCGCGTATCGGCGTCGCCCGCGTGCAGTTTAACCAAGCCGGTGATCCCTCCGGCGTCGAACGCCTTGGCATTGCGCTGGAACCTGAAGCTGACTACGAAAAGAGGCCCAATGGCGGCGGTGGCTGTGAAGACCCTCGCATTACGTTCGTCGAACCGCTGCAGTGTTACGTCATGACTTACACGGCATATTCGTCTCGAGGTCCGCGCATCGCCGCGGCAACTTCGAAGGACCTCTTGCACTGGCAGCGCCTGGGCCTTGTCCCCTTTGCTCCATATCAGGGCATCGATCTCAGCAACGTCGACGACAAGGATGCCTGTCTGTTTCCAACGGCCATTCCGAATCCCTCGGGGACGCCCGAGTTGGCCATGCTCCACCGGCCCCTGTTTTCCGGCACTCGGCCCGAAGAAACCGCCTGCGGTCCCGCTTCCCGTGACCTGAATATCGGTCGCGAGAGCATCTGGATTTCCTATCGCCCGATTTCCATGGAATCATTTCAGCCGAGTCTCCGAATTCAGTTCTCGCATCATCGCCTGGCAACTCCAGTGTCGTCCTGGGAGCGGCTCAAGATCGGCTGCGGGACCCCGCCAATCCTGACGCGGCATGGCTGGCTCATTGTCTACCATGGGGTGAGCGAAATCGTGGAACCCCGCAAAGAGGGTGAACGGCAAAATACACACGAGCTGTGTTACTCGGCCGGCGTAATGGTGCTCTCGAAAGAGCATCCACAAGTGATTCTTTACCGCTCGGCGGAGCCGGTGCTCACCCCAACGTTGGCGGAGGAATGTCGCGGCACCGTCGCTCATGTCGTCTTCCCCACCGGCATCGACCGCCGCGACGACCTCGACTTACCCAACCGGCTCGATGTTTACTACGGGATGGCCGACAGTCGCATCGGAGTCGCGCGCTTTGACCTACCCGAGACATTGCCGCCCGGCGGCGTGGCCGATTCGCCGGAAGCAAAAGCGTAACGCCGATTTCTTTTTCTCACTGGCTGGCCCGGTAGGGGTGAGCTCTCTGGCTCAGATGAAGGGCAGCGCGATTACTAAAGTCGAAGCGTAAGGAGCCAGAGCTGAACTAGCCGCCGCTCACTTTTCCCAGCTTTATTGCCGGAGGTTGCCATCGCAATTCTCCCAGCCACCCCGAAAGGAGCGATGACGCACCATGCTCTCCCCAGCAAGAAAACAGAGGACAAGCAAGATAGCCACAAACATGAATCTTCCTATTCTGTATCAGGGCGATTTTGGTCCTGGCTGGCCGGTCGTATTGGAAGAAACTGCCGTCATGATCGAGTCTCTTAGTGAAGTCGACCTAAGAAACGCGGTCCTGTGGCCTGCGCGTCCGGCAGAGCAGCGTCGGGCATCGGCGCGTTCCCTTGGCATCCCTGGGAAGGTCTGGGACGGCAAGGTAATTCGCCACGCCGCATCCGTAATGGAACCACTCGGGGTAGGAGGCGGCGAGCAGGCAGGCATCGGCAAACCCGATTGCTCGACCATGGATACCGAAGGCTACTTATGGAATTTCCGGTACTACGGCGGATGCATTGTGCGGGTCGCGCCGGACGGAGCAATTGATCGCATCGTCGAAATGCCCGTGCAAAACATCCCGACCTGCACCTTCGGTGGGCCGGATCGTAAGACTCTCTACGTCACAACTGGGAGGGAGAGAGGCGCCTGCGGGAGACCGGTTGGCGGGCGGGTTGCACGCGATTCCGACGGGAGTCGCAGGTCAGCCGGAGAACCAGTTCCCCATTCAGGGGGCGCATTGAGGGTTTCACCTTTTTGGCTTTAAGTTATGTTCACCTTCGCCGTCCGCATCCTGAATTTGCGACACTGTCCTTCGATGCTGGGCTTCGTCGTGCTCCAGACGGGTTGCGATCTGCAGTTGGCCTTCCGCCTCTTCTTTGCGTCCCACACGAACAAACGTCAGGCCGAGATAGTAATGAGCTTCACGCAGTGAATCGTCTCGGGCTATCGCGCGTTGCAGTAGATCAATCGCGTCCGCGTAACGCTTCTGCTCGAAAGCTACCCTGCCCAGGGCGGACAAAGCTCCGGTATGTTTCGAGTCGCGGGCTAGCACCTGGTGGAAATTGCTAGCGGCCTCGTCGAGGTCTTTCAGGTTGAGTTCGATAAGTCCGAGACGGAAGTAGGATTCCGTCTGGTCCGGCGCCAGCGCGATTGATCGCGCAAATTGTTGTTGCGCCTCCTGCGTTCTCTCTAGAGCTGCGAGAGTCATGCCAAGCGCGCAATGACCGGAGGCATCTTCGGGGCGCGCTTCGACGTAGCGGGCAAACTGCTGGCGCGCGTCGTCGAATTTCCATTCCCCAAGAAACGCCCGTCCCAGGCTATAGAGAGCCAAGGGATCGTTCTGCCGCAGCTGCAAGATTTGTTGGAAAGCTGCGATCGCGTCCTGCCACAGCGACAGTTGCAGGGCCATCGTTCCGAATTCGAATTGAACATCGGGATTGGCGGGCGCATAGTTGCGGGCCTCTCGCAGCAACGCCAGGGCGCTTCCCGAATCACCACCCGCCGCGGCAGTTTTGCTTTGGTCGCGTAAAATTTGGACCAGCGCGTCCGAGGCATCGACGCGAGTAGAATCTATGCGCAGCGCTTCGCGGAATTGAGGGACGGCGTCGTCCGCACGACCTCTCTGGAGATAGAGCAGTCCAAGGTGTGCGTGGGCCGGAGCGAAGTCTGATTTTTGCTGTACAGCACGGCGGAAAAGCTTTTCAGCCTCCACGTCGTGATGTTGAAGGACTCGGACGACGCCTAACAAATCGAGGGCGCGATAATCGCCCGAGGAGGTTGACAGAACGGTCTGCAGATCGGTTTCAGCCCGAGTGAGTTTCCCCGTGGACATGGCCTGAGCCGCGTCCTGGAGTAAGACCGTCGTCGAACTCAGCGTGGAAACCTGAGCGAACGGGATCAGGCTCGAAAACAGTAGCACACCGCAGCAGAGGAATTTGTTTCGCACGCTATTTCGAACTTTATTTCGGACTCGGAATTGCAGCCCTTTGCTGTTTTAAGGGCTCAGTGATAGTGACGATGCGATCCCACTTCTGATCCCGCAAAATCTGGCGAATGCCACTCGGCCAACGGATTTCAATCTCCCGGATGGCATCGGCAGTACCCAATCCGAAGTGCAATCGCTTGTCGGTGGAGGATTGATAGCTGCTGCAGGTAGTCAGGGTGGCAAATTGATCGCCCGCAGTGGTGCTGACTCTCACCTGCGCTCCAATCGCATCGCGATTGCTCTTCACCCCCACCAGACTAAGGGTGATCCAGTGGTTCGGCGTGTCTGTTTGATTTAGGAGCACCCACGCAGGGCCATCGTTGGATGTGACGACAGCATCCAGTTTCCCGTCATTGTTAATGTCCCCGATCGCCAACCCTCGCGCAGCCCAATCCTGGTGGAACACATCGCCGGAGGCTGCTGAAACGTCCACGAAACTCTTACCTTGTTGGTTGCGCAACAAAAGGGGTGGCTCGCGGTAGCGCACATTCGCATCGTACGTCTCGATGGTGTCGATCACGTGTGACTGGACGATCAGCAGATCCTTCCAGCCATCGTTGTCATAATCGAGGAAGCGCACACCCCAACCGGAGTGCCGAAGAGAAATCGCACTCAGCCCCGTGACCGTGGTTGAATAGTCGAATGTGCCATCTTTCAGATTGGTGTAGAGCGCGTAGCGTTGATTGGCAAGATCGGTGATGATGATGTCGGGCCATCCGTCATTGTTGTAGTCCTCAAAATCAACGCCCATGCCGGCAAAGCTGTTGCCATTGCTATCGAGCCCTGCTCCAGAAGCCAATCCGACTTCCTCGAACGTTCCGTTGCCGCGGTTGTGAAAGAGGTATTCCGGTATAGAATCGTTAGCGAGCAAGATGTCCATGAATCCGTCGTGATCATAGTCCGCGATCGCGAGGCCTAAGCCTTTTCCCGGCTTGTCGATTCCAGTCCGGTGCGATACCTCGGTGAACTTCCCACCGCCGTCGTTGTGAAACAAAAGTACCGATTCCGGCTTGAACAGATCGGGATGGCAATAAGAACGGTAGCCGTCTTTTCCCGGCTGCCCACAGAAGACATCGTCGAAGTCCCACTGCATATAACGCGCAACCACAAGGTCAAGGCGCCCATCGTTGTCATAGTCCACCCAGGCGGCGCTCGTCATCCACCCTGAACCGGCAACACCCGCTGTTGCGGTCACATCCGTGAACGTGCCGTCGCCGTTGTTGTGGTAGAGCGTGCTGCGCCCGTAACCGGCTACGTATAGATCTTCGAATCCATCGTTGTCGTAATCGCCGACCGCAACGCCGGTGGAGTAGCCAATGCCACTGAGACCTGCGTGTTCGGTGACATCTTCGAAGCTTCCATCCGATTTCTGGTGATAGAGCCGATTCCAATACTTCGAGTCGTCCTTCTTGGGAATCGTGCCTTTTGGCGTCGGATCGTCGAGCCGCGCTCCGTTGGCGAAGAAGATGTCGAGACGTCCGTCGTTGTCGTAATCGAACAAAGCTACGCCCGAACCCATCGTCTCCAGAAGGTATTTCTTGCTGGTCGGAGAGGCCTGGTGGCGGAAGTGAATTCCAAGTTTTTCCGTGACATCGACGAAATGTCCGGGGAGCGGCGAGCTTAGGGAGGCCGCGAAAGTCAGCCACGTGCAGAAAATCAAAGTAGGCCCCAAGATCATTGCGCGACCGGGAAGCCTGGAAAATCTTCTCATGGTATACGAACCGTCCGATCAGTGTAGCCCCACGGCGACTTGCGCATGAGCCATCGTCAAAAAGCACCAGTCCGATCGGTGGGTCATGTTCAAAAAGAACAAAGTTTAGATCGTTTCGCGTTAAAAAGAAAACAAATACATTGACTCTTGCTCGGTAACCGCATTACGATTCACGGTGCTTAAGTTTACACATACGCGTTAAGTCCACGTGAACTTAACCGAACGCCGAGAGGGAATTGCCATGACGCAGAACGCGCAGTTGTCAGGAGTGAAGTGGTTCAGAACGGCCTTTTATGCGATCGCATTGCTGGTGGTCATTATTTTCAGCGCGCTGCCGGGGATTGCGCAGTTTGATACGGGCACGATCAACGGCACGGTGACGGACGTCTCCGGAGCCGTTGTCGCCAAGGCGGCGATCACGGTCACGAATGTAGGAACGAGCATCCAAAAAAACTTCGTCACCGATCAGAATGGCAGTTTCGTGGCCTCCTCTCTGCCTTACGGCACCTATTTGGTGGCGGTCCACGCCAGCGGATTCGCGGAGAGCAAGAGTCAGCCAGTCGTGCTCAGCGTTGGCGCGACGGTGCAAGTGAAACTGACCCTAGCAGTGGCGGCGTCACAGGAGAGCGTCCAAGTCAACGGCACGGCAACGACGGTTGACACATCCTCAAGCATGTCCGGCACAACCTTGGACACAAATCAGGTGGCCAACCTTCCCATCAACGGCCGGGATGTAAGTGAATTTCTGGAAGTCGCCCCCGGATCGGTGGACTCCACAGGATTTTTCCAGGGCAGCGTCAACGGGATGGAGAATATTTTTACCGGGCTGAATATCACGCTCGACGGCCAGAGCGCGATGCGTGGCGACATCAACGGATTCCTCGATACGGAAGGTCAGGAAACCGCGCGCATCACGCGAGCCAGTGTGGATAGCATCCAGGAAATTGACTACTCCAATAGCGGCTACACGGCGGAAACCGGCCATTCCCTCGGTCCGCAGATGAACATCATCACGAAATCCGGCACGAATAACTACCACGGCACGGTTTATGAATACTTCCGCAACGACGCTCTTGACGCAAAAGATTACTTCGCGACGGCGAGCGAACCGTTAAGGCTCAACCAGTTTGGCGGCAATTTCGGCGGCCCCATCGTCAAGAACAAGCTCTTCTTCTTCGTGAACTACGAAGGCGACCGTACTCACGTTACCCTCATCAATGCGCTGAACCACACGCTCAGTGCCGCGGCTCGAGAGCAGTTTGTACCCGCCATGGCGCCAGTGTTGGCGCAGTTTGCGCCGATTCCGGCGGGCTGCAACGTCATTCCAGCGCCAGCTCAATGTGTGGGTACTGGGCCTCCCGGGCTTCCAATGCTGAACTTCCCAGACCCGAATTCAGCTTTGGGTTCGGACATGATCTACGATCCCGCAGTTCTGCCGAATATTCTTCGCGAAGACACGGGCTCGGTGAGGCTTGATTACAACGTCTCAGATAAGGACCGGGTTTTCTTCCGCTATAACATCAACGATTCACTAACCCACTACGCCTATGGCATGAATGAGGGCCAGGTGTCTCCTCAAAAACTAAGAACGCAGTTGGCCAAGATCGATGAGACCCACACCTTCACTCCGACTCTGCTGAATGAATTCAGCATCGCCATCAATCGCTTTTATTCCGACACGAACTCGAATACGCCCACGCCACTGGCTGGCTTTGCGGGGTTTTTCACCGATCTGGGCTCGCTACCTGGACCGAACAGTTTTAATCAGGTCACTCCTTTCGCAGATCTTGAGATTTTTGACAATGTAAGTAAGACCATTGGGCGCCACACACTTAAATTTGGCCCGCAGATTCGCATCAACCGGAATAATGAATGGCTACGTCCGCAACAAACGTATGACTACGCGGCGCAGAGCCCTCAGATAGTTAGCGATCTCCTACAAGACAACGTGTTTGTCCTGCAAAAAATCGGATTCCCGGGATTTGTTGGCAACCGCAATTCCAACTGGGATTTCTATTTCCAGGACGACTGGAAAGTGACGAACAGGCTTACTCTGAACCTTGGACTCCGATACGACTACAACACGGTGTGGACCACGGGGGCAAATCAGGGACAAAATTTCGATGTGGCGACCCAAGCCCTGCTTCCCCTGAACCAAAAGGCATACAAAGCGCCGAAAGGCGACTGGGCTCCTCGGGTGGGTTTCGCATGGGACCCGAGTGGCAGGGGAAAGACCGTTCTCCACGGGTACGGTGGGCTTTTCTACAATCCGATGCACTTCAACTTTGCCACCACGACCAATGTACCCGCGCTAGCGAGCTACAATGTAAACGTCTTTCAGGCGATCTTCGCAAATCCTCCATTCTCGATCGACTATCCCGCTCCCAATCCACCGCTCATCGCCGGAACGCAAAACGTAAACGCGTTTCCACAGAATCCGAAAGACCCAGTTGCAACGAACTGGCTGTTCGATATTCAGCAGGAGGTAGCGCGCGGCACCATTCTTACCGTGAGCTACGTCGGCAACAATGTGCACCACATGCAGTCCGGTGTTGACTTTGCGGCCTTGAACGCCAACCCCGCTAACGTTTTCACTCAAGCTCGCCAGTATTCGGGGTTTGCGAACGAGAATGTCCTCTCCGACAACCTCGGTTCTCACTACAATTCCCTGCAAGTCAAGGTGATCCGCAAGGTGGGAAAGCTGGACCTGCAAGCGAACTACACGTGGTCCCACGAAATCGACGATATGCTCAACGTTTTCAGCCCGGGCTTTGAGAACCCGTATACTCCCGCCTACGATCGCGGGAGCGGAGATTGGGACGTACGGCACAATCTCACTGGCAGCGCACTCTACAGCTTGCCCGATCTGAAGGGTTCGAGCTCGCTGGTGCAGACATTTCTGGGCGGGTGGCAGACGTCCGGTATTATCCAGACGCGATCGGGACTTCCGGTGGACGTTTCACTGGTCGGCGGATTCTTTGGCAATCCGGTGCGACCGGACTACGTGTCTGGCCAGCCCTTACTTGTTCCGGGCCACAGTTGGCCGAATTCGAGCTATAACCTCAGCGCCTTTGCCGTCGAACCAACCTACGACGGAACTCCCGGCGCCACAATCGGAACTGTCGGACGCAACTCTTTGCGTGGCCCGGCGTATTTCCAGATCGACCTCTCTGAAACGAAGAGCTTCCCCATTACGGAGAGGGTGACGATGCAGTTCCGAGCGGACATTTTCAACATCTTTAACCATCCGAATTTCGAAAATCCGAACGGCGGCATCTGCAACTCTGTGCAATCCGCCACGCCAACCACTCCAGCAAGTTGCACGATCATTAACGGGGCCCCGGACATTAACACCGCTTTCGGTGTCGTCGGCCAAACCATTGCCGATGCGGATGGAACGCAGATCGGAGGCGGAACTGCGCGCCAAATACAATTTTCTCTCAGGTTCAACTTCTGATCAATCAACCCCCGCTTACCGCGGCAGCGACAATTGACCGTTGCTGCCGCATCTCCAAATCGTCTCGCGTCCGAGGATAAATGCCAAGGCCAACCATCTCGAATTACGATAAGTATCCCTTGGTCGGGGTCTCTGACTCGCGAGATGGCTGCGAAACGGGATGGGATGCGATTGGGCGACGCCTGAAAGCGAGCGTCCGGCCTGGGCGTTTCGTGATTTGCGTGGAGTGCTATCCCGGCTGTTTTGAAAAAGACATCGAAAAGCAACTGGTGAGCGCGCTGCAGCCTCAGATGGTGCTGCGCGCCGAAGATTGTTATTTGCCGGAGAGCACCATTCAATCTCTCTGCGCTCGCGATCTGGGCGATGATCCGGTATTTGCCTTCATGGGCAAGTACGAACTCTCAGAATTTCTGGATGAGCGCGAGTTTGCGAAACAAAGAAGCCGTTTGCGGCAGGCGGCGGGCCTAGCGCTTGTTATTGGCACCGGCGCTACCCTTCTTGCCGAACAGTGGGACATGCTCGTGTATTGCGACATGGCGAGATGGGAGATCCAACAGCGCCAGAGAGCGGGTGAAGTTACGAACCTTGGTTTGCAGAATTTCACGGAGCGTCCGCAGGCAAAATATAAACGGGCGTACTTTGTCGATTGGCGCGTCGCAGACCGCTTGAAGAAGGATTTGATACCACGAATTGATTTTCTGCTGGACACAAACCAGCGCGACCAGCCCAAGATGATCACCGGCGCCCAGCATCTGCAAGGGTTAGAGAAGGCCGCGAACGGGCCGTTTCGAGTAGTTCCCTTCTTCGATCCCGGACCGTGGGGCGGACAGTGGATGAGAGAAGTGTGCGATCTGCCACGGGAAGCCGAGAACTACGCATGGTGCTTTGATTGTGTGCCGGAAGAGAACAGCCTGCTGCTTGGCTTCGGCGACGTGAAGGTAGAGATCCCTTCCATCAATTTGGTGTTTCAACATCCGCATGAGCTACTCGGCGAGGCGGTCCATGCGCGTTTTGGAACCGAGTTCCCCATCCGCTTCGATTTTCTCGACACGATGGAGGGCGGCAATCTTTCCTTTCAGGTACACCCGCTGACGGAGTACATTCAACAGCAGTTTGGAATCAACTATACGCAGGACGAGAGTTACTACCTTCTCGATGCGGGGGAGGGAGGGTGCGTATACCTGGGCCTGAAAGAAAACATCGATCGGAAGCAAATGATGGTCGATTTGCTGCAGGCGCAGGAGGGCACACTACAGTTTGACGCCGACAAATACGTCAATCGGTTTCCCGCCGGGAAGCACGACCACTTTCTGATTCCGGCCGGAACTCCGCACTGCTCGGGCAAGAACAGCATGGTGCTTGAAATCAGCGCGACTCCCTATATTTTCACGTTCAAAATGTGGGACTGGGGACGGCTGGGCATGGACGGCGCTCCACGTCCAATCCATCTGCAGCATGGGTTTCGAAACATCCAGTGGGACCGTACAACACAGTGGGTCGAGAAAAATCTCGTTAAGGTTGTTGATCCCGTGGCCAAAGGCTCTGGCTGGCGCGAAGAGCGTACCGGGTTGCACGAACGTGAATTCATCGAGACAAGGCGGCACTGGTTTAGCGCACCGGTTCATCACTCCACGAATGGGGGTGTGAATGTTCTGAACCTTTGCAAGGGCTCGAGGCCGTTGTCGAAAGCCCGACCGCGCAATTCTCCCCGTTCCTGGTTCACTACGCGGAAACTTTTATCATTCCTGCTGCCGTGGGCGATTATGTAATTCGTCCGGGCGGCACATCCGAAGGCCAAGAATGTGCCACGATCAAAGCCTACGTGCGGACAAACGCGTAAGAGGAATTTCTATTCTCATCGAATGGCGGTCGCTCATGAAATCAGCGCTTAGTTTCTTTTTCATTTTGCTGTTGTCCGGATTGGATGCCCTTCCGGCTTTTTCTCAAGATAAAACCGCGGCGGTTTCGGCAACCGCGCGTTGGGCGTCCACGATTGCCGAGCACTACTGGATTCAGCCCGACATCACTTATGGTGTGGCGAACAATTACAATCTAAAGCTTGACTTCTGGCAGCGCAAGGACGCAAAAACTACCGCTCCGACTTTGATCTATTACCACGGCGGTGGGTGGGTCTTCGGGGATCGCACTGGTTCTACCCTTCTCTTTCTGCCGTTCCTGGAGATGGGCTGGAATGTCATCAACGTCGAATACCGCATGGCGAGCGTTTCGCTCGCGCCCGCAGCCGTGGAGGATTGCCGTTGCGCTCTGCGTTGGGCGGTAAAGAATGCCAAGCAATACCATATCGACACCGATCGCATTGTCCTGACCGGCCACTCCGCGGGCGGGCATCTATCTTTGATTACCGGGATGTTGCCCGAAGGCACAGGCCTCGATAACAATTGCGATGGGCCCGAGAAACTCAAGGTTGCCGCAATCATCAACTGGTATGGCATCAGCGACGTACCCGATCTGGTGCAAGGTCCTAATCGTAGAAGCTACGCGCTGATGTGGATGGGAAGTCAGCCCGATCCACTCACGATTGCCAAGCAAGTCTCGCCGCTTACCTATGTCCGAGCCGGACTGCCGCCGATCCTAAGTATTCATGGAGACGCAGATCCCGTCGTGCCCTACGATCAGTCGAAGCGGCTGCATCAAGCCCTCACCGCGGCGGGTGTGCCGAACGAATTGGTGACGATCAAAGGCGGCGGCCACGGCCAATTTACGGATGCGGAACTGGAAGATACCTATCAGAAGATTGGCGCGTTCCTGCATGCTCATGGTCTGCAGTAAGCCTAACGCTATCGCTGCCCGCGTTGAAGAGTGATCTCCTCACAGCCATCCCCTTGCACGACGAGGCTGTGCTCGGTTTGCCTGACATCTCTGATCTCAGTCCATTCGGGAGGGACCACATAGAGGAATAAATCATACTTTGCCTGAAGGCACGAACCGGCCGGGATGGAACTAAGCGCGGGGGTGTCGAGCAAACGGCGCATTTCGCGAGCATGGGCAAGCCCGAGCGGCATCGGACTGGTGCCAAATTCGACGCCACGAACTCGTGTTCTTTTGTTCCACGGAGCATACTCCCGGGCTCGGTTTTCCTCCCACAGCACAATCCACGGAAAAAGCATGGGATTAAAACAATAACCGGCGACCAGATGGTATCGCCGATTGTGGACAGCGGCAAAAGCGTTCCTACGATCCGAACCTGCAAGGACGCTGAGCACAAAGCCAGTCCCATCACGCACGAATGGTTGGGAGAGATTGATCGGCTCACCATCGATGGATTGGGCATAAGGCCATTGGAATTCCATGTCCCCGGCAAGCAGTTCGCGTCCCTCGTATCCTGCGGGCCATGTCACTCCGCGGGTTCCAGATAAAAACAGGGTAGCTTCGCCATTTGCGAAGAATGGCTCACCGAACGCCGCGTGCTGCACCCACTGAAAATCGACGGCATTGCCGCTAGAGTTAGTGACGATTTCCGTGAAACAAGCAGTGAAGGCATCTCGCGCCAAGACAATTTCACGCCGAAAGTGCAGATGGGAAAGAGGAAGCGCAACTTCCATCACCAGCGTCGCTGACTCGTCCCCTGCGACCACAGAGACAACTTTCCACTCCGAGTTGGCCGCTTCGCCGTGCAACGGCAGACCTTGCAGAGCCTCTTCCGATGTTGGCATGCCGAAGTAGCCGAGTGCCAGGGCGTGTCCTGTGTAGCCGCACAGAAAACGGCCTACAGGGCCATCTCCGTAAAGCGCAACGTGATCGAGTGAAGAAAATTTCTGCGGTTCGATCGTAGGCCACGGTGACTCCCAAATAACATTGACCGAGGAGCCACAGAAACGAAAATCCGCGATGTGTCCACCACTAAGCAGCACCGTAAGTTCGACCTTGGCATTCGATAAACGGTACGCTTCACGATCTTTCCACAGAACTGGGTCGAGGGCGCAACGCGACATTCAGGTCCTGAGACCTCCGTCAATCGCGAACGCCAAATCCGTCGCAAATTCCGCGGATGCGTTGCCGATTCCAGCGGCCGCTGCGGCGATGATCGCCGTACTATTCTGAAGATTCATCTGTGAGTTGCCGCCCCCGTGCCGCCTTCCTGAAAGCCCATTCCACCGGAAGGCACAAGCATGCCGCCATCCACAAGCAATGCCGCTCCAGTGATAAAAGATGCCATCGGAGACGCCAGATAAGCGATAGCGTCAGCCACTTCCTCCGGCTTTCCAATGCGGCCCACGGGATGCATGCGATTGCATGTGTCTATCACCCTGTCGGGGTCGTCTGATAGTCCAGCGGCCCAGTGGAGCATCGGAGTGTCGATCGCGCCCGGGCATACACAATTCACTCGAATGCCCTTCTTCGCGTAATCGAGCGCCATAGCTCTGGTAAGTCCGAGCAAGCCATGCTTAGCGGCAACATAGGCGATAGAGTTACTAATTGCCGTCATGCTCTGTACTGAGCCAACGATCACGATCGCGCCTCCGTGCTCGATCATGTGGGGCACGCTATACTTTGTAACCAGGAAACAACCCTTGAGATTGATTCCCATCAACCTGTCCCACTCTTCTTCGCTGGTGGTTATGGCGTCCCCATAAAGCTGAATGCCGGCATTGCTCACTAATACGTCGATCGTCCCGTACTCATGAACGACCGCGCCAACGGCTTGCGACACTTCCTGGCCAACACTAACGTTGCAGCGAAAGAACTCGCAGATACCTCCATCCTTTTCGATAGCGGAAGCTCTCTTCGGCCCGGCGTCGGCATCAATATCAAGGATGGCAACCGAAGCTCCCAGGCAGGCTAACTTACGCGCCGTGGCTGCCCCAATTCCCATGGCGCCGCCGGTCACAATAGCGACCTTACCGGTGAAATCAAGGTTCATTTGAAGCACCTTGCTTGATGCGGGGTGTGGTGCGAAGTCTGAGCGTGAGCACTTGAAACGGCTTGATCGACACGCTGAGATCGTCGCTTTGAATTTCGACCTTGGTTTGGTTGTCTTCAAGCAAATTGCACAGCCATGCCCCCTCGAACGCGAGAAACTGGCTGTGTATCCTGACGTTTGTGGCCTCACCTGTGGTGTCCTGTAACCGGACAATCGTGCCATCCCCGTCTTCGGCGCGTTTCCAAGTCAGCAAAGTAACTCCGGGATTCCCGACCTCCAGCAAGCTGGCTTCTTGATTGGGCAACAAGGAGGAATCCTGCGTACCTGGCACATCATCCCGTTCGAGAGGGGTTAATGCTTCCAATCCGAAGCGTGTCAGCGACGGAGCGTTAAACTTCGCGTCGCTCGTGATGGCGTAGCGAAAGGTGAAATCGCCGCCTTGCCATGCAGGAAAGTTAGTACCCCAATAGTTGTTCATGAGCCAGGAGAAAATCGCGCTGCTCTTGGGGTTGAACTCCGTCGGCCATTCGCCTCGAACGATGTCTCCAAATGCAACGAGAGGAGCGTCGAGCGGAACGACCGTCGCTGCCATTTTCGCATTGCTCACAGACGCCCAGGTAGTAGGCAGGTACCATTCACGACTTCCCCCAGCAAGCTCATCCGTCGCGGGATTTACCCACGCAGATTGAGAACCGTATGCGAACGTCGGCGCGGCCACGGCGAAAGGAAACGCAACATAGGCAGACTCTCTCGTGAGGACGCGATCCTTGTGCAAATGATAAGTGATCAGAATCTCTTTGGTGGAGTTCGGCAGCAGGAATTCCGTCTGAATCGATGCCGTGTTTGGCGCGGATGAACTAAGAGTCGCTACGATTCCCAGGGGGCTTTTTGTCAGCGACGTCAGCCTGCCAGAAGTCGCCGCATGAACAGTCAATGCCGGAGGTTTCAATCCAGCTCCAAACCGATAAAGCGAGTTATCTGGATAATTGTCCCCACCGGTGACGTAGAGATACTGGCCAAACTTGTATGGACTCGATGAATCGACAAGTTCGCGGCCCAACTGTTTGTCAAACACGCTGGCGATAGCCCCCGAGGACGGATCCAACGTAAGTCGATAGAACTCGTTCTCAAGAATGTTGCCTCGAATCTCCAGCGACGCAGTCCGCTTTTTGGGAACAATGGTATACAGTTTGTATCCAACGGCAGGCACGCGGGCAGCCATAAAGCGCACGCGAACGCTGCCCGGGCCGAACCCAGGGAGTGAGATTCCTTTACCTTTGCGGAGTATCTCCAGTGGAATCTCGGCACCCGTTGAGCCGTCGACAAGCGTGGTGCCGTCGGGCAAGTCGGTTTCCACGATACCGGAGCGAGCCCAGCTCAACGAGTTGAAAACAGCGATGGAATCGTCCCGGGTTTTTACCAGCGCTTCAAGCTGGCCCCACCCACGCTGAATCGATTCGTTAATATCGTCTCGAGCGCGCTCTACGCGAGATCCTTTGAGCGCAATTTGGTCCTCACTCTGATGATGCTCCGGCTGGGTTGTCGCGCCGACGTAAGTCCAGGTGTGCTCGTCATAGAGAAGCTCGTTACGCCAGGCATCGTCGAGCATAGCCTTATCGGGACGCACTCGCGTGTCGATCGAGGAGACGGCGGCACCCATGACCTCAGCCGTCGCAATGCGATGTTGGTTTTCGCGATGAATGGCGGTATGCGCGGCATCGGAGCCGTATCCATCCTCCCAATAAGGGCCGAAGTCGCCTCGCACAACTGGAAAATCCCCCTTCCACTCGTGTTCAATCCGTAGCATCGCGGAGTGCACGGTGGAAAATTCAAACTTGGGCCAGGCCAACTCACGGTGGAAGCTCGCGACGATTTCGCTCTGTTCCTTGGCCAGCGGTGTGTTCTCAAGCTGCGTGCCGAAGATGATTGCCGTATTCGCGGTGTAGTCGGGACGCGTATAAGCCTGAAGAAAAACCGGCAGCGAATCGCGTATCGATTCCATTCGCCATGGACCGCCAAAAAGGGTGTGGGCCTGCAGATAAGCGCGCGAGTACCACATGAGCACGCGGCTGCCATCGGGTCCTTCCCAATAGAAGGGAGACTTTTCGTTCCACCGGCCAAGCAGCATCACCGGAGCCCGCCAACTGTTGCTTGCCGCCACGAAATATTTGATCCCCGCGTCATGCAGAAGCGAAGCATAGCCCCACGTGTAAGCTGGGACATCCACGATATGCGCCGCATCTGCGACCGGCAGTTTGTCTTCGCGTGCCAGCGTGTGCTGGCCGTAGAGAGAACGAGCCAGCGCCTCCCACGATGCGTTCCCGGTGTGTTGGTTGGCAAACTCCGGCGGAATGACGATAGTGCCGGCAAGGACATGCTCAAAAAACTGTTCCCGCGCCTCCTGGCTGCGTCCGTTCAGATATTGATCGGCGACCCAACTGCCATCAAGTGTCCAACGAAAATCCGGCGTTTTCTCGATCAAGGCCATTGCCTGGTCGATCGATTGCGAGTGAAGTTCAGCGACTTTCGCGGGGTAATCCGTGAAACCGACATCAAGATGTTCGTGTGGGATGAGTGCGATGGTCCACTTTTTCGCCGGCTCGACTGTCGCCGACGCCGAGAGTTTTCCGATGCGCACCGTGGCTTCCGCGGCGCCCGTCCACTCCGGCACTTCGAACTCAAGCCGATCCTCTCCGAATTCGTTGGTCGTAGAGAATGGCCGGCTGAAGGAATGGTCGGCGACCCGAAGTTCTAAAGTTTCGTCCCTGGGAAGCGCGGAGGCGCTTAGGAAAACATCCACCAGCTCCACCATCCCCACTTGAGTATCGCGATAGAAGATCGTGGGCTCAATTTGAGCGGCGAACGCATTTACGTCGTATTGCGCCGCATCATCCTGAACAAACTCGAGCGCGTCGTAAATCAGACCGGTGTGTCCTGGCGCAATTGCGCCGAGGGAATTTTGCGGCGTGGCCGGATTGTCCAGAGCCGTGAGAACGAACGTGTTTTCTCCTTTTCGAAGCCAAGCGGCGGGGATTGAAATTGTTTTGTCGTCGACGGAGGTCTGGGGGACGAATGTTCCCTCCCAATCGCCGGCTCGAAAATCGAGCTTGGGATGGAAGTAGAAAAATCCGGAGTGCCCGTTAACCTCCAACTTTAAAAATGACAGACGCGGGGTCTCGTAAAGGATGGCGAGTTTCAGCCGATAAACGCCGAGCGGAGCATCGTCGAGCACAAACTTAATCGTGAACGGGTGCAGACGCCCACCGGCGATTCCGTTAGCCGGCCCAGGCTGAAAGCGATACCAATCCTTATCCCCGCTCTGGCCGACCACGAACACGGGATCGCTTTTAGGATCGGAATAGTCGATGTCTTGACTCTTGAACTCGCCCGACGACCTGTCGAAGACGCCGATCTTCCACAGCGTTTTTTCGGCTGCGTGCGCGGCTCCCGTCAGTGCAACCGCCAGGCAGAGAGCGCTCCCCGCTACTTTGCGAATTATTTTCGTGGTTACCATTTCGGCTGCGTGATCACGGTGCCCCGCCGGCGAGGATCGTCTGTCCAGGCTCCCATCTCTTGTCGCTTGGAAAGTTCGTGGTAGCGGGCCAGTTTGTCGCGGTCGAGCTCGACGCCGAGACCCGGACCAGAGGGCACTGCCATCGCACCGTTTTTATATTGCATCTTGCCGCCAACAATGACGTCGTCAGTCAGGTGGTGATAATGCGAGTCTGGGGCGAGCGTCAGATTCGGAAGGCAGGCCGCGAGGTGGAGCATGGCGGCTTGTGAAATGCCGAACTCTGCGCCACTGTGCATACCAGCGTCTACACCCATCGCTTCGCAAATCTGGCCCGCGAGTTTCGCGCGATGAATGCCTCCATACCAGTGCGGGTCAAGCAAGACCACATCGAGCACATCCGCCATGATCGCAGGCGCAAGGTCCTCGAACGCAAATACCGACATATTCGAAGCCAAAGTCACCCATGGGGCCTTCGCGTTTACACGTTTCATGGCGCGCATCCCCCAAACGGGGTCTTCAAGGTATTCCACATTGAAGTCGTGCAATCGCCTGGCAACATCGATGGCTGTGGTAACAGTCCACACCGCATTGGGATCAAGCCGGATGCGATGCTTCGGGAACGCTGCACGCAGCGCAATAAATGTATCGACTTCTTCATCGGGAGGAAGAACGCCGTTCTTGTACTTTAATGTCTTAAAGCCATGCTTGCTGACGACTTCCTTCGCAAAGCCGACCATTTGGTCGATGTTCGATATTTCCCCCATGCCAGCGTCATTCGCATAGCGATAAAAAAGATAGGCAGCAAACGGAACCTCGTTCCGAATGCGACCTCCCAGCAGCTCGCATACCGACCGCTTCAGCGCTTTTCCTTGGATATCCAGAATGGCAAATTCAAGCCCGGCAAATCCGAGGACGAAACCAAAGAGTTTTTCTGAACTGGGCGCCGCTACTTTCCAGCGAATTCGCTCGAGGTTCATGGGATCTTCACCGATCAGCAGCGGTTTCAAATCCGCGAGTTGACCGGCGCGGCTGGCGCCACTGTAACATTCGCCAAGGCCGGTGATGCCTTCGTCGGTTTCGACCTCGATGACGATGCGCGAAAAACCGGGATGGGATCCAACCGAGTATCGCAAGGGCGATTCAATCGGGATGAAGGCAGGAGTCCAGCGAATGTCGGTAATCTTCATGGTGTCTCCGGTCCGCTAGCGCTGGTTCGCAAGCAGCTGTCCGCGAATGCCGACCCGTGTCCGGCAAATATGCCAGCGGCTCAGGTTGGCAAAATACATCTCGTCAAAACCAGCGCCGCCGAAGGCTACATTGGTAGGGCTGGCGAGCATTGTCCCTTGCGGGTCCGAGGCGAAAAGCAAAACCTTTCCCTCCGGCGTGACCCGGTAAACGTTGTGCGATGCGTAACAAGTGACGTACAGGTTGCCCGCTGCGTCGAGCGCCGCGCCGTCCGGCACGTTGTCCAATCCCGCGGCATATACGCGCGGCTTTCCGACCGTTCCGGTACCCAGAAGCGGCACCGCGAGCACATTGTTTTTTGTGCTCTGCACGACGTACAGTGTTCGCTCGTCAGCGCTCAGCGATAGCCCATTCGGAAACGACAGGCGGTTAAGCAGCTGTTCGATCTTACCGTTCGGTCTCAGAACAAATAGAAAGCCGTCTTCTTGTTTGAAATCGCCGGAATCGCTGAAGTAAAGGTTACCTTGACCATCGAACACGGAGAAATTTGGTGTACGAAGGCGATATCGTCCGGCTCTTTCCCATGAGCGTATCGTTTTGCCGGACCGGTCCAACTGTATCAATGCGCCCAGTTTGAAGTTGCAAACGAACAGCTCTTGGCGCGGGGAAAAAGTCAGCCCTAGATTGAAGCCTCCCAGGCTGGCGACCGTTCGAATCTTACCTTTTCGACTGATTTTGTAGATCTGGCCCAGTTCGCCGCCGGCCCAGAGGTTCCCATCGGCATCGAACGCCACTCCTTCGGGATGGTCGAGCCCTTCGGCGAAGACCTCGAAGTTCTGCAATGAAATTTGGGGCTGCATAGCGAACCGTAGCGAAGGAATCTCGGCTATTCTACTTGCTTGGCTGATATTTGAACATGGTAGGGCCACGCTGGACGGCTCGGCGGAACGCATCTTCACCCGTCGCGCCAAAGTTTACGGGAGCAGATTATGAAACGACGCCGGCAGTGTGCTTCATTCCTCTTCGTCTTTTTTGCCACAGCTTTCATTTTCGCCGAGAACCCGCACTTTAATTGCGTCCCCTCGTTCCCGTTTCAACAGCAGTGGCAAGGAGCAGACGCCGCCTATTCTGTTCCGTTGCAGGATGGGCGCGTGGCTTGGATCTTCGGCGACACCCTTTATGGCGACCAACGCCTCGTCACCGGCGACGAGCCTCGCATGGTGCATAACACGATCGGCATTTCTACGTGCAAGAATGGGAAGTGGAAGATCGACTACACGATCAAGAAAGACGTCAAAGGCAACCCCGATAGCTTTTTCAAACCACAGCAGAACAACGGCACCTACTATTGGGCGCTCGATGGAGTTGCACATAACAACGAACTCTGGATTACGCTGGTCTGCGTTCGCAACGTGCCGAACTCAAACGCTTTTGCGCTGGGTTTCGAGATCTGCGGAACCGACCTCGCGCACGTGACGGGACTGGAAAGCGATCCCCAGAACTGGAAGGTTGCGTACTTCCCACTTGTGGCGGAGAGCGTGCACGCGAATCCTTCGGCTTCCGCATTGATCGAGGACAACTATCTCTACATCTACACGCTCTACGAAGTCGGAAGCCGGCCGCAGATCCTCACGCGAATTCCATTGCAAGGTCTTGCCGACCCCAGAAAGAACCTGCAGTACCTCGGCAGCGACGACAAATGGCACGACGGGATTGAACCAGCCAAGGCAAAAATCATCATGAAGACCGGGGCCTCGGAAATGTCCGTGCGCTACCATCCGCGAGCTCAAGAAGTGGATTGCCGTCATGGTCGATCCTCAGATCTTTTCCGACAAAGTGATCCTTCGGAGTTCGCCGAGTTTGACCGGCCCGTGGACCGACGGCGAGGTGATCTACCGCATCCCGATCCTGCAAAAGAGTGATCCGAAATACGATCCTGACACCTTCTGCTACGCGGGAAAAGAGCACCCCGAGTTCGAGCAACCGGGCGAATTGCTCTTCACGTATGTGTGCAATACGATGAAGCCGAAAAAACTTTCGGCGGAGACGAACATTTACTTTCCGCAGGTGATGCGCATGCCCATGCCGGACGCCGCGAAGAAATAATCAGTCCGCGAGAACAACTTTGCAGAAAGCGAGAGTGCGCCGGACCTGTTGTGTCCAATACTGCCAGTCGTGGCCGCCGGGAAACTCTTCATAGACATGAGGCACGAGCGATTCGCTGAGTGCACGTATGCAACGCGCGGTTCGGCTCGATTAACGGATCTTCAGTCCCGCAATCGAAGCGGATCGGCGGAAGCGTGTCATGATTTACTTTCGCCCAGTGCAGCACGTCGGTGTCGACATCTCCCGCATACTGAAATACCTGCGCGGGGATACGGAATGAACTGCGACAACTGCTCGACCTTTGTGATCGAGGAATGCGCAGAAATTCCCTGCACCTGCGACGCATATTTCATGCCTAAGCGCAAAGCTCCGTAGCCGCCCATCGAGAGCCCCGCGAGAAGAATTTTTGCGGATGCAATTGCGGAAACAACTCACGCAGGCAGCGCGGGATGTCATCGACGATCCACCTTTCGTAGTCGGCGTGTGCATGGGGAACATACCCGCTCCCGTCGCCCCAGAGTCCATCGGACGGCATGGCAATCATCATGGGAACGGTCGTTCCGTCCCGCAGCATCTCCATCGCAATGGTGTCGAGGTCCGCCATTCAGCCACCAGTTCCACTGGCATCCGTAGACGCCATGCAACAGCAGCAGCAGAGACACCGACTGCGAACGATTCCATTGCGGCGGGATGAACAGTACGACGTCGCCCTCGAGATCCGAAAGCCTCGCCGCGAAAATTCAAAAAGCGCAGATTCTCATTTCCTGGGATTGGACGCGAAAGTTGGGCATTGGGAAATTGTTTCGCCATGCGCGTCTACACGTTTCCGGTAAGCAGCGGAATCGCGCCGAACAGTCCAGCGTCATTTCCGAGTTGTGCGGCGACGATCTCGACTTTTCCCCACGGCGTCCACGCGTGCTGATTCACGTACGTTTGGATGTAAGGAACGATAATCTCGGCGCGCTGCATCACGCCGCCGCCGATTACGATCCGCACCGGATCATAGGCGTGAATCATTCCCACCGCACCCGTCGCCCAAACCTTCAGACAGTAGTCAACAATCTCAATGGCAACTTGATCCCCAGCATCGGCGAATTCAAAGAGCACCTTAAAATCGATGGTCTTCTGACCCTCTAACTTACTCGCCGAGAAACCTTGCCACTCGCTCGCCAGGAAAGGTAGCGACCAACCTGAGGCTTCGGCCTCGAGGCATCCAATCGCACCGCATGTGCAGGAACGTCCACCGACTCTTGCCGGCAAGTGACCGCCCAGACAGCCGGCTTGCGCGTGCTTTCCGCGCAGCAGTTTGCCTTCGATCATCGCCGCGCCGCCGATCCCCGTGCCGAGCGTGATCATCACCACATCGTCGCAACCTTGCGCGGCTCCCGCATGACGTTCTCCGAGTAAAGCCATACGAGCATCGTTCTCGATAGCAAAGCGCAAGCCAAATTCCTGCCTGCTCCAGGTATCGAAATCGATTGACGGTGCGTCTTCGTATTTTTTGTTGGTCGATACGACGCGGCCAATCCGCGAATCAGCGAGCCCGCAAAATCCGAGCGCTAGGCCTTCGCAGTCCGTGGCGTCCATTTGAAGTTCGGCCAATAACTTGCGAATCGCCTGCGCGAAAACGTCGAGCGCTGGACGAAGGGGCTGCGCCGAGTGGAGAGAGGCTCGGTGAGAGCCAAGAATCCGATCGTCGCTCACGAGTGCGATGGTGGCGTGGCTGCCGCCTAAATCAATTCCGATGGCCGGTCTTGGCATATCAACGAGTCGTCAAACGCGAATCACTTCGAACCCTACCAAACAAACGCAATACTATTCGCTTTTAGCGCGTATTGATCAAAAGTTTGTTCTTTTTGTTTGCATTCGAGACGCTATACCGTTAACCTATCGCCATCATGAACACCGCCCCTGCGTTCGTGAACTGGGCCGATGGCGCGTTGCAAGGCCCCGGAGTCCAGCAATCCGAAAAAAAACTCGGTCAACTCGCCGGAATTTTCCGCGACCGTGAAGCCTGGCAGAAGCTTGATCCCGAAACCATTGTGTATCGAGTCTGGTGGTGGGCGCCGGTCGCATCGGGCACGGAGGGCGGCTTGTTCTGGGGGCTCACCGAAATTCAACCCGGCCGAGTAGGGAACGAGTATTTTATGACGCGTGGGCACCGGCATGTGATCCGCAATCGCGCCGAATTCTATGGCACCGTCGCGGGCAATGGCAAACTTGTCCTGATGGATCGCAAGTGTCATACCTGGGCTGAAGATATGACACCGGGCAGTCTGCACTACATCGCCGGCGAAGTTGCTCACCGCATCGTGAATACCGGAGACATACCCATTCGCGTAATCGCCTGCTGGCCGAGCGATGCGGGTCACGATTATCAAGTTGCCGGTGGACGGGGACTTGGGGCGCGGATAGTGGAAGAACAGGGCGCTCCTATCCTCGTAAGTTCACTGGACTGATTGCGTGACCCGCGATCATCAAGAGTCTTCCCCCAGGTTTGATCCAAATTTCGATCCCAAGCTCGGTGTTCGCTGCCACGCCGACAATCTCACATTCAGTTACGACGAAGGCGTGTTCGGGCCGCAGCCGGAGTTCCGGCGCCTCGATGATATTCGTGGAAGCTTAAGAGATCCCAACTGTGACGGTCCCGACCCGGTCTACTCAATCGTGATGGATGTCGGCCGTCGTGAACACAGCGACGAACTCGCGCGACGCATGCTTTTATTTGGCGTTGTCGCGTATGCGGCTGGGCAACTGGGAGAAGAACCCGTCCGCAGTCAAGGTCATATCCATGCTGTCGCACCTCATTGTGGCTGGTCCACTCCGGAATTGTTTGAGATATGGGAAGGCCGCGCGATCGTCTATTCGCAGGAAAACGCAAGCGCCAGCGATGATCCCGGACGCTGCTTTGCAATAACTGCGGGGCCAGGTGACAAGGTGGTCGTACCGCCAGGCTGGGCGCATGCCGTAATCAATGCCGATCCTGAGAATCATATGATGTTTGGGGCATGGTGTGATCGCCAGTACGGATTCGTCTATAACGCAATCCGCGCACACCATGGTCTGGCGTGGTTCCCGATCCTGGACGTTCAAGGGGAAATCCGTTGGGAAGCCAATCCTTCTTATCGGTCGAGCGATCTGTCGATCCGGAAGCCGCGTGCCTACCCTGAACTTGGATTGGATTCGTCCACATCCATTTATGAACAATTTGCCAGCGATCCAGAAAGCGTCCAATGGGTTTCGGAGCCGGCACGCTTCTCAAATTTGTGGCTTGGTTTTGAAGTGTAGGGTTCGTTTGAATGCCCGCGGGGAATTAATCCGCGACGCCGAGCCGCTGCTCAAGCTGCTCCAGCGACACTCCCTTGGTTTCGGGATAGATGGCCGCGACCAGAATAAAGTCGATCAGCATCATGGTTGCGAAGAAGAAGAACGGCGTTGCACTCGATTTTTTCGCGAGCACCGGAAACAAGCCGGATATCAGGGCATTCATGACCCACAGCGTCGATGTCCCAATCGCCTGCCCCTTGGCGCGAACCCGGGTCGGGAAAACCTCACTCATGTAAACCCAGATCACGGCGCCTTGAGAGATGGCGAAGAAACCCATAAAAGCCATGACCATCCAGACAAGCCATGACTGGTGCGTGCCGGTGCGGAACATTTCTCCGATGGCGGCCAGGAAAATGCAGACTCCCGCGGTTCCAGTAAGTAACAGTTTCTTGCGGCCAAATTTGTCGATCACGGTCATGGCAAGCACTGTGAAAAGCAGGTTCGTGCATCCGATCGTTACCGACTGCATGCCCGCCGAATATTTGCTCGCTCCGGCCGCCGCAAAAATGTCATTCAGATAATACAGGCAGGCGTTGATGCCGGTCAGCTGATTGAAGGCTCCCGCGGTTACGGCCAGCAGGATCGGCAGCGCATACTTCCGCTGCAGAATCGGCTCGCTCAGGGAACTGAGCTCCTGATGAATCGAGGCCACAATCGCGTTCAGTTCCTGCTCGGAATTTTTGTTGCCTGTGAGCCGTAGAACCTCGAGCGCCTCCTGTGTCCTGTTCTTTAGGGCCAACCAGCGCGGACTGCGCGGGATGAAAAACAACATTAAAAGAAAGAACAGCGCCGGCACAGCGGCAACTCCCAACATCCAACGCCATTCCATCAACCCCAGGTTCATACGCACAATCAGAAAGTTCGACAAGTAGGCCACCAGAATGCCCAGAACAATACTCACCTGAAAGCAGCCCACCAGGCGTCCGCGCCACTGCGCAGGCGACAACTCGGCGATGTACATCGGGGCAAGCACCGACGAACCACCGATCCCTAACCCTCCGATGATCCGGAAGGCGATCAGCGCTCCCCAATTCCATGCCAATGCGCAGCCCAGCGCTGACAAAAAATAGAACACAGCCATGATGCGCAGGCTGTCCCGTCGGCCCCACCGCTGGCCCGGATATCCCGCCGTCATCGCGCCAATCACAGTGCCCACCAAAGCGCTGGAGACGGTCAACCCCAATAAAGAAGGAGTGAGGCTATAGACCTCGGTCAATTGGTGGGTAGTTCCGGCGATGACGGCTGTGTCAAACCCAAATAACAGGCCGCCGAGAGCACTCACGGAGGTGCTCTTCACAAGATATCCGTTTATGCCCACGAGCCCTCGTTCCTTGACATGAATGACCGAATACTAGCGAAAGGAACAAAATTGGTCTACGAAATAGCGCGTTTAGACGGTATAGATTTACGCTAGCTGACCATCGGCAGGCCAAATAGCGCGCTTGGGCGCGAACCCGATGCGCTCACACCCGCATAACTTTGATGCCCAGCTTTTGGTACGGCGAAACCATCTCGTCGGTGGCCGCTGAGTCGGTTACCAGGACATGCAATTCTTCAGGTTTACAGATTCGCCAGTTCGCCACCAGACCAAGTTTGCTGCGATCGACCACCGCGACGCGGCGACGCGCAAGTTTCATCATCGTGGAATTGAGTTCCGCCTCATCCGCATTGAAACAACTTGCCCCCCAGCTCGCATCCATGCCGTCGGCGCCGATAAACATGGTGTTGATCAGCATGTTATCGAGCGATCGCAACGCCGCCGTCCCGACCAGCGAAAACCATTCGCCGTGAAGGTGCCCGCCGGTTACGAAAACGTATACATCTTTACGCTGGGAAAGCTCCATCGCCACGTTGACCGTGTTGGTGACGACGGTGATGTTGGAGTTGATTGGTAGTCCCCGAATCACTTCGGTTGTTGTGGTGCCTGGCGTTAACGCGATCGTTTCTCCAGCGGTAATGAGCGCGGCGGCGGCTCGTCCAATGCGGCGCTTTTCGCCGGCGGCATGTTTCTCTTGCGCCAGAAAGGATTGGTCGCGCCGGAACTGCTCGTAAAATAGCGGTTCGATCGATATCGCGCCACCGTGCGTGCGCCGCAACAATCCTTTCTCGTCCAATACATCGAGGTCTCGGCGTACCGTCACCACTGAAACCCCGAGCTGCTCGCTGAGGGTTTCTACTGAAACCCGTCCGGTTTGCTGCAGGCTCGTGAGAATCGCGCTCAGGCGCACCTGTTGCTTATCCTGAGACGCACCTTCGGACTCTAATTGTCCAGTCGGGCCCATTCCTGGCCGTGGAGGCCGGTCGCGCTTCATAATTATTGTCGTTCCTTTGCATCCCTCCCGGCCGAGAAAACGAAACTAAAGCGGGACCGACGTCTTCCTATTTAGCAAGAAAGGAAAGCGGCTGCCGAAACATACTACTCCGAATTTCCCCGTTTATAAAAGATCGTATTCCCGAATACACGCCTTTCCGCTAGCGGAAAAATTTCCATTTTCCAGATTACAATCATGCCTTTGGTCGTTTCCTGCCAGGATAAAATAGTAAGATGATTGATTTTCAGGGCACGCTCTCGGACTCGGAGCGGCCCGCGCACCTGATTTCTGCAATTTTGCTTTCGGAAGGAAAAAATCACCTGCGACTGCTCTTCCAGGAGGCAGGCCTGGAGGTTGCGGTTCGATCGAACCAGCGGACTTGCTCCATTGTCCGGTTTCATTTGCCAGCAAACATCGGCTCGCTGACAGTGCAAAAAATAATCGGGTCGGGCTCAAAAATCAGCGGTGGGATCGTCGCAGTCGATCCGTTCTCGAAGAAGTGGGATGCTTTGATTAGGCAGAACATGCCCATCCTTGAGATTTACGAATCCCGCGATTAAAGGAGATAGCCTTCCTCAAGAATACTGAGCGAATCGTTTAGGCCACTGGTAGATTGCAGGATGAGGTCTTCGATTCGGCTTATGTTCGCTTACGGCGTGTACGATACGCCGACGATGAACCCGGCTGTGTGGCACTTTGGGCATTTTCAGCCCTTGTAAAATCAGCAACTTACACATCCTAAACGCTGAGGAAAAGAACGACTCCCGCCGCTTCCACCACTATAAATTCTAGTTCTTAGGAAACACGCCCCATCGGCAGATGCCAGGAATGGGATGCGCATTGTAAGGGCCATCTGCATTGTCCGGCCAGAGACCGCATGCTGCTAGCCCGGCTCGTCGACGCCAAGAATCTTGGTTGTACGATCGACCATCGAATGGCAATGGCCCTTGTTCCTGCCGCCCGGGAAGGTCGCAAGTACGTCAACCCGGTGCCAACAAAGGTTGCTGGGTTCTCGGTCATATTCAAGATCGGCCCGCGTTTCTTCTTCGGAGCCGCGGCGCGTTCGCCCAGGCATACGCCGGGTCCGTTTCACACCGACCCACGAATTTATGCCACCAGCCCACAATCCGGCCTGCGCGTCACTTGGCTAGGTCACTCCTCCTCGCTGATTGAAATTGAGGGAAAGCGGATCCTCACGGATCCGGTATGGGACGAACGCGTGGGTCCGACCCAGTGGGCGGGTCCAAAACGCTTCTTCCCGCCACCTCTCGCGCTTGAGGATTTGCCTCCGATAGACGTCGTGCTCATTTCGCACGATCATTACGATCATCTGGCAGCGGGTACCGTGAAGCGCCTTGCCCAAATGGAAGCGCTGCGCCAGGCGCGCTGGATCACCGCGCTAGGGGTAGGCGCGTCGCTGAAAAACCTCGGCGTCGAACCGAGCCGGTGTGCGGAACTCAACTGGACCGAACACATTACGGTCGGTTCGCTCACCGTGAGCGCGTTGCCAGCCCGTCACTTTTCGGGACGCAGCCTGTTCCACCGCTTTGAAACGTTGTGGGCATCGTTTGCTCTCACCGGCATCAATCGCCGCGTCTATTTCGGCGGGGATTCGGGCGAATGGCTTGGATTCCACGATATCGGCGAGAGCTTTGGCCCGTTCGATCTCGTCATGCTCGAAATCGGCGCTTCCGATCTCCTCTGGGCAGATATACACATGGGGCCGGAAGGAGCGGTCCGCAGCTTTCGCGCTTTGGGTGGCCGCGGCTTGCTCATGCCCATCCACTGGGGACTCTTTGATCTTGCGCTCCACCCCTGGAAGCAGCCGATCGAGAGCGTCTTCGCAGTCAAATCTCTCAAGCTCTGGTCCCCTGAGCCCGGCATCCCGTCTGAAGTTGTTCAGGGCCAGGAGATTCGCTCCGAATGGTGGCGCTGACGCGAAGAGTCCAAAATGACACGGCATAATCTCCTACAAGACATTCTCGCGACTACTCGAACTTGCGACCAGTCGAACCTCCTCGTGGAAGTGATCTTTTCGGAACGACTGTGCGTGATTCTTGCCCTCATTCCTCCAATCGACCCTTACAGCAGTAACAACGTATCCGAAGCCCGCTATGTCTAGTTCTACCCGTATTGCGGTTTGAACCCAAGCGCGGTGTAAAATGTGCGGTTTTCGAGTTCATCGGAAATTCCAGTTGCATCCTTCATTGGCGGGCAGGCACCCCAGAGCGAACCCTTTACGATGGGTAGGCACCTGGGGCTGCGGGACAAATCATAGTCCCGGAGGCGGACGATTGATGCGCAATCTGAGGCTGTTCGGTGTTGTTGCGGTTTGTCTATTGTCGGCTTGCCTCAACTTCTGGGCGATGGCCGCGCTGTATTTTGACTTTTCGCACGCTGGGCAGGAATGGCTGCCTCCGGCTATCTATCTAGCTGCGCTCATATTTTTTCTTGCGACGTTAAAGAGCCGAGTCGTTAGGGTCGGTGCCAGCTTCCTCGGATTCGTTATCGTGCTAGTCTGCTGGCTATCTCTCAAGCCTTCCAATGCTCGCGACTGGCAAGCGAATCTCTCTCGGACGCCTTGGGCCGAAATCGCCGGCGACCATGTGACCATCCATAATTTCCGATATTGCTATTACCGCGAGGAAGCGGTGTTCACCTGTGACTGGCTCACGAAGGAAGTGTTGCTCTCCCAAGTCCGGGGTGTGGACTTCTTCGTGGATTACTGGGACTCACCCTGGATTGCGCATCCGATCATTAGTTTCCAGTTCAGCGACAATGACTATGTGGCGGCCTCGATCGAAGCCCGGTACCAGATAGGCCAGAGTTATTCGCCTATTCGTTCTTTTTTTCGCCAATTCACCATAATTTACGTGCTTGCCAGCGAACGCGATCTCATCCGTCTTCGCACGAACTATCGCTCTGGCGAGAAGGTCTACCTTTTTCACACGACCACCAGCCCGCAATGGGCGCGAGATCTCTTTCTTCAGTATCTCCGCCAGGCGAACCGTCTGCGGGATGATCCAAAATGGTTCAATGCCATCATTAACAATTGCACCACTAACATATTTGCCAACATGGCCGCCACGGGTCACATGGCAGCGGGAGGCTCGCAATACTCGTGGTGGGTTCTATTGAATGGCCGAGCACCGGACATGCTATACCGCGGCGGGTATTTTGCGGGCAAGCTGCCTTTTCCTGAGCTTAAGGCCCAGGCGTACGTTAATCCCGTTGCGAGCGCGGTGAATGACGCTCCCGACTTCTCACAACGCATCCGCAGGCGTCGGGCTGGCTTTGAGTTTCTCCAATGAAAACGCACCCTGAGGATGCAACACGACCGCTCCGCCTGCTTGTATGGACCGCAACCAGGCATGGACTTCTACTTCATGCCTAACTCCGTCACAATTTTTGGATTTGTTTCTCCCGCTGCGATCACTTGATGGCACGCCGAGCAATCGTTAGTAATAGTCTGGCCATCGGCGCTGGTGTGGCTGCCGTCATGACAGCGGAAACATCCCAGGGAAGAGGTGTGCCCCAGATTGTCGGGATGCGTGCCCCATGTGACACGCATATCGGGAAAGACGTTGCGCAGGTAGATCGCCGCCACCTCTTCGCCGGATTGCTGCACCGCAGCACTCCGCGCCCGCTCTATCTCCGGATAGTTCGTCCGATAGAAATTGGTCAGTGCGTCGGCGATGCGCTGGCGCCCTATCTTGCGAGTGGGGTAGTCAACCTTGAGAAGCTCGACAGCTTTTTTCCTGATGTAGGGCAAATCTGCGCTGATCGCCCCGAGCGATAATTGCCGGTCCACCGCCGTATCGGGCATTTCGGAAACGTGCGCGGGCCGGTTATGGCAATCCAGGCAATCCATCACGCGATGCTCCCCACGCTCCAACTTTTCTGGGGTGGGCTTGACGTCGGTAGAGAGGAATTCCGTCGTCTTTCCCTTATCGTCGGTGTAGTAAACCGCCGGAATCGCCTGCCTCTGGGAGTCGGTCGAAATGTACCGGATGCGAGCCGCGTCGGCGAGATGGTGTCCATGAATTCCAGTCGCCCCTAGCTCGTTGGTTCCCCCCACTTTGAGCATGACGACGTCGGTCTGGGGCGTGTTTTTCTCATCTTCTGCGTAGCTGTTGCGAACCAGCAATTTATCGCCCGCAAAGCGCCCCGGCCAGTGACACTGTTCGCAAGTCTGGGCTGCGGGACGCAGGTCTTTTACCGGCGAAGGGATGGGCCGCGGATAACTGTGGGTGGCGATCATATAAACCTGCCGCAATCCGTTCACTTTGGCCCGGACCATCCACGGCAGCCCGGGACCAATGTGGCAATCCACGCAAGCGACATGCGCATGGGGTGAAAGATGGTAGGCAGTGTTCTCGGGCTGCATCACATGGCAGGTCGTTCCGCAAAAATTGGTCGAATCCAGGTATTGCACTCCCCGGTAAGAGGCGGTGCCGATGATTAGCAGGTTAATTCCAGTTGCCATGCCCACCCACTCCAGAGTTCTGCGAACCACGGGCAAACGCAGATCGACTGCGGGGAAAACCGTGGGCAGGCGACCGCTTCCACTCAAACTTCGCCGTTTGAGCCAGATGCCCAGCGGAATCAGTAGCAGGCCAATAACAAAGATGGCGGGAAGCGTGAGAAAGACGAGAATGCCGACATAGGGATGCGGCGGTCCCGGTAGAACCATCTCATAGAACCAGAAAGCGATTGTGGTCAGCGCCGTGCTCGTCGTGATCACCGCACCGGTAAGCGATACGGCATTCTGGCCCAGGAAATAAATGGGTTTCGACCAGTCTCGGACGCGTTCCCGCAGATTCATCGGAAGCAGATCCCCCTCTTTACCGTTTAATTTTGCAGACCCAAGGCTGCGCCAAACACACCTCGCCAGCCGCGGATCGTGTCCGCGGTGGTGTACGCCTTCTTAACTTCTCGATACCCTGACCGGCCGCTAACTACTTTTTTAGCGTACGCACGTAGGCGACGAGTGCCGAAACATCTTCCGGCTTCAGCGACTTAGACGCTGGCATTCCGCCCTTCCCGCTCTTGATGATGGTCGAGAGATCGGCATCCGACATACCCTGCACGGCGGCACTTTGCAGATCATGGGCGGCTATTTTGGCGCCGTCTGCGCCATGGCACATGGCACATTTCGTTTTATAAATCCCCGCAGCGCCCTGCGCCTCCACCGGACGAGATAGAAGAGCCATGACCGCAATCGCCGCCAGAATGGCGAAGACGCTAATATTTCTTTTCCTCATGTTTGTATCTCCATTCCAAATTCAAAGTATTAATGTTGCCCGCTTCTACCGCCTTTGTCCCTAAAACGCGTAATGCACTCCAACCGTTACGTTGTTTGCATGAAAATTTCTAGGAGCGGTGAACCCGTAGGCTGGACCGTCCCTCGCGGTATTTGGCAGCGTGCCGCAGGGCACGACGGGAGCCGGGGTAGCCAGCGTCGGGAGCGTGCTGGAGGGATTGCAATACTCTGCTCCCGAAAGACCACCCTCGCCGTAGCCGAAGTAGTCATACTCGCCCTTCCAGATCAGATTCTTTCGCAGCGCATAGGAGAGATTCACGAAAGGCGTCGTGTAGGTAGAGACCAGCGATCCGTTCACGTCGCGCGGGTCGTTGAAAAAGCGGCTGCCGCTGACCGAACTTACGCGGTAGCCGAGGTTGGCGTGGAACTTGTCGACAGGCGAAAGAGCCAGGGCCACCGACGCATACTGCGTGGGCGCGCTCATGAAGTCCCTGGCCGGACCAAACGTATAAGGAGTACCCGCCACGCGGGGAGCCGGAGACGGGCAGGCCGCGCCGGTCGGTGTCGCGGCACCCGGTATGGTCGGGCTTGCGGCCGTGCCGAGGAAGCAGATGTTGGTCGCGGTATAAACGTCGCTGTAGGCATAACCGATGTCGAACCCGTAATGCTCGTTCGGCATCAAGTCGGCGTTCAAACTAACAATCCGGCTATGATCGACGTGCTGAAGCGGGCCATCCACCGACAATATGCCTGTATTGTTCGTATTGTTGTGGCGCTCGAGGTCATTGTAGGCGCCGGAAAACGTCGCCCAGGTCCTGGGCCGGTAAGTGGTGTGAATCCTGTAATGCTGGAGTTCGCGGGGCGCGACTGGGGTGATGACATTGTCGGCGTACAGAACCTCGACCGAAGCGTTGATGTTCAAGTTCTTCGCCGGCTGCATGGCGACGCCAAAGGTACCTCCGTTCTCCTTGAGGGTGTAATTGGAGACCCCCGCCAGGTATCCCGTGGTGTTCGCAGCGCCTTCGCCGATGTCGTGCTGCTGGTGGTGCCAGGTGAGCGTTAGCAGGATGTGATCGGTAAGATCGTAGGCCGCTGTGAGGTTGTTGGTGATGAACTTCTGGCCGAAGAAATCAAATAGTGGCGTAGCGACCGTCGGACTGCCTTCAAACGTAGAAGTTGGCATGCCCGTAGCGGGATTGATCGGAGTGTTGACGACCGTGGTGGTTAACATTGTGCTATTGATGTTCGGGGTGGCGGAGGTCACGGTGGTCAGGCTGGTAATGTTGGCAACTCCCGGCTGGTGCACATTCGAGTAGTCGATCTGCTCAGAGAAACTGAGCTTTTTCAGCGCTTGCCAGGTTATGCCGTAGTCGGTGGCGATCGCTTCCCGCTTGGCGCGGGCGTTGCCGGCATAGGTGAGTTCGCGGCTCGTGCCGGCCAGGCCCTGGAAGTCGTCGTAGTAGTTCGGCAGGCTGGTGTTTGCCCTGGTGTAGCGGAGATTGCCGTTCATCGTAACGTTCTTGAAGCTGGAGCTTTGGAAGCGGACGATTTCGGTCGGGAAAATTTCGCGGGTGGGCTGGGCACGCGAATAGCTGGTAATCACGTTACAGGCCGGATCGACGATGGGCAGCCCGTTCGGAGTCTGCGCCGGAGAAATTGGGGCGACTCCAACGCCGGCGTTGCAGGTGATGCCGACGGGACTGTTGATCGGATTGTCGTAGCTCTGGAGCACTGCGACCCTGGATCCGTTCGCTTCCTGCAGGTTGAAATACTGGGGCGCCCCGCCGAAATAGGAGTCGCCCTTGTAGTGGGTGACCTGCTCTTCGTAAGTCAACCGCGTCCGCGATACGGGCTTCCACTCGACCGATCCCGTCCAGTCATCGGTGCTGTTGCGCTGATACTCCTGGAGCAGCAGGTCGTTATAGCCGCCAACAAAATAACCGCTGGGCGACAGGCTGGGACCCTGGAAGACGTTCTGCGAGTAGCCGGCGCGGAAGGTCACCTTCGATAGCGGAAGCAGTGTAAGGTTGGTGTCCGTCATGCGGCGCACCGAGTTATTCATAAACGGCGACTGCGTCACCTGCGGCCACGCGTAGGAACCGGTCGGCGCCGCGGTGGGACCGATTGGAATCGACTGGCCGGGGGGAAGGTTCGGATTGCCCAGCAGGTTGTAGTCGAAGTACTGGCGGTCACGGCGGAACAAGCCGGAGAACTCGTAGAGCTTGCCCTTGGACAAGTCCAGCTTGGCAACGTTGTAGGGATCGCCGCCGAGTCCGCTGGTAAAGAGTTTCAAGCGATCGACCAGGGTGTTCTTGGTGTTCGGCAGTGCGCGCAGTTCATAGGTTTCGCCCAGTATGCGCGGACCGGACTGCTGGTTAACCAGAGTGTCATACATGGCGCCGCTGCCGTCGACGTTGGCCACGTGTCCGCCGAGATCGATCGACTCATGAAGGGTATAGCCCTCAGGAGCAGCCTGGTGAGACACAAAGATTGGAATCTGCGCGACAGCAGTGCCCGACGCCACGCCCAAAATGGATACGGCCATGCTCCCGGCAAGGCAACGGGCGGCCGCCAGAGAATGCTTTTCAATCACCCGCCGGGAAATCCAACCTGGGTTCATCATGAAAGACTCACTTGGAAAACATTGCTCTTCGAAGCCTTGAATCCCTCGCCGCCTGCGCCAATTCTGCACGCGCGTTTTATCGATGACTCCTACCTGAGGAACGCCGCGTTCATGTTCGAACCATGAATATAGGTATGGCAGTTCGTACAAGTTATGGTTTCCGACGACCCCGCGCCCATGCCGTGAATTGTGTTGTTGGCTACGCCGCTGTGGCACTGATTGCAGAGCGGGTTTATGGCTGGCATGTTCAGGAGACGGGGGTTCTGGGAGCCGTGCGGAGTGTGGCATCCCAAGCACCCCTCGGCTTTGACCGCGACGTGTTCAAAGACGAACGGCCCGCGTGTCTCGGTGTGGCACCTGGTGCAGATCGCATTCTGGTCGGCCGTGGACTTCAAGTTGTGGGCTCCGAAGGTGCCGTGCACGTCGTGGCAATCGCTGCACGTGATCAAGCCTTCGTTCACCTTGTGGTGGAACGGCATATTGAACGCCGGTTTCGCGTCGGCGTGGCACTGGAAGCAGAGCGCAGGTTGCTGCGCCTTGAGCAGGCTCTCTTCTTCCTTGTCCTGATGAACGCTGTGGCAACTGATACAGCTGACCTGCGCCCTGGCGTGGGGCGAGCGGTCAAAGTTCGGGTGGGCTCCGGCGTGACAGGACTGGCACCTGGCGTCGACCTCTTTGGCTGAGTGCTTCGCGGGATTGAAGATCTTGCTCACGTCGCCGCCCCCGGCGACGTGATCGGCTCCGGGACCGTGGCAGCCCTCGCAACCTTGCTTCGAGGGACCGCCTTTTGTGTTCAATGTCGTTTTCCAGTGCGGCGTCTTCTCCCAGTTGCTGTAAATCTCGGCATGACATGTCTTGCACGTCTCCGCTCCAACGTATTTGGAAGCGTCCTTCGGCGCATCGGGCGAAGACGCCGTAGCTACCGGAGGAGTGCCCGATGTGCCGGTGGCAGAGTTCGTCTGTCCCCCAGCGGAGCTGAAACAAGAAGCAAGAAGCAGGAAGGCCGCAAGGGACGCAGCCCGGGGCGCGCCGAAGCTTGCTGCCCTACAAAACGAATGCATCGGTACATGCGGCGCGTCATGCATGTTAAAATCCCCGAATTCCGTGGTTCAGCCGTTGGCAAGTCCAATCGTCCGGCGCGGTTCCTGCGGATGCAAGCAGGATGTTGCGCGAAGGACGAAAATTCGCCCTTGCAATTCCCCTTTTGAAACGCGACCGAACCAGGACGGCAATTGGCCCAGAAGAATCCCCTAAAAGCGCCGAGCATAAAACCAGGCACCACGCTGCGTCTGTTCAATTTTGCTCAGTGGCGAAGAATCCGCCCAAATGTGAATGCGGAGCGGCGTTCAGTGCAGGCAGGCATTGGCCTTCGATAGACCGCCAACGGCACGTTACTGTTTATGGTTGAGGTCGCGGGAGCGCGTTATTTTCCTGCGCCGGCGGATGAGGACTGGGTTCGCGTCGCGGAGGGTTGGTGTTTCCGGAGGATGGCATCCAATTCCTCGGGGCGAATGGGTTTGGTCAGGTAGTCGTCCATGCCGGCTTCCAGGCAGCGCTCGCGATCGCCTTTCATGGCGTGCGCGGTTAACGCGATGATCGTCCGGTGGCCGCCGGTGAGTCGTTCTTGCGCACGGATTCTGGCCGTCGCCTCAATGCCATCCATTGCCGGCATCTGCACATCCATGAAAATCACGTCGAAGCTCTGCGATTCCAGTGCGGCTAGCGCCTGAATTCCGCTCGCCGCCACAACCACGTTGTGCCCGCGCTTTTCGAGCATTCGCCTGGCCACTTTTTGATTCACGGGACTATCCTCCGCCAGCAGGATGCGCATCGGACGCACGATAGGGTGCGCGCTTCTTGCGGCAGGCACTTTAGACGGCGCGGTGGACAGCGCGGGCGGCACCGCTACCGTGGGCCGATCCACCGCCTCGCCCAAGAGGCGGACCAGCCCGATTCTCATTTCCGATTGGCGTACCGGCTTGGATAGAAAAATCGAAACTCCCAATGCCTGGCAGCGCTCCACGTCCTCATGGCTCGATCCCGAGGTCAGCATCATGATCCTGACCCCCGCCACCTTGGCGTCATTCCGGACCGCCTGCAGCAGATCGACGCCGTCCTTTTCCGGCATGTGCAGATCGCTAACAATCAGCTCGTAAGGCTGGCCCTGGCAAGGGGAGGAAAGCTCTGCCAGCGCCTCATCCACGTTTCCCACCGCTCTCACTTTCATGCCCCAGTGCGCAAACATCCCCTCCAGAATACGCCGGTTGGTGCCATTGTCATCCACCACCAGCGCCTTTACTCCCCGTAGCGCCAGGGATGCGCTGGCGGGCGCCTCTTGCTCTTTGCTCCGTGCTTTCACGAATCGCGCTGTAAAGTGAAACTGCGACCCCCTGCCTACTTCGCTTTCCAGCCAAATCCTGCCGCCCATCATGTGCACCAGTCGCGTCGTAATGGTCAGGCCGAGTCCGGTGCCGCCGTATTTCCGAGTGGTCGAAGTATCGGCCTGCGAGAACGGCTGGAAAATCATTTCGCGTTTGTCCTCCGCTATGCCAATGCCAGTGTCCGAAACAATGAAATGCAAGCGACAGGTCCCGCCATCCTCCGTCCCGCTCTCCCCGCTCACTTCCCTCTCGACGCGCAGCACCACTTCGCCGTGCTGCGTGAACTTGATGGCGTTGCCGATCAGGTTGGTCACCACCTGGCACAGACGCGCCGAGTCGCCCCGCACTAACTCCGGCACATCGGCCCCGATCCCGCATACCAATTCCAGGCGCTTTTCATCGCTCCGCACGGCCAGGGATTTGAGCGTCGATTCGAGACAATTCCACAAATTGAAATCGGCTTGCTCCAAATCGAGTTTGCCGGCTTCGATTTTCGAAAAATCCATGATGTCGTTGATCACTTCCAGCAATGCATCCGACGAAAACCGTATGGTCTGCAGATATTCCAGTTGCTCGGCTGTCAGCCTGGTATCGAGCGCCAGTTCGGTCATACCCACAATGCCGTTCAGCGGAGTCCGTATCTCATGGCTCATGTTGGCCAGAAATTCGCTCTTCGCGCGGCTGGCTTTCTCGGCCAGGTCGCGCGCCTTTTCAAATTCAGCCGTTCTCAGCCGGACGCGGAGTTCCAGATCATCGTTGGCGGATTGCAAGGCCACGTCCCGTTGTTGCACGCGTTCCAGCATTTGATTAAACGAAGCGACCACTCTTCCGATTTCGTCCGAGCCGTCCACGTCCACCCGTAGAGAGTAGTCTTCCTCTTCCGAAATGCGTGTCGCCACCGCCGCCAGATCCCGCAGCGGACGGATAACCGTCAATAACACATTCGCCGAGATCATGTAACTGATGATCGTAGCCAGCATTAACACCAGGCCGGCGATATTCAAATACTCGAGCATCTTGGAACGGAAGCCGCTCAAATCCGAAACTATTGCGATCGTCCCCGTCTTCTCCGCCTTCATGGAAACCGTGCGGAAAAGAGTCAGGGACTGCGGTTGCAGATACGCGCCCTCCGCCTGCAGCGCCGGCATTTCGGAGTCTTTGCCGGTGCCCGTTCTGCGATAGGTGGCAAAAATCCGGCCCCGGATGTCATACAGGCAGGCGCTCTCGATGTTGGGGTCGGCTTGCAGCGCGCTTAATATCGCTGACGCCGTTTTTGGGTCGTCGAAGGCGAGCGACGCCGCGCTATTGGCGCCCAGCGTGTCCGCCAGGGTGGACAGTTGCCGCTCCATGTCGTTACGAAAATTGTTGTGCTCATACAAGCCAAACCCACCCACCGCCAGCACCAGCGCGAAGAGAGTTGAAAACAGGATCAGCAGGGCTAGTTTCGTCTGTATGGAAGCGTTCTTGAACGACATCGCACTCTCCGATCCCTGCGCGCTCCATTAAGTATTAGGGACGATTTCCAATCACGCTCCGGGCAAGCAGCAGCAAACGGGAACTGATTTTCAGTTTCGCGCGCCCGGCCGCCTGCAGGTTGATATCGAACCGCACTTTGTCGTTGTCCATTAAGAAACCGATCATGCCGCCTTGCCGGACAAAGTCATCGCTATCGCCCACCGTCAGGATCGTCTCGTCCTTAAGCGGTGCCAGCAGGGGCGCCACTTGTTTGCGGTCGCTGACACCGAGAAACAGCACCTGACAACCACGAACCTCCTGCCCTTCCCTCAAATGGCGTATACGCAACGGCCTCGTGCCAATCTCTTTGCCTTGCAGCGTGCTCTCCAGGTCGCCGCCAAAAACGTCTTTGCCCAGAGTGCACAAGGTAAACGGCTCTTTGTTGTTGGCTGGCCCATCCGCCGGCCAATCTACCAGTTGCGCAAAATGAAACAGAAACGCCGCTTTCACGCGGTATTCCTCGGCGGATTGGGCTTGCCCAAAGACTGCGTTGGCGATCACTAGCATCGCCCCCAGTACCCCGAACTGTAGCGATGCCAGCACTCTAAGGTTCTCGCTTCTTTTTTTCGGGAGACGCAGTCGTAGTCGCTTCACTCCACTGCTCGTAGGTTTCTGGCCAACGGCTCATCAGCGCTTACCCAGCCCGAACTCTAATCCCGCATAAACCGTTCTGCCCTGCTGCACCGGAACGCTGTCGATGCTGTGAAAGCCAAACCCCGGCAGCCATACCGTCTGGTCCAGAAGATCGTTGGCGTGCGCGGCCAGTGCGACGCTGTTTTTCTCCCTGAGGTGCAGGTACTTGGAAATATCCTGCCGCACTTCCGCATTCAGGTTGTTGTGCCACCCGGTCAACGGGTTGAAGGCGGGCGAGTAAGGCTTGGGCTTTCCGTCGGAAACCTCAAATACCCCAAACACCAAACCCCCGCTGCTCTCGTAACTCACGCCCGCCTTAAAACCGAGATTGGGAATGGGAGTAACGTTGCTCACCCCGCTGTCGTCATGGTTGGCCTGGTAAAGCAGCGAGCCCTGCGCGAAAAAGTCCCGTCGAAAATAATATTTGCCTTCGAATTCAACTCCGTTAAAGGTCACGCCGCCGAGGTTGACGTAATGAATCGGCGCATTGCCCATGGTCACAATGCTGTCACTCTGATGACTATGAAAATAGTCCGCGCCCAATTGCAGCCGGGCAAACTGCAAGTTCAACCCCAGGTCGAAGGTGCCGACGGTTTCCGGTCGAAGATTTGGATTGCCCTGAATATTCGGGATATTGAGTGAAGTTTCGTCCAGACTGGGGGGCCGAAACGCACGCCCCCACAGCATTTTGATACTCGCCCAATGCGCGGGACTCCAGATCCCGCCCGTCCTCGGAACCGTGGAAAAGGGAATACCCCCGAATTTGTTGGATTGAAAACCGCCAATCAGCTTCAGGCTGGGCAGCAGTTGATGATCGAGTTGGGCGAAGACCGAGCCCGCCGGACGGCTGCCCTGCGCGTCCAGAACATTCGGAACAACTCCTGTGTTCCATTCCTCGCCGGCTATGCGATTGAACAGCGCGCCCACCGTCAGACGGTCTTTGGAAGTCAGCGTCAACAGGTTTGTCCACTCCGCGACAAACTCGTTGGAGTCTCTGGCGGTATGGGGATAGGCATCTATTCCAAACGTGGTGCGTGTATAGGTCGCGTTAAAGTTCATATCCCAGTTCGCCCGGGCTTTGAATTCGTATCCCAGGTTAGCGAAATCCCGGGTCAGACGAGTCTCGCCCACCGCGCCCTGCGTGAAGGCGGTCGATTGCCACTCGGTGAACGCGGAACTGAAGCTTAGGCCCTTATAGTTCATCCCCAGATAGTCCCCCGTTCCCCGGTCATACAACGTGGTGTCGTGGAACGCTGGCTCCGGGGGGGCGGTGGGCAGATCTCTCAGCGGAGGCGGAACAACGTACGTCAACCCCCAGTTGGGTGCCTGGTGAATCTGCGTCGCACCCACCATGCTGAAATCGCCGCGCTGATAGAGAAAGTGCCCCGAGGACGCGAGGCCGCCGTTTGGGCCGATCAATCCCTTGACGCTCGCCTGGTTGCCTTGCGCCTTGCGCGTAATCAGATTGACCACCGCGGAAAAAGCATCCGAACCGTAAAGCACCGAGCCCGGTCCGCGAATAATTTCGATCCGTTCCAGAATCTCGACCGGAAACGATTCCAACAGATCCGAGATGATGCCGCCTTCCATCACTTCCCGCGTTGGACGCCCGTTGATCAGGAACAGGATATGACCGCCCGAAGTCTTGGTTTGATCGCCGTCCGCCGCCACCAGACTGCGGTCGGTGAAATATTGACTGGATTGGGTCAACCCGGGAACGCGCTCCAGAATCTCAGCCAGCGTCAATCCCCCAAACCGGCGCAATTCGTCGCTCGTCACCACCGACATAATGCCCGGGGCCTGCGCCAGAGTGTCACTGAACAACGATGCCGTCGTGACCTTGATATCCATCAGTTGCTCCAAATCCATGGCTGCCAGATCGGCGCTGGATCCGGCGGTGTTCTGTGCCACAGTGCTCGGCTGCGCCACCCCAGAATTCGCCAGAATAAGTAATAGAACAAAAAGCGCGGCAAAAAGCGGGGACACTCGGGTTAGCTGACGCCATGTCTTCCCGGCTTGAATCAAATCCTTCCTCCTGTCGCTCATCAAAACCATCTTTACGTTCGTCCCGCCACCTGCTCCACCACCCGGCGCTCTGCGGAGACCAGGCAGTTCCGGCCCTGGGCCTTTGCCGCATACAGAGCTTCGTCGGCGATTCGCAGGAACGTCTCGCTTTCCAGAGGCTCCTTGTCACCCTGCTCCGCGGAGCAAATACCCAGGCTGATGGTCACCGAAATTCGTCCCCTTTTAGTGTCGATCGGTCGCCGAGCGACGGCTTCGCGCACGCGCTCCGCGCTCACTAACACCGTGGACGCATTGCAACCGGGGAAGATCATCAGGAATTCCTCCCCCCCATAGCGTGCGACAACGTCGTAAGGCCGCACACCCGCAGCCAACCGGCGCGTCACCTCCCGCAGTACTTCATCGCCCACCAAGTGGCCATACGTGTCATTCACTTTTTTGAAGTAATCGATGTCGCACATGACGACCCCGAGCGCGTCTCCCGTACGTTCTCGACGGGATATTTCCCGGTTCAGAAAATCGACAACCGCCCCGCGATTCCACAAGCCCGTGAGCGAATCGTGCGCAGCGGCATAGCGCAGATCTTCGTGGGCTTGAATCAAGGCCGCCTGCAAATCGAGGATGCGCTCTCCCGCCCTTACCCGGGCGCGCAATTCTTCGCCGTCGAAGGGCTTCTTCAAATAGTCGTCCGCTCCGGCGGCCATGCCTTCGAGCAGGTCGCCCCTGTGCCCTTTGGCCGTCAGCAGCAAAATGTAGGTGTAGGTCTTGTGCCCGGAGGAGCGCACCGCCCGTATCACTTCCGGCCCATCCGCACCCGGCATCATCCAGTCCAGGATTGCCAGTTGCGGCGCATCATCCCGCAGCAACTCATTGCTGGCGTCAACACCGTCGTGAACGATCACGACTTCGTATCCCCATTTTCTTAGCAGGCCGCCCAACAACTTGCAGGAGACCCGGTCGTCATCCGCCAGCAGAATCCTAGACATGTCTTTCCCTCATCGCCGCCAGCGCTCTCCCCAACGCTTTCATTCGTTCTTGCAGACGCGCCACCGCCCCCTTCGCGCCCCGCAGATCCCCCGCGCGGCCCATGGTCTCCAATGCCTGGGCCAAGCTGGTCGCTTCCCGGCTGCCGAAAATGCTCACCGTCCCCTTCAGTTTGTGCGCTGCGCGTTCCAACCCGGCCGCATCCCGATCCGCCACCGCTCGCAAAACATCGCTCAGGAGTCCGTCGCATTCGGCAAGAAATGTCTCAATCAGTTCCCGCAGCAGCTCCTCATCTCCTTCCAGTTGGCGCAGGAGTTCGGCTTCATCGATGATTTCATCCGCCATAATCAGCCGTGCCGTAACCGACCCGAAGCGCGGCGCACGCGCGCATTCTTGAAGCCAGTTCGCACACACCGGGGGCGCTGCACCCCCAAAAGGGGAGTCAAGAAAACGGAGTTTTTCGCATTTTCCCTTATCGTCGTGCCGCGCTAAACTACCGAAAAGGCTAGAGTTGCCCTATTACCCCTTGCATCTCCCGCACCAGTCCTCGGTCCTGATGCAGGCTCAGACAACAATGATTACAATCGACATAGCTCGTTAACCGGGGCATCGGCGGGACCTCGCCGCAGAACCGGCGTCTAATGTTTGGACGGCGCTCTGATCATCGGACAGTCTTGCCAAATTTCGTCCGGGGCGCGACCTTTCGTTAAATCCGGGCGGCGTTCTCGGAAAGCCGCCAGGAGAATGCGCAAACTAAGCCAACCCCAGTCGTACCATCGGCGGAATTCCATTGGGAGTCCAGTGCCAGAGTTATCTACCCCGACAAGTGGTCGATTTCCCTGTATCCATCCGGATTCTTCGCCTGAGAGGCAGCCGCAACAGCCAAATGAGTGCTTCTCTCTGCCAGCTGCTTTCTGCCCGCAAGGTATGCTCTCTCCGACAGATCGATTGGCCGCGCCGCAGTGAGGAGGCCGGGCAGGCTGGCCGGATCGCGGCGCTCCCCTATTACATTAAGGAAGTAACGAGTTCCCAAGCATGCCTCTGGAATCAGGAACCTGATGGATTGAGTGACTACCGGAAGGCCATACACCGCCTCATCCAACGCGCCACGATCACGAACAGCGCCGTTGTCTTAAGCTGGCGTGCTTGAGCAGAGCTGCATGAGCAGAGTTGCACCAGAGAGTTGCAGAAGCATTCTCACTGCGGAGTTGCATTTCCTACGAACCGGTTTGCTATTGCGCCGCGGTTTGAGATGATACCTGCCCCGGCACCGCCGCCGACTGTCCCAGGTCATCGCCACCCAGCACATTATTGGCGCGCCAGGGCCCTACGAGGAGGCCCGAGGGCGGAACGTTCGGATTGTAGACATAGATAAAGTACCAGTCGCTGTAGTGATTCTTGGCGTTGTACTCCCGGATCGTTTTTGCCTTGCTGGTGCTGGCCACCCCGAGAATCGGGCCGCCCGACGAGGGAGCTGTGCCACCTTTGCTTGAACCTGCGCTATTCGCGCCGCCGTTTGCGAAATCGGAGCGCTGCGCAGCCGTCAGGCTATTGCCATTCTGCGACGCGGATGGGGAACGCCCGGAGCCCGGCAATCCCACACCCGGGCCGTCTTGCCCTGCGCTTCCAATCGGCGCGTCCGGCCCCGCGTCTTCCACCACATCGGTCTGTCTGCCCGCCTCAATGCCATTGGTCGCCATCAGATCTTCCGGATGCAGCAGCTTAAAATCCCGTTCCTGCCCGGTTTGCGGGTCCCGGCTCATTGGATCCTTATAGCGCTTGCGTAGAAAGCGCATATTATCGGTGTTTTCGAGATCCTCAATGCGGGAGGGATAGCGCCCAAAACGACGATAGTATAGCTGGATCGCGCGCATATACATGGTGCCGCGATGGCACAGCTCTTCCTCGCGGTCGCGCCGAATTTGTTGGCTGACGTCGGCCAGCAGGGCCAGCATCCCAATCGCGACTAGGGCGAGCGCCAGGGTCAGCGTGATCAGCATATAGCCGCTCTGCTCAACCCGTTTCTTCACGACGCTAGCCTACCGAAGCAATATGAACCGAAAGTTACATTTTGGTCTCGCCTGCCCCCGCACAGCACCGGCGCGCCCACCAGCCAGCGCTAACGACTCCCGAAGCGATATACAATGCTGGTGACGATGCGAACGTTATTCTGCAACTGCGTCCCCGCCTTAGCGTTCGCGAACGTGGTCCGCAGGTATTCACTTCCCACTCGCAGCGCGAAACGGCCGCCGAGAGCCTGCTCCACCCCCCCACCCATGGCATAGGAGAAGCGCGTGATGGTTCCCCCCAGGTAATAGCTTCCTTGTACGGGCACCGCGCTGTCTTCCAAACTGGCGCCTAGCAAGGTGTGGCCGAAGATGCGCGTCTTTCCGTAGACGATGGGATAGAAAACCGGACCGGTGAGAAGAGTAATCACATCGCCGTTATGTCCCGTGCCCAGTATGTTGTTAACGTGGGCATAGCTCGACTCCCCCAGCACTCCCCAGCGCGGATTGAAGTCGACGAAGCCGGTGACATCCACGCCGCTGAGCCCCACACGTTGCCGCGCTGGGGTGTCGAGAAAAAGATAGCTGTAGCCCGTGCTGACCTGAAAAACCGGCTTGGATAAAGCGACAGGCGTGTTGCCAGCGACATAATTCATTTGCCCCAGAACCGGCGTCACCAGGCACATCACACAAAGCAGAAAGTTCTTCGTCATTCTCACTCCATTGCTCCGCGAAGGAACTTCCTGACCGCTGCATTCTCTTGACCAATTCGTCGGAGCCACGCCCCTCCGTGCCCGCAGCGCTAACGCCCACATTCGAAAGCAAAAAAAGAAATTCGCCTTCACTCGCCGCCGTCCCCGCCGCTCCCGCTTTGGGAGCCGGAACCTTAAACGCTGCCCATAATGGAAACGCAGACTGCACGCCCCCGCAGCTCCCACGCCAAAATTTGAACCCACAGGGTGGTTCCCGGGCTTGTTATCCTGAGTGGCAGCGAATCCGAGTTCTCCACTTATGCGGATGCTACTCGACATCTTCGGTCAGATTTTCGCCACCCTCTGGGCGCATAAGCTCCGTTCTTTGCTAACCATGTTCGGCATCGCCTGGGGAGTCGGTTCCCTCCTGCTTCTTGTGGGTCTCGGCGAGGGCTTCCGCACCGGCAACCAGCGGAACCTTTCGGAGATCGGGGAAAACATTATGATGCTTTTCCCCGGGCGCGCTCCCGTGGTGCAGGGCAGCATCGCTTCCGCGCGCCAGTACCGGCTCACGTACCAGGATTATCTCGACGTGCGAAAGGAAGCGCCGCACGTCAGCGCAGTCGCTCCCCTGCTAAACAACAGCGACGTCCACGCCGTCAGCGAGTTCGCCAGCGCCAGCGGCCTGCTCACCGGCACCGAACCGCAGTACAACGGCATCCGCTTTCTGCCCCTGAAACAAGGACGCTGGCTGAATAGCCTCGACGACGCGCAAAAGCGCGACGTGGTCGTCCTCGGCGATGAGATGTCGCGCAACCTTTTCCCCGGACGCCCCCTGCTCGGCGCCTTCATCCTGCTGAACGGCCATCGTTTTGAAGTGATCGGCAGCCTGAAGCGCGTGGGACGCGGCGACGACAACTCCACCAACACACGCGCCTACATTCCCTTCCAGGTCATGCGCAGCGCTTTCCCAATGGCCGGAGAGCAGGGCTACGACGCCATTTCCGCCATCAACTTCCAGCCCCGTACCGCGGCCGAACACCGCCTTGCTCTGGCGGAAGTGCATCGCATCATCGCCCGCAATCACAATTTTGACGAGCGCGACGACGACGCCTTCGAGGGATGGGACACGGTACAACAGGCGCAGGCCATGGGCAGCATTTTCGATGCCATGAACGAATTCCTGGGCACCGTCGGGCTGGTCACGCTGGCGCTGGGCGCGATTGGGGTGGTCAACATCATGCTCATCGCCGTGACCGAACGCACCCGCGAAATCGGATTGCGCAAAGCTCTGGGGGCCACCAACCGCAGCATCATGCTGCATTTTTTTGTCGAGGGGGTGCTACTCACCCTGGTCAGCGGCCTCATCGGCATGGGTCTGGCGGGAGGCTTCATGGCCTTGCTCGGAGGTTACAATGGCCCGGGAGGTTTCGATCCCCCGCGACTCGTGCCGAAAACTGCGATCCTCGCCATCGCCAGCCTGACTCTGGCGGGCGTGGCCGCCGGACTCTATCCCGCGCGCAAAGCCGCGCGCCTGGAACCGGTGGAAGCGTTGCGGCAAGAGTAGGGGCGGATTGGTAATTTGTAATTTTGTAATTTTGTAATTGGTAATTTGTAGATGTTAGCCTTCAACCTGCAACCTTAGGTCAAATTACAAATTACAAATCCCACAAGATGCTGCGCGACCTGCTCACCGAGTCTTACAATGCCATGCGCCACAACCGGAGGCGCACCGCGCTTACCATGCTTGGCATGGCCTGGGGCATCGCCACCGTGGTCATGCTTCTAGCTTACGGGGACGGATTTGGCCGGGCCTGCGCCAACATCTTCGCCAACTTCGGCACCCGGCTGATGATCGTCGTTCCCGGCCGCTCGTCCATGCAGGCGGGAGGGGAAAAGGCGGGTTCTCCGGTCCAACTCACCCTCGAAGATATCGACCTGCTCACCGCCAATATTCCGCAGATCCTGCACATTACCCCCAATTGCGAGAAGCAGGCCACGGTGCAATACGAGGCCCGTTCTTTCAACATGAGCGTCAACGGGGAGTACCCCAATACTTTCGCCATCCGTGCCCTCTCTCTCGACCAGGGCCGCTTCTACAATAATGAGGATCAGATGCAGCGCGCCCGTGTCGCCGTGATCGGTTCGGAAACCAGGGAAAAACTTTTCTCCGGACGGAATCCCCTGGGCGAGCGCATTCGCCTCGACGGCATCAGTTTCGAGGTCATCGGGGTTCTGCAGGCCAAGATGCAGGCGGGCGATGACGACATCAACCGCGTCGTTTATATCCCTTTCACCACCATGAGCGACCTGCGCGACACACACTTTCTCGGCGCCATCTGGTTTGATTACGAAACCAACGACTACGAACGGATCGAGCAATCGGTGCGCTACATCATGGCGCAGCAGCACAGGTTCAATCCCGCCGACCGCCGCGCCTTGTACATCGCGAACATTATGGTGCAGGTGCACCAGTTTGCCATCATCACCATCGGCCTGAAGATTCTGCTCGCCCTGATCGGGACCCTGACTTTGGGCATCGGCGGGGTGGGCCTGATGAATATCATGCTCGTCTCCGTCACCCAGCGTACCCGCGAAATCGGCGTCGAGAAGGCGCTGGGCGCGCGCCGCCGCCACATCTTCCTCCAGTTTCTTGCGGAAGCGCTTGCCATCACCTTCATGGGTGGACTGCTCGGCATCCTGCTGGCTTACGCCGTGGCCTTTTCCGTGGGACGGCTCACCCTGTACAGCGCCATGGCCCAGCATGCGGAGGGTGGAGACATACGACTGGTGATCAATCCCCTCACTTTGCTGGTGTCGATCCTGATTCTGGGCGCGGTCGGCTTGATCAGTGGCATGGTGCCGGCGATCCGGGCTTCCCGCCTCGACCCGATCGAGGCTCTGCGCTACGAATAGGGTTCGGCTTCTTCGTGCGCTCTCCCGGGCAACCGAGAAACCACTCAAAATCGGGCCCAGAAACTGCCGTATCCGGGAAGGGATTTTCCCGGGTTAGAAATGACTGCTGTCGCACTCTCACATAGCCTGCAGCGGACACTCCGACTAACCCCTGCGCGTGGCATTCGACTAACTGGGTTGTAATCCCCCGATAGGTTCCGCAAAAATGGGCTTGCCGAACTTACCAACACCTTCTCGATAAGGGGCTTTGCATAGGGAGAAAATTCGTGCATACTATAGCGCACTTGATCGGGAAGGGCTGTTTCAATGTCTGCTAATATCTCGTTATTCGCGCCTATCCTGCTCGCCCTGACCACGGTCGTTTGCCTCGCGGATGTCGCTCCCCCGGCTAACTCCGACGCCACCTATCAGCAACTCCGCAATCTCGCTCTGGGAAGCGAAGCCGTGGCGGTGACTAACTTCGACCTCAAGCGCGAAGCCGGCACTTTTCATCTGCACTCCGGGATGGTTTGTTTTGTAACCCCCGTTCAGGGCAAAGTTACGGGCGCGGTGTTTGTCGGCGACGCTCACTTCGTCCTCGACCCGCCGGTTGAATCCGAGCGCAAGAGCCTGAAACTGTTTTCTAAAGAAGATGAGTTCAGCGAACCTTTCTCGCACGCCGTGCTGCGCTTCACCGATTCCACTTACGAAGAACTCAAGAAAGCCGGCAATCCTTCCTCCGGCGGGTGCGATCCGGGCTTGCTGAAAGACAGCGAGAATACGATGCGGCACAAGCTGAAATACAACCTCGACGCCCGCATCCTGGAAGAAGTGTTAAGTCCCGAACCGCGAGGCCTGTTCGTCGCTTTTATTCACGGCAAGCATTACAACGGCAAGGAGATTTATCAGATCGATCCGGACTCCGGTTCGGAGCAGGTTGACTTCTCCACTTACGACGAAAATAAGCAGGGCGACTGGGCATCGTTCGATATGTCGCCCGGCGCGGGCACAAAGAACGCCCGCGGCAAACCCTACCACGTTGAGCATCAGCAACTGGACGCGACGTTCGAAAAGAGCGGCAAAATGGAGGGCAAGGCAACGGCCGATCTGGTTGCCCTGCGCCCGGGATTGCGGGTCGTGCCGTTCAACCTCTTTCGACCCCTGCGCGTGCAGGGCGTGACCGTCAATGGCCAACCGGCGTCCTACATACAGGAAGATAAGAACGACGACGGCGATTACTTTGCGATTCTGCCCAAGCCGCTGGCCGCGGGCGAAAAAGCTTCTGTGACCACCACCTATGAGGGCAAGGACGCGGTCGTCAACACCGGCGGCGGAAACTACTTTCCGGTGGCGCGCGAGAACTGGTATCCCAACGACGTGGACTCCGGCCTTGGAGAATACACCCTTTATGACATGAAGCTGAGGGTGCCCAAGGGCATGAAAATGGCGGCCACCGGCGCGCTCGTTTCGGAAAACAACGAGGGCGGTCAAAACGTCACGGTGTGGAAGAGTGAAAATCCCCAGACCGTCGCCGGCTTCAGCTTCGGTAGATTCAAGGAAGAGGAAGCTAAACTCACCAAGCCGGAGTACTTCATTCAGTCCTATGCCAACGATGCGCCTCCCGACTGGGTCAATTCATTGCAGCACTCGGTGGCAAGCCAAATGCCGTCGCTGGGATCGCATGTGGAAGACACGGCGCTCGGCTCCATGAGCACCGTCACGCTGAACAAGAAAGCCCTCGCCGAGGGCGTAATGGCGGTGCAACTTTACAACGACTACTTTGGGCCGTCGCTGTTCAAGCACATGCAAATTACCCAGCAAACGGCCTGTAACTTTGGGCAATCCTGGCCGGAACTGGTTTGGATTCCCATCTGTTACTACTTCGATACCACGGTCCGCCATGAACTGGGACTGGATTGGGGCGACCGCGGGTATTGGAAGGTGGTGACACCGCATGAAGTCGCGCATCAATGGTGGGGACACACCATCGGCTTCAATTCGGGCCGCGATCAGTGGATGAGCGAAGGTTTCTCCGACATGTCGGCCTCTCTCTATATCAGCATGATCGAGAAGAACCCGAAGAAATTTATCGCATTCTGGGATGACGAGCGCAGCCTGCTGCTGGAGCGCAACGCGCAAGGATTCCGCGCCATTGACGCCGGTCCTTTAACTATGGGCTACCGCGCGAGCAATTCGCGCACCGGTTTCGATATCACGCGCCGCCTCATCTATCCGAAGGGCGCATATATCCTGCACATGGTTCGCATGATGATGTGGGACCGCGCCACCGGGGACCAGAACTTCAAGGCCGCCATGCAGGATTTTGTAAAGACGTATTCCGGCAAGGCGGCCTCCACCGAAGACTTTAAGGCCTGCATGGAGAAGCATATGTCGCCGGAGATGGACCTCGACGGCAACCATCGCCTGGACTGGTTCTTTAACGAATATGTCTACGGCACGGCGCTACCCAGTTATGACTTCCAATATCAGTTTGAAAAGGACGCCGCGGGCGAAGTCCAGTTCAGCTTTAAAGCCACGCAGTCCGGGGTGGACGACAAGTTCCGCATGATCGTGCCCATTTATGCGGAACTGGCCGACGGCCGCACCGTAAATCTAGGGAGGGTGCGACTCACCGGCAACACATCCGTAGAACACAAGGTGTCTTTGAAGGGACTCAAGGAGCGTCCCAAACGCGCGCTCTTGAATTACAACGACGATGTTCTAGCGGCGAAATAAAGTCAGGAAAGCCGGCGCCAGTCATGCCGCCGACGGCAAGCCTGGTTCGGAACGTGGTTTCTTTCAGGTTTAAAGCCCGGCAACGGAATCCGGGTCAGAGTGGATAAGACTGACGGCAGTTTGTCAGTCGTCCCCGTCGGCGGGCGTCCCGATTCTCGCAATGCGAGAGTTGGGCCTTCCGGCCCGCCGACTTAATTTTCCTGGGAATTCTCCAACCCCCGCTCCCCTTCTCCCTATCCGCGTTAAACTCAGTACACCAATGATCAAGTCTCCCCGAGGAACGCGCGACCTTCTTCCGCCCGACACCGCGCTGTGGAACTTCGTCGAGGCCGCCGTCCGCGACGTCTTCCGGGCCTACAACTTCCACGAAATCCGCACTCCCATCTTCGAGTCGACCGAACTCTTCGCCCGCGGCGTCGGCGAAGAGACCGATATCGTGACCAAGGAGATGTTTACCTGGGAAGACCGGGGACGCGCAGAAAGCGATAAGGGCCAATCCCTGACGCTGCGTCCCGAGAACACGGCGGGCGTGGTCCGCGCCTACATCGAGCACAAAATGTGGGACCGCGGACTCAACAAGCTCTTCTATATAGGACCGCAGTTCCGGCGCGAGCGCCCGCAAAAAGGCCGTTACCGCCAGTTCTACCAGATTGGCGCCGAGATCATAGGCCCGGCCAGCGCCGGGAGTCAGTCTCCGGCGCGCGATGCGGAGATCCTCGAACTGCTGGCCACGCTGCTCGATCGCGTGGGCATCGCCGATTGGACGCTGGAAATCAATTCCGTGGGCTGCCCTGCCGACCGCGTCAAATTCAACGAGGCGCTCGCTAAGGCTCTGGCCCCGGTGGTGGGTACGATGTGCGCCGATTGTCAGCGCCGCGCCACGACCAATCCGCTGCGGGTCTTCGATTGCAAGGTTCCCGAGGATCAACCCGTCATCGACACCCTGCCCACCATCAACCAGTTCCTCGATGAATCCTGCCGCGCCCACTACGAAGAAGTGAAACAAATTCTGCAGTCCGTCGAAATCCGTTATAGGGAGACTCCGCGCCTGGTGCGCGGTCTGGATTACTATCAGAAAACCGCCTTCGAATTTACCCACGGCTCGCTCGGGGCACAGAACGCGATCCTGGGCGGCGGACGCTACGACGGTTTGTCGGAAGCGCTCGGCGGACCCGCCGCTCCCGGCATAGGCTTCGCCATCGGCGAAGATCGCCTGGTGCTTTCGCTGAGCAGGTCGGCCGACTCTGTCCTACGCAAGCCGGATGTTTATATCGCTCCGCTGGGAGCGGGGATGAATGGCGACGCTGCCCGCCTGGCCCGCGAACTTCGTCGTCACGATCTGGTGGTGGACCTCGGCGACGACAGTTTTCGCCTGAAAAAATCTTTTGAGGCAGCGGACAAAATGGGAGCGCGTTACATCCTGATCGTAGGCGAGAACGAAGTGGCCGCCGATGCCTTCGCTTTGAAGCATTTGGCTTCAGGTGAGCAAATCACAGTTCCGCGCGCCGATCTGGCAAAACGGCTTTTGCAAGATAAGTAACAACGTTCGCGAGTCACGGTCGTTGAAGTCGCTGGAAATGGCTCGCACTCCCATCCGCCGAGGGACGTCTTCTGTAAGGTTTGCTTCCCCGGGGAAGCACATACCACGAAAGGCAATTGGATGGACCACAGAAATAGAAAATCCCGAATCGTTTTTACCCAGTTCTTGGCCGCCCACCTGGTTTTTTCTGTCTTATTTTCCATACCGGCGGCCGCGATCGACGAGGGCGTCGCTGTCGGCTCGCAATATGACACGACCCACGTTTATGTCGCTCCAGGCGATTTCGATGCCTTCGTAAACAGCTTCGTCGCCACGTTTGGCGGCAAGCCGTCCCAGCGCAGCGTGGGCAATGTTCTGCCGGTGCCCGCCAGCGCTCAGTTGCAATATTTATTGACGCCGGTGGGGGCGCTTTCCATCTTTGCCTTCCAGACTCCGATTCCCTTTCCCTTCGGTCAGGAGCGCACCGGATACCTCGTCAGCAATATGGATCAGGCGGTCAGGGACGCGCGGGCGGCCGGTGCCGAGGTCATCGTTGAGCCTTTCAAAGACCCGATCGGAACCGATGCCGTAATCCAATGGCCGGGCGGCGTGAAAATGCAACTCTACTCGCACTTCAAAGCGTCCACGAACCCGCCGCTGGAAACCGTTCCCGACAACCGGGTTTATGTCTCGCGCGACCGGGCCGATACTTTCGTCAGCGCCTTCGTGCGCTTCTCCCACGGGCAGGTCCTGGCCGACGACCAGCACGCCGATGCCGGCGAAATCGGACGCCCCGGAGAAACTTACCGCTGCATACGCGTCACCTCGAAGTTCGGTAGTATGCGCGTGCTTGCCACCGATGGTCATTTGCCCTATCCCTTTGGGCGTGAGCTGACCGGCTATCAGGTGAAAGATCTCGCCGCGACCCTGGAGAAAGCGAAAGGCAGCGGCGCCAAACTATTGTCGGCGCCTTACTCGACCAGGGACGGCACGAGTGCCGTAGTGGAATTTCCCGGCGGCTACATCGCCGAGATTCACAGCTTGCAGAGAACCTCGTTCTAAAACCCCGTTTGCGCGCGCTTCGGCGGGTGGCGAATCGAGCATGCCTTTTGATCTCCAACCCGTTCTCACCGGCACGCTGCTCGAACTGCGCCCGCTTCGCGCGGAGGATTTTCCCGCACTTTACGCCGTCGCATCCGACCCCCTGCTCTGGGAACAGCATCCCGCCCGCGACCGCTACCAGGAATTAGTATTCAAGGAATTTTTTTGCGAAGCGTTAGAGTCCGGCGGAGCTCTCGTCGCCATCGACTTAGCCACCGGCCGTTTGATCGGATCCTCGCGCTTCCACGGACTCGATGAAGCGACAGGAGAGATCGAAATCGGCTGGACCTTTCTCGCTCGGTCGCATTGGGGCGGCGCCTACAACCGGGAGATGAAGCAACTCATGCTGGGGCACGCGTTCCGCTATGTGAGCAGAATAGTATTCCTCATCGGTCCGCTGAATCTACGCTCCCAGAAAGCGATCGAAAAACTTGGCGCGCTCCGCATCGGTTCGAGATTGAATGCGGTGGGCCGTGAGAGTTTCGTCTACCAGATCGAAGCTTCCAACTTTCAGGCCGGCGGCGCCAACATTCGCGGCGAGTGATCCGAACGCAACAATTGACAGCCTGCCGACTCGCGGGTTAAGGTTGCACCGCCACGTGCATCTGAAACAGGATTGGCAATTGAGCCGGCAGCACGTCGGAACCGGCGAACCCTCAAAAAGGAACCAAAGATGAAAAAAGTGACATCGGCAATTTTCGCCGCAGTGTGTGCGCTGGCGATTCTGGCGGTTTTGCCCGCCCCGGCGCAAGCGCAGGACCAGTCCAAGCCGCCACTCTATACCTACGTCGCCAACTGGGTGATCCCGCGCGCGCAATGGGCGGAGATGGACAAACCCACCAACCAGGGCATTCTGGAAAAAGCCCTCGCCGATGGAACACTGGTCGGCTACGGAACCGACGTCACCGAGGTCCATCAAATCGATGGCCCAACCCACGATAGCTGGTGGTCGTCGCATTCCATGGCCGGCTTGCTCAAGGTGCTGGATGCATTCGCCAAGTCTGGCAGTTCCACCTCGCCCGTTCTCTCCAGCGCCACCAAGCATTGGGACAACATCGTGATGAGCCGCTATTACAACTGGCATTCCGGCTCGTTTAAAGGCGCATACACGCGCGGCGGGACTTACAAGCTGAAAGCCGAGGCCCCGAATGACGCTCTCGAAACCCTGAGCAAGAATCTATTCGCGCCGCTGTTTGAGAAAATGCTGGCCGATGGCACGATTCTCGAATATGAAATTGACACCGAAGCCATCCATACCGAAAATCCTTCCACCTTCTGGATCGTCCTGATCATGCCGACCGCGGAGGGACTGGATAAGTTCGACAGCGCCTTGCGCGAATCGATGAAGAAGGATCCTCTGGCTGGCACGGTGATCGACTCCATGGTGGACTATACCGGCCATAAAGATAATCTCGCTATTTCGGCCGGAACTTATAAATAGAAGACGTCCGCCATATCATCGGCTGTAGTGGGGGCGTCAGGCCCCCACTGCTTTCTGGAAATCTCGTCTATATCATTCCCTTCCCGAAGATCACGACATCCCCGCGAACCGGGCCGTCGCTATTTATTACCGACTCCACTAGAATTACAGAGACCACATTTTCCCATTCCATTGCCCATGAATACGCCCATCACCGCGATTTCGGCTGCCCCGACTAAAGTCGGATTTGTGAGCCTGGGCTGCCCCAAGAACCTCGTCGATAGCGAGGTGATGATGGGCTTGCTCGCCCAGGCCGGCGCCGAACTGACCCCCAACGCGGAGGATGCCGACGTCATCGTCGTGAACACCTGCTCCTTTATCGGCACAGCCCAGCAGGAGTCGATCGATACGATTCTCGAGATGGCCCGCCACAAGTCCGGCGGCAAGGCGAAGCGCCTTGTGGTTGCCGGTTGCCTGGTGGAGCGCTTTCAAAATGAGATTCAGCGCAACATACCGGAAGTGGACGCGGTCGTGGGCACCGGTGAGTTGGAAGCAATACTGGCGGCCGTGGGCATCAGCGAAGCGCCCCACGCCCCAGGTCCCTTCAATATTCTGACCTCGCGCCCCGAAGGCGACCATCGCCGCCAGCAGGGCCGTTTCGCCCGCGATGCCTGGGATGGCGCGGTCGCCGACCTGCCCAACTATCTTTACGACGATCACACGCCGCGCTTTCTGACCACACCCCGGTCGTCCGCTTATATCAAGATCGCCGAAGGCTGCGATCATCCCTGCTCGTTTTGCATCATCCCTCAACTGCGCGGCCAGTTCCGCTCGCGGCGTTTCGAATCGGTGATTGCCGAAGCCGAGCGCCTGGCCCGGTCCGGCGTCCGCGAAATTACTTTGATCGGCCAGGACACCACTTGCTATGGCGAAGATTTGGGCTTGAAGGATGGCCTCGCGCTATTGCTGGAAAAACTCGCCTCCATCGATGGCTTGCAGTGGATTCGTTTTCTCTACGCCTATCCCAACAAGATCACAGGCCGCCTGCTCGACACCATCGCCGCGCATGAGAATATCTGTTCCTATATCGACGTTCCTTTGCAACATGCTTCGGCGAGCGTGCTGAAACGGATGAAACGCGGCGGCGGCGCGGATCTCTTCCTGCGTTCCATCGAGAAAATGCGCCGTGTGATTCCCGGTGTGACGCTGCGGACTTCCTTCATCGTCGGCTTTCCCGGCGAGACCGAAAAAGAGTTCGACGAGCTTTGCGCGTTCGTGCGGGAAGCCTCATTTGATTGGATGGGCGCTTTCGGCTACTCCGACCAGGAAGGCGCCGGGGCGTTCGTTCAGCATGGAAAGCTCTCGTCGCGCGAGATCGAGGGTCGCCGCAAGTTCCTCATGTCGATCCAGAAAAAGATCAGCCGGGCGAAGAAGAAATCCCTGGTCGGGCGGGAGTTTGATCTGTTACTCGAAGGCACTTCCGACGAATCGGATCTGCTGCTCGAAGGCCGCACCCCGATGCACGCGCCCGAAATCGATGGCAAAGTATTTGTCGCCGATTATCCCGAGGGCAATGCGCCGCAAGACGGAGAATTTTACCGCTGCCGCATCACTGCGGCTCACGATTATGATTTAGTGGCGGAACTCGTTTGACAAAATATGCCAGCCAAGCGTTCCATCAAACTCCGCTGCCCGGTCTGCAAGAAGTCCGTCAACTCCAGTGACGTCGACTTTCCTTTTTGCAGCGACCGCTGCCGCCAGGTCGATCTCGGGAAATGGGCCAGTGGTGGCTACGTAATTTCGGAGCCTTTGGCGGATGGCGAGGATGCCATCGCCAATCTATCCCGCGATACGGATGAAACGTCGTGAAATCCATCTCCGATCCTGTAACCGCCGCTTGGGATAGCGGAACTGGGTTATGAGCGCTGCAGTAACGGCAGCAGACTCCCGTCCGAACGCCCCGCTCTGGGCAAATCTCGTGGCCACCTTCTTCGGTGCTGGACGCCTGCGGCCCGGTCCCGGCACATGGGGATCGCTGGCTACCGTTCTGCTGTGGGCTCTGATCAGTTGGCGAATCCCCGCGGGAAACCGCACCGCGGCAACGATTCTGGCCGCCTCGCTGGTCACCCTGATCGGCATTCCTGCGGCGACGCTGGCGGCCCGCGCCTCCGGTCTCAAGGACCCGCAATTTGTCGTCATCGATGAAGTAGCCGGGCAACTGGTTTCGCTCATCGCCGTGCCGCTCGCCTGGAAAACCTTTCTCGCCGGCTTTATACTCTTTCGTGTCTTCGATATGTGGAAGCCGTTTCCCATAGGGCAACTGGAGCGGCTGCCCGAGGGCAAGGGCATCGTAGTCGACGACTTGGGCGCAGGGCTCTACGCTCTTGCTGTCGTGCATCTTCTGTTGCATTTTATACCTCTAACCTGGTAGCGCTGGCCATTTCATGAGCATCTCCGATCGTCTGCTGGGAAAAAAGAACGTCAACGGCAAGCCGCACATCGAGGCCGTCACCCCTTCTCTCGCGTTGCCCGGAGGGGAGATTAGAATTGCGGGAAAGAGCCTTCGTCCCCACGAGTTGCGCCGGCCCAGCGTGCATTTCGGCGAGATCGAAGGCGCAGTCCTTATCAGTTCCGACGATTTCCTCGTAGCGCGCGTGCCCGATGGCGCAGCCTCCGGTCCGGTCACCGTGAGCACGAACGGCGCTGGATCCAATGGCCATGTCAGCAACCCGCACGCCATCAAGGTTGCGGTCACCATCGCCGACAACCTGAATCCCGTCTCCAACCCCGTGCTTGATCGCGAAGGCAATATCTACGCCACTTTTTCCGGACCGCGCGGTCAGAAGGTTCCGGTATCGATTTTCAAGATCGACACCAACTACACAGTCAAGCCCTTTCTCAGCGACATCCTGAACGCCACCTCGATGGCTTTCGACCGCGACGGGCAAATGTATGTTTCTTCGCGCCATGACGAAACCGTCTACAAGGTTGCCCCGAATGGCACCGTATCCACTTACGCCGAAGGCATGGGCGTGGCCACCGGTATCGCCTTTGATCGCGGAAGAGAATCTCTATGTAGGCGACCGCAGCGGAACCATTTTCAAGATCGCGCGCGACCGCCAGATTTTTGTCTTCGCCACCCTCGAACCGAGCGTTTCCGCCTACCACATCGCCTTCGGACCGCAAGGCGACATGTTCGTCACCGGCCCCAGCACTTCCAGCTTTGACTCCATTTATAAAGTCGATCCACATGGCACCGTGTCGGTCTTCTACCGCGGACTGGGACGCCCGCAAGGTGTGGCCCTTGACGTCGAGGGCAACGTCTATGTCGCCGCCTCGCTTGCCGGTAAGCGCGGCATCGTGAAGGTAACGCCTCAGGGTAAGGCCAGCCTGGAGCTTTCCGGCCAGGGACTGGTGGGCTTGGCGTTCGCGCCCGGCAATTCCGCGATTCTCGCCACTCACGGCGCCCTGCATCGCATCTCGTGGAACGTGCAGGGCCGCTTGCTGGCGGAAGGCTGATCACTACCGGTTCTCGCGCCCGCTATCGCGGACAATTCTTCGGATATTGCCCTAGCGTTCGCCCGAATCTCGTTCACCATTGCCCGTCTTAACCGGCGACGTCAGGGAATTGGAAAACAGTTTTTGATCATGCCTCCCCAGTTCCGTGATCCATTCCCGGATGCCGTGTTCCGCCGTTTTCGACAAGGGGTAGAATTCGAATCCCGACTGGGCATCGCTGCTGTGGCGCACGGTCGCCAACACCTCGATGGGATCGCCCTGCAAAGGTAAGCCGATCACCACCGTTTCTCCCACCCGCGGCGAACCGCACACGAGGGCGGACATGCCTCGCTCACTGATATCCAGGCTCACGCCGCGAGTGACAAAAGGGCCAAAACGCAGGAAGCGCTGCAGCGCCACGGGGACCGTGGAAATATAGCGACTCTCCCGCCGCCGCACTGGATATGCCCCGGCGTCCGGTGACATCCCCCGCATCGCCACAGACATGGCACTCTCCTTGAACAGCTTTTTGTAATTGTGTTTGGTGTCGCACGCTTTCGATTTGGAAACTATATAGTCGCCCGTTCGTGGCCGCCTACGATGGCATGCCTTTGCGGTATCCCCAACCCGCCTGCAGGCTGGCGCGAATCACTCCCATCAGTTCCTCGTTGTCGGCCGGCTTTTGGAAGAAGGCGACCGCCCCGGATTGCAGGGTGCGTTTTTCGTTGCCCTCGGCATCGCGGGCCGTCAGGACGATCACCGGAATCACTGCCAGCGCGGGATACTGCTGCAGGCTCTTCAACACCGCAAATCCATCACCCGCCGGCAACCCGAGATCCAGAATTATCAGATGAGGCTTTTCTTTCTGAGCCATGGCGATGGCAGAATATCCGTCGCAGACATTCACGGTATCGAAGTTATTCGCACGCAGACGCAGACTCAGCGCCTGCCGCAAATCCGGATCGTCATCGACCACCATGATCTTGGCTCGATTCACCGGTACGCCCTCGATTTGAAGCTCAGTTTGCCTTTGCATTTTCGTGCTTCTCCTTTTCGAAAGAACTCTGCCTGCTCCACAAACCCTTCTGGATAATTTCGCTGACGTCGTCAGCCACCCGCCGCACCTGATCCTCCAGTGTGCTCGCGTCGCTGCCCACCGCCCCGGAAATCAATTCGGCGGTCACGCTCAGCGTTCCGCTCGCTTTCAACTTCGGCAACTTCCCCACCTGCTGCCGTATTCGATCCATCATGATGCTGACCCCGGTCATGTCGGTGCAGGCCACCACGAAAAACGTTTCCTCCGGCCCGCTGCTCCCCATCGGTGGCAGCACTAGGTCTTTATCGATGTAGACGCATTGCCGCAGCAATTCGAGAGACTGCAGGCAGATTTCCTTCCAGCTCCCGCGCAGCGATTTCGAAAAGGGTTCCAGTTCCACCCGCAGCAGCACTCTGTCCTCCGCAATCGTCCGCTGCTGCGTGATTACCGGAAATAACATCTTGGCCAGCGTGTAGAGCGGAAAGTGAATGAGAAAGTGCTCCGCTTCCCGGCTCGCTCGCAACCCATATCCTCCCCCCATGCAGCGTCACGATCTCCTTTGCGATGTAGAGCCCCAGCCCAAGTCCCGGCGCGATTCCCGTCCACCGCGTTCGGGTCCTGATAGAGGCGGTCAAAAACTTGCGCCAGACGATTCCGGCGGAATTCCCCTTCCCGCTGTCGCTGACTGATACATAGACCGAAGTCGGGTCCGTTTCCACCTTCGCCGCCCGCCACCAGCACCGATGCCATCAGCCGGAGTAAACTTGATTCCGTTGTCGATGAGATTGATGAGCATTTCCAGAGTTCGGTCCGGGTCCGCATAGACCAGCGGGATTTTTGTCCGTAGGCCCGATTTCAAGTAGTACCCGCTTTCCCGCGGCTGTCGGTCGCATCATGGCCACCGCCTGTTGCATCAGTTCTCCAATGTCGATACATCTCGGTTCGATCCGCAGCTTGCCGCTATCGGCCCGAGTCGCCTCCAGCAGATCGCGGATCATGGCGTGCAGCTGGTTCACACTTCTCAGCACCGTTTTCAAATGGTCGATTTGATCCCGCGCCATGGGACCTGCCAGGCCATCCAGCAGCAGCGTAACGTACTGATGAATGCAGGTCAGCGGAGTGCGCAGCTCGTGCGAAACGTGCGAGAGAAAGCGGTTCTTGAATTCTATCTGCTGCTTGCGCGTGACCTCCAGCGCCAGCAGCAGGCTCTGCCTTTCCACCGCGTAACGCAGAGCCCGCTCCAGTTGTTTGCTCGTTACATCCGCCTTTACCAGGTAGTCCTGCACCCCCATGTGTACCGCCTTAAGGGCCAGCGCCTCGTCATCCTGCCCGGAGAGGATCACCACCGGCACGTTGGGCGCCTTCTGCATGATCTTGCGAAATGTTTCCGCCCCGTGGCTATCCGGCAGGTTCAGGTCGAGCAGCACCAGCGTCGGCGTTTCCACGTCCAGACAAGCCAGCGCGTCGGAGAGCCGGGGAACGCAGTTCACCTGCACCGCAGACTTCCCTTCCACCAGGCGCAAGCGCACCAGGTCCGCATCCCCGGGGTTGTCCTCAATCAGCAAAACATGGGCAGGTTCTCGTTCCATCTGATTATTTGTCCTCTCGTGGCAGGGTCACCGAGCCGAACCAGAACTCTTCAATCGCTAGCAATACCGAGCGGTATTGGTTCAGATTTCCCGGCTTGCTGACGTAACAATTGGCGCCCAGCTGGTAACACGCCACAATGTCCAACATCGAGCACGAGGTGCTGAAGACCACCACCGGGATGCTTTGCAGGCTCATATCCGACTTGGTTTCGGTTAACACCGCGCGACCATCTTTCTTTGGCAGATTCAGGTCGAGAATCACGAGGTCGGGACGCTCCGCCCTCGCATGCCGTCCCGCTCGACGCAGAAAGGCCAGGGCCTCCTCGCCATCGGAAACTTCGCTGATCCGGCTCTGATGCCTGCCCCCGGCCAATGCCTCCCGTGCCAGGCAAATATCGCCCGGGTTGTCATCCACGAGAAGGACCTGAGGCAACTGCTTCATTGCTCGGCTCCCCCTTTCTCATCGCGACGACGGGCAGGCAAGATTGCGCTGAAAAAGCAACTTCAGCCATCCTCAAATCTCACCAAGATTTCGATTGTGGGATTTCTGTTGCGAGCCGCCGCATGCCGTAATGCCGCCCTCACCTCGCGTGCTTCGCTCCATGAACCTAGCTATCGGCGAGGCCCGAGAAGCCTTGAACCCGGAAGAACAGTTGGCATCCGGCAAAAGAACAGATCGCCGGCCGGCAATGTGCCATGTCCCAAAGGCCGTAGCAGCCCCAAACGAAGCGCCAGCGTCCCGCCTCTAAATAAACATTCGGCGTGTCCGTCCTTAGACCACTCCCTGTCCACGCAAAGAAAAAGGCAAGAGACGCAGCTAGCCGCGTCTCTTGCCCAGCCTGCCAAATAAAACTCCCGTTAGTTTACGGTCTGCGTGAAAGCGGCGAGTTTGACCGCTCCATGACTCACGTCGCCGGGGTAATTAACGGTGACAGTGTGCGCGCCTTTGGCGATGGCGCTGGTTGTCAACTGCGCCACTCCGCCGGTGATGGTGGACGAACCTACTACCACCCCTCCCACCACAAACTGCACCGTCTCGCCATCGGGAGGCGCGCCGGTGATCGATGTCAGCGTGGCTGTCAGCGTCACCGCTTGGCCATATTTTGAAGGATTCAACGACGAACTGAACTTCCCACTGATCTTCGGGAGCAACAGATAGCCACCCTTTCTAGTTGCGATCGCAATCACTCCCAAGTCGTTGATCTGTGCCGCCGACACCTGTTCGCTGGCCACCAGACCCGCAAGCGCAGTGAAATCCTTCATGCCTGCCGTGGGCGTCCATAGGAAACCGTGAGGTACGCCTTGACCTGACGCCGCCATTGAGGTTCCCACAATCCAACCCTGGCTGTTGATGCTCAGCGCCGAACTCATTCCCCCCAGCGTCCCCAAGTCCTTCATGCCCCCCGCCTGAGTCCAGGAGAAAGCATGCAGAAACCCATTCGCAGCCGGAGTTTGCCCCACCACCGTTCCCGAATCATTCACTGCAAAAGCGATCGTTCCCATCGTCCCCAGCGATTCCAGTCCACCTGCCGGGGTCCAGGTAAATCCCAGAGTGTTGCGGCTGCCGTTGGGAAAGTAGTAACCCACGACTTGTTCGGAAGAATTCACCGCCATCGCCGTGCCTCCCCCCATACTAGTAAGGTCAGGGGTCAGGTCCTGCATGCCACCGGCCTGCGTCCACAGGAAGGCATGCTGTTTGTTCGCCGCGGTGAATGACAATCCCACCACCGCGCCGCTGCTGTTCAGTCCGCTCGCTTCACTCAGACTACCGCCCAGCGATCCCAACCACTGCGCCCCCGCGTTTGGCTGCCAGAAAAAAGCCTGCGGACTTTCTGAATTATCCGGATCACCTACCCCGGCGACATCCCCAGCATTGCTGATGTCGGCCCCGGCGCTATTGGTGCCGATCAAACCGATGCTCCGTTCTCCCCCCGCCGAACTCCAGATCGAAACCTTGGAAGAATGGCTGTTTCCAGTATTAACCAGAACCTGGCCATCGTTATTCACTGAGATAAGAGAATTGGGGCTCGATCCCGGCACTTTAACTGCGGTGTACGCCACCTGGGAGAACGCGGCGCAGCAATACAGGCAAACAAAAACCGCCACCACACGAAACTGATTCACACTTTTCACGGTGATTCTCCTCTTCTTGTTCTGAGGAGTGCGGATTCCTGGGAGGCTGCGGTCCAGCTTCAATTAGCGCGGTTCTTCGGCAACGCCGAAGTTCCACTCGCGCCGCCAAATCGCAGAAAAACAACTCCGCTCTTTGGCGACGCAGCGCAGCTCTTCGCCGCCACCATCAGTTTTTCCGCGGCATCCTTAGGAGAATTCCAGGGGGAGACACTCCACCTGCCACACCGTGAAAGGTGCACGCGTGCTGCCGTTGCGCTTTCCGGACTGAATTGAAGAAAGTTAGCTAAACCGATGCACACAAACCGCTTACAAGCGGCCGCGGTGAGCCATAGGTATCGCTCCCATTAGATTGACGCAGACTTGCATACACCAATGGGAACGAGACTTCCCACCCCTAACTGAACGTAGCCACCCTACCGCGGGTACAATTGCCGCGAGCTAATCGTCATCCCGGACGAAGTGATAAGGACAACACTTATAGAATGAAGGAGGAAAATTCAGGACGATGGGAAAGGTTCGGCATTCGCCGCCGGGTGACACTGCATTGCCCGCATCCGACGAAATCTACATGGAGGAAGCCCTGCGCTGCGCCCAGCGGGCGCTGGAGGAGGGCGAAGTTCCGGTTGGAGCCGTCGTCGTGTCGCAGGGCCGGGTGATCGGGCGCGGTTGGAACAGCAACCTTACCGCCCACGATCCCAGCGCTCACGCCGAAGTCATGGCCCTGCGCGAGGCGGGAACCACCCTGGGTAACCATCGCCTCGGCGGATGCGAACTCTTTTCCACTATTGAACCGTGCGCGATGTGCGCGGGCGCGGCCGTTCATGCCCGCATCAGCCGCCTGGTGTTTGGCGCCGCGGACCCCAAGGCCGGCGCTGTCCACTCCGTTGTGCAAGTGGTAAATCACCCCAGCCTGAATCATCAAATCGAGGTTCGGGCCGGAGTTCTGGCGGGACGCTCGGCCGAACTGCTGCAGGAATTTTTTAGGAAAAAAAGAAGCGGGCTCTAGACCTCGATTTCCAAACTCATTCGGTCCGCCACGCGGTCATTTTCTGTTTGGTACCGAACAAAGAAATTTATTTCCTGCACAGGTCTAATACGCGCGGTTGATCGGGCGAATCCGCGCTCAAAGCTCCCGTTTTCGAAGCGCCGAATGATCGGCTAAGTGGTAACGCCTGCGCTCCGCGAAGGCGGCGGCTGGCCTGCTAAAATGAGAGCAAGTAGTCAATGCAAGGTGCGGAGAGATGGCCGAGTGGCTGAAGGCGCGCGCCTCGAAAGCGTGTATACCTTAACGGGTATCGGGGGTTCGAATCCCTCTCTCTCCGCCACACAGTCTGCATTCCGTTCTGCATCAGCGCAGTAAATATGTCCTGCCCGAGAAGGGGAGTTCGCCGAAAAATGGCGGAGAAGGTGCCCCGATTCTGGTATCATCGCGTCAATCGATTCCATGGTTGCGGAGCAAAACGCCGGGAATTTGACGGGCCATATTTCTATTTGCGACATTCGGCTTGGGTTACGGAAGAGGACTAGCGTACTTGGCAACTCACATTCAAACGCCATTTGACAGCGTGGAGAATGCCCAGCACTACGTGCATCTTTTGCTGGAAGCGATTGCCGAATCGCGAAACGAAATCGCGACCGACCTGGCCGCCGCTCAGCCTGACCGGCGACTGGAAGCTCTCCGCCTGGTGCAATTCAAACTGGATAAACTGGAACAGCACTTGAAGACCAGCAGTCGTCTGCTCAACGATCTCCGCACCCTGCGGCGTCTGCTCTTCGACGAGCGTCCCGAAGCAGGCGGACCCGGGCGGGACTCCGCAGCCTGATTCCGCATGGCAACCGCAGCGCCTTAGCGCGTGGAACAAACGCTTCTCCAGCCGCGACTCCGCATCAAGCCCGCAATTTTTCCGCAAACTTCTTTTCCAGCTTAGCGAGTTTGGGCGAAATCACGAACATGCAATACGGCTGCCGCGAATTCTCGTTGTAGTAATTCTGATGGTAGCCCTCCGCCACATGGAACTCCTCGGCGGGTTCCATTGCGGTTACGATGGGGTCGGGAAACGCCTTGGCTGCGGTCAGTTCGGCAATCGTGTGCTCGGCGATCTTGCGCTGTTCCTCATCGCCGTAAAAAATCACTGACCGATACTGTTCGCCGGCATCGTTCCCCTGCCGATCGGGGGTGGTGGGATCGTGCACCGCGAAAAACACGTCGAGAAGGTCGCGATAAGTAATGCGGTCGGGGTCGAAACTGACCCGCACCACTTCGACGTGCCCGGTGTCGCCGTTGCAGACCGCCTTATAATTCGCCTGGTCGGGCCGTCCGCCCATGTAGCCCGATTCGACGTGCGTAACCCCAGTCAAGCGCTGAAAGACGGCTTCAATGCACCAGAAACATCCGCCGCCAAAGACTGCTGTTTGTTCATTGGCCATGAGGATTGGATGTGCCAGATCGCCGGAAGTTCCCACTTCTCCGCCCTATGTTCTCTCGCGGCAGTCGTACCCGAGAATTGCAAGAACGAGGACTGCACTGCGAACTTCCTACACCGACACGGTAAACGAGGTTTCCGTGCGCGCCACCGGGCGGTAGAGCGTATCCCGCTCGACTGGTTCCCGCCCAGCTTCCGTGATCAGGCGGATCAGGTCGTGACGCCGCAGACCCTGCGGAGTGGTCGCTCCGGCATCGTGATAGATTTTCTCCTCCACCACCGTGCCGTCGATGTCGTCCGCGCCAAAACGCAATGAAATCTGCGCGATCTTCGGCGTCATCATCTGCCAGTAGGACTTGATATGCGGAAAGTTATCGAGCACCAGGCGGCTCACCGCAATCTGTTTAATGTCGAGCATGCCGGTGGTGGTGAAAAGATGCTGCAATGGCGTGTTTGCCGGGTGAAAAGCCAACGGAATAAAAGTCTGAAAACCGTGCGTCTCATCCTGCAAAGCCCGGAGTTTCAGCAGGTGGTCGACGCGGTCTTCGTCGTTTTCGATGTGTCCGTAGAGCATGGTGGCGTTCGATTTCAGCCCGATTTCGTGGGCCGCGCGAGCTGTGTCCAGCCATTGCGCTCCATCGATTTTGTGGTCGCAAATGATGTGCCGCACCCGGTCGGCAAAAATCTCCGCTCCCCCGCCGGGTAGCGAATCCACGCCCGCTTCCTTCATTTTCGCCAGCATTTCGCGAATCGTCAGCTTCGCCCGCTTCGCCAGGTAGGCCACTTCCACCATGGTGAAGGCCTTCAGGTGGACCTGGGGAAAACGCTCCTTCAGCCCGGAAACCAGATCGAGAAAATATTGCAGCGGCAAATCTGGATGCAGCCCGCCCACAATGTGAAATTCCGTCACCGCTTCGCTGTAGCCCGACGCCGCCGTGGTGAAGGCTTCTTCGAGCGCCATGGTGTAAGCCCCGGGAGCGTCTTTCCTGCGTCCAAAGGCGCATAAACGGCAAGCCGCCACGCAGACGTTTGTGGGATTAATGTGCCGGTTGACGTTGAAATACGCTTTGTCCCCGTGCATCCGCTCGCGGACCCAGTTCGCCAGCCATCCTACGGCCAGAATGTCGCCTGTCCCATAAAGAACCAGCGCATCGCTTTCGGTCAGGCGCACGCCGGCAAGAACCTTATCTTTGATCGGGAACAGGCGCGGGTCGTCGGTTTGGAAGGGGTGTGTGCTCGGCATCGTACCTTAATGATAACCCAGGCTGGCGGTCATGCCGAGAGAAGATGCCGAGAGAATATGTAGGGAGAACGTCCCGCCAGTCGTCCCGTCCGCCTCTTGCCGGCGCTAGGGCTGAGAGCCCGAGCGTCCCCAGGTTTGCTCAATCTTGGGCGGATGCAGCAAGGTTTGCATCACCACGCAATACTGTTCCGTTTTCGCCTGCAGCGCGCTCAACTGTTCCGCCGTCGCCTGCGGCGCGCGCACTTCATAATTCATGCGAATGCCCGCGAATCCCACCGGCGCTTCTTTCGATATCCCCAGAGTTCCCTGCAGGTCCAAATCGCCCTCGACCGTGACCTCAATGCCCTCGGTGGGAATCCCCATCGCAGCCGCAACCATCTGGCAGGTGATCTGGGCGCAGGCGGCAAGCGCGCCCAGCAACAGGTCGCCTGAGCACGCTCCTGTCCCTGCTCCGCCAACCCCCTGATGTGCCTGCGCGGCGTAGATCGCCCGGCCCAAGTCGACCGAACACGCGATGGGCGCGCCAGCCTGACTGCCGTGCGCGGTCAGCGTGATCCGGGAACTCGCCGGGTCCTGCCGATATCGGTCCTTCAGCGGCCGCTGCAATGATCGAACGTCCATCCATTAACTCTCCCGTAAAACCACCGCGCGAAATCTGGGGTATTATAAACGCACTCCGGGGGCCGCCGGGAACACCTGTTGCGGCGGACGAATTCAAGAATTCCAGTCAATTCCGGCACCGGCGAGCAGCTTGCTCGGATGCCGAAGCTGCGCCAGACGAGGTCCATGAACCCGCCGCGAAATTCCGTCGCATCTCATGCGTCCACCTTGACGCCGGGCACGCGCTTCGGAAATTACGAAATTCTTGAGCGCCTCGGCGCCGGCGGCATGGGCGAAGTGTATCGCGCCCGCGACTACCCGCCTTGAGCGCGAAGTCGCCATCAAGACCCTTTCGCTCGAGCGCTGCTCCCAACCGGAAGCGTTGACCCGCTTCGAGCAGGAAGCCCGCGTCCGCCTTGCGCTCGAATCATCCCAACATCGTCACGATTTATGAACTGGGCGAGGTCAACGGAACGCGCTATATCGCCATGGAGCTGGTGACCGGGCGAGACTGTGCGCGCAACTTCTTGGCCGCGGGACCGATTCCCTTCCGCAAGGCTGTCGCCATCGCGGCCGCAGATTGCCGACGGTCTCGCCAAAGCGCACGCCAGTTGGCATCGTTCATCGCGATCTGAAACCAGAGAACCTGATGGTTTCCGGCGAAGCCACCGCCAAGATTCTGGATTTCGGCCTGGCGAAACTTGCCGACGCTCACCACGCTCACGCCTTCGGCGCGATTCCACCACCATCACCGAGCACGGAATCGTGATGGGCACGATCGGCTACATGTCGCCGGAGCAAGCCACCGGCGGCGAAGTCGATTTTCGTTCCGACCAGTTTTCGTTCGGATCGGTGCTCTACGAGATGGTCACCGGATTTCCCGCTTTCCAGAAAAAGACCGCACGCCGAAACCACGGCCGCCATCCTTCGCGATGAACCCGAGCGCCTGACCGCGCAGAATGCTGCAAGCGCCGCCTCCGTTCCTTTGGATCGTGGAGCGCTGCCTCGCCAAGGATCCGAAAGAGCGCTACGCCTCCACCCGTGATTTGGCTCGCGACCTCGCCGCTGTGCGCGACCGCCTCGCCGAGGCGCCCCCGCGATGCCTCCGAGCCTCGTCCCAACAATCTGCCGGTGCAGCGTACCGCATTTATCGGACGCGAACAGGAAGCGGCTGCTCTCCGCCAGCTCCTCGGCCGCGAGGACGTGCAGCTCGTGACCCTCACCGGCCCGGGCGGCATCGGCAAGACGCGGCTCGCTTTGCAGGTCGCGGCCGAAGCCGCCAGCAGAGTTTCCAGGCGGTGTTTGTTTTGTCCCGCTGTCGGCAGTCAGCGATCGTGCATTGATCGCGTCCACCATCGCGCAAGCGCTGGGCGTGCGCGAAACCGGGAATCAGTCACCACAGGAAAGCCTGAAAGAATACGTGAACGGGCTGGGTCAGCCGATGCTGCTGTTGCTCGACAACTTCGAGCATCTCGTCTCCGCCGCGCCGCGTCATCGCGCAGTTGCTCACCACGGCCCGAAGCTCAAGGTCGCGGTCACGAGCCAGGCGCCGCTTCATGTCTATGGCGAGCATGAATTCCCTGTGCCGCCGCTCGCACTGCCCGATCTCAAGTCCATTCCATCGCTGGAAGTGCTTGTCGCGGCTTCCGGCGATTGCGCTTTTCGTGGAACGTGCGCAGGCAGTGAAACGCGACTTCGCGCTGACCGACGAAAACGCTCCCGCAGTGGCGGCGATCTGCGCCCGCCTTGACGGCCTGCCTCTCGCCATCGAACTCGCAGCCGCGCGCATCAAGCTGCTTTCGCCCTCGGCCATGCTGGCTCGCCTCGAAAGCCGGTTGAACCTGCTGACCGGCGGCGCGCGCGATCTGCCGACCCGCCAGCAAACTCTTCGCGGCACGGTTGACTGGAGCTACGGCCTGCTCAACCCCGCAGAACAGACTCTCTTCCGCAGGCTTTCCGTGTTTGCCGGCGGTTGCACGCTGGAGGGAGCCGAAGCGGTCTGCGATACCAAGGGCGATCTCGGCCTCGACATTCTCGATGGCATGGCTTCCATGGTCGACAAGAGCCTGGTCGCAACAGGTCGAGCAGGAGACGACGAAACGCGCTTCTTCATGCTCTCAACCATCCGCGAGTATGCTCTTGAGCGGCTTGCCGAAAGCAACCTGACGAATCCGCCACTCGCCGCGCCCATGCCGCCTATTACCTCGTGCTCGCCGAAGAAGGCGCAGAAGACATGGCGGCCCATCCCGAATGGCTGGACCGGTTCGAGGTTGAGCACGACAACTTCCGCCCGGCGCTCGACTATCTTGATCAAGACCGGGGACGCCGATTGGGGACTTCGCCTCGGCGCTGCGTTGTTTCGCTTCTGGGAAACGCGGGAACATCTTAGCGGAAGGCCGCGACGCCATCGCCAGGCTGCTGGCACTGGAAGGACCGCGGCGCGTCCGAAACTCCGCGCCCGCCTGCTGTTCGCGGCCGCGGTCCTCGCGGGCGAGCAGGGCGATTACGCTTCCGCGCAGCAACTGTTCGAGGACAGTCTTGAGACCTGTGCTCGAACTTAACGATAATCGTGGCGTTGCCGTCGCACTGAACGCCCTGGCCGTCAATGCCCGCGATCGCGGCGATCTGCCAGAGGCCGCTGCGCTCTTCGAGCGCTGTGTCGCGATATGGAAGGAACTCGGTGATTCCGCCGACATCGCCCGCGCCCTCAGCAATCTCGCCAACGCAGCCAAGTTGCAGGGCGACTACGCTCGCGCATCTGCGCTTTACGATGAATGCCTCGCGATGTTCCGTACGACGGCGGACGGCGCGGGCGTCGCCTGGACCTTGAATTATCAGGGAGACGTCGCGCGGGAAAAAGCCGATCTCGCCGCCGCCCGCTCATTTTGCGAACAGAGCCTGGCGGCCTTTCGCCAATTGCGCGATGGCTGGGGTATCGCCAGCGCCCTTTCCGACTTGGCCAGCTTAAGTGCCGATCAGGGGGACGACGTCGAGGCCCGCCGACTGTACGGCGAGAGCATCGGAATGTTCCAGGAGTTGGGTCACAAACGCGGCATCGCGAGCGCGCTCGAAAGTCTTGCCGTAAACGCAGCGGCGCAATCGAACGCGGCGCAATCTCTGCACCTGGCCGGGGCCGCGGCCGCCCTTCGCCAACGTCTCGGCGCGCCCCCCACGCCAGCCGAGCAGGCACGGCTGGAAAAGGCGTTGGAATTTGCGCGCCGAGCGCTGGGCAACGCGGCGGGTTGTCGGCCTGGATGGAAGGCTGGGCGATGCCGGTGGAGGAAGCCATCCACGAGGCGCTGCGGCAGCGACGCGAAATCCAGCCTGCGGAGTCCGACTCCGGCTTAGGTCAACCTGCCGTGTCGGGATCGATCAGGCGCCGTACTGCAGAGACTGCGATTCGCCGGAAACCCCCCGCGGCGCGCATGTTCGCGAACTGTTTCCTCGTCCGGCGCGAGGTACACGCAATAGACTTTATCGCCGGTCACGTAGCTGTGAAGCCACTTGATTTCCGGACCCATTTCCTTTCAGCACGCCGACCGACTTTCTGGCGACCGCCTGTAGTTCCGCATCGGACAAATTCCCCGGCGCCCTGGATTTCCCGCTCGATCACATATTGGGGCATGGCCACCTCACCGAACGGTTATGGTAGCAGATTTTTTTGATTCGCCACTAAGCCTGATGTTTAATTTCAAACAGGACACATCACGGTTCTACGCGGGAGTAGTTTCGCATTTCACTAAGCTGGTCTTCAACCTGGGATAGTTCCAGCGTACGCGCCACCGACTCCTGATCACTGCAAGAGCAAAGTGCGCGCTCGGCTTCTATGCTTTGGCGGGCCAACCCGAGTTGCTCGTGCGCCGCTTCCAGGTAAGCCCCGCTCTGCGATCGGTCAAGATACATTCTGGAGACCGCGAAGGCCATGCGATAAAGATGTTCGAGCGATCCAACGCGCGCCCTGACCAGATCCGGCGGGCCGGCCGTCAACGTTGCCGCAGGCAGCGACCGGCGCAAACTTTCCAGCCGCGACGCGGCCGAGGAAAGAGTGTCGCTCAAAGCGCTCAGCCCCACCGATTCGTCCTGCAAAATGCAGCGGTTTCCCGTCTCCATGCTCACCGCCTGATACTGTTGGCAGGAGCCTCTGGCCATCTCATAAAGCACACGTGAAGAGAATCTGATCGCCGCATTCTCCAGCAGCGAATCCGCCTCACCTAATTCCGCACCCGGCGCTTCCTGGCTCAGCGTTTCATGGTTCAGAGCATTCTCGTATGCTTCTCCCAGCGTCTGCGCCACCAACCGAACATCGTAGACCGATCCCGCCTCGCTGCTCCGCATTCGCATCCCGTGCAGAAAGTCCGCCGAGCCCGCTGCCTCCACCACGCCGCCGGCGCCGCGCGGAAAGAATCGGGGAAGCATCCCGGTAAACATCATCGAGCAAGCGAAAATTGGAGCCACCAGCATCACCATCAGCAGCGCGTTCCGTGTCTTTTTCGGGTACAGCATCATAAATTCCTGGCTCCGTCCACACTCCACCGCCGAACCTAAAGTGCAAGCAAGCGGCCAATGCCCCGCGCGGCTAACCGTCACGCCGTTACTTCGGTGATAACTCTCGATCCCCAATCAATGTGCGACTTCGCCGTCCTTCCCGCCATCCCCTGAAACCCGTAGCCGGCCATGTTCGGTTCTGTAAGACCTGGCAATGCAAGCAGAATGTGCTCGCTCCGTGCACTTTCTTCTGTCGCAAAGCCGGCGAAGGCATCGTGTGGGATACAGGGCGTGCGCGGGAGAAAGGAGGCGCTCCGGTCCGGAAGACTTTTGCGCCGCACTTACGCAGACTGGCATGGGCGCAAACCGGCGCAGCGACCAGTCACAGAGAACATTGGCGACTTGGATCGCCTGTTCGCTCCCGAAAATTATTTCACCGGCGGACGAGTTCCCGGATAGGATAATGGTCGCCCAGCACGACCAAGCTACAACAAGAAGCGCTGCGGAAAACCCTTCGCGCGAGAAAGCAAATATGCCGTTTGCCCAATGCGGAGACTTGCGAGCCCGCTACGAACTCAGCGGCGACCACGGTACGGTGCTCGTATTCTCCAATTCGCTCGGCACCGATATTTCGATGTGGGAGCCGCAGTTGCCGCAACTCACACGGCGTTTTCGCATCCTGCGTTATGACACTCGCGGCCACGGCCAATCCACCGTGACCGCGGGTGAGTACTCCATCGAACAACTGGGTCGTGACGTCTTGCTTCTCCTCGATTCTTTGCAACTGGAGCGCGTCCACTTTTGCGGTTTGTCCATGGGCGGCATTATCGGAATCTGGCTCGGCGTCAACGCGTCCCACCGTTTACATCGACTGGCGCTCTGCAATACGGCCGCGCACATCGGCACAAAGGAGACCTGGAACACTCGCATCGCCACCGTCCGCAAAGATGGCATGAAACAAGTGGCCGCCGCCGTCATCGAACGCTGGTTCACGCCCGGCTTCCGTGCCGCTTTTCCGGAACCCGTCGCCCGCCCCCAAGCCCTGCTCGAAAACACGCCGCCCGACGGCTATGTCGCGTGTTGCGCGGCCATACGCGACATGGATCAAAGGGCTGCGGTCGGCCCAAATTACCACCCCGACCCTGATCGTCTACGGCGCGCACGATCCGGTCACGCCCGCCGCCGACGCAGAATTTCTGCAGGCGCGAATTCGCGGATCGCTAAAAGTGGAACTCAGCGCCGCTCACCTTTCCAATGTCGAACAATCCGACGCTTTCACCAAAGCCCTGAGTTCTTTTCTCGTGTGAGGGACGACGACGCCTCAACTTCATGGATGGCAGTTATGAATGAGGGAAAGCGCTATGAATAGGACTGAACGTGCGGCGGCTTCCGCTACTCGCTGGTGAAGTAATCCACGCTGACCGGGTTCTCAAACAGCGAGTAATCGCGCGTCACCACCGTGATGCCGCTGTCGGTGACGAAGTAGCGCTCGCGGTCCGCTTCGACATCGTAGCCGATGGTCGTGCCTTCCGGAATATGCACGTCGCGGTCGATAATCGCCCGCCGGATGCGGCAACTGCGCCCCACATTGACGTGGGAAAACAAAATACTGCTTTCAATTTCCGTAAACGAGTTCACCCGCACGTTGGGTGAGAGCACGCAATTCTGCAGGGCGCCGCCGGAAATAATGCACCCGGAAGAAACCAGCGAATCGAGCGCCCTCCCCATGCGCCCGGTTTCCGCGAAAACGAATTTCGCCGGCGGATACTGGCGCTGGTGCGTCCGTATCGGCCATTGATCGTCATAAAGATTGAACACCGGAGAAACCGAAACCAGGTCCATATTGGCTTCGTAATAGGCTTCCAGCGTGCCCACATCGCGCCAGTACAGCGCCTCCTTCTTATTTTCGTCGACAAAGTTGAAGGCAAATACGCGGTAGTCGTCCAGCATTTTGGGAAGAATGTTCTTGCCGAAATCGTGGCTGGAATTCGGGTCCTCGGCATCCCGCAGCAGCACCGGAATCAGCACGTCGGTATTGAAAATGTAAATGCCCATGGAAGCCGAGATCTTGCTCGGATCGTAAGGCGAACGCAAATCCGTTTCCTTCGGCTTTTCCAGAAAACCGGTGATGCGATTCTCGTGATCAATGTCCACCACCCCAAAATGCCGGCATTCCGACGGATCCATCACCAGCGTGGCCACCGTGACGTCGGCGCCCGCATCCTGATGCTGCTTCAGCATGCGCGCCATAATTCATTTTGTAGATGTGGTCGCCGGAAAGGATCATCACGTGCTTCGGCTGCTCCGAGCCGATGGAATAAATGTTCTGATACACCGCGTCCGCCGTCCCCATGTACCAGTTCTCGCTGACCCGCTTCATGGGTGGCAGAATTTCGATGAACTCGCCGATCTCCCGGCCAAAAATATTCCAGCCCTCACGAATCTGGCGATTCAGCGAAAGCGCTTTGTATTGCGTCAGAATGTAAACCCGGCGCAGATCCGAGTTCACGCAATTGGAGAGCGTGATGTCGATAATCCTATAGATGCCGCCAAAGGTTACCGCCGGCTTGGCGCGATCGCGGGTGAGGGGATAAAGGCGCTCGCCTGCGCCTCCAGCGAGCAAAATTCCGAGCGTGTCTTTCATAGGCACCCGTAGGGATGCAAATTGCAGCGCGAACCCCGCCCTGCTCAACGCGAAATACTAGCATAAGGTGCGTCTTCTCACAGTACGGTTTACCGGATCGCTTTACCGGGCTTGAAACAGGGCGTCGGTGTCTTTTACTAAAGCGGAGAGCATTGCCTGCCTCCGGGGAATGTTCCACCCTCATCGAATCGCAGTAACCAACGTTCAGCGCCATGAAAAGCACCCAACTCTATGTGTATCGCTGGAACCGAATGAACCGCAAAGGTCAGTTATGCCGTGTGTTAGTAAGGGGAGGAAGAAACTCGTGTCTGGTGGAGTTTGTGGCAGACGGATTCAAGGCCGTGACCAGCAGGAACGCATTGCGAAAGTCCCCTACTCCTGTTTCTCGATTTCCCGGAGGTGCGCGACAAAAGCCGCAAATATAGCTTTAAGCCTTATGCGATGCGAGGACCAGTTGGTATCACTCGGCACGGGACTGGGGCCGCCGCAACCTAGCAGTGCACGATCTTATCGCTCTTGATCCCGCGCGTGGCGTTGCGCGAATCCACCACCAGTTTCGACTCGTTCACAATCTTCTTGTAGTCGTAGTCGCTGTGGTCGGTCACGATCAGTACGCAGTCGTACTGCCCTAGATTCTCCAGCGGAGAGCATTTCATCTGCAAGTCGTACTTGCGCCCGCGCCCCACGAACGGAAAGTAGGGGTCGTTATAACTGACCAGCGCTCCCTCTTTTTGCAGCAGCTCGATAATTGTCAGCGCCGGTGATTCGCGCAGATCGTCAATATCCCGTTTGTAAGCCACTCCCAGCACCAGAACCTTGGATCCGTTGATCGCCTTCTTGTGCAGGTTCAGTGCTGAAATCGTGGACGCGATCACGTTATACGGCATGGCCACGTTGATCTCACCCGCTAGTTCGATAAAACGGGTGCGGAAATCAAACTCTTTCGCTTTCCACGACAGGTAAAACGGGTCCACCGGAATGCAGTGCCCGCCCAGTCCCGGTCCGGGATAAAAAGGATGGAACCCGAAAGGCTTGGTCGCCGCCGCGTCAATGACCTCCCAGATATTCATGTCCATGCGCAGACAGAGCATCTTCAGTTCGTTCACCAGGGCGATGTTGACGCAGCGATAGATGTTCTCCAGCAGCTTCGTCATCTCCGCCGCCGCCGGCGAGGAAACCGCCACTGTGCGCCGGAAAATGGAACCATAAAATGCCGCCGCAATTTCGCCGGCCGGCGCATCCATGCCCCCTATCACCTTCGGAATATCGTGCCGCGCCACCTCCGTATTACCCGGATCCTCGCGCTCCGGCGAAAAGGCAACCCAAAACTCGTTCTCCCCGGATGCCCCCTCGCGCGACGCCTTCAGCCCCGCCTTGTTACCCTTTTCGAGAATGGGAATCAGCACTTCTTCCGTCGTTCCCGGATAGGTCGTGCTCTCCAGAATGACGATCTGACCGGCGCGCAGATGCGGTGCCACGGATTGCGCCGTATCCGTGATGCAACTCAAATCCGGCTCGTGATACTCGTTTAAAGGCGTGGGAACGCAGATGATAATCGCGTCCATTTCTGCGATCTTCGAGTAATCGGCCGTCGCCTTGAAACCGTTCGCCTTGGCCGCCGCGATCTCCCCCGGAGTAATGCGGAAAATATAAGTGCCGCCGTTGTCCAGCGTATCGATCTTCTTCTGATCGATATCAAAACCCGTGACCGGAAATTTCTGCTCGCTGTAAAGCAGGGCCAGCGGCAATCCCACGTAGCCCAGGCCAATAATTCCGACCTTCGCCTCCCGCGTCTCAACCCGGTGCTTCAATTCGGTAAAGGAAGTAGAAGCCATCAGCCCAGTATTCATAGTTCAGTCCAAACCCCCGCAAAAAAACTCCGACAAGATTACCTGGAAATCTCGCGCACAAGTCGCGCCCGATTCAATCTCAAGTTTAGCATCGCCGCCTTGGCAGGCTCCGGCCCCATCCCATCGATTGTCGCGCCATTTTGCCGGAATTATCCCGCGGCCGTGGCATTCTCAATTACTCTGGTAATCGAATGCCGCTCCAAGCCCGCCAGCCCGCAGCGTCGGCGTCTCGCCGAAACGGAGATTCGAACCTCCCGATGCGGTTCCTCAAACTGCTGCTTCCGCTGTTTTTCCTCGCTGCCGTCGCCACCCTGGCGAGTCGCGCCGCCGGCGTGCTCGTGGTCGACCAACCGGAGAAAGCCGACGTGATCGTCGCTCTCGCAGGCGAAACCCGTGTGCGCCCGCAGCGTGCCGTCGAACTCCTGCGGCAAGGTGGAGCCGCGCATTTGTTTCTCGACGTCGAGACCCGCGATGCGATTTATGATCGCCGCCTCACCGACATCGCGCTGGCCTATGTGAATGCCATGCCAGAGGCCCGCAGCATCTCGATTTGCCCCATCACCGGCTTTTCCACCGTCGCCGAGGCTGACGACGTCCGCCGCTGCCTGCAATCCCTTCCCGTGCGCAAGGTGCTGCTCGTAACCTCCGAATTCCATACCCGTCGCGCCCTCACCATTTTTCGCCATCGCCTCCCGCAGTACCAGTTCAGCGTCGCCGCCGCCCGCGATCCCGCCAACTTCGGCGCGGCGTGGTGGAGCAACCGCCAATGGGCGAAAACCACCCTCGATGAATGGATGAAGATCGTCTGGTTTGAGCTGGTGGATCGCTGGAAGTAGCGCCTGTGACTTCTCAATTCCCCGTTCTCGGTTACCATGCAAACAGCACGAAATCCGATTCAGGGTTCAGCGGCGGAGGAATTGGATCCCAGATCTGAGATTTCAAACCGCAAAAGATCTTCATAATTACCGGAGGCTTTATGGCTCAAGTAACCATTACGGTACGCAAGAATGGCCCTTTTCGCATCGACGATCCGAACGGCATGGTTGAAATGCTGGACGCCGATGGCAACAAATATGACCTCACCGGCAAAACCGGGTTTTCGCTTTGCCGCTGCGGCGCTTCCGCCAATCGTCCGTTCTGCGACGGCAGTCACAACAAGATAGCCTTCCAGGCCCCGGATTCCGCCCTTAAAGTTAGCTGATCACGACCCTCTGCAATCGTGGCTCTGCTGTCCGAGCGCACTGCGTAGGCGTTCTCGCTCTAGGCCGCAGCGCGCGTTCGCCTGCGGCACTTACTCCGGCCTGCGCCCGGGTGATACACTGCCTCGCCAGAGGCTAACTTTGTCCGACGAAATTCTTCCCTCCGCCCCCAATCTCAACACCGACCGCTCCCTCGGCATGGACGCGAAGATCACCCGCCGCGACTTTCTCAACGGCGTCGCCATCGCCGCCGGCGCCGCCATCGTTCCGCCTGAAATGTGGGCTGCCGCTGCCGCCGACCTCGCCCCTCAGGATACTCCGGGATACTATCCTCCCGCCAAAACCGGCCTCCGCGGCAGCCATCCCGGCTCCTTTGAAACCATGCACAAAATCCGCGACCGCGACTTCTGGGACACGGCTCCCAAACCCGTCGACACCGGAGAATCCTATGACCTCGTCATCGTCGGCGGTGGCATCAGCGGACTTTCCGCCGCCCATTTCTTCCACCAGGCCGCCGGTGACAAAGCGCGCGTCCTGATTCTCGAAAACCACGACGACTTCGGCGGTCACGCCAAGCGCAATGAATTCCGCGCCGGACCGCGCACGCTTCTGGGATTCGGCGGCACTTTTTCCATCGAGAGTCCCGCTCCCTACAGCGCCGTCGCCAAATCCCTGATTGCAGAGCTCGGCATAGACGTTCCTTCCTACTCCCATTACGTCAGCAACGATCTGTATCCTTCTCTTGGTCTACGACCGCAAATCTTTTTCGACAAGGAGACGTTTGGCGCCGACAAACTCCTGGCCAACGTCATGCGCGGAGGATTCGACGAGAGCGGCATTAGTGACGAAAGTCGTGCCGCCGGCTTGCGTGACTTTCTCCGTGAAGCTCCCTTTTCTGAACAGGCAAAAAAGGATTTTCAACGCCTCCTCACCGAGGACAAAGACTATTTTCCCGGTCTCAGTTCCACCGAAAAAAAGGCGCGCCTCGCCCGCATCAGTTATGCCAACTATCTCACCGCCACGCTCGGCGTCAGCGACGAGATCGTCAAATTGTTGCAGGCCTTCCCTCACCCCATGTTCGGAGTCGGTATCGACGCCGTTTCCGCCCAGGATGCCTGGGGTCTCGAACTCCCCGGCTTCAGCGGACTCCAACTCGATCCTTCACCCGGCCAGGGGATGAACCGCGATTGCATCCGCAACGCCGAGGCCGATCGTTACTTCTTTCACTTTCCCGACGGCAACGCCTCCATCGCCCGCCTGCTGGTGCGTAAACTGATCCCGGACGCGATCCCTGGCAACGCCGCCGCAGATGTGGTGCTCGCCAAAGCCGATTATTCCCGCCTCGATCAACCATCCTCTCCCACCCGTATCCGCCTCAACAGCACCGTCGTCAAGGTCCAGCACCGGGGCGATCCCTCCTCCGCGAAGCAGGTCGAAGTCAGCTACTTTACCGGGAACAAGCTCAGGACGGTGCGCGCCGCCAACTGCATTCTCGCTTGCTGGCACGTGGTCATTCCCTACATCGCGCCCGAGTTGCCTCAGCCCCAAAAAGACGCGCTCGCTTCGGCGCAGAAAGTGCCCCTGCTTTACACCAACGTGCTGGTCCGCAACTGGAGCGCTTTTCAAAAGCTCGGCGCGCGGGCAATTTACGCGCCCGGCATGTACCACACCAGCGTGAACCTCGATATCCCGGTCAGCATTGGCGGCTACGAGTGCACAAAAAAGCCCGATCAGCCCATCGTCGTTCACATGATGAAAGCCGCCTGCAAGCCCGGACGCCCGGCCCGCGAACAGCACAAACTGGGCCGCATCCAGCTCTATAGCACGCCCTTTGAAACCTACGAGCGCAACATCCGCGAGCAATTGGCGCGCATCCTCGGCCCCGGAGGTTTTGACCCTGCCCGCGATATCCTGGAGATCACCGTCAACCGCTGGCCCCACGGCTACGCCTACGAATACAATTCCCTGTTCGACCAGTTCTGGCTGGATGGCACCGAGACTCCCTGCCAGATCGCGCGTAGGCCCTTTGGTTTGCTCGCCATCGCCAACGCCGATGCCGATGCCTACGCCTATACCGACTGCGCCATCGATCAGGCGCATCGCGCGGTGCGGGAATTGAAAAGGATGTAGTGTGGCGCGGGGGCCCCGCCCGGGTTGCCGTCAACGAGTGCCGCATCAAGTTCGCCGGAATACGGAGAAAGATTCGTCATGCCCAAGCGTCCCGCGAAACCATCCGCCCAGCCCCGCATCACCGCAAATCCACGACCCACGCCCAAAGCCGGCCGTCCCTTTGCTCCCGGCTACGGCATCGTCGGTCCCAAGCAGGGCAAAGGTCTCCTCCCCTGGTCTTGGGTAGCCACCAAAATGCGCGCCTGCCGCACCTTCTGGTTGGCCACGGTCGATCCGTCCCACGGCCGTCCCCACGTCATGCCGGTGTGGGGAGTGTGGCTCGACGACGCCTTCTTTTTCTCCACCGCACGCAAGTCCCGAAAAGGCAGGAACCTCGAATCGAATCCCGCCTGCACCGTCACCAACGATCACGGCGAGGAAGCCGTAATCGTGCAGGGCAAGGCATCTCAACTCGACAACTCCGCTTCTCTGGAGCGGGTCGCCACCGCCTATAAGAAGAAATACAAGATGGACCCGCGAAGTATGGGGGAACCTATTTACCACGTCCAGCCCAGCCTCGTCTTCGGCTTCGTGGAGAAGACTTTTCCCCAATCCGCGACCCGCTGGCGGTTCTAGAAAGGCCTCCCGGACAACTGTCGGTAACCAGATTCGAGTTACCCCTGGGCAATGGGAAAAAGCCCCATTTCCCGGTTGCCGTTCTCCCGCGAATATGGAAAAATACTTGCTACTCGCAATAGTTCCTCCCCTGCGAACCTGCGGTTGACTGCCTTAGCCGCGAATAAGATGCCGAATCCTAGCTCAGGAGCCAGCCGAATGCCCGCTGTAAAGTTGACGACACCGTCGACTTCGAGGTTATCCGCCACCCTGTTCGCGCTCTGCCTCGGAGTTTCCCTGGCTTGGGGCCAGAGCGATGTCTTGACGCAGCACAACGACAACGCCCGCGACGGCTTGAATACCCTCGAGACTATCCTCACGCCCGCCAACGTCAAGGTCAGCAGCTTCGGCAAACTCTTTTCCCAGAACGTCGATGGCATCATCGCCGGACAACCCCTCTATGCCAGCAATGTTCTGATGAGCGATGGCAAAGTGCATAACGTCGTTTATGTCGCCACCCAGCACAACACCGTGTACGCCTTCGACGCGGACGATACTCAGGGCGGCAACGCTTCCCCGCTCTGGTCTGTGAGCCTCAATAATGGCGGCACCTCGGACCCCATCTCCGATTACGGATGCACCGGCACGCATTACACCGAAATTGGTATCACCGGCACCGGCGTCATCGATCCCCTCAAGACCACTCTCTACCTCGTCGCCAAGACCGTGACGGGGACGGGCAACAACGAGGTGCGCAATTTCAGCCTGCATGCCCTCGACATCACCACCGGCAACGAGCTCAACGGAGGACCGGTCGTCATCACCGGCACAGCTCCCTCCAGCGACGGTCGGGGAAGTTTCAACCCTATCCTTCAACTGCAGCGCCCCGCCCTGCTTCTGCAAAATGGATCGCTGTACATTGGCTTCGGCGGCAACGGGTGCGACGTCTATGCCTATAACGGCTGGCTCTTTGCCTATGACGCGCAAACCCTGCAACAGCAGGCGGCGTTCCTCGCCACTCCCGGCGGCAAACAGGCCTCATTCTGGCAGGGCGGCAGCGGACCGGCGGTCGACGAAAACGGATTCATCTATGTCGCCACCGCCAATGGCACTTACGACGGACCCACCGGCGCCGGCGATTACGGCGACAGCCTCCTCAAGATGGGATGGACCGCCAATGTCTTCGGCGTTATCGACTACTTCACTCCCTACAACCAGAAACAACTGGCTCAACTCGATCTGGATCTGGGTTCCGCGGGGCCGCTCGTTCTTCCCGACCAATCCGGCCTCTACCCCCACGAACTCGTGGCCGGAGGGAAACAAGGCACCCTCTACCTGATCAATCGCGATAATCCGGGCCAGTTCGACCCCGATACTGACAACGTGATCCAATCCATTCCCCACGCCGTCGTCGGCGAACTCGCCGGCGTGCCTTCCTACTGGAATGGCAGCGTCTACGTCGCCGGAGATGGCGATTACATCAAGCAGTTTGCCCTGGTCAATGGACTCCTCACCCAGTCGCCGGTTTCACAAACCGCAGCCGTTTTCGGAGGGGCTGGACCGTCCTCGACCTCGATCACATCCAATGGCAATAGCAGCGCCATCCTCTGGGCGATCCGGCACACCAATCCCGCGCTCTTTGCGTTCGATCCCACCAACCTCGCCACCGAGTTCTACGACAGCACGCAAGCGCTTTCCCTGCGCGATAAATTAGTCCCCGTGGTGCGCTTCGTCACTCCCACCATCTCCAACGGCAAGGTGTACATCGGTGGAACTGCCGCCCTGGAAGTCTATGGTTTGCTGCCGTCCCTCGCCGCGGCCGCCGGCAATAATCAGACGGGCACGGAAAAGACCGTCTTGCCCGTGCCCTTGAGCGTTCAGGCGGCGACCGCCTCCGCCTACGGTTCAAAGCCCCTCGCCGGCGCTTCCGTCACCTGTAAAGACAACGGCGCGGGTGGCGTATTCACTCCCAACACCGCGCAGGCAACCGACCCCACCGGAAAAGTCAGTTTCACCTATCAGCTTCCGAACGCGCCCCGCGCCGTCTCCATAATCTGCACCAGTCTGGGTTACACCAGCGCGCAATTCAGCGAAACCACCACCGTCGGTCCGGCCACCGCGATCGCCGTCGTCTCAGGAAACAACCAGACCGGGGCCCCGAACACCACCCTCGCTTCGTCTCTGGTTGTGAAGGTCATGGACGCGCACGGCTATGTCGTTCCCGGCGTGATCGTCAACTTCAACGATAAAGGAGCAGGTGGAACCTTTGCCCCCGCATCCCTCGCCAGCGCCTCCGATGGCACCGCCTCGACCCTTTACACTACCGGCGCGAAAACCGGCAAAGTAACCGTCTCCGCCTCCATCCCCAGCGGCAAAGCCATCACCTTCAAGGTCACAGTACAGTAGCTCAGAGACTGAAGACTGCTGACCAGTGCAGACTGCTGCGAAACTCCGCTTTGCCGCTGCTTTGTCGTGTGCACGCTCGCAAACCGTCATCCGCCCGCAGCGCTTTACAACAGCCCCACCCTGCGCGCCGAAAGGTGCGCGCCGGTCAGCAGCATCATCCCCGATAAAAACGCCCAGAACATCAAACTCACCGTGATCGCGAACGGCCCGTACACTTCCGCGAAATTCAAGCGGGGCAAGGCGAAGATGTAAACGTGCTTCAGCGCCTCCGATACCAGCCCCATAATTACCGCCGCCGGCAACACCGCCCCCGCCCGAACTTTCCCATTCGGCAACAGCCAATAGATAAGGAAGAAGATCGCAATACTTGCCAGGATTGAGAAAACCTTCATTACCAGAAAATCCGCCAGCCCTACAAACCATCCGCCGTGGCCGTGCAGCGCGCGCTGCAACATGGCCACGTTCCCCGCCGTCAATCCGATCGAGAGCAACGCCAGCGAACCGCAGGCAAACACCAGCCCCAGCGAAATCAATTGATTTCCCAGATACGAACGATTGTCCGGGAAGCCCCACACCCGGTTAAGCGCCACTTCAAGCGGCAGAAAAATTCCCGTGGACGTAATCAGCAGCACCGCCAGCGACAACACCTGCGCCCGATGATGCGCTCCCACCATCACATTCAGATTTCGGATCACGAATTCCTGCCCCATCGGAATATAGTCGCGCAGCAAATTCTCCACCACGCCGTACATCACCCGCGAGTGAAACACGTAGCGGATCAGCGTCATCAGCAACAGCAGGAAGGGGAATAAAGACAGAATCGCATTGGCCGCCACCGAAAAGGCAAAGGTGTGGACTTCGGTCCGCGACAGGTAGCGCAAGGTGGAAGGCACCAATCCCTCCCCCGCCCCCCGCGCCATCGCCCGTTCCTCTTCCTCAACCGTCTGGCCCGGGATGGGAGTGATGGAAGACACTGGTTTGCTAAATCTTATCAAATACTTACAGCCCTCCGTCCCTAGGCGCCGCCAGCCGCCTTACGCCCGCCCCCACTGATTCCCAGTCATATAAGGTTTGCCCAGGCCCAAAACTTCGCACTTGCCATCCGCCATCTTCCTGATATTATCTGGTGCTTCGCTGGCCCGACCCGGTTGGCGAATTCGTACAAAAGGTTGACGTTCCTGTGGTAGCAGTGCGATATCGCGCCTTCGTCTTCGCGGCTCCTCCTGATTTCGTCACGGACCACCGTGCTTCGAAATACAGGGGAGCCGTTTCTGTTGGTGTGGGAGCGCCTCCGAGCCGCTACGTCAGCAACCATTCTTACCCTGGCTTTGTCCGAACGTCCTGATTCGTTTGTCATTCCAGGACCAACCGCAGAACCGGGGAAGAACAATCCCAAGCAGAGGCGAAAGGAGTTTCTTTGTGAGAGAAAAGGGTACTGTCAAGTGGTTCAACGGGGCGAAAGGATACGGATTCATCCAGCGCTCCACCGGCGAGGATGTCTTCGTGCATTTCTCCGCCATCCAGGAGAACGGCTACCGCTCGCTGAACGAAGGCGAGACCGTCGAGTTCGACTTGCTCAAAGGCCCCAAAGGCTTCCAGGCAGGCAACGTGGTCCGCGCCGCATAATTTTTTCTCCCACCGTTCCTCAGCCCCTCTCGCGCCACCTCGGGAGGGTTTTTTTATGGGGAGGCAAACCTCAGGACCCCGGCAGTTGATCGTCCAGACTCTTGCTCAGCGACTCGATCGAGGTCGGCCGGCTGAGTTCCCGGATTTCCTTATCGGTAGCCAGGTTTCGTAAACCCATGTGGGCGCATATTGCCCGGACCATCTGCAACAGCTTGGTGATTTCCTTTTCGGCCAGCAAATCGACCTGCAAGTTGAGATGATTCCGACGCTCCCCCCGGCGCATCATTCGGTTTTGCCGCATCAGGATGAAACTGGAGAGAATCACCGCTTCCATCGCCACCAGCACGCCGAGAAACTGAAATGGATACGGATCGAACGGCCGTATCGCCGGAACTCTGCCGCTGTTGACCAGCAGCCACACCACTAAGAAGCCTGACTGCGCCGCGACAAAAGTCAGGCTGCCCGCAAAACCGCCCACCGCGTCCGCTAGGCGCTCCGGGAATGACCGTCGCTCCAGCGCTTCCTCCTCCTGCTTCACGATGGAGTCAATGTGAGACTGGCTATGCTTGGAAAGGTCTTCCATACGAGAAGCTGAGACGTGACCCGCCTTTCGGAGGTTGCGAAAAAACTTCGCGCCCATACGCGCGGCGCATACCGGCCTTAAACCCGGGAAAAGTCGGACCTGAATATGTACATAGAAACACGTACACATTTACCCCGACAAAGTGTTTCACATGAAACGTTGTACGTACAATTGAGGCCGCAATAGGCGGCGGCAGGAGTTGCACTCCTGCCCCTAACCCGTTGCCAACCAGGCACTTCATGGGCTTAGTGAATGTCGAACTGTTCCTGGTGCAGGGCCGGGTCGGATTTCACGATAATCGTCTTCTTGGTCAGCTCTTCCATCTCGTTGAGTAGTTTCGCGTTGTCCACCTTGAGCGCCTTCGCCACTTCCGGGTTTACGCGCAACATAACGTCGCTGTGATCCAGGTGACTGTTGATCTTGCGCATCTCGACATAAATCTCATTGCACACCGTGTTCACCGACTTCACGAAGCCGGTGGACTGGCAATAAGGGCAGGGCGTTCCAATCGTCCGCTCCAGCGACTGCTTCACCCGTTTGCGGGTGATCGCCACCAGGCCGAAATCGTTGAACTGGAGGACCTTGGACGGCGCCCGGTCGAAACGCAACGCCTCTTCCAGCGCCTGCATCACTTTCTGCCGGTTGCGGCGCTCATCCATGTCGATGAAGTCGATGATGATGATTCCGCCCAGGTCGCGCAGCCGCACCTGGCGCACGATTTCCTTGATCGCGTCCACGTTGGTCTTGACGATGGTGTCTTCCAGTCGCGTGGTCTTGCCCACGTATTTTCCCGTGTTCACGTCGATCGCCACCAGGGCTTCGGTCTGGTTGATCACGATGTAGCCGCCGCTCTTAAGCCAGACTTTCGATTTCAGCGCCTTGTTGATTTCCTCGTTCAGTCCAAACTGGTCGTAGAGCGGCGTCTCCTTCGTATAGAGCTTGACCCGCTTCACCAGTGCCGGCTGAAAGCGGTTGGCGAAGCGCACGATGCGCTCATATTCCTGCTCGGTATCCACCCATATGACGGAGAAGTCCGAGCTGACCTGGTCGCGCAGTACCCGCTCCACCACGTTCAAGTCGTGATAGATCAGGGACGGAGACTTTGCGCTGTCGGACCGCGTCTTGATCTCATTCCAGAGATTTTTCAGGAAGCGGATATCGGCGCGCAGTTCGTCATCCGATGCCCCCGCCGCCGCCGTGCGCACGATAAAACCGCCGCCGCCGTTTTCGCGCTCGCTTTGGATGATGCGTTTCAGCCGCAACCTTTCTTCTTCCGAGGCGATCTTTCGCGACACGCCGGTATGGTTCACCGTCGGCATGAACACGAGAAAGCGCCCGGGCAGCGCGATGTGGCTGGTGATGCGCGCGCCCTTCTTGCCGATCGGCTCTTTGGCGATCTGAATCAGCACTTCTTGCCCCTCTTTGAGCAGTTCGCTGATCTGCGGCACGACGTGGTTTTCCCGGCTGCGGAAGCGCCGGCCACCCCGCCTTCCGCGACCTCGATCGGGACCCCGGTCCGGTCCGCGTCCCGGAGTCGTGCGCTGCGTCCGCTGCAGCAGCATCGCTTCCGGCGCGGGACCGCGAACCGCCGCGCTCGCATCCACCGTCCCTCCGCCGATGGCTTCCGCCTCCAGCAGCGCCTCGGCTTCCGCCTGCGCCTCTTCCAGTTCCAGTTCTACGGCTTCGCGCTCCTCCGCCTCCAGCACGGCTTCCCCGGTCACCGCCACGTCGCCGGCTGTCGCGGCATCGCTGACCGCGCCTACCTCCGGAGCGATCTCCGCCCTTCCTGCTTCCGGCAACAAGAGGCCGGCCGCCTGGCTTTCCTCTTCCACTTCCTCGAATTCCTCGTCATCGCCGGCTTCTTCCCCGTAGGGAGCGAGATCGACTTCATCTTCTTCGATCTCCTGTTCTTCCATCTGCATATGCGTCGGCATCTGCATCCGCATTGCGTTGGCCGCGACTTCATGCGCGTGCGCGCTAGCACCCAAGCCGGCTTCGTCAGTGTTCTCGCTGAAGTTCTCGCGAAAGGGGGCGATGTATGGCGCTTCGGTTCGCGCCCGGCTCGCCGGCTCATGCGCCGGGCTGGGAGTTTCTATGGGAACAAAAGGCGAAATCACTTCGGTGAATTCCGCTTCGTGCGCTTCCGCCAGCGCCGCGTGCTCGTGTCGTTCGCGGAGAGGTTCGGCTTCAACAGCAAAGTTGGGTTCATCTTCGGGGAAGGCGCTGATGTGGCCAAAGCTCTTCGCCAGCGGGATCTCCAAAGGCTCCACTTCGCGTGCTTCCACCCTGCTCTGGCCGGTTGAGGCCGCGGGACTGGAGCCTTCCGTAACATTCTGGCGTTGATATTTTGAGATGGACTCGCCCGGAAGAACGATGGGCTGGTACCCGGGAGGCGGACCGTAATCGTAGTCGCGTCCGGGTCGAGCCGCCGGCGCGGGACGCTGAAAGCGCGATTCCGAAGCGCCGCGTCCACCGCGATCACCGCGCTGAAAACGGTCGTTTCGAGTCTCGTTTCGCGTGTCGTTGCGAGGTTCGGCGCGCGTGTCGTTGCGAGGTTCGGGGCGGCTTTCGCTGCGAACTTCCCCGGCGCTCTCGTTCCCTACGTCCGCGAGCGGCTCCGGTCGAATTACTCCGCGATCCGCCTGCGGGGGACGGCCGCCGCGCTCGCCGATTTCTCCACGCCGTCCGCGCCGGCGTCGGCGTCCGCGAAAATCCCGCTCCGCCCCAGTCGCTGGATGCGGTCTTTCTGACGCCAGCACTCCTGCGCCGCCATCCGCCGTCACGTTCCCGGAGGGAGCCAAATCCCCTGCCAGCGCGGGACCGCTCGCCTCCAATGGCGAATGCATGCGTGCGTCGGTGACCGGGCGATTCGCCGGGATGGCTTCATCCAGGTCTTCATCCTGCTGCTCCAAATCCATGAAATCGGAAACGTAGAGGAAGGCGTCGCGTTCCAGGCCAATGTCCACGAAGGCCGACTGCATGCCGGGCAGCACGCGCGTGACTCGGCCCTTATAGATGGAGCCCGCTAAGGTGTATTCATTGTCTCGTTCGAGGTAAATTTCCGCTAGCTGGTCATCTTCGGTGATCCCCACTTTGGTTTCGTGGGGGGTGGTCGATACATACAATTCCTTGATCATTTCTACTCCGGTTTTCTTACCGGAACAGAAGCGCAAGGCGGACCGAGGGATCGATAGCGTTCAGCGCCGCTCCGGGTAGGAACGGGCGCGGTCCTGGAAATCTTCTCCGGACCCGCACGGCAGTAAATGGTGAATGCTGATCTGCACTGAACGCTTTAAGCCCGCCAGGCCTGTGGCCACATCCCTCGCATTATGCCGAGGGGGCCGTTCCCCGCCTGACTGGCTTCGATCCTGTCCGGCTTTCGACTTCTGCCGGCATTCTGCCCTCCTTTTTCGCGAGGGCTTTCGAAATCTGTGTTGATTGGCGAATTTTTTTTGCGTGATCTTTTTCTAGTTGATCGTTCTACTTGATCGTTGGATCTAACTCTAACTCTGGTCCATCAATTCTTTTCGATCGTTTTCGCTTCGATCGGTGAATGCGATTTGCGCAATCTCTTGCCCGGGCGCTCTTCGGTGTTCGAGAAAAACTCCCGGCTTCTGCCATCCTCCTCAGTTCACGAAACGGCGCATCCGGACGTTCATCACCATCCCCAGCGCCAAAAACATGAACAGAACCGAAGACCCACCGTAACTCATGAGCGGCAGAGGTATTCCCGTGACCGGCATAAAGCCGACCACCATGCCGACGTTGACCAGGATGTGGAAGCTAAGCACAGCCACCACGCCCATGACCAGAAATGCCCCGGCGCGGTCGGGCGCCGTTTGCGCATTCTGGGTCAACCGCATCAGCACTATAAAGTATAACAGCAGCACCCCGAGAGCTCCCACAAAACCGTGCTCTTCGGCAAACGCGGCGAAAATAAAGTCGGTTTGCGGCACCGGCAAGAACGCCAGATGCGTCTGCGATCCCTGGCTGCTGCCCCAGATCCCGCCCGAACCCACCGCGATCAGTGACTGGTTCACCTGGTATCCGGAGCCCTGACGATCCTCATCCGGATTTCTAAAACTGGTGAGCCGCTCCTTCTGGTAGGGCTTCAACACTTTGATCCACGCCACCGGCAGCAACGCCCCCGCGATCGCGATTACGATGAGCGCCTGCTTCCAGCGCAGTCCTCCCAGAAACAAACCCATGATGGCCACCGGCAAATAGGTGAGGGCCGTACCCAGGTCGGGTTGCGCAAGAACCATCAACATGGGGACGCCGACGATGGCGCCCGCCTTCAGAAAATCCAGCCACGCCAGATCGCGATCCGGCAAGTCGGCAAAATACTTCGCCACCGTAAGAATCAGGATCAGCTTCACCCACTCCGACGGCTGAAAGTGCCCGCCGCCCGGCATCTTGATCCAGCGCCGCGCTCCCAGATATTTTTGCCCGAACAGAAGCACCGCGATCAACGACGCGAGTGATGCCACATAGACCCAGTGGATTCTTTCCAGCAGCGCCTGATAGTTGAACAGGCTGACCAGGAACATCGCGCCTACCCCGGCCACAATCCAATACATCTGCCTGATGTGTGCGCCCGCAAACTTGGTGTGCTCCGTGGCGCTGCGAATCTGCATCACCCCGAGGGCGCAGATCGCCAGCATGAAACCCAGCAGGACCCAGTCGAAATCTCGGAAGGATACGTAACGCGACATGAATTCAGCAGCTCAGCTCGACTGCGGGGCGGGGAACCCCGGCGTGAAGCCACAGCCTTTCCCGGCGGCATTAGCGGTAGTAGAAATCAAAAAACCCAACAACCATCATTGGCAGGGATTGGAGGGACAATCCGGACTCACCGGTTTGCCCGAGCGGGTCCAAATCCATATCGCCGCTCCACCCGCCGCGGCCAGCGCGCCGTAAACCACCGGCGTCGAACTCATGATCCCGCCACCCGCCGCCGGCGCAGCCCCATCATTGTGACGATGCTTTTTCTTCTTTTTATCTTTATTGGTATCGTTATCCGCATCCGCGGTGTCGTCGCGCGTGGTTTGCTGGCCTTGGGCAACCGTGGTCGTTCCCTTGTCGTCCTGCACCGTCACGTCGCCTTTATTTGCGGCGATCTGCACCTCGCCATCGACGTCGGTCACCTGAAATTCCGTCCACGCGTCGCTCGCTGGCTTCACCGTGACATCGCCGATATGGGCCGCCAGGCTGCGCGAGGTTGTCACCCGCATCGTGCCATGCTCCAACTCCAACGCGGGCCCCTCATACTTCACCAGCGAATCCGCCAGCACCATTACATTCGACCCGGTGGCTTGAATGCTCGCGGTGGAATCCGGCCTGGTCTGCAACAGGTCGCCCGAGAACAGGGCCGCCGATTTCGGAACCTCGCTTCCGTTCAACCACGCCGCTCCGTTGGTATAGAGCATGGCCGAGGCCGTATCTGCGGCCATCATCATTTGCGCCGGAAACACCATCGCCAGCAAACAGCAGAGAGCCGACCGAAACCCCGATTGTGCCATGTGTGGAAGCACTCCCACTTCTTAATTCCGACTATCGTAAGCCGCAAACGGATGCAGGTCAATGCGCTTGTTCCCGGTCGACACCCTTGAGTCACCTAATTCGGCAACCGGCACGCGGAGGGCGCCGCGGCCAGCAGCACTTCCCCCTCTACCGCCCGAATTTCCACATCCCCCCAGCGGTTCGCCTCGTACCGGCCGGGAATTTTCACCTTCAGATAGTTGTCGGTGAGCGCGTCGGTAAAATTCGCATCGCCCGAGTGCAGCGTAATAGCCTCAACCGACGTTCCCACAAATGATCGCAGGAACGCGCCTTTCTTGACGGCGGCAATCTCGCGAAGCACGCGGTTTCTTTCCCGAGCGATTTCCACGGGAATTTGTCCGGAGTGCTCCGCCGCCGGCGTCCCGGGACGCGCCGAATAAGTGAACACGTGCAGGTATGTGAACGGCAGGTCCTCGATCATTCGGCGCGTCTCCTCAAACTCGGCTTCCGACTCGCCCGGAAAACCGACCATCACGTCGGCTCCGATGGCCGCGGTTGGCATGGCCGCTCGAATCTTCAATATTTTTTCCCGGTAATGCCAGGGCCGGTACTTGCGATACATGCGGCGCAGCACGGCATCGCTCCCCGATTGCAGGGGCGCATGAGCATGTTTGGCGATTCGTGGCGAGGACGCCACCAACGCAATTAGCTCATCGCTCCAGTCCATGGGCTCGACCGAACTGATGCGGAGTTTCTCTAGAGAAGTATTTTCCAGGATCGATCGAATCAACTCTTCCAGGCGCCGGGCGGTCTTCGTCATAACCCGAGCGCTCAGGCCGGAAGGCTGCGCGCCGGTCTCAAAGTCTCTTCCCCAGCGCCCCAGATTGATGCCCGAAATCACGACTTCGTGATAGCCGGCATCGACCAGAGAGCGCACTTCCGCCAGCACACGCGACTCCGGCAGGGAGCGGCTCTGTCCCCGCACATAAGGAATCACGCAGAACGAGCAGCGATTGTCGCAGCCATCCTGCACCTTCAGGTTGGGACGCGTGCGCTGGTTAGCGGCCTCAAAAACCGGCGCCGCCAGCAGTTCGGTGTGGGCGAAAATGTCGCCCACAATGACACTCGCCGCGGTAGAGGCGGCATGACCCATGCCCGCGGAAAGCTGCGCCACCGGGACGAAGCCTGTCGCCGAAGTAGAAAGACGAGATGATGCCGGGGAAGTTTCAGTAAAGGCGGATGACGTGGCAATCTCCGCCGCTCGGTGCTTGTGCGAATTACCCACCACCCAGGTGACGCCCGACAGTGCCGCCAGTTCCTGCGGAGCACGCTGCGCGTAGCAACCGGTCACCAGAATCCGGCACGCTGGATTCACCCGCTGCAAGCGGCGAATCGAGGCGCGCGCATCCTGGTCCGCACCCGCCGTCACCGTGCAGGTATTGAGGACAACGATGTGTGCGTCTCGAGCCGCGCCGGCCCGCTCCATGCCGCGCTCAAGAAATTGCCGCTCCAGCGCCGCGCCGTCCGCCTGCGTGGCGCGGCAGCCGAAGTTTTCAATGTAGAAACGATTCACCCTCTAATACTAACCAAACGGGAGACGCCTGTGCGGGAGGTTGCGACCCAGCCCTGTAAATTCCCAAGAAACCGGCGGGGAGTTTCCTCCCCACCGATTTGCTCGTCTTTTATGGTTTAGTCTTTCGCCGTCATCTTCGCGGTCTGGGGACTTGCGCCACCGTTGTCGGAGACGCTCAGCGTCTCCGTGTATGAGGTGCCCGCTCCCGTGGACGTAAACTGCACCGTGAATGTGCAGCTTTGCCCGTTGGCGAGCGTCACGCTGCCATTCAGGCAAGTGCTTGTAACCGGGCTCGAGCTGTAAGGCAACACCTTGAATTGCCCCGAGCCCGTTCCCGAGATGGTCGGCGTGCCGTTGAACGTGAGCGGTGTGCTGCCCAGGTTCTTGACGGTCAGCGATTCGTTCTTCGTGCCGCTCGCCACCGTGCCGAAGGCCAGAGTCGCAGGCGACAGGCTTGCCTCCGTGGCCGTTCCCGTCAATGGCAGGAGCGATGAAGGGTTGTTGGCGTCCCCTGTAAATGATGCGGTCACGCTGCCGGTCACCGGTCCGGACGCCGTTCCCGGAGCGAACTCCACGTTGAAATAGCAGAATTGATTCTGCGTCAGAGTAGTCGTTCCGGGAGCGCATGCGCTGCTCGTGATCCCGGTTTCATTGACGATAAAGCTCGACGAACTGGGCGTCAGAGCAGTCAGCGCCAGTGTGCCCGTTCCCGTGTACTTGAACGTGACCTTGGTCGCCTTGCTGGTCGAGCCATCGACGGTAGTGGCAAAGCTTACGGAAGTGGGACTGAACGATTCGAAACTGCTGCCCGTTCCGGTAATGGAGAGCGCTTGCGGGCTGGTGGGGTCGTTATCTTTGAGGATGAGCGTCGCTTTCTTCGCGCCCGTAGTCAGGGGATCAAATTTAATGCCGACGCTACAGGTTGAAGCGACCATGCCGGTGCAGGTGTCGCTGGCGATACTGAAGTCGGTGGTGTCGCCGGAGAGCGTGACCGACGTGTAGGTGGCGCCTCCCTTGACAGTCACCGACTTGGTCACCGCCGTGTTGACCGGAGTGCTTCCCATCCCGAGAGGATTCGGAGTGAGCGTAAGGCCGGTACCGGTTCCCTCCAGGCTGATGGTCGTGCTGGTGCTGAAGTAGCCGTTGGTGTTGACGGTGAGCGTGCCATAGCGGGCCCCAGAAAGGGTGGGCGTGAAATACACCGCGACCGTGCAGGTCGTGCCGTTCGGCAGGCTGCCGACGCAGTCATCCGATTCGCTGAAGTCTCCCGTCGTGCTCAGACTGCCGATTACGGCCGGGCCAATGCCGCTGAGGGTGACTTCAAAGGGATAACTCGCGATCCCCTTCGGCTGCGTGCCGAAGACGATGCTGCCGGTGGAGCGGCCCACCGCGGCGAAGGCATTGATTTTGCGGATGCGGAAGTTGTCAGTGTCGGCGATCAGGAAATCGCCGGAAGCGTCCTCGAACAGGCCTCCGGGATAGTAAAGCTCCGCACTGATCGCAGGACCTTCATCGCCGGTAAATGCGGCCGTGCCGTTGCCGGCGAATGTTATCAGCGTGCCGCCGCCGTCCACCCACCGTATCCGATTGTTGTTGGTGTCGGCGATAAAGATGTTGCCGTTGGCGTCGGCGCGAACCGCGTTGGGGTAGGACAACGTATTTTCCAGCGCAGGTCCATCCCCGCTGAATCCAGCGCTTCCGTTGCCCGCCACCGTGTTGATGATCCCGGTCGCGGCGTTCACCATTCGAATACGGTTGTTGCTAGTGTCGGCTATATACAAGTTGCCATCGGCGTCCGTCGCTGCCGATTGCGGATTATTCAAACGGGCACCGGTCGCGGGGCCGCCGTCGCCGCCGTACCCAGTGGCAGCGGCTTGGTTTCCGGCAACCGTGTAGATGTAACCTGCCGTCTCGCCCGCTGGCGGTACGCAAGCGTATGTACCGGTCGTCGCGCACACCACTTCGCGGATCACGTTGTTCAGGTAATCGGTGATGAACATGTTGCCATAGCTGTCCACATAGACATCATTGGGATAATAAAGTCGAGCGTTCGCCGCCGGGCCGCCGTCGCCACTATAGCCCGGCGAGCCTGGGATGCCCGCAAAGGTGCTCATCGTCCCGGACGAGTTCACCTCACGAATGATCGAGTTATATTGATCGGCGAAGAAAATGTTGCCGCTGGCATCCCGGGCGATCCCCACGGGGCCGTAGACTTCCGCGCCTGAGGCCGTCGCCAAACCTCCGTCGCCCGCGTAACCGGCCGTTCCATTGCCCGCAAAGGCATTCACGTTTCCGCTGGAATTCAAGAGCTCGCGAACCAGATTGTTGTTGAAGTCACCGATGAGGATGTTGCTGGAGGTATCCTGATACACACCATAGGGATCGTAAAGCGTCACTCCCAGCGCAGGCACACCGTTCACCGGGGTGGAATTGTTGCCGCTTCCATTTCCAGCCACGGCATAAAGGTCGCCAGCCGTGTCTCCCGTCGGGGCCGTACAACTTCCGCCGAGCGAGCAGGGCACTTCGAGAACATACTCATAGTTGTATTCATAACTATTGGTAATGAAGAGGTCGCCCGCAGTGTCGGCTGCAATGCCCGTGGGATAGCCCACGCAGGCGCTGGTGGCGGGCCCGCCTACACCTGAGATCCCGCCGCAAACGTCGTTCTGACCGACGACAGTCTTGATATTGCCGCCCACCGTGATCTGGCGAATGGCATAATTAGAAAAATCCGCCAGCCAGACGATCGTCCCGGCGCCGTTCACCGCAAGTTGGCCCTCCACGGAAGGGTAAATCTCCGCGCTGGTCGCCGCGTGCCCGTCGCCGGTTCCGCCCGGAGTTCCGGGCGTGCCTGCGATGGTCGTGATCTTTCCGGTGGAAGCCTTCACCTCGTAAAGTACGTATTCGTAAGCGTCGGTGAGAAAAATGTCGCCCGAGCTATCCACCGCGACCGAAGGCGTATAGGCAAAAGCGCACGAAGTCGCGATCGTCCCATTCGCGCAATAGGCTTGACCGTTCCCGTTACCCGCCACAGTGGTGATGGTTCCCGTTGAAACCGTGAGCTTTCGAATGCGCGCGTTGTAGAGGTCGGCTATATACACGTTATTCGAGGAGTCGACCGCCAACTGCGTGGGGTAAGACAAATCATAAGAAGTCGCCGGGCTGCCATCGCCGTCGTAGCCGCAAGAACTCTGCGACCCCGCAACCGTAGTGACGGTGTTGGTCGTGTCCACTTTGCGCACCACGCAATTGTCCGTGTCCGCGATGTACACGTTGCCGTGGCTGTCCACCGCCACGCCCTGGGGATAATTCAACATCGCCTGAGCCGCGCCTCCCGTCACCCCATCGCCGCTGTAGCCAGCCAGACCATTGCCCGCCACCACGGTTAGAAAGCCGGAGGAGTTCACCTTGAAGACCCGGTGTTGTGAGTAGGCGGTGAAGTAGTAGTTTCCCGAAGCATCCACGGCTACGGCGTACGGAGTATACAAGTCCGCATCCAAAGCGGGCATATCATTCGGGCCGCCGCCGACCACCGTGTTGATTTGATTTTGCTGGGCCGCGGCAAATGAGGCCAGAACCAGCATCACGGCCAAAGTCATCGTTAACCTGGATTTGCAAATCTCACGCATATCGTCTCTCCTGGGAGTTGATCTCGCTTTGTTCGCTTTGTTCGCTTCTTTGCTCGTTCACTCGTAGGGTCGTCCGTTCCGGGAAGGGCGCGAGTTTCCACTCCTGCCGTTCAGCGCGAAAAATGCTTCGTGCTGCAAGGCTTGAGGCCGCGATCGCACTCCCCGCCGCTGGTTGCCCAGCCTGTCCCGTCGAAATCAGTCGCCCGTCGGCGGTGGCAGCAGCGGACGCCGCGACAGCTGCACGTTCTGCCGCAACACGCGGCCCGTCTCGTCCCGATAGATGACGATCACCTTGGGTTCAATGCCGCGACGGCCCCACCTCTGAAACTCGTCCTTCGATAGGGTGAAACTTCCACTGACCACGACATCGCGGTTCGCGGGCAACACCTTGACCGGACTAAATTTGCCCAGCAACGCGTGCGACGGCCCGGATTCGAGCAGCGCGAGCACGGGCGCCTTGATGTCGCCGAGGTCGCTATGGTTGAAAACCTGCACGGTGAGTGTGACTTTGACGGCCGCGGCGGGATCGCCAGCGTTGTCGCCCACGTCGGTGCGATTGCTGACAGCGTAGAGGCCGGCGAAATCGCGTCCGTCTTTGGAGAATGATGGCAGCGATAACGTGAGGACAAACAACGGCGATAGCAAGAAGGCGAGCCGCCGCAAAGAGACAGAAATCAGCATGGTTCCTCCTAAAACTGAATGTTGTAAGCTGGCCCGGAATGCGGAAACTAGACGGTCTTCGACCAAAATCGAATGTGGTGCAAAAGTTCTTGAACCTTGATCCGCTACGAGGAGAGACGAGAACGGCGGGGAAAATCCTTTTTTATTTCTTGCCTTATCGCGAGACTTTAATATTTGAGCGCGAAACCCAGGGGCGGGGCGGGTCTGAGCTCTGCCGGATCAAGCTCTGCCGCATGAAAGGGCGCTCGAAACCGCGGCGCCCGAAAAAACTGAAAATTGGCCGCTCACCGGCAGGTCAACGGATGGGTCGTCCCCTGGGCGGGGCCGCGTTTGCAAATGTACTTACTCGGAGGCAGCCTGCGCGCTTGTCTCATCAGCCCGAGGCAGCGCGAGGCTAAGACTGCCTCGTCCTTCAGGGAATGCCATGGCCTATTCGTCCGATTTGCTCAGGCCGCGCGAGTTAGCAAAAGCGCAGCCCAACCCAGAAGCCCGGTCAATGCGGCGGAAAAGATTGCCGGCGGTAAACCGAAATACTTCACGGAGAGCGCAAGCCCAGCGATTTGAACGGCGAACAGCGACCATGCCACGCCCGCGATCGCTCGCGGATGGACAGTCGCCAGGGCTCCAAGCTGCCAGCAGAGTAGCCCTGAGAAAAGCATCGAGATGGTACAGGACAGCCCGAAGCCCCGGTAGAACCCCGCATAAGAAAGGTTCGACCCGCCAACTTTGAACACCACATCGCTCATCGCCTTCCGGACCGCCAACCCCTCCGTGGTGGGCGGTTTGAAGCTGAGAAATCCGAAGGTGTGCCCGAGAGCGAAAAGGAGAAATACGATGGATGCGATCCGGAATAGAATTGTGGCGCTCATTGTTGCTGTTGCTCCTTTGACGAGCCGGGAAAACCCTTGCACCATGGTTGGCTGGTGGCCCGATGCTCCAGCGCGATAATAAACGATGTTCTTTTGAAGCTTGACCTATGAAGCCTGACCGGTCCGAAAACGGGCGACGCTATGTCAACTGGAGGGTCGTCCCCGGCGCGGCAGTTCGATGCCATATGCCCGGTCGCTTCCCTCCGCCACGGCGAAGAAGGACACGATGGTGCCCGGCAAGCCGAAAATGAAAGCCAAAGTTCGCCATAGGACGCTGCGGTGGTTTTGCGCCCGCATGCCCGCGAAGCTGATGTTGGCCAACACCCATAATCCGGAAATGCCGGTGTCTTGAATTTGCGACTGTGTGGTCGCACTCACCTGCGCCAAAGCGGCGGACGTGAAGGCCATGCAAGTCAACGCGAGAAGCGCCAGATTGCGGAACAAGAAATCCCGAAGCAAAAGATCGCGGAACAAAAGATGGCGGCTAAAAAGACCGCGGGGAAAATGGATTTTCCGCATTCGCACCTCCCTGTCGCAGCAATCCCTGTCGCAACAGAGTTAAAGACGACGCCGTCCGGCTGGCGCCCTCTGTAACTGCGGGAAATCTACGCTTTATTAAAGGGATTGTCGAGAAGCGGACAATTGCGCCAATCATTGTTTGCGATCAGGGTGATTGGCAGAAACGAAACATGTTTCCGGACGCCGAACGCACGAATCGTCGGCCTTCTTGAGTAGCACGCCTAATTCCGAACCATAAAGGAAACTTCACGGTCAACTGATCGTACGATCGAAGCACGCTGGGCCCGCGCACTTCGACAACGAACCCTTTGAAGGTGCTAAAGCTATCGCAGTTCGAGTGATCAATTATCTGAGCCGCGACGAGCACCCTTGAATTTTCAAGCCATTTAATCGCCGCGACGTTTGGGACTTCAGGCCACCCGCACCTGACGGGGTGACCCAATGCCGCTTCAATCAGATGAGTGAGCCGAACGCGAACCAGCCGATTCCGTCTCACGATGAACACATCGGTGCGGTATTGGCCGTTCGCACCCTCCGAGCTTCCGGTTGCGGCGAATGCAGTTGAGTCCGCGTTCCACAATACCTCCGCATTCAGACCAAACCCAATCTGGTTAGTCAGGGTCACCTTGCCTGTGCGAACACTCAGTTCGGTCGGCGCATCAGGAGCGTTATCGTCCAATCCGCGGAATTGGCGATACGGCAGGTTGGCCGGGAGCGGGACGCATGGACGTTGCTTTAACAAACTTTATGGTTTCAAATTATGCGCAGACCCAGAGCCACGTTGCGATAGTTGGTGGCCAGCTTACCATCTGCGTCGCGGCTCGCCGAGCGCCACTCTGAATTCCATCATAGTTATTTTGGCTTTCTGCACCGACTGGAGGTTTTCGAGCTTCATATCGGTTATTTCCAGAGTTCGCTGACCATCGCTTTCCAGGTCGGAATCTGGCAGCGCGGCCAACGCGGCGAGAACAAAAAATGCCGCGTTTCGTCTGGTTTATTCACATCGCCGGGGTTAGGTCCGGTATTTGCGATGTTTCGGAAGTGTCATCCTTCGATGTCGGCTGGGTTCGGCGCAAAGTGTTGTGGTCCTGTAAGCAATTCAAGACCGCCCTGCCGCCCCTGAGAAATTTCGATTATGCCAATCGCCCTCCGAATACGGTACGGGGGTGAAAACAAAACCGCCAAACTTTTTTGAAAACGTTCGTCCGCGAGACACCTTGCCCCTGAACTTGTATACGCCGCGCCTGCAACGGGGTGTCATTTCCGGTTCGGCATCTTGCGCTCCCGCTGGCGAGTAGGCGGTGCAGAAAAACCCCACAAGAAGAGCCGCAATCAACTTCACAATACCAATTTACGCCCAATCAACATGCCGTTGCATGGTACCGTTCGCGGACTTGATTGATTGCAACGGTTGAGCGGGGGAGGCTCAACAACTGGTTTAGAATTCCGGTGACATGCGGGCATTGTCATGCGCCCTAAAGTTCGGCGGCTTGCTGCTGCTTAACCTCGCCGTCGCCGTAATTGGGATGGCGATTTTCGACACGGACTTGCGTAGGGCGATTTCTTCCCGCTCGATCACGTCAATCATGCGGACGGAAATCATCTTGAGCATCTTATGCGCGGCATTTATTGGCTTCGGCATGTGGCGAACCTGGCGAAATTCTGTTGCGAAGTGGACATGGCTTCTGTCAGCCGTGTGGTTTTCATTTGGCTATCTGATGGTGGCGGGCCGCGGCTACGTGTTTGGCCGAATCTCCGGCTTTGGTCCCCGGAGAGTTCTGATTGCGCCGGATGTCAGGAGCCTTAGGAGTTTTTACGCGTTCACCGTCCCGCTGGTTCGCAGCGTCTCCTATTCCTTTGGCCCATACCTTTCCTCGTGGCTCTACCCGGCATCTCATAATGAAGATTTGGCGTACGCTCGGGGTCACACTTCCTGAAAAATGGTTCCTCCCGTAGACCACAGATCCAGAGTTGCTGGGAATGGGATGAGCCGGGGATATTACGTTCCAATTTTCCAGGAGAAGAAAGGCGGGGAGGAAGCGAAGAATTCCCTCGACTCAACTCGTGTGTTGAATCCCGCTATCGCATGGTTTTCTCTTACGTTCAGAGAATCAGGCGCTTGCGGTCTGCCGCCCTTGCTGGAAACATTCTCGGCAGAGTACCGGCCGCCCCTGCGTAGGACGGAAAGGTACGGTGGTTTCTTTTCCGCATTGCGAGCAATTCGTCCGCGTTTCGGTCTTCGCATATACATGTCCACGCGACGATCCGGCGGGCGTTGCTCCCACGACTGACACGCGCTTACCTTTACAGTTCTTACAGCGTTTGGGCTCGTTCTTGAACTGCTTGTCGTGGAAGAACAGCTGTTCGCCCGCAGTGAACACGAACTCCGTGCCACAGTCGATGCATTTCAAAGTCTTGTCCTGGTATTCCATTGGAGAGGCGCTCCCGTCCCTGCTCTTCACGGGAGACCCGAATAGGGAAGGATCCGGTTCACATCGTGGGCAGGAGATTTACATCCCCCTCGTGCTGACCCCCTGGACTCGGCCCGCCAAACCGGTGTGCACCGGATGGTTACAACTCTCCGACTCAAAACAAGAGAGATCGGAAATTTTTAAACAGTCTGGCTTCGACGACCCCAAACTCTTGCTCAAAAACGCTTCCGTGAAATCCGGGCAAGCAACGGGCCGTTCCCAATTGAACGGCCCGTGCCCGATTGCTCGTGCTCTTCTTTCGTTCTTTCGTCTTTAAGTCTTGGTTCGTTATTCTTTCGTCTTTGTTTGCTGTCTTTGTTTATTGTTTAGTCTTGCCCTTTGCTTAGTCTTGCTCTTTGCGCGCCTTTTTTCGGCTGCGCTTACGCGCCAACGCTTCTTTAACCCGCTTCCTCTCGCCGGGTTTCAGGTAAAACGAGTGACGCTTCACTTCCTTGATAATGTCCTCGGTTTGTACCTTCCGCTTAAAGCGCCGCAGCGCATTTTCGAGGGACTCACCCTCTTGAAGTCGAACTTCCGCCAACGGACTACACCCCCCCACTCGTCCTAAGTGGACTCGTTAGTTATGGCAAGCCTTAGGCTCCCAAGTCAAGTGTATTGTAAACGAATCTTCACACAACTCAAAAATTCAGCCTGATGGAGAATTGCAATTGCCGCGGCGCAAACGAACTGGACGGCTTCATCAAACTTGTAGGTTGCTGATAATAGGCTGGATAAGAAGTCCCGTTTACCGACTGCGAGTACTTTACGAACTGTCCAGCCGCATTATAGAAGCCACTGTCGCCCGCGAGATACTTCTGATTATCGCGATTCAGCAGGTTGAACGATTCGCCGGTCAATTCCAGATGACAATGTCCGCCCAGACTGAGTTTTCGCGTCACCCTTACATCGACCGTCGCGTATTGCGGGCCTATGAAGGAATTGCGTCCGTATCCCGATAACCGGTCGTTGCTGGTGTTGCCATCTTGATTCGGATCGCCGGACACGGTGGCCGTCGCGGGGCGACCGCTGCCATAAGTGGCGATGCCGGAGACCCTCCAATGATCGAAAAGCGCGGCCAAAAACTGTTGCTCGGCCGCAAACGGATTCGGCTCCTCGATTGCCGCGATCGACAATCGATTGCGCTGATCGGTGACGCTCGATGCTTTCTCACTCGCGGTGGCATAGGAATTCTGCACCGTCGCCTGAGTCACGGCCGGTGCGTCCTGCCCGTAATCGATGGCGTGCGCCCAGGTGTAGGCGAGACGGAAATACATGCCGCCCGGAAGTTCCTTATGCATCGACACCGTCATGCCATGATAAACGCTCGAAGCTGCGCTCTCGAACTGATCAATCGCTCCTAACTGGGCGATGGGCCGATCCAGCGCGTTCAGACACGGCGGATATGGACAACTGTAACTCCATGTCGCAAACGACTCCACGTTATAAAACGCGCCTTGAAACGTGGACCCCTTGGCGTCGTAGATAGGATAACTGTAGTAAGTCGGCGGGGGAAGATTTACATCCCTCGAACGGATCATATCCACCCCATGTACATAGAGATAAGACACGGTCCCCATGAAGCCGCCCGGCAACTCGCGTTGCAGGCTCAGGCTTGCCTGTTGCACCCGGGGCGTCTTAAAGTCTGGAGCAAATGCGGCGATCTCGCTGGTGGCAAACGGCTGCCACGCCGCCGGAATAATGCAGGTCACCGGGCCTCGCGGGCAAATTACCGCCGCATTCGGGTAAGAAGGAAACACCTGGTTCTGATAGAAGTTGGTGTTATCCAGAAAAATAAAGTTATCGCTCAAGCCGTTGTTATTCGTGATCGCGGACTGATATATCTGCGGGATGCGAGTATAGAAAATTCCGAATCCCGCCCGCACCATCAAGGGCCGCTCGTCGCCGATCGCATAACCGATTCCCACACGCGGCGCAAAGTTCTTGTCGTTCAGAGGCATCCTGCCCGCCGCCGGCCACAGTGGATTCCCCACGCATGCCGGTCTTGGAAAAAGTCTGCAAGTCATAGCGGCCGCCCAGGCTTAGCGTGAAATGCGGCGTCACACGCGCCGTGTCCTGCACGAACCCGGCATAGTCGTTGCTGTCCGGATGCGATACAGGAGTGCCAAAACTCTGCAGGTAATATCGCGGCACGTTGTGCGCCCAGGCCCGCAGCGGGGTCAGCGCCAGACCGCCGTGCTCGGGGATAAAGGTGAAGGGATTGACCACAATATCGTCGTAGATATATTCCCCGTCATAGAGCGAGGGAAAATAGTTGTAGTCCCAGGTCAACATCCCGTCGGCGCCGAACTTCCACTGGTTGCGCCCTCGGCTCAGGCTGAAGGTCTCCGCCCCATGCAGACGATGTTCGCGGGTTTGCCTGGGCAAGGTCGAGGACTGTCCGAAATCCTCCATCCAACTGTAGATGCTGGTGCGCGCCCCGGTCGAGTTAGGGAGCGACCTCTCCAGGTCGCGCGAAAACTGAATCCGTAAATGGCTGGTCAGCCGCGGGGTAACGGCGCCGGACAAACTCACGGAAGCGCTTTCCGTCGCCACACTCTCCTCCCCATTCGCGCTGATGGCATAGTTCGTAATTGGACTGCCGGGATCGAAGAAAACATTATTTGTTCCGTACGACCGGGCGGTACTCAATCGCGCCGAGAGGAACTGATGCGCCGAAAGCACCTGATCAAACTTGAGGAATCCGGTATTTCCCAGCAGCCGCGCCGGGAACACGCCCGCCAGGGTCGAAAGCGCCGCCGCCGCGTTCAACACCAGCGACTGATCGCACGCCGCCGCCACAATTCCCGGCGGACAGATTTCGTAGTCGCCGGGGGTGGGATAGGTACCCATCTGCGGCACCACCGAAGTTCGGTTGTCCTCAAACTCAACCACCGCCGGAACGTTGAAGATGTGCTGATCGTAACCCGCGAAAAAGAAAGTCTTCCCTCGCCGGATGGGCCCTCCGAGCGTGGCGCCGAACTGCTGTTGTTGATCGTCGGGATTGAATCCCACAAACGCGGGCGCCGCTCCCCCCAGCAAACTGTCGCGCAAAAAGTAGAACGCGCCGCCGTGCCAGTGATTGGTTCCCGATTTAGTCACCACATTCACCACCGCGCCTCCCGCCCGCCCCGACTCCGACCCGTACCCACTGGAGGAGACGCGAAACTCCTGCACCACTTCATTCGAAAACTGGTAGGGGGCACGATACCGGCCCGAAGCCTGGGCATAGAAGCCGTTGTTCTCATCGCCACCATCCACCAGAAAACTGGTGTTGTAGCCGCGAATTCCGCCATAGGAAAGGTCGCCATTTGCATCCGATGTCAAGCCTCTCGGATCCTGGGTCACGCCCGGCATGAGCAAAAGCAGGTCGGTGAAGCGGCGCCCGTTCAGGGGCAAATCCTGGATGGCTCGCTCCCCGACCAGTGCCGACAAGGAACTGGGATTCATCTCGACCATGCGAGGCGCATCCGAGACGGTGATCGTTTCCCGGGGCCCGGCTACTTGGAGTTTGAAGGTCAACAACTCTGCCGCTCCTATCTCCACCCGAATCGTGGGCGAAATCTGCGGTGACATGCCTTCCGCTTCGGCTCGCGCCGAATACCGGCCCGGCGGCAGCAGGTCGACGGCGAACTGTCCCGCCGAATCTGTGGCCGAGTGGTAGCGGAGTCCCGTCTCCACGCGAATGGCAACGATGTCTGCGCCCGGAATCGCCGCTCCCTGGGCATCGAACACAACTCCCCGGATCGCGCCGGAGGATGCATCCTGCGCCGCCATCAACGCCGCCAACAGCACTTGCAGTAGGAAAACACCCCCAACACCTGAGCGAAAGCCCTTGCCCGTCCCACCCACCAACCGGCCACTGCAAGCGCGCATACCACTCCCCTCGTGTCCCAGACTTCGGAATCGGAGGGGATTCCAGAGATCCTGATTGCCTATATAAAAGTTTGCCGAGGGCTTGTCTGTGACGGCTGAACAGGAAATATGTTCAGTTTCGCAGCGTCTTAACCGGCGCAATTAGGGTTCGCGCCGGCTTGTCACCCCGAGAGCCCGTGATCGACGCGGGCTCTGGCCGCTTCCGCTCGCATCCAGATCAATGTGCAGGCGCGGGTGCTGGAACCGGCGGCTTGGCGCCGAAATCGACTTTGGGGGCGACCCGGGAAGCTTCTGTCGCCTGGAAGTATGCCGGATTCTGTTTGAATCCCGCGTAGCCGGCATACAAACTGTTCGGGAATTGCAACACGTAAGTGTTGTAGTCCTGGAGGGTATCGTTGTAGCGCTTGCGCTCGACGGCGATGCGGTTCTCCGTGCCCGCCAGTTCATCCTGCAAACGGAGAAAATTTTCATTGGACTTGAGCTGGGGATAATTCTCCACGACCAGCAGCAGACGACCGAGTGCGCCATCCAGTTGTCCGTTCGCGGCGATTTTGTCGGATGGAGTCTGCGCTGACAGCAACGCGGAGCGCGCCTTGGCGATGTCGCCAAACACGGTCACTTCCTGCTGCGCGTATCCCTTGACCGTTTCCACCAGGTTGGGGATCAAATCGGCTCGCCGTTGCAGCACGATGTCCACCTGCGACCACGCCGCCTTCACCGCCTGATCTTTCGCGACCAGATTATTTTTCACGCCGACGTACTGGCTGAATCCCGCCAGCACGATCACCACCACCACGATCAAAACGATCCAACCCTTGCTCATGTTTGATTCTCCTTAAGGATGGTCATGCCGGGCGCGCAAAGATCTGCATTTTGCCGGCAATTGCAGATCCCTCGCTGCGCTCGGGATGACGACAATGCGCTCCGACATGACAGCAATGGTGCTCCGACGCGCTAGGCCGCCGGGTCCAGCATCTTGTCCACCGCCGCCGTCACCTGGTCCACTAACTTGAGATAACGCGTAAACAACTCATCCACGGCTGCTGACTTGCGCTCCTTTTTTCGCTCGCGCAAGTCCAGCAGCTCCCCAAACACTGCGGTATCGATCCCCAGTTTGCCTCCGAGCGCCACCACCGATTCCCGCTTCGATCCCGCGCCGGCATCGCCCACGGCAATCAGGGCATGGCGGAACAGTGTGCCGAAGGCGGGCAGCGACCGCAGCAAAAGCTCCCACTTGGCCTTCTCATTTTCGCTCTTGTTGAGCTGCCCGGATGTGACCAGCAATTGCTGCCGCAGCAGGATGGTCTTCTCCCGTAATTCGTACTCCAGTTGCGCCCGGTGCAGGCCCATCGGGATGTCGAGCGTTTTCAGCAAGTCTTCCCCCCAGAGCACGCGATAGTGGCGGCGCATGTCGAGGAATTCAATGGAAAATACGTCCGCCGAGCGAAGCACCTCCTCCGCGCTCAGCAGCAGGGGGAGGCGGTGCTTTTGCCTGCCCCACCATGCCATCGCCGGCGCCAGCGCCTCGATCGCCGCGAACGAAGTTTCGCGCAGGATGAACAATAGGTTGACATCCGAATGTTCCGCCACATAATCGCCCGCCGCGGCCGACCCGTAAAGAACCGCCGACAGCAGATTCGGTCCTGCCGCCGTCCGCGTTCGTTCGACCAACTCGTTGATCAGTTTTTCCGGAACCATCATGCGCCTTTCAATCTTTTAGAGCAGCAACGGAAGCCTCATCCGTCAATTCCCAAACCAAGCTCGAGCCCCACTACCAGCTGCCGCCCGCTCCTCCGCCACCTGTGCTTCCCCCTCCAAAGCCACCGAACCCGCCGCCACCCCCACCACCGCCGAAACCACCGAACCCTCCACCCCCACCTCGGCCGCCGCCCATATTACTGAACAGCAGCGCCCACAACAATGTTGAAAACCATCCCGAACCGCCGCCCCGGCCGCCGCCGCGAAATATGGCTTGCAGAACCAAAATTACAAATGAGGCCCCTAATAAAATTAAGAAAATCAGCGCCCCCACGTTCGGCGCGGGCCGTTCTCTAGGCGCGGATCGCCGCGGTAGATCGTCCAGCGTCACCCCCGCATCCGCTGCGATCACCGCAGCCACGCGAGTCGTGAGCAAGGTCACCGCCGCGCCGAAATCGCCGCTGTGCAGGAGGGGCACCGCTTCCCTGCCGAACCCACCCACTTTGCCATCGGGGAGAATGGCTTCCAGCCCGTATCCAACGGTAATCCAATACTTGTGATCGCCGGTCGCCAGCAGTATCAGGACGCCGCGATCTTTACCCTTAGTGCCGATCCCCCACTTCTGATATAGCGCAACCGCATAACTCACCACGTCCTGCCCATCGACCGACTTCACGGTTACGACAGCGATCTGCGCGCTCGCGTTTTGCTCTACTTGCTGGCAAAGAGCGTTCAAGCGGGATTGGGTGGCGGAGTCCAGAACGCCCGCGAAATCATTGACGTAGTTGGTGGGATGTAAGGAAGCAATGGGCTCGGCGGCGATCCGCGGAGGCGAGCCCGCACTCCACAGAATGGATAATGCGAAGATCGTCGAAATGAAGATCGTCGAAACGGAGATCGTCCGAACGGAGATCGTCCGAACGGAGATCGCCGAAACGAAGGTCGCCGGGACTCGAACCAACCGCTTCATTGGGGCAAATTGTACAGGAGTGTAAATAAGGGCGAGTAAAGAAGGGCCCGTCGCCATTTACATGGTGGGGCGCGGGCGCTCCCGCCCGCGAAGAACCGGCAATTTCACCTCTTAGGCCTTTTGGGTGTTAGGTGTTAGTTCAATTGTGTCTCTTTGCTCGTCTGAGCCTGCAAAACCGGCTATTATTTGCTCGCCTGTTCCTTGTTGCCGGCATCTTCCCGCTCGATGTCGGTTTTCTTCCAACTGGAATCGGGATTATATTCCTTCATGCTCCGACCCAGACTCTCGGTTTTCTTGCCCAGATCCTTCTCGTAAACGACTCCGTCCGCGCCCACTATGAACGTCATCACGCCCGACGATCGATACTCCGCGGGATAGGCCACGAAAGCGAAACCCTCCGTCATCTTGCCGTTGACAACGTAGCTCTTCGCTCCACCGGGAGCCTTCTTTCCCTGCCGCGCCAGGATATGAAAATAATAGCCACGATATGGAGTCGGAGCGCTCTCGCCCATGTCCGGACCCCCGGCAATCGCCGAGGCTACCAGCGGGCCGATCAGACTCTTGGGGCCTCCGTCGGCCATTTTCCAATACAGGCCGTTATGCTGCCCCGGATCGCTGCAAATTTTCGACGCGTACTCGCCATACGAGGCGGAATATTCCTTTTCCGCCGCGACCAGTTCCTGGCTCACGCGGATGCTCGACATTTCATTGCGACCCACTCGCCGGTAAAGAATCTCTTTCCTGCCCGCATCCGTGTCGAAATACCAGGCGCTGCCCGAGTTGACGAGCGGTATCGGGGTGGGCCAATTCTCCGCTCCGATATATAGGATGGTCGTCCCGTCCGGCTCTTTCACCAGGCGGTGCATCTCCTCATAGCGTTTCACGAAGCTGGCGCGGCTCTCCGCGTCCTCGGCTTCATCACCCGAGGAAACGACCAGCTTGCCATCTGCCCCCAGGATATCCAGCATCGCCTTCATATCGTTGCTCTGGATTGCCGTCACCAGCGCCTGGCTTGCGACTTCGGGCGATGAAAATGTCTTCTGGCCTCTCTGCTGCGCAGACGCACTGCTGGCGAGACACATGGCCACGGCTACAGCCACTGCGGCGGTCACTCCAAGGGCTCGAACATCGCGAATGCCAGTTTTGTCAGCGCTCATCTTCATCGTCATTTTCAAGTTGCTTGTCGCTTTCTCTGCCTTCATCGAATTCCTCTCCATCCCGAGCTTGTTTGTGTCGCTTGCTTGGCGTCCCGCCAGAACCGGCGCCGTCCGGTGGCGGCACCACACCCGCCACCGCCCGTCAACTTCACTGTCTGCCGCCGAACTTTACTCGTACTCTAATGACGGCCACCACCGTGCCCGCCGCCGTGCGATCCGCCGCCGCCACCGCCGTGAGGGGCCCCGCCGCCATGACCGACGCTCGCCTGTCCCCGTGAGGAGAAGCTCCGCGTCTCGCCGCCGTGTTCAATATGGCTGAAAGCACCCGAATGCACGCCGCTCTGGCCGCGTGGTTCGGCAAACCCGCGCGCCGCTTCACGATTTCCGTTGAAAGGGCGTGCCGCTCCTCCGGGACGGTTGAAAGCACCCCCGCGTCCAGCGCCGCCGCGATAGAAGTTGCTGCGGTTATAAAACGTTCGGCTGCGGGAGTAGTAGCGACCATGATCGAACAGCACGGCATGACCGCGCCAGTCAAACCCCCAATGTCCCCATCCCCAGCCAAAGCCGCCAAACCAGCCGATGCCGAAGCCCAGCCCGAATGAGAGATACGGTCCGCCAAACCAGATTCCTGGGTACGGATACCATCCCGGCCAGGCCACAATCGGATAGCCGTAGACCAGCCACGGATCGTACGCCGGCACGTAAACCACATCGGGATCGGCCGGCTCGATTTCAACCGTCGGCCCATCCGTCTTGACCACTTGCTGTGGCGTAGTCTTTAGATTGCCGGACGCCTGGGCTTTTTGGCGCATTACCTGCACCGCATCCATCACATCTTGCTGCTGGTTGTAATAGGCGTCGCCTAAAGAAGAGGTCCAGGACAGATTTTTATCCATGTTGCCCAGAACCGAGGGGAAAGCCGCCAACGCCTTGACGCTCGGATCCCAAGCCTGCTGATCGACTTCTTTCCCCAGCGCCTCGCCCTTCAAGTCAGGATGCGCCTGCACCCAACGGTCGGCCTCGACGACTTCGTCGGGGAAGGTGGACGCAGCTAAAATCTGCGCTACCAGGGAATCCGGATACAACGCGATGGGCGCGACCAGGCGCTGTAACTGCTCCGGCGTCTGTTGCGCATAAGGTGCCGCCTGTCCGCCTTGCGGAGTAGTTTGGGCACTATTATTATCCGGCGGTGGGGGCGCGTCCTGGGCCGACAGATTCACCGGCCAGGTGGCAAACAGCAACGCAAAGGACAACAGAAAACCGAAAATCTGGCGATCTAATCGAGGTTTCAAGACTGCTCCATTTCCCAATTCACTACTTACTTCGCTTCCCAACCCAAATAACTTCATGTAAACCTCCATGAACTTCCAACCCGTGAGGCTTCTAATCATTAAAGATGCCGGAATGACAGCGAACGCTGCAATTTTGATCGTCAGCTTTTGTCAAGCGGACCTCGTCAGGCTCGCTGTGGATGCCAGGAAACTGCATTCCGTTACCAGCCGGCACGGGCTCATTCTCACTGGACATAAACCCGTTCGGCGGGAGTTAGTTGTGCGGCGGGGTGCGCGCAACGTTGTGCGCGGGCGTGCTCTTGCTCTTCTTTTTGCTCTTGCCGGGGTTCTCGCTCTGGTTCTGGTTGCCGCTTTTGGACTTGTTCTTCTCCACGCGAAGATTCCAAGCCGCCCGCAACGCTCCTGCCAGCACGTCTTCATTCGCCTGCTTCAGGCGAATGTGCGTCATCCCCATCCGCCCCCAACCCCCGTGAATCGGAAGGAAAACCTCGGGTAGCTCCTCCACGAATTGGGCCTGCATCTCGGGCGTTAGCTTGAGATTTCCGTAGCCCTCCTTTTGCGAGGCGAGCGTGGCGAAGATCCTGCCGCCCACGCGAAAATCGGCCGCGCCCATATGTGAGCCTTCTTCCACGCCTTCCAGACTCAGCGCAATCCTGCGAAAATCCGCCGGCGTCATAGGTTGTCCCTTCGTTGTCCTTTCCCGACGCTTTTCCCGCGTACCCGAACGCGCTTGATGGCCGACGCATTCTCGCGGCATGATATGTTGACTATTCGCGGCCTGTCCCGCGTCTCAAAGCCATGATCCGCTCCTACAAAGGCGTCACCCCCCAAATTCCCGAAACCTGCTACATCGACGACTCCGCTCAACTGATCGGGGACGTCATCCTGGGCGAGCACTCCAGTATTTGGATGAACGCCGTCCTTCGCGCAGATGTCCATCAGATTCGCATCGGCCACTATTCCAACGTTCAGGATAACTGCGTGCTCCACGGAATGAAGGATGTCTATGGGGTTCAGCTGGGCGACTATGTCACCGTCGGCCACGGCGCCATCCTCCACGGCTGCACCATCGAAGCGCGCTGCCTCATCGGCATGGGTTGCATCATTCTGAACGGCGCAGTGATCGGTTCCGGTTCCATCATCGCGGCCGGAACCTTGATCCCGGAAAAGACCATCGTCGAGCCCAACTCTTTGTGGATGGGATCGCCCGGGAAATTCCGCCGCACCCTGGACGAAAGCGACCAGGCCACCATCCTCCGCTACTCGGAGAACTATGTGGGATATAAGAAGTCGTACCTCATGGAGAGAAAGAACACCCAGAAGTAAGCGAACATCTGGCGGCGTTGCCCCCGGAATCCCAAAAATAATAACTTCCCGAAAGTAATAGTTATTCAAACGCTGCGCCAGAGATGACCACCGTCGAGACCAATACTGGCGTGAGTAATCGCTCTGTTCTCCCTTTCCCCGCCTCCATAAATTCATACTGAAGCACGGCGGGAAGTCAGCCTTGGTCTTTACAAATTTTTACTGCCATTTATTCCCTCCCAACTATTGCAAAAATTAAGGATAGGTGTATCATGGCTGGCCTTGTAACGGTTATCCCTGGGAATTAGCCCCTGTTACTGGGCCAATCCCCAATGAAGAAAACTGACGATCGCTGCTTAACGCAACAAAGTTGTATCGGTGAAAACAGGTCAGAACAAACAGGTCAGAACGACAAAGATGAAGCCCCTAGCCCCCCGGCAAGCCCCCGTTGCGCTTGCCCACTTCGATGAAAGGCTCCCGGTCGAGGAGAAATACACCGCTTATGAATTGGAAGCAATGGCTCTGCAGTTGCCTGGTCGCAGCCGTGTTTGTGATGCCCGCGTTCGCGGGCGCAAACGAGGCTGCGGCGAACAATAGCCCCGCTGCTAATACTGCCACTGGATCGAACGCCGGCGAACCTGCGGGCGCTCCCACTCCCAACCCTGCTCCCGCTCCAAGTCCTTCGCCGAGTTTGTCCTCCGCCACTTCCGCCGCGGCGGGAAGCGCCAAGATGACTGCGCTCCTGAACGCGCTCGTCAACAAGGGCGTGCTCGGTAATTCCGAAGCCAACGCCATTCGCAACGCCGCGCCGGAAGCCGCGTTTCAGCTTCTTTTCGAAGCGCTCAACCGGAAAGGCTTGATCAGCGCGGCGGATTTGACCGCCGGCTCCAGCGCCGCGCCGGAATCGGCCGCCGCCCCGGCTCCGGAGAGCGCGACTAGCGAGTCCTCTTCCTCTTTGAGCATGTTGGAAGGCGCGCAATCACCGCAAAACTCCGTGCAGACCGGACCGCAGGCGCCCTTGCAGCCTCCGCCACCGGCGGTGGTCGCGGCCGTTGCCCCCATCCGCGTCTTCCCCGTCGATGCCCCGAAGAGCGGCGGTCTTAGTGGCGTAAAGGTCGGCCCGCTCACGCTCGCCCCTTACGGCTTCGTCAAGGCGACGGTCGTCCATGACAGCAGCGACCCCGATGGCGACGATTTCCCCTTCCCCGGCATATGGCTGAATGCGGGCGCCAATTCCACATTCAACACCGGCCCCACGAAGGATCCTGAGTTTCACATCAAAGCGCGCTCCACCCGTTTCGGCATGAACTTCGAATGGCCCGACGTTTCGAAGAAAGTGACGCTCACCGGCAAGGTCGAAGGCGACCTCGAAGGTAACTTCAGCGAAGTTGCCAACCGCGACGTGACCTCCATCCGCAGCAACATGCCGCAACTCCGCCTGGCCTTTGTCCGCATGGATTACCATGCCAGCGAAAATACCGACATTTTCTTCGTCGGTGGGCAGGACTGGACGCTGTTCGGCTCCGGCGCTCTGATGAACATCGTGGAAACCACGTTCAACGGCGCGTTCTGGGGCGACACCTGGGGACGTTCCCCGCAACTGCGCGGCGGAATCATCGAAACCCTGAATAAGGAACACAGAGTCAACCTCGAAGGTCAGTTTGGCCTGATGATGCCAAGCACCGGGCAAATCCTGAAACTCGGTTCGCTTGGCTTGGCTGGCCAGCTCGCCCAAGGCGAGCGCGAGGGCGCCGACTCCGACCGTCCCGAGTATGAGGGCAGAGTGGCTTTGAGTTACCAGGTCGACCCGGCCAGGGGTGTCGCACCGGCACAGATCGCTTTCGTCGGCTTCCACGGCCGGCGCACGTCGATCGTTCCCAACAGCTCCTACGTCTGCGACGGCGGCGATAACCCGCTCGCCTGCTCCCTCGAGAGTGCTTTCCCCAACGGCTTTGAAGCCTCCAGCAAATTGTGGGGTGGCCAATTCGTGCTGCAACTTCCCACGCGCTGGTTTACCCTCGTCGGGTCCGCCTATAAGGGAGGCGACCTGCGCTTCCTTCTCGGCGGCCAGATCAACTCCTACGCCACCGATACGGTCGGCCTGACCGGCATCTCCGGGCCTTACGTCACGGCCGATGGCGGTCCGCTGGTCGCTGCCGGAGGCGCAGTCCTCGGCTGTACCGCCGCACTCGTCGACGGGGCATGCCCCGCCGGGGACGCGGAAGTTGCTCCGCAGCGCCCCATCCGCTCCTTTGGCGGATTCCTCCAGCTCGGCTTGCCGCTTTCCCGTTGGTTCAATGCCGACCCGAAGGGACACAACGCCGGTTGGCAGCTTCAATTCACCGTCGGCAAAGATCAGGTGGTGAACCGCGACCTGAATAACCCGGGCTTCACCGGCAATGCCAACATAGCGGCGCCCTTGCCGCTTTTGATGGGCAAGAGTGCCATCGGCACCCTCACCTACAAACTCAACAATTGGGCCACGTTCGCCTTCGAACAGTCGATCTACGCCACCCGCTTGGAAGACCACCTCGACCTGTATACGATCGCGGGCACTCCGTCCAACGAATGGCAGGATCACCGCACCGAATTCGGTCCGATCTTTACATTCTAAAAACCAGCCACCATTCCAGCGGGCCCAACCGGGCCCGCTGGGGTTGGCGGCCGTTGGCAAGAACGCCGAGCAAAAGAACTCGGATGGGAGGACCGGCGCGCCACCACGGACGAGCCGTAGTTTTGTGGGAGTCGGGTTCAGTATGCGTAGAATCGCCACCCTCGGGTCAGCTCTTCTGCTGCTGGTCAGCCTCGCCAACGCCACCTCGCGCAGCAACAATATGCAAATCACCGTCCTGGACTCCGAAACCCGAGCCTTGCCTCAGGACAACAACGGAGTTCCCAACAATTGCGACCAGTTGACCTTCGACGCTTATTGCCGCTCCTCGCGAGTTCCTTCCATGGTGAGCACTTTGCTGGTGCAGGAAGGCAACGACCCGCCGTTTCGCATCAGCTGCACCATCGAGTCGAGAAATTCCAGATGTACGCCCTTGCCCAAGGGCGCCACTTTCGACGCCCGCCGGGAGAAGAAAGGTGTCACCGTTTATTTCGTGGATGACAAGGGAAAAGCGCGCAAAGAGTTTTACACCCTGGTCGATGCCGCCCGAAAGCCCGCGGCACTGGCGGCGGTGACAACTCCGCCGATTGCGGCCGCGGCGCAAGACTCCGGCCCGGCTCCGGCTGCGCCTGCGGCAGGCCCCGCCGCTGCTGCGCCACGGCAAAATCCCGCGCCCCGGTTGGCAGCCTCTCCGATCTCAAGAGCGCCCTCGAACTCGGCATCGACATCGAACTCGGCCGCAAGCTCCAACGCCTCTCCCGGGCCCGGCTGGGTACAAGTTGTTAATCCTCAGAAAGTGCGTTGCAATTTCAGTTCGACGCCTGTAGGCGCGGAAATTTCGGTCGACGGCAACTATGTCGGCAACACGCCATCGGCTGTGAGCCTGACAACAGGCAACCATAGCGTCACCCTGTCGCTTCCCGGATTCGCGCCCTGGAAGCGGGATCTGGCCGTATTGCCGGACTCGGATTTGAACATCAGCCCGGTCTTGCAGAAGCAGTAGCCCACGCGCCGGAGGTTCGGCGCCGCAAGTTTTGGCTGCAAGACTGGCTGGAAAATCTGGAAAGACAGTTTAAGTAGCAGTAAAAGAACACGTGAGAAAAAAGATTAAGACTTAGAACCGGACATCTGTTTCCGGGTTTGTTCGCTGCTTCTGGCCGGCAGTTTCATTCCGCGAGTCGGGCTCCTGCCCCGCTCCCACGCTGTCTGCCATGGCGACATCCCGGCCTCAGTTCTCGGACCAAACAAACTGCTCCACGGAGGAAGGTATGGCGATGGCACAAGTGGTGGGTAGGGCGGAGTACAGTATCTGGCGCGTGATTATGGCCTCCTCGGTCGGCACCATGATCGAGTGGTACGACTTCTATATCTTCGGCAGTCTGGCGGCCATCCTGGGGCCGAAGTTTTATCCCCCCGGGCAATGACACTTTCGCCTACATTGCTTACCTCGCGACCTTCGCCGTGGGCTTCCTGGTGCGGCCCTTTGGCGCGCTGTTCTTCGGCCGCATCGGCGATCTGGTCGGGCGCAAATATGCGTTTCTGGTCACGCTCTCCATCATGGGCTTTTCCACCTTCGTGATCGGGCTGCTGCCTTCCTACGCGACGGCTGGATGGTTCGCGCCCATTGTGCTGCTCTTGATCCGCGTGCTCAGGGCCTGGCGCTCGGCGGCGAATACGGCGGCGCGGCAGTATATGTGGGCGAGCATGTCCCGGATAACAAGCGCGGCTACTACACCAGCTTCATCCAGATCACCGCCACCCTCGGACTTTTCGTGTCGCTGATCGTGATTCTGGTCACGCAAAACTCCATGACCAAGGAGCAGTTCTCCGCTTACGGCTGGCGCATTCCGTTCCTGATCTCCATCATCCTGGTCATCATCTCCCTTTACATTCGTCTGAAGATGAAAGAGTCCCCCATCTTCGCCGAATTGAAGGCCACGGGTATGACCTCCACCCAGCCGCTTAAAGGACGCCTTCACCAAGTGGCCCAACCTGAAGCAGGTGCTGATTTCGCTCTTCGGCGCCACCGCCGGCCAGGGCGTGGTCTGGTATACCGGACAGTTCTACGCGTTGTTCTACATGCAGACCATTCTGAAAGTAAACGTCAAGACGGCGAACATCATGGTCGCGGTCGCCCTGCTCTTCGGCATGCCGTTCTTCACCGTGGTCGGAGCGCTCTCTGACCGCATCGGTCGTAAGAAGCTGATGATGGCAGGGTGCCTGCTCGGCGTCCTGACCTACATACCCATCTATAAGGCCATGGAGCACGCCGCCGGCAATAACGTGGTCACCGTCAAATCCACCCGCAACAAAGTCACCGGCGCGATCGCACTGACGGCGCTGACCACCGACGCAACCGGGGCGCTGGTTCCCGCACCAAGGAAGCTCCCAATCCGGATTTCTGCAGATGCTCGTGCTCCTGATCTGGATCCAGGTGATCTATGTGTGCCTGGTCTACGGCCCCATCGCCGCTTACCTGATCGAGGCCTTCCCTGCCAAAATTCGTTACACGTCGCTGTCTCTGCCTTACCACATAGGCAACGGCGTGTTCGGCGGATTGTTGCCCCTGATCGGCCTTTCAGTCGTGGCGGAAACCGGCAATATTTATGCCGGACTCTATTACCCCATGATCGTGGCCGGAGTCACCTTCGTGGTCGGCAGCCTGCTGCTCAAGGAAACCCACGGCAACCGCATCTGGGATGAAGCCGCAGGCAGCAAGGCGGCGGACTAATCGTTTATCGAACAACGTCGTTACCAAACAATGCAAGCAGGGGCGGGCCCGTTGGGTCCGCCCCTGTTCGCACAACCCCTCACCACGACCCAGGCCTTCCCGGGAATCCGGCGCGGCAAAAAGCCAAATTGTTGTCAAGCCCCATTTTGGCGCTTTTCCCTGTAACTCCATGACCGGCCACGGAAAATAAATCGCGAAAACGTGGCGGTACACCCTCCTGCGGTTTGATAGAATAGAACTAAGGGGCAAAGAAAATAAAAGAGGCCGGGAAGCGATCCCCGACCTCTTCTTTATAAGCGAAAACGGCACTTCCCCGTTCGGGAAAAGTCGAACCAAATCGGGCTCCCCACCAGCCCGAAATCACGAAAATAAGAACCGAAGTCCTTATTTATCAATATTTTGCATTCTAGCCCAAATAATTCAAAGATTTAGCGGGAATTTTCATCTAAAGGTAATAATTACACTTGACTTACCCACGCCAATTTGATATCTGTTTGTCCATGGACAGCCACAAAAACACTTACAGGAAGCGATTCAGTACTTCTAGCGACGAACAGACCTGCATTGATGCCGTAGCCTGCATGCGCTGGCCCGATGGCGCCGCATTGCCCTGAGTGCTTGGCGATGACGCAAGAACCCTTACTACCTCAAGACTCGCGAAGCGGTGGAAGTGCCGCGACTGCCGGAGTCAGTTCTCCGTCAAGGTTGAACGATCTTCGAGGATTCCCCGATCTCGCTGCCGAAGTGGCTCCCGGCGCTGTGGATGCTGGTTAACTGCAAGAACGGTATTTCCTCTTACGAAATTGCACCGCGACCTTGGGCGTCTCCCAGAAAACCGCTTGGTTCATGCTCCACCGTCTCCGAGCTCGTCCTCAAGACGGCCAACACTGCGAACCAAGACTCGGCGGCACTGAAAGCGGAGGCGTGGAAGTCGATGAAACTTTCGTCGGCGGAAAGCTCAAGAACATGCACCGTGATCGGCGCGTGAACGCTTTCGCTGCGTGCAAAGTGGATCACACTGGCGGCGCTACTGGCAAAGCGGTCGTGCATGGGATCCTTAGATCGGGATACGCGCAAGGTTCGTGCGAAGGTTGTTCCGAACATCAAGCGCGAGACGTTACAGAATGAAATTCTGCAGAATGTGAATTATGGCTCCAAGGTCTACACCGATGATGCGGTAGCCTATGACAATCTGCTCAGACGACTACGTTCACGAAACCGTGAACCACGCCGAAGAATATGTGCGCGGACAGGTCCATACGAACGGGCTTGAAAACTTCTGGAGTTTGCTGAAACGGAATCTCAAAGGCACTTACGTTTGCCGTCGAGCCATTCCACCTTGAGCGCTACGTTGATGAGCAATTGTTCCGCTACAACAATCGCGCCACGAAAGACAACCCTTTGAAACGACTCCGACCGCTTTCTTGCTGGCGCTCTCGCAGGTTGCTGGACAAGCGGCTCACCTTCGCCGAACTCACAGGTAAGAACGAGGAAATACCGTTCTAAGACTTACGGTATCGGCAAGCGCGGCCCGAAACGGCAGAACCCGGCTTAGGGCCGGGTTTCTGTTTTTTCTGGCGGCGTATCTTCTCTGTCTTCCGCAAGCCTCTGGTTTAGATCATCCTTCGATACTGCTAAGCACGCGGCGAAGTGCGCTCTGGAAGCGTTCGATCTTTTGCTCTGGCGTGGTCGTCGGATCGAGTTTGGCCTTCATGCGCTCATCATAGCGCATGCGGCGTATAATTCGCGGCGCTATGAAACTCATGTTGCATCGGCTGCTTCTGCTTGGGCTTGGATTTTTGTTGGGTTTCGCATTCGGTCGGGGCACCGCTGAAAAGCCCAACCCTCAGCAGATCCATGCGGTAGCTGTAGATTGCTACGACTCAAATGGCAACCTCGTGCCCGATCCGTTCTTCAGTAAATTCGGCGGTGTGCGACTCTCATGCCCCGCTGGACAGACAGCCAGAGTGCATCAGGCGCATTGACGACGCCACAAGGTAGGATTCAATGGACAGCGAAACGAAGCAAGTACTCGCCTCTATCTGCGAAATTCTTGCGCGACGAAAGTCGGCGTGCCGTTAGCGTGGACAATGCTCTGATTGCGACGGCTCGGTCAATTTTGCAGCAAGAGAATTATTGGGAGAAGTATCGCGTCGAGTGGGAGAAAACAACATACGCAGGTCATGAAGTTCTTTCTCCACAAAATCGTGATACTCTTCGGCGGCTAGACGAGCTAATTCAACGATTGAAAGCGTAGTTTCTTCCATCATGTTCGGATCATTCTTTCTTCAGTTCGCGCCTGAAAATAGACCGGGCCAAGCAACATATCGCCGAAGTGGAATTGATTGTCTCCACGCTGCCAAATCACGCCATTGCTACCGTTGAAATCAATCCGAACGGTGGCAATGAAGTGTTGAAGCACGATCTTCTTGATTGAGATAAAATCATCAACGATATTGCCTTGATGCTCGGAGATGCTATCCACAATCTCCATTGCGCTCTCGATCACGCATGGATGTCTGTCTTAACCCAACTCTCCCCGGCAAGCATCAACGGTCAAACCAAATTCCCCATCCGTCCTGTACGAGATAAGGTTGAAGCTTGGCGCTTCGCGGGATTAAAATAGATAGCACCGCTCCGGTTCTTTTCGATCTTATTCTGGACCAGATAAAGCCCTACGACGGAGGGAATGCTTCCATATGGCCGATTCACACCTTGGACATCGATGACAAACACCGCCTTTTGTTGCCTGTCATCGAATACGCTTCCATTCACGGCATTGAGGTGGAAAATGAGCGAGGGGAAGTGACGAAGGGTGGCACATGGGGAACATCCGAGAAGCCTCCCTACTACATTCCAATTCCTCTCGGTTGCCACCTCAAGGAGAAGGGAAACGTGGCCTTCTCTGTACTGTTCGACGAAGGGCCAACGTTCCAATTCGCGGATATACGCGACATGCTCTGGTCCTTTTCGATAGCCGTTTCCAATGTGGTGAATTCTCTGGAGAATGTCGTCTTGGTTGAAATGGAGCGCAGGGCGAGAATCGACCCTTAATTCTGGCTCTGGTTTATCAAGTGATACACCCATCCCCTATTTTATTATCAGCGGGAAGGCTCGTATTTGGGTAATCCAAGTCTATTATTGCCCATCTAAATCATTGATAACAAAGAGACAGAAATAAAAAAATTTTGGCCCGATCATCACAGCGCCCCGGAGCCGGGCGTCCGGCCCGGCTCTCGGATCGCCTATTTCTTCTCTTCTTTCTTGTCGTCCTTCTTCTCGTCCTTGCTCTCTTTTGGCTGTATTGAAATCAGCTCCACTTCAAAGATCAACGTCGCATCCGGACCAATCTCCGCCCCCGCTCCCCGGTCGCCATAGGCCAGGCTCGATGGAATGAAGAGCTGCCACTTCGATCCCGTCGGCATGAGCTGCAACGCTTCCGTCCAGCCCTTGATGACCTGGCCGACGCCGAAGGTTGCCGGTTGTCCTCGTTTGTAGGAGCTGTCAAACTCCGTGCCGTTAATGAGCGTCCCGCGATAGTTGCACACCACCGTGTCGCTCGCCGTCGGCTTCGGCCCGGTGCCCGCGGTCAGAATCTTGTATTGCAATCCGCTGGGCAGGGTAACGACGCCTTCCTTACTCTTGTTCGCCGCCAGGAAGGCTTCGCCTTCCTTCTTGTTGGAGGCGCTCGCCGCCGCCGCTTTTTCCTGTTGCTGTTTTCTAACTTCGTTCTGAACCTCGGTTAACACCGCCTTCGCTTGCTCCTCCGTCAGGCGCGTCTTGCCTCCCAGCAGCGCATCCTTGACGCCCTGCGCTACTAGAGCCGGATCGAACTCCACCGTTTGCTTCTTCAGGTTCATCCCAAGTCCGGTCCCGATGTTCATGCCGAGCGCGTAACTGAACTTCTGTTTTCGCGTGGTGAGCGGCGCGGGAGCGGCTGCGCTTTTCGTCGCCGTCGCTGGCTTTTTCGCCGCCGCCTTGGGGGTTGTGGCTGCCGGAGCCGCTGGAGTCGTAGCCGCCGGACTGCTTGCCGGAGTCTGCTGGGCGTAGCCATCTTCCGCCAGCAGAAATGCCGTGGCCAATAATAGAGCTGTAGTCGCTGTAGTGAAAGATCTTTGCATCCCTCTATTGTCCCATTGCCCCGCATTCCGTGCCAACCGCGTTTGTGCGCCCGAACCCGAAGAATGTATCGGGCGTTCGGCCCTGGGGAAAATCTTCTCATCCCCGATTTTCGCTATAATTCTTGCTATGAGTATCGGCATGAAAATCACTCGACTGTTGCCCCCAGCGTTGATATTTTTCGCGGCCCTGGTTGTGGTCGCCCTCGCATTCGCCAGCCCCGCCAAAATTCTGGTGCAGCTAAAGGATGCGCAAGGCAAAATCGTAGGCTCCGCCATCCTGTCGGAAAAGGCGCAGGGAATCGCCCTGGAAGTCAACATCGACAGTCTGCCGCCCGGCGAACACGCCATCCACTTCCATCAAAACGCCAAGTGCGATGCGCCCGACTTCAAATCGGCCGGCCCGCATTTCAATCCCGATGGCAAGAAACACGGACTCGACAATCCCGAAGGCCACCACGCCGGCGATAATCCCAACTTCACCGTGGCGGCGGACGGCAAAGCCCACTTCAAGATCGACGACAAGGACGTCACCCTGGGAAGCGATAGCCATTCGCTATATAGCAATGGCGGCACCGCGCTCGTGATCCACGCCAAGGCCGACGACCAGAAAACCGATCCCGCCGGCAACGCCGGTGACCGTATCGCCTGCGGCGCCATCACCCGCTAGGTTTTAGGTATTAGGTCATAGGTTTTAGGAGGGTGCGGAGCGGTGTTTGTTCACGCCGCATTCCCTCACCTCCCAGGCACTCTTAAGAGCCAACAGCTAAGACCTGAGAGCTAACCGCTAACAGCTCGCCGCAACTTCCTACGCACCATCCTCCGAAAAAAGAAACTCCAGAGCCTCCGGGAAACGCGACGCCCAGGAAGCTTCGTTGTGTTCGGCGCCTTCCGCGATCCGAACCCTTAGACGATGTTCGTCGAGGCCCGCGCCGCGGAGAATTCCTTCCAGTTCGCGCACGCCCGAGACAATCCTCGCGTCCTTTTCGGCGTCTCCCACCTCGCGCGTTCCCATTCCAAGATAAATGCGCTGCGGCCAACTGCGGGCGTGGCGGCACTCTTCCACAATTTTCCCATTGGCCACGAACAACGACGGGCTTTCGATCAGCAACCGGCCAAACACGCCCGGCGCCGCCAGTTGCGTGTAGAGCGTAATCAACCCGCCCAGCGAGGACCCGCCCAGCGCCGTATTCTCCGGCCCCTGCAACACTGGATAGCGCTCCGCCATCAGCGGCATGACCTCGCGCCGCAGGAATTCCGGATAGCATTTTCCCCGGGCATACAAGACTTTCGGATCTTGCGATTTATAGGGAACGTACTCACGAGCGCGGCTGCGGGTGTTATCGATGCCCACGATAATCAAGGGCCGAATCTTCCCTTCGCCGATCAGCCGCGCCGCCGTCTCCCCCACCCGCCAATGCACTCCCGCAAAAGCGGTTGCCGGATCGAACAAATTCTGACCATCGTTCAAATAAAAAACCGGATAGCGAACCGCGCCCCATCCGTCATAGTCGGGAGGCAGCCAAACCCGCAACAGGCGCGTGTTACCGAACACCCGGCTTTCGATCTCGTGCAGCCAGAGATTTCCCCCGGCGCTCGGCGCCGCCACCGGGGTGGAAGCCCTGCCGGCTGGCTGTTTTCGAGTGGTGGGACGAGATGAGGACATCGGTGACGGAGTGAATCGGTTCCAATTCTTAATATGGCGCGCGGTTTGGCTATCCTCTGCTTATCCTACTTGCCCTGAGTTCTCAAGGTATCGCGCTGCGTTTCCGCCACACCACCGCCGCCAGAATCGCCGTGCTCGCGATCACCGCCAGCGAACTCAGACACAAGATGCAATACACTCCCAGCACTCGCGCTTCAATGTAGGTGAGGTATAAGGCAAAAGCCAGACCCGTAGCCGCGCCGCCGAAAAGCAGCCCAGGCGTCTCCCGCCGACCGCGATAGAGCGTCGCCAAACCCGCCAGGCTGCCGTACCCCAGCATCCCAATCAATGCTACGGGTATTCCGAAGATCGCCGAATACTGACTGCGATTGACGATATCGCAATTCAGCATTTCTCCGATGTCGCAATACTCCGTCTTCGAGGTCGCGTAGTGGCGCTCCAGCGACACGGTTGACAGTACGATCCCGCCCAGCGCGAGAATGGCGATCGCAGTCATCAGGCGACCTGTCATAACGCTCACGGCAGCGGGCATCCCGTCCGGTCGCTCAACTGCTCGAGCGAAAGAACGCGTTCGACGCGCTCCCCCGTCGGAGGAAACTGCCAGGTGGGATAGTGCGCGATTCCGGCGTCTTTGCAAGCCTTTGCCACGCCATGCGTATCGCCTTCAATGCCGCATTCGATGTAGGGAGCGTACTCGAACGACAAACCAAACTCTGTTTTCTGATCCTGGCAATGCGGACACCAGTAGGCGCCATACATGACCACACCCCGATCTTTGAGACAGCGCGCGAACCGGTCGTGCTTATGCTGCGAGAGATTCCCCAGAAAATAAGCCAGCCCGAACCCGGCCACGATCAACGCGGCATAAATAGCGGTGCGCCCCCAGTCCCGCCCTGCGGGCTTTATCCCCAGTTTCTCTTCGCGCCGTTGTTCTTCGTTCCTGCGACATGCGATTTTTATATCACGAGTCCAACATCGCACTCACACCGCCACCCGTAAGGCCGAGGGCAAAACCTCGATTGTTTGGCACTGCAAGGTCAGCACTTCACCGTCCACCATCACGTCCGCCGCGCCCTCTAACTGAAATTCAACCCGCCGCACCGCGTGCCGCTCCGCCAGAGGATGCCGCGTGTGCGTGCCGTCATAGAGCGTGTTCAAATTTCGGATCAGGCCAACCCGCCCAATCGGTCCCCAGCGAACATACTCGATCAACCCGTCATCGGTCACCGCATCGGGAGCGATCATCATGGTCCCCCCGGTGAACTTGCTGTTGTTAAAAGTGAGGAACAAACAGGGCCGCGCATCGAAGTCATGCTGATCGTCGAATAGCACGGGAAACGGCCGCCGCTTGAGTCGGGCGAGGCATAGAAAAATGGACAGGAGGTAGCCAAACTGTCCCAGCCGCTGAAATCGCCGATGCCGCAGCGCCGCCACATCCGCCGCAAATCCCACGCTGAGCAGGTTGGTAAAGTGAATCACCCCATCTTCATGGGTAAGCCGCAAAACATCGCAGGCCCGGGAACGCCGCGCTTCCAGCGCCAGAATCGCATGCTCCAAACCGCTTCTGCCGGAAGCCAAGTCTTCGAAATCACGCAGAAAAGAGTTCCCCGTGCCCAGGGGAAGGAAACCTAGCGTGGGAATGTCATCGCCTGCGGCCGCAGCGCATTCCGGAAACAGACCGTTGACGATCTCATACGAAGTTCCATCGCCGCCTACCGCCAGAAATTTGCGGAAGCCATCCGCGTACGCCGCGCGGGCAATCTGCGTGGCCTCGCCCGCCGCGTGGGTGCTCGCAGTCTCGAGCGGGATGCCCGCCGACCGCAGACGGTCGAGCGCCGCGCCGACGCGTTCGCCGCATCGCCCACCTCCAGCCGCCGGATTGACGATTGCCAGGAAACTTTCTTTCACGGTTCAGGTGCCACATGCCAAACGTGAGACGCCAGACTCCGGCGCTAATTACGGACAATTCGTTGCCGGGTTTGTAAGGATGAGACAAGCCCCAATTGCTATTCGTTACATTTCCACGACCGCGTCCCGAGCCGTGGATGCCGCAATCTGCGCCGCCAATTCGCCGCGCTTGATCTTCAGCGAGGCCGTCCGCGGAAAATCTTGCTGCCAGAGCAGATAACCGCCTACCCGCTTAAAGTCCGGCAAGCGCCGGTTCCGCGCCACCAGATCCTGCGCCAGCCCCTCATCAATCTGCTGATTCTGCTCCAGCCGCAACACCAGCACCAGCATTTCCTGACCCAGCGTCTTCTGCGGCCAGATGATAGTTCGCCGCGAAAATGCAATATTCCTTCACCGGCAGCCCATCGAACACCAGCTTCGATATCCTCGGGATAAATATTCTTGCCGCCCTCGGTGACGATCATGTTTTTCTTGCGGCCGAAAAGCTGCAGATGACCGTGCTCGCTCGAAGCGGCCCTGATCTCCGGTCAGCAGCCAGCCTTCCACGATGGTTTGCGCGGTCAGTTCGGGATCGTCCAGATAATGCGACATCACGGTCCTGCTCCGCACCGCGACTTCGCCGATGCCGTCGCAGTCCGGATTCAGTATGCGCAGTTCAGTTCCCGGCAGCGGCTTGCCCACGGTGTCGGCGCGAAAAGGCTTCAGATCGTTGAGCGTCAGCGCGGTGCAGGCTTCGGTCAGCCCATAGCCATTCACGTCACCGGAATTCCCAGATCGTAGAAAAACTGCAAGGTCGAAGGGTCCATGAATGCGCCGCCCGTGATCAGCGCCCGCAATTCGCCACCAAATGCCTTGTGCACCTGCGGCAACAGTCGCCGGCTAGCGCCACGTCGCGGGCGCCTCCGCGTCAAGCATCTTGTTCAGCGCCGATCAACCGGTCCAGCACGCATCGCTTTCCCGGCTTGGCAGTTCGTCAAACTTGGCGCGCAGCCCCCGCTCCAGATTCTTCAGCACCATCGGCACCAGGCTCACGTAAGTGATCCGATACCGGACAAAGGCATCGCGCACAAACTCCGGCCGCAGTGTGCGCAGATGCACCACGCATGCTCCGCAGACGAACGGCCCGATAAATCCGACCATGAAATCAATGGCGTGATTGGTGGGCAGAATACTCAGATAGCGCACCCCCGGCCAGAAGGGATACCACGCGGTCAGCGCCTTGCACTGCTCCAGATAATTATCGTGGGTAAGCACGCACCCCTTGGGTCGGCCGCCCGTGCCCGAGGAATAAACGATGCAAGCCACATCCTCGCGCTGCCGCGAAACCAAGTCGGGATCGCCTTTGCGGCGAAATTCCTCCCAGCGGAATGCGCCGCGCAAATCCGCGCCCGGCGGGCGCCTCCGTCACCAGCACGAGTTTCACCTTGTGTTTCGGGAACTCCGGCGACGGGTGATGGCGCGCCACAGATAGTATTCGACGACCAGGAATTTCGCCTTGGAATGCGCCAGCAGTTGCAGATGTTCAGCCGCAGTCAGTTTGTAATCCAGCGGAACCAGCACGCCGCCGCAAAAGAAAGATCGCGTAGGCGGAAATCAGCCACTTCGACTGATTGGTCATGATGATCGCGGCCCGATCGCCGGGCTTTGAAGTCGGCGTCTTCCAAGCGCGCGGCAGAAGGGACGCGCCATCTCCCTGAAATCGGAATAGGTCAGGCGAGTCTTCTCTCGGTCGCGATCGGACTCGATCAGGCAAGTTTCGTTGGGCCAGCGCTCCAGCGCATCCCGGAGCGCCGCACCGAGGCAGGTGTATTGTCGGAGTCAAGCATTATGGAAAATCGATATCATTATCAGTTTGCAGTCTGCCGGAGCCAATCGTCTTACCTCTTGCGACAGATCGTGAAAGTGATGACTGGAGCGTTTCCTATCTTCAGCTGGAGACCCGCAGGACCACTTTCGGAACGAACGTGACCTGCCACGCTGGTTCTTACAGGCGCGCCTGTATCCGATCCGCCAGCGTACGGAAATCGGAGACTCCCTGCAATTCGTAATCCGGCAGCTCGACGCTGAAGTGATGCTCCAGCCGCGTGAGCAAATCGAGCGCCTGCAAGCTGTCGATGCCCAGCGTCTTGAAAAAATCGTCGTCCGGCGTGAGCTTTTCCCGCGGCACCTTAAAGTGGGTCGCCGCAAGATTCAGAATTTCATCGAGTGTGTGATCGATTGTGGGCGCTGGCATGAGTGAGTTCTTCGTGAAGTTCCTTCAATGTTGCGTGGTTACTCAGACAAATAACAATTCAGGGCAGGTACGGCTGCGCCCCCTCATTCTCCACGAACTTCCGCAACCCTTCTTCGACGGCGGGACGGGAATAGAGGTCGCAGAAAATATCGATTTCACGCTTCAACTCCTCATATGGAATTGGCTTGATGAAAGCCTTCGCCGCCGCGGTCGCCTGACGGTCAAATTTCCCCGCCTGGCTGGCGGTTGCACGCGCCACTCGCAAGGCTTCGCCTTCGCGCGGCGATCTGGCTGACCAGCCCAATCTGCTGCGCTTTCATGGCATTGAAACTGCGGCCCGTGAGCAGCAGATCCCGCACCACCGCATTTCCCAGATCGCGCTTCAGGCGCGGAATCCCACCAAATCCTGGAATCAAGCCCAGGCGCAGCTCGGGAAAGCAAAAGCGCGCCATGCTGTCGGCGATAATCATGTCGCAAACCAGCGCCAGCTCGAATCCGCCGCCGAAGGTGACGCCGTGTACCGCCGCAATCGTGGTCAGCGGAGCCGCATCGATGGCATTCATCACCGCATGAATACGCTCGAGAAAGTCCCGCACGCCGCGCCGGGCCGCGATTTTCTCCATCGCCTGCCCGCGTTGAAACAGCTCCCGCAAATCCGCGCCCGCGGAAAATCCCGCCTTCTGCCGGGAATACAAAATCAAGGCGTGAGACTCGCTCGTCAGCCCGGGCAGCGCGGCCGCGAATTTCTCCAACTCTTCCAGCGTTAGCGATCCAATCTCATTACACGGTTCGCGATGCAAGGCCAGTTCGATCGCGCCCTCGACGATCCGCCAGGAAAGCGTTTGCCCCTTGAACTCCCTCATGCCGACTTCGCCGCCAGATCGGCCGCCGGACTCGTCGCGGACGGATTTGTCGCGGAAAAGCCCTTCCCTGCCCCATACATAGCTTCGATTTCGGCCTGAAAACGCTGCGCAATCACGTCGCGTTTCAACTTTCCATTCGCCGTCAGCAGGCCGCTCTCGATGGTCAACGGCTCCTCCACCAGGTGAAATGCCCGCACCTGTTTGTAATGCGGAAGGCTCGCATTCACCTTATCCAGCGCCGCCTGTGCCTGCTCCTCGATTACTTTTCCCGTCAACAGAGCCGTCAGATAGCCACGACCATTGCCCACTACAACCACCTGGCTCGCGCCGGGTAGTTCCTGGAGAATCTTATCTTCGATGGGCTCCGGCCCAATGTTATGTCCCGATCCCAGAATAATCAGGTTCTTGATGCGGCCGACAATCCTCCAGTTGCCGTTCGCGTCCACCTCGCCCTGATCGCCGGTGTGAAACCAGCCGTCGCGCAATACTTTGGCCGTCTCCTCCGGACGATTCCAGTATCCCGGGAAAATATTGGGTCCACGGACCACGATTTCATCGTTCTCCGCCAGCTTCATCTCGACTCCCGCAATCGCCGGTCCGGCGCGCCCCGGGACCACCATGCCGTCGGGATCATCCATGGTGCAGATTGCCGTCGTCTCCGTCAGTCCGTAGACTTGCAACACCGGAATGCCGAGCATCATGAAATAAGAGCTGCGTTTCCAGATTCAGCGGCGCCGACCCGCAGATCAAGGCGCGAAGTTTACTGCCGATCATCTTCTTTCGGATCGTCGGAAAAACCAGCCGCTTCGCCAGCCCCAGCCAAAGTTCGTCACCGGCGCCGCTTTTGCCTTCCTGCCGCCGCACCCACGCGCCTTTGGCCCGGGTGTAGATCTTCAACACTAGCCCTCCCGTTTTCCAGAGTTGCTCGTCTACGGCTTTGCGCATGCGTTCGAGAAGCGCGGGAACATTCAGGAAGTAATCCGGCGCCACCAGTCGCATCTCCGAGGCAATCTTACTGAGATCGGCATTCAAAGTAAGCTTGCTGCCTCGCAACAGGCACGTGAGCATCATATCCAGGAACCGGCAAAACAAAAAGGAAGATAGTGAAAAACCGCGTCCTGCGCGGGATGCTTCTTCATCCCGCCATCGATCAGCGGATGCATCAGCTGATCCAGGCGGCCCGACGTGCAGCCCAAGCATGTGGCCGACGTTCCCGGTTCAGCATCACGCCCTTGGCCTCGCCGGAAGTGCCGGAGGTGTAGATGATGGTGACCACATCTTCCTTCGCCAGCGACGGAGCTACTTCACCGTCGCCTTCGCCCGCTGCGGTGAAAACATCGTCAAAGCAAAAATGCAACGGCGCTTCGGGCCACACCGCGACGATGGCATCGGCCAATGCCGGTTCGCCACAGGCAGATTAGCCGCTGGCCAGCAGTCCTGCATCATGGCCACCAGTTCCTCCGGCGCCTGGCGCGCATAGAGCGGCACCACCGTCAGGCCTTCCGCCATTATGGCCAGATCCATGGCGATCCAGGCAGTGGAATTGTGCCCCAACAGCGCGCACCGGTCGCCCTTCCGCAGCTTCAAGCGCCGCAAGATACGCCCGCGCCTGCGCTACTTGAGCAAGTAATTCCCGCGCGGTTAAGTGGACCGTCTGCCTTTCGCGCAATTCCTGCAACACAGCGGCATCGCCGCTGTTCTCAAGACTGGCGAAAATTTGTTCGAGAAACTGCATAGTCAGAAAAAAATTCGACAAAAAGCTTAGCCGTAGGCCGCCACCAGACTCCGCAGGCCCTCGCTCATCGGCGGCAAATAGTCCTCCCAGCTCCATTCCCCGCGTCGCGTCGGGAACTCGGGATAACGCCGTTGCACTTCTTCTTCGAAATAGACGCCCATGCGCGCCATCAATTTCAAATTACGGACTACGGTTCGCCCGATGCCGTCGGCAATCCGTTCGCTATCGCGCTCCAGAATTTCAAGCGCCGCGAGGGTACGCGACTCCAGATCCGGATCGTCCACATTCATCAGCAACTCCGGGTGCCCGCGCTCATTCATCAGATTTCTGATTCGTTCATCCATGGTGATGCCCGCCGACGCCACCAGCGCCGGCATGGAAGTCACGATGCCGTGATAGCGCGAGGACACCATCATGCGGCAGGCCCGCAGGATACTTACAAGTTCGTACATGTTGTAATCGTCCGAAGTGAGCACCGGCACTCCGCCCAGCTTCTCCGAGATGCGCCGGCAGGGCCGCGCATCCATGCGCTCGGTGGCGGCCAGGATGACGAACACCTTTTTCTTGCCCCGGAAGGCTGCGACCGCTCCGGCAATCGAACTCAAGTAGTGCTCATAGGCGCGGTCCGCCGCCGGCCCCGCGTTGTGAAAATAAGGTCCGCGGTAATGGCTCTCCTTATAAGCCCCGGTCAGGCTGTGCAGCGCGGCCTTCGCCACCGACGCCTTTACCGGCCACTCAAACGGATTGATGGGGCACACCACCAGAACCGGCGTTTCACCATCCCAACCGACGTCGCGCAGTTCCTTCTGTCCATACTCCGCGCCCAGGGGTTCAAACGTCCAGGCCGTATCGGTACCCAGTTCGGTGGGCACGCCGAGCTCGCGCAAAATAGTGCGCGATTCGTTATTGCGCGTAATCACCAGGGAGTTCCGGCAGTAGCGGGCGCACATTTTCGCCACCAGCGGATCCATCTGTCCCGCCTCCGCGCCGTAACCCACCGACAATTTATTCTCCGCGGCGGCAATGCCCAGCGACCCGATCATCATGGTGGCCAGCGCATTGGCAAATTTCGATTTGAACATCGAACCTTCGCAGGCCACCACGCCATGATGTTTCGGCACTTCATTCGCCAGAAATGGAGGGAAAATGTCAGGCAGACGCACCTGCGAGGTGCCTTCGAAATAGCCGCGCGAGCGGTCGAAGTTGAAGGTCATCATGCTGAGGTTGACATTCTCCGGCCCCAGAATCCGGCGAATTTGCCGCAGCATCTCTTCCACACGTACATCCGAGCCGGTATTGCGCGTGCCGTTATATCCTGCAAACAGCAGCTTCAGCTTCTCACCCGGCTGCCAGGGCTCGCCCTTACCCATCATCCATTGAATTTTCTTGCCCTCGATGATGCCCGACACCCAGGCTTCCAGAAACAAATCCATCATGATGCCGCCCTCCCCGCCCGTGTGTTCTCCGGCCAGGCTTGATAGGGATAGGCAAAATTGTGGTCGCGACTGAACTTGAGAAGCGGAAAACTGTACTGCGAAAAAGGCACTGGTTTCCGTCCCAACTCGGTTGTGACCCGCTGGTTATCGAACACCGTGTTCCATGTGAGATAGGGCACAAAAACCTTCATCAGCGCCGCCCCGTGTCCCACCGCACCATGGCGCTTGGCCAGCATGTTTACCGCGGACCCGAACGGGCCTTCGAGAATCGGCAAAAATGCCGGCGGGCGCTTCTCCCGCGCCGCCGCCAGCGACGTCGTCAACTGGCGAAAAGTCTGCGAGTCGTTACCGGAAGAAAGATGATAAGTATCGTGCGCTGGATTCGCCTTCATATGCAAAGTTGAAATGGCATCGGCCACGAAATCCACGTTGACGATGTCGATCTGGTCGCGGGGACGAAACGGCAGCACCGGCAAGCCCGCCAGAAAAACGAATGACCGCACCATATCGAACTGCGTGGTCTGGGGATAACGGCTGTCTCCCAGCACGATGCTGGGACGGAAAATTGTCAGCGGCACATCGGGCAGCAGTTCCCGCACCATGTGTTCGCAGAACTTCTTGGTTCGCGCATAGGGATCGTAATCCGAACGGTCCCACTCAATGGAGTGATCTTCGGCGACAATTTCGTGGCTGCGCTTCCCTGCCACCGCCACCGTGCTGACATTGGAAAACCGTTGCAGCCCGTGATAATACTGCGCCTGGCGAGCCATCTGGAGCACTTCGAGGGTGCCGCGCAAGTTCACGTTCAAACAGCTTTTTTCCGACTTCCGGTTTAGGGATGCGGCGCAGTGAATCACGGAATCGGTGGAGTGTACCAGTCGATCGTAATCGCTCTTCTCCAGGCCGAGCAGCGGGAGCGTAATGTCGCCGCGATAAATCCGTATCTTGGTCTGAAGGTATTCGAAAAATGCCGGGAATGGCATGTGCAACTGCAGGGCATTCCATAAGCGCAACTCGGCGTCCCGCGCGTCGCGTCCGCGCACCAGAAGGCTCAAAGTGGCGTCGTGCTTTTCGAGCAGGTTGGCGGCCACGTGCGCGCCGATGTAACCGGTGCTGCCGGTCAGGAAAATTGCCACGTTGCTCCGTCCGTCCCCGTTTTTACAGTCGTATTGTTTTCGCGCGTGGTCGCGGCGCTCGTCTTGGTCGAAGAAGGTGGCGGATGCAGTTCGCGCGGCGCACGCGTCTCCAGCGGGCGCCCCTCGATCAGCGGATAAGTCCAGCGCCGCAACGCTGGAATGTGGATATCGATCCAATACTCCCACCAGTCGAGGCTTGCCGTGTCGTAACCGAAAATTTCTTTCTCGCCAGGGGACAGCGCCTGCGACAGTTTTTCCACGTTGTCCGCCACAAAATCATGCTCGTTGTGCAGAATAAACGGTTCAAAAAGCCCCACCAATTTTTCCACGCGCTCCAGATTGCGCTCGGTTTTTGCCAAGGGCTTTTTCATGGCCGATGGCAGCGGCGACATCACCCGCTGAATCGATTGCACAATCATGCGCTGCGCCGGCGCCGACATGCGGTTGTAGCGCTCTTTAGAAACGGGGATCGCGTCCATGCGCAGCCGGAGCCAGTATTCCAGGCCCTCCTGCGCGCGGTAATGCCGGCGGTGCCCGAGCGTGGTCAACTCGATCGATCGCCCCATGTCACACGGGTTGGTGACCGAAGTCGCCAGTTGATACAAGGGATCGTGCCGCCGCTCCACCAGCGCCGCCCCGATCAGGGTCATGCCCGCGCACACCGCGTCCACCGGAATAATGTCCAGACGTTTGCGTTCGTTCGACGGCAGTTGCCGGAAGCTTGTGCCCAACAGATAAGAGAGCGACGCCGAAGTATTGATGCCCTCGTTCCAGCCGCGAAACGGATTGGCCACGGAAGTCTCGACGATCGACGGGCGCACAATCGCAATCGGCAGCCCCGCGCCATCCCTGCCAATCTGGTTCGCGATCAGCGATTCCGCCAGACTCTTGGTGAAAGTGTAAGTGTTCGGCCAGCCCAGCTCCCGCGCCCGCCTTGTGCCTTCTTCCGTCAAATAATTTCTCAGCCAGCGCACACGGTTCTTGCGGATCTGATTTTCCAGTGCGTGCCCGCTCAGCCCTTTGGCGGCGTGTTCCTTTACCAGGGCCTGGCGCTTCAGTTCCTCAGTAACCTCGGGCCCTTCCGCGCGGGCTTCCGCCGCTTCCACCAACTCGTGCAGGCGATACCACTCTTTCTCCGCGTCGAAATCCTTCAAGTGCAATGGCGTGTAATTCGGACGCACCCGCTCACTCACCCGTCCGTCGCGCTGCCCAGCCACGTAGCAAGTGGAAAGATGCAGCAACGCCGCATGATCAGAGGCGCGGATAAATTCGATCAGGTGATGCGTGGAATCCACATTGACGGCCAGAGCGTCGCGCAAATCGGGGTTGAAATCCGTCAATCCCGAACTGTTGATGATCAGATCCAGATCTTTCAGCAATCGGACCGACATCGCTGCCGCCAGCCCCATCCCTGGTTGCGAAACATCGCCCTCCACCACCTCGATTTTTTCCGCGAGCAGCGCGCTCAGCCGGTCTCCATACTTTTCAAATAGAGGATCGAAAACCGGCGATCCCTCAATCATCTTTTCGAAGCGCGTCTGCCCCGGACTCGACTTCTGGCGGCGGATCAGCAGATAGAGTTTCCCGATCTCCGGCAAATCCATCAACGTATTGGCCAGCCATACCTTGCCAATAAAACCGGTGACGCCGATCAGCAACACATGCTTGCCGCCGAGCGCCTGGCGCACCGAAAACGGAGCGCTGTACCGTTTCTCGTCAAAATACACGATGGGTCGAACCCTCGGCGCCTCCACCCGAACCGCCGGCACAATGGCGGAGAGCAGCGCCTTCGGGCCGCGCAAACCGAGCGCCCGCACCCAACGCGCCGGACTCTGTTGCCCGTCCGGCCCGTCTTCACGAATGCGCGCAAACAGCCCCCGCGGCCGGATCACGGGACTGAGCAGGCGTCCCGTGGCCACGCCGTCGCGGAAATCAAGGCGATTGGCAATCAACCACCGGACACCGAGATGCCGGGCCAGCGGCCGCATCACGTGTTCCAGGCCCTGGCTGACCAGCACTACATCCACACCCGTCGACTGCAACGACTTCAGATGCCGCACTCCTTCTTCTTTGAGCAGTGGCTTCAGCTTGTACTCAAATTCCTCTTCGCCCAGCAGATCGAGCCGATCGCGGGTGATTCCGCGCAGCACGGCATGCACGATGCGGGTGGCGGCCACCCGGTTCACTGCGTATAAAAACGGCCGCAGCAGCGCCATCACCAGGACCAGGCTGCGGCGCACCGCCCGGGCAATAAAGGTCTGGCTGTTCCAGGTAAAAAACGCAATCGGACGGACGGTGGTCAGTTCGAGGAGGCTTCCCTCCACCCGCCAATAGACCGGCGAAGAAGGCCGCGCACGGTCGGCGCGAGCGGCCGACGAACCGGGCTTGGGCAAGGGTTCGGCCGAGCTTAAGGCTGCTTCCGCCGCCGCCGCTTCGAACTGGTTAAGAGATTCCACGAAGAATTAGGTGTACTTTTTCCGCAGCCTCGCCGGAGAGAACATTCAGCCGGCGCACAGCATACAGGTCCTGCACTGCTGAACCATCTATTTTAACCTGTAAACAATCCAGACCAGTCTCTAACGAATCGGCGGACACTCGTCCGCGCCAGGCAATCAGCGCGCCACCCACCCCAGCACGGCCGCCCCCGCCACGACCCACGCCGAATTCACGCGAAACCGCAGCATAACCCCGAAACTCGCGGCAAAGACGACGAACGTCCCCCAATCTACAATCGACGCCTTCCCCAATTGCATTGCCACCACCGCCATCAACGCCAGGGAGCCTGCGACTACCCCGTCCAACGCAGCCCCCGCCACCGGCGATCGACGCAGATGCAGAATCAGTGGGCCACTCACTGCCACCAGCAAGAAGCCGGGTAGAAAGACTCCAACCGTGGCCACCACCGCACCTCTCCATCCAGCTACTACATACCCAATAAAAGTCGCAGTCGTAAACAGCGGGCCGGGCGTAAACTGTCCGACCGCGACCGCGTCCAATAATTGCTTTGCCGTCAGCCAGTGCAGATGCTCCACAAACTCCGTCCGCAGAAAAGCCAGCAGCACATAGCCACTGCCGAAAACTACCGACCCAATTTTCAGGAAGGACACAAACAGCCGGCCCAGTCCCACCGGAAAAGCCGCCCCCGCCGCCACAGTCGGCAGCACTGCGGCTAAGATCTTCGTAAGCGCGGCGGCCTTCGGAACCCCCAACGCGCCCGCCGCCCGCGTTTTTATCGCCCGCGCCGAAGCCGCTGCCAGCCCGGCAAACACCAGCACCAGCACCGGGCTGACTCCCCACAAATTCAAAGCCGCCGCGAGCGCCGCAATCCCCGCCAGCAAAACCGTTGGCACGCCGGTGCGTCCCAGTTTCCACAGCGCGTGGACCACAATCGCGACCACCGCCGGCTTGATCGCCGAGAGCGTGCCTTCAACCTTGGGAAGCGAACCAAAGCGGACATAAGCCCAGGCCAGGGCCGAAACAATCGCGGCCGCAGGGATGATGAAGCAGCCGCCGGCCACGATCAGCCCGGGCCAGCCGCCTTTCAGTTGCCCAACGAATATTGCAACCTCGGTCGAACTCGGTCCCGGAATTAAATTCGCTGTAGCCAGCCGATCCAGAAATTCGGCATGCGTAATCCAGTGCCGGCGCCGCACGAATTCTTCTTCCATCATTGCCAGATGCGCCGCCGGCCCCCCAAACGCAATCGTCCCCAGCTTCAGAAACACCAGGGCGATTTCCCCCAGCGAAGCAGCCCGTACTTCCGAAGGCTCGTTCATAGCTGGCGGGAGTTTAAACGCAAGCGGCCAACTCGCGATCGCGCTCGAAGCGAGTCGGGAAATCGAAACCCGGGGAAACTAGATGGGAACGAATGCGGACGGAGAGCAGGCCGCCCCCGCCGTGGGACGGCGTCGGCCCCTCCACCATCCCTACTCGAAAACGGCGTGATAGAAACCGCCCGCCAGCGCCCCGCCCGCAATCGGCGCCACCCAGAACAGCCATAACTGCGAAATCGCCCAGCCCCCGACAAAAACCGCCGGCCCCGTGCTGCGCGCCGGATTCACCGAAAGATTCGTTACCGGAATCCCGATTAAATGGATCAACGTCAAGCCCAGCCCTATGGCGATCGGAGCAAAGCCCGCGGGAACCCCCCTTTTATCCGTCGATCCCATGATGATGATCAGAAAGAAAAACGTCAGCACGACTTCCGCCACCAGACAAGCCACCAGAGAATAATGACCGGGAGAATGCGCTCCATATCCATTCGAGGCAAAACCACCAGCCAGTTCGAAGCCCTCCCTGCCGCTGGCAATGAAGTAGAGCGTGCCCGCTCCTGCCATCCCTCCCAGCACCTGAGCCACCACGTAGGGCAGGAATTCCGACGCCGGAAAGCGCCTCCCCACCACCAACCCGGCCGAGACCGCGGGATTCAGATGGCATCCCGAAATGTGCCCGATGGCGAAGGCCATGGTCAGGACCGTCAGTCCAAAGGCCAGCGCCACCCCGAGAAATCCGATTCCCAATTGCGGAAATGCCGCGTCCAGTACCGCCGCGCCGCACCCGCCAAAGACCAGCCAGAACGTTCCAAAGAATTCCGCGACCGCCCGCTTCGATAAGCTCATACGCCCCCTGGCGAAATCGCCAGCGATTGTACCGCAAACAGACGTGAAATGGCCGCAATCTGTAAGAATGGAGGGCGTGAATCCACTGACCATTTTTGGATTGTTCGCGGTGACTGCCATGCTGGTCACTTACGCGCTGGAGAACCGCAGCCGATGGTTCATCCTGCTCTTCGCAGTTTCCTGTCTGATGGGCTCGGCCTATGGCTTTCTGCAAGGCGCCTGGCCGTTTGGCTTGGTGGAGGCAATCTGGTCGCTGGTGGCGATGCGCCGCTGGTACAGAGCTGGAAAGGCGTAGTGAAAATCGCTGCCGTGGTGCAGGCTAGAGCTTATTCAAGCCATCCAGCGCCGCGACCTTGTAAGCCTCGGCCAGCGTGGGATAGTTAAAAACCGTGTCGCGGAAATATTCGATGGTGGCACCCATGGTCAGCACAGCCTGACCGATGTGGACGATTTCCGCCGCCCGATCTCCAATAATGTGCACCCCGAGCAACTTGAGCGTGTCGGGATCGAAGAGAATCTTGAGCAGCCCCTGATCGTCGCCCAGCATCTGCCCCTTGGCCAGTTCCGAATAGCGCGCCAAACCGCTTTCATAAGGAGTCTTGCTGCGGGTTAATTCTTCCTCGGTGGCGCCGACCATGGAAATCTCCGGGATGGTGTAGATGCCGTAAGGAATCAGGTTTCCCAGCAAACGGCTGGGTTTGCCGAACATGTGGCAGCCCGCCAGGCGCCCCTGCTCCATCGACGTGCTGGCGAGCGCCGGAAACCCAATCACATCGCCCGCGGCGTAAATGTGCGAGACCGACGTCTGAAAATGTTCGTTGACTGTCAGCTTGCCGCGCGATTCCGCTGTAATTCCCGCCGCTTCAATTCCCAGCTTGTCGCTGTTGGCCTGCCGTCCGATGGTATAGAGAAGTGCTTGACCGCGAACTTTTTTCCCGCTCTCCAGCGTGGCGAACACTTTGTCCCGTTCTTCATCGAAGCCCACCGAAACCACTTTTTCGCCGACCCGGAAGACCGTTCCCAGTTGCCGCAACTGGAAACACAGGCTTTCGATAATTTCCCGATCCACAAAATCGAGTAGCGTGGGCCGCTGGTCGAGCAGCGTCACCTTCACTCCCAGCGCCGCGAACATGGACGCATATTCCAGCCCGATGATCCCCGCACCGACCACAATCAATTCTCTCGGGATCTCGTCCAGGCAATGCACCTGATCGGAGTCGAAAATTCGCTTGCCATCGACCGGAATGCCGTCAATGTGCGCCGGCCGTGTGCCGCAAGCGATCAGAATCTTCTCTCCCCGAATCTGCTGCACTCCGTCTTCGGTCACGATTTCGATGGTGTGGGGATCGACAAAGTGGGCGTCACCTTCGAGCGCGGTGACATAATTTCGCCGCAGTTGCGCCTTTATGACATCCACTTCGCGCGTCATGACCGCCGTCGCCCGCATCACCAGATCAGCAATCGAGATGCGATCCTTGACCACATAGCCGCGGCCGTAGAAGGTGCGCTGCCGCAGGCCGCTCAAATAGAGCACCGCCTCCCGCATCACCTTGCTCGGAATCGTCCCGGTGTGGACGCATACTCCTCCCATGGTCAGCCGGCGGTCGATGATCGCGACCTTCTTACGCATCTTGGCCGCGCAAATCGCGCCCTTCTGTCCCGCCGGACCGCTGCCAATCACCACCAGATCGTATTCGTTAGCCTGCATAAGTATGTGCGAACCCGCTGCAAGAAATTATCACTTTCAAAAGACTGCGCGGAAGGTATCTTTAGTTTTGCTTCAAAAATTAAGACTGCTTTAATAATCGCGGACCGGATGCCCTTCTCGGTACTTGCCGCGCATTAGCCCCAGTCAATGGGCGCGACCATCGCCAATTGTCGTAGCCAGGAAGGACTTCACTACAATCTGATTGGGCTGCATCCCAACCGGAATAATAGTGAGCAGCGAATATTCCGATGGTTCAAATTTCTTTTTCGGTTGCCGCTTCTGAATCACCGCCAAATCTCCCGAGCCGGAATCGAGCACTAGAAGATAGTTCTGATTCTGGGAAAGCGCCAGGCCCTCGGGATGCGTCCCCACCGGGAGATACGCGATCACCTTCCCCAGATCGATGTCATACACCGCGATGTTGTTCGAGCCATAGTTGGCGGCATAAAGTCGCGAGTTATCCAGCGATATCACCCCGCGCGCCGGATGGTCGCCGATCAGATAACTGCCCGATACCTCGTTGCCCGTGGTCTCGATAATAGAGATGGTGCCGGCGTCGAAGTTGAATGCCATTAACTCTCCGCCATCGGGCTTCAGCGCCAGACTCACTGGAGACTTCCCGACATCGAGAAGCGCCAGCAGTTTGTCGTCCTGACTCTCATTACTGGAATATGGAGGTGGGTTCTGCGTCGATCCGGGAGGGGAATTCTGGTTGTCGGCCCTCCTCTTGAGAGCGATGCTCGCCACCTGGCCCGATCCCGAACAAGACACAAAGGCTTTGCTGGAGTCCGGGAGAATCACAATATCCTCGGGATGTATGCAGATGTTAATCGCCGAACGCACCACCAGCCGCGCCGTATCGATGATCGAAACCGAATTGCCGTTCCGGTTTGAAACCACCACTGTGGAACCGTCGGGAGAAACGCGCGCCAGCCCCGGACCCGGTCCCACTCGCAGCCTCGCCGCCACCACGCGCCGGTCGAGGTCCAGTACGGAAACCGTGGCCGAAGCGGAGTTCGCCACGAAAGCCCGCCGCCCGTCGGGTGAAACATCGATGAAGTAGGGCCGTCCATCGACACCGATCGTGGCCACGACTTTGTTACGCTCAGCGTCAATCACGCTGACGTCGGACGAGCCGGAATTGACCACATAAATTTCATTGCGCCGGGGATTGGCGGCAACACCGGTAGGTTCAATTCCCACCTGCAAGGTACGCACCGTAATGTAGCTGCGCAGGTCGATTACCGTAACCGTGTTGCTCTTACCATTACTGATGTAAGCGTATTCGCGATACAGGGGCCCGTACGCGGGCAAATCGCGCTCGTGAAAGTAGTACCAGCCGGCGGCGACAACAAGCGGAAACACCACGGCGAGCAGCAAAACTTTTCTCACGGAAGGAGCAACCTCGCTGAAGTGAAAAGACTAGTCAATTTTCCGAATCTGTCACATCCGCTGGCTGGCGCTGGTCGCAACCGTGGCTTTCGGCGCGGCGGCCGGAGCCTTGGCGTCGGGGTTGGGATTGTAATAAAAATGAACGCGCAACTTGATAAAGCCGCCGGGGAACTGTTCCGGCAAAGCCGCAAACGGACTCGATGCCATGATGCCGTTCAGGGCGGCGCGGTCCAGGTCTCCGTCGCCTGAGGATGCGTCGATGTCCACGCTCCCCAACTCGCCCGACTTTCCGATCGCGAACTCGAGGGTAACCTTGCTCCGTTGCTTGGCCGCAGGCAAAGTCCTCGTCGGAACCCGGCTCGACCAATTCTTGCGGATGGTGGACGAAACTGCGGCAAGATAGGGACCGAAATCCACTCCCATGGTGCTGCTGAGCACCTCGACTTCCGGTCCGGTATCGCGGTGGGATGAAGTTGCGTTTGTGCCGGAGCGCTCCGGAACCCGGGCAACCGCGGTACCCGGTGTCGTCTGGGCAGCCGCGGTGAATGCCGCGGACCACAAGACCAAGGCAGAGCAAAGAATCTTCATTCCAGCCTCCAGATTTCCAGCCTCTAGATTCCGGCGTACACGAGCTCGCAGCCTAAACCTCAGAACCCGCCGTAGCCAGCGCCGGCAGACTGCGTCCGAGCACGGCTGCAATTTGCCGCACCTGCGCCATCAGCGTGTCGAACTGATCGGGGAACAGCGACTGCATACCGTCCGACAGGGCGCGGTCGGGATCGTGATGCACCTCGACGATGAGTCCGTCCGCCCCCACCGCTACCGCTGCCCGCGAAAGCGGCGTGACTTTGTTGCGTTTGCCCGTGCCGTGGCTGGGATCGACCAGAATCGGCAAATGACTTAACCGCTGCACCGCCGGAACGATGCTGAGGTCGAGCGTATTGCGCGTGTGGTCCGCGAAAGTGCGCACCCCGCGCTCGCAGAGGACGATATTGTAATTTCCTTCGCTCATGATGTACTCCGCCGCCATGAGGAACTCTTCCAGCGTCGCCGCGATGCCCCGCTTCAAGAGCACCGGACGGGTGGTGCGCCCAACCCGCTTAAGCAGAGAGAAGTTCTGCATGTTGCGAGCCCCGATCTGAATTACGTCGGCATACTCCTCCACCAGTTCGAGCGATTCGTAATCCACCGCCTCGGTCACAATCAGCAGGCCGAATTGGCGGCGAATGTCGGCCATGATCTTGAGCGCTTCTTCGCCCAGACCCTGAAAAGAATAAGGAGAGGTGCGGGGCTTGTACGCGCCCCCGCGAAAGAACTGCGCGCCCGTCCGCGCCACGCGCTCGGCTATGGTAAAGGCCTGATCCCGCGTCTCGATTCCACAGGGCCCCGCGATAATGGCCAGGTCGCGACCTCCGATGGTAACCGGCGAACCGGAAAAACGAATGACAGTGTTATCCGGCTTGGTGTCACGACTGACCAGTTTGTATGGCTTCGAGACGCGGATCACTTCCTGCACGCCCGCCATCTCTTCCAGCGTCCCCGCTTCGACCTCGCCCTTGTTCCCCGTGATCCCGATGGCGGTGCGTTGCGCTCCCGGCATGGCGTGGGGACGATAGCCTAATTCTTCGATCTTCTGGCAAACCGCGCGCACCTGGTCCGCGCTGGCCTGCGCCTGCATCACTACCAACATAGAAATACCCCGAGGCAATTAGTGTAGCGGCTGATGCAAAAGCGGGCAAACCCGCGTATCGCCAAGACTTGTGCGGAAAAACTTGTCCCGTAGATCGCACACCCCGGTATTCCTCACAGATTGCATAGGAATTCTTTACGGCTTTCTTATGCTCCGCGCCCTAACTTCTACCTGAGCGTGAGCGCCGGTATCGGCTCCACTCAACCGGGGGTTACCGCGTGTTCAAAATATATTTTCCGGCCGTCTGCTTGCTGGCCGGCCTTTTCCTGCTTTCGCCCGCCCAGGCGCAGTCTACTTTTGGCAGCATTCGCGGCACTGTGCAGGATTCTTCCGGGGCCGTGATCGCCGGCGCCACCGTGACGATTCATTCGCTGGACGAGAATTTTGACCGGCAAACTACGACCACCGACTCCGGCGATTTTGACGTGGAAACTCTGAAAGCGGGCCGCTACCAGATCACCGTCCATCAGCCGGGACTGGCCGACGCGGTGGTCAATTCCGTCGTCCTGGCGGCGCGCCAGGAGTTGCGCCTTCCCATCACGTTACAGATTGCGGCGCAATCCACGGTGGTGGAGGTGAGCGCGGCCCCCGACCAAATCAACACGGAAAACGCCACCTTGAGCGATTCCCGGGACAATGAACAGATCACCGAACTTCCCCTGAATAATCGCGCCACGACGACCAGTCCGCTGGGCGCATTGGCTCTTGCCCCTAACGTGCAACAGGATAGTTCCGGCAACGTCGCGCTGGGCGGAGCAAGTTCTGCCATGGTCAACTTCTCGGTCGATGGTATCTCCACGGCGAACGTGCGGCAGAACGGCGCATTGCAGGACGCTTATCCCTCGCAGGAAGGAATCTCAGCGGTGAAGGTAACCTCGTTCAACAATAGCGCGGAATTTTCCCAGGTTGGCGACGTCACCTTCACCACGAAAAGCGGCACCAACCAGTATCACGGCAGTCTGTTCGAGTATCTGCAAAATGACGCGCTGGACGCCGACCCTTATGGATTTAACGGCAAGGCTCCCAAGCGCTTCAACACCTTTGGCGGATCGCTCGGCGGGGCGCTGCGAGTGCCCGGGCTTGATTGGAATCGAACCCACGCCAGGACTTTCTTTTTCTTCGATTATGAAGGCAACCGGCGCGCCACCTCGGTTGCCGAACAATTTCTCGTTCCGACCACAGCCGAGCGCAGCGGAGACCTGTCCGCGCTTGGCATCTCCACGCCCATCACGGTGAATCCCACGGCGGCGGCACTGCTCACGTATTATCCGCTTCCGAACACCAGCGGCCAGTTCAACTACGAAAACTTCCAGTCCACGCCCGGGCGCACCGATGGCGCCGATCTTCGCATCGATCAGACGCTTACTGCAAAACAATCGGTCTATGCCCGCTTCAGCCGGAAGAATATCACCGCCGATGCCGCCAATCCTTTTCTGCCTGACGATTCCGATGCCGTGCACAATCGCAGCCTGATTGCCTCCTACACCTACGCCATCACGCCACGCCTGCTGAATGAGTTCCGCTTCGGCTTTACCAACGTGACCTCCAGCGTGAATTTCCCCATCGAAGGCGCGGATGCTCTGGCACAACTCGACCTTACCGGAGTCAATATCTCCCAGCACCCCGCCACCCACGCGTTCCCCACGTTTAATTTCAGCACCGGGACGGGATTCACTCCCATTGGCCGGGATAAGACGGGAGTCACTCAGTCGAAGACGACACAGTTCACCGACAATCTCAGTTGGACCAGGGGAAAGCACACTTTCAAGGCCGGTATTGACGCCCGCCGCGAGCGTTATGCTGACATTGAAACCTTCCTGCCTTCCGACGATTTTGGGCAGTTTACTTTTAACGATCCCAATCCGCAGCAACCGATATTCACCGGCAACTCCTTCGGCGACTTTCTCGAGGGACTGCCCACCACTTTATTCTTTGCGGTATCAAGTCCCGATGTGGCCGGAACAGCGTGGCAGTACAGCCTCTTCGGCCAGGATGAATATCAGCTGGGCAGCCGCCTGACTTTGAACTACGGCTTGCGCTGGCAAATTCTTCCCGGGTTCCGCGAAGATGGCGGCAACTTGGCTAATTTCAATCCCGCAAACAATTCCATTGTAGTGCCGGACAATCTCGCCGCTTATCTTACGCAACAGAACCTGCAAGCCTCGAACCTAGGCTTCCAGCAGTCATTCAACGCCTGCAATCTCGGCAACACCGCCCTGCCATGCAGCAACTACATCACCGCCAGTCAGGACCACCTGCCACAGTCATTGCGCCGCACTTATAAGCGCAATTTCCAGCCCCGCTTCTCCTTCGCCTATCGTCCCTTCGACAACACGAAGACGGTTGTCCGTGCCGGCTTCGGCGTCTTTACTGTCACTAATCTGGGACCGCTCTCCTTCAATAACAGCGGCAACCCGACATCCGCGCTGCACACTTACTCCAACGCCCTGGTGCAGGGCCAGCCATTGATCCAGTTTCCCAATACCGCTCCGCCCTCGTCCGGCGTGCAATATGGAGGCGGTGGACTCGATCAGGGAGTCGATCCCAATTACCGCGACCCCCAGGCCAACCAGTGGAACCTCACCGTGGAGCATCAGTTCACCAGTCACGACACCTTGCGTGTCAGCTATGTCGGCATGCACACCTACCGTCTAAGTATTACGGAAGACCTCAACCAGATTCCCGCCAGCACCATGCCCTATCAGACGACCGTCGCCAGCCCCTACGTCGATCCCCGCGCGCCCTATCACAACTGGTTTGAGCTGTACGACACTTTGAATGCCGGTGAGGCGAATTACAACGCACTTCAGCTGGAGGAAAGTCACAGCATGGCCCATGGCCTGTACTTCGATGCCAGCTATACCTTCGCAAAAAACCTGGCCGACAACCAGGGCGATACTCCGACCGCGAACGCCGGCGAGGTGAACTATGGCGTGCCCATCGCCGACCGCTTTCATGTGAGGAGTGACTACGGCAATGTTGAGGGCACACGGCGTCAACGTTTCCTGTTCAGCGGCCTTTACCAGTTGCCCGTCGGTCGCGGACGGACTTTCCTGAATACCGGCGGTGTGGGGAACGCCGTCGCGGGGGGCTGGGAACTGACCACCGTGACCCTGCTCGAAACCGGCCCCTGGCTCACCCCCAGCATCGGCGACGCCTTTGATGAGTCGAACACCGACGTCGCCAATCGCGGCGCCTACCTGCGTCCCGATCAGGTCTCAAGCAACTTGTATCTGGGACAATCGCGGGCGCACTACTTCAATCTCGCTGCCTTTTCCGCGACTCCCGCCGGCGCTGGCCGCTTTGGCAATGCCGGAGTTGGCATCCTCCAGGGACCGGGCACCGTGACCTCAAGCCTCGGCCTAGCCAAAGTGTTTCACCTCACCGAAAGCGTAAGACTGCGCTTTGAGTCCACCTTTACCAATGTCTTCAACCACACCAATTTCGCCCCGCCCGTAACCCAGATCGACAACCCGACCTTCGGAGTCTTGAGCGCTCCGCAAACCGCCGAGAATGCCGGAAACCGCACCGGCCAACTCGCCTTGCGCATCGACTTCTAAACCCGCGCTTGCGTGCCGGACGCGCTCGCTCCCCTGGCTCGCTGTACCGCGCCCGAAGTGGCCTCCATTTGGCGGCCGCCGGCATGCGTTTCGTCGCGTCAGACGCATGACGATGCTCCGCGCGTTGTAGAATCGACTCCTACTATTTCGCATCGCCGCACCTATGCCCCAGGACGATAAGACCATCTCCACCCCGCGCGAAGAGCGCTACGACGCGCAGCGCATCGAGCAAAAGTGGGCCGCGCGCTGGCTTAGCGACCCCATGCTTTACGCCGCCGAGGCTCATACCAGCAAGCCCAAGTATTACGTCCTTGAAATGCTGCCCTATCCTTCCGGCGCGCTCCACATGGGCCACGTCCGTAACTATGCCATCGGCGATGCCCTGGCCCGCTATATGTGGATGAACGGGTACAACGTTCTTCATCCCATGGGCTGGGATGCATTCGGCCTGCCGGCGGAGAACGCCGCCATCAAGAACAACACTCCGCCGAAGCAGTGGACTCTGGCGAATATCAAAGCCATGAAAACGCAGATGTCGCGGCTCGGCTTTGCCTATGACTGGTCCCGCGAAGTGACCACCTGTCTTCCTGATTACTACCGCTGGAATCAGTGGTTCTTTCTTCAACTCCACGAGTCCGGCCTGGCCTATCGCAAGAAAAGCAAAGTGAACTGGTGTCCGCAGTGCGCCACCGTTCTGGCCAATGAGCAGGTAGTCGGCGGCATGTGCTGGCGCCACGAAGACACTCCCGTCGAGCAGCGTGAGCTCGAGCAGTGGTTCCTGCGCATTACCAAGTACGCTGACGAGTTGCTGCGCGATCTGGAAAATCTGCCCGGCTGGCCGGAAAAAGTTCGCGTCATGCAGCAAAACTGGATTGGCCGCAGCCAGGGCACTCTGATCGACTTCGATCTCGGTGGCACCATCGGCCCCGCCGGATCGACCATCACTGTTTTCACCACCCGCGTCGATACCATCTACGGCGCGACCTCGGTGCAATTGGCGCCCGAGCATCCCATCGTCCGCGACATGGTCGCCCGCAACCCCCAGCTCGGAGAACAGGTCGAGCAGTTGATCGCCGAGCAACGCCGCGCCCGGCAGTCCGGCGACATCGGCAACATCGAGAAACACGGCGTCTTCACCGGTCGCCACGCCCGCAACCCATTTACCGGCGAACCCGTCCCCGTGTGGGTGGCAAACTACATCCTCATGGATTACGGCACGGGCGCGATTATGAGCGTGCCCGCCCACGACGAACGCGACTATGAATTCGCCGAGAAGTACAAACTGGAAGTTCGCCTCGTCATCTTGCCCGCCGGCGCCGATCCCGAAGAAACCATGACCGCGCCGCCTTTGCCCTTCACCGCCTCGGATGGCATCCTCGTGAACTCGGGCGAGTTCAGCGGTCTCAGCTGCGCGGAGGCCATTGCAAAGATGTCGGCGCATGCCCAGGCCAGGGGCTTCGGTAAACCCACCGTCACGTTTCGCCTGAAAGACTGGGGGATTTCCCGCCAGCGCTATTGGGGCACGCCCATCCCCATGATTTATTGCGAAACCGACGGCATCGTGCCCGTGCCGGAAAAAGACTTACCGATACTTTTGCCGGATAACGTGCCCATCACCCTCGCCGGAGGTTCGCCACTGGCCAGCCTTCCCTCGTTTGTCAATACCGTTTGCCCGAAGTGCGGCGGACCGGCAAAACGTGAAACCGATACCATGGACACCTTCGTTGACTCCTCCTGGTATTTCTACCGTTACGCCGACGCTCAAAATGCCAAAGCTCCCTTCGACAGCGACAAGATCGCCTACTGGTTTCCCATCGATCAATACATTGGCGGAGTCGAACATGCCATCCTCCACCTTATTTATTCCCGCTTCTGGACCAAGTTCATGCGCGACATGGGCGTGGTAAAGAACGACGAACCCGCAACTCGTTTGTTTACCCAGGGCATGGTGATCAGGAACGGCGCCAAAATGTCGAAGAGTCTGGGCAACGTCGTGTCGCCCGACGAAATGGTGGAGCGCTATGGCGCCGACGCCACGCGTATGTACAGCTTGTTCGCCGCGCCTCCCGATCGCGACCTTGATTGGCAGGAATCAGGCATCGAAGGCGTGCAGCGCTTTCTCAGCCGCGTTTTCCGTTTCTACAAAACCTATACCGCGCCGCCGCCCGCCGAACCGGCCCAGAACTCGTCTTTAACTCCTGAGGCGCGCGCTCTCCAGCGCAAATTGCACCAGACCATCAAGCGCGTGACCACCGACTTCCAGGGCCGCTGGCACTTCAATACGTGTATCGCGGCGATCATGGAACTGGTCAATGAAATCTACGGCGCAGAAGAGGCGATGGCCGCGGGACAAGTCCCCCGCTCGCTGATCGCGGATTTGCAACGCAACATCGCCCTGCTGCTCGCCCCCATGGCACCCTACTTGTCGCATGAGTTGTGGGAGATGACCGGCGCAACGGGCAATCTGTTGAAAGCGCCCTGGCCGCAATACGATGCGGCGCTGGCCGCCGAGGACGAAATCGAGATTCCGGTGCAGATCGACGGTAAACTCCGCACCGTCGTCATCGTGCCGGCGGACGCCAGCGAAGATCGCATCCGGCAAGCGTCAATGTCCGACGAGAAAATTAAAGCTGCAGTCGAAGGCAGGCAGATCGCCAGGACAATCGTCGTTCCGAGGAAACTGGTCAACATCGTATTGCGGTAACCGTTGCCAACTTCGCTTCATTCCGGTTTGCAACCAGACTTGCAATCTGAGAAACTCATCAGTGGAAACCCCGTCCAAGATCAACCAGGCCATCGTTGTCCTCGACTTCGGCGCGCAGTATTCCCAGTTAATCGCCCGCCGCATCCGCGAACTCAAAGTTTTCTCCGTCGTCCTGCCTTTCAACGCCAGCCTGGAGGAAATTCGCAGTTACCATCCGGCCGGCATTATTCTGTCGGGCGGACCTTCCTCCGTCTACGATGACGACGCGCCCCTCGCCGACAAAAGTATCTTCGAGCAGGGCCTTCCCATTCTCGGCATCTGCTACGGATTGCAATTCATGGTCTATGCACTCGGCGGCAAAGTCCTGCCTGCCGCTCGACGAGAGTACGGACACGCCAACGTCGAACTCGAGCCGTCCGGCTCGCAACTTTTTCAAGGCTTGCCGAATCAGCTCTCCGTCTGGATGTCGCACGGCGATTCGGCGGAAGCATTGCCCGCCGGTTTCCGCTTGACCGCGAAAACATCGAACGCGGTGGCCGCCATCGAAAACCCCGAAAGAAAAATGTGGGCGGTGCAATTTCATCCCGAGGTGCATCACACCCCGCGCGGCGTTGACATTCTGCGCAACTTCGCCCTCCACATTTGCGGCGCGCAACCCTCCTGGACGCCGCAACACTTTATCGAGACCACGATCGCGCAGGTAAAACAGCAGGTCGGACGCGGCCGCGCCATCTGCGCTCTCTCCGGCGGAGTCGATTCCTCCGTGGCGGCGGTACTTGTTGACCGAGCCATGCGCGACACCTCGGGCGAATCCCGACTCACCTGCGTCTTCGTCAACAACGGCGTCCTGCGCAAAAACGAATTTGAAAAGGTGCAGAAGAACCTGCGCGACCATCTCGGCCTGCGCCTGGTCGCGGTCGACGCCACCGAGCGCTTCATGCAAAAACTCGCGGGCGTGACCGACCCCGAAACAAAACGCAAAATTATCGGTAACGAGTTCATCGCCGTCTTCGATGCCGAAGCCCATCGCATTCTGCAAAACGAAGAAGAAGGCGAAGTCGAATGGCTCGTTCAGGGCACGCTCTATCCCGACGTGATCGAATCGCGCTCCGTGCGCGGCCCCTCGCAGGTCATCAAGAGCCACCACAACGTAGGCGGATTGCCGGAGAAGATGAAGCTCAAGCTGATCGAGCCGCTGAAAGATTTATTCAAAGATGAAGTCCGCCGTATTGGCCGCGATCTCGGAATGCCCGAAGACATTCTGCAGCGCCAACCTTTCCCCGGACCTGGATTAGCTGTCCGCATTCTGGGCGAAGTCACCAAAGACCGCGCCGACCTGCTGCGCGACTGCGACGAAATCGTTGTCACTGAAATCAAGAAAGCCGGCCTTTACCAGAAGATCTGGCAGTCCTTTGCTGTTCTCCTGCCCGTGATGTCCGTCGGAGTCATGGGCGACCAGCGCACATACGCTTACACCTGCGCCGTGCGGGCCGTGCATTCGGAGGACGGCATGACGGCGGATTGGGTTCCGCTGCCCTATGAAGTGCTGAAAACAATTTCGAACCGCATCGTGAATGAAGTCCGCGGCGTGAATCGGGTGGTGTATGACATCACTTCGAAGCCGCCCGGGACAATCGAGTGGGAGTGAGCCAGTTCCAATGACTTCACGCGGTTCATTCCATTCTCGACCGCTTCCGATTCGAGATACTTTCGTTCCTTGCCATCAGGGCGCAGCGCAAGTTGGTTCTAGGCTTTGGCGAGGCGCACGTTTAGTGCCGCAAGAGTTTCTTCCGTTCGATGACCGCATTTGCCGCAGAACGCTTGATTTTCCGACGCGGAGAACGAGCAGTTTGGACAGATCATTTGCCTTTGCTCCCAATTAACCTCCTTACCTACCGCCAGATGCATTTTTCGTGCGCCGTCATTTGTGCTTCTTTAGCTTGGTACTCTAAGGTGACTGGTTTCGCGGCGTCAGAGTCGCGAGCCGAAATCCCGAGCGAATGTCCGCCCCGATGTGTAATGGCAGCACAAGTTTGTGTATCACACGATAAAGAGAGAATTCCCGACGCTCAGCCTGCAACAAACTCCGTAAGTCGTTGTTTTATAAGTACTTTACAGTTAAGTCATTATTCCTCAAAGACCTGGCGAGATTGCCCGCTAAGTCTTTTATTTTCAAAGACCCTCTAGGGGGGATCCTAAATTCCTGCTGCCGAGTGCAGTGACACGAAATCCCAACACGCTCATCTTCTTCGAAGACGATTCAGTCTTCCGGAGAACTCGCTCTTCTCCGCATCTCTTCCCAAAACGAACTTCTCGAATTGAAGATCCCTGCCTGAAGAACTACCATGGCCTCATGCCTGTGGACTCGGAAACTCTTACTCCTTCTTATACCCCCATCCGCGCCCCGCGCGGCAACACAATTTCCTGCAAAGGCTGGCAGCAGGAAGCCGCCATGCGCATGCTGATGAACAATCTCGACGAAGAAGTTGCCGAGCGCCCGCGAGGATCTCGTCGTCTATGGCGGCACCGGCAGGCCGCGCGCAATTGGGAGTGCTACCACGCCATCGTCGCCGCGCTGAAAGCCCTCGAGAACGACGAAACGCTGCTCGTGCAATCCGGCAAGCCGGTCGGCGTTTTCAAGACCCACGAATACGCCCCGCGCGTGCTGATCGCCAACTCGAATCTGGTGGGCCACTGGTCGAACTGGGAAAAGTTCAACGAACTCGAGCGCGCCGGCCTGATGATGTACGGCCAGATGACGGCCGGTTCGTGGATTTACATCGGCTCGCAGGGCATCGTGCAGGGAACTTATCGAAACGTTCGCCGCGGCCGGCGAGAAGCACTTTCGACGGCGATCTCGCCGGCAAGCTGATCGTCAGCGGCGGCATGGGCGGCATGGGCGGCGCGCAGCCGCTGGCCGCAACCATGACCGGCGCCGCGTTTCTCGGGATTGATGTCGATCCCGAACGCATCAAGAAGCGCCTCAAGACCGGCTACTGCGACTTCATGGTCACCACGCTCGACGAAGCCCTGCGCATCCTGAAAAATGCTGTGCGCAAGAAAGAAAATATCTCCGTCGGCCTGGTGGGCAATTGCGCCGACATCATTCCGGAACTCGCTGCGCGCGGCGTCGTCCCCGATATTCTGACCGATCAGACTTCGCGCGCACGATCCGCTCAACGGCTACGTGCCCAACGGCATGTCGCTGGACGAGGCGCTGGATCTGCGCAAGCGCGATCCCGAGGCATACCAGAGCGCTCGCTCGATGCCATGGCGCAAGCACGTGGAAGGCATGCTGCGTCTGCAAAAGATGGGCGCGGTCACGTTCGACTACGGCAACAACATCCGCACTTTCGCCTTCCAGCGCGGCGTGAAGAACGCATACGACTTTCCCGGCTTCGTGCCGGCCTACATTCGCCCGCTGTTCTGCGAAGGCCGCGGCCCGTTTCGCTGGGTGGCGCTGTCGGGCGAGCCTGCGACATCCACGTCACCGACGAACTCGTGCTCGAAATGTTCCCCGACAACCGCATCCTGCGCCGCTGGATCGACCTCGCCCGCAAGCGCATCAAGTTCCAGGGCCTGCCCGCGCGCATCTGCTGGCTGGGATACGGCGAGCGCGCCCAGTTTGGCCTCGCCATGAACGACCTGGTGAAGAAGGGCAAGACTAAAAGGCGCCATCGTGATCGGCCGCGACCACCTCGACTGCGGCTCGGTGGCCTCGCCCTTCCGCGAAACCGAAAGCATGAAAGACGGCAGCGACGCCGTCGCCGACTGGCCCCTGCTGAACGCGCTGCTGAATACCGCCGCGGGCGCGTCCTGGGTTTCGATCCACAACGGCGGCGGAGTCGGCATCGGCTATTCGCTGCACGCCGGGCAAGTCACGGTGGCCGATGGCACCGATGAGATGGCCAAAGCGAATGAACGCGTGCTGACCACCGATCCCGGCATGGGCGTGATTCGTCATGTGGACGCGGGATACGACGAGGCCAGGGAGTTTGCTTCGAAGACGGGCGTGAAGGTACCGATGGGATAGCTCTTGGGGCCACTTCGTTCGCAGCATTGAGGTTCTGGATTGACCAGCAAGATAAAACGCCTCTCAGTTCTTTGTGCCTCTGCGGCACTACCGGCCGTCGTCCTCTTAGGTCTCCCTTGGGGCGTGTTGGCGTATCGTACTCGTCGACCGGCAGACATGCGGGCAGAGAACGCTGTATGGGTAAAGGCGCCAACGACTTTCGGGATCGGTCAGGGTTGGTGGTTAGGTTGCTGGATCGACCCCGACCAGCGGTCAAATAGGTGTCGGCTTTACGATCGTCAGGTCAACCCACCGATTGTTTATGAAGGCCGGTATCTGGCCTGTGGGGGCAAGTCACCGGTTCCATTGACCCAACTAAAGATCAAGCCTCCACGTGACCCGCGGAACATGTGGCTTCGACCAGAGGGCATTGCGGTGATTCTGCAGGACGGCAGACTTCTGGTGCCAACTGAGTATCGCGAAGACTGCACTGGAATACGCGCCCAACTCGAAGATCGTCATGAATTTCCAACTCAGACCTCGCGGTAAGGTTCCGTTACATCTGACCTCGATGGTTAGCTGATAGACTTTCCATCGCGTGAACACAAGCGTTAAATCGCGGCGTCGCACGGATTCGGCTCATTTCCTTTTTCACATCGGTCAACTACTAACCCTTCGATCATCCGGCTCAGACAACCGTCCGCGACGCGGCGCTTCCCTTTCCGAACTCGGAATTATCGAAGACGCCGCAGTGCTCTGTGTGGGCGCGAAGATCGTTTCGGTGGGCACTATGAAAGACGCTCTGCGCGATCCGTGGCTGAAGAAGAATCGCAAGAAGGTTACCGAGATTGATTGCGGTGGACGCGTCGTCTTGCCGGGGTTTGTTGATTCGCATACTCATCCGGTATTCACGCTGCCGCGCTTGCTGGATTTCGAGAAGCGAATTTCCGGCGCGAGCTACGAGGAGATTGCAGCGGCCGGCGGCGGAATCCGCTCCAGCATTGACGGCGTGCGGATGGCCGGCAAAACCGCGCTGACCCGCAAAGTCTCTGCAGTGCTCGAGGACATGGCGCGCCACGGAACGACGACGGTCGAGGCCAAGTCGGGCTACGGCCTTAGCCTTGAGTCTGAATTGGAGTCGCTGGAAGCCATCCGTGCGGCAGGGCGCGCGTGGCCGGGAACCGTCGTCCCTACTTTTCTCGGCGCGCACGTGGTCCCGCCCGAGTATCACGGACATGCGGATGCATACGTTGATCTGGTGTGCAACGAGATGATCCCCGCGGTCGCTAAGCGCAAACTCGCTCGGTTCGTTGACGTTTTCTGCGATCGTGGGGCGTTCAGCGCGGGCCAAGCGGTGCATATTCTTGCGGCTGCGGAAAGATACGGTTTCGGGGTTCGCGCGCATTTGGGACAGCTCAGCGAAACACGGCTGGGAACGCTGCTTTCCTATCGTCCAGCGTCGCTCGATCACATGGATCACATTAACGACGCTGATTTGCCATTGCTCGCGGGGAGTGAAACGGTCGCAACTTTGGTGCCGGGCGCAAATTATTTTCTTGGTTTGTCGCGCTATCCTAACGCGCGGCGCTTCATTGAATGCGGCGTGGCAGTGGCGCTGGCAACGGACTACAACCCGGGCTCTTCGCCGACACTCAGCATGCCGATGGCGACCTCGCTCGCCTGCACTCATATGAAGATGTCACCCGCGGAAGCGATCGCTTCGGCCACCATTAACGGAGCCTGGGCTCTCCGTGTTTCCGCCAGCAAAGGCAGCCTGGAACCGGGCAAAGACGCCGATCTGGCGCTGTTCGATGTCGGCGACTATCGCGAGATTCCTTATTGGTATGGGGCGAATCATTGCCTGCTGACGCTCCTGCAAGGCGAACCGAACAAGAATTTGCATTAGACAACAGAGAGGCTCGTCCCGTGAGCATAGATTGCCGAAAGCGGATACCGAATTTCACTGAGGGCAAGGCGCAATTTTGTGAGAACAGCACGGGGTTGTTATAATCGTTTGGTTCCGCACGGTCCCAGCGCATCGGCTATTGTGCCGCATTCCACCCCATGAGAGTGCGCGGTCGAGTTGGCCGCCCTGTGTTTTTCTTGGAAATGTGCGGACAGTTGCGCAAAGCAGTGGCCAGGTAGCTCAGGTGGTAGAGCGCAGCCCTGAAAAGGCTGGCGTCGGGGGTTCAACTCCCTCCCTGGCCACCACATTTCGAAGAACCTGGCAAAATCGCTCTGGCGAAACGGGCGACCGGTGTCGAGGGTCGCGACTTTCGGCGAGGCGCTAAGCATTCCTCGGCCACGAGGAGAAAACAGCCGAAAAGCTGGAGGCAACTTGATGACAGATTTCCAGTCTGACGCCTTTGTGTTTTTCGGCGCCACCGGCGATCTCGCGCACAAACAGATCTTTCCGTCACTGCAAGGCTTGATTCGCAATGAAGGCCTCGATCTGCCGATCATCGGTGTCGCGAAAGCGGGTTGGAGTCTCGAGCAATTCAAAGCGCGCGCCAAGGACAGCCTCGAGAAAAACGGTGGTCTCGACCAGGATGCGTTCAACAAACTGGTCGGCCTGTTGCGTTATGTGGATGGCGATTACAACGATCCGAAGACTTTCGCCGAACTCCGTAAACAATTGGGCTCCGCGAACCAACCGCTGCATTACCTGGCGATTCCACCCAGCTTGTTTGCCACCGTCGCGGAGGGGCTGGCGAAATCCCGCTGCGCCGAGAATGCGCGCGTAGTGGTGGAAAAGCCGTTCGGGCGCGACCTGTCCTCGGCGCAAGAACTCGACCGAACCCTGCACCGCTATTTCCCGGAAGAGCGCATCTTCCGCATCGATCATTTTCTGGGCAAGGAACCGGTCCAGAATATTCTGTACACCAGATTCGCCAATCCAATGTTTGAACCGATCTGGAATCGCAATTACGTCCGAAGCGTTCAGATCACCATGGCGGAGAAGTTCGGAGTCGAGGATCGGGGCAAGTTCTACGACGAAACCGGCACGTTGCGGGACGTGGTGCAAAATCACCTGCTGCAAGTCCTGGCCAACCTGACCATGGATCCGCCGACCGGCGAGGCTCACGAGGCGTGGCGTGACCAGAAGGCCGCGTTGCTCAAGGCGGTCCGGCCGATTGCTCCGGGGGACGTCGTGCGCGGCCAGTACAGCGGTTATCAGTCAGTGCCGGGCGTAAACGCGTCCTCCACGGTCGAGACTTTCATCGCGCTTAGGTTGTTCATTGAAACCTGGCGATGGGCCGGCGTACCCATCTACATCCGGGCGGGAAAAATGCTGCCGGTAACCGCTACGGAAGTGTTTGTTGAATTCAAACGCCCGCCGAGGGAGAGTTTTGGCGAATCCGTCCCCGGCACGTCCGCGCATCTGCGCATGCGCATCAGTCCGGACATCGCCATCGGAATGGGCGTCCGGGTAAAGACCCCGGGCGAGCGGATGACAGGCAGCGATGTGGAACTTACAATCACGGAACAGGCCGCCAACGACACGCCGCCTTACGAAAGACTGCTGGGCGACGCGATGCGCGGACTGACGGAGCTCTTTACCCGTCAAGACGTGGTGGAAGCGCAGTGGCGGGCGGTCGAACCGATCCTGGGAAACGTTACGACTGCGCATCCATACGAACCCGGGACATGGGGGCCCGGTGCAGCTAATGAACTCATTGCCAGCGACGGACCGTGGGTTGATCCCACGGTGAAAGAAGAAAACTAGAAAATCGCCCGCTAGAACGAAGCTGGATCGGTTCTGTGATTCCGTAGATCCTTTAATTTGCCCAGGGTATGCTCGACCAGTCTTGCTAACTTAGCCGCCGCGCCGTCGACGGCCAGGTCCACAGTCGCCGCTTCGTCCGCGACGGCGACCGGTTGGCGTCCTTCGAGGCGCGCCTCCATCATGCAACGTTTGTCGTTCCGGCCCTTCTTAGGACCGCGTTCGTCGGTCAGGTGGACCTCCACTCGCGTGATGTGATCGCTCATTCGGCTCAGGGCATTCTCCACTACGCCTCTGATCCGAACAGCGAGTGCCCCGTGGCCTTCGATTGAATGGTCCGTATTGACTTGGATCTGCATGCCGATCTCCTGACTTACTTGTTTTGATCGAGGACGCTCCCAGGCTCTTGCAATTGCCGACTCAACCATCAGGGAACCCGGCTGCCGGCCGGCATTTGTTTCTGGCGGCCCGAAGGCACCATAGACAAGTCGTTGGTTCCGACGTAGATGCCGATGGCAACGAGGATGGCGATAAGACCAAGCCAGAATTTCCAATCGTGGTGCGCGCGCCGCCAGTAAGGGTTTTCGCCGTGATGACGATGGTGACTCTCTCCGTTCGGATGCGGGTGTTCGGTGTCGTGCATCGTCATGCTGATCTCCCTGAGGAACATCGGTAGTTGCGGAAGGATGTCACAATGAGGACCACGTTACTGGGCCTTCTGACTCGGAGTTTCCGCCCCGTTAACCTGCGCCGTTTCCCGGTTCAGCTCCTGCGTGAGGTTATGAACCTTCATGGAATACTCGTGCGCCTGTTTGCTAAGCTCGTGAGCGACCAATTGATCTTCTTTGCCGTGGGCGGCGGCCGCTGCGGTGTGCGCGTGCGCGGCAAGGTTGTGGAGTTCTGCAACGCGCTGGTGTGGTCTCTGTGACATGGCGGTTCTCCCGGCAAGCGTGCATCTGCGTATCGCAGATGTCTTCTTCAAATTAAAGCTATCGACAATCGAGGCTTCAAAAACGTTATCTTGTTGACCATCCACTTCCATAGAGGTCAATTCGGCCGGGTGCGACATACGTCAAGTTCGCCGACTGCCCGGCCGATTTCGTTTTGTGTTCCTCTTTAAATGACCTGCGGCATTCCGCAGGGCCGGTAATTACGCGACTACTGGTTCTGCGCTATGCACTGCGGAGTGGACCGGATTCGTGCTTTCGATGATCTCCTTCGCCTTGGCTACTTCTGCAGACGTGCCATGGGCGATCAGCAGAAACTGATCCGTCGTAAGCGCCGCTTGGTACTTCACGATGCTGTCCTTGGGGATACCTATGCTGAACAGACCTGCTCCCAATACACCGAGCGCTCCCACCTCTACGGCGCCTTCCAACCCGGCCACGATCCACGCCACCAGCGGACCAGCCACTAAAATTGGGCCGAGACCCGGAATCATGAAGAGAGCAGATCCGAACAAAAGCCCCCAAAAGCCTCCCCAGAATGCGCCCACTTTGCCCCAATACTTCATGCGGTCGCCGGCGTTGTAATAGCCGACCACCTGCTCATCGGTGTGATATCCCTTCCCCACGATCGACAATTTGTGCATGTCGACGCCACCGCGCTGAAGTTCCTTGACCGCTGCATCCGCGTCGGTGTGGGTGTGGTAAATCGCGACCACTGAATTTTCTACAGACATTGTCTACTCTCCTCGGCCTTCGCCATTGTTGCTGAAACGTCAGAAACAAATCCAGCTCGAACTATGACAGTAGAGGGATTGAAAAACTGGTCGCTATTGCACAGTTCGCGCAGGTTAGCTTGTTCCCGGATCGTTACGGTTTCACTCGCGCAGCGCGATCAACTTTTGTGAAAGCGAACCGGGGAAAGGGATGGAGAGGCCCCAGCCTGCACGCCAGGGGCTCGGCGATCAGACATGCTTCTAAATTTTCAGTATGGCATCATCGGTACGGAATCGGCGGCAGGGGTTCGGCGGATTCGATATCGGCGGCGTCCACTTCAACCGCCACGCTGCGGCCGATCATTTCCAGTTTGAGCACGACCCGGAGCGAGTTCTTCTGGCGATCCAGCACGCCCACCATATCCGCCATCGCGCCCTGTGTGATGCGTACTCTGTCACCCACATCCAAACCGGGATGAGGCTCGATGCCGCGGGCGAGAAGTCCGTCCTGCAGTCCTTTGATGTAATGATTGGGCACGGGCAGTGGTTCGCGCCTGCTGGAAACTATGGAAAGAACCATCGGAACCCGCAATACACGGATTCGTTCCGCCGGGTCAATCCGAACAAAGAGATAGTTGGGGAAAAGCGGCAGTTCGAGGGCTACCGTACAACGGTTTTTCCAACGATGTTTGGTCCTGTAAATAGGAAGAAATGATTCGATCTGCCGCTGTCCCAGTTGCCAGGCGATTTGCTTTTCATGACGCGCCATGGTGAATACGGCATACCATTTTGCAAGCTCACCCGGAGTCCACGGTGGCGACTGTACCATCGCTTCCAAGGACGGCGGCGGCAAGGGACAAAACGGCGCTTCTGACATGGTTGTGCCTCCAAAAGCAGCTCTCGGCGGTCACAGCCAACTCAGTGGCAATCCGCCCCTTCCGAGGGTAGAGCAGCCTTTATAACAAGCGATCTTTGAAGCTATGACGACGGCCCCGTTAATCTTGTGTGAAATTCCATCCAGAAATAGAAGCGAATGAAGATGAGAAGTCGGCGGGGCAAAGTGCCAAACCTGCATGGAATTTTGAGTCTCCCTGCATTCACGTGAAGTTCATTGCGCGTTCACCGCGGGTTCACAAAGAGCTGATAAAACTTGCTGTCTCAGATAGGCTGGCATTTCGCCGGTGCTCGGAATCGCAATAAACTTTTCGCCTGCCGCGCGGGTAAATACAGAATCTCCCGTTGCGGAATTGATGGAAACGAATTGTGGAAAACGACGGTGCTAACCGACAGTAGCGGAGCTACGCTTTACGGGTGCCCGGCAACGCGGAACAAGCCCGCGGAAGTAGTCAGACTCATGGTCAACCGGAAGTCAACTCTTAAGTCAAGTCTGAAGACAATTGGCGCGGTCCTTGCATTGGTTCTGGTCGCGGTTTGCGGCGCGAGCCGGGCGCAGACGGCGCAATCGGATGTAAGCCGTGGCGGTACCGCTCAAACGCTTGACGAGCACATTTCAAACCCTGTCAGTGTGCCACGCTTGCAGGAGCGTTACCCGCGTTACCAAGTCATGCCTAGTGATGTGCTGGCTATTTCTTTCCCGCTCATCCCTGAATTGCTTACGGTATCCGTGACCGTCCAGCCCGACGGCTATATCACTCTGCCGAATGGCGTGGGAAGCATGTACGTGAAGGGAAATACGATTCCGCAAATTGTTGACACGCTCACTAAGACATATTCCAGGACGATGCACAACCCTATCGTCACGGTGGATATTACTAACTTCCAGCCGCCGCAATTTACTGTGAACGGGCAGGTTGGGAAGCCGGGCCAATACCCGTTGCGCGTGGACACCACGGTTGCGGAGGGAATTGCGGTGGCGGGTGGATTTCTGCCTTCTGCCAAGACGCAAGTCTTCCTCTTTCATCGCATATCGAACGATTGGGTGGAGGTCAAGCGGGTCAACATGAAGCAACTGCTTAGCGGCCGCAACATCAACGAGGATCCGCACCTGCAAGCTGGCGACATGATCTATGTGCCGGACAAGTTCATCGCTAATTTCAGGAAGTATGTTCCCTACGGTGTCGGTCTCGGAAGCAGTGTGGGCTTTAACGGCACGTCTCTGTTCTAGATTTGCTCAGATTGACGAGTCAAAATAATGGCTGAGCCGAACCCGGAAAGTACGCCGAAAACGAGTTTCGATCCCACTCTGCGGGATTTGGTCGCGCCACTTTTCCGGCGCAAGCGGCTACTCGCATTCACCTTCGGCGGAGTCATGCTGGGGGCGGTAGTGGCCGCCTTCATCCTGAACTCGACTCACAAAGCCAGTATGGAAATACTGGTCAACGAGCAGCGTCTCGATCCGACGGTCACGTCCCAATCGACGCAGGGGCAAGCCTCTCCTCCTCCGGTATCGGACTATGACATTGGCTCCGAGGTTGAGCTCTTGAAAAGTCCTGACTTGCTACAAGGTGTGGTGCTCGCCAATAGGCTTCAAGATCGGGAGCGAAAGTCATTCACGGCTTACTTGCACCGTGGCGCCGACTACGCCTGGTTTGTCGCCCGTGCCACTGAACATCTGTCCAGCAAACTGGACATCACGGCCGTTTCGAAGAGCAATTTGATTGAGGTCACCTACAAGTCGTCGAGCCCTGAACTCGCCTTCAACGTGCTGCAGACGCTCGGCAAGCTTTATCTCGCGCAACATCTCGCGGTGCACCGGCCTCAGGGATCGTACGCCTTTTTTGCGGCGCAGACGGATAAGTATCAGCAGGCGCTGGCGGACTCGGAATTGCGCCTGGCTGACTTTACCCGGACCACGGGTATCGCGTCTCCCGACGTGCAGCGGACCGATCTGGCGCAACAGGTGGCGAGCGCGGTAGGCGCTCTGGAATCTGCCCGGCAGGCGATTGCCGCCGACAAGAATAAAATCCAGGACGAAATGGCTCGCATTAAAATTACTCCAGACCGTTCCCTGGCTCAGCAGGCCACGGACTCCGCCCAGGCGTTGCTGCAACAATTGCAGGAAGGTCTTCTGGCCGCCGAACTTAAGAAAACCCAGCTCTCGATGAAATATGAAGCCAGCTATCCCCTGGTTGAAGAAGCCGACCGGGAAATCGCCCAAACGCAGGCGGCCATTGCCTCCGCGACCAAGCAGCAATATGTAAACCAAACCACGGATCGCGATCCCACGTATGAGTTGATCAGGGAGGACATCGCCAAAACCCAGGCTGATCTGGCCTTTCACCGGGCCTCCGCGGAAGCGCTGGAAAGCAGCATTCGGAGGTTGAACACGCAAATGGTGGAGTTGGATCAGAATGCCCTAAGACAGTCCGACCTGACGCGCGAGGTAAAGGCGAACGAAGCGAACTATTTACTTTATCTTTCGAAGCGGGAACAGGAACGTACCTCGGACGCTTTGGATGAGAGAAGAATCGAAAATGTTGCTATCGCGGTTCCGCCGACCCTGCCCGTCCTGCCCCTGGTGGGTCCAGTGCTGGTGTTGCTGGTTGGGGTGGTGCTTGCGGCGTTTGTAAGTACCGGGTTAGCGTTCCTGGCGGAGTATCTCAATACGTCCATGCGCACGCCGGCCGAAGTGTTTGAAGTTCTCAGAATTCCTGTCCTGGCGAGTGTTCCAAAGCAGACCGCCTAGGCGATAACGAATGGTATTGGACTATTACAACCTGAAAGAACAGCCCTTCGGGGTAACGCCGGATCCGCGCTTCCTTTATATGAGCGCGAGTCACCGCGAGGCATTGGCGACGCTGTTGTACGGCATACGCAGCGGGCGGGGGTTCATGTCCCTGATAGCCCCGCCGGGCATGGGCAAAACCACGATCCTGTTTCAACTGCTGAGCCAACTCGAGGGCTCCGCCCGGACTGTGTTTCTTTTCCAGACGTCGTGCCGTCCGCGAGAGCTGCTGCGAAGTTTGTTGAGGGATCTCGGATTGTCTAGCGATGGCGGAGACATGGTTCGCATGCAGGAGCAGCTCAACGAGCTGTTAATCGACGAAGCCCGCCGGCGGCGAAAAGTTGTGATCGTCATCGATGAAGCGCAAAATCTAGAGAATGGCGCTCTCGAACTGCTTCGCACTCTCTCCAATTTTGAAACCAGCAGCGACAAATTGATGCAGATTGTTCTCGCGGGCCAGCCTCAGCTAAGCGAGAAACTGGCTTCTCCCGGCTTGCTTCAACTGCGGCAGCGCATGTCAATCTTCGCTCGTCTTCACCGACTCAATGCCGAGGAAACACAGGCCTATATTCAACATCGGCTGCGGGTCGCGGGCTACGGTTTTGACGCGCCTCTCTTCACGCCCGCGGCGGCTGCCTTGATCGCAAAATACAGCGAAGGGACTCCGCGAAATATCAACAACATTTGTTTCAACGCGCTTTCCCTGGGCTACGTGCTGAAACAGAAGAGCATCGAAGAGGCGGCGGTGCGCGAGAGTTTGGCGGACTTGAATTTTGAGATTGAAGATACTCCCCGGGCAAGCGCGGAAACAGCGCCGGACGAGTTGGCCGCCTTGCGCGCGATTGTCCTCGCGCCGGCATTCAGGAAGCCTTTTGCATGGCGCAGAGGACTTGCGGTTGTCCTCTTGTTGGCTTTGCAAATCCCATGTTTCTCGGACGGCCGGCGAGGGCGGGAGGCACTGCTCCCGAATTCTCTACCCGCCGAACAGTCGAGTTCTTGGACCGGCGATAGGCATCCCCGTTCCGCAACGCCGGATCGTCCGAGTGCAGCCGATCAGGTGGCGGACGCGCAACACCCCGTGCTTCAAGCCGCGGCGGCGACCTCAACCGAAGGCGACTCCAGGAACCGCGATGGCGTATCCGCACTGACTCGCAACTCCTCTCCGCCACCCAGCCGCGGCTTAGTGCTCAGCGACGACCCATCCAAGCTTTGGGCTCAAGTGAAAGAGCAGAATAGCGACGCTGAGGTCGAACTGGCTCGTCTTTATCTCGAAGGGAAGGCCGTACCCCAGAATTGCGCTCAAGCGCAAGTCCTCCTGATGGCGGCATCTCGAAGAGGCAATAGTCGCGCCGACGATTTACTCAGCGACCCAGGTGGACAATGCCGCTAATTCGGGAACGCGGCGGGACGCTGGCGGCGTGCGCAGATTGACGTTGGTCGATTGAGGTTGCTATATGGATGCTCGCCACGCGAACCCTGAATACGCGTTTTGGCCTCCGCGAAAGCGCCGGTTCCCGCTACACTTGACTCCGGAAGGGGCAGGGAAGAAAACGGATGAGCAAGAATTTCGAACTGATGCAGGAGGCGCTCCGCGAAACCCTGCGCGAGACCACTTCCCCACCGCAACCGGCGACTGTCGTCTTGATCGGCGCCGAGGCGGACCGCAATCAGCGCAATGTCGCATCCGAGTTCGACGCCGTCGCGCAGCAAGAGTGCCTGAAGCTTGTTCAGCGACTTTTTCTGGGGCAGACTGCGAATCCTTTGCGAGTTGTGGCTTTCGCCGGAGTCGATCGGGGAAATGGTTGTAGCCGAATCTGTATAGAAACTGCCCTCACCCTTGCGGCAAACACCTCCGCTTCCGTCTGCCTGGTAGATGGCAATTTCAGAACGCCTTCCTTGGCAGGATACCTGGGAGTTCCCGCCGACCGTGGCCTGGCCGACGCCTTGCTGACGGAAGACAATGTGCGAAGTTTCGCCCGGCAGCTTAAGCCTTCTAATCTGTGGCTGCTGCCGGCGGGAAGCGTGGGACCGCAATCGCCCAGCCTGTTGAATTCGGAGCGGCTTAAACTGCGGTTGCAGCAACTGAGACAGGAATTCGATCATCTTCTCATCGATACCCCCGCTTTGAATCTCTACTCCGACACGATCGCTCTGGGCCGCAATTCGGATGGGGTTTTGGTGGTGGTCGAGGCAGATTCCACGCGCCGCGAATCGGCGCTGCAGGGCATCCAAAGCTTGCGCGGGGCCGAAGTTCAAGTCCTGGGCGCAGTGCTGAACCGTAGAACTTTTCCCATTCCAGAATTCTTTTATCGCAGGTTGTAACCTTCATCTTCGGCTCTGCCTACCACACCTCTGCACCCCTCCCATCCAATGACTCCGGTTCTCCCATCGTGAACACAGCGAAACGGCACTTGTATCTCAGCATGCTCAAGGTGCTGAACCTCGGGCTCATGGTAGTCGCCTTCGGTCTCGCAACCGTCCTGCAGGTTCACCAAAAGGGTGCGGGGGTAGCTCTTTCTTCGTTTCTCACGGTTCGTGTCAAGTTGCTGAATTTCGTAATTTTTTCGCTGATCCTTCTGGCCTGGCACGGCATTTTCTGGCTGTGCGGACAATATCAATCGCAAAGGCTGGCGCGTCTCCGGTCCGTGGTTGCGAATGCCGTCCGCGCGACCACCCTCGCCAGTCTCTTCCTAGGAGCGGTGGCGATGGTGTTTCAGATCACCATGGTGACTCCCCAGTTTCTCCTGCTCTTTTGGATCTTTGCCTCTGCGCTGGTAGCCGGAGCAAGAGTGATCATTCGAAGTTTTCTGGAGATGGTTCGCGCGCGCGGGCACAATCTGCGCTACATCCTTATTCTCGGCACCAATCGGCGCGCCCTCGAGTTTGCGCGCCGCCTGGATGCCACCCCGGAGTGGGGTTATCGAGTTCTCGGTTTCGTCGACCAGGAATGGCATGAAACCGGCATCCCGGGGAATTCCTATCCTTTACGTTGCAGCTTGAGCGAACTCTCGGATTACTTACGCCACAACGTGGTCGATGAGGTGGCCAATTACCTCCCTTTGCGGTCTTTCTATGAACACTCCTCCCGCATCGCCGCCCTCTGCGAGCAGCACGGCATCTTCATGCGCTTCGACCCTGAGATCTTCGATCTGAAAATCGCGCGCGCCCGGGCGGAAGACATCGATGGCAAAACCCACATCACCGCGCATTCCTCTCCTCCGGAAGGGTGGCCGGTGCTGCTCAAACGCATCCTGGATGTAATCCTGTCCCTCGCTCTCCTAATTCTGATTGCGCCCCTGATGATCGCCGTCGCGTTGCTGGTGAAACTGACCTCCAAGGGCCCGGTTTTCTTCCGACAGGAACGCATAGGGAGGAACAAGAGGCGATTCTTCATCTACAAATTCCGCACCATGGTCCCCAATGCCGAGAAGCTATTGCCGACCCTTGAAATCTTGAATGAGGCCGCCGGACCTGTTTTTAAGATCAGGAACGATCCGCGTTTGACGCCTCTCGGGCGTTTGCTCCGACGGGCCAGTCTCGACGAACTGCCCCAACTCTTCAACGTGCTGCTGGGAGACATGAGTCTCGTTGGTCCACGGCCTCTGCCTGTACGGGATTATCAGGGATTCGACCAGGACTGGCAAAGGCGTCGATTCAGCGTACGGCCCGGCATCACTTGTCTGTGGCAAGTGAATGGCAGGAGCAACATCGCGTTTGATCATTGGATGAAGCTCGACCTGCAGTATCTCGACGAGTGGTCGATCTGGCTCGACATGAAGATTCTCGCGCGTACTATCCCCGCGGTTCTCAGAGGATCAGGTGCGGCGTAAGTCACTGGAACGGCTGGCGTGAACATTCTTACCATCCATAACAGTTACCAGCAACCTGGTGGAGAGGATGTTGTGGTCGCTCAGGAAACCGCCTTGCTGAGACGGAACGGACACCAGGTCACTGTGTATCGGCGTAGTAACAACGAGATCGACGATCTCCCATTTGGGCAACGGCTTGGTCTTATTAGTCGCATTATATCCGCCGACGATAGTAAAGCCGCCGTCCTCCGCCTTCTGCGGGAACATAGGCCCGACCTCGTTCATGTCCACAATACTTTTCTCATGATCTCGCCGGCGGTGTATGAAGTGTGCCAGCAGGAACATGTTCCGGTAATACAAACCCTGCATAACTACAGACTGTTATGCCCGGCTGCGACTCTCTACCGTGATGACGGGCCTTGCGAGGAATGTGCGACAGTAAGCCTTTTTCGCAGTGTGCGCCACGGCTGCTACCGCGACTCGAGAATAATGAGCGGGGCAATCGCCCTTATGCTGCAAGCACACCGTTCGCGGCAGACCTGGAATCGACAGATCGACGCCTACATTGCAATTAGTGGCTTTCTGAAAGAGAAGTTCGTAGAAGCCGGACTGCCAGCGGCAAGGATAACGGTGAAGCCTAACTTCGTCGAGCAGGATCCCGGGGAGCGATGTTGCTCCGGCGGATACGCTCTTTATCTCGGCCGGCTTTCCAGGGAAAAAGGCTTGTTGACACTATTGCAAGCCTGGGAGCGGTTATCTGTACCGGTTCCACTTTTAATCGCGGGAGACGGACCCATGCGCCATCGTCTCGAAGCGGAAGTCGCGAGCAGGGGAATCCCATGCGTCCGTTTCGTCGGCCAACTGAATCGACGCCAGGCGTACGAGGCGATAAAGAAGGCAGCGTTCCTGGTTGTCCCTAGCCTTTGGCCCGAGCCATTTGGTTTGGTTGTCGCCGAGGCCTTCGCCTGCGGGACGCCGGTCCTGGGCGCTTATATCGGAGCCCTCCAAGAGATGGTGGAGGACCAGAAGACCGGACTTCATTTTGCCTCCGGCGATCCCGCGGCGCTGGCTCAGAAAGTTGCATGGGCATGGCGCCACTCACACGAGATGGCGTCCATGGGGAAGACAGCGCGACGAATTTACGAAGAGCGCTATACCGCCGCCACAAACTACGAGCTTTTGATCCGTATTTATGAATCCTCAATTGATACCCACAGCCGAGCCGCAAAGTCCTTTCCGACCGCCGCCTAGCTTCCGCGTTTTGGGCGTCGCGGTACATGCGGTGCAGATTCCGTCTGTAATCTCGCAGATTGAACGCTGGATACAACGCAACGAAAAGGGTCGTTATATAGCGGTCACAGGGATGCATGGCATCGCGGAGTCACGGACTGACGCCGACTTCCGGAGAGCGCTCCACTGCGCCGACCTGGTCGTGCCCGACGGAATGCCCCTAGTCTGGCTTGGCCGCTGGCATCGCCACGCACTGGCCCGTCGAGTCTATGGTCCAGAGTTGATGGAGACCTTCTGCCGCGAAACCGGACCGGCCTATCGTCACTTTTTTTATGGCGGAGGCGTCGGAGTGGCAGCGCGCCTGGCGGCCACACTGCAACGGAGTTACGGCATTGTCGTGGCGGGTACCTATAGCCCACCGTTTCGTCCACTTACCGACGAAGAGGGCTCGCACCTAGCCTCTTATGTGCAGGATGCTTCACCGAACATATTGTGGGTGGGGCTCAGCACTCCGAAGCAGGAAAAATGGATGCATCAGAATCGCACGCGCTTTTCCGTTCCTGTGATGCTCGGTGTAGGCGCTGCATTTGACTTCAGCTCCGGCGCAACTCGCCAAGCTCCTGCCTGGATGGGCGACAACGGGTTGGAATGGCTGTTTCGTTTGTCGAGCGAGCCACAAAGACTCTGGCGGCGCTATTTGATTTCAATTCCCAAAGCTGCGGGTTTGGTTTGTCTGGAACTGGCGGGACTGTTACCTCGCTCTGCTGATTCGCACCTCGCATACTAACTGTTCACACTTGACGGGGACACATTTCATGGCACAACGACTTCGTATCTTAGTTACTGGCGCTGGTGGATTTATCGGTCATCATCTGGTCAATAGGCTTAAAGGCCAAGGGCATTGGTTGCGCGGGGTCGACCTTAAGTTGCCGGATTATGAACCCAGCCGGGCGGATGAGTTTCAAATCCTTGATCTCCGCAAATACGACAGTTGCCTGGAGGCAGCACGAGGCCAGATCGACCATGTTTACAATCTCGCCGCCGACATGGGTGGAATTGGCTACATCAGCGCGTCACACGCTGATATTGCCCGCAACAACGTGCTCATCAACACCCACATGCTCGAAGCAGCGAGGTTGAACGACGTAAAACGCTTTTTGTTCTCGTCATCGGCCTGCGTGTATCCAGGATACCGGCAACAAAGCACGGATATAACTCCTTTACGAGAAGAGGACGCGTATCCCGCCGATCCAGAGCCGGGATATGGGTGGGAAAAGCTTTTTACTGAGGAGTTGTGCCGCTATTACAAGCGCGATCATCGTCTCGACACGAGGATCGTTCGCTTTCACAACGTATATGGTCCTCTGGGAACTTACCAAGGCGGTAAGGAGAAAGCGCCGGCGGCGATCTCCCGCAAGGTAGCCCTGGCTGGTGATGGGGATGAGATTGAGATCTGGGGGGATGGAAAGCAGACGCGATCGTTCATGTACGTCGATGACTGCATTGAAGGGCTGATTCGACTGATGGCTTCCACCTATCATGAGCCTCTGAATTTAGGTTCGCCGACCTTGGTTAGCGTTGATGAACTGGTTGACCTGATCGCGGCCGTCGCGCGCAAGTCCCTCGTCAAACGTTACGATCTGACACAACCGCAAGGTGTTCGTGGACGCAATAGTGAGAATTCGCGACTGCTGAGCGTTCTCGGATGGGAGCCATCGGTTTCGCCCCGCGCGGGTTTGGAAGTCACGTACCGATGGATTGAGAACGAACTCATCAAAGCAGATCGCCTACAGACTGTATCCGCCAGCAACGTCGCCTGATATTACACTCTACATTGCTCATGACTAACACAGATCTGAAAGATCGATCGAACTCACGCAGCTTCAGTTCATTCAGCGTCAGTTCCCTCAGAACGGGGCAAGAGTGGGCTTGCGTTGCGCTGGCCTTGACCTTCTTCTTATTGCTGAATGTGTTGACCGCAGATCGTTATCCATACCCGTTTGGTGACGAAGTGATTTTGACGGATCCGGCCGTGAATTACCTGACAGGATATGGATTCACCTCGCCCGCTCGTGTCGAGAATCCGCCAATATTCTACTTCGGCAATGTGCCGGCACATTCGGCGCTGCTCATTCCCTGGCTGAAGGTGTTCGGAATTTCGATGCGCGCGGTTCGCTCGATCAACTTTGTATACATGGCGATGGCCATTGCCTTGATTTGGTCCGCAGCAAAGAGGACGGGGCTAGTGCCATCCATAAGTTTGCGACTTCTGCTCGTATCGATGTTGATGTGCGATTACTCCATTATTCTTGCCTACCGTAGCGGACGATACGATTGCCTAGGGATGCTCGTCGTGGCCTTCGCCTTCTGGAGTTTTTCAACTAGGTCAACGCCCCTTCGCTTAGTCTCGCTCGGTTTCGCGGGGGCGGCATCTCCGTGGGTTGGACTGCAACTATTACCCATGGAGGCGGTCCTGGGCGTTACATTATTCGCGTTCTTTCGTTTCCGGTATGGCCGGGAAATATCAGCGGTCTTTGCAGGTTCGCTGATTGGCGGGATCGGACTAATCCGGTTCTTCATCAGCCAGGGCGTGCTGAAATACTTTCTCGGCTTTCTTGACTCACAATCGAAAGGGGCAGGCTTTATTGCCGGTCTTCTCCAGGGCAGATTTCGACATTCCAACGTACTGCCGAAGGACTTCAGCTTACCCCTCCTTCTGGCTTGCGCGGTGCTCCTGGCGGTGACTCTCAGTCGCGGACGCGGTCTACATCTGAATTCTCCGCTGATCTACGGGTTGGTGTTCGTTCCGTTGCTGGGGTTGACTTTGCTTCTGGCGGCAAAGTTTCCCACATACTACGGATGGATGACCTATGTTCCCCTGGCAATCTGTGTTTGTGGGAGCCTGGATCTGCAATTGCCGGCAGAGGTGCGCCGCGTTGGCATTGGACTTTGCGTTGCGGCGAGCGCCGTCGGGGTCGGGCTGCATGTGCTGGCTTGCGCCGGCGATTGGAAAGACCGCGACGTGTCGAGATTGCAGAGTTTCCTCGCTTCCAATATTCGGGCCAACGACCGTGTGTTTGTCGATCCACAGGCATATTACCCAGCGAAACTGAGTGGCGCAGCAACATTTTTCTGGGATGCTGGGAGCCGCCGAGTGCCATTGTCCGCCGTTCAAAAGTCTCACCTGACAGTGTGCGTCATCGATCCCGCCAATCGGCGGGTCCTGCAGGAACTGGGAGGCGCGTGGTATGGCACCGGGCAGCAAATGATTCCTTCGCATACCGGACTCTTTGGTCGCGACAACCAATGGGGATTCCTGTCTTTGCCAAACTACCGCTTATCGGTGTACCGCCGAGTTCCCGCAAGTTAATTCGAGAAGTTAAACGGCGTCAATTGACGCTCTCCTCGCGGCGACTTATCCCGCGGACCATTGCCAGACAATATCGATGCGAATCTTGCTTTCCGCATATGCTTGTCGTCCCAACGCCGGCAGTGAACCGGCATGCGGCTGGAACTGGGCAACTCACCTCGCCGCTCGCGGAATTGAGGTGCATGTTCTGGTGGCGCGGCGCAATCGGGAATCGATCGAAGCCGCTTTGCGGGAACACGCGATCCCGAATTTGCATTTCCATTACGTGGCGGTCCGATACGCATGGACGAAGAAAAGCGAGGCGCTGCATTACATGTGCTGGCAGATGGCGGCTTTGAAGGCCGCCCGGAAAATTGCCGCCGTATTTAGTTTTGACTTGGCTCACCATGTTACTTATGCCAGTGTCCATGTGCCTTCTCCCTTGTGGCGCCTAGGCATACCGGTGGTGTTTGGTCCGGTCGGGGGCGGCCAAGTTGCCCCGGCCGGCATGTTGCCTTACTTCGGCTCCGGGAAATCGAGAGAACGGTTGCGTTCCTTCATGACCCGGTCGCTCAAGTGGTCGCCAATGCACCGGCGGTGGCTGCAGTGCATGAGTGTTGTCCTGGCGGCCAACCGCGACACGCTCGATATCCTTCAGCGGTTGGGCTGCAAGAACACCAGTCTGATGTGCGACACAGCAATTTGCGAGTCGTACTTTGCCGATGCGCCGCGAAACTTTGAGGAGCACAACCGGCCTCTCAAGCTGCTTTGGGTGGGACGAATGCTCACGCGAAAAGCGCTTCCCCTGGCGCTGGATGCCATAAGAAAAGTTCATGAGAATGTTACGTTGACAATTGCGGGCGATGGGATGCCGCCGCAGACGGTTTGCCAGATGATCCGGGAACGGAATCTTGAGCAACGAGTGTTCTGGAAAGGCGCTCGCCTGACGCAGCCAGACCTACGCATGGCGTACGCAGACCATGACGCCATGTTGTTCACAAGTCTGCGCGATTCATTCGGATCGCAAGTGCTTGAGGCCATGGCTATGGGACTTCCGATAATTACCCTTGATCTGCACGGCGGCCGCGATTGGGTGCCGCAAGGCGCATCGTTTAAAGTCCCCGTTGCCACCCCCGGCGAAACCGTCCGCCGTCTGGCGAAGGCGATTGAACAATTCGCTTCGATGCCGACGCCGGGGAAAAATCAGATGTCGTTACAGGCGTGGACCTTCGCCAGGGCACAAAGTTGGTCGGCACGCGCAGAGCTGGTCGAAAAACTTTACGACGAGGTTCTCTCGAGATCCACTCCAGTTAGAAATCCCTCCACATCGAGGACGGCGGCGATCGGCGCCTGATCCACCACGGATCAACCTTCTCGAAAGGAGCGAAGCCTGCCACGCTTTAGGTGTCAGCGGCAATAAAGATGACGAGCACAACCTTAACTTATCCGTTGCCCGCTCAGTCGCGGAGGCGCGGCCTGCTTCGCGGCTTGCTTGGTATATGTGCGCTCGCCGTTGTCACCATCGCGATGATGGGATTCGCCTCCGAGGACTTGTTCACTTTTCTCCTTGCGTGCGCAGTTTTCTTCACCGCGCTTTGCCTGGCACGGCCCCTCTCGGGCAGAGCTTTTGCCGGGGAGAGAGAGGCATTCCTGCTGGCCACTCTGGTGATCTGGGTGTTCTTGATGATCTCCGAAACTATATTCAGTCACGCCCAGACGACCGCGAGCGCCGCCAAGGGGCACGTGGATCCGAGCGCAGCCTTTCAGGCCTTATCCTGGATATTATCTTTTCTAGCCCTTGCGTTCATCAGTTGCTTCCGGCCGGCTTACTTGCGGCGGCTGTTTTCTGGCCCATTAAAGTGGGCGCCGGTTTTCGCCGTCGTAGCGGTTATTTCCTGTCCATTTTCACCCAAGCCGATGTACTCGGCAGCCCTGGCATTCAAGCTTTGCGTAATCGTCCTAACGCTCTGCGCCATCGCTGAAGCGATCGAAGATAAGAAGGGCGTTCTTTTGCTCTTCGCGGCTCTTTTTCTCGGGCAGCTGATTGTTGTGACCAAGTCATTCCTTGCGCCCCTGCTCGGGCCGGATCCGTTTAAGGGCGGCCGGCTTCCCATGGTTGGTCTTTCGGGCGCCTGCGGCGTGTTGTTGCTGTTGTGTCTTCTAATCCTCTTCGTCCAAAAGAACCTCTTTTTCCTGCTATGCGCAATTTATTCAGTGGTAGTGATGCTGCTGGCGGGGAATAAAGGCGGGATGGTCGCGAGTTTCGTGTCGCTGGTCATGTTCTTTGTTCTGCTCAAAAGGCCGGCGCAAGCTCTAGCCGTGAGCTTGGGATTCAGTGTGCTCTTGTTACTCGCTGTCGCATTTACTCCCCTGGGGAAAAATCTGGAGAAGTACAGCGAGGAGGGTAATGCCGGCACCCTAACCGGGCGCACCAATCTTTGGGCGGACGCCTGGCCCAACATTAGGTCTCATCCAATATTGGGAAATGGATACCGCGCCTCAAGATTCCTCTCGGAGGAAGTTCCTGGGGCATTTCAAGACGCGGGGAATATGCATAACTCCTTCCTTGAGATCCTCTACAACGACGGTCTTGCCGGCTTGATTCCTATCATCATCATGAATGTGCTGATCGTCGTGAATCTCAAAGACGTTATCGTGCGGCCGCCTTCGCTCGAAATGCGTTACTATGCCGCAGCCGCGCTCGCGTTATTTACGCATCTGTTTGTCTGGGGGTTAGTCGCAACCACCTTCGGCGGAGCACCCGACCTTCGCTTCATGACATTTTTTGCCGTTCTCCTGATTAGCGTTTTCTTGAGAGGGCAATCGGATAAGCAGTATTGGAAAAAGGTTTATGGCCGGCGTGTCTAATGATTTGCTGGACGAGTTGCCCGATTCCATCGTCGACCGGGATACTCGCGTTGCGTGGCTTTTTCCGTCGCTGGCGCGCGCTTATTATTGGCAGCCGGTGTTCAGGGAATTCGTCGCCCGATGTCCAAGGATGGCGGTTTTCACCTGCCTTTGGCCCGGTTTCGTGCCGGGTTATGAAAATAGCTTTGCGGTGCATACGCTGCCCGGACTGGGATATGTGGATCTCAGGAAGAGACTCCCGGATGCCCGCCGCGGCTTCATTAAGACACCACTCTCCATCCTGAAAACGTTAGCCGCCTTCAGACCCGACGTGGTGTTTGCTTCCGGCTTCAGCGGTTGGACAGTTTGCGCTCTGTTGTTAAACTTTTTCCGCCGTTCCCGAGTAATTATTTTTTGGGAGGGTTGCTCGGCACATGCGCTGGGTAGTTCCAAATTGCAGACTCTGCTGCGGCGCTGGATTGCCCACTTTGCCCATGCGGCCGTGAGTAATGCTGACGAAGGCGCCAGATATCTGCGCGACGTCATCGGCATGCCGGAAGAAAAGCTACTGTGCCATCCCTGTCAAGTACCCGATGTGCCATTGCTTTGTTCAGGCGCAAGCACGTGTCCGCCGCTGGACACTAAGCGCCCGATTTTTTTGTATGTGGGAGGACTAACGTGGCGCAAAGGCTGGCGCCACCTGATTGAGGCTTCATTTCTATTGGCAAGACAGGGATTTCAATGCTTCTCCATTCTGCTGGTGGGCGCAGGTGAACAGGAAAAGGAAATGTGCGCCGCCGTCAAGGACTATGGTTTGGAGAACATCGTGCATCACGTCGGCCCGGTGGCCTACCACGATCTCGGTTCGTACTACTCGCGCGCCGATGTCTTCGTTTCCCCCACCAGACAGGATACCTGGGGTGTGGCCGTTCTGGAGGCAATGGCCTTCGGAAAACCCGTCCTGTGTTCCAAATACGCAGGCAGCAGACAAATGGTCGCGCACGGGGAAGACGGCTACATTTTCGACCCTTGCGACACGCAGCAAATGGCCGATTACATGAGCAAGTTTATTGTTGACAAGCATCTTGCGCAGAAAATGGGAGCGCGAGCCCTAGAGAAGATTTCGCCCTTCACCCCGTCTCGCGCCGCCGATGCGCTGCTGGAGTTGGCGCTGCGCAGACGGTCGGCAATGGTTCCTCGTGCGCTCGAACAACCCGCTCCCGGAGTCTCTAATCGGTGAGCGGCGAGCGCATGACAGCGGCGCAAGCATCCAGCGATCGTGAACTTGCTTCCGAAAACCTGCGCCCATTGTTTGTGCTTAGCGTGTGGCGCTCGGGATCTTCTCTGCTTTACGCCCTGCTGAATCAGCATTCCAAGATCGCTCTTTTGTACGAAGGCGATCTGCCACGGTTGCAGCTTTATTTATGGGGGAGGATGCGCAACGGAGCATGGCGAGAGCGCTGGGAGTTTTGGAATCAGGGACCTTCAAGACATGGAATCGCCATCGAATCCATGCCTGCCCAGGTCTCCGACGTGTGGCAAGCGACTCGCATCGTTTACCAGTCTGTGGCGCGGCACAAACAGGCTACGATTTGGGGGGAAAAGACGCCGCACTGGTATGACTTTCCCTTGCGCAAAGCGGACAAGTTTCCCGACGCGCGCTTTATTTTTCTCTGGAGAGATTTGCACGACGTAATCGCCAGTATGACCCGAGCTTCGGCCACTCACCACTTTTTCCGAAAGGCTGGCTTGGAAACCAAGGCGATTCTGGGCAATGAAAGACTCAAGGAAGCTTGTGATGCGCTTCGGCTTCGAGGCCGACTGGTGCACGAAATCAATTACGAGGATCTTACTTCCCATCCCTCCGAGTGCATGCGTGAGATCTGCCGATTTCTTGAAGTACCGTTTGAGCTGGGCGTCGCCTCTCTCCAGGGGGCGGACCGCTCGGCGATAGCGGGTGGAGAACAAGACCATCATGCCTTGGTCCAAAGCGACCGGATTATGGAGCGTAGAAAACAGGCTGACATTCTTTCTCCGCGTATGCGAGCGAAAGTCAACCGATATATCTCCCGCTGGAAACAGCGATATAGTGGCAAATGGCCTAAGTATCCCTTGCACGTGCCCGCTACTTCTGCCCCGCGCTTAATTGAACTTTGGTGCGACCGTGTCACTCACCAAAGTACGCTTTGCTGGGATCAGGCGGTCACACTGATGTATGCGCTCACACCGATCAGTTTCGCGCGCTGGTGGCGTTCCCGGCCCGGCGCCGCCCGACTTAAGTCTCTCGAACCCAAAGTCACCTCATGAAACAGTCTGTGCCAACTCTCCCTGACCCCGGGGCCTCGCGGCCGCTTTTTGTTGTCAGTGTTCCCCGTTCCGGTTCCACGCTGCTGTACGCGCTTCTCAATCAGCACTCGCAGATTGCCCTCTTGTATGAAGCAGACTTACCTTCGATGCAGCTTTATCTCAAAGGTCGACTTAGCAGCGGCGCGTGGCGGGAAAGATGGGAATTTTGGAATCAAGGACCTTCAAGGCACGGGATTGCCCTCGAATCCATGCCCGCCCGGGTGTCGAACGTGTGGGAAGCGACCCGGATTGTTTATCAGGATGTGGCGCGCCGAAAGCAGGCGACAATCTGGGGCGAAAAGACTCCTCAGTGGTACCACTGTGCGTTGCGCCTGGCGGAAAAGTTCCCCGACGCGAGTTTCATCTTCCTCTGGAGGGACATGCAGGCGGTGATGGGAAGCATCGCGCGCGCGGCGGTGACGGAACGTCTTTTCCGAAAAGAGGGCTTTGCCAACCGGGCACTATTGGGCAATGAGAATCTGAGGCGAGCCTGTGATGCGCTGAAAGCCCGCGGCCGCCGGGTGCATGAAGTGGACTATGAAGATCTCGCCTCGAATACTTCCGAGTGCATGCAACAGATCTGCGCCTTTCTCCATTTGCCCTTTGAACCCTTGCTGGCTTCTCTTGAAGGGGCCGACCTGACTTCTATAACCAAGGGCCAACACCACGCAGCCGTCCGAAGTAACAGGATTGTCGGACCCAGGAATCACGCAGATGTTCTCCCTCCGGCCATGGCCGCTAAGAGTGAGCGTTATATCCGCTATTGGAAGCAGCGTTACGGTAAGTGGCCGAAATATCCCCTGGCATTGCCGGAGACCGCAGTGCCTGCCTCCCTCGCTGAGCGTTGGGGCGATCGGTTTACCTATGAACGACTGATCCTGTGGGACAAAATCGTCATTATCATCTACGCCCTTACGCCACTCGGGTTCGCCCGGCTGTGGCGGCAGAAGATTCGTCTCCGCATTTATCCGCGAAAGTACAGCGGCCGTCCCGAAGTGCTTTCGTAAGCAGACGTGCGTAATCGAATGCGGGACGCGTCCCGGCCAAAATACGGCTGCCGTAATATATAAAGGAGTCTCCAAGTAGTGAAAGTCGTACATTTCCTACACGGTCGAGCTAATCCCGAGGGCACAAATGGCGGCGACCGGGTCATCTACAACCTGGCGAGGTGCTCCGCGGACTTGGGCGCTCAGGTTTTTGTACTCGGGCTCTCGGGAAAATCTCCCCTCCCGATCGGCCGCGCGGTGGTGAAAACTTTCGCCGTACCGCCTGATCCTTTTTCGCTTCCTTCGACTCTCACCCAGACGCTGCTCGCGATTCAACCTGACGTGGTCCATTTTCACGGCGTATACACGCCCCGGAGTGCGCGTTTGGCGGGCTGGCTCCGGAGTCGAAGCATTCCATACGCGATCTCGCCTCACGGCGGGTTAATGCGGGAGGTGTTATCGCGCAACCGAATTAGGAAAGCTGCTTACCTCGCGTTTCTAGGCCGGCGCTTTTGTCGCGAGGCATCGCTGATTCACTGCGTCAGTGAGGCGGAGGCGGAGGCGATTCGTCCCTTCAATCAACATGTTCCGGCGGTCGTGGCCCCGCATGGTCTCGAGGGTAGGACTCTGCAATCGCTTGACCCGGGCGTCCTCCATCGAGAGTTCCCGGCATTGCGCGGCAAGAGGATCTTTGGTTTTCTCGGCCGCCTTGATCCCGCCCATAAGGGCCTCGACCTGGTCGTGGAAGCATGCGCGCAAATTCGTTCCAGTTTGAGCAATGCCGTGGTGATCCTCGCCGGGCCAGACTGGAAAAATAGAACATGGGTCCTGCGAAGAAGAGTTGTAGAACTGGGTCTGGAAAAGATGGTCCTTTTTGTTGGACCCAAAATGGCTCAGGATAAATTCAACTTTCTTGTGGCCTGTGACGCCTTTATTCATCCTTCCAGATGGGAAGCCGGTGTTCCTTTCTCCGTCCTGGACGCTTTAGAGCTAGCCAAACCCTGTCTTGTTTCTGATGGCGGCTTCTTCGGCACTTTCTTTCAACAGCACGCGGCGGGATTGCAGGTTCCACTCACGACGGAAGGCGTTGCCGAGGGATTAAATACCATGGCCACAGCCAGCGACGATTATTTACGGGCAATGGGAAACATCGGAACCGACGCCGTCCGGCAAGAGTTCTCCTGGGAGCGTTCAGCCCGGAAGCTTTTGCAGGCCTATGAGGGTCAACTTGACAGCCAACTCGCTCGCCGGACCGCCGGTCTGCCGGGTGGTGCACCGGATGCTGCTTGATGCCATCGGCATTCAAAGACTTTTCGCTGTCAATCTCACGCTTTCCGGAAAATCTAACCAATCTACTTTTTTTCGAAACACCTGAGGTGAAAAACAAATGAAGATCACAAAGCTTTTTCTTACCTTCTGTCTGCTCGTATTCGCAGCAAGGTCCTTCGCACAACTCTCGAGAACCGCACCCTCGCCGGGAAATTTGGACATCCTCGACACGAAACCCATCTCTTCCGATTCCCGCTCTGACTCGGCTTCGCCGGATACGACAACCACTCCAACCGCCGGCACGTACACGCTGACTCTGAATATCAACCTGGTTTCGACCATCCCGAAGGCCACCAAAATCGTATGCCTTGTGCAAATCCAGGTGACCGGCGACACCTTGTTGAGCGGCATCCAGCAAACCGCGGGGGCTGCAGCAACTCGCTCCGGCAACACCGCTTCTTGCACCGTGCAGATTCCTTACTCCTGGAACCTGGGAAGTCCGGCGACAGACAAATTCGAACGTATCTACTCCATTCTGGCGCCGATTGAAGCCACTGTGGGCATACCGGTTCCCTTCAATTCGGGCCATCTAAATCTGGGTTCGATCGCGATGCCGGCCAACGGCGCAACCACTACCGAAACCTTCGCCGCAACTTTGTAAAATCCGCGCGTAGCGCGGCGGCAGTTTCTCGATCATCATGCCCCCATCACGCGAAACGCGTGTCGCGATCTGTATTGCGACTTTCAAGCGGTTGGGCCTGCTGCGGGATTTACTGGTCGGGATTGGCCGCCTGGAGTTCCGCAAAACGCCGGCGCCGCAATTGCAAATCGTGGTCGTAGATAATGACGAACTCGCCAGCGCCCAGGAAGTCTGTCGCACAGACATGCTTCCATGGCCAATCCACTACGTGGTGGAGTCTCGGCGCGGCATTTCACATGCCCGCAATCGCACGGTCGCGGTTGCCGGCGCGGTGGATTTTGTTGCTTTCATCGATGACGACGAGGTGCCTTCACCATCATGGTTGGATGAACTTCTTTGGGCGCAAACAGAATTCCACGCCGATGTCGTATCCGGACCGGTATCGCCCAGATATGATCCCGACGTCCCGCGGTGGATAGCCGCGGGAGGGTTCTTTGATCGGCGAGTCCTGCCCTCGGGCACACTCAGGAGGGCTTGTGCCGCCAACAATGCCCTCATCGGAATCCACGTATTCGCGCGGGTGGGGCGTTTCGACGATGCTTTCGCCTTGTCGGGCGCGGAAGACACTCAGTTCTTCCTCCGCGTTTCCCACGCCGGCCTGACTATCGTATGGTCGCAGGAGGCTGTCGTCTTCGAACTTATTCCAGCGGAGCGGGGCACCGTCGCCTGGATACTCCGCCGCGAATATCAGACCGGAAATGGATGGATTTTCTCCGAAGCCAGCCTGGACAATCGCCCGCGCAGTCGCGCCTTCAGGTTTTGCAAAGCGTCGGGCCACGTTGTAATCGGCTTACTGAATTTCCTCTGGCGGTCGTTGTTGTTGGATCGCGCCGCTGTCGTCCGCTCCCTTCAGCGCGCCAGCCTTGGGACGGGAATGCTGACGGCGCTGGCCGGTCACAGGTTCCTCGCCTACCACAGCCCGGGCGCGGCACCAAAACTCAGTCCGCACACACATAAGTAAGACCGCACAAGCTATGAGCTTAACTTCGGCTTCGATTGTCAGAAACGTCGCCCGCGTGTTCTGTCGGGCGCGCGACAGAGATTTGCGCGATTGCGTTCTCCAGCATATTCCTCCCGGTTCCGTCTGCGCCGAGATTGGTGTTTACAAAGGGGATTTCTCCCAACTGATACTGCAGCGCGCGCCGAAGAAACTGCACCTCCTCGACCCATGGAAGTTTGAAACCGACCCCACATATGCCTGCAGTTGGTACGGTGGGTCGACAGGTAAGAGCCAGGCCAGGATGGACGCAATCTATAAGTCGGTTGTTTGCCGTTTTCTTCCTGCCATCAGTTCCGGGGTTGTGGAAGTTCATCGCGAGACCTCCGTCGAATGTTGTGCAAGGTTTCCCACCGAGTACTTCGACTGGATTTACATCGACGGCAACCACCGCTACGAATTCGTGACCCTTGATCTGGAGACGTTCCTGCCGAAAGTCAAGCGCGGCGGCCTGGTGGCGGGCGACGATTACGGCACTCCCGGTTGGTGGCAGGACGGCGTCACTAAGGCGGTTGACGAAGCAATCGCGAGCGGACGCTTTGAAACTGTCCTCATAGAGCATCATCAGTTTCTTCTCCGAAAACTGTAACTCCACTTCTTAAGGGCCTCCGGCATGCCAGCACCCATAATTCGCGACTGGATTGAGCAGGCCTACGCACACCTGCCCATGAAACGGCCGATATTCGAGGTGTTGCGGCGCACTACGCGACTGCCGAGGCGCCTAACATCGCACCTGCGTTTTTGCGGCCCGTTCACGGTCAGGCTTGACCGAGTCCACCATTTTCAACTTGAACACTGGGGTTACATGGTGGAAAACGATCTCTTCTGGAACGGGTTCGGCAATGGATACGAAGGAACGTCCCTTCGGATTTGGCGCAGATTGGCGCCTCACGCGCGGGTTATTCTAGACGTCGGTTCGAACACCGGAATCTACGCCCTGGTCGCGCGCTGCATGAATACAGCCGCGACCGTGATTGCACTTGAGCCCGTGGATCGCGTCTTTCGCCGCCTCCAGCGAAATGTCGAATTGAATGGCGGCGATATCACCGTTGAAAAGCTCGCTGCGTCCGATACCAATGGCGTGGCGACAATCTACGATCTGCCCACCGATCACCAATACACCGCCTCGCTCGATCCTCTAATGCCGGTGCTCTGCCGCAGCCGCGCCGTGGAGTACAAGGTCGCAACTAAACGCCTTGAGACTGTGCTCCAGGACGCTGGGATCGGCAATATCGATCTCATTAAAATTGATGTCGAGTTAGCCGAACCACAAGTCTTACGCGGCCTAGGACAATTCCTTGGGAGCTGCAAGCCAACCCTCCTGATTGAGATTTTGAACCAGCGGGTCGCGCGCGAGGTGGCCGACCTTACGCGGGGTCTGGGCTACAACATGTTCCGAGTTTCCGAGGGCCGCGGCCTGGTGCGCGCCCCCTGCATTGAAGCGGTCGAACTCGTGGAGCGGAACTACCTGCTCGCCCAGAACGGAATCGTCAAGGCGGCGAATATTGACGATTTCATAGTGCAATAGTTAGTCCAATAGTATTGTGCAATAGTCGTGCAACAAATATCGACGGATGAAGAACGGTGGCCCTCGAACCATGAACGAAGTTTGGAAAGCCGGAGCCGCGCGATGTTTTGCTCCATTCATCCCCGTGGCGCGCGCCCTCGTAAGGTTTGGTCCGAGGAGTCTCCGGCGCGCCATCTGGAAGCGTATCGGCCGCACCCGACTGGTGGGCCTCCCGCACCGCTTCACGGTCGGCACCGGGCACGGTCGCTTTACCGGAGACTCCTCTGACATGCTCTCCCAGTACGTCTATTATTTCGGCCAGTGGGAGCCCGAAGTAACTCGCCTGGTCCGGCAATGTCTGCAGCCCGGGCGTACCTTCGTCGACGTGGGCGCCAACACTGGATGGTTTACCCTACAAGCAGCCGCTGCGGTCGGGCCCACGGGTCGAGTGGTCGCCATCGAAGCATCGCCCGCCAACTGTATGCACCTGAAAAGGAACGTCAACAGCAATCGTCTTGACAATGTGCGGGTTGTCAATGAAGCGGCGTGGAGCTCGCGGGCTGTTCTGTCGTTCTTTCAGGGACCCGTTTCCCACTCCGGCGTGTCTACCGTCGTGCCCTCCTTTGCTTCGCGTCGAAGATGCGAGCCGGCGGGCCAGGTTGGCGCCCGCCCTTTGTCAGATCTATTGTCGCCAGCTGAAATTGCCACGCTGCGCATCGTTAAAATCGATGTAGAAGGGGCGGAACAGCAAGTGCTTCTGGGGTTGCAGCCAATACTCGATTCCGCTCCCCACGATCTTGAGATCTTTCTCGAGCTCAACCCGGCGGATTACGACGTCGACGATCTCTTGCGTCCGCTGCGTCAGCTTGGATTTCGCGCATGGATCATCCCCGATCAATATCAGCCGGAGTACTGCCTCAACTATTCCGCTGACAACCCGCAATCGAACTTCGAGGAGCTTCTGGAAGCGCCAAAGCACCAAGCAAACGTCCTGCTGTCGCGTGTTCTCAGGGAAACCAGTCGGGAAAGCACAACCCGAAAAAAGGCCATCGCGTGAAGGTGCTACACATTTCCGGAGATGCGCGAGTGGGCGGTGTCGAAAGTTTCCTGATCACCTTGGCGAGGAATAAGACTGTCGACCGAACCACTCACCATGACTTTGCATTCACCTGCGATGGACCGGCACTCGAAACTATTCGACTCACCGGAGCCCAAGTGCACTATCTCGGCAGCGCTTCTCATAAGCAGCCAAAGGCCCTGCTGCTTGCGCGCCGGCGTCTGAATGACGTTTGCCGTGAACACCAATACGACGTCGCCGTCTTCCACCAATATCCCAATTTAATCGCAGCCTTTGCCGATGTGCTTTGGCGGCGCAAAGTGAAGACAGTTCGTTATTTTCACAACGAAACCCATCCCACTTCAAAGCTTGAGCGGCTGGTGCGTTTGGTTTACACGCGCTTCCTTGATCTCTCGGTTTTCGATAGCAAATTCCTGCTCCAGTGCATGCTCTCTGCAAGAAGCACGGTGGTGTATTACCCCGTCGATAAACAAATCGAATTGCCGGATCGGAGGCGCGACGATATTCGCGCGCGCTTTTCCACCAGTTCTGCCGACCCGCTGGTCATACAAGTCTGCAGAATGACCGAGAGAAAGGGGCACCCACGCCTCCTTCGGGCTCTCGCCACGCTGAAGTCGCTACCCTGGACATGTTGGATTGTCGGAGGCCCGCAAGCGGATAAGCAGCGTTCGTACTTTGACAGCGTCAAGCGCCTCGCGGAAGAACTTAAAATCGCCGACCGTGTCCGCTTCCTCGGTACCAGAAATGACGTTCCCGAACTGCTGGCCACGGCCGACATCTTTTGCCATCCAAATACCTATCCCCCCGAACCTTTTGGCATAGCCTTCGTGGAAGCGTTGCAGGCAGGACTGCCCGTGATCACCAGTGCCATGGGCGGCGCTTTGGAGATTGTCTCCGAACAGTGCGGAATTCTTGTGCCTCCGGAAGACGACGTCAGTCTCGCCGACGCTCTCAGAAAGCTTTTGACGGAAGAGTGTCTTCGCCGGCAAATGAGCGTTTCCGCGAGGGCGCGGGGAGCAGTGTTTAGGGCCAGTGCGCAAATCCCGTTACTGAACGCCGCCCTTCGAACAGTCTTGGCCGGCAGCTAGTCTCTTGACGACTAAATTGCGACGACCGCCAGTTCGATGACGATCTCTAAAGCCAGAACCTTTCGCAACCTGGTTTACACCACCCTTACCAAAGGGATAACTCTGCTGTGTTGGGCCCTGACCGGCCTTGTTGTGGCTCGGAATCTCACTCCCGGCGATTACGGAGTGGTTGGTTTTGCCAGCGTCATCATCGTTTTCGCAGGCCGATTTAGCGATATGGGGCTGGGCAACGCCGTCATTCGTCGCCCGCGGGTTTCTTCTCGAGCTCTGCAAACCGCCTTCACTTTGAAAGTCATACTCAGTTGTGGCGCGTTTGTTCTCGCGTGGATTATCGCTCCCTATGCGCGGCACCTTCTAAACCACCCAGCCATAACGCATATCATCCGAATTTGGGCTTTGAGTTTCTTAGTAAGTGGAATAGGTTTCATTCCGCAGATCTTGTTGACCCGGGAGATGAACTACCGTGCCCTGGTGATTCCAGGGGTGGCTACGGCCGCCGTCCAATGTGTTCTCGCAGTGACCCTGGTTCTGCACGGCTGGAGTTATTGGGCGATTATCGTAGCCAATGTCGGCGCAGCGATTGCCGGTGGCGTGGCTACCCAGCTGACTAGGAGCAGTTTCGTCGCATTCGGGTTAGATTGGGGAGTCGCGCGAGAATACATTCGGTTCGCCATGCCCTTATTCGGAAGCGGGCTATTATATTTTCTTATATTTAATTTGGATAACTTTCTGGTCGGCACATCCCTGGGCAGTGTCCAATTAGGATACTATGCGCTGGCGTTTACCTGGGGCAGCTTCGTTTGCTGGCTACTTCAGGACACCGTAAACACCGTGCTCTTACCTACCTTGTCAACCATTCAAGACCACCCTGCTGCCATCCGCCGCTGGTATCTTAAGACGTTGGACCTGGTGGCCCTGATTGCGGTCGTCATCAACTCCGCCTTGATTTTCAATGCTCATCATTTCCTTGTCACTTTTCTGGGCAAGGGCAGCAATAAGTGGATTCCCGCGGAAGCGGTTCTTCAGATTCTCTGCATTTACGGCATGATGCGAGCCATGATCGAAGTCATAGCTCCCTGCATGATGGCGCGTGGAGACACCAAAACGCTTCTTCGCGCGAGTCTGTTGGTCGGAATTGTCGAGATACTGTTACTACTGCTCGCACTCAGATCAGGACGACTAGAAATGGTCGCGGCCGCCGTCCTCGTCGCCTACGCTTGTTCGGCTTTTGTTTACCTGCCATTCTTGCGGCGCGAACTTTCCATTGGCATTACAGACATCATCAACCAAGTCTGGCCCGTCATTCCAGCTTTGCTCATTGGCTTCGTCGTTACCGCTCTTCTTCCATCCTCACTCGGCAGCACTATGCTCGGACTGGCCGGGAGAGGAATGATTACGGCGCTGGCCGTTGCCTTGTCTCACGGGCTGTGTACGCGCTTCCGCTGTTTCAACGAGGCGAGGGGAATGATTTTCCCGAACCTCGCTCGTGTCAGGATGAGCTGGTGACGGTACGAAGAACCGCTCCAGCAGAGGCCTCCGACCTCCATGCAACTCCACGACTGCCGGTGGATTTATCATAATGAATACCCTTCACAAGCCCGCGATGACGCGCGACAGCGACATCCTTCCTCTCATCGCTCAGAGTTCCTTGCAGCCGCGCTCACGCCGTGGAAGACTCATCAAATTGAACGCCATGCCGGGTCTGAGGCGCATGATCAGATCTTTTTCGCCGATCCTTTTGGGCGACATCATACGGGCGAAAAGAGCATTGGAGTCCGTTTCGCGTCAGCCCTTGCTGGAGGCCTGTTTCCGCCGTAAGCGGTCCGCCATTGAAATATCCCGCTTCTCGATTTTGCCGCCGTCTTTCAAACGCTCCCCATTATTCGTGATCGATGTCGGCGCATGCCGCGGCCAATGGATTGGCTCTCTCCTGGAAATTATGCCGATCCCCGAAGTGTGGATTTTCGAGCCCATCCATGCAGCCATGGAACTCTGTCAGCGGCGAATTGGAAGCCGCCCCGGCGTCAGGTACTTCTCCATGGCTCTCGGCGACAAGCCCGGGCAAATGACATTGCACGTTCCCACCTCTCTTGAGCTGGCTTCCGTGCTTCTTGCCCGGGAGGAGTTCTTAGGTACACATTATGGGGAAAATGCCGCCGGCACTGTCGAAGACACGCAAGTCGACGTGCAGACGCTTGACAGTCTCGTGCCCGAATCAAAATCCGTCGACCTTTTAAAGATCGACGTGCAGGGTTTTGAGCGAGCCGTTCTGGCGGGCGCGTCCCGAGTTCTCTCGAACACACACACCGTTCTCATTGAAGCACTCCTGCAGTCGCATTACGTGGGCGACGATGACTTTCCCGCACTTTGGACCACCCTCACGGGCCATGGATTTTCGTTCTGGAACATGTCTCCGCCTTACTTGGGCAAGGACGGCAAAGCGCTCTGGATCGATGCCATGTTTGTCAAACAACATTTGACTGAAGCGATAGCAGCCGCTTCCGCTGCGTCCCCGACTTGAAAGAAATGGTTTCCGACGTCGCGTTCGTAGCCCCGCGTAATTCCGAGGCATTGTAGATGGCCAGCGCCACTCTCTCTCCAATCAAGACGACTGTGCAGTGGGTCGGGAAAGGTGAGTCATACCGTCCTGACATCGATGGCCTGCGCGCAATGGCAATTATTTGCGTGGTCGCATTTCATGCGCGATTGGCATTCTTTGGCGGGGGATTCGTGGGTGTTGACGTCTTTCTGGTCATATCCGGCTATCTCATAGGCTCGCTCGTGTATCGCGAGGTTCGAGACTCCCGGTTCACTTTTCTTACATTTTACGGGCGACGTGCGAAACGCATTCTACCTGCCCTCCTGACCATTCTTTGCGCATCCAACCTGATCGCGTATCTAATTTTGTCGCCGCTGGAATTAAGAAAGTATTGCGAAGAATCGTTCGCCGTCGTTTTCTCCAGCTCAAACATTTACTACTGGTTGCGTTCCAACTACTTCAATCCGGTAACGGCTTTCAGGCCTCTGCTCATGACATGGTCCCTAGGATTGGAGGAACAGTTTTATCTCTTATTTCCGATTGCACTATATTTTCTGCACAAGTTTGCCAAGCGCCAGATGTTTTATTGGGTCGCTGCGATTAGCGTACTCTCGTTTATAACTTGTATCGTCTGCACCAGCATCTATCCTTCCGCCGCTTTCTACTTACTTCCCATGCGTGTCTGGGAGCTTGGCCTCGGCATCCTCATCGCCATCCGCGAGGTGCAAGAGGGGCCAATGCGGATCAATCCAGCGATCGCGGACGCTTTGGCTTGCCTGGGAATCGCTCTCATTGCAGTTCCTGTGCTTGTCTATACCGAGGGCACACGCTTTCCGGGTCTTGCCGCCGCCTTGCCAGTCGCGGGAACAGCCTGTCTACTCAATGCGCGTGGTAGCTTTATAAATCGACGATGGCTGGCATCGCCCCCAATGACTTTGCTGGGCCTGGTTTCCTACTCCTGGTATCTATGGCATTGGCCTCTTTTGAGCTTCGCGGCGATCGTCACCGGCGCTCGGCTCTCTGTGCCGCGAGCGCTATTTGTGGCCCTAATTGCGCTTCTCCTCGCTGCTCTTTCTTATCGCTTCATCGAGCAACCCTTTCGCAAGTCACACTCCGGCCCGGTCCGCCTCTTTGCCGGCTATGGTACGGTTGTGGCGCTCTTGGGAATAATCTCGCTTACCGGCTACCTGCAGTCAGGTTGGCCGCGCCGCACACCTGAGCTATCGAAGGTGGAAGAGACTGTTCGCCGGGTCCAGGCCAATAGCTGTTTAGCTGATCTCCAGGCATCGCTGCCTCGGCTAAGCGCGCCTTGCGTAACTCAGGGCACGGCCCCAAAAGTGGCTCTGCTGGGGGATAGTCACGCCGCCGCTCTAGGATCCACGCTGCGTTCGCTGGCCAACGGTCATGGATACGGGTTTGAACTGCTTACCAAAGAAGCCTGCCCACCACTTTTGACCGTGACGCGAAGACTCGCCCTGCAACCCACATTTGAGAAAGGCTGCGCCGCATTCAATCGGACGACACTGGAACATGTTTTGAATGATCGCTCTATCACCGTGGTCGTTCTCGCAGGTTTTTGGTCGGGACCTTATGTGACCGGCGGCCGTTACCTGGATACGGCTCATTCGGGAGACATACAATCCAATGGAGAGCGTTTTGGCATCTTGCAGACTGGTCTGCTCAAGACAATATCGCGGTTGCGATCCTCTGGCAAACTAGTTTTTGTCGCTACCGATGTCCCCAGGTTTGATATCGATCCGATGAGCGTCGTGCGCAATTCCGTACTTACCACGCGGCGTCACTTAGCTGGGCTCTTGTCTTCGCGCGTTCTTACCACGGAGCCTGTGCCTGACCAGCAACTCATTAAGCAAGCAGACACAATAACGGATGGCGAGGTCCGGCAAGCGGCATCGGAGGGGGGCGCCCGTATCCTCGATTTGCGTCGCAATCTGTGTCCCGAGTCCGTTTGTAGCTTTTGGAATCACGGTACGTTGCTGTATTCGGATACGCAGCATCTCACGCCCGCAGGCGCTGAATATGCCCTCCGAGGCCTGGATCCGATTTTGGGTTTACACTAGATTTCGAGCACCCAGTTGAATATGTTAGCTCTTGCATGAGGACTAACCGGGATTACTTCTCACAAGCTGGCTGTCACGTCTTGCTTGTCTTAGTCATCTTGTTTCCGTGCAGCTCTATAACGGGCGCACCCGCCTCCAGGCTGGCCGTTGACATCACAACCCCCCTCAAGTTCACGGTAACCCAGGGCGACACTTCGGTGCGTTCGCAAGCCGTACTGGTCAGGAATACGGGCACAGCGACATTGGAATGGGGGTCGTCTTCCGACCAAGTGTGGCTGCGCTTCGAGCCCGCCTCGGGTTCCGTCGCCCCGGGTGCGAGCGCCGCTATCGATATCATCGCGAACTCCGCCGGTTTCGGACCCGGACTCTATGTCGCATCAGCCCGGATCACGAGCGCGAATTCGACGGTCAATCAGTTTGAAGTGACCATGGCCGAGGAGTCGGCCTTCGCCGGAGACTCGATTGCCCGCGCCGAGCGGACCTTCCCCCCGGACTCGGGAATGGTCGATGTAAAAGGCCGGTTTGGGGCCAAAGGAGACGGTGCGAGCGACGACACGGAGGCTATACAACGGGCAATTTCGTCTGTAGTCCATCACCCTCAGGCGGGGCCTCGGATTGTTATGTTTCCCGCGGGCACGTATGTGGTGTCCGGCCCGCTCCTCGAGAAAGATCTGAAGTCGCACTGGAATTCACTGCTCACCCTTCAGGGTGAAAACCGCGCTACCACAATCATCAAACTTCAAGATCACAGCCCGCTTTACCAGGACCCTGCCTCTCCCGTTCCCGTTATTCAGTTGGCATCTCAGCACGGCGCCCCGAATGGCGGGGGCAATGCCGCATTCGACAACAACATTTTTGACCTGACGATTGATGTGGGCCGGGGCAATCCCGGCGCCATCGCTCTCGATTTCATGGGCAATAACTACTGTGCTTTGCGAAATGTGACGCTTCAATCGAGCGATCCCAAATACGCTGGCGCGATCGGCCTGGCAATGCAGCGCTATGCTAGCGGCCCCTGTCTCATGAACAATCTGGTGATCAATGGTTTTGATTTCGGCATAAAGGTGGCAAACGCCGAGTACAGCCTTACCTTCGAAGACCTAATTTTGCTGAATCAAGTCCGTTATGGAATCTATAATGCGAGCAACGTGCTTTCGATCCGGCACGTCTTTTCGACGAACAACGTCCCCGCCGTCTATAACAGCAACGCGGCTGGTCTGGTCACTTTAATTGGCGGGATTCTAAAGGGAGGTTCGCCTCAGTCTTCGGCAATTACGAACCGTGGGACTCTCTATCTAAGAGATGTCACTTCGTCAGGCTATGCTTCCGCATTGGCAGGCATGGGCTCGACGATTAGCGAGTACGATTCAGGACCGGTAGCCGCGCCGTTCGGAGGTAACAAGTCATCATTAAACCTTCCTATCGAAGAAACACCATACTTTGAAGACTTGGCGCTTAGCGATTGGAAGAGCGTAACGTCCTACGGCGCGGACCCAACCGGAATAGCAGACAGCTCGTGGGCAATTCAGGCTGCCCTAAATTCCGGCGCCACGACCGTTTATTTTCCAACGGGCGTTTACGCAGTGAGTCATACTCTGATAGTTGGGGGCAAAGTTCGTTCGCTTCAGGGCTTTAACTCGTCGCTCAACCCTACCGGAGAGATTTTCAGCCATAGCGATGCTCCAGCTCCCTTGTTGCGCATCGAGGATGGAAGCGGAGATGTCGCGCTAGATCATTTTCGCTTGGGCGCTTACTACCCCCATCCCGCGCCCGGCGTCATCTTTGTTCAGCAGAATTCGGTGCGGCCTGTAGTGTTGCGCGATTCTCTGATCGGAGGCCAACCCTCCACCATTGCATATCGGAACACGAACCGGGGGACGGGGACTCTGTTTGTGGAAAATGTGGCGGCGCAGCGCTGGCAAATTCTGTTTCCACAAAATGTGTTCGCCCGCCAGATCAATGCTGAGGGCGATACCACAAAGATTACGAATCGGGGCGGCAAACTGTGGATTCTCGGTCTGAAAACCGAGGGCACGGGAACAAATATTGCCACCGATCATGGCGGATCGACGGAATTACTTGGCGGCCTGATTTACCCCGCGTGGAAGACTTCCGCCGACGCGCCGGGCTTCGTGGTGAATGATTCCCGCGCATCCTTTATCTATGCTGTAAGTAACTATAAACCTATCGCCAGCGGCGGCAACTTTGCCGTTCAGGTTACTGAGACCCAGCGCGGAGTGACAAAATCTCTGCTCAACACGTCTCTTCCGTCACGCGGGCGGGGAACGATGACCGCACTCTATTCTTCGGGAGAACCAATAGTCTCCAAACCCATTCAAGAGCAGCCCGCGTCGCACTAGCTGCGCACTCCCGCCACCTATACGAGATACTCGCCTCTAACGGGACAAACGTTCGTTTCCAGAATCCTGTGACACTCATGCAACGCCCTTTCCCTTTTCCTCGAACCGAGTCGATCTTAACTGCGACCAGATCCAACACATCCGCGCAACGGAAGAACATCGCGATGGGCGGAATCAATCACGTCACGGAACACGGTGGTGGCAAGAATGATGGGGAAGATGGACCGTCCGCCGGCACCGTGGTTTGTATCGTGGAGCACGAAGCCCGTATCGGCAGAATCGCACTGGAGCGCCTCAGACATCAGGGTTTTACCATCGTCATGCTAGCAATTAAGGCAGGTGTGATTCAACGAACCGAGCAGCTTCGGCCCGCGCTGGTGCTAATTGAAGTAGCCATTTCCCGAGCCCACGCGCTGGAGCTGTGCCGTGACATTCGCTCAATTCGATCTTTGGCGAGGACGGCTATAGTGCTACTGGCAGCGAGAGCTTCCGAGGAAGAACGCCTTCTTGGCCTCGAATCGGGGGCTGACGACTTTATCAGCGGGTCTTACACTGGGCGCGAGGTGGTGGCGCGCGTCCAGGCAACAATTCGAAGGATGCGCCAACTGGAGTCGCTCGGGGAGAAGCCTTCCAATCATCCGCACTTTCTCGACTCGCTGATGGGAACGATTGCCCCTGCCGTCAGAAGTGGAGACATTGAGATCGATCCCGCTGCCATGAAGATTTTGATCCGCGGAGTTGAAATATCCACCACCGCCCTCGAGTTTCGCCTCCTCTATTATCTGCTGCACAATCAAGGACGCGTCTTCACCCGCGAGCAACTGCTCGATGCGGTCTGGGGCTCGCAATTCGTAGAATTGCGCAGTGTGGACGCCTGCGTGCGTCGTCTTCGCCGCAAGATTGAGCCCGATCCCTTGCAACCGATATATATAAGGACGATTCGCGGAGCCGGCTACAGCTTACGGGCGCAGGCCGCCTAGTAAACGCAATTTCCCCGGCGCGGCCCACCACTTCGAACCCTTTTCCTTTTCACTTTCGCCTCACGCTAAGGAGCGGCAGGCGTGACACGGAGTGTGTCGTAGCATCCGGAAGCATCCGCAGTTCGTGTTCCATCCAGTCCTGATTCACGCTGTTCTGGAAAACTGAGTCGAACTCCGCCTGCGTGTTGTAAAAAACGAAGCGCGTTCCAGCCGGAGCCGCCGCCCACAACTTTTCTTTAGCCGCCTTCGGCGTCTTCACCTCAAACACGGCATCCTGAAAACGAAATTTTCGCGCCTGGATCTTCGGGAGCCAATCGATCGGCTCCAGCGCCGACGCCTTCTTCAGGAAATCCGGCGCGACATACATCGGCCGCTCATTCTGCTGGATAAACGGGGACTTCGCCATCCAGACGGGCCAGTCTCCCCACGGATCGAGCACGTCTAATACCTTGATCCGCGCATCGGCCGCCGACGCCATAATCGCGATACTCCCGCCCGACCCCTGCCCGAACATTCCCACCCGGTCCAAGTCAAAGTCCCCGCGCTCCTCCAGGTAGTTCAACACCATCTGCACGTCGTGCGTCGACGTCGCCAGGCACTCCTGTAATTCGCTGATGAACCACTCTTTCATCGGCCGATCATGGTAGCGGTGTCCGGTCAGCGCGGAAACGAACCCCACAGCGGCAAATCCATCCTTAGTCGCCGCCTTCTGAAACACCGGGTCCTTAAAAACGTCGGTGTCGGTGTTGTAACTGAAGAGATATAAGATGACGGGAGGATTCTTGACTCCCTTCGGCTTAAGCACGTAAAGGTCGATAGGATCTGCCCATCGCCACTGCACCTGGACCAATTCCAGGGTGTACCCCCCGAAATCATTCGCTATCCTGAGCGGCAGAACGGGAACCAGATGGCTGCCGGTTAGCGCCGGCGTGGTCCAATCTTCCGAGACGTTTTGGAAGCGACTGTCGGATGGATTGGCGATCGGCGGAGTTGCGGGCTCCGATTGGGCTCCAGCGGATATAGCGCTTAAACAGGCCGCCACGAGCAGCAGTACTCGAAATGCCGGTATTGGAAGAAACTTGAACTGTGGAAGACAAAACATTATTCAATTCCCCGGAAACACTTCTCGAAATTCTAGGATAACCCTAGTCTATGTGAATCGCCGTTTGCGAATCACGTGTATTGCATCACGTAGCCAAATCCTGTGCCTTAATCACGAAGAGGGCGAGCCGGTTGAGGGCTCGCCCTTTTTCGTTGCTACTTGTTCGTTAGTGAGTTACGGACGAATGGTGAAACCTCCACTATAGCCACCCACTGTGGAAGAGGTAATCACGCCCAGACCACCGATAACTTGCTGGCTCTGGGGCAGGTACACGCCGGTCGCGCTGAACGTGATTCCCGCTTGATTCGGGCAGTCAGCTTGTGCTGTCGGACAGACAAACACTTCGCCACCCATATCGCCGCCCGCTTCGGTGTAGCCACCGCTGCCGGTCTTGGTGAAGTTTTCCACTGTGCCGGTGTTGATCGCGGTACCACCGCCGTCCGTCTGCAGGTAGTGCGCCCGCAAAACCAACAGCCCGGGATCTTTCACGCCATCGGTCCCGCCGCCGACTGGGCAGACGAACCAGGGTGTGGAAGTGCTGGCGCGTGGGCAGGTCACAGCTGCATAGGGAATGTAATCCGGAACTGTAGAGACCACATTTTTCTGTGAGTTGAGGACCAGGGCCTTGAGGGCCGTCAACTGGCCGCCCGAGGTGAGTGCGATAGCCCTAAGTAGAGACCATGCCGGGTAAGAACCATTTCGAACGTTCGGGAATGACAACCCGCCCGCCCAGATCTGGTTTTCCGCACAGGGATAGCCCTGGCCCGTTCCACCGACGCAAGCCAGAGCTGGAAGCTCCAAGTCGGGTTGGCCGGGCAGCTCGCCGCTGGGCGGCTGAGCGGGATCGAACCCGCGCGACGAGGTACTGTTGTAGGTCGCGAAGATGGGATCCACACCATTGATGGTGATGTAGCCGAAGTTAGGGGAGTCGTTGAGGCCAGCGACGTTCCCGAATCCGAAGAACGTGTAAGCGATACCGTCCTGTAGGTTGGGGAACGGATGCGCGATTGAGCCGTTGTTGGAGTTCTGAACGCCGCTGTTTACCACATCACTGGTGCTGAGTCCACGATAGCGGGCGCTTGCGGCGTTGCCGTTGCAAGTACCGTTCTGTCCCGCCAGCGGGTTGTTGAGAGTGAGGGTCGTCGTGTTGTAGACATTGGTCTCCTGGCTCAGGCCAAGCGGCGCGGTCGCGGTGCCGTTGTTGGGGCTGACGGTGGGGCCACGGAACAATGTGGCCTCTGTGGTGTTCATCGTCCCCGATGTGGGTTCACGCAGGAAGATGTTGATGCCGCCGGTGGGAAGAGCCGCTCCGTTTGAACCACTGAACGCGGACGCGTCGCAGTTCGTTCCCGAGAACACCTGCGCGAGCTGGGTTGGGCTCGCATTGTGAAGGCCGGCAAGGGAGTTCATCGAACCCTTGACGATAACGATGGGTGCCGCACCCACGTTCACCACAGTCCACGGCTTGACCGGGCTTCCGCTGATAGGATCGGCTGCGCCGGGGACAACGCTGAATGCAACCGTGTTGGCGGCAGCGGCGCTGGAGCCGGGTATTCCGCTGGTGATGGGGGTCCCTACGGCATTGACATTGCCGGTGCCAGGCGTGGTCGGGCAAACGCCCGCAGCATTGTTCGGATTATAGCCCAGGCCGTCAAGACCGTCGGTGGTATTGGCACCCGAGGTGTTCGAGCCCGCAGCCGAGTTCGCACGGCACATGGCAAACATCGCGTCCTCTGGACGGATGTCAGTGGCCGCGACGCCGATCGCAGTGCCCTGTTCGAGCAGGTTCTGCAGGATCGCGGGCATGGTAGTGTCGAGGCTGCCATCTTTGAACAAATAGTGTTGAATCTTGTTGGCACCGCTCGTGGTCACAACCGAAGAGCTCCCTAGTAAAGTACAAGCGGGATTGGCGAAGAAGCAGCGGTCACCGATGACGGAATCTACTTTGTCGAACATCCAGACGCTAGCGCTGGTGCAAGTCGCCGAAGTGCACTGCCACACCACCCATACGGTGCCGGGGTCAGTGTTATTGATGCCATGTCGATTGTCCACCAGACTCATGGTATTGGATACGCTGGTCCAGTGTCCGACGGGCTTGGTAGCGGTGGGAATCAGAGCGTTGTAGGCGCCAATAGCCATTGACTGCCATTGTGCGGACGAGCCTGCGGCTACGACCTCGATGGTCACAGTTGCATGGGCCTGCGGCACGATTCCTGCGATCGCGACCACTACCAGCAACGCGAAGATTGTTTTCAAACGCGACATAATTTTGTTCCTTTCCTCATGGTGAAACATCATCCTGGTTGACGTGAGGCAAACACCCCACGGGGCATCTCGGGAAGCTGTTGGCTAAGTTGCTAAACCTGCTCGAAAGCGATTAAGGTGGTGAGCCGCGTGAACTTATATTTCCGGGTGCAACCGCTCAGCACGGCAAAGGGTGCTTGATTTCAGCTGGAGTGTATCTGCCCGGTCGCTATGGAGTGTTAAGAGTCTGCGATAAGTTAGTGAAAGTTGCATAAAAGAACTTGCCTGTCACAGCTTTCGGATCCTTACGTGTCTGGCCAGCCCGCAGCCTAGAAACCCCGCGCGCTAAAAAGCGATAACGAGCGGCGAATTCGATCCGGCTGCTCCGTCCTTTTACAGTCACCCTGCTTACAGTCACCCTGCTTACAGTCACCCTGCTCACTTGCGGGAATTCAGTCCGCAAATGCACCGCTGATAATCCCACCCGTGTGTTACCCCAGTATTAAGAAATGAACACAGCGAGCGAAAAAATAGATTGAGGGTGAATGCGGCCGATCATTTCGTTCGGATCGTTCGGACAGTGGTCGCCCGACAAAATTCACGTTCTCTTAATTCTTGACGTCGAGTCCTCGTTTACAATCCCCGCTTGTCTTCATATCCAACATTCATAGGCATTCGCAGAAGTGTCTGCGTCAGGAGAGCGCATGGCTTTCCTTATCGCGTCGCGGCTCTTTTCCTCTTCTTGTTCGCGCTTTTCGCATTTCTCGGGAGCGCGGCTCAGGCGCGCGCGAACTCCGGCAAGCAGCCGTCCAGCAATCAAGACAGCGCCCAACCTGACGCAAACACAGCCGGCGGCTCAATTCACATTAAGGTAAGCGATCAATCCGGCGCGATATTGCGGCACGCGCACGTGGTGCTCACCAGTTCCACGGGCGCGAACCTTGCCATCGCCTTCGATGGCAAGGGCCTCTACTCGGTGGCCGGAGTGTATCCCGGCACTTACACGCTGACCGTGAGCGCGGATGCGCTGGCCGATGCGGTTTTCGATAGCATCACCCTGACCGCGGGCCAGCCACTAACAATTGACGCCACGCTGCAACCGGCAAGCTCGGGCCGCAGTGTGGTGGAGTCCAGCGCGGCGCAGGGGCCGGACCGCTCTCCGCTGGGACAGAAAATTGCCGGCGACCGGGGCGCAATCACGGGCACAGCAACCGACCAGACCGGCGCGGTGGTGGCGGGCGCAAGCGCGCTATTGAAAAGCCAGGCCGGAGAACAACTGGAGACAAAAACAAACGACAAGGGTCTCTACTCTTTCCCGACGCTGAAGGCTGGTAGCTACACCCTGACAGTGAGCGCGCCGAATTTCGCGGCCAAGGCTTTTGACAACATCGCCGTGACGCCCGGCTTCGAACTCACCCTGGATGCTTCTCTTGAGCCGGCGGGCTCGAAAACCGAAGTCGAAGTGGAGTCCGGCGGCGTCGGCCAGGTGGAAACCGAGAGTTCCTCCGTTTCCGGCACGATCACCCAGAAAGAAGTGGTCTCCATCGGGCTCAACGGGCGCAATTTCACCCAGCTCATAGCGCTCGCGCCGGGCGTGAGCAACCAGACGGGGCAGGATGAAGCCAAGGTGGGCGTCGTGGGCAGCGTTAAGTACAGCGTGAATGGCGGTCGCGTGGAATACAACACCTTCGAAGTGGATGGGAGTGACGTGCTGAATACGGGACTGAACGGGGCATCCAGCACGCTCATGGTTTATCCCAGCCTCGATGCCATTCAGGAAGTAAAAGTCCTGACTTCGAACTATGGCGCGCAATATGGCCGTACCGCTTCTGGAACGGTTCAGGTAACCACTAAGTCCGGTACGGAAAAGTGGCACGGCAACATCTACGATTTCATCCGCAATGAAGCGTTCAACTCGCGCAATTTTTTCGATATCGAATTCACCACGCCTGCCCCCGCGGGTGAAACCTGCTGCGGGCAGACTTTCGGGAATAAGGCGCCCCTATACCGGCGGCAGGATTTTGGCGGCACGATCGGCGGTCCGCTCTACATCCCCGGCGTTTTCAATACCAAGAAGGACAAAACATTTTTCTTTTTCTCCGAGGAATTCCGTCTGGAAAAAACTCCGACTGAATACAACCAGGCAGTGCCCGGACTCAAGGAGCGCGGCCTTTGCGTGTCGCCGTGCGGTAATGTAACTACGTCTCAGGGAATCGTCCAGAACCTGCAGACCAATGGCGCTGGAATTCTTTTTCAGGCTTTTGATTTCAGCGACGTTTGCCCCCCTGGCGGCGCTAACTTCGCTCGAGCCAAGTACCCGGACTGCCCGTCCACTCTGCCCTTGGGGAATGGAACGTTTTCCCCGATCAACGGCACGAATATTCTGGAGGAGCCAAATAGCCCGGTCGGCGTGGACAAGAATGCTCTAGCCATACTCGATTCAAGACTGATCCCCTTGCCCAATGCCCCTTACGGTTGTAACTTCAGTCTGCCGAACCAGAACAGCGACCTCAGCAATCTCGATCCGCAGGACCCTAATCACTGTTACAACAGCGCGGTGTCACCCTCCACCTATTGGCGTGAGGAGTTGTTTCGCGTTGACCAGACGTTGAGCAACAAGCTCAAGGCGTCATTTCGATATATCCATGACGAATGGAACACCACCGTGCTCACGCCGCAGTGGGGCATCGTGCGTAACACGTTTCCCACCGTGCAGAATGCCTTCAGCGGCCCGGGGGTCAGCCTGGTGGCCCGTTTTACCGACACCATTTCACCCACTCTGCTCAATGATCTGGTATTGAGTTATGTGAATTCGGGCATCATTCTCACGGACCGTAACGGTCCGGGCGGAGCTCAGTTTCAACGCGACCCGACCCTTTCGCAACCGCTAGTGGTAGATCCGTCTAACCCCACGGTATGTAATCCTTCACTTAGCGTCGATCCCGCGACGGGTTATCCGCAGTGCGCCTTGGGTTACATCTTCAACAACGGTTTTGGCGGCACAATACCGGGAGTAAATCTGCTCGGCACGAACGCGGCTTATGGAGGCCGCGGCTTCGCGGCCGATCCGTCCTATATGCCATGGGGACACACGAACCCAACTTACTCTTTCCGCGACGACGTGGGTAAGGCGTTCGGCAAACACACGCTGGAGTTCGGCGCCCAATATGTCTACTCGCAGCGCAATCAGGATAACAACGCCATCGGAGCGGCTTCCGGCGATAAGCAGGGACTGCTCACGTTTAACAACCTGTCGCATAGCACGGGAAATGCGTTTGCCGACTTCTTGATTCAATATGCTCCGGGCGGCGCCGCGCAAGGTCAGAACCAAAGCGGATTCATACAGAGTTTTACCCAGGATTCGACCCAACTCCGTTACTACCAGCGCTATCAGATTGCCGAACCTTACTTTCAGGATGACTGGAAGGTTACGAAGCACCTTACTCTGAATCTGGGCTTGCGAATCAGTCTATTCGGCACCTTTCACGAGAAGAACAATAACGCCTGGAACTGGGTGGCCTCCCAATTCAGTCCCAACCGCTTCGCTGTAGATCCCATCTACGGCGACCTTCTGGATTGCGGCAGCGACGCTGCAGTATGCAATCCCGAGAGCGGAGCTCCGGTCTCGATTGCCAGCCTGGTTCCCGGCAGCGGAGTGGTGAGCGCCCTCGGCCTGGTGCAGTGCGGAGCGCACGGCACGCCTTCGAGTTGCATGTACGGCCATCTTTTCAATCCTGCGCCTCGGATCGGCTTTGCGTGGGATCCGAGCGGGGATGGCAAGACGTCCATCCGCGGCGGCTATGGGATTTTCTTCGAACACGGCACGGGCAATGAAGCGAATACCGGCTCTTTAGAAGCCAGCGCGCCCCTGGTCCTCAGCATGACGCAGCAACTTCCGATCAGCTACTCCTGCATTGGAGATGTGGGATACGGCAATGCGACCAGTCCTGAGTGCAACAGTGTCGAGGGCGGCACAGCACCCCCTGCCGGCACAGCTTTTCCGCTCGATGTGACCTCAATTCCAACCAAGGCGACTTGGCCTTACGCTCAACAATGGAGCTTTGGGATTCAACACGAGTTATCTCGATCGGTTGTAGTCAACCTTGCCTATGTAGGAAGTAAAGGCACTAACTTAACCATCGAGCGTCAACTAAACCAGTTACGGCCCTTACCAGCGAGCGAGAATCCCTTTGGTCCGAATGAGCCGCTCACCATTGCCGATTGCACAACGCCCGCGCCGGGAACCAGTGGCTCACCCGGGGATGGCTCCACTCCGTTCTATCTACAGGATGGGACACAAATCTCGCCGCAGAATCCCGCCTACGTGCATCTGCAGGCGGCATGTACCAACCCGAATATTCCGAACGTGAACTCACTTGCCGGCCGGCCCTATCCAGGTTTGGCACGAGTCTTATCTCTACAGAATGTGGCGAATTCGAGTTATCACGCTTTGCAGGCCACACTGCGTCACACCGGACGCGGACTCACTACCGGCGTTTCCTATTCTTATAGTCACTCTATCGATGACGCCTCGGATCGAAGCGATCCGGTTCTCGCCGATTCCTATGACCTGCGCGAGAATCGGGCAAGTTCAAATTTCGACGAACGGCATCTGCTCAACATCAGTTATGTATATCAGTTGCCCTTCAAGGATTTTCATCGCTTTATGGACTGGGCAAACGACCGCCGCCACGACAGTGGCGATGCCGGTGCAAACGACCAGCCCGACTCGGCCGCTTCCCGGGCGCATTGTTGCTCGGCGCTGGCGAATCAGTTTATCGACGGATGGGAAGTCTCGGGAGTGGCGTTGCTTCAGTCCGGCACGCCCTTCACCGTCATCAACAGCGCCGGCAACACAGGCGTTTCCGTCGCCGACAATGCCGGCGTCTCCAGCGGATTAGGCATTGCGGCTTCCTATCCTGACGTGATGCACGACATCCCTTCGCCGGGCAGCAACCCTCGAAGTTTTGGCCCGCTCGTCGGCAATCCTTCGCAATTTGTGGCTCCGAGAGGTCTGACCTTCGGCGACGCGGGGCGCAACTTTCTGAATAACCCGGGACGTGTGAACTTCGATCTCGCCGTACTCAAACATTTCAAGATCAGGGAAACCGGCCAGCTTGAATTCCGGGCTGAGGCTTTCAATGTTTTCAACCACACTCAATTTCGCATCTACGATCCGGACAACCCGGGCAGCAGCGGAAACAACATCGTCAGTTGCTACGCCGGTCCGTTGTACTCCGCCGGTTTCAGAGGCAGTGGGGCGGATTGCGTCACCGGTGCGTCGTTCTTGCATCCGCTAGATGCGCACCGACCACGCACCATTCAGTTCGGCATGAAGCTGGCCTTCTAGAAGATGCAGACGCCTACTAAAAACCCGACGGTCCGCCACTCCGATCGACAAACTCTCTGGGCACTATTTTGCCGACCGCGCACAAAGTGTCTGCTGCTCTTGTCGCTATCGGGGGCGCTGGCGCTTTCGGCATGTGGCGGCAGTCATCCGAATGCCTCCCAGGTCGCTCCCGTGCTTTCCGGGAACTGGCAATTCACCATGGCATCCCACACGGATGGCACGGCGGGAGATCCATCATTCTCCGGCGGCTTGCAGGGTGGCTTTCTACTGCAGAACAATGGCGCTATTTCCGGAAGCATACTTTACGCCGTCTCCTCCTCCCTCGCGCCGCAAACGGCTTGTGCCACCGGATCGGCTTCTATCACCGGAACCATCAGCGGAGCGGCCAACGAACAGACTTTGACACTTGCAGCGATAGCCGGATCCGAAACCATTACTCTTGTCGGAATGCTCAGTCCAGACGGCTCGACCATGAGTGGGACTTACACTCCGTCAGGCACTACTTGCGGCTACACCGAAACCAACCCAGAAATTCCGCAATGGAGCGCAACTCTTGTGCCTGATCTAACCGGACCGATTCAGGGAAGCTTTCAGAGCACCGGCGGAACAGCGGGACTGAACGAGCAGAACTTCCTCGTGTCCGGCACTCTTACTCAGGCGGTGAAAACCGGGGCCGCCAGCGCGACCGTAACCGGCAGCTTGAACTTCTCCAACGCCACCACCAATCTCAGCGATTATCCATGTTTCGGGGTTGCCGATGTTACCGGCCAGATCAGTGGAAATTCCGTGTCTCTGCAGATCGTCGACGCGGACGGGACAGCGCTTGGTCAGATTGGCCCCTTGTCTGGATCCAGTCTCCAGGCCGTGACCTACGATCCCACGCAGAATGGATACGCTCTGCAGTCATTGTCCGGCACCGGATACGCCGTATACGCCCCGGGTTGCGGCGGCGGAAGCATTACCAACCCGGCAGATTCCGGCACCGTCTGCCTCGGTGTAAATACCACCACCGCATGCCAGCAGCCGATCACGTTGACGCCACCGAGTCTCGCCTTCTCTTCTCAAACCATCGGCTCGCACCAGACCACGCAGACGGTCACTATCACAAACATTTCGAGCGCAATTGTAGGCGGCCTCACCTTGGCGCTAAGCAATGGTTGTCCGGGAAGCGGCAGTTGTCTGGACAGCTTCACTGAGACCGATACTTGCGGCGCCGATAGCATCGCCTCGCCAGGCCAGCCCTTTACTCTCGATTCGCAACAGTCTTGCGTGGCGACGATTATGTACAGCCCTCAACAAGCATGCGGGAGTGGAATTTCGACCGGCCACTGCCTGACGGCAACTCTGGCTCTGACCAGCGCTAACAGTGACGAGATCTTCACCGTGCCGATCACCGGTGGAGTCAGCGTCGGCGCGGCATCGAACATGGGAACGGAAACTGACGCGAAGGGCTCTTCGAGGGCCGCACATCATCATGCACAAATCGAATAAAAGCTGTCTGGCAAATCACGTTGGGGAGGGCGCGGCTCTTAGCGTCAGCCCGGCTGGAGTTCTGTTCATCGCCGCCATCTTGATGACGCTGTCCGCCTGCGGTGGCGGAAGTTCCGGCGGTTCCACTCAGAGCGCAATGTTGTCCGGGAACTGGCAATTCACCCTGACCAATACCGCTGATCTTACGACTGGCAGCGGATTGCAAGGCGGATTTCTCTTGCAAAATAATGGCTCGATATCGGGACAACTGGTGTATTCAAACACTCTTCAAGGCTCTCAGGTGCCTTGTAACGGCGGATCGGCTTCGATCACCGGAAAACTCAGCGGTCAAACGATCACCCTCACGGCTACTGCCGGCACACAGATTTTCGTGCTCACCGGACAATCGAGTTCTGACGGGTCGACGTTCTCCGGCACGTACACAGCAACCCCAGGCCCGGTCGTCCCCGATACTTCTACGCCTTGCGGAGCCGGAACAACTACGGGAGCGCCTCTAACCTGGACGGCGAGTTCGGTGCCGTCGCTGACCGGATCGGTAACAGGCAGCTTCCACAGCACTACAGGCAACACCTACGGCAACGGAGTTTTCCCGGTGACGGGCTCCCTCAGGCAAGGGCAGAACATCGGCGCCAGCAGTGCAACCGTCACGGGAACTTTGAGCTTTATCGACCCGACAACCCTGCTCAGCGATTACCCCTGCATCGATACAGCTTCGGTGAATGGCGAGATTAGCGGCAATAACGTCATCCTGCAAATCATCGCCGTCACCGGGTCGAATATCGGTCAGATCGGCGGAACGCCCGGCTCAGGGCTCAATACTGTGGCTTTCAAGTCTGCTGCGCCCAACGGCTATATCTTGCAGTCGGCTCTCAGCCCAGCCTACGCGGTGAATTCCTCTGCCTGCCCTGGCAACAGCCTGGCGAACCCTGGGGATGCCGGCAGCCTCTGTCTGGCGCTAAACAGCACCACCGCCTGCCAGCAACCCATCACACTTTCTCCGGCTGCGCTGATCTTTCCCAGTCAATTGCTCGGGTCGAATTCCGCCTCGCAGACGGTGACGCTGACGAACAGCGACACTTCGGGCGCAACCCTGGACCCGCTAACCATCGAATTTCAAGTATCCTCCATCGACCCGAGTTTTCTCGGCTATAGCGCCTTCAATCAACTGCCGAACTACACTGCCAGCGACAATTGCGTGGCTGACGGAGAAACGTTGTCCGCCAATGTGGCGGGATCGGCGTTTTCGCTTGCCTCCTCGACAACCTGCACCGTTACGGTTTCCTTCTCGCCACAGCAAAGCTGCGCATGGCTGGCGTCGCCATCGTCCTGCCCGGCTTCTTTGCCGGCGAAGATCATTGTTCAAAGCCCCGTCAGCGCGGACAATGACAAAAGGTTTGCCGTGCCCGTCACCGGCACAGGGTTGAGCTTCGTACAACCTTCGACTCCCGAACTTGATTTCAGCGCGGAGGCGGTCGGCGAAGCCAGCCTGTCACAGAATTTGGCATTCACAAATGGCAGCGCGTTCCCAGTTCAGATACTAGCCGCTTCGCCTTGTCTGAACCCCCCGGGAACCGGTTTTTTCACCTTCCCCAATGACCCATTGTCCTATGGCAGCCCGGTGGCCGGTCTGCTGGTGGCGGTCAACGGAAGCTCTTTTTCCAATCAAATCTCTCCCTCATCGTCACAGACTTCCGTGACTTATAATTGCGATCTCGACCCCACCAGTCGGCAGCCGAATTTTCAGATCTCGGCAGACACCTGCACCGGAGCGCTGCTTCTCTCGCAGGAAGCATGCAGTCTGCAGATTGCTTATGTTCCACAGCCGACAACCAACTTAGCCAGCGGCTTGGACTTTTTTCTGCAACTCAACACAGTGCAGTGTTGGCCTGCCGGCACCGTTCTATCCGCCAGCAATCCCTGCGAAATCGATAGCGGACGGTTCCCCGTCGAGCTGCGGGCGAATCCGCCCAGCCCGCTTCGATTACTTCCTAGTGCCGGGCTGAATTTCGGCAACGTCACGGCGGGCAAATCGAGCATCAGCCAGATCATTACGGTGCTCAACGACTCCTCCGTGCCGAACGCGCCGACAGTCGACTTTATCGGGAAAGTGGTAGTCAATGGCAATTACTCCGAAAGCGACGATTGCCCCTTCAGCCTGGCCCCGGGCAGCAGTTGTTTTCTCACCGTAACTTTCAAACCCTCAACGGTTGGATTTCATGCGGGAACCCTCACCATTAATTACAACCAGGTAAACAGCTCGGGAATGATCTCCCTCGGCACTCCCCAACTGGTTTATTTGCGGGGCTCGGGGCAGTGAAAATCAACAGGGATGCACGCTCCGTCATGCGTGTCGAATTACAAATTGAAAAGAGGATGGCGTGACCACTCAGGCGGAAACCACGCGCTCTGTGAAGATCCATCGATGGATTCTCTCTCTTCTGTCGGCAACAATGATTTCCGGACTGGTCGCGTGCAACAGCGGGAGCACTTTCAACGTTCAGAATCCGCCACCTCCGCCAGCCTCTGATTTGTCCATCGCATTCCAATCCCAGCCGGCAACCACAATCGCGGTCGGCCTCTCCTTGAGTGTGGTGGCAGTGGTGAGCAATGACCCCAACAACAATGGAGTGGATTGGGCGCTCTCCTGCCCCAGCGGCGTCGCTCCCGGCAACTGCGGAACGCTGAGTCTGACGCACACCGCCAGCGGCACGGCCAACATCTATACGGCCCCGGCCAGCGTCAATTTGAACAATCTGTCGGGTGTAAACCTTATCGCGTACGCCACCGCCAATCATGTGGTAAACACCTTCGCCTCGTTCACCGTCACGTCCTTTGACAGCGGATTCAAAGCCGGCAATTACGTCCTGCAAGCGCAGGGAAGCGGAGGTCAGTTCGCCGGAGTCCTCACGCTCGACGGCGCTGGCAACATCACGGCCGGCGAGCAAACCATTGATTTCTTTGGCGAATCTGTCACCGACCAGGGTCTCACCGGCAATTATTTCGTCGGCAACGACGGGCGCGGAACCATAACCATCAACGATCCGGACCCCGGGATCGGCTCGGAGATTTTTGCCCTCGTGTTCCTTAACAACGCCGCCGACCAGGCGCTGATTTCCGTCATCTCCGGGCCCATTATCTCCGCCACTGGCACCATGGATCCGCAGACCAGTACCGCCGCGCCTTACGGAAGTTTCGCTTTTGTCGCCAGCGGAACGGCTCTTTATTACATCAACAGCGCGGCTCTGCCGGTGGCCTTCGGCGGCGTTCTTAACATCGCATCGCCCACCAGCATTAGCGGCGTCGCCGATGAGCTTTTCGGGAAAAAGATCAACGCCGAAGACGTTGCAATCACCGGTACTTTCACCACCGTCCCGAATGACCCATTCGGTACGGTTATTTTTAACTGGACGGCGCCTTTTGGCCCTCCGAGTTCGCCGCAAACCAATTTGCAGTTTACCGCCTATATAGTGGACGCCACGCACCTTCAACTGATCGAGACCGACCAGTCCGTCGGTGCTGGATTTGGCGCAACCGCCGGAATCGCGATTGGCCAAGGAAGCGCTGCAGGCAACTTCGGCAATGCGTCGCTGCCGGGTGGAACGTCTTACGTCTTCGGCGTAACCGGGCAGGATCTCTCGACCAATGCCACGAACAACGGCTCCCTTCCCGACACCCTGACCGCGGCCGGGTTACTTCAGGCTGATGGCAGCGGCAACCTGACCGCCGGATTCACCGACATTTCTCTTCTCTACAATACCGCGCAGGGCACCAATGTGACTCCACAAACCGGCGCCCAGATCAGCGCGCACATCGTTTCCGGAACTTATGCCGTGGACGCAAACGGACGCGCCCTTTTTAACAATTTCGTTTTTGACCCATCACCAAGACACGGTTATGACCCGACCCTCTTCCTATATCTCACCGGCCTCAGCGGAACTAGCGACCCGGCAGCTCTGGTCCTCGCCGCCGGAGACACCACTATCGGCAGCATTTACTATCCATCGATCGGTACGGGAGTGGCTTATCAGCAGTCGACCGCGGCCGCAACTTTCCTCGGCGACTATGGTATGAGCTTTACGCAGCAGAATGGGACGGAGAACGACGGCACCGCCGCGATGACTGTGAATGCGGCGAGTACCCCGGCGGTGTCGGGCTTCGCCGACACCAGTAGCGGCGGTCAGGGTAACAGCTTTCTCGGCACCTTCAGTGGCCCTACCTCCGCAGTTCCTTTTTCGGGTACCCTCTACGCCAACCCCAACTTCGCGGGCAACGCCAACGTATTTCCTCTGGTTGGCTCAGGTCCCTCCCCGATGACGGTGGATTATTACTTTATCGATCCCGATCACGGCTTTTGGGCCGAGACTGACTTGGTAAGCGCAGCCTCGGGACAGGTTTCGTTCGGGTATTATGCCGGCCGGGCGTCGTTGTGCAGTCAGTGCCCATAAAATTCAGCGCGCTGCCCGCCGCTTTCTGAGCGTTGGACGGAGCGTCTTCACTTTCAGGTCCACCATCTTGTCAGCGACTCGTAGGCCGCGTCGGCGCCGGACAACAGTCCTTCGGGCATAGGTCGGGACGCGGGGGGAGAGTTCCCAGCGCCAGCCGCGGTTTCGTTTCGTCCAGGCGTTCGTCAACCAACTCGCGAATCATGCGGATGAATCTGGGATGCGTGCCCACCGTCTCCGCTCGCACCATGTGTCAGGCCCAACTGCGCGCACAGACTCGCGCGCCTGCGTATCCAGATCGAAAAGAATCTCCATGTGGTCGGAAACAAAACCGATCGGAGCGATGACCACGTTTGAACTCGCCTCCCTCGCGCTCTTGAGATCGCGCAGGCTATCAAGAATGTCCGGCTCCAGCCAGGGCTGCGACGGTGGTCCACTTCGGCTCTGGAACACGAGTCGCCACTCTTTGCGTCCCAACTTCCGTCGCCACCAACCCGCGGTTTCACTCGAGTTGTTTTTCGTAGTCGCAGCTTTGCGCCATCGCGCTAGGGAATGCTGTGCGCGGTATAGATAAGTTGCGCCTTCTCGCGCCGGCTCTCGGGAATCTCTGCCAGCGCTTGCCGCACGCGATCACAACCGCCTCTACAAATCCGGGATGATTGTGGAACGCTCGAATCTTATCCACCGCGGGCGCACCCTCACCCGACGTCGTCTTGTGCGCGGGCTATGTCTTCACGATACTGCCGGCAACTCGAATACGAACTGTAAGCCGATGTCACAAAAGCCAGCGCGCGTCGGACTCCGTCGGCCTTCATCTGGCGGAGGTATCGCTCAGCATGGGATGCCAGTTGCGGTTTCCCCAATAGACGGGCAGGCGAGGTCCGTGTTGCCGCCAGTTCCGCTTCCAGAGCCGCGATCAGTTGCCGATTCTGATCGTTGATCGGACTCTTCCCGCCGAAGTGGTAATAGTGTTCCGCAACTTCCAGCATGCGCTCGCGCGGCACGTTCTTGCCGCGCAGAACATTCTCCAGAAATGGCATCACGTCTTCGGGGCACTCGGGACCACCGAAAGAAACCACGAGGATTGCGTCGTAATTCATGCGTTGGTTGTTATTAGCCGATGGTTGGTTTCGTGCCCTTTGATTGTCGATAGTTAAAATAGCGAACGCGGGAATGACTCACTAACGGTCTAGGAACTGTCGATCCGTAACGCAAGACGCGTCGATGCGCCTATTTTTGCAGTTCGCCCAGCGCCGCTAAGACTTCCGCACTATGCTGATTGGGATTGACGTCGGTAAATACCTTCACGATTTTCCCCTCAGGATTGATAATGAAGGTGTGCCGGGCAGCAAATTTCACGAGTAGAAGGTTGGTCAAGGAACCATACGCCATCGAGACTTTGTGGTCGGTATCGGCCAGCAATTTGAAGTTCAACCCTTCCTTGGTGCAGAACTGCTTGTGCGAGTCGGCGTCGTCAACGCTCACCCCCAGCACGACCGCTTTTTTCTGTTCATACTGCGGCTCATCCCGCTGAAAGTTGTGTGCCTCAATTGTGCAGCCGCTGGTAAAGTCCTTGGGATAAAAGTAGAGAACCACCCACTTGCCGCGATAGTCCCGCAGGCTCACCGGCGTCCCGTCCTGCGAGCTTAGCGTGAATTCGGGCGCCATGGTGCCCGCCGCCGGGGGGGAACTCGCGAAAAGCGCCAGCGGCGCTACGCTCAGAGTGATGGCAACGAGTGAACTGACCATTGGGTGATTCGTCATGAAACTTTCTCCCGCCATGCCGGCTCGATCTCCGGTGCATGGCCAAATTTAATTTGGCTGCCCACCCGGCTCAAAACCAGCTGCACGTCGCTGATGTAGCCCTCGAGAAACGCCCCCTCGCAATACGCCAGGTAGTAATCCCACATACGGACAAAGCGTTCATCGAATCCGGACTGCCGCACTTCGGCAAGGGCCGACAGAAAGCGCCGCCGCCATTCCCGGAGCGTCAAGGCGTAGTGGGTCCCGATATCTTCGCTCTGCACCACCCGCAGGCGATTCGCTTCCACTGGCGTCGATATTCGTGACAAAGATCGCCGAATCTCAATCACTGACGCTAGTTCGGCCCCCGGAAATATATGTTTCTTGATCCAGTCACTCTGCTTCCGGTACTGCTGGAACTTGGACTCCATGATGGTGATGGTTTGGAGCAACATGGCCCCGTCGGGCCGGAGCAGGCGATCACAGACGCCAAAATAATCGTCGTAATGATCGAAACCCACGGCCTCAAACATTTCGATGCTCACGATTTTGTCGTATTGCCCACGCAGCCGGCGGTAATCCTCCAGCAGCAATTCGATCCGGTCGCTTGCTACGCTACGGGAAAAAACCGAATGCGCGTAATCGTGTTGCTGCCGGCTGATGGTGGTGGTGGTAACCCGGCAACCGTAAGTCTCGGCCGCATAGACAGAGAACCCGCCCCAGCCCGTCCCAATCTCGAGAATGTGATCCTGCTGCCTCAACCGGAGCTTGCGGCAGACACGGTCGAACTTGCGAATCTGCGCCTGCTCCAGAGTGTCCCCCGCCCCGTCGTAATAGGCGCAGGAGTAGGCCAGAGTGCGATCCAAGAAAAGCCGGTAAAAATCATTGCCCAGGTCGTAGTGATATGCGATGTTGCGCAGGCTGCCGGACTCTGTGTTCCGCCTGCGACGGTGCTGCCCGAGGTCGGCCATTCTGCGGAAGGCGGTGAACAGCCGATTACTGTTCTCCAAGCGATCCAGATTCCGCACCGCTAACCGGACTACCGCAACCAGATCCGGCGTTGACCAATCGCCGTCCATGTAGGATTCACCGATGCCGATGTCTCCGGCAAATAACGCGCGCTGAAAAAATCGGTCGCTATTTACCGCCACTACCGCGTGCAACCGGTCTTTTTCTTGCTCTTGATTTTGCTCCTGCTCTTGACCAAAGCAGTAAGTGCGTTCCGGGCATACCACTTCCAGTCGACCCACCCGCAGTCCTGCCAGGGTCTTCAGGAAGATCCTCTTGGCCAGCATCGCGCTCATTCCGCCGGCCATGACGCCCCCATATGCTGAACCGTCGTCCGCTGAAATCGCCCCGCTCCGGGGTGCGAAACAACCGGCACCCGCTTCCACAGCAATCGCAACGCCTGCCAGTGAATTGCGGCAATCACTTTTCCCGTCATCCACGGAAAACGCAGCAAGGCACGGTGCAACTCCCCGCGCGACCACTGGCGGCGTTCCAGCTTCAGCGTGGAATCGAAGATCTGCCGGCCTTCTTCATAACTCACGCTCTGCGCGATCAGGGTCTCGCCCGGAGGCGTAAACGTCCAGTCGTATTCGTGGCCCAGCTTCATGAACGGCGAAACGTGAAATTTCTTGGAGAATCGGTATCTCTTGCTTCCGCCCGCCGGACGTTCGAGATTCGGAGTCAGCCAGTAATTTGCGGTCTCGCCGAAAGTGTTATTTACCTCCGCCATGATCATCTGCAATTTCTCTTGCCGATCGAAACAATAGAAAAATGAAACCGGATTGAAGTTGTATCCCAGGTATCGAAGATGGGTAAGCAGGAAGATACGACCATCCGGAAGGTCGATCTGCTCTTTTTGCGCATCACGCGTGACGCGTTCGCGAAGTTGTTTCGCCGGATTGCCGAAATGATCGCGCTCCTGATAGGAGGCCCAATTCCATCGGTTGTAACCCGCCAGTGGGGACACCTGCATCAGTTCCGGCAAACGGTCGATATCCAGAAAAGCCATGAATAACGGATAAGAGAACTCGTGACCCACCGGCCTGAACCTGCGGTGTCGCAAACTACCCGCATAGATTCCCGATTCCATCACGCAACCACCTCTTCGGAGGGACGCGTATCGGATCCGAACCGCTCGACAGGCTTTACCGGCTCTGCGTGAAGGTTTCCGTCGCTGCCGTGCGCGCCCTTCAACTCCCAGGTTACTCCCAGTTTCCGCGCCACGCGCATCGCCGAATTCAGTCCATCCTCGTGGAAGCCATAAAACCAGTACGCTCCGCAGAAGTGCGTCCGGTTTTGGCCGCTGATCTCCGCCCAACGCGACTGCGCCCGCACCGCTTCCAATGTATAAAGAGGATGGAAGTAGTTCATCTCCCGCAGAATGCGCCGCTCGTCCACGGAGTGCGTACTGTTCAAGGTTACGCAATAATCTTCCCGAGTCGGCAGGCTCTGGAGACGGTTCATGTGATATGTCAGGGTCGCCGCCGCACGCCCGCTCCCGAGATGATAGTTCCACGAAGCGCGCGCCTGAGGACGTCGTGGCAGCAAACTCGAGTCGGTGTGCAGCACCGTCTGGTTGCGGCTGGTGCGGAAGCTGCCGAGCACTTGCCGCTCCAGTGGCGAGGCGTCCTGCATCAAACGCAGCGCTTGCGGCGCGTGACAGGCAAACACCACCTCGTCGAAAGATTCCGCCGGTCGTTCCTCAAAAACGATCCTCACGCTCGTTGCTGCCCGCATAACTCGGCTGATCTTAGCCCCCAAACGAATGCGATTCCGGTAAGGTGCGGTCAGCGGTGCAATGTAAACGCTGCTTCCACCCTTGAGCACGTACCATTGTGGCGCCGAGGCCAGCGCGAGCAGCCCATGATTGTCGAGAAAACGAATCAGGGTTAAGGCTGGAAAATCCTCGATCTCCTCCGGCGAAGTGGACCATAAAGATGCCGCCAGGGGATGCAAATAGTAGCGCGCAAATTCCCCGCCAAAGCGATGGGTGCGCAGATAATCCCGCAAAGTGATTTCCGCGCCAGCCGGATCTTCCAGTAGCTTGCGCGCTTCGCGGTGGAAGCGGACGATCTCGGCAAACAATCGGTAGTGGCCGATGCGTCGCCAGTTGCCGCCGCCGGCAAAGAATCCGCTCAGCCCACGACTGCTGTATTCAAAGCCGGTCTCGCGACAGGAGACGCCAAAGGACATATTGCTCGGCTCGCGTTCGATGCCGAGTTCCTGAAAAAGCCGCACCAGGTTGGGATACGTACGGTCATTGTGCACAATGAAACCGGTGTCGATCGGCAGGATGCCCCGGCTGGTCTCGATTTCGTGGGTGTGGGTGTGACCGCCGAGACGGTTTTCTCTCTCCAAAAGGAAAACTTCATGCTGCTTGCTGAGCAAGTAGGCCGCCGCCATTCCCGCGATCCCCGCTCCGATCACCGCGATCCGGCTCATGGCGCGCCAACCTCATGAAGCGGACGCCGAATTCCCCTCAAATCTCTGGCAATCCCCAGCCAGCTCAGCGTCTTGAGCGCGTAATAGGTTAGATCCACTTCCCACCAGCGAATTCCCTGCCGGCAGGCGTACATGAATTTGTGGTGATTGTTGTGCCAGCCTTCCCCGAGCGTAATCAGCGCCAGCACAAAATTGTTGCGACTGTCATCGGGAGTATCGAAACGCCTTGAACCCCACAGATGCGCCACTGAATTAATGGTAAAGGTGCCGTGAAAAAGCAGAACCGTGGAAACCACGAATCCCCAAACGAAAGCTCCCGACCCCCCGGTCAATAAGAGAAGAGAGCCTAACACCACGGGAGGAACCAGATAATTCTTGTCCAGCCAGCGCAGTTCGGGGTATTTGCTGAAATCCTGAATCAATCGCGGATCGTAATCGTCGTACTCGTTCGAAAGCACCCACCCCACATGCGCCCACCAGAATCCGCGCTTGCCGGGGGAGTGTATGTCCAGTTCGTCGTCGGCGTGCCGGTGATGAACGCGATGATGCGCCGCCCACCACAACACGCCCTTTTGTCCCGACGTCTCCGCGAGAAAGGCGACGAGAAATTGCCAGCCGCGACCCAATTTGTAAGTTCGGTGACTGAAATAGCGGTGGTATCCAGCCGTGATGCCGAACATACGAAGAGCGTACATTCCCAACATCAGCCAGACCTGGGGCCAGCGGAATGGGAGAAAAAACACGGCCAGGCACCCCACATGCAACAGCACGAAGGGGATTACGGTTCCGAAACTATAATTGCGCAATTGTCGAATCACAAATTTGCCGGGTTATGCTGTCCGGGTCACGTTTCTGTCTTCAACACCCGTCACGCCCCATGATCACTACAGCACTTATGATTAAAGCACGCTCATGGATAAGGTACGCAGTCGGCGGGCTGGCGGATTGCTTTTGCCCTTGTACAGCCTCCAGCCTTGGCTTGTCAATGCATTGTCCATGACAAATATTTGACGCCACGCATGCCCGGCTGCTAGGCTTTGTTCAGAGTGTCAGTTTCCTACCCGATCAGCGCCGCCGCCTTGCTCACCGGCATCCAGTTGGATACGCTGCGGGCATGGGAGCGTCGCTACCGTGTCGTCGTTCCGTCGCGTTCCGCCCGGGGACGGGTCTACTCGGAAAAGCAAATCAAGAGATTAATTCTGCTGCGGCAAACCGTCGAACAGGGTCATGCCATCGGTCAAATCGCGGCGTTGCCGGACCGAAAATTGCTGACGCTGATGCAAAAGAGCACCGCGCTTTCCGCGCCTGTCACAGCGTCGCAACCCCGGCGCGCCGCATGACATCCTTTCACCCGTCTTGAGCGCTCTTGAACGCTTCGATTATACGGCGACGGATCGCGAAATTAATCGTTTGGCGGCCGCGGTCGCCAATCCGAGGCAATTTGTTCATCAGGTCGCCCTTCCCCTAATGCAGATCGTCGGTGAGCGCTGGCATGCAGGCAAATACAGTATCGCCCAGGAGCATTTGCTGACCCGGCACCTCAGCACCGTCCTTGCTTCTTTTGTGCGAGCGTACTCGCGGTCGGACCCGCCCGCGTGGATTCTGCTGGCCACCCCGCGCGACGAACGCCATGAATTCCCCGCCTTGGCCGCGGCTTTGCTCACAACTTCCGGCGGACTGGGTGTCATCTATCTGGGAGCGGATTTGCCCGCCGCGGAGATCGTCCTGGCGGCTCGAAAAACCAAAGCTGACGTGGTCTTGCTGAGTCTCTCCATCGCGCCCAGCCGGGAAACACAGCAGGAACTCAGTCACATCGACCGCAAGTTGCCGCGTTCCAAGGCGCTGTGGCTAGGCGGGCCGGCGAGTCCGCGCATGGAGCAGGCCACCGCAGGTACGCGCTGGCTGGTGCTGAACGATTTTGCCGCTCTGGAACAACAATTGGGGGCGCGGGGGGCGAGGTTCTAAAATCGTGTCCAGGCCAATCCGACGAACCACGAAAAGACGTACTCATAGAAATGGCCCGAGCGACGAAGCCAGGGAGTTCCAGACCATGAAACTGGTGCTGAAAGTTCTTTTCGCCGCGATTTTCATTTGGATGGTTGCCATGACCTCTTATGTCAGCCTGCATAAACCGATCTCGCTAGCCCCGTCGGAATTCAGCTGGGCCGCGAGTCCATGGGCCGTGGCCACGCTCTTCGACGCCTATTTTGGCTTCGTTACATTTTTTGTCTGGGTCTGCTTCAAAGAACGGAGCCTGGCGGCAAAGGCCGTCTGGTTTGTGCTGATCATGGCGCTCGGAAATATCGCCATGTCGGGGTATGTGCTCCTTCAACTCTTCCGGCTGAAAGCCGGCCAGCCGCTCTCCCGCCTCGTGCTTGGGTCGGAAACATGAACCAGAGCTTTTTCCATCGCCGCGTGATCGCGCCCATCGTAGCTCTTTTGACGCAGGGCATCACTCCGGAGAAGATCGCGCTTAGTCTGGCCTTTGGAATTGCCCTGGGTGTGTTTCCCGTGCTGGGTTCGACGAGCATCCTTTGCGCCGCCGCTGCAGTGGCTTTTCGCTTGAACCTGCCCGCCATCCAGCTAATCAATTGGGTAATCTATCCTGTGCAACTCTTCCTCCTGTTGCCGTTTATCCGCCTGGGAGAAAAGTTGTTCCATGCCCCACATTTACAGTTATCGCTGACGCAGATGTTGGCTCTGGCGCGCGCCAGCCTGCCGCGCAGCATCGCGCTTTTGTGGAGAACCGGCCTCCACGCAGTTGTCGCATGGCTCCTGATTGGTCCCTTGGTGATTCTGATTCTCTACCTCGTGCTGTCCCGGATTCTGCGCCAATTGGCCCACTCCGGATTGCGCAACCGTACTGCCGAGGTGAACTAACCTGACCATGCCATCCGCGGCGCTCCATCTCGTTTTTTACGGTGCAGCGTTGGTTGCGTCGGTGATGTTTCTGTTGTGGTTGATTCACCTGCGCACCGGCAACGCCAGCATCGTCGATCCCGGCTGGGCCTTCGGTGTTCCATTGCTCGCCGTGACCTATGCGGCGATGGGCTCGGGGTATGTGGGTCGCAGGTGGTTCGCCGCCGCCATGGCGGCCATTTGGGGCGTTCGCCTCGGAACACATTTGCTGTTCCGCATCCTCGGCCAACCGGAGGAGGGTCGCTATCAGGAACTGCGCCGCCAGTGGAAGCAAAATCTGGCTCTCAAATTTCTCGTATTCTTCGAGTTTCAGGCTCTGCTCGATGTGCTTCTTTCGCTCCCGTTCCTTCTGGCGGCGCTAAACCTGCGACCTTCCTTTTCGCCTCTGGAATACGCCGGCGCAGCACTCTGGCTGCTGGCGCTAGTCGGGGAAGCGGTCGCAGATGCGCAGTTGGCTGTCTTTAAGCGCGACCCGGCAGCCCGCGGTAAGGTTTGTGAGCGCGGATTGTGGAACTATTCCCGGCATCCCAACTACTTCTTCGAGTGGCTCGTCTGGGTGGCGTGGGCGGTTTTTGCCCTGGCTTCGCCCTACGGCTGGATAGCTCTGGTCTGTCCGCTGCTGATGTTCTACTTTCTTTTCAAGGTGACCGGGATTCCCGCCACCGAGTCTCAGTCTCTGCGCAGCAAAGGCGAAGCTTACCGACGCTACCAGCAGACGACCAGCGCCTTTGTGCCCTGGCTCAAGAAATTGCCCCATGCCGCGCGAGCCGCGTCATGAAAACGAAAACGGAAATGAAAGAGAAAATAATGCGCGGAGCGCAAAACCTCGGAGAATCGAATCCCAGGGAATCGGATCATGAGGGACCCGCTAATGGAAGCGTTCAGCAATCGACCGCCTCGGTTCTCTCCCGGACACCCCCCGCGCCCTGGCCGCTCGCTCTTCTGGAGCGCAACCTGGTTCCCGACGCCGTCATTTGCTTCGCCATACAGCGCCTACTGCGCCAACGTTTGCGCGAGGAAGATAAGGGGTCGCCGGAACTACAACAGTCTCATCTCATGTCCCTGATCGCTCGACTGAAGGCGAGTCCGATCGCCATTGATGCGAACGCCGCCAATGTGCAGCACTACGAAGTGCCAGCGCGTTTTTTCGAACTGGTGCTGGGCAAGCACCTTAAGTACAGCTCCGCTCTCTGGCCCGAAGAAACGGGTCCAACTAATCTCGATCAGGCGGAAGAGGCCATGTTATCCCTAACGGCCGAACGTGCGGGGGTGACGGACGGTGAACGGATTCTGGAATTGGGATGCGGGTGGGGTTCGCTTTCCCTCTACCTGGCCGAGCGCTTTCCTCGCTGTCAGATCGTCAGCGTTTCAAACTCATCTTCACAGAAGTTGTTCATCGACGCTCGAGCCGCGATGTGCGCTCTCACCAATCTGCAGGTCATCACCGCCGACATGAACAATTTCGAGGCTCCGGGAAAGTTCGACCGCGTGGTTTCGGTGGAAATGTTCGAACATATGCGCAACTACGAGCTTTTGCTCTCGCGGATTGCGGGCTGGATGCTGCCCCAGGCCACACTTTTCGTGCATATTTTCAGCCACCAGCGTTTCGCTTACCCCTTCGAGGTTCGCGACCCCAGCGATTGGATGGCACAACATTTCTTTACGGGTGGCATCATGCCGAGCGACGATCTGCTTCTGTACTTCCAGCGTGACTTGCATTTGCGGGAGCACTGGCAGGTGAGTGGGGCGAACTACCGCAAAACCGCGGAAGCGTGGCTCCAGAACTTGGATGCCAATCGCTCGGAGGTTCTCGAACTTTTCACTCGCACGTACGCCAGCCGGCTTTACGGCCGAGCCGCGAAGGCTGAAGCGGTGCGCTGGCTGGTCCGCTGGCGCGTGTTTTTCATGGCGTGCGCCGAGCTTTGGGGATACCGCCGCGGCAGCGAGTGGATGGTTTCGCACTATTTGTTTTGCAACTAGGTCTTCCGTTAGAAACGGCTTAGCCATGCTGGGAGCCGCAGTGCCAATTCATAAGGAGGTGTACTTTATGCATAGCGAACTTGTAACTTCACAGAGTGCCGCAAATTCATCCCTGGAGAAAAAGATAGATCTGATCCTCGATCTCACTCGCCGTATGGAATTGCTGTGTGAGCTGCTGAATACCGCGCGGGCCAGACGATTCGCAGACGATACAACGGTAACTTTCACCGCACTCGAAAAAACCGAGGTGAGTAACCCGGCGATCTCCGCTTAAATTGAGAATCGTTGCGTTGCCATTCTCATGGATAACCTGAACCGGCTTGCCAGCGACCCCCGCGTGACCGTGAGGCGCGGGGGATCGCCCGATCCCCGGGGCTTGTGCGTCGTTTACTGGATGCAGCGCGCACAACGCGGTTGCGATAATCCCGCTCTCGATGTCGCAATAGAGGCGGCGAACGCGCTGGGAAAGGCGGTCGTCGCATTTTTCGCTCCCGTTCCCTTTTATCCCCATGCTAACCTTCGCCACTATCATTTTCTAAGCCAGGGTATTCCCGACATCGCGGAGTGGTTGGAAAAGCGCAATATCGCCTTCGTACTGCGCCGCTTCCCGGAACACAGCCTGCTCAAGTTCTGCGATCAAGTAAAACCGGCGCTCGTAATCGGTGACGAAAATCCCATGCGCGAGCCCGAGTCCTGGCGGCGCTCGGCGGCAAAGCGCCTTACCGTCCCTCTCTGGACGGTGGACGCGGACGTGATCGTTCCCTCGAAACTACTCGAAAAACAGCAATATGCGGCGAATATTATTCGCCCCAGACTGCAGGCGCAACTGGGCAGCTTTCTGGTGGCACCAGCAAATCCAAAGGCGCGAGTAACGTGGAAAAAGCCCGATAATTTGACCGCCCTCGATCCGCACTTCGACATCACAAAAAACTGGCCGCTAGATACGTCGGTCAGCCCCATATCCGGCTTTCAAGGCGGCACGAATGCCGCGCTCCTGCTGCTCCGGGAGTTCACCCAGCGGGGACTCGCCTCTTATGCCACGACCCGCAATAAACCCGAACTGGACGCCACCAGCCGGCTTTCGCCGTACTTGCATTTCGGTCACATCAGTCCCATCACCGTCGCTCTCGCCGTCCAGAAAGCAGACGCGCCGGAACCGGGCAAGGAAGCATTCCTAAACCAGATCATCACCTGGCGCGAACTCGCCGTGAATCTGGTGCGATTCAATCCGAACTACGACAATTTCGAGTGCGGCGAGCCCTGGGCGCATCGCACCTTGGCCGCGCACGCCAATGACAAGCGCCCGGTGCTATACAGCGAACTGCAGTTGGAGCAGGGCGAGACCCACGATCCACTGTGGAACGCCGCCCAGATGCAGATGGTCAATCGCGGTTGGATGCACAATTATCTCCGAATGTACTGGGCCAAGAAAATCCTGGAGTGGACTCCCGCGCCCGCCCAAGCCTTCGAGATCGCAGCGCGCTTGAACGATAAGTACGAATTGGACGGACGCGACCCAAACGGCTATGCCGGGATAGCCTGGTCGATCGTGGGGAAATTCGACCGTCCCTGGTTCGAGCGGCCCATCTTTGGCCTGATCCGCTACATGTCGGGCGAGAGCACGGGCAAGAAATTCGACAGCAAGAAATACATACGGCAGAATCTGTACATATAATCCCCCCATGCGGCAGATGGACACCTCGGCCATGCTCGCGGTGGCTCTGGCGGAAGCGCGCCAGGGTCTGGCAGAAGGAGGCATTCCCATCGGCGCCGCCATCTTTGACGCCCATGGCAGGCTGGTCGGCTCGGGGCACAATCGCCGCGTGCAAAACGGCGACCCCTCCCTGCACGGCGAGACCGATGCCTTCCGCAATGCGGGACGACAGCGCAGCTATCGCAGGCTGATCATGGTCACTACCCTCGCGCCGTGCTGGTACTGCAGCGGACTGGTCCGGCAGTTCGGTTTTGGAACTTTAATTGTGGGTGAGAGCCGTAATTTTCCCGGCGGCCTGGAGTGGTTGCGTTCGCTCGGAGTGAACGTTATCGATCTCGATTCGGCCGAGTGTTTTTCTTTGTTGCGCAATTACATCCAACGAAATCCCGCGGTTTGGAACGAAGACATCGGCGTTGTGGACGAATGACACTTTGCGAGAACCTTGGCAATTCGTAAAATGAATCTGCCCTTGACCATTCCCAATCGAGATGCCGGATTCTCCTTCCTGGTGCGAAATCTCAACCCGCAGGAAGAACGTTTTCGCGCCGCGTTTGCCGTTTTGCATGGTGCTATTTCCGCAAAGACCTTTCCCTCATTCTCCGTCGCGATCACATTTCGGGGAGAACTGGTAGCCCAACATGCGGCGGGCCGATTCACCTACGATTTGGAGTCTGCCCCTGTCTCCAACTCCAGCCCGTACGATCTCGCGTCGCTGACCAAAGTTGTAGCTACAACTTCCATGGCGATGATCCTCTACGAGCGCGGCCTGCTCGCTCTTGAAGCCCCGGTCTGCGCCATCATTCCCGAATTCTCAGGCGACGACGCGCGTCGCCGCCAAATCACCTTCCGCATGTTGCTTGCGCACAGTTCTGGCCTTCCCGCCTACGAAAAACTTTTCCTGCGCGCTACGAATCGCGAACAGCTTCTGCAAGCCGCCTTTGCCACGCCGCTGGCCACCGATCCCGGGACAGTTACAGCTTATAGCGATATCGGATTCATCGTTCTCGCCGTCGCGCTCGAACGTTTCGCTGACCAACCGCTTGACTTATTTTGCCAGCGCGAAATTTTTGGTCCACTCGACATGAGGCATACCACGTTTAACCCTGCCCAGGAGTTGCGCGATTCGATTCCGCCCACCGCCGACGACCCTGTCTTACGCCGTCGCCCTATCCAAGGCGAGGTGCAGGACGAAAACGCGAGCATGCTAGGCGGCGTGGCGGGACATGCGGGCTTATTCTCCACCGCCGAGGACATCGCCATTTTCGCGCACGCCATGCTGAACGGTGGTCATCCCATCCTCCGCCCTGAGAGTGTCGCGCGGTTTACCCGGCGCGAATCGACGCCCGATGGCGCTGCCCGCGCGCTTGGCTGGGATGTTCCCTCGGCACCCTCGCAATCCGGAGAATATTTTTCATCAAGTTCCTTCGGACATCTGGGGTATACCGGCACATCGTTGTGGATCGACCCGCAACGCCAACTTTCCGTCACTCTTCTGACCAATCGAACCTGGCCGGATTGCCGCAACCAAGGGATCAAAGAGGTCCGGCCCAAATTTCACGACGCGGTGGTTAAAGCCCTGGAGGGCAACGATTGAAACGTAGAGAATCGATGCCCCGAAGCTTGCACCGAATGACCAGCGTCGATCTGCGCCGTCTTAACACCGAAAAGGCGAATTCCGCCTCGGCCGATCTCGATCGCAAATCCACGCTCGAAATAGTCCGCATCATCAACCGGGAAGATTCGAGGGTCGCCGTCGCTGTGAAGCGCGCTCTTCCACAAATCGCCCGAGCTATCGATCTGATTGCCGCAGCGATTTCCAACGGCGGCCGTCTCATCTATGTAGGCACGGGCAGTAGCGGCCGCGTCGCCGCGCTGGATGCCGTCGAATGTCCGCCCACCTTCGACGTCGCTCCGCGCACCGTTCAATTCGTTATTGCGGGCGGCCTCAAAGCGTTGGGCGTGGCCGTGGAAGCCGACGAAGATTCTCGTACACTCGGTCGCAAAGCCATGGCCCGCAAGAAACCCTCCGCCAAAGATGTTGTCGTTGGCATCGCGGCCAGCGGCCGGACGCCCTTCACCATCGGCGCGGTCGAATATGCGCGAGCGCGCGACGCAAAAACGGTTGCGGTGGTTTGCAATCCGAATTCCCCATTGGGCCAATCCGCGCACCTTACCATCGTCGCGGATGTGGGCCCGGAAGTCGTTGCCGGCTCCACTCGCATGAAAGCCGGAACGGCGCAAAAAATGATTCTCAACATGCTCTCGACCGGGGTCATGACTCGACTCGGTTACGTCTACGGAAACCTCATGGTCAACGTGAGTCCGAAAAACCAGAAATTACTGGCACGCAGCGTGGGCATTGTGGAAAAAGTAGCGGGAGTCGACCGCGCGGCAGCGAAACAATTGCTTGCCGCAGCCGGAGCAAGCCTGCCTCTCGCCCTCGTGATGGCAAAATCTGGGGTTGATCGGCCTGCGGCCGCCGCCGCGCTCAAAGCAGCCAGAGGCCGGATTCGCGCGGCAATCACCATCGCCACTGAAGCCTGACCCCAGCGTGACCACGAACCTGCCCCGACAAATTTCCGCTCAGTTTCGACGCACCGTCTGACGGCAATCGTATTTAGAATAGAAACCGCGATCTCACTTCGAGCCAGAATTCGCACTTGCAGACTTTCAAGTTTCACTTCAAAGCTGAAAGCTATGGACAAGCTGATCATCCGCGGTGGCAATCCCCTTCTAGGGACAATTCGCGTCAGTGGCGCCAAGAACGCCGCACTTCCCTGCATGGCGGCGGCTCTGCTGACCGATCAACCCGTCATTCTCGAAAATATTCCCCAGGTACGCGATATTGAGACCACCCGCAAGTTGCTCGCCGCTATGGGGGCGGAAGTCGAACTTGGTTACGGACGGGCCCATCATCGCACGACAATTTGCGCGCGAGAACTTTCCGCCCCGGAAGCGTCTTACGATCTCGTCAAGACCATGCGCGCCTCAACCCTGGTGCTCGGACCTTTGCTGGCGCGTTGCGGCCGTGCCCGCGTCTCATTGCCCGGCGGTTGTGCCATTGGCGCGCGCCCCATCGATCTCCATATCAAGGGACTGGAGCGTCTCGGAGCAAAGATCACGCAGGAACATGGCTACGTGGAAGCGGTCGCGGCGCGCCTTCAGGGCGCTGAGATTGTTTTCGACAAAATCAGCGTCACCGGTACCGAGGACCTCCTGATGGCTGCCACCCTCGCCGAGGGCGAGACCGTCATGCTGAACTGCGCCCGCGAACCGGAAGTCACCGACTTGGCCGCACTGCTTGCCGCCATGGGCGCCCGAATTGATGGGGCGGGCACTTCTACAATTCGGGTCAAGGGAGTTTCGAAATTGCATGGTGCAAAGCATCGCATCATCCCAGATCGCATCGAGGCAGGCACCTTCATTGTGGCCGCGGCGCTCACGGGCGGGGACGTTAACGTTACCGCTTGCGATCCGGCGCATCTCAGCGCCATCCTGCAAAAACTTTCGCAGACCGGAGTCAAGACCGCGGTGCGAACAGATTCCGTCCGCGTGATGGGCGACCATCCTCTGCAAGCCGCCGATCTGAACACCGAGGAATATCCCGGCTTCCCGACCGACATGCAGGCACAGTACATGGCCCTCGCCACGCAAGCCGAGGGAACCTCTATTGTCACGGAAAACATTTTCGAGAACCGCTTCATGCACGCTCAGGAACTGGTCCGCATGGGCGCCAACATCAGAATTGAAGGCCGCCGCGCCATTGTCCGCGGGAGAACTCCGCTGAGTGCAGCGGCCGTGCTTGCCTCCGACCTGCGCGCCTCCGCTTCGTTGGTACTCGCCGCCCTCGTCGCCGACGGCGAAACAATCATCGATCGCGTTTATCACCTCGATCGAGGTTACGAACATATCGAAGAGAAACTCAAAGCCATTGGCGCCGAAATTCGTCGGGTTGGGGATATTTTCCCGAAGCGTGCCGCCGTGCAGCCCGCCGGCATTTCGTAAATCAACGTTTGCCCGTCCCTTATCGGGTAACGGAAGTAACCTTCGAACCTTCGCGTTAGACGAGTACGATAGAAGTAAATGTTGACGCAAGACCATCCCACTTTGTCTGGATTGCCTTCGCCGATTGTGCCCAGTGCCATCTGGACTACCCCAACGCCGCGTCCTTATGCCGTAGTGACCTACCTGGCGGTGGGTTTCTGCAACACGCTGTTCGGCTATGGCTGCTTTGCGCTCTTCACAGCGCTCCTGAGCCCGCTCCTTGCTTACGGATATGTGGTGGCAAGTCTTCTGGCCAATCTGCTCGGTATCAGCTTTGCCTTCTTCGGTTATAAGTGGTTCGTATTCAAGACTCAGGGCAACTACCTCAGGGAATGGATACGCTGCGTCGGAGTTTACGCGGCCAGTATGATTCTGTCGGCGGCTCTTCTTCCTTTACTCGTCGGCGTCCTTCGACGTCGACCCGGCCATGACCAAAGCGCCCCTTACATAGCCGGGGCGATCGTACTCATTATTTCTGTGGTCTGTGGCTTTTTTGGACATCGCCACATTTCCTTCGCCGAAGGTACGCGTGCCGGCCGTTTGGCGGGTGGCAAATTCCCAAGCTAAACCGCTGCTCTTGGTGACTTTCGTAATTCTTCCTTACTCGCCCCGGTGTGGGATAACTGAAGTTGCGGACCCGTAGTTCTAACGATAGGCCGCAGCGAAGCTTCGGGTTCGTCGTCCAAGAACCATAATAACTTCGAGACCCTGACTTGGCTCGCAGCACCCGGCTATACAAGGACCCTGTTCTATGAAAGTTGTCGTCCTGTGCGGTGGATTGGGCACCCGTCTTCGGGAAGAGACCGAATTCCGTCCCAAACCCATGGTCGAGATTGGCGGCCGGCCCATTCTGTGGCACATCATGAAGATGTATGCCCACTACGGGCTGCGCGAGTTCATCCTTTGTCTCGGATACCGCGGCAACATGATCAAGGAATATTTTCTCAACTATGAGGCCATGAACAGTGACTTCCGGATTTGCCTTGGCCGCACATCGCATATCGACTTCATGGGCGCTCACCACGAACAGAACTTCGCCGTTACCCTCGCAGACACCGGCCTGAAAACCATGACGGGAGGGCGACTGGAGCGCGTCGCTCGCTATCTGGGCAATGACGAGACGTTTCTTCTCACTTATGGTGATGGCCTCAGCGATGTCAACATCAGCGACCTGCTCGACTTTCATCGTCAGCACGGCCGCATCGCCACCGTAACCTCCGTGCCTCCCATATCCCGATTCGGGGTGCTCGAAACCGACAGTGAGGGGCGGGTTCAGCGCTTTATGGAAAAACCCAAGGATAACGGCCTGATCAGCGCCGGATTCTTCGTCTTTAATCGCCGCGTACTCGACTATCTCGGCGGCGCAGACTGCATTTTGGAGCGCGAACCACTCGAGCAACTGGCTCGAGAAGGCGAATTGATGGCTTACCATCACGACGGCTTTTTCTACGCTATGGATACATACCGCGAATACCAGCACCTGAATGAACTCTGGGCCAGCGAGCAAACACCCTGGAAGGTCTGGACGGAATGAATTCTTTCTGGCTCGACCGTTCCGTATTCGTTACCGGCGGCACAGGATTGCTAGGTTCTTGGCTGGTGAAGAGTTTGCTCGAACAAGGTTCCAATATCGTCTGCCTGGTACGCGACTGGGTGCCGCACAGCGAGCTCGTACTCACCAATCGCCTTGCACAAGTTACCGTTGTCCGAGGCGACATCGCCGATCGAGCGCACTTGGAGCGCGCCTTGGGCGAGTACGAAATCGAAGTCGTGTTTCATCTCGCGGCGCAGACCATTGTCGGTATCGCCAATCGCAATCCGATTTCAACCTTCTCCACCAACATCGAGGGCACGTGGAACCTTCTCGAGGCCTGCCGCCGTTCCCCGAAGGTCGCGTCGATTGTCGTGGCGTCGTCCGACAAGGCCTACGGAGATCATCCTACTCTGCCTTACAGCGAAGACATGCCGCTGCAAGGCCGGCATCCCTACGATGTTAGTAAGTCGTGCGCTGACCTCATCGCACAGACCTACGCGGTCAGTTATAACTCGCCCGTGGCCATCACGCGCTGTGGAAACTTCTACGGCGGCGGCGACCTGAACTGGAACCGCGTGGTTCCGGGAACCATCCGCTCTTTAATTCGCGGCGAAAGGCCCGTCGTCCGCTCCGACGGAAGCTTCGTGCGCGATTATTTCTACATCGAGGACGGCGCTGCCGCTTATATGCTGCTCGCCGAGCGCCTAGCTGTCGACGACACCCTACGCGGGCAGGCCTTCAATTTTTCCAACGAAAGCCAGGTAAGCGTGCTGGAAATGGTCGAAACCATCCTGCGCAAGATGAAGTCCTCTTTGCGCCCGAACGTGCTCAATCAGGCAAGCAACGAGATCCGTCACCAGTTTCTGAGCGCCGAACGCGCTCGCACTGTCCTCGGCTGGGAGCCGCAATTCAGCCTCGACTCGGGTCTGGACAGGACGCTTGCATGGTATCGGGAGTTTCTCGGCACATCGTCCCGCGCAATGCAGGCGGGGAGGAGATGACGCAATCATGACCATGGCAAACGGCAACACAGCCGGCCAATTGCGCGAAGAAATCCTCAACCTCGTCGCGCAATACTGCGACGTTGCATTGGCCCCCCAGGAATTCGTTGCCGGTGAGAGCTTAGTACCAGTATCGGGCAAAATCTTCGGCGCCGCGGAACTTCAACTGCTGGTCGAATCCGCGCTGGACGGGTGGTTCACAACCGGGCGCTTCGCGGCTCAGTTCGAGCGCGAGTTCGCCGCCTTCATGGGAGTTCGCTGCGCATCGCTCGTCAACTCCGGATCCTCGGCTAACCTGCTCACTCTTTCCAGCCTCACCTCGGCTTCGCTGCGAGATCGCAAGCTCGTCCCCGGCGACGAAGTCATCACCGTGGCCGCCGGCTTCCCCACCACGGTGAATCCAATTATTCAGAACGGATTGCTTCCGGTTTTCGTCGACGTTCAGATTCCAACTTATAACGTTGACGCAAGCCAACTGGAAGCCGCAGTCTCCAATCGCACAAGAGCGATCATGCTGGCGCATACGCTGGGCAACCCCTTCGATGTCGATGCCGTCATGCAGTTCGCGACGAAACACAACCTCTGGATCATCGAAGATTGCTGCGATGCCGTGGGCTCGACCTACAGAGGCCGCGGAATCGGTACTTTCGGCCACCTCGCTACCACCAGCTTCTATCCCGCCCACCACATCACCATGGGCGAGGGCGGGTGTGTGCTGACCCAGTCGCCGGCGCTTAAAAAGATCGTGGATTCGTTTCGTGACTGGGGACGCGATTGCTGGTGCGACCCGGGAAAATCCAACACCTGCGGTTGCCGATTCACATGGAAACTGGGCGACCTTCCCGGTGGCTATGACCACAAATACATTTACAGCCACATCGGTTACAACCTCAAAGCCACCGATATGCAAGCTGCAGTCGGCGTCGCCCAACTGCAGAAGCTCGATGGCTTCATCGCCCGACGCCGCGCCAACTTCGCCGAGCTTCGTGCCGCCCTCACCGATCTTGAGGATATCTTCATTTTGCCGGAGGCCACACCCAATTCCGATCCAAGCTGGTTCGGCTTCGCGCTCGCAGTGCGACCGCGCGCACGGTTCTCGCGAAGCCAGGTTGTGCGCTTCCTGGAAGCGCGGCACATAGCCACCCGCCTGCTTTTTGCGGGAAACCTGCTTCGCCAGCCGGCGTATCGCGATATTCAACGGCGCGTAATTGGAGAGTTGCCGAACACCGACCTGGTAATGAACGACGTTTTCTGGATTGGCCTTTATCCCGGCATTTCGCAATCGATGCTCGATTATATGGTGGAGGCATTTCATCATTTGGCAAGGAACGCTAGCTCCGCGCGGGCAAAATGACGGCCCGCAACCAGATCTCAACCGACAAGCTTTATATCGAAGAGATTCCAACACGATGAGTTCCGCCCCAACAGCAAACCCGCTGGCGCCAGACCTCGATGACATCGTCACGCGCACCGAGCCTTTGTGGCGGGAAATGCGGGGCGGGCGAATCCTGATCACGGGCGCGACGGGCTTCTTCGGATGCTGGCTGCTGGAAAGTTTTGCCTGGGCGAACCGCCGGCTAAATCTCCAATCTTCCGCCGTCGCACTCTCTCGGAATCCGCAAAGGCTGGCACAGTGCGCACCCCATCTGGCAAACGATCCCGCCGTATCTTTACACGCAGCCGATGTGCGGCACGACGATTTTCCTTCGGGAAGATTCTCCCACGTGGTTCACGCGGCGACTGATGCCAGTGCCTTTCTAAACCGAGAGCAGCCACTTGTGATGTTCGACACCATCGTCACTGGAACACGCCGTGCTTTGGCATTTGCCGCCGCGGCCGGAGTCTCGAAATTTCTGTTCGTCAGCTCTGGCGCAATCTATGGACCTCAGCCGCCGCAACTCGCGCATTTGCCCGAATCGTTTGCTGGCGGGCCCGACCCCCTCGACCTCGCCAGCGCCTACGCCGAAGGTAAGCGTGCAGCCGAGTTAACCTGCGCCCTGGCGGCATCTCCCAGTTTGGAAATCAAGATCGCGCGCTGCTTTGCGTTCGTCGGCCCTTACATGAAGCTGGACGCCCATTTCGCCATCGGCAACTTTATCGCCGACCGTCTCCACGGCCGTGCCATTCACATCCAGGGCGATGGCACCGCAGTGCGTTCCTATCTTTATGCGTCCGACCTCATGGTTTGGCTTTGGACGATTTTATTAAAAGGCCAGTCGGGGCGCGCCTATAACGTGGGCTCTGAAGAGGGCTTGAAGATCGCGAGTCTGGCCCGTCAGGTTTCGAGCGCGCTGCCACCGGCACCGGATGTCAACATCGCTTCCGCGACAGTGCCCGGCGCGCAAGCGCAGCGCTACGTTCCCTGCACCACCCGCGCCCAGGACGAATTGGGCCTTCGCGCCAAAATATCGCTGCGCGAAGCCATCGTTCGCACCCATGGCTGGTTCTCCGCACAACCAATCGCAGAGCAGGATGGTACCGCCAGAGGAACCCATGTCTAGGAATGCGATTGCTCAAGTGGAGCGCGTGCCATCCTCGTTCCGTTCTCGGCCCGATCTCCGCTCGGTGGCGATTTGCCTGGCTGTAGTCTTGGCAGTCGCCTGCGCCCGGCATTTGTGGATCGTGCGCGGATCGCAGCGCTCCAGTGAGAGCATCGCCGGCGAGTATCTGTTGGCAGCCAGCCTTTCGACACTAGTCGTAGGCCTGCTCTACAGATTTCCAGGGACGCTCGCGATTAGCCGTGTCCACGCCTGGTGGTTAAATATGTCGGTCGCATGTGGACTGGCACTCTCAATCTGGCTCCTGGGGATGCGCCAATTTGGCGGATACGACCACAGCGCCATGATCCAGGCCGGCTGGCTTCAGTTAAGCGCACTCCGGCCTTTCAAAGATTACCCGCTCACCCTTCCACCCCTGTTTTTCCTTGGAAATCGCTACGCATTTCTGCTATTCGGCGTGCGCTGGCTTTCGTTCGTGCTCCTGATGGCCGCCTTTGCCGTCCTGAGTTTCTTCTTTCTCTGCAGACAACTTCGCGCTCTCGGTTTCTCAGAATTGAGTGCAACGGTTCTTGCCTCGACGGTAGAACTTGGCACCTCCGTGGTTTGCTCCTATTGGTGGTACAACCCGATCACCAGCGTTATCGGAGTAATGACGTTCCTCTCAGCCCTGGTGTGCATGGTTTCCGAAGATAAGTGGGTTTCCTGGATTCTCCTCGCCCTCTCGTTCACCTTCTTGCTGTTAAGTAAGCCCAATGCGTGGCCTGTGGGACTGTGCGTGTTACTCGTTGGCATTGGCCGGCCTATCTCTCTACAACTTCGGGTTTTAGTTGCGATCTTACTTGGCAGCGCTGTCTCCGGCCTGGTCTGCTGGCTTCACGGTTTGAATCCCATCGCAATGCTGCGCACTTACGCCGCGATTGCGGAGACGAGAGGGCATCCGCTTACCATGACGGGACTCGTCGAACTGCAACCAGTCGAACTGACCATCTTGCGGCGCGCTGTCGCCATCGCACTTCTTCTATTCGTTGCCGTCCTCTTCGATCACCGCAACGAACTCCTCACTTATTGGCGCGAATACCTTTGTTGCGTGGTCGCTGCCGCAACCGCACTCGTTATGGCCGGCATGAATTATGAAATCAAGACCTCCGATGGCATGCCGGCGATGATTGCCCTGGCCGTGGCTGCGTTTCGCCCCTGGAGTAGTCGGCGCTTCGAGGGATTGGGACGCAACGCCACGGTCGCTGTGACCGTCTTTTTCGTGGTTCTATCCGGCTACTGGAGCGTCACCCGCCTGCGCGTGCGTGGCATCGGCGCTTTCTATGAAAATGTGCCCACCGCGACCATCCAGACGGGTTTTTTCGTGGGACTTCACACCGGTCCGCAGCTGGCTGAGGTTCTCCGGGAAATAGGAGATGCGATCCACAAATATCCCTCGGACAACGTTTTCTTCGGCCCTCGCATGGAGTTCGCCTACGCCGCTTTCCGACGCCAACCGCCGCGTGGACTTCCCGTCTGGTGGCATCCCGGAAGTTCGTTTTCGGTCGACGATATGGCGGGGGTGTTAAATGCCCTCGACAATGACAACTTCAACGTAATGATATTTCTGAAAGGCGACCGCACGCGAATGCCGATCCTTTCCTTGCAGCGCAAGCTCACATCTTACGAACAAGTTGCTGGATTTAAAGAACTAGATGTATTTGTGCGGAAAACACGTCATAAGTCATCCGCCGATGGCGCTCATGAAACTATCTGACTACATCGTCGCTCAACTCGCGGATTGGGGAGTGAGTCATATCTTCCTTGTCACCGGTGGCGGCGCCATGCACCTTAACGACTCCATTGGCAGGGAGTCGCGCCTGCAATATGTTTGCAATCACCACGAGCAAGCATCGGCTATGGCGGCCGAGTCTTACGCTCGTATCAGCGGTCTCCCCGGTGTAGTCAATGTCACCACCGGACCCGGCGCCATAAATGCGATCAACGGTGTTTTTGGGGCATGGACAGATTCCGTTCCTATGCTGATCATCTCCGGCCAGGTCAAGCGGGACACCTGCATGCGCGCCCAGGGCATTATGGGACTGCGGCAGCTCGGCGATCAGGAAGTCGACGTGGTTGCCATGGTCTCGAACATCACCAAGGTTGCGGTTATGGTCGACGATCCGCTGTCCATCCGTTATCACCTGGAGCGCGCCTGGCATCTGGCGCAAAGTGGTCGTCCCGGACCCTGCTGGCTCGACATTCCGGTGGACGTTCAGGCCGCGCAGATTGAGCCGGACAGTCTTCGCGGTTACGATCGGGCACACGATGATCCCGCGCCCCACCACCTCAGCCCGGCGGAGCTGGCATCGGCCTGTCATAAGGTGCGCGAGCGGCTCAACTTGGCTAAACGACCCGTGGTTCTCGCCGGCACCGGCGTCCGCGCCGGCAAGGCGGTCGCGGCATTCGACGAACTCATCCACCTGCTCGGCGTGCCCGTCAGCACCGCCTGGACCCACGACATCATCGCCTCCGACGATCCCCTTTTTGGCGGCCGCCAGGGCACAATCGGCGACCGCGCCGGCAATTTCACAGTGCAAAACGCCGACCTCCTTGTCATCCTCGGCTCGCGGCTCAACATCCGCCAGACGAGTTATAACTGGCAATCCTTCGCGCCACGCGCCTTCAAGATTCAGGTCGACATCGATGCCGCGGAATTCCTCAAGCCCACCGTTCGGCCCGATATGGCCGTCCACTGTGATCTCCAAAGTTTTCTGCAAGAGATGGTGCGCCAGTGTGAAGCCGATCGCGGACGAGCCACCGACCATTCCGCTTGGGTTGCCTGGTGCCGCGAACGCGTCCGTCGCTATCCCGTGGTTCACGATCGTCAACGCCACGGCGGGCCGCCGCTCAACCCCTACTACTTCGTCGAGCAACTCTCCGCCAGGCTTGCCGACGACGATGTCATCGTGTGCGGCAACGCCACCGCGTGCATAGTTCCGTTTCAAGCGTTGCGCTTGCGCAAGGGTCAGCGTCTCGTCTCTAACTCCGGTTCTGCGTCCATGGGCTATGACCTGCCCGCCGCCATTGGCGCAGCCTTCGCTCGCGCCGGCAAGCGCGTTCTTTGCATTGCGGGCGACGGCAGTATTCAAATGAACATTCAGGAGTTACAAACTATTGTCCATCATCGCTTACCCATCAAGATCTTTGTTCTGAATAACTCCGGTTACCTTTCTATGCGCATGACCCAGTCCGGATTCTTTGGCCGCCTCACCGGCGAGAGCGCCACCAGCGGCGTTTCCTTTCCCGACATGGTCAAGCTGGCGTGTGCCTATGGCATACCTTCGATTCGCATCGACCGCCAATCGCAACTGGGCCAGGTGGAGATAGCGCTCGCCTCGGATGGTCCCGCATTGATCGACGTGGTTCTTGATCCCAGCCAGGAATTCGAGCCGCGATCCCGGGCCCGGCAGTTAGCTGATGGTAGCATTGTCTCCCCCAATCTAGAGGATATGTACCCATTCCTGGATGAACCTGAACTAATGGACAATGTGATCAAGGAATAAGGACATTACCATACGAAGAAACCGGGTTGCGCTCTCGACATCGACTCAACTCGGGGATTGGCAAGCATATTTATGACCGGCAACGACATTTTCGACGAGTTATTCGTGCTGGAGGTGGCAAATAACCACCTCGGTGACGTTCAACGTGGCTTGAAGATCATCGCCAACTATGGCCAGGTTGTCCGGTTCAACAATGTGCGCGCCGCCATCAAGCTGCAGTTCCGCGATATCGATACCTTTATCCACAAAGACTTCCGGCAGCGCGACGACATACGCTACATCAAAAAAACGCTCGATACTCGGCTTCGAACGGAAGATTTCGCCGCCATGGTCCAGGCGATACGCGAAACCGGATGCATTGCCATGGCCACGCCGTTCGACGAGAGTTCGGTGGACTTCTGCTGCGAACTTGGCATCTCCATTCTTAAAATCGCCAGTTCCGACTGCAACGACTGGGTTTTGATCGAGAAGATCGCGAAGACCAAAAAGCCGGTCATCGTCTCTACCGGCGGTTCCTCGCTCAAAGACATCGACGACCTGGTTACCTTCTTCGGCAATCGTCATATCCCGCTGGCGATTAACCACTGCGTTTCACTTTATCCCTCTGAAGATTGCGACATTGAGCTCAATCAAGTCGACTTTCTCCGCCATCGCTATCCCAACCACATCATCGGCTTTTCCACTCACGAGTACCGTGATTGGACATCCTCTATGCTCATGGCTTATGCCAAGGGCGCGCGCACCTTCGAGCGTCACGTGGATATAAAGACCGAGGGCATGACCGTTTCTCCGTATTGCTCCGTGCCCGAGCAAGTCGATACCTGGTTCAAGGCTTTCCATCGCGCCAAACGAATGTGTGGGGCTCCCGGCACGCAGAAGCGTCTGCCGCCGCAAAAGGAGATCAGCTATCTGGATTCGCTTGTGCGCGGAGTCTATGCCAAGCGCGATCTACCTGTCGGTCATGTGCTTCAGGATGCCGATATCTATCTGGCCATCCCGCTCCAGCAGGGGCAAATTTCGTGTCGCGAACTTATGCGAGGAGAGGTGATTATGAAAGCTGTCGCCCGGGATAAGCCCATCACCATCGATGCCATCGATAGTCCTTACGCCAATATACCGTCGCTCACGGAATTGATCTACAACCGCGGTTTGCCGGTCAATCCGCCGGCGGCGCGCACCGCGAAAGCGGGATCAGGCGGAAACGGCTGATGCTTTGCTTTCCCCCCGCCATGAAGAGCCCTCGCCAACAACTCGACTCCCTGCTAAGCGAATCACCCACCGTGGCCCGTACGCGTGAATACAGTACCTTCGACGAAGCCATCGCGGGCAGAAACAAAGCGGTAATTTTCGGAGCTGGGCGCCTCGGCCGCGCCATTCGCCGGGGCTTGCGCAGCACGCACATCACACCCGTCGCCTTTGCGGACAACAATCCGCACACTTGGGGAACACAGGTCGAAGGACTTCCCGTTCTGCCTCCCTGCGCGGCCTCCGAGCAATACGCGAAATCCGCCGCTTTCATCGTTGCCATCTGGCATCCCAGTTCCTCACCGCTCATGTCCCCGCTGCTCGAGCAGTTGCGGAACCTGAACTGCACAGCCGTCTCGTTTCCAGTACTTTTCTGGCGCTACTCCCGCACTTTCCTCCCTTACTTCTTCTGGGAGTCGCCCTCAGTACTACTCCAGCAAGCGTATGACATCGCGGCCGCGTTCGATCTATTGCATGAAGAATCTTCACGCCGGACGTTCGTCGCGCAACTCCGGCTGCGGCTGCACGCCGACTTCGATTGCCTCGGTATGCCCTGCCCCGGGGAACAGTATTTTCCCGGTTTGTTCTTCCTGAACGCCGAGGAGTGCTTCGTAGATTGCGGAGCCTATACCGGAGACACGATCGAATCTTTCGCCCGGCAAGCCGTCGACGGCTTTCGCAAGGTGATCGCCTTCGAGGCCGATCCCGCCGTCCTGTCGGGTCTGCGAAGTTTTTATGCAAGCCCTCGGCAGCCGCGCCCTTTTGCACGAATCGGCCGTGGCCGCGCGCACCGGTGTAGTGCATTTTTCTGGCGACGGCATAGGCGGCGGGCGCGTTACGGTAAATTCAAGCGCGGAAGTCCCCTGCGTCAGCCTCGACGACGCACTTGTCCACGAACCGGTCACGATGATTAAAATGGATATTGAAGGCTCGGAACTAAAGGCGCTTGAAGGGGCGCATCGGGTGATCTGGCGCGACCGGCCTGTCCTCGCCATTTGCGGATACCATAGGCCGGACCATCTCTGGCGCGTGCTCGCCTCTCTCAAAACCCTGGCGCCCGACTGGGCGCTTTTTCTCCGTTCACACTGCGCCGACGGTCTCGATACCGTTTGCTACGCGGTTCCCCCGGAACGTCAAATTTCAGCGGCAACCGATACAAGGCATCGGTCACCAATTCACAGGCGCGTTCTCGCGCGGAGTTCTGCTTCATGAAAACCATCAGTGTGGTTACTCCCTGCTTTAACGAGGAAGGCAATGTTCGCGAAGTGTACGAACGCGTTCGCACCCTGATGCTGGGTCTCGGACGATACCGCTACGAGCACATATTCATCGATAACGCGTCGCGGGATACGACCTTCGCCATTCTGCGCGAAATCGCCGCCCAGGATTCGAATGTCAAGGTCATCCGCAACGCGCGGAACTTCGGACATGTCCGCTCTCCCATGCACGCGCTGTTACAAGCCTGCGGCGACGCCGTGATCGTCCTCATGTCCGATCTGCAGGACCCGCCGGAGGTTCTCGCCGACTTGCTTGCGGAGTGGGAAAAGGGCGTTCCCATCGTCATTGCCGTCAAACATCAGAGCCGCGAGTCCGCGCCCATGTTTCTCGTCCGCAAGCTGTTTTACCGGCTTGTCAACCGCCTCGCCGACGACATCGAAACCTACGAGAACTTCACCGGCTTTGGCCTCTATGATCGTCAGGTCATCGACCTCGTCCGCCAGTTCGGCGATCCTTATCCTTATTTCCGCGGCATGATCGCCGAAATAGGACTGCCTCACGCCGAAGTGGAATATGAACAGCAACGTCGAAAGAGTGGCAAGACCAAGAACAATTTCTATACTCTTTACGATCTCGCCATGCTCGGCATCACCAAGCTCTCCAAAGTCCCGTTGCGGGCGGTTACGTTTTCCGGCTTCGCCGGTTCGCTGCTGTCTCTTCTCGGCGGTCTTGCTTACTTCGCCTACAAACTGCTCTTCTGGCGGCAATTCACTCTGGGCATAGCCCCCATCGCCATCGGAATGTTTTTTCTCGGGTCGCTTCAGCTTCTCTTCATGGGCATCATTGGCGAGTACATCGGAAACATTCATACCCAGGTGCACAACCGTCCGCTCGTGGTCGAGCAATCACGCTTGAATTTTCAGCATGGGCCAGGAGAGCCCATGCCCAGCACCTCAATGGCAATGCCCGGAACCACTACCGACACCGCGACCGCGAGAGCCGCGACCGGCATTTGAAACCGGCGCGGTCACTAATGCCCGGGTGGCGACATTTCCGCGTCGCGTCTGTACACCATGCGGTACCTATTTCTCAGCGACGAAATAGAAGTTGCCAGCGACTCAAGAAGTTGCCGTCGAGTTTGCTCGTCTCGAAGCGGATCCGCGAGCAATAGGGCTTGCGCCGCAGTGCACTCCTTCAGCGCTGAATCCAATTGCGTGGGTGCCATCATCAGGCACAAATTGGCACGCGCCAACGCGCTCGTCTGCGCCAGAACGACTGCCCTCTTTGCATGCTCCAGTGCCGCGGACGACTCTCCTAGGGACGCCGCGTAGGTGGACAGATTTCTTTCCCCAATTGCAGCCTCCGCGCTGGTATCGAAGTTGCCTTGATAGACGAGCAATGCGCTGCCGCCGATATGGTCACGTACCCTGGCGGTGCCGTTCTTAAAAGGAGCCGCCATCTCCCCCTCGGCTAAACGGACGTCCGTCAGCAAAGTACTGCTGACGATCACCGTGCCCCGCACGTGTGGCGGTATCTGATGCGGCAAGTACAGACCGAAGGTTTGGCAAGGAACCCCGTAAAATCCCGGATCCCATTGCCAACCCGTAATCAACCAACAATCAGGCGATGGATGCACCTCGAGATACTCTTTCGCTCCCGGATATGCCTGCCCCAGATCCAGCCAAGGCAAATACTTATAAGCTTGCGCCGGACCACCCCATAAATCACTGGCATAAGAGAGATAGTTTGGATAGGCATGGAGTGAGGAAGCCGCATGAAGTAATAAGAGGCAGATTAGAGCAACAATCGGCCACGGTCTGAGTTGACGCGCGCGTCGCGCTAACTCGACGCACCCGCAAGCCATCAGGATTACGAGAAACGGCAATGCCGGTAATAGATACCGCATGCTGACGCTTCTGCTGGCATGCATGCAGACCAGCATATAAACGGCACCCGGAAGCAGCAGGAACATTTGCTCGCGGTGCCGTTTCCGGAACGTCATGGCAATACCGAACGCACCAGCCGCCATCATCACGAGCATGGCCGGGGTCATGCGAACAACCAAATTGTACGGAGTCGAAAACCAAGGCGGCTGCAGATAGACTCTGCCGTCGACAAAGGCGGCTGAATTCTGGCCGGGCAAAGCTGAGGCTGCTGCGAATCCCTTAAGATAGGCCCTCGGGAGCACATGCCGGCGTTCCAGTTCCAATAATAAATTCGAGCCCGACCCGGTTTGCGCAGATTGTTCGGACTTTCCCGGTGAGGTCACGTCAGCCGCCGCAAACCTCAATCCATAGCCTGCCCAAACGATTCCAACCGCGATACCACAGATGAGCGCGACGGCCAGCAGGTTGAGCATCGCTCCTCTCCATCTGGGAAGGCCACTCCGCGGTTGCATGAACGGGTCGACAACCGCCAGCAGTCCGAGAATCGGGATCAATGCCACTCCAGAATGCTTGGTCAACAGAGTAAGACCCGTAGCCAGGGCAGTCAGCAGGAATAGCCAGATCGCGCGAGAACTGGTTCCATGATGTGTGCCGCTTGAGTAACTCAGCCTGCGATCACCAAGCCGCTGACTCAGCCAGAGATAGAAACTGACAACCGCCAGCAGCAGAGTGCATGTGACCGGCACGTCGGTGAGAACCAGCGAGCCATAGGCGAGGATGTTGGGCTCGAAGACCAGCAACAAACTTGCAACGACGGCCGAGCTGAAGTCAAACATGCGTCGAGCGGCGAACCAGACAAGCAGGCAAAGACCCACCGCAAACACAGCGGCAGCTGCCCGTGAAGCGATTAGTGCCACACGCCAGTTCTGGCCATAAAACCACCTCAGCGCGGTAAATGCCTGCTGGACATTGTCACCCCGGAAATGAGTGCAATCGACTGCCGGATTCATCAGCAGCAGCGGAGCAGCCGCGATAATTTTGGCCAGTGGAGGATGCTCGGAACTAACTGAAAGATCGCCGCATTTCAGATAGCGATAGCCGGAGTAAATGTGGGTGGGTTCATCCGCCGTTTGCGAAAGCTGCCGTCCGATCAGGACTAACTGGCCCAGCATGACCGCGCAAACTAGGAGCGGGAGCCAGCGCTCCAGTAACGGGTGGGCCTGCATGCCTTGGGTCGCTGGCACGAACAAGGCAGATTCGTTCGGTCGATGTTCGCCTGCGACAAACGCGTTTTCGTTCGAGGAGGACAAGGTGACTTCCGCGATGAACTTCACACTTCACCGCCGACCACGAGCCTGGCGCTGCAAGCGTTCAGCCGAAGTATTAGTCTCTCCAAAATACATGAAAGATTCCCATCCGGCTGGTATGCGGAAACTGCCGCGCGACCTGCGCGCGCACTTCGGGGCTCATTCTAGCCGAGGGATAGAACGGCGCTTCGTTGATCACGACCAGCTTCAGGTCGTCGCTTTGCATCGCCCGTAATACTTCTTCCGCCGGAGCGCCGCCGTCATCGTGGGTTACGTTCTTCAGTCCGGCGAGAAAATACAATTCGGGACAGTCATTCCCCGCATACATCAACCCGTTCGGCGAATGCGTCTGCAGCAAGTGAATCAACTCCGTAAAATTCGCGGCATACTCGATCCGTAATCCGCCGGCGCGCTCCACTCGGAGGCTGTCCCTCCGCTCCAATTGATGAACCAATATTTCATACATAGACGACGGCACCAGAACCACCGCGCCGAAGAGTAGATAGAATCCCGCCACTGCGCTCACCAAATAGTTTCCCGGCTCTCTTTTCACGGTCGCTACAACCGCCAGAGCCGCCAGCACGGTCAGCGGCAAAGCGTAGCAAAGATAGTAGGGCGCGGCGAAGGGATACTGCACCAGACTGCATACCGCGGCCAGTGAGAGCAAGAGCATTAATCGCTGGCGCTCCACCTTCATGTGCGAACTGCGCTTGCCCGCCATCACTAAAGCGACGGCGCCCAGCACAACCACGAGCGGAGTCAGCGTCGCCGCCGAATACCACACTCCCGTGACGATTTCACTGGATGTCGTGGCCTTCGCCAGTAGCACCATCAATCCCGTCGCAACCGCAAAGCCCACAAGCTTCCCCTGCAACTCGCGCCGGTAGCTCGCCGCCCCCAGGAGTCCAACCAGTACCACGGCAAAAAGGGATTTCTCGACCGATGCCGGACGAATGACTCCCAACGCACTCGACCGGACCACCGCGCTTGCGATGACGCCCGAAAGAAACTGCCTTATCGCGCCCGATCGGCCGTAGAGCGCCAGTACCGGTACCCACGGAATCGCACACCCGCCGAGAAACGGAACCGCAGTCAGAAGAATTCTGTTGAATCGTTGTCCGCTGCCGGCGTAAACCTTCTGCTCCTGCACCAGAATGAGTAGCACGAGGGCGGCGGATGGCAGCACGAACTGGTACAACTCCGCGATCCCCAAGCGCGCATGCAGAACGCCCAGAAGCACGGCAAGGAACAGGAGAAGGGAACTAACGCTGAAGATGCGGTATTGCCAGCTTGTCTGCGACGTCTCCTCCGCTCCTCCGCTATCGTCGTCCGTCTGTTCCAGAAACGCGAGGAACAAAAATATCGCCGCAACGTAATAGGCCCCGATCACCTTAATCAGGATCGACAGCCCGCCGCAGACGCCCGCCAAAAACAGCCACCGTCGAGTTCGAACTTCCAGATAACGGAGCAGCGCCGCCGCGCCGAAGGTAGCGAAAAATAGGTTGTACCACGAGGGCATGGCGGCGGGATAATTCGGATAACTCCAGGCCACCGTCAGCAGCGTGACCAAGCCCGCTCCCACCGCCGAAGTAAAGCGCAGCGCAATATAGTAGACCGCCGGCAGCCAGGCCAGAAAAAACAGAAACACGCAGATGCGAAGCGACATCAGATTCACGCCGAAGGCGCGAAACGCCAGTGCATGAATAAAGCTCAAGCCGCCGGTGTAAATCTCTACAAAATCGCGATGCGGAAATTGCCCTTGCATCACCCGAAGCGCGCTTTGGCTCAGGGTCCCTTCGTCGCCGGGAATCCACCCGCTTCCGATGTGGCCACCAACATAAACCGCCGCGACCGTCCACACCGCGCCCAGCACCATCAACCGCAACAGCCACTGTTGTGCGGCGGCCAGCAACGCCACTTCGTTTTCGCTGGCTCCCTCCGGCAACTCGGCAGCCGCTTCATGGACTTGAATGGTGACGTTCAAACCTGGGCGAACTTCGCCGCCGGACGGCGAGGATATCGTCTCGATTTCCGTCGTCACCGCCCCTCCAGCGCCGTCAGCCGCAGCTTCGCTTCCTTGCTGTCCCGGTTCAGTTCCAGTGCTCGCTCATATTCGGACCGCGCGGCGATCAGGCTCCCGCTTTGTTCCAGCGACATTGCCAGCCAATAGTGATAGTCCCAAACCGTCGAGTCCATGTCCGCCGCCTGCAGCAGATAACCTTGCGCCTGCGTATTCTGTCCGTCCAGCAACAACGCACGGCCCAGGAAGTGCCTCGGAGCCGCCTGTTCCGGCACCAACTGTACGGCGCGAGCCAGCAATTGTTCGGCTTCCTTGTAGTGCCCGTCCATCAGATGAATGTTTCCGCAGTTGTACACCGCCGAATACAGGTTGGGTTCGGCCCGCAGGATTTCCGAGCACAGAGCCAGCGCATGCTCGTAGTCACCCATTTGTCCGTACAATCCCGCCAGCGCCGCCATCCCCACCTCAGACCGGGCATAATCGGGATTCACCCGCTCCAGCCAGCGTCGGCCTTCTTCAAATCGCCCCGCTCGTATGTAGGATTCCGCGAGCGCCAATGGGCCGTATCCATACTCTGGATGATCCCGTACTACCGCTTCCGCCAGTGCAATGGCGCGTTCGTGCGCGCCCCGCTGGCTGTACTCTTTCGCCAGGCCCGCCATCGTGTAGGGGTTTCCGGGATACAACGCTTGTCCACGCAGCAGCAGCAGGAAATCGCTTGCCCAATAAACTTGCTGCGCGACCGACGCGCATACGTAAGCGCCGCACAGAACCAGAACGATGCCTACCTGTACACTTTGCGCTCGCCAGTGGTGGATGGCTGGCAGACGGCGCAATCCGATTGCCACCAGCATCGCAAAGCCAATCGAGGGCAGGTACACATAGCGGTCGCGCACAAAATCGCCATTGCCGAAGTTTCGCAGATAAAGGGCCGGCGCCAACCCGATTAAAAGCCACAGCCCAGCAAACGCCACGTTGGAATTCGGTTCGCGCCGATTCCAGTACCACAACCCCGCCGCCACCGCGACCAGCACCGCCGCCGGCATCACCACTTGAGTCAGGATGGCGCCGGTCAGGTAGGGAGTGTAGTAGAGACCGGTCATTCCTACCGGGAACAGCAATTGCCGCAAATAAATGGAAAGCACCAGCGGCAGCGTCCGCAACATGTCGAGCATGCCGTGGTCGGGATCGAACTGGCCGGTGGCGTGGAGAAGCGCATGTTTTCTGAACAGCAGGTACATAACGGTTAAAAAAGCGAACGGGAGCGCGTCTCTAACCGTGCCCCACAACCTTAGGCCCCACCCCGCTTCTTTGCGCGGCGGATTTAACCAGGCGTGGATTCCGACGAGCGCCGGAAACACGACCGCCATTTCTTTCGTCAGCAGCGCACACGCCAGCAGCCCGAGAGACGCACACCACCACGCCGATCTGACTTTGGTTGTGGAGGTGCTTGCGCACCCGCTTAGGTAGGCCGCAAAAGCGAACGCGACGAACATCGTCACCATGGTGTCAGAAGCGGCTGAAACCCATGTCACCGGCTCGATATGAATCGGATGCAAGGCAAAAATCAACGCCGCCAGAGCGGACGTCCAGTATTCCAATCGCAATTTCCGCGCCAGCCAGAAGACCGCTCCCACGGCGCCCAGATGCAACAGCACAGCTCCCAGATGCCATCCCCTCGGATGCAAGCCGAACAATGTGTAGTTCAGCATCGACCAGGCGACGAAAAGCGGGCGATAATAGACCTGATGGCGCGCTACGTGGTACCACAAGTCACTGGTAAAAGCCCGAGGAAGATTGCTCCAGGTGCGAATCAGCGGATTATTTACAATCTGCGGCAAGTCGTCCCAGACAAAATCGAACCACAGCGCGCCGCTGTAAATTACGAAAGTGGCGAGAGCGAGCAGTGGCAGCAAAACTGCCGGCCGTCGCAGAGGCTTGGCCAGCAATTCGGATGCACTGGGTTCCAGATGCGCCTGGGATTGGTCCATTTCGGTGGTCGCGAAACTTGCTTACTCGGGATCACCTCATATTAGTCTCCCCTGCTCATCGACGCATGTTACTCAGGTTACCCAGTTCGGCCACTTATTCGCCCGTTTCGCACAGCCGCCTATGCGACGATCAGGGCATGGGGTCCGTCATTGCGGCGCAACCAGCGAAGAAGACGTCGCCCGTCTTGTGTGTCGATCTCGATGGCACCCTGATTCGCGGCGATGCGATATGGGAGTGCGCTCTCATTCTGCTCAAAACCCAGCCCAGCGCGCTCTTACGACTGCCTTTCTGGTGGCTCGCTGGACCCGCCTCGCTCAAACGTAAGCTGGCCAATCAGGTTGAACTCGATCCCGCTCAACTTCCTTACCGGCAGAATGTCCTGGATCTTCTGCGAAAGGAAAAAGCCGCCGGACGCTACGTCGTCCTCGCAACCGCCGCAGACCACGAAATTGCCGCGAAGATTTCCCGGCACCTCGGTCTCTTCGATGAGGTGCACGGCAGCGATGGCACGTTAAATCTGAAGGGAGAAAATAAGGCGGCATTTCTCACCCGGAACTATGCCCTGTACGGTTTCGACTATGTTGGCGATTCATCCGCTGACATGGCTGTGTGGAAGTGCGCGCGCGCCGCCTACGTGGTCGGCTCGCAGGCCCGGGCCGAGCAAGCTGCTACCGTAACCCAAGTCGCTGGCACCTTCCTTGAAGCGCGAGCATCGTTCAGAACCTGGGTCAATGCCATCCGCGGTCATCACTGGGCCAAGAATCTCTTGCTTTTCCTGCCGCTCGTCCTTTCGCACAACCTCGGTGTCGCGCCGCTTCTCCGCACCCTTGGCGGATTCGTCCTCTTTGGCTTGTGCGCTTCCGGACTCTATATCCTCAACGACCTGCTCGATCTCCACTCCGATCGGGATCACCCCTGGAAAAAAGAGCGCCCTTTCGCTGCCGGTAAAATCTCCATTCCCGAAGGCATTCTGGCTTCTTTTCTATTGCTCGGCTCGGCGCTGGGGCTGGGCTTTCTTCTCGATTTGCAGTTCGGCGCAGCTTTAATCGGATACGCCGCGCTCACCATGTTGTATTCCCTGTATCTCAAGAAGGTTGCCCTGCTTGACGTTTTTGTCCTGGCAAGCTTTTACTGCCTTCGCCTCTTGGCGGGAGCGGTGATTTCAGCCACTCCCCTGTCGCAATGGTTCCTCGCGTTTTCCATGTTTTTCTTTCTCAGCCTGGCGATGGCCAAGCGCTACTCTGAATTGCTCCATGCCGGCGACCTGATTCACGCCGGCAACTCAGGCCGCGGCTATCGCACCGGGGACCGTGAACTGCTGCTCTCTTTGGGCGTCGGCAGCAGCTTTTCCGCCGTCGTTATCTTCACTCTGTACGTTCACAGTCAGGACGTGCTATTGCTGTACCCGTCTCCCGAATTTCTTTTTCTGCTCTGTCCCCTCGTCCTGTATTGGCTCAGCAGAACCTGGCTGCAGGCGCATCGCGGAGAACTCAAGGAAGATCCGGTAACCCTCGCCATCCGTGACCCGGTCAGTTACGCCGTGGCCGTAATTTCAGGCATGATCGTCGCGGCCAGTTTGATCCACGTCAATTGGTAGCGGTCGGGATCGGCGTCGGAGTTCACAAGCAGAGTCCACAAGCGGAGTTAACAAGTAGCGTGCAACAAGAATCGAGATCGGTGGGACGTTAGAGTCAGTTGAATTGGTTTTTCAGTAGCCCGCTATGCCAACTCAGGAAGCAACTTCGCGCAAGAAACACGCCCAACCGCGGCTCACCACCCAAATCTTGTCCTGGGGGCGTTATCCGAAAGCCGCGCACCAATTTATCCACAAACCGGCGTGGAGTGATCAAGTCCCCGACATTTTGCAGGATGCGCTCCCCGCTTCGCTTCTTCCTTATGGTCTCGGACGCAGCTACGGAGATTCCTGCCTCAACGCCGGCCGCCAACTGATTGATTGCCGTCGTCTCAACCGCATTCTCGGTTTCGACCCGGCCATTGGCATGATTCGTTGCGAAAGCGGCGTCTCTCTTTCCGAAATCATCGACCTGTGCCTGCCCCAAGGCTGGTTTCTTCCCGTCACGCCGGGCACCCGTTTCGTGACCATCGGGGGTGCCGTCGCCAACGACGTTCACGGCAAGAACCATCATTGTGCTGGAACTTTTGGCGCCCACGTTTTGCAGATCGCGCTGCACCGCTCCGGTGATGGCCTCGTATTCTGCAGCGTCGAAGAACATTCCGATCTCTTCCGGGCTACCATCGGAGGCCTAGGACTTACCGGGATAATCGCCTGGGCGGATATTCAACTCAAGCCCGTTGCCGGGCCCTGGATCGACGCCGAGTCCGTTCCCTTCGAATCTCTCAGCCAATTTCTCGACCTGAGCTGCGAAAGCGACGAGCGCTTCGAGTACGCGGTCGCGTGGCTCGACTGTTTCGCCGGAAAGAATCCTCGTGGCATTTTCTTTCGCGGGAATCATGCTGCCGTCCGCGGCGGAGAATTTCATCCCCGGCGCGGGCCCACCTTACCGTTCGCAATGCCGCCATGGCTGCTGAATCGTTATGCCGTCCAGGCTTTGAACCTCGCCTATTACAAAGTTCATCGCTTGCGCAACGCCAAGTCGGTCGTACCCTACGATTCATTCTTCTACCCCCTCGACTCGGTCGGCCGCTGGAACTTGCTTTACGGGAAGCGCGGTTTTCTGCAATATCAGTGCGTAATTCCGGAATCGAATGCCGCCGCGATCGAGGAGTTGCTCGCTCGCATCGCGCGCTCCGGCATGGGGTCTTTCCTCGGAGTGCTGAAAAAGTTCGGCTCCGCGCCACCCGCCGGCATGCTTTCCTTTCCGCGCCCGGGCATCACCCTGGCGCTCGACTTCGCCATGCGCGGGGAGCGCACTCTGCGCCTTATGCAGTCTCTCGATGAAGTCGTCCAGCAGAGTGGCGGAGCTCTCTACCCCGCCAAGGATGCGCGCATGAGCCCGGCTTTATTTGAAACGTCGTTTCCGCGCTGGCGCGCGTTTGTTCCCTACGTCGACCCGAAAATGTCGTCTTCATTCTGGCGTCGCGTGATTGGACCCCAATGACGGACGATCAATCCCCTTTCGCCGTTTTGCCGCAGAAAGTCGTTATCCTCGGCGCTACTTCCGCCATCGCCCAGGAGGTTCAGCGCCAACTGGCGCAACTAGGCTGCGAAATACTGCTCGTCGCCCGCTCGCCGCAGCGGTTGGACGACCTGCAAGCCGACCTGATCGTACGCGGCGCGCCCCAGGTGTTGACTTGCGCCGCCGACCTCGCTTCCGTTGCGCAGCATTCCGGCATTATGGAATTCGTTCACCGCGTTTTCCCAGATTTCGATACCGTGCTCCTGGCCTATGGCGCTATGGGCAATCAGGAGGACGCCGAATCTTCGTTAGACGCTTTGTGTGACGAATTGCAGGTCAACTTTGTCAGCGCGGCCGCAATCCTGACTTTATTTGCCGCCGACCTGGAATGCCGCGGCACGGGTTGCCTCGCGGCCATCACCTCGGTCGCCGGAGATCGCGGACGACGGTCCAACTACGCCTATGGCTCGGCCAAAGGCGCGCTTTCGCTCTTCTTGCAGGGGCTCCGCAGCCGTCTCCATACCTCGCACGTGCATGTGCTCACCATCAAACCCGGACCGGTGCAGACTCCCATGACCGACCACATGCCCTGCTCGGCGCGCTTTGCCAATCCGAAATTGGTGGCGCGCGACATAGTCCGCGCTTTGGAACAGCGAGCCCCGGATGTCCTCTACACGCCGAGAATCTGGCGCTACATCATGACTGGAGTGCAACAGATACCGGAAAGCATTTTCAAGCGGCTGTCAATTTAAACCCCCGCGTTCGCATATGCCGACGCCGCGCTCGGGTTGAACCAGTCAGTCGCCCATTCACCCAACCGAAACCCACTCAAACCAATGGGCCGCATTTTCTGCGGCCCATCGTTAATCTAGAAAACATTCTGACTGCAAAAGCTGTGTGCTCTTCTCACCTTCTTCCGCGCCCGCCGCCCCCACCAGATTGTCCACCACCGTGGCCGCCCGAACCGCCACCGGGTCCGCGACCCGGACCGCCTCGCCCGCGACGTCGGCGATTGCGATCACCTCCACCACCGGGACGCCCTTCGCGGGAACCGCCAACCTCCGGTCGCCCGCCGCTCGCCTCGACTGAGGCGACAACTCCGTCCACGCGGTTGAAGTTCGGCTCATCTTCCGAGTCGAACGCCGCGCCGCCTTCGATCACCGCGGTGGGCGCGCCCTGCGACGGCAATGCCGGCCCGTCGCCCGGCCCATCCTCGCCCATTTCCGCCGGAGGAGCCCCGCCCATTTTCGCGCGCTGCTCCTTCAGAATCGCTTTACGCGATAGCTTGATCCGGTTGCCTTCGACGGCCAGAACTTTCACCAGCACTTGGTCGCCTTCTTTCAGTTCATCGCGGACGTCTTTGATTCGGTGCTCCGCCACTTCGCTGATATGCAACAGGCCGTCTAGGCCGGGCAGTATTTCCACGAAGGCTCCGAAATCCGCCAGCCGGCTCACTTTGCCGAGATACGTCTTGCCGATTTCAGCCGAAGCCGTCAGGTCCCGGATAATCTGCAAAGCTTTATTCGCCGAAACCTCGTCATTCGAGGCCACGTTGACTTTGCCGGAATCCTCGACATCGATTTTCACACCGGTCTGTTCGATGATGCTACGGATCATCTTGCCGCCGGGCCCAATCACGTCGCGAATCTTGTCCACCGGAATTTGCAGAGTGTAGATTCGCGGCGCGTAGGTCGAAACCTTCACCCGGCCTTCGGTGATGATCTCATCCATCTTGCCGAGGATGAACAGACGTCCGCGCTGCGCTTGCGCCAGAGCTTCGCGCATGATCTGCGACGTGATGCCCGCTACCTTGATGTCCATCTGCAACGCGGTGATGCCGTCCTTGGTTCCGGCAACTTTAAAATCCATGTCGCCGTAATGATCTTCCGCGCCCGCAATGTCGCTCAGGATGGCGTAGTTCTCACCCTCCTTCACCAACCCCATGGCCACTCCGGCTACCGGAGCCTTCAGGGGCACTCCCGCATCCATCAATGAAAGGGATGCGCCGCAAATCGTGGCCATGGACGACGATCCGTTCGATTCCAGAATGTCGGAGACCACCCGCATCGCATAAGGCCAATCGTCCAGGCTCGGAAGCACGGCTGAAACCGCGCGCTCCGCCAGCGCCCCATGGCCGATTTCGCGCCGTCCTGCGCCGCGCATGAAGCCCACCTCGCCCACCGAGAACGGCGGGAAGTTGTAGTGCAGCATGAAACGCTTCTTGGCTTCGCCTTCAAAACCCTCCAGACGCTGCATATCGTCGCTCGTGCCGAGCGTGGTCGTGACTAGCGCCTGCGTTTCGCCACGAGTGAAAACCGCGCTGCCGTGGGCTCGGGCAAAACGCCCGCCTCGATCCAGATCTCGCGAATCTGGTCGAAAGCGCGTCCATCGGGGCGGCGCTTGTGATCGATGACCTGATTGCGAAAAATGCGCTCGCGCAAAGTTTCGTAATAGCTCTTGAGTTTCTTCTTTGCCGCGTCGTCACCTTCCTGCTCGGCCGCCAGAAGTTCTTTTTCCAAAGCGCGAACCAGTTCATGGCTTTCCGCTTTGGGATGTTTCTGGGTGTCGAGAGCGTCCGCCAGGCGGGAACCAATCTTCGCTTCCAGCGCTTTGAAGTAAGTCTCGTCGAACTCCGGCGGCGTCACCTTGCGCTTCGGCTTGCCCACCTTGACGCGCAATTCCTCGATCGCGGCGCAGATCTTCTTGATTTCCGTATGGGCGAATTCGATCGCGTCCACGACCGTCTCTTCTTTGACTTCCTTCGCGCCCGACTCGATCATGACAATCGCGTCGGCGGTTCCGACCACCATGATGTTGAGCAAACCATCGCGCATCTCGGCGTAGGTGGGATTCGCGATAAAGCGCCCATCCACCAGCCCTACCCGTAGCGCGCCAATCGGTCCCAGAAATGGAATGTCAGAGAGCGTCAGCGCGGCCGATGCGGCGTTAATGCCGCAAACGTCGGGATCGTTATCCGTGTCGGCGGAGAGTACAAATGCGATGACCTGCGTCTCGCATTTAAAACCCTCGGCAAACATCGGACGGACCGGCCGGTCAATCTGCCGGCTGGTTAGCACTTCGCGCTCGCTCATGCGGCCTTCACGTTTGATGAAACCGCCGGGAATCCGTCCGCCGGCATAGGTGTACTCGCGATAATCCACCGTCAGCGGGAAGAAGTCGATGCCTTCGCGAGGATCGGGATTCGCGGTGGCCGCAGCCAGCACGACGTTCTCGCCAAAGCGCACCACCGCCGATCCCCCGGCTTGCTTCGCTAATTTTCCAGTTTCAAAAGAGATTTGCTTTCCGCCTGCGAGTTCTACGGAAATTTTTGTGGCTTCAGGCTTCATAGATCATCCTTTATATGAGGAGAAGGGCATCGCGCGGGCGGATGCCAGGCGGCGGTTGGGAACGCACTTTCTGTTGGCTCTCGGAGTTAGGGACCGGCCCCACACGGAACCGGTCGCGCTGTTATTTGCGGATGCCGAGCTTGGATATGACGGTTTTATACCGTTCCGAGTCGTACTTCTTCAGGTAGTCCAGCAGACTTCGACGTCTGCTCACCATCATGAGAAGTCCGCGGCGCGAGCCGTGATCTTTCTGGTGCGTCTTGAAGTGTTCCGTCAACTGACCAATGCGCTCACTCAATAGCGCGATTTGAACCTCGGGACTGCCGGTATCGGTCGGGTGTGTCCGGTAGGTGTCAACGACGGACTGCTTTTGCTCTCTGGCTAGCACTAACCTGTTGCACTCCTGTCTCTTCTCGTTTTCGTAACGTGGTTCATGGTAACACGCCATTGTTGACGCTGGCAAACCTGCTTCGTATAGTTCTCGGTTCGTCCGCTTCCGACTCGGGCTCTTAAGCAAGGCGGGGCCGCCGTCATCTTCGCCAGTCTGATTGGTGGAAGTTGCACCGCAAACTCGCAACCTCAATCGAGGTTATAATATGATTGCGATCCGAAAGAAGAAAGAGGAATGCGGCAATCTTCTGGTACAGTCCAGAAGTTAATTCCAGGGGACGAAGCCACACCCATCCCGCTGTAGCCGGCCTTAATAATAAAAAATAGAAAATATCGGGAGATTGTTTATGCCACGAGGACGATCGACATTCACCAAGCGCCAAAAAGAACAAGCCCGCCAGCAAAAACAGCGGGATAAGAATGAGCGCAAAACCCAGCGCAGGCAGGATCAGCCGGAAGGAGTCGCCGTGGTCGACGAGGCTGAAGAATTGCGACTGATGCGCGAGCACGCGGCCGAGCAGGCTGCGCTCTTCGGCATCGGCGTCGACGAAGAGACCGACTCCGGCGAACTGATCTCACCGCAAGGCGAGTAAAGTCGAATCCAGAACCGCTTCGCTTCTCATCTCTACAAAATTATTTTGGGATTATGGAGCGCCGGGCCAGAGCCCGGCATCCCTCCACGTTCGACGAGTATCTCTAAACAAACACCTCGCCCGGCAACGCCGTCAACGTGCGCGACGCCAGCGTGTTTTCCACGAACCGCTTCGGACGATCATTGGCGGCGGCATTTACCTGCTTCCGTTCAATTCTCAGCTTCAAAGCGCGCTCGATGTTGCGCAGTTCCAGAACTTCGACGCCGGTCACCAGGGTGGAGGCTCGTCCCTGCAAGCCCGCCCGTCCGGTTCGGCCTACGCGGTGAATAAAATCTTCTGCCATCTTCGGCAGATCGTAATTGATGACGTGGGCGACATCGTCGCAATGCAGGCCACGTGACGCGATATCCGTCGCCACCAGCACCTGGTACCGCCCTTCCTGAAATCCGCTTAACGCCGCGTTGCGCTGAGATTGCGTCCGATCGCCGTGAATCATGGCGGCGGAGAACCCGTCCCGCTCCAGATCCTTGGCCAGCCTCTGCGATCCCCGTTTTGTACGGGTGAAAATCAAAGTCTGCCCTTTTTCTTCGTAGAGCAATTGCCGCAGCACATCGAGCTTTTCCGAGGGTCGAACTTCGTAGGCCTCGAGCCGTACGCTCTCCGCCGGCTTGAGGGTTGAGCCCAATGCGATTCGCACCGGCTCGCGGGTGTAGTCGTTCACCAGTGACGCCACCGATTGCTCCATTGTGGCCGAGAAACACAGAGTCTGCCGCTTCTGCGGAAGGATGTGCAATATGCGCCGGATGGCCGGCAGAAATCCCATATCCAGCATGCGATCCGCTTCGTCCAGCACGAGAATCTTTACCTGCCGCAGGTCGGCGAACTTGCGCGTAATAAAATCCTGCAACCGTCCCGGAGTTGCGATCACAAATTCGCAACCGGAACGCAGACTGTTGATCTGCGCCTTCTCCGCCACCCCGCCGATTACCAGCGCCGCCTTCGGCATGCTCTTGTCGCGCAGTTGTTCGTACTGCTCGTGAACCTGCATGGCCAGTTCGCGGGTAGGCAGGAGCACCAGCGCGCGGACATTCTTGGCCGCGCCGCTCTTGGATTCAGCCCGCAGCATTTCGAGAATTGGAATCAGAAACGCTAGAGTTTTTCCCGTGCCGGTCTGCGCCGTGCCGATTACGTCCTTGCCTTCAAGGGCCGGAGAAATGGCTCGCGCCTGGATGGGTGTGAGGGTGATGAATTGAGCTGCCACCAGCTTCTGCTGCAAAGCGGCAGACAGGGGCAGTTCTGTAAACGTTGTCATTCGATTGTTTTCTTTCTGGAGGGGCTTGATGCAGTTCCTGGTTCTCGCAATAATCTCCGGTTCAACAAAACCGGGAAATGAGAACTGTTTTGGACTTCCCATGCCGCTCGCATTGAAATTGGCGCTGGAACCAAACGGCGGGCAGGAAATGCGGAGGTGTTGCGGATCCAACCAGGATCCCCGCTTAACGAGCATACCGTAGCAAAAGCGTTAATAGCAGTATAGCAGACGAACGCTGAAAACCGGATTACGTCGGTCATCTCGCCAGTCTTATATCTGCCGTGAAAGTGCCGCACCCCACTACTGCCCAGCCGCCTGCGCTGCCGGCTCTTCCGGCCGAACTTCGTATTCCGGATGCGGCATGCCCTGCAACCATCTGTCGAACCATCCCACGATATTGTCGAGCCGTTCGATCCGATGCCAGGGCTCGCCGGAACGCGACAACTCATGCGTCTCCCGCGGAAATACCACCATCGCCGTCGGACGCTTCAGATACTTCAGCGCGCGGAATAATTGTTCTCCACCCGAATCCTGCGGCGTCCGATAGTCGGACTGCCCCAGGATAAACATGATCGGCGTGTGGATTCGCTCCACGAAGGTGATGGCGGAGCGGTCTGCATATTCCTTCGGATCCTGAAAGGGAGGTGCCCTAAACCATTTCGGCTGGAACAAGGTAAAATCCGCCGTGTACCACCACGAAGCCCAGTTCGAGATGTCGCGCTGCGATACGGCCGCCGCGAAACGGTCAGTCTGGGTAACCGTCCAATCGGTCAGCACTCCACCGCCGCTGCCGCCGGTAACGCCAAGTTTCTTCGCATCGACGTAACCCCGCTTCAGGACTTCATCCACACCCGCCATCAGGTCTCGGTAATCATCCCCGGGATAGTGATATTGAATGATGTTGCCAAAGTCCTGCCCGTAACTGGTCGATCCCCGCGGGTTGATGTACAACACGACGTAGCCTTTGGCGGCCATCCATTGAAATTCGTGGTCGAATATCCAGCCATGGGCGGCATGCGGGCCACCGTGAATATTCAGAATCAAAGGATATTTCTTCCCGGGATCGAAGTCGGACGGCTTTTGAATCCATCCTTGAATGCTCAAGCCGTCGAAGCTCGAGTAATTCAATTCCTCGGGCGCGGTCAGGTTAAGTTGCGACCAGAGCGTCTTGTTGACATCGGTAATTCGAATCTGCGAGCCACTTCGATTGCCCTCCAGCGGCACGGCAAACAAATCGCCGATCATGACCGGCGTCGACACCAATGTGACGGCGCTCCGCGCGTCCGCAGCAACCGTGAAATCGAGTATCGCTTGGTCTCCGCGAGTGATTTCCGCCACCGCGCCGGTGAGCGCATTCACTTTTACCAAGTTCGTGCGGCCTTTTTTCTCGACGATGTCGAAAATCGAGAGCCCGTCCGGTGACCAGTGCAGGGTCGCGCCTTGGCCGCCGCGCGGAGCCGCATTGTCGCCCCCCACCGTACTCCCCATATCGAAGTCGTAGCCCGCGGTCAGGTTGCGGGGACTCGCGTTGGGAGCAATATCCATAACCCAGAGATCGGGCTGCGAGTAAGAGCGGACCGGTTCGGTGACCGACCCGTGGAACGCGAACCGGCGGCCTTCCGGGCTGAGCGCCAGATCCCCAATTCCCATGGGGACGGTGGCTAGCTTTTCCGGCGCGCCGCCACCCGATGCGACCGAGTCAATGTCCGTGGTCGACGCCTCATAATACGGCTCATCCACCCGGCTGGTAAGGAAATAGATGCGCGAGCCATTGTGCGACCAGGTCGCTTCGTACTCGTCATACTTACCGCTGGTAAGTTGCAGCGGCTTCGCCGGGTCGTCGATTGTCGCCGGAACTTCAACAACCCAGATGTGGTCGTGACGATTGAAATCGAGATAGCCCTCGCTGTTACTGCGATATTCGGCGCGAGTAATGATGTGGATGTCCGACTCGTGCTCCTCCTCGGAATCCGGTCGCGCCGCCGGAGCCGACTTGCTGTCGGATTCCTTGCCATCGCTTGGCGTTTTCCCGCTGCCGCCTTTCGCCTCGTTTTTCTTGCGTTGTTCTTTCTCGATATCCTCTGTCGTGGTCGAACTCAAAAAGGCGATGCGCCCCCTGTCCGGCGACCACACCGGATCGCCGGCACCTTTCGGCAAATCGGTCAGCATGCGCGCTTCGCCCCCCGAAAGTGAGAGGATCGCAATCTGCGAAGGGCGGGGCTTCCCGCAGTCATCCTTCTCTCCACCGCGCACAAAGGCGATGCGCCTGCCATCCGGAGACCACCGTGGTTGCGCGTCATGTTTGCCATTCGTCAGGCGTACGGGCGCGTCATTTCCTGGAGTCGCAACCATCCAGATCGAGGTCTCGTAACCGGTATGCTTTTCGTCCGTCACGACCCGCGTAAAAGCGGCACGCGAACCATCCGGCGAGACTTGCGGATCTCCGATCCAGACAAAATTGAACAGGTCTTTTTCGGTGATGGATCGCTTCGGCGGCGCCGAACTCTGATCAGCCAACGATGCCGCCGCCAGCAAAACGATCGACAGTTGAGCAAACATGAATTGCCGCGATACCGATCGCCACGAAAAAACGACACCACCAAACCGTAATCTCATCGCTATCCTCAGAACAAGAGAGTCACCACGCCTCCGAAAATCCCCGGCGCCCTCGTTGTACATCATCCCATCATTTTTCGCTTTCAGCTCTACCGTATCGCCCGCAACTTCAAAATGCCGCATTCATTCCGACCTGTCTCTGGCCTTAGCCGCAACCGCAGATGCCAGATCGAGCATTTTTTGAATGCGTCGGCCTTGCGCCTCCGGCGTCCGGTAATAAAAAATGCCAAACAGATGACCGCGCCGGCCGGCCATCGACATGGCGTCCCATCCCACTCGCGCCCCCGGATTGCGGGCGAATGCCAACTCCAGAACAGGTGGCAATTGACGCTCGGCCTGCATCACATTCAGGAGGCGTTCCGCCATTTGATCCGCCCGTCGGGCGCGGGCTGCGGCGCTTTTGGGATCCGTCGTCCACTTGGCAATGTCGTTTCGAGTCGAGTGGTTCAGTCCGTCGTACCAGCGCCGAAGCGACCGATCCTGGCCAATAAGCCGCTTCAGTTCCCCAGGAATCGCGACCTCCCGCTCCTCGACGTCGACCTCAATCTCAAAGCGAGCCCTGCCGCCTTCTCTGACGTTCGCTCCCTTTTGCATGCGCTTGTTGATCAGCAAGAAATGCCGCCCCTCCCGGGTAGGGAACAAGGACGTTCGAAACCCAAAGTCGTTAATCTCGCCCTTCACCTTGATTAGACCGCGCCCACCCCAGTACTGGGCGGCATCAAAGGGTAGGTAGACAACCACCCAGTTGAGCCGTGAACGCAGCCGTTCCAGTTGTGCCTCAAAACGTCGGGGCGATTTGCGGGGCTTGATGTTCGAGGCTTTTGCCATGAGTCAAACCGGTTCCCGCATTCTAATATGAATATTTAGTATGGAATGACGCGCGGCACACCACGTCGGGCTGAGGTTAAACTAGGAAACGACCTTCGGAGAGATACCGTGATCTGCCCCAACTGCAGAGAGGATAACGCCCCCAACTTCCGTTTTTGCGGAATGTGTGGAACCTCGCTCGATTCCCGGCGTACGGCGGGCGCGGGCATGGATCCCCTGTCCGCCTTTCCGCCGGCGGCCCGGCCCGCATCGGTTCGTCCCCCCGCAACCCATCCCATGACTGTCCCGCCCCCGGCCAGCCAACCAAACAGCCCGTCACAACGAAGAAACACCGCTCCGCCCGCTACAGAGTCAGCCTGTTCGTCGAACGCCCCGCGGAGCGCGACAAGGGGACCCGCCATCTCTGGACAATCAATGTTGGGCTTGGATCGGCCCGCCGCAAATCAGCCGACCTTGAACCAGTCGAACGTAAGCCGCTCGAATTCGAATCAAACCGGCATTCAGCCAAACATGGATCTGCTTCGCGATAAATCCTTTTCCGGCCTCGATTCTTTTCTCGAGCCCGAGCAAACCAACACCGGCGCGCGGCGTATCGCAATCCTACTGGTTCTGCTCGCTGCCCTGGGCGGAGCCGGATGGTGGACCTACACCAACTATCTCGGCGTGGCAGTGGAACCAAAATCCGCGACCGCGGTTTCCAACCCGAACGGTACTTCGCCGGAAAACCCGCCCATTTTGGCCCCGCAGACCAAAGCCGCCGTCCCCAGTTCCCTTCCCGCGGCAACGCCAGCCGCGTCGCGATCGCAGGTTCCGGAAAGCTCCGCCGAGACCACGAACCCGGAAACAAGCGTCGCCGGGGCCGGGGCGAACTCCTCGGATGCAGCGGGCACCAAATCTCCCATCGCGTCTCCCGCGACCGCAAAAGCCCCGCATGACGACACCGTCAGGAGCGCCTCGAAACGCGAGCCAGAAAAGGCTTTGGCGCAGCCCGCCAGGTCGCCGGCGACCGCCGCCGACACGGGCGACGCCGCGTTTCGCAAAGGTGAAGCTTATCTCTACGGCCGGGGCGTGCATGAAAACTGTGACGAGGCCGTGAAGAATCTTAAGACCGCGTCGGCAAAGTCCAATGCCCGCGCCCGCAGTGCCTTCGGGACCATGTATGCCACCGGACACTGCGTGCCGCGCGACCTGCCGAGGTCATATTATTGGTTTGCGCTGGCCCTGCGCGCGGATCCGAACAATCGGATTTTGGAAAAGGATTTGAGCGCCGTGTGGGCCCAGATGACCCCGCCCGAGCGGCAGCTCGCTACCCGCATCAAAGAGTAAGAAGATCAAAGAGTAAACTGCGCTACTTACCGGCTGGCGCCAGGTTCAATGCTTTCTTTACCGTGCCGCGCTCAATCATGATCTTGTCCTGCAGCAGCGTGATCGCGTAGATCAGTTGCTCAGGGCGCGGCGGACATCCCGGCACGTAAATATCAACCGGAATCACCTGATTGACGCTCTGTACCAGGGCATAGTTGTTGAACACGCCCCCCGAAGTCGCGCAAGCTCCCATCGAGATCACCCACTTCGGTTCCGGCATCTGTTCCTAGAGTTGTCGAATCACGGGCGCCATTTTGTTGGAAACGCGGCCGGCGATAATCATCAAATCCGATTGCCGCGGCGACGGGCGAAACACTTCCGCGCCAAAACGGGCGATATCGAAGCGCGACGCGCCCATCGACATCATCTCGATCGCGCAACAGGCCAAGCCGAAGGTCATCGGCCAAATCGAGTTCTTACGCATCCAGTTGACGGTCGAGTCCAGCGTAGTCATGACGATGCCTTCCGGGACACCGTCTCCATACACCAGTTCCTTGACCACTTTTTTACCGTTTTCGATGTCTACATAGGGGCCGAAGCTCAGTTCTTGCGCCATAAGACTATTTTACCCGCAGACGACAAAGCCTGCGGAGGAAAAACCCTGTACCGCGGGAAGCTGGAAAATCGATATGCCTGCGCCGCGTTACTTCTTTCGGCGCCGTATTTTAAAGTCGAAACTCACCACCCCGTTCCAGTCGCGCAGGGCTACGATCGAGACATTTCGCGTAATGTTGTATTCCACCTGGATGATTTGCTGGTTAGAGACGGCAACATTGGTACTGTACGTCAGGGTCAGATTGTTGGCGACTTGCTGCTCCACCGTGACTTGCGGCCCGCGAACCACGTTCGTTTCGCTGGCTAATCCCTGGGGATCGATCTTCACCCGGCTGGCCCCGAACAATCGCTGCAAACGGCTGTTGACGGTACTGTTCAGCGCCTGGTTGATCAGAAGATTGGAGGCATCTCCGCCAAAGCCGAAGGATCCATTGTTCGCGGCCGCCGCCGACTCCTCCTGTGTCCGTCCCAGCGCCAGCAGCGCGATGACGTCGGCTTGCGGCAGTTGCGGCTCTGATTGCCACGTTATTTTCAACCCATTGGCCACGCTGGCGTCGCCCCGGAACTGTACCGTGATGTCGTAATCCCGCACCCGCGTGGTCGCCTGCAGATCAATGACCGGCTGGGTCTTTGCAGGATTGGAAAAAGTGACGTCGCCGCGCTCCAGCTTGTACTTCGTCCCGTTGAACGTCACTTCCCCTTCCAGCACTTCCACCCTGCCCAAAATCGCCGGACGCTCGGCGGTGCCGCGCACTCGCAGGTCGGCATTCCCGGAGAGTCTGGCAATCGCGGTCTGCATTTGCAGTTCCGGCGTCGTCACCACGTGAACGTCCAGCTTAAGCCGGCTTTGCAGGCTGTCGCTTTTCGTCAACAGAATGGTTTGCCGGCTTCTCTCGATATAAGCGCCGAAATCGAAACCGGGCGTCACCGCGAGTTTTGTCACCACCACATTACCCGTCAACGTGGCGGAGTTTGTGCTGCCGGAGAGACGCAGATCCGCGTTGGCGGTTGAACTTACGCCCGGCGGATAACGCAGCCGCACCCCTTGCGCGGTCGCACCGAAGTCGAGCAGGTAAACGCCGTCCTGATAAGTCGCGGAACCGGTGAGCGCGATATTGCCGCCGCCCGTAGTGCCGCTGAGACTTTCGATCAGGATGCGGTTGCGATCGAAAAGCAAAACACCGTTCAGGTCGCTCAGCCCGCTCGGGAAATCATTATGGCTGACGAAGGTATCTTTCACCTCCAGCCTGCCTTGCAGCACCGGCTCGGAAAGCGTGCCGCCAGCATTGAGGTTCACCCCCAACGTGCCCCGCGCCAAAATCTTGGGATTCAGTGTCTGCCACAGCGTCATATTCACCGTGCCGTTCAGACGGACTTCCAGTTCCTGAGCGCCCGCCAGGTGCGCTTTACCGTGGGCCGTGAAATCGGTTCCACTTCCCGCCAGGTGTAGGTTTTCGATCAGCAGCGTCTGGTCCGCTATCTCCAGTCGAATGGGCCGGACGCTTTGCACTTGCACGTGCCCCAGGTCGACGCTGAAAGATTGCAATTCCGCGACTGCCTTCAAATCGCGTGGCCGGCGCAGCGGACCGCGCACCTGAACCGTTCCCTCCACCGGCGAGTGCCCGGTAATCTTTCCCGGCAAATAGACCCGCAGCAAGGCATCCGCATCCAGGTGATGGAAGCTGAGTTTCAAATCTGCGGGAAAGCCATTCTCCAGGCCAACCGTGCCTTGAATGCTAAGGTCGGCGTTTTCAAAATCGGAGTGCGACGTGATCCGCAACTCCCGCCCCTCGGTCACGGCATCCACGTAGAAATCGCCCATGCGCTCTTTGTCGAGAGCCAATTCTCGCAGGCGAACGTGCGCTTCTAGAGATGGCTGATCGTAAGTGCCTTGCGCGCGCACCGTAAAATCCGCCATGCCATCGCTGGCGAAGCGGCTGTCCTGTAGCCGAGCGAACCGGCTCAGCGCCAGCTTGCTTCCCGAAAGATTGAGCCGGAATTCGCTCCTCCGCCAACTCGAGCCCACCAAACTAATGGCAGCCGACCCCGAAAACGGCGAGTCGTAGGCGCGTGCCTCGATATTGTTAAATTGGAGCTCCGTCCCGGCGAGCCGCAGGTCGATCTTCAGCGAGGGTACGGCGACCCCATAAGCCATTCCATTGCGCAAATCAAAATGCCCGTCGCCGTGCGGATCGGCGCGCGTGCCGGAGACGGTGCCGGTCACATCAAGCGCTCCCGCAAAGGGTTGCGCTGATCCCGCCAATTGTGTGGCTTCTGCAACATCCAAATTGCGCAAATCAAAATGAAGAGTGAAGGGCGCAGTCTCGGGAAATGCGCCCGCTTCGAGCGCCGCGCTGGCGTCAAAGCGCGCGGTCGCGTGACCGTGGACAAGCGAACCGTTGCGCGCCGAAACATGATCGCTCGAGTACTGGAGCGCCGTGGAAAGAGCATCCCAATGCACGAATCTATGGAAAACTTGTCCGTTCGACGGCCAGGCAACGTCATAATCGAAGTCGTAGACTTCCAAATTTCCGCTGACCGCAATCGTCGCGAGGCTCCCCGTGGCGGTGCCCGCAAATGCCGCCCAGCCATGAACTGCAAAAGGTAAACCGGTAGAGCCGTAAGCCGCTTGCACCAGAGGCGTCCACTCGCGCAGGTTGTGGCTCGTTAAAGAGAATCTCAGTGACGAAGTGGGAGATAAATTTCCCGAAGCGGTGATTTCAGAGCCGGCGGTATTGAGTTGCAGCTGCCGAAACTCCAATTCGTCGCGCGAGCCGCGATAGACGCCATCCACCTTGCCGCGCACCGGCACCTCTCCGGGACTTCCGGTTTGCGCGGGTGCGATCTCAATCTTGAGCGTCGCTTCTGCATCGCGAATCGAGCCCACCCAAAGCATGTCAAGGCTTCCCTTTCCGCTACCGGAGAGGTTGAGTTGATCGAGCGGAAGCCGCTTCAAGCTCAGGAGGGTCAGTGCCGGAAGCACGGGAAACCCCGCGAGTTGCAAGCGAACGGATCCCCGTTGCAGGCTGCCGGGCGCCACGCGCCCCAGCGTACGCCGCTGACCCCGGGCCGGAGCCGGTTCCAGCGAACTCTGCCAGTTCGTAATCTCGACGTCGCCCGTCAGATCGCCGCCCAGCAGATTCGCCTTGATCGAAGAAACGCGGAAGCGGTCCGGAGTCACCGTGAAACCGGCGGCGAAACGTCCATTCCGCAGTGCCAGTTTGTCGTTAGACCATTCCAGATCCCTGGCTAGTATCGCTCCCTGCGTCTCGAAATCCCTCATGCTCCAGGAACCGCTGCCGCTGATTTGCGCGGTGCCTCTGCGAACCCGGGCTTCCCCAAAAAGCACCCCCATTTCGCCGAGATCGGCGAGACCGTGATAATCGCCGATGATGTGGGGATTGTGAAAATCCAGCAAGTGCCCCGCGAAGTGGAATTCGGACTTGCCCGATGCCAGCGTCAGATTGCTCACGTCAGCCCGGCCTCGAGCCAGGATCAGCGAGACATCGGCTCGCCACGTAAAAAAGGGACTGCGTCGGTATTGCGTTCCGATGCCGCCTACAACCACATGTGCCTCGTAGCGCCGCCGCAGCAAGGAGTACACGGAATTGACCGTCAGATCTCGGGCGGCAAACTCGAAGGGCACTTTCTTGTCTTGCCACAAGGCCTCGCCGCGCTCTACCTCGATCCGAGACACGGAAAGGGAAAGAAGCTCTTCCAGTGGCCCCTGTCCCGGGGAAGATCTGATTTCCGGCAGCGGCACGTTGGTGGTGCCGTCGGCATAATCATCAATGACGTGAATCACCGGATGATCCAGAACCAGCGAATGCAGTCCGACGGTTTTTCCGAAAATCGAAACGATCTTCATCTCCGCCTGCAGGCGATCGACGCTCAAAAACGGAATTTGTCCGGCAGCCTCCCGTCCGTGGATGGTTAGGTTCCGTGCATCCACTCGCAGGCGCAAGGGGATGACGTGCAGTTCGCCCAGTTCCACGCGCCCGCCCACAATTTTTTCAATCGAGGTCACCACCCGCCGGCGCACCATCCTTTGGAAGGGTGGAGTGGTCACATACCAGGAGAGCGCTGCAAAACTAATCAGGCAGAAAACGCAGAAGGAGAGAAACAGTTTCCACAGGATCTGGCGCCGTTCGGGAGGAACTCCCTGATGCGGTTCGCGCATGCTTCCGAATAATGTTGCGAAGGTTGTTGCGAAGGCAGTTCCCAACGATGCTGCCGGAGAGGTTCGGTGCGATTCGCCGGCCGATTTCTCGCGCTTCGGCTCGCTGCTTCCGTCGCTCAACGGTCCCGCTCTACCGCGCTCGACTCCGGAGTGGGTATGTGGCTGGCGGAGCGCAGGTTCGCCAGCCACCCTGAGAGCAACTCGTTCATCTTCTTCTCGGCCAGCAGATTCTTGATGCGTCCAAAAACTTCGTTCAGCGGAGTCGCGCGATTCCCCGCCTGTTTCATCGCCGGCAGCAACTCGTCCGCGTAATAGGCTTCCACCGCGTGCTCATCGATCTGGACGGCCGGACGAAAACGATCCTCCACCAGGTTCATGAGTTGAATCTCGTCGGCTAGCCGCTTTTCCAGTGCATCCTGGGTCAACCCGTACCGCTGCAGCTTGGCGTGCCACCCTTGCTCCGTGGCGCATTCCGGAAAAAGCTTGCGGACTTCAGCAACCCGGGATGCAACCTGGCTGGCGGGCGCCGGTTGCGAAGGCCGAACCTGTTCCCGCAGCAACTCTTGATCGATGAGGTGATCGATGGCGGCCTTGCGCTCGTCGCTGGTGAACGTGTCCGGATCGCGTCCGGCGGAAAATGCCTCGAAAGAGACTTCCTGCTCCCAATCGCTTTGCAAGACCACGTGACCGTTGACCGAAGTGACCACGCGATCCACGATTGAGCCGGCGTAAGCCGCGGTGGCAAAACCAAGCATGAGGAAGATGGCAAGCGCGCACCCTCCACTAACCATGAAGTGGGTTGCTACGCAGCCCGCCGGACGCCGAGGTCCCCTGCTCCATAACATCGCAAGTTTGCGATCTGTTCTCAAAATGATTGTCCCACGCTGAACGAAAAATTAAAGTGACCAGCGCGTTGATAACCAAACTGTCCCACTGACCCCGCGCCGTTGCTGCTGATATTGGTATAGCTCGGAAAATACGGCGGATTCAAATTGTACCCGAAGTCGAAGCGCAATGGCCCAATCGGGGTCTGATAGCGCGCTCCCAGGCCTATGGCATGGGAGGCATAATTGTAATTGCACAAGGTGTGCGTCGCCTCGCTCTTGCAAAAATCCTGGTCCGGTTGATGGAACCTCCCCAACGCTGGAAACATTTCCCACGGGCGGGCAAAAACGTTTCCCATGTCGTGAAAGATGGTGAAGCCGATGTTGTCATTGAGGTAGGGCACCCGGATGTTCGGGAAACGCATCTCCAGGCTGTTGAGGAATACCGCGCTGCCCCCGACTGGAAATCCGGTGAAAGGATCGCGAGGGCCTGCTTGATTCAGTCCGAACCCGCGGTTGGAGTTACCGCCTCCGCTATAGAAACGCTCGGGAAGGGGAATCAGCGTTTGGCCCGCATACACGGTTTGCGCCGGATCTACCAGAACCGTTTTCCCCAATCCGTTTTCCATCCCGATCGTGGTGGAATGTGCAAAGACGAACCCGCGGCCCGTGCTGCGATTTCGAAATAATGTGTGATAGGTGGAGTTCTTCACCAGCCAACGGCTGAAGTTGGCCTCCGAACCGAAGAAACTGCCCGCCACTCCCCCTTCGACAGTGGTGTAGCTGCCGCGAGTGCTTTCCAGATCGTTATCGCGCCGGTTCCGCACGTAGAGAAAATTAGGCGTTCCCACCCGGGTCGGCTTGGAGAGCAGCGGAATAAGATTGCTAGTAACCTCGATGTCGCTCGCCTCCACCCGGCGATAACTGAAACGGTAAGCCAGCGTCGTTAACTCGCGATCCTCCGCCTTGAATAGAACCTGCAAGACCTGTAACGTTCCCTCCAGTCGCTTCGAGGTAAAAGTGGAAACGTCGATCGTATCGTCATAGAGCGCCGACGCCGTAAAACGAAGATCTTCCCGGTTCAATACCTTGGGAATGTCGTAACTTATAAGTCCTCTCTGTTGCAGCCTCCCCAGGTTGGTCCGCATGGTAAGCGTCTGGTGTCGGCCATCGATATTAATTCGGCTGACCCCGAAAGAGACCATCGGGCTGATGCCCGTTGCGCCGAGCGGCTGGTTGGTTCCGACGGAAGGTTGTCCCGTCTGAAACTCAAATCCCACTCCATAATCAAAAGTGTAGCGCTCCGCTTCGTGCGCGGTCACAAGCACATTCTTCCGCGCTTCCGTGCCCTCAGGATTCTGTATGGCAGTGTCCACCTGTTTGAACAAGCCGAGATCGTACAAACGGCGTTGCGTCTCCAGCATCTCCTGCTGGCTGAATGGACCCCCGGGTTGCACCCGCATTTCCCGGCGCGCCACTCCCACCCGGGTATGGTGCAACCCATCGAGAAAAACGTCGTTGACAAAGAATTGCTCGCCTTCGTGGATCGTGAAGGTAACGCCGACACGCGGCAGGTTGTCCGCCGAGGCTACGGGAACATAGGTGACATCCACGTTGGCGTTGGGAAAGCCGCTGTCGAAATACTTGCTCAGGACGGCGTCGCGGTCGTCCGCCAGGCTGGATTCATCAAAACCTTGGCCTTCCGCCGTGGAAATTTCCGGGAGTTGCTCCTCAGGCAGCGTGTAACTGCCCTCGATACGCACCCAACTCACCCGCGTTTGGGGTCCTTCCTTGACCACCACGCGAATTGCCAGATGTGCCGCGTTCCCCTGGTAGTTATCCAGCAGCGTACTCGTGACTTCCGCCTGCCGGTATCCACTGGCCCGGTATAAGGCCTGGATACTTCCCACATCTTCATCGAGCAAGGCTTCGCTGTAGCGGCCATGGCTGAAAAGGCGCCCCGCGGGCTGGTTTTGCATGCGGGCGCGTATCTGCTCGTCGGAAAAAAACCGGTTTCCCGAAATGCGAATAGCCACCAGTTTGTGGCGTTCGCCCGGGTTGATCTTGTAAACCACGCGGCGACTTTTCCGGTCCGCCGAGCTTGATTGCCCCACGCTCACCGTGACATCGAAATATCCCAGCGTCTGCAGATGGTTCTGGATATTTCGCCGGCCTTCGTTCAGCAAGTCATCGTCAACCGCGCCCTCTTCATACACCGGAACCAGTTTTTTCAAGACGCGCTGCTCGATTTTGAAGCCTTCGGCCGCAATTTCCACCACCGGGCCCCGTTCTACCCGCAAAACGTAGTCCACCGTATTGTGCTCGGGATGGTATGTGCTGCTGGCCACCGCCACCTGGGCCAGCAGCCGGTTCTGCCTCTGATACCGGCTGCGAATCCGTTGCAAGGCACGCGAGATACGATTCGAAGCCACCGGTTCGCCGGAATGCAGCCGCGCGATCTCCTTGATTTCTTCCACCGAGTACCCGGCGTCGCCCTGCAGCGCAATTTCACCCACCAGCGCGCGCGGACCCAGCGCGATGTGGAACGTCATATTCACCTGGTGCTGCCGTTCGTCCCGCTGTTCGGAGATCGTCACCTTGGACTGGTGAAATCCGTTTTCTTCCATTACTCGTTGGATGCCGGCCAGCGCGCGGTCGCGTTTCTCCTCCGTGTAAAGTTCCCCCAGTTGCAAGCGCGAGGCGCTGGCCAATTGATTCGCCGAAGGATTGTTCGAGACCCCCTCCATGGTCAATATGCCCACAAAAAAATTGGCTACCGTCAGAAAGCGCATCGTCACGCCCGCCGCTCCGCTGCGATCGGCTTCCGCTTCAATGTCGCTGAATCGGCCAGTGGCGTATAGCGCCTGCATGGCGTCGTGCAAAGCTTTCCGGGTGAGAGGCTCGCCGATCTTGAGCGGTGTGGCGGCCAGCAGCGATGTGGCCTCCGCCGGGGGAATCCCGGGCAACTCAATCCGCTCGATGGTCAGGCCCACATAGGACGCGACGGATCCGAATTTGGCTTCAGCCTGGGAAGACAACTCGGGCGGTTGCGGCAAGGGAGATGCTGCCCAGCCTGCGTCGGGCAATACCACCGCGCGCAACGCGAACACAGCCGCGAGCACCATCGCCGAACCTAATTCTTTGCGCTTACTGGGACCCGCCGAACCCCACACCGTCGATCCTCTCCCAAATTCAGCCCTCTCTGCCATGGAATCTTTCGGGTTCGATGAATCGCTCGACGGCACACGTTGCTCGCGGGAACCAAGTTTGACGGCAGGAACCTATAATACTGGTTGCCAAGCCACGCAAAGGTAATCGCCAGGGTGATCGCAGAGAAAATGGACAACCGGTACTCACGCCAGATTTTGTTTAGCGAGATCGGCCCCGAGGGCCAGCGCCGTCTGGCACGTGCCCGCGTGGTAATCGTTGGTTGCGGCGCCACTGGTTCAGTCTTGGCCTCCCTGCTCGCGCGTTCCGGGGTCGGGTCGCTCCGGATCGTTGACCGCGACTACGTGGAAGCCAGCAATCTTCAACGGCAAAGCTTGTTCGATGAAAACGATGCCCGCGAATCTCTGCCCAAGGCCATAGCGGCAGCGCGGCAAATTGCCCGTTTCAATTCGGAAGTCGTGGTCGAACCCCAGGTGGCCGACCTCATCCCCGCCAATGCTGATTCCTTGCTCGCCGGCTGCGACCTCATTCTGGATGGCACCGACAATTTCGAAACGCGTTACCTGATCAATGATTATGCGTTGAAAAATTCCCGAGCCTGGATTTATGCCGCCGCCGTGGGAAGTTATGCCCTGACTATGAATATCCTGCCCGGCGACACCGCTTGCCTGGCCTGCATTTTTCCCGAGTCTCCGCGTGGAACAGTGGAAACCTGCGAAACTGCCGGCATATTGAACTCGGCGGTAACCCTGGTCGCTTCAATTGCGGCGACCGAGGCGATGAAATTCCTGATCGGCGCGGGTTCGAAAATGCGCCGTACGCTGCTCTCCTGGGATGTCTGGACCCACCAGCGAGCCGAGCTGTCCGCCGCGGCTCCCCAACTCGGTTGCCGGACCTGCTTGCGGGAGTTCGTTCATCTTGCGGGCGAAGGTCGGCCCCATATCACCTTGTGCGGCAGGAACTCAGTGCAGATTCACGAACAGCAGCGGCCCGTGGACTTTACTGAATTGTGCTCCCGGTTGCAGCCTCTCGGCAACGTTCGCCACAACGAATTCGTGCTCAAGTTCTGGCGAGAACCGTATGAAATGACGCTCTTCCCCGACGGCCGCGCCATCATTAAAGGCACCACCGACACTGCCATCGCTCGCAGCCTTTATGCCCGCTATGTGGGGAGCTAAGCGCGTTGATCGCGCCCTCGAAACCAATCCAAACCGGACTGCTGACCGCCCTCTGCAAACGAGCTCTTCGCACCAATCTATTGCAGGTTGTACGCACCCCTTTTCACCAGCTTCCTGCCCGGCTTCCCGGCAAATCTCCGTGTTTTGAGGGGAAGCGGCGTGATTCTCCGCCATTTCCCGTCTTCCTCGTCATGCTCGAAACTGGCCAGCAACCTGCACGTCAATTAGGGTAAGCGGTAGTCCCAGTGGAGGCAGTATGCGACCCTATTTAATTCCGATGGCGGTAGTCTTAATGGCGGCGGCGGCGTTGGCCCAACAACCGACTCCTTACTCAGGAGCTTGCTTCTATGGATGCGGCCCCTTTGTCCCGCGCCTGACCACCCCCGAGATCTCTTTTCAGCAAGTTTCTCCGAATCCAACCGGCGCCAGCAATGCCACCACGGGATTGATCGCCGGCGCTACCAACTCGACACTCTCTCAGGTTGAGGGTTCAACGAGCTCGGTTTATACCGAGGCCGTCTGGTACCAGGGTGGCGCTCCGCTGGTCACACCGGAAGTACACATCTGGCCCCAACCGATAGGGCGCGAAGCACGTCCGGCGTTCGGCCCCATGCGCGAAGAGGGCGCTCGCGAAGAGCACGGCCCACGCCTCGAAGCGCGCGCCGGGTGGAACTACATCGCCGAAGAGTACACGCCGAGCGTGGCAACCGTTGCCGGCGTTGGCAAGGGAGACAAGAAAGCGGACCACGTCTATAACAACGAAGACGTAACCCGCCAGAACCAAAACAACGGTGTCGTAAAGTATCGCGGCAAAACGGAAAAAATCTAAGGCGCTGTACCAGCGGAACTCAGGGGGCACAGAGTTTCACAGGGGAGACACCGGAATCGGGGTTCCCTTGCGAATCTCTGTGCCCCCTGCGTCATCCAGCCATGCGTTAGGCTGTGAGCATTTTTCCCGATCAGATCGGTCCACAATCTTCGTCCAATTGGATGAGCGAACATGGCGCCGTCGGCCCGGCAGTTACCGCGGGGTGTCCCGCCCACTCGCATTCGGCATAGGTTCCGCGGCAACGTCCGACAGCCGGGTTCTGCGTGGCCCGAAGCGCTGCAAGGGTTGCCTAAAAACTCGCCTGTCCTACGGTTTTTGGTATTCTTACGACAGATTCACCGTCGAGAGGCACCTCCGCCAACACATCGGCAAATTTGTACAACGAAAAGAGTTTCATGCCGCATCTGAACGGGTAGCGGCCGGAAAAGGCAACTTGACCGACCACAAGCAACGCGTCACCGAAGCCGAAGCGATCGAACAGGCTAAACAAGGCGTCGAAGCGGCATTCGAAGTCTTGTATAACCTGCATAAGCGCCGTGTGTACTCGCTATGTTTGCGGATGGTCTCCAATCCCGCTCAAGCCGAAGATCTGGCGCAGGAGGCATTTCTCCAGTTATTTCGCAAGATCGGCACTTTTCGCGGCGAGTCCGCCTTCTCCACTTGGCTGCATCGCATGACCGTCAACGTCGTCCTGATGCAACTGCGCAAAAAGGGGCTTCCGGTAGTGTCTCTCGAAGAGACTTTGGAAGCGGACGACGAAGCGCCGCGCAAAGAGTTCGGCGCCAGGGATGTCAATTTGACGGGTTCCATCGACCGTCTACAATTGCAACGCGCCATCGATCGGCTGCCGCCCGGCTATCGAAAGGTTTTTGTCTTGCACGATGTCGAGGGCTTCGAGCATAACGAGATTGCCGAAATCGTGGGTTGCTCGATCGGTAATAGTAAGTCGCAGCTGCACAAGGCACGCTTAAAGCTGCGCGATTTTTTGAAGTTCATGAGAGCCGAAAAGGCCAAGACTGGATAGCATTACCGGAACGTGCCGCGTTGGGGAGAGTTAGGCTATGACGTGTACGGATGTGGAACGGGTTCTCCCGGAACTTCTGGAGGGCGCTCCCGACTTTGCCTTTCAAAATGCCTTTGAGAGTCACTTGAGGTCCTGCCCGGATTGCTCTGGTCTGGTGTCGGATCTGAAACTGATTTCCAGCTCGGCCCGTGCCCTGCCCCACCTCGAGGATGACGAACCTTCGCCTCACGTTTGGCTGAGAATCGCCGCGCAATTGCGCTCTGAGGGAATCATTCGCGAGCCGAAATTCGCCTCGAACTTCGGCCCCCGGAACACCGCCGGCAGCGCGCCTTCACTTTGGAGCCGCTGGTGGCTCGCTCCAGTGACCGCTGTTCTCATCGCGGCTGGGGCTTACGTTGTAACCCACAAACCGCCCTCGCAATTGGCTACGCGGCAGCCGGCTACGGCATTGACGCCGCAGGCTTCGGTCGCAACCCCCGCAACCGCCGCTCCTGCGCCGACCGCCTCCCGCTCGGTCCCCGGAATTCCAGCCGCCGGTCAACCCGCGCGACCCGCGGAGATGGCACGCACTTCCAAGCCGCCGGCGTCGACGGTCGAGCCCGAACCCGCTGCGAGCGCGGAAGATCAACAGTTTCTTAGCGTCGTGTCCACGCGTGCCCCCTCCATGAGGGTCACTTATGAACAACAGTTGCAAGCCGTGAATGCCGAAATCCAGGAAGTGCACTCCTACCTGAACCGAAATCCTCAGGATATGGACGCGCGACAGCACCTCATGGATGCGTATCAGCAGAAGGCGCTTCTTTATCGGATGGCATTGGATCGTATTCAATAATCGAGTGGTCAAAAAAGGCGGCTCGGCGTTCCCGGCCGCAGGGGCGTGGTTTTTATGGTGAGCTTTCAGCAGGCGAATCTTGACCGGGCTACGGTCGTAACTCTGGTTCTGGTTACTTATCTGTCTTCCGCGGCTTTCGCCGAGACCAAAAGGGAATACCGTTACACCGTCGGCCCCCACGCTATCGTTTCGATTGATACCCAGTACGGCGCGATTTCGGTGAAACCGGGAAGCGGCGACGAAGTCGTCGTCATAGCCACCTTGCAATCGGCCAATGTCGAGGTCGACCAGCGCCAAAATGGCAACCGCGTCGAAATCGCGTCTCACCTCTTACAGGGCTCCGACCAGCGTAGCGGCCAGGTTAACTATCAGGTAACGGTTCCTTCTGACGCGACCCTGAATCTACATTCTTCCACCGGACCCTTGTCGGCGGAGCAATTACAGGGCGACTTGACTCTGGAAGGCACTGACGCAGTCGTGAACGTCCGCGACATCAGCAACGGTCATGTCCACGTGCAGACCATGCGCGGGCCTATCACCTTGACCGATATCCGCAACGGACACGTCGAAGTCGCTTCCATCAGCGGCGAGGTACATTTGAAATCGGTAGCGGGACCTCTTGTTGAGGCCAATACCGGCAGCGGCAGGATCTTTTATGACGGCGATTTCGGCTTGGGCGGCGACTACAAATTCACCACTCATACCGGCGACATCTTAGCCTTAGCGCCGGCCGACGTCTCGGCCGACTTTAGCGCTCACTCGGTTCTTGGCCGCGTGCAAAATGATTTTCCTCTGAAACCCAGACACTCCCGTTTTTCCATGGAAGCGGGACGTTCCTTCTTCGGCACGGTGGGCAAGGCGGCTTCGGAAGTCGTACTCCGGTCGTTCAGTGGTAAAATCCGCCTCAAGCAACGGTGAAAAGCCGTCGACCACCAAACCGAAATTCCTGAGGGCTGGGCCTTCGCCCGGTGGAGCGCCATGGGAAATCGTGCGCTATTCCTGGTAGGTTTTATGGCCTCCGGCAAGAGCAGCGTGGGGCTGGAACTTGCCCGGCGGCTGGGCTGGGATTTCTTGGATCTGGATCTTCACATCCAATCTCGCGAGCGCCAAACCGTTCCTGAGATATTTCGGGATCGAGGCGAATCCGGTTTTCGTCTGGCCGAAACCAACGCCCTTCGCGATTTGGTGCATTCCTCCCTGGCCGCCAACCGCGTCGTCGCGCTGGGCGGCGGCGCTTTCGTGCAGCCCGCCAACCGGGAGTTGCTCGGGCCGTGGCCCACGGTTTTCCTGGAGGCGCCTGCCTCCGAACTCTGGCAGAGGAGTCTGACCGACGGCATCGAACGCCCTTTGCGCGGAGACCCCGTGCACTTCGCTAAACTTTACGCCGAGCGCCTTCCCTTCTATCGCCAGGCGTCGGTGACGATCGTAACCTCAGGCAGAGACCTGACCTCCATTTGCGTCGAAATCGAGCGTACCTTGCAGAGTTGGGGCACGATCCCGGCCGCCGCGTCATTGCCGTCCACCCCAACGCAACCTGAAACAGGAGAATCCCAGTGAAGTCGCCTTTGCTCTGCCCCATGCTGTTTCTGGTGATGGCCTCGATTTGCCCGGTGCCTGCCGCGGCGGTGCCTGCGCCCAACGCGAAAGAGAAAGAAAAGGTGCACGAGGGCACCAAAATCGATTCAGGTTCATTCGGAGTTTTCCAAAGAGGGAATCGCGTCGGCACCGAATCGTTTTCTATTTACCAGACCAGCAATGGCAGTGTCGTCGAATCCGAGTTTAAGACCGAGAACACCTCGCCCCAGGCAGTGCAATCTTCGGTCATGCAATTGACTGCCAATGGCGAGATTCGCCGATACGATTGGACGGAACTCAGCCCCGGCAAAGCGCAATCTGAGGTGGTCTCTGACGACGGCCTTCTACGTCAGAAATGGAAGACCGGGCCGGACGACAAGGAGCACGAAAAGCCTTACCTGATGCCCGCGTCAACTAGCATTCTAGATGACTATTTCTTCATCCAACGCGAAGTGCTGGCCTGGAAGTTCCTGGCCATGACCTGCAGCAAACAGGATAAGGGTCTGGTCCAGTGTCCCGCCAAGGAGCGCACCCAGTTCGGGACCCTGAACCCGCACCAGCAAGCTTCGGCGGCGCTCACCGCCGAATCTCTGGGCCGGGAAAAGATCACTCTAAAGAACGGGCAACAGCAGGAGCTAAACAAACTGGAACTCAAAAGCGACGCCGGCACCTGGCAGCTTTGGCTGGACGACCAGTGGAAGGTAGTTCGCATGTCGGTCGTTGGCGAAAATACCGAAGTGCTCCGCGATTAGCTTAAGATGGACTGTGACTCTTTTCGACTCCCGCACCCTTCGCGTCCTATCTACCCTCCTGCTCTTTGCCCTGGGCTTGGGTTTTCTCTACGCCGCCCGCCGAACCCTCATTGTGTTCCTCTTCGCCATTTTCTTCGCCTACCTCATAAATCCAGCGCTCGGACGTCTCGAAAGAATTGTCCACAGCCGGGTCTGGGCGATCGCCATAATCTATCTGCTGCTCCTGGCGGCTCTGGCCGTGTTCGGATTCCTCGTCGGACCGAGGATCGCCCGGCAAAGCTCTCGCCTAGGCGCGTCCCTCCCCGGTCTGATGAATACCAGCGGCGGCAATCAATTCTCCGGTCAGATCGGCCAGTTTGCTGAAAGAATCGGCAACGAGCGCGGATGGAGCGATCAAACCCGAAAACGTATCCAGGATTTCCTCGTAAGCCGGCGCGCCGATTTGTCCCGCTTGGCGCAGCGCGCCGGCATCCGTGTCGCCGAAGCCGTGCAACAACTGTGGCTGCTGTTTCTGGTGCCCATCCTCGCTATTTTCTTTCTCCGCGACGGCGGAAATTTTCATGAAGTCCTGCTCACCATGGTGCAGTCCCGCAGCCAGCGTGAGTTCCTTCAGGATGTCTTGCAGGACCTCAATCAAATGCTCGCTCAGTTCATCCGCGCCCAATTGACTTTGGCCGCGCTCTCCCTCGTCGCCTACACCTCCGCCTTGGGGGCCATGCGAGTGCCGTATGCACTCATGCTCGGCACCGCCGGCGGCGCTTTGGAATTTGTCCCCCTCGCCGGACCGCTGCTCGCTGGCGCAGCCATGATGACGGTCGCCGTTCTCACCTATCCCCACTGGCCCTTCCTCCTGCTTTTCTTATTCGTTTGGCGAATGGTACTCGATTATGTAATCTCTCCGCGCGTCATGGGTAAAAGCGTGGAACTGCATCCCCTGGCCGCTCTATTCGGCATTCTCGCGGGCGGTGAGATTGCCGGAATTCTCGGCGTTTATCTTTCCATCCCGGTCATGGCCAGCTTGCGTATCGTTTGGCGGCGCTGGCGCATCTACGCCGAAAAACGCAAGTTCGGACCGCTCAATGAATACTCGTTTCCGCAAGAGTTAGGACGCGGCGGAACCTAGCAGTAACATCCCCAATCTCAATAGCGCCCCCAGGTCGTTTTTCAAACTGCGCTGCGGATCAACGGCGGCATTCCCCCCTGAAATTCCGCTGGTATAAAATCGAAACTTACCTCTTTTGGCAAAATATGCCGAACAAGCTTCCAGTTGGAATTCTCGGTGCCACGGGCATCGTCGGGCAGCGATTTATCCAGATGCTCGAACATCACCCCTGGTTTGAAGTGGCCTGGCTCGCCGCTTCCGACCGTTCGGAGGGCCGCCCTTACGCCGAAGCCGCGCGCTGGCGCTTGAAAACCGCCATTCCCGAGGCTGTCGCTGGAATGACCGTCGCGCCGGCCAATCCCAATGGCGCCCCGAAAATTATCTTTGCCGCGCTCGATTCTGACGTCGCTCGCGAACTTGAACCTCAATTTGCGGCGGCCGGTTGTGCCGTCGTCTCCAATTCCAGCGCCCTCCGTATGCAATCGGACGTGCCGCTCGTAATACCCGAAGTCAATGGCGATCACATTCTGCTCATCGACAAACAATCCTGGCGCGTCTCCTCGGGAGGCTATGTCGTCACCAACTCCAACTGCTCGGCCATGGGTCTGGTGCTGGCGCTGGCTCCCTTACACCGACTGTTTACCATCGAGGCCGTCATGGTGGTGACCATGCAAGCCGTGAGCGGCGCCGGCTATCCCGGCGTGCCTTCCCTCGACATCCTCGGCAACGTCATTCCCTACATCGCAAAAGAAGAAGAAAAAATGGAGGAGGAGACGCAGAAATTGCTCGGCACCCTGAATGGCTCGCGCATCGATCCCGCTCCCTTCCCGGTGAGCGCGCAATGCAATCGTGTCCCCGTGGAAGACGGACACACCGAGTCGGTCGCCATTCGACTAAAGCGCAAAGCCACTGCGGAGCAGATCATCGCCGCTTGGACCGATTTTCGCGCCGAACCACAGCAAATGCGCCTGCCCACCGCTCCCGACAAGCCGATTGTGTATCTCACCGCACCCGACCGTCCCCAGCCCCGCTTCGACATCGACCTCGGAGCCGGCATGACCACCGCCGTCGGCCGCCTCCGCAAATGCAACGTCCTCGACTGGAAATTTACCCTCCTCTCGCATAACACCATTCGCGGCGCAGCCGGAGCGGCGCTGCTCAATGCCGAGTGGCTGAAAGCCCGGGGATATCTAGGGTGATCGTGAAAAGCGCCCACCATTTTCCCGTTTCGGTAGCCATTTGCCAGATGCGGCTAGCCGCGTTGCGGAAACAGATAGAGAAAGAGAAAGAAAAAGAAATAAGGAAAAGATTTCCCTCCAGCCGCCAGGAGCATCTCCGCCCATGATCGTCATGAAGTTTGGCGGAACCTCCGTCCAGGACGCCAGGGCTATCGATCGCGCCGCATCCATCGTCCAGGGTCGGCTGTCCGACCATCCCGTCGTGGTCGTCAGTGCCATGGCCAAAGTCACCGACTCGCTACTCGCCATGGGCAAGGCCGCGGGCGAAGGCGACCGCAAAACCGCTCTTAAAATGGCCCGCGCCCTGCGCGAGCGCCACTATGACACCGCCGGTGAACTACTCGGCACCGCCCTGTTCACCGAATTTCACTCCAACCTGGGCGCGGACTTTGAAGACCTCGACGAATTGCTGCGCGGCATCGGCGCGGTCGGTGAGATTACTCCCCGCACTTACGATTACGTTGCGTCCTTCGGCGAAGTGCTCTCCAGCAAGATTGTGGCCGCCGCTTTCGTCGCCCGCGGCTTGCCCGGCGCGCACCTGGATTCCCGTCAATGTCTCCTGACCGACAGCGCCTACACCCGCGCCATTCCCCAATTCGAAGAGACCAACGAGCGCTTGCGCAAACGCGTTCGCCCCCTGCTCGATGCGGGCAAGGTGGCTGTGATGGGCGGATTCATTGGCTCCAATCGTGCCGGCATCACTACCACCATCGGCCGGGGCGGGTCGGATTTCTCCGCTGCCATTTTCGGCGCCGGCCTCAACGCGGAGCGCATCGAAATCTGGACCGACGTCGATGGCATGATGACCACCGACCCGCGTCTTTGCCCCGACGCCCGCCGCATCAAGGTCATCAGCTTCGACGAGGCGGCGGAACTCGCCTACTTCGGCGCTAAGGTTCTACATCCCGCGACCGTGTTGCCGGCGATTCAGCAAAACATCCCCGTCTATGTCCTCAATTCTCTGAATCCAACCTGCGAGGGCACGAAAGTCACTGCGCGTGCACCGCGCTGCTTAAATATTTTCAAGGCGATCGCGCTTAAGAAAAAAATCACCCTCGTCGAAGTCGCCGCCCCCCGCCGCCTGCTGGTGCGCGGCTACTTGAAGTCCATCTTCGAAGCCTTCGATCAGCACAACGTCGCCGTGGATGTGGTTTCTACCTCCGAAGTCAGCGTCTCCGTGACCGCCGAGACCAACGATTCCATTCCCGCGCTGGCCGCCGACCTGGCAAAAATCGCCGACGTGAAGTATGAGGGACGCAAGGCGATCGTCTGCCTGGTGGGTGAAAATTTGCGCGACACTCCAGGAATCGCCGCCAAGGTTTTCGGCATCCTTGAAGATGTCAAGATTCGCATGATCTCCCAGGGCGCGTCAGAAATAAATCTGACTTTTGTCATCGAAGAAGATGACTCGACCGAGGTCGTTCGGCGTCTGCACCGGGCATTCTTCGCCGAGGCCGACCCGGAAGTGTTCGCCTAGACGCCTGCACCTATTGAAACTCTGAGATTGCACGGAGGGTTTGTATGAATCTCCTGATTATTGGCCGCGGCAAAACCGGATCGCTCGTCGCAGAAACGGCGCGAAACCGCAGGCACCATGTGCGAGTTCTCGGCGCTGCGGAAAACGAAAACGACGCCGCCCTAACGCCCGATGCCCTCTCCGCCATCGATGCCGTCATCGATTTCACCACTCCAACCGCGGTTGTCGCCAACATGGAAGCCTGCATCCGCGCCCGCAGGAATATCGTCGTCGGCACCACCGGATGGTACGATCAGGTGCCCCGCCTCCGGGAGTTAGTGCACGCCGCAAAAACCGGCTTCCTCTACGGATCGAATTTTTCCATCGGCGTAAACCTCTTCTTCGAAATCGCCGCCACCGCCGGCGCGGCCCTGAAGTATGACTACTCCGGTCAGATCTTCGAGCGCCATCACGAAACCAAGAAAGACGCCCCCTCTGGAACCGCTCTCACTATCCAGAAGATCGTCCGCCAATCGGGCGGCGATCGCGACCTCGAAATCGTTTCCTTCCGCGAAGGCGATGCCGTCGGCATGCACGAACTTGTATTCAATTCCCCGAGCGACCGCATCTATTTGTGCCACGATGCCAAATCCCGACAAGGATACGCTGAAGGCACGGTGCGCGGCGCGGAATGGCTGGCCGGAAAAACCGGCTTCTTTGAGTTTCGCGACGTCTGGCGCGAGCTTTAGCCAGTTCCTGCCCGGCTTGCTTAGTGATTCAAGAACCCTCCCAAAATGAAAATCAATTTCGCAATGTTGCCCAAAGCCGGGACGGGTGTAGAATCGTTCCGCTTTTTAAAGCTCAGTAAAATGGAGGTTCCGAATGAAGAACAACCGGATCTTCGCCGCTGTTGCCGTGGCTCTCGCCAGCCTCGCCCTGTGCCGTGTCGCCGTTGGGCAGGACCACGCAACCGCTCAAGAGGTCGTCGCCAAGGCAAGACAAGCAGCTAGCGCCCTATCCAAGGGTGGTGACCTGGCGCAGTTTAACCAGTCGCAAGGTCCATGGGTGTGGAAAGACAGCTACATTTTCGTTTTGGACTGCGAAAAGATGATCCAGGCGGCTCACCCCCTCAGGCCTGAGCTCCGAGGTACGGAAATTTCGTCGATTAAAGACCCCAAAGGGAACAGCATCTTCCCGAACCCGAAGGGCGTTTGCCAGGCGGCAAGAAAACCTTCCGGGACATGGGCGGAGTATTGGTGGGCGAAACCGGGTGACAAGGAAGGCTCCCGTAAAATCAGCTTTCTTCTCGGTGCCAAAGGAACCCCGTACGTAGTGGCTGCCGGTATCCACGACGACAAGGCAACCATCGCGGACCTGTCTAAAATCAGCAAAATGAAGTAAGCTTCGCCCTATCGCCACCAAAAAAAAACTTCACCCTCGAAAGAGGTGCCGGTCCCGCCAGTGGGAGTGAGTCGGCTCGCTGCACCCAGTCGTGCCCGTCGCGCGTGCATGTAGGGCGCGCCGGTCGTCCTGAAGAAATCGCGCAAACCATCAGCTTCCTGTGTTCGGATGAAGCCAGCTACATCTCGGGCACCCCCTTAACGCCCGACGGCGGACTTACCCTGACCGTCTTAACGGCGATTCCTGTTCCGCTAAAAGTAGAATTTCTTGTCCAAAACTTCCACATTGTTTGACCTGACCGGCCGCGTTGCCGTCGTGACCGGTGGCAATGGCGGCATCTGTCGCGGCATTGCAGTCGGCCTCGCCCAAGCAGGGACTTTTCTATCCAGTAACCGGGCGCGCTCGCTTCATGCAAGCGCGCGCCGGAAGAGTTATTCTTAGCCTATGCAACTGCGAGGCTGTGGCACCGCGCTGGTCACGCCGTTTTCTGCCGACGGTGCGGTCGATGAAAATGCGCTGCGGAACCTGGTCGCATGGCAGGTCGATTCTGGTATCGACTTCCTCGTTCCCTGCGGCACCACCGGAGAAACTCCCACCCTCAGTCATGACGAATGGCTGCGCGTCATCGCTTTGACCATCGAAGTCGCCGCCGGACGGGTACCCATCGTCGCCGGAGCGACTTCCAACTCCACTCAGGACGCCGTGGCCAAAGCCCGCGAAGTCGCCGCCCTTCCCGGCGTGGACGCCATTTTGACCGCTTCCCCCTACTACAACAAGCCCACGCAGGAAGGCCAATATCGCCATTTTCGCGCCATCGCCGAAGCCGTCGATAAACCGCTCGTCCTCTATAACGTTCCCGGTAGGACCTCCGCGAATCTCGAGCCTGCGACCCTTGCCCGCCTCTGCGAAGTTCCCAATATCGCGGGCGTGAAGGAAGCGAGCGGTAATATGTCGCAGATCGCCGAGGTGCTGAACGCGGTGCCGGAGAATTTTTTTGTTTTGTCCGGCGACGACGCCATGACTTTGCCCGTAATCGCGCTCGGCGGAGTGGGAGTAATCTCGGTGATTTCCAACCAGCTTCCGCGCGAGATGGCGGAAATGACCCGCGCCGCTCTCAACGATGACTGGACCGCCGCGCGCTCCCTGCATCGCAAGTATCTGCCGCTGATGTTGGCGAACTTCATTGAATCGAGCCCCCTGCCGGTGAAGGCGGTGCTGGCAATGATGGGCCGGATCGAAGAGGTCTACCGCCTTCCCCTGCTCCCCATGCGTCGCGACACGCGATCCAAGTTGCAGAAGATCGCCACCGATGCCGGATTGATTGCCAAACCCGCCGCGCCGCCTGCCGCCGCGCCGGAATTTTATATTTACGAAAATTGGTCCGCCGGTCCACACAAAGCCATGCTGCATCGCGCCTCCTGCGGGCAATGCAGTTCCGGTAAAGGACGGCCCGCGGGACACGATCCCAATCATTCCCGCTGGCACGGTCCCTATAGCAACGTCGCCCAGGCGCGCGAGGCCACACACCAGATGCCGGGGGTCCTGATCCGCAGCGAGTGCAAGTGTGTGGCATAAGCCAGACGCCCACCGTTCGCTCCAAACGCGTAGCTCCGGACGTTAATTCTTCTATGACCAGCTCCCTCTTTGCCCTCAAATCGGCTATCGAGCGGTTGTCGTTGGGCGAGACCATCGCCAACCCCGACCAGGCCCGCCCCATCTTTTTCGAGTTCCGCTCCGCACTCACCCGCGGCGAGTTTCGCGCCGCCGAGAAACTCAACGGCCAATGGAAAGTGAACGCCTGGGTAAAGCAGGGCATCCTGCTCGGCTTTCGTCTGGGCGAACTGCAACAGATGTCGGATGGCGACGTTCTCTCCTTTATCGATAAGGACACCTTCCCCGCCCGCCGTCTAGCTCTCTCCGACCGCGTGCGCCTCGTACCCGGCGGTTCCTCGATCCGCGAAGGTGCTTATGTCGCCCCTTCCGTGATCTGTATGCCTCCTATGTTTATCAACGTCGGTGCCTACGTGGACGAAGGTTCGATGATCGACTCCCACGCCCTCGTCGGTTCCTGCGCGCAGATCGGCAAACGCGTGCACCTCAGTGCCGCCGCCCAAATCGGAGGCGTGCTCGAACCCGTCAACGCCGCCCCCGTTATCCTCGAAGACGATGTTCTCGTCGGCGGCAACTGCGGAGTTTATGAAGGCACGCTGGTCCGCGCTCGCGCCGTCCTCGGTGCCGGCACAATTCTCACCCGCTCCACCCCGCTCTACGATTTGGTGCGCGGCGAGATCTACCGCGCCAGCGCTAATCAACCCCTCGAAGTTCCCGAGAACGCAGTGGTCGTCCCCGGCTCCCGCCCCGTGACTAAAGCCCCCGCCCAAGCGCAAGCCAACAACTGGAATCTCTCCCTCTACACGCCCGTGATCGTAAAGTATCGCGACGAGAAAACCGACAGCGGGGTCGAGTTGGAGGGCTACCTGCGCTAGCCCACCGTTTATAAACTCCTCATTCTTATATGTCAATAATACTTGACATAAAGTATTATATATTATACTTTTTGTCTTGTATGGTAGACATATCGAGGAGGTTTTGTATGTCGTTTCGTGAAAAAAGCGCTTGGATATCGCTGGTCTCGATGTCCGTCATTTACGGTTTCTACTTTTGGTCGGTCATTCATGCTGGCCATCGGGCCGGCGACTTCCGCTCGGGCCCCCTCGTGGGAACGATTATCGCGCTCGTGATGGTTCAGGTCGTCCTGTACATTTCGGTCGCCATCTTCGCGCCCGCCGAAGCGGGTGCGCCGCCCGATGAGCGCGACAAACTGATCGAACTCCGGGCTATGCGGGTCGCCTACAGCGGCCTCGCCACCGGCGTCGCGTTCGCCTGCTTTTTCGGAGCCCTCACTCCCCCCATCGTGTTCAACACGAACTCGCTGCTCGTCCTGCTGGTCACGGCGGAGATCCTCCGCTCCGCATGCCAGATCGTCCAGTACCGTCGGGGGGACTGACATGGGCGCGATTCGCAACGAAATCCGACGACTTCGCTTCGAGCACGGCGAGATGACGCAGCAGCAGTTGGCCGAAAAAATCAAAGTCACTCGCCAAACCGTCAACGCCATCGAACTGGGCAAATACTCACCCTCGCTGGAAGCCGCATTCCGAATTTCCGCGGTCTTCGGCAAACCGCTGGAAACCGTTTTCCACTACTCGCCGGAGAATCCCCAATAAGCGTCCGGACGAGCGCTGATTTCCCGGCCGGTCCAACGCTTTACTTCGTGATACTATGTAAAGCGATGACTGAAGCCACGCTTTCCTCGAAAAATCAGATTGTCATCCCGCACGAAGCTCGCGAGGCCCTCGGTTTGAAGCCCGGCGACAAGATTCTTGTGGTTGTTCAGGGCGGGAAAGTTCTGGTGCTGCAAAAGCCGAAGTCTTACAACGCCGCCATTCGCGGACTGTCTCGCCGCACTTATCCCGTGGATTATCTGCAACAGGAACGCCAAAGTTGGAAGTAGAGCGGCTCCGCTCTTTTTTCCGCCGGCATCGGCGAATCGCCCTCGATACCTGTGTCTTCATCTATCACCTTGAATCCAACCCGAAGTATCTCGAATGCACAGATTTCATTTTTTCCAGGATTGAGCGGTCGGAATCCAAAGCATCCACCTCGACGATCACGATGACCGAATTGCTGGTCCTGCCGTATCGTGAACGCGACCAAAAGCAAGCCGATGAAATCTATAGCCTGCTTTCCACTTATCCCAACTTGGGTGGATCGCACCCACTCTGGAAGTCGCCGAACTGGCGGCGCGCCTGCGCGCTCTCCATCGCCTGCAAACTCCCGACGCTCTGCAAGCCGCAACCGCCCTGCATTCGCAAGCTACCGGCCTGATCACGAACGATGCCGCCTTCGAACGAGTGCCAGGCTTTCAAACCCTGGTTCTGGAGAAACTTCGCTGAATGCAGGCGTGGCCGCTCTTGGCGCGCCCCCGGTTCACGACGGCAACTTTGGCGGTGGCCCTGCCTCAAGTCGCACTTGCTCGACTGCAATGCGCTGCCTCTCCTCCAGATGTTTTCCCCGGAAGTGCGCCTGCGCCCGTTCGCCCCAGGCGCGCACGAAATAGTAGTTCAACGCGCCTCCGATCGCCGAACTCAGTACCGGGATCAACCGTCCCGCCCACTTCTCCACCACCTCGCTGCCCGCCTTCACCGCGATGCGCTGAATCACCCGCGGCACGAACTTATTCACCACTTCCTTTTCCAGCAATTCGCGGCTGATGTCGACTCCTGCTGCGCTGGCCGCAGCGATCCAAAGCTCGGCGATCTCAGCGTCGGTGTTTAACTCGAAGCCATAAATCAGGCTGAGTTTCTGTATCGTGCGCATGGTGATGGTTGAAAGAATGCCTAGATCGGGCAGGATGGTAAACATTCCTCCCAATCCAAATCCCGCCCCCTCCGTCGCCGCCAGCTTCATTCCGCTCCGGATCACCGACTCCGCGACGTCGTCAAGCCGCTCCACCGGCAGCGTGTACACGCCCTGAAAAGTAGCTAACGGCAAGCCGTGGGCGACGCGTAGCTGCATCAGAAAGCGCCCGGGATCGACTTTGATCGTGTCATAGGCCCGCGTCAGCCCGGAGCTGATTGCCCCTTCAACCCGCCGCCGCAGCCACGATTTATTGCCGCCGTCCATCTGCTCCGAGTCTACCAGTCGGGAAGATTCCGGTAACCGCGCAGTGCCACCCGGAACTCCTCGCGGGAGGCCTGTGCTAGCATCGACTTACGAATGCCAACTGGAAAATTGCACATAATTCCGCTGGGCGGGATGGGCGAGTTCGGTATGAACTGCATGGCCATCCGCTACGGCGATGACATCATCGTGGTCGATGCCGGCCTCATGTTTCCCGAAGCCGAGTTGCTCGGGGTCGATATCGTCGTCCCCGACATTTCTTACCTTCTCGAGAATCGCCGCCTGGTCCGCGGCATCATCCTCACCCACGGACATGAGGATCACATTGGCGCTCTCCCCTGGATTCTTAGCGAACTGAACGTCCCTGTCTGGGGAACCGAGTTCACCTTGGCCTACGTCGAGGACAAACTCGACGAGCACCAACTCCTCGACGACGCCGCCCTCCGCGAGATTCAGCCGGGAACGCGTTTTAAAGTTGGCCCTTTCACCATCCATCCTTTGCAGGTCACACACAGCCTCGTCGACTGCGTCGCGCTCGCCATCCACACGCCGCTCGGCGTGGTTCTTCACACCGGCGACTTTAAAGTCGATCCCACACCCACCGACAACCGCCTTTTTGATCTGCACGGCTTCGCCGAATACGGCAAAGAAGGAGTGCTCGCGCTTTTGCAGGATTCCACCAACGTCGAGCGCAAGGGCTACACTCCGAGCGAACGCGCGGTGCACCGCAAGTTTGAGGAGGTGTTTGTCCGTACGAAGCGGCGCTTGTTCATTTCCTGCTTCTCCTCTTCGATTCACCGCATCAAGCTGACCGTCGATATGGCGCGCGAGCACGGGCGCAAAATTTGCTTCATCGGCCGCTCCATGAATAACTCCTCGGAAATCGCCGAGGACCTCGGCTATATCCAGATTCCGGAAGGCATGCTCATTCAGCCCGGCGAAATGAAAAACTTCGCTCCGGAAAGGGTTTGCGTCCTCATTAGCGGCACCCAGGGCGAGCCTATGTCGGCGCTGTCGCGCGCCGCCGTCGACAATCACAAGCACGCGAAAATCGAAAAAGGCGACACCGTCGTCCTCTCCTCGCGCATCATTCCCGGCAATGAAAAAGCCATCTACCGCATGGTGGACCACCTCTTCCGTCGCGAAGCCTTCGTCATTTACGACGACGGCTCCTACCCGCCCATCCATGTCAGCGGACACGGCAGCCAGGAGGAGTTGAAGCTCATCATCAACCTTGTGCGGCCGAAGTATTTCATCCCCATCCACGGCGAATACCGCCAGCTCCGGCTCCACGCCGACCTGGCCGGTTCAATGACCAGCGCGGTCGGCAATGTCATGCTCATCGAAAGCGGAGATGTTCTGGAAATCGACGCCCAGGGAGCGCGCAAGGCTGGACGCATCAACGTCGGCCGCGTCTGCATCGACTCCGGCTCCCGCACGGATGTGGTGGAAGATTTAATAATAAAAGATCGCCGCCACCTCAGCGAAGACGGCTTCGTCATGCCCGTCATCGCCATCAACAAGCTCACCGGCCGCGTCGAAGCGCCCCCCGAGATCGTCACCCGCGGCTTCAACGCCGGCGAAACCATCGAAATCGAACGCCTCAAGGAAATCGTCAGCGAAACCCTCAACCTGTCGAGCGCCGAAGAAAAAGCTGACTACGGCGTAATCAAAGAGAAAATCCGCACCGACCTGAAGAGATATATCTCACGCCAGACTCAGCGCCGCCCGCTGATTATGCCGGTGATTTTGGAGATCTGAGCCCGGCTATTCCGGTCGACCGCGGCCTGGCTTGGCGGAGCTCTCGCGTTCAACGCCAGCAGCTCTCGCTACTTTCGCTATACCGCCTCGCACCTCAGCACGATGCGGAGGCCAATCTGAAGGTTGAAGTGACACCCGCACCAATCATGATGCCATCGCCAACCTCTTGCAAAACTCGCGCCCGCAAGGCAGGCTTAATCGGCAGAAATTACGACGATGGTTTCTCTCGACGACATCCGCGCCGCCCAAAATCTGCTCCGCGGCATCGCCGTCCGCACCCCGCTCTTCGAATGGACCGATCCCGCGGCCGACCACAAACTTTTCCTCAAGCTGGAAAATCAGCAGCCCATCGGCGCTTTCAAACTGCGCGGCTCTTATAACAAGGTCGCATCTCTGAACGAGGCCGAACGCCGTCGCGGCGTCATCGCCTACTCCAGCGGCAATCACGGACAAGGAGTCGCCTACGCGGCGCGCGCGCTCGGCGTGAAGGCCATCATCGTCATGCCCGGCAACGCTCCGCAGAATAAGCTCGCCGCCACCGCCGCCCTGGGAGCGGAAATCGTCACCGTCGGACCGGGCAGCGAAGAGCGGCGGGTGCGCGCCGAAAAACTCGCCGCCCAGCACGGCTACTCCATCGTGCCTCCCTACAACGACGAGAAAATCATCGCCGGCCAGGGAACGGTCGGCTTAGAAATTCTTGAAGACCTGCCCAACGTCGAAACCGTGCTCCTCCCGGTTGGCGGTGGGGGATTAATCAGCGGCGTGGCCGCCGCCATCAAACTCAGTCATCCCAGCGTCCACCTCATCGGCGTCGAACCCGATTTGGCCGCCGACGCTCAGGCCAGCTTTCGCGCGGGCCATATCGTCTCCTCCACCGCGGAACAAGCGTCGCGAACCGCCGCCGACGGTCTCCGCACCCAGAGCATCGGCGTCATCAATTTCCCGTACCTCCGCGCTTATGTCGATGACATCGTCACCGTCACCGAAGATGAGATTCGACAGACGGTGCGAATTCTGAGCGCGAACCCGAAAACTCTAGCCGAACCGAGTGGCGCCGTCGCCGCCGCCGCGTTTCTCTTCCGCCCCACCACCCTGCCCGATACCAGAATCAGCGTCGCCGTAATCAGCGGCGGAAATATCGACCCCGCCCTCCTGGCCAATCTACGTGCACACTCCTAGCGCGGACAGGGCCGAAGCCAGTCTTCCCCTCACCAATCCCCTATGATCTTCCTTCTCGACAGAGTAGAATTCCGTTCGCCGTTCGCTGCATGCGGGAGACTGTGTTGCCATCGTTTGGCGAAAAACTGAAGCAGGAGCGCGAGAAGCGCAACTTCACCCTCGAGCAGATTTCCGTTTCCACCAAAATCGGAACCCGCCTTCTCCAGGCTCTGGAAGAGGACAAGTTCAATCAATTGCCCGGAGGCATCTTCAACAAGGGCTTCGTTCGCGCCTATGCCCGTTTCGTCGGTCTTGACGAAGACCAGACCGTTGCCGATTACCTGCAAGCGTCCGGCGACGCACCCGCTGTCGCCCTCGAAACCCAAGCGCACGAAAGTGGCGCACGCGACCACGAGGAACGCCTCCGCGATCTCGCCGCCAGCGCCAGCATTCCCCTGCGGCAGTTGCCCTGGGGATGGTTCGCCGCGGTTTTACTGGTTGTCGCTCTCTTGCTATCGCTTTGGAATCATCGCCGCCAGCAACACGCAAAACCTTCCATTCGCCCGGTAACACCCGCGACGCTGCACCCGCCGGCAAATCCATCGCAAGTCCCAGCGCAAGCCGCTTCGAGTGCGAAGACCGCGCCCGCTTTGGCGGCGCGCGGCACCACGCCGCCGCCTCCCTATTCCTCAGCAGCCCAGGAAGAATTTCAGGTACTAATCCACGCCCGCGAGACGTCATGGATCTCAACCAACGTCGACGGTCAGAGAATGGGAGCGGAAGTGCTGGATTCCGGCAGCGAACGCACCCTCGCCGCCCGCAGCCGCATCATCCTCAAACTCGGAAATGCCGGTGGCGTCGACCTGCGCTTCAATGGAAAAAAGCTGGGGCTGGAGGGAGAGCCTGGCGAAGTCCGGACGGTTACTTTCGGCCCCCGCGGCATTTTGCCCAAGGCCCCGGACATCGCTTCGATTCCCTGACTTTGCCTTTTCTTTTCTTCCATTTGCCGCTTCCCGTTGCCATTCAATGCGAGTTCGCCTCCACTTAATGTCTGCTCCCTTCGTCACCCCCAAATTCGTTGCGTCCGGCGGCCGCTTTCTGGTACCGTTTTGTAGAACAGCAACTAGAATCCCCGGTCAAGAGCCCCGGCTAAATCAATCCCCCTTTTCGGCCTGAGGGCTTGTAGTTTACCTTTGAGGAGACAGCAGCTTGCCCGCAGAATCTCGCAACCAGAATCGTTCTCTTTTTACCTCGGAATCTGTGACCGAAGGCCATCCCGACAAGATCGCCGACCAGATCTCCGACGCCATCCTTGACGCCTGCCTGCGTGAAGATCCTTCGAGCCGCGTCGCTTGTGAAACCCTCACCTGCACCGGCCTGGTCGTAATCGCCGGCGAGATCACCACCAAAGCCTACGTGGATTTCCAGAACCTCGTCCGCGGCGTCGTCCAGTCCATCGGTTACGACAACGCCGTCTACGGCTTTGACTCCAACACCTGCGCCGTCATTTCCAGCATCAACAAGCAGTCCGGCGATATCGCTATGGGTGTGGACACCGGTGGCGCCGGCGACCAGGGCATGATGTTCGGCTTCGCCTGCAATGAGACTCCCGAACTGATGCCCCTCCCGATTTCTCTGGCCCACAAACTTACGCAAAAGCTTTCTGAGGTCCGCAAGAACGGCACCTGCCCCTATCTGCGGCCCGACGGCAAGTCGCAAGTCACGGTCGAGTACGACGCCCAGAAAAAAGTGAAGCGCGTCGACGCCGTGGTCGTCTCCACTCAGCACTCCGAAAACGTCGGCAATGACGAACTTCGCGCCGACATTCTGAAGCACGTCATCCAGGCCGTGATTCCGGCCCATCTGCTCGATGAAGACACCAAATACCACATCAACCCTACCGGGCGTTTTGTCATCGGCGGACCGATGGGCGACTCCGGTCTTACCGGACGCAAAATAATCGTCGACACCTATGGCGGCATGGGTCGTCACGGGGGCGGCGCATTCAGCGGCAAAGATCCGACTAAAGTTGACCGCTCGGCGGCCTACATGGCCCGCTACATCGCCAAGAACATCGTGGCCGCCGGCTTGGCCGAGCGCTGCGAAGTGCAACTGGCCTACGCCATCGGAGTTGCCGAACCGGTCAGCGTCCTCGTCGACACCTTCGGAACCGAGAAGATTCATGCCGCACTGATTCCAAACCTGGTGCGCGCCAACTTCAAACTCACACCCCGCGAGATTATTGAAACCCTCAATTTGCGCCGTCCTATCTATCGCAAAACCGCAGCCTATGGACATTTCGGCCGCAACGATCCCGATTTCACCTGGGAAGCGACCGACAAGGCGGCGAAACTCGCGTCCGATGCCGGCATTAAGAAAAATGAGCCCGCAGCTTTAGCCAAATAACTTCGTGGAGGCACGGCTCGCCCGCGTCCTCCACATTGCAATCGTAGGATCATCCGGAAATCAGGGAGCAAAATGGCAACAACTTCGATTACCAGCGACGTAAAAGGATTTGAACTGGCCGATCTGGGCAAGAAACGCATCGAGTGGGCTAACCAGTCGATGAAGGTTCTCCAGATTATCCGCAAGGAATTTATCAAGAACCAGCCCCTCAAGGGCATCCGCGTCTCCGCCTGCCTGCACGTGACCGCGGAGACGGCAAACTTAATGATTGCCCTGCGTGACGGCGGCGCGGACGTGGCTTTGTGCGCCTCCAATCCACTCTCCACCCAGGATGACGTCGCCGCCAGCCTGGTGCGCGATTACGGCATCCCGGTGTTCGCCATCAAGGGCGAGGACAACGATTCTTATTACTCCCACATCATGGCGGCGGTCGATCACAGGCCGCAGTTCACCATGGATGATGGCGCCGACCTGGTCACCGTGCTCCACACCAAGCGCAAGGCGGAATTGGCTGGCGTCATCGGAGGCACCGAAGAAACCACTACCGGCGTTATTCGCCTCCGCGCCATGGCCAAGGAGGGCATCCTCGGCTACCCCATCGTCGCCGTCAACGATGCCGATACCAAGCATCTTTTTGACAATCGTTATGGCACCGGGCAATCCACCATCGATGGCATCATCCGCGCCACCAATTTTCTCCTCGCCGGCTCGAAGTTCGTGGTCGCCGGTTACGGCTGGTGCGGCCGCGGTCTCGCTTCCCGCGCGCGCGGCGCCGGAGCCGAGGTCATCATCACCGAGGTGGATCCCACCAAGGCGCTGGAGGCCGTTATGGACGGCTTCCGCGTCATGAGCATGGAAGAAGCCGCCAAACAAGGCGACGTCTTCTGCACCGTCACCGGCAACAAGAATGTCCTCGCTAAACAGCATTTCGAACTCATGAAGGATGGAGCCATCATTTCCAACTCCGGTCACTTCAATGTCGAAATCGACATTCCGTCGCTCGAAAAGCTGTCGTCTTCGAAGCGCACCACCCGCAGCTTTGTCGACGAGTACACCATGAAAGACGGCCGCCGTATCAATCTCCTCGGCGAAGGCCGCCTCATCAACCTGGCCGCCGCCGAAGGCCATCCCGCATCTGTCATGGATATGAGTTTCGCCGATCAGGCTCTTTCCTGCGAATACGTGGTCAAGAACCACGCCTCCTTGGAAAACAAGGTTTACACCGTTCCCATCGACTTGGATAAACGTGTGGCCAAACTCAAGCTGGAATCGCTCGGCATAAAAATCGACCGCTTGACCTCGGAGCAGGAAGAATATCTCGCCAGTTGGTCGGAAGGAACTTAGCCCTAAGGCGCGACTCTTGCTCTCATCTGTCATCTCCGGAAACTGAGGAGGCGGCGCCTGCCGCCTCCTCAGTTTTTCTTTTGCGTTCGTAGTCGGAACGACCGCCCACGCCCCTCTTCCTGCATAATAGCGTCTGAAAATAACCGATGTTCATCGACTCCCACGCCCATCTTGAAGGTGAACGCTACGACACCGATCGCGAACAGGTATTAGCCCGCGCCCGGCAGGATGGCATCGCCGCTTTTCTCGCCATCGGCAACGGCGACGGTCCGGAAACCGCCGACTGCGGCATCCGCCTGGCGGAAAAATACAACGGCCAGCCGAAGTATCCCAGAATCTGGGCCAGCGTCGGCATTCATCCTCACGAAGCCCATCTCGCCACCCCCGCCGCCGAGGCTCAAATGCTCGCCTGGGCGCGTCATTCGAGCGTAATCGCCTGGGGGGAAATCGGCCTCGACTATTTTTACGATCACTCCCCCCGCGAGATGCAGAAGAAAGTCTTTATCGGCCAGATGGAGTTGGCGAAATCCGCGAAGCTGCCCATCATCATCCATTGCCGCCCCTCCGATAACAGCGAGAACGCATGGAACGACTGCCTCTCCTTGCTCTCCGAACACTGGCGTTCGACTGGCCTCGGCGGCATTCTGCACTGCTTCACCGGCAGCCTGGAGCACGCCCGGCGCGCGCTCGACCTCGGCTTTATGATTTCCTTCGCCGGAAACATCACCTTCCCCAAAGCTCAGCCCATACGCCAGGCGGCGCAAATCGTTCCCCTCGAACGCCTGCTGATCGAAACCGACTCGCCCTATCTCGCCCCGCTTCCCCATCGCGGAAAGCGCAACGAACCGGCACTCGTAAAGGAAGTCGCGCGCCAGATCGGCGACTTGCGGGAATTGTCAGCCGAAGACGTCGGAGTAACAACCAGCCAGAACTTCTGCAACTTCTTCGGAATCACGCTCAGCGATCTACCCCGTGCTGAGAATTCATAAGAAAATTTGCCCGTCGTCCACCGCGTATGATCCTTTTTGTCGGGCCGTCGCGGCAGCACGGGTTGCAAACCCAACCCCTGCAATGCGCACGCCGCTCTGCGCGGAGCGCGCCTCTTCTGTTACCCTCATGGGTACAAGTTTTTGGGGCAGAGCGATGTGTCGAAAATCTCCGGCTTCCACTCTCCGGAGTGCGCCTCTCCACGTTCGCTTGGCGCCCAAAACCTGATACATCCAGGACCTGAAAACGTGAACCGCCATGCCCGACAACAGTTTCGATATCGTCAGTAAAATCGACCTCGCCGAAGTCGCCAACGCCATTCAACAGGCTATGAAGGAAGTCAGCACGCGCTTCGACCTAAAAGACTCGAAGTCACAGATTGCCATGGAAGGCACGGAAGCCATCCTGATGCACTCCGCCGACGAGTTCAAAATCAAGGCCGTGAATGACGTGTTTCAGCAAAAACTGGTCAAGCGCGGTGTGCCGCTAAAGGGCTTGACCTACGGCCCGCTCGAACCCTCAGCGCAAGGTACCGTCAAGCAGAAAATCACCATGCAGCAGGGCATTCCCATCGAAAAAGCCCGGGAAATCGTGAAACTCGTAAAAAACTCCAAAAAGAAGGCGCAAGCCTCAATCCAGGCGGATGTTGTGCGCATCAGTAGTAAGGACCGCGATACCCTTCAGGACATAATCGCCATGGTCAAGCAGCAGGATTTTGGCATCGACCTGCAGTTCACGAATTACCGGAGCAACTAAGGGCAGTGGGAACGACGACCTCCATCGACGGGAAAGAAATCTTTGACCTGCTTCGTGAAGACATTGTCGCGATTGAAGAACAGTTTGGCCGCGACACCATCTCGAACGTCGCCGCCATCACCGAGATCGGAGAATACCTGCGCGCCGGAGGAGGCAAACGGCTGCGTCCGGCGCTCCTGCTGCTCTCCGCCAAACTCCTGGGATACAAGGGCGAGGGCGCGGTAAAGCTCGCCACCGTAGTTGAAATTATCCACACCGCTACCCTCGTCCATGACGACATTATCGACGAGGCCCAGATTCGCCGCGGCCGTCCCGCCGCCAACACTCAGTGGGGCAACTCCATGTGCGTGCTCGCCGGCGACTGGCTCTACATGCAGGCCTTCAAGATCGCCGTCCAGGAGCGCAATTTCCGCATCCTGGACATCGCTCATCGAACTGACGCAGCAGATGGTGGAAGGCGAACTTCTCCAGATGGAAAAGCTGGGGAATCTGATTTCCTTGCAGGAGCATCTCGACCTGATCTATCGCAAGACGGCGTGCCTGTTCTCCGTGTGCATGCGCGTCGGCGGCATCCTCGGCGGCGCCACCGCGCAACAGGAAGAGAGCCTCGGCGCAGTACGGGCGCAATCTCGGCATGGCATTCCAGATCGTCGACGATGTGCTGGATCTGACCGCCTCAGAAAGTGTCCTGGGCAAGCCCGTGGCCAGCGACCTGCGCGAAGGCAAAGCCACCATGTCCGTGATTCACGCGCTCCAGCGCTGCACCGGCCACGAGCGCCACCAGATCGAAAAAGTCCTGCGCGACCGGGCCTTCAACGGCGTAACCCACGCCGACATCCTGACCATCCTGCAGCGTTACGGCTCCCTGGAATACGCATCGCAGGAGGCAACTCGTTACGCCGAGTCCGCCCGCCAGTCGATATGCAAATTTCCTGACTCGGAAATCAAACGCGCCCTGCTCTGGGCACCGGACTATGTCGTAGCCAGAGAGAAATAGCATTTAGCCTCGGCAGTCAAATCCGCACTCAACTCAAGGTGCCGATAACTAAGTGCCGATCGCTGAATACCGCCTGAATCCACTGCTATACTGAACGCATCCACTCTAGCCAATGACCGATCTGCTTTCACTGATTTCGCACCACGGCTACCTGTTTCTGGCGATCCTCTGCTTCGCCGAGTCGATCGGTCTTCCCTTGCCTGCCGCCATTGCCATCCTGACCGCGGGTGCGGTGTCCGCCTACGGTAAATTGCATTTCTACCTCGTGTTCGGTATCCCGGTGGTGGCCATAGTCGGCGGCGATGTGATTCTCTACTTCATGGGCCGGGTTAGCGGATGGGCTTTATTAGGCTTTCTCTGCCGTCTCTCCGCGAACCCTGAAACCTGCATCCTCCGCTCCGCGGAATATTTCTACCGCCGCGGCAAGCTGACCTTGTTATTTGCCAAGTTCATTCCCGGCGTCAATGCCATGACCCCGCCGCTTGCCGGAAGTATGAAAATGGGGCTCCGCGATTTCCTCCTCTTCGATAGCGCGGGCGTGGCGCTGTACGTCGCCGCATACGCGGCCGCCGGATACCTCTTCAGCGATGCCCTCCGCGCCATCACCCGCGGCCTGCGCTCTGCCGGGTTCGCCGCCGAAGTCATCTTCGCCGTTGGACTCGCCGCTTACGCCGTCTATCGCATCCTGCTCTATCGCAAGTATCGCCTTCTGGATGTAATCCCTCGCATCCCTGCCGAAGAACTCGCCCGCCGCTTGACCGACGAGGCAGCCCGCAATCTCCTCATCGCCGACGTCCGCAGCCATGGTTATTACGATCCCGACTCGGAGCGCATCGCCGGATCCATCCGCCTCGAACCCAATAACCTGGTGGAAGAAATCAAGCACCTCCCCAAGGATCAGGAGATTTATCTCTACTGTACTTGACAGCGCGAAGCCACGAGCGCCCGGGTGGCGCAACAACTCCAGCAATTAGGATTTAAAGTCTACGTCATCGCCGGCGGCCTGCGCGCCTGGCGCAAAGCGGGCCAACCCGTGGAACGGGTTCCGAACGACGATCTGATCAAACTGCCGACCTTCAACTGAACCGGCTCTGACTCGCGTCCTTCGACCCGCCGACGCCCTGCTTGGCATACGTCGCACGCTTTGCTATCTTCGCCTCATGGGGCGAACCTCAACTCTTTGCGGCGTAATTCTCGCCGCCGGTGAATCCACTCGCATGGGACGCGACAAAGCGCTGCTGCCCTGGCCGCCGGCGTCCGTGCGCGAAACTTTCCTTTCCGCCGCCATCCAACTGTTCTTACCCAGTGTCGATGTGGTTTTAGTCGTGGGGGGGAAGAATGCATCCGCATTGGCGCCCGTCGCCTATGCCAACGGCGCATCCATGGTCATCAATCCCGATCCGGCGCGCGGCCAGTTCAGTTCTTTACGGGCCGGCCTGCATGAGGTTCTGAACCGCGGCGCCGATGCGGCCATGATCACCCTAGTCGACCGCCCGCCCGTCCGCCCCCAAACGGTCGCCACTCTCATCTCCGCATTCCAGCAGGCCAATGCGGAAAGGAAGTGGGCGGTCATCCCGGAATATCAGGGAAAGCATGGCCACCCGATTCTGGTCGGCCGCGAGATGCTCGAACAGTTCCTGCGGGCTCCTCAAACATCCAATGCGCGCGCCGTCGAACGCCAGCACGAGGATAAGATCGAATACATTCCGGTGGACGATCCGCTGGTGGCGCTCAACGTCGACACCCCCGGGGAATATGACGCTCTCAATGTTCCCGCCGCGACGCCGCACCCCTAGCGTCCGCCGCCCGATACCCATTCCATGATGACCACCTCCACAGCACGCCAGACTGAATTCATCGAAGCCGTACTCGCCCTCCATCCGCGCCTCGCCACCTTTGATTGCGATGGGACGCTCTGGTCGGGAGACGCCGGCGAAGGCTTTTTCGCCTGGGAACTGCAACGCGGACTCGTGTCGCCGGAAATCGCGAACCAGATTCGGCAGCGCTACGCCGACTATAAATCCGGCCGCGTCGCCGAAGAAGTCATGTGCGGAGAAATGGTCACCATGCATCGCGGACTTTCGCGAAGAAATCGTGCAGCAGGCCTGCGATACCTACTTCGCCCAGGCCATCGCCCCCAACATCTTCCCGGAGATGCAGCGCCCTTCGAGGTCGCGCCCCGTTGCGCGCCGCCGGCATGCGACGTCTGGGCCGTTTCCTCTTCCAATCAGTGGATCATCCGCTCCGGCATGAGCATTTTTGGCATTCCCGGCAAGATCGCATTCTCGCCACCGAAGTGGCTATCGAAAATGGAGTTATCACGGACCGCTTCATTCGGGTTCCCAGCGGCCCAGGCAAGCCGGAGGCGATTCGCTCCGTTCTTCAATCCACTCCCGATTGCGCCTTCGGCAACGCCATTTGGGATCGCGAGATGCTCTCCATGGCCACTCGCGCCTTTGCCATCAACCCCAATCCCAACCTAAGACAAATTGCGCTCGCCAATGGCTGGACGGTCTATCAGCCGGAGGCAAACTCCGATCCCTAACAGGCTGCGAGAATCTTGCCTCTCACGCCTAAGTGGGAAAGGGTGCGATTTCCTGTATTTTCCTTAGACCCCCCATGGAGTGGTCTTTTAAAATCAAAGACTTGGAGGAAGTCCATCAATGGTCTTTGATTCTAAAGGAGTTAGAAGTAAAGTATTTTAAAATGTGTGAGTTAGGGCCTAGATCTCGCGTTTCCTCACACAGTGCGCAGCAGTGCGGCAAGTGTATCTACTGCGAGGTGGCTGGCGTGTTCGGAGGCTTGCGGTAGCCCTCCCACTTCGCGTACCAATTCTTCCCTGCTCAAACGCCGCGCCTCGTTGATAGTTTTTCCCTGGACCAACTGGGTAAGGGCCGAGGCGCACGCCATAGTCGGGACGCAGCCTTTGGCCCGGAAGCGCATCTCCGCGATGCGATCTCCGTCCAGCGTAAGCGCCAGTTCGAGAACGTCGCCGCAAACCGGGTTCTCCAGTCTCGCCGTGGAATCGGCCGATGCCAGCTCACCCGCATTCCGCGGATTCTGGAAATGGTCCAAAAGTGAGGCGGAATACACGCTCCAATTGTAATGCGCGGCTAGAAGACCTTCCCTGCGGCTTACAATCGGGGGATGCCTGAGGCGCGTTCTCCCCGCCGCATTGCCTGCCTGCAACCGAGCGCCACGGTAATCCTCGCGGCCATCGGGGCGCTCGACCGGGTCGTCGCTTGCACGCGGTATTGCCTGGATGTCGTTCCTGAGCTGCGCACCGCCGACCGCCAAATCCGCATTATCGCGGATTCCTGGACCTCGAAGGCCAGCGAGATTCTGCAAGCGGCGCCCGATTTTGTGATCGCCGCCGTTCCCTACCAGGAATCCGCCGTCGTCGAGATCCTCAAGGCGGGGGTTCGTTTCCTGGGCTTGGCCCCCCGCAACCTGGATGACATTTACACCGACATAGCGCTCATCGCCGCGACTGTGGAGGCCAGCGAGCGAGGCGCGGAAGTTATTTCCGATATGCAAAACACCATCGCTGTGATGCAACGGCAAACTGCCGGCCTCTCCCGTAAACGCGTGTTCTGCGAGGAGTGGGGCAAGCCCATCATCGCATCCCAAACCTGGGTTGCGGAGCTGATTCATGCCGCGGGAGGCGACTTCCTCGGCACGCCCGGCAAACAGTATTCCCCCGAACAAGTCGCCGCCATGGATCCCGAAATCGTCGTCGCCGCGTGGTGCGGAGCCGGGGACCGTGTCCCATTGGCGAAAATCGCCGCCCGGCCCGGCTGGGCGGCCACGGCAGCCGTGCGCCATTCTCAGCTCTACTGCATCTCCGATGAACTCTTGAATACGCCCGCGCCCACGCTTGTTTTGGGATTGCGTGCCCTGGCAGCCGCCATACATCCCGCGCTAAGCGGCAACCCAAGCCCTCCCCGATCGCACCCGTACCCGGAACACAAACAACGCGAGCAAGATGAACCACCCCGCTTTGCGTTAGGATTACCGCATGGCCCTAACAAGCACGCAAAAAATGGCTGACGCACGCAAGGAAATCGACCGTTTGAATTCCCAGGCTCACTCTCCCGATCAGTTGATGGAAGGCATTACCGCCCTGCTCAATCAGCACATGTTGAAATATAACTGGGTGGGCTTTTACATGTTGGATGATGCTGTGAATCCGCCGGTCCTCGTGCTCGGGCACTACCGCGGAGCGATGACTCCACATACCCGCATTTCGCTTCACCAGGGCATCTGCGGCGCGGCGGCATCCTCCGGCAAAACCGTGGTTGTGGACGACGTGCAAAAAGACTCACGCTACCTTGCCTGCTCGCTGGAAACCAAATCCGAGATCGTGGTCCCCATATTTGTGCGCGGAAGAGTGGTCGGTGAACTGGACATCGACAGTCACTTCCTGGCGGCATTTGCTTCCGAAGATCGCGAGCTGATCGAGTATTGCGCCCAACTGGTCGGGCAGCGGATGGAGACCAGCCAGGCAGTTGCCAGATAATTCCCGTACTTCTCCGACCACATGAAACGAGTTGTAGCCGCGCTCATTCTGAAGGACGATCTCATCCTCGCCTGCCAGCGCACGCGGCACCAGCCCATGCCTCTCAAATGGGAATTTCCCGGAGGCAAGATTGAGGATGGCGAACAGCCTCGCGACGCCATGCGCCGCGAACTCGAAGAAGAACTCGGCATCATGGCCCATGTCGGCAACGAAGTAGCCCGCATTGTCCACGAGTATCCCGGAGGAGGATCGGTGGAATTGCGTTTCTACGAAGTCAGAAAGTATCAGGGGGAACTGCAGAACCGAATCTTTCGCGAGATACGCTGGGTGACTCGACAGGAACTGCTGAGCCTGGATTTTCTCGAAGCGGACCTCGGACTGGTCAAGGATCTAGCGGCAGGGGAAGCTGCTTTGAATCCACGCTGAACTCAGCAAAGCCCGGCGGCCGCCGCGCGTCTCCCATTTCTGTTACCCGCCGCGCAGCTGCCCATAGACGAGAAGCACCGTCAATCCGACCATGATAACGGTCGTCGCCCAGGCCACGATGTTAAAAGCCATCTTGTTGACGAATTCGCCCATCAGATCTTTCTTGTTGATGAGCAAGAGCATGAAAATCAGTACGAAAGGCAGGACCGCACCATTCACCACCTGCGAAAATACCGCGATTTTGATGAGCGGCAGGCCCGGAATGAGGACCACCGCTGCTCCCGCAATGATCAGCGCCGTATAGAGCCAGTAAAATGCGGGCGCCTCGGAAAACTTTCGTTCTACCCCCGATTCCAGACCCAATCCTTCACAAACCGTGTACGCCGTGGAAAGCGGCAGGATCGATGCGGCAAACAGCGACGCATTGAACAGCCCCAATGCAAACAGAATATAAGCCCAGTCGCCGGCCAGCGGACGCAGCGACTGCGCCGCGTCGGCGGCATCCCGGATATCGCGATTGCCATGCAGGTAGAGAGTGGCGGCGCACGCCACAATGATGAACCAGGCCACCACATCGGTGAAAATGCAGCCGACAATCACGTCGAGCTTCGAGGTGCTGTATTGCCGACGGGTCACTCCTTTTTCTACGATCGAGGACTGCAGATAAAACTGCATCCAGGGAGCAATCGTCGTGCCCACAACGCCAATCACCATGTAAAGGTAAGAACTTTGCCGAAAAGCCGACATCTGCGGAGGCTTAACGGTAGCTTCCACCGCTTCAATCCATGCCGGTTTCGCCAGCACTCCGGCGAAGATGTAGGTGATGTAAAAAAACGACGCAACCAGAAACACCTTCTCCACACTTTTGTACTGTCCCTTGACCGCGATGAGCCAGACGATCAACGCGCAGACCGGAACCGAGTAATACTTCGAGATTCCGAACAAACCCATGCTGCCCGCGATGCCGACGAATTCGGTAATCACGTTGCCGAAATTTGTGATCAGAATGCCGAGCATCATGAGGAACGTGATGCGCAGTCCAAATTCCTCGCGAATCAGGTCGCTCAAACCTTTGCCCGTCACCGCTCCCATGCGGGCGCACATCTCCTGCACTACGATCAGCGAGATCGTAATCGGAATCATGGTCCACAACATGGTGTAGCCGAACTGCGCACCCGCCTGCGAATAGGTCAGGATGCCGCCCGCATCGTTGTCCACATTGGCGGTGATGAAGCCCGGCCCCACGACGGCAAAAAACAGCAGTATCCGGAATTTCCAGCTTCTTAGGAATTTCATGGGCCACGAACCAACGCTCGGACTAATCAACGATCGGCTGAATTATATCATGATCGGCTGAATTAAAGATCGGCGGACGACCGCATCAGAATAAATCCTGAATACGCGCTGGCGATAGGTGAAAGTTCAAAATGAATTGCAGGATGAGGTACAAAGAGGAGCTGCAAAGGACAAATTTTAGCCGCGCAGCAGCGTCTGGTAAAGCTTCCCCAGCCTACAGCTTGGCCCGCAGCATGGCGATCACGTCATCCGGAGTGATCACCCCGGTCAGGTGATTTTGTTCGTCAATCACCGGCAGCGTCAGCAGGTTGTATTTGTCGAAAAGCTCGGCGAATTCTCTCTCTTTGGTGCCTTCGTGGCAGGAAATAAGAGGCTGCATCGCCAGACCCAGCAAGGGCGTCGAGGAGGGCGAGAGGACGATTTTCACCAGCGGTATGGCCCCCGCCAATGCCCCCTCCGAATCCGTGACATAAATCGTGCTCATATTTTCCATACGGCCTTCAAAAGTGCGCATCGCCTCGATCGCATCGTGCGCGGTTGCACCCACCGGCAACGCGATATATTCCGTGGTCATGCGGCCGGCCGCCGTATTTTCCTTGAACTCCAGCAGGTCGGTGACTTCCTGGCGCTCTTCGGGCTGCATCTGCACCAGGATCTCTTCGGTTCGCTCCTCGGAAAGATCGGCCAGCAAGTCGGCCGCCGCGTCCGGCTCCATCTCCTCCACAATCTCCGCCGCGCGCTCGGAATCGAGCGATTCAAGCACGGCTTTTTGCACCTTCGGCTCGAGTTCCTCCAGCGCGCCCGCGGCGATTCCCTCATCCAGGGTCTGGAAAACCGCTTCCCGCTCGTCCGGAGCCAGATCCTCCACGATGTCCGCAATGTCGGCCGGGTGCAGTTTGGCCAACCGCTCATGGGAAATCTTCAGCCGCACCCGCCGGGCGGGATCGGTTTCGATGATGTCCACGAAATCCCAGGGAATTTCGCGGGGAGGAATGCGCAGCAGCAAGCCGCGAAGCGCGCCAGCCGGAATCAATCCTTTGAGCAGGCGGCGAACCGCGCCTCGCGCGCCCACATCCACGCCACCAACTTTCAGGATGAAACGGTCGTGCAGGCAATCCCGGTGGAAATCGACGTCATTGACGCGCACAACTTTGCGTCCATGCACGTCGATCACCTGCTGATCGAGCAGGTCCCGTGCGAGCAGGAACAGACCCTCCGAACCATCGGCGTGGGGCCAGTCCGCCGCTCCGGTAGAGGCGCGAACGCCGCCGTTGATGTTAGAAACCGCGGCCAGGGCCAACACGCGATTGCCCAGCGCTGTCTTGACGATTAACGAGGTAACCCGGCTCCGATCCTCCTGGGGTGTGAGAGCAACCTCGCGAACCCGGCCACTGGCGGCCCCGGAGGCGTCATAGACGGTCAAGCCCAGGATTTCGCTCAGGGAGACGGTGGCCATGCTCAAGAGAATACTCAAGACCGCGAGTGGATGCCAGATGAATGATGGTGCACCTCCAATCAAAAGCCGGGGTGACTTACGGTCGCTGCACTTCGCCACTTGCGTCGGCGCGATCTGGGAAGCGACGGAGTTTCCCAGCATGCCCTGAACCTGCCAAAAGGTGTCGCCCTTCCAGCGCATGACGAATTTTGTCACTTCTGTCATCATGGCGAATCGAACTGGGCATCGGCAGTCAGCAAGATTTTCTTTTGCGCCCACCACGGCCTGGTTATCGAGACTGCGCACAAAAAGGATTGAGGAGTACGGCTCATGACAGAGGAAGAGATTCGGCTGGCCGAATCCGGCATCCGGCGCAAACACTGGAAGCGCTGGGGGCCCTATCTGAGCGAGCGCGCCTGGGGTACGGTTCGGGAAGACTACAGCCCGCACGGCGACGCCTGGGAGTACTTTCCACACGACCACGCTCGCTCGCGCGCTTACCGCTGGAATGAGGATGGCTTGGGCGGCATCTGCGACCGTCACCAGACCATCTGTTTCGCGCTGGCGCTCTGGAACGAGCGCGACCCCATCCTCAAAGAGCGCATGTTTGGCCTGACGGGCAAGGAGGGCAATCACGGCGAGGATGTCAAGGAATATTACTTCTACCTCGACACCACGCCCACCCACTCCTACATGAAGTATCTGTACAAGTACCCGCAAGCCGAGTTTCCCTACCATGAACTATTGGAGGAGAACCGGCGCCGGGGACGGCGTCAACCGGAATTCGAACTGCTCGATACGGGAGTATTCGACGACGATCGCTACTTCGATGTGTTCGTCGAATACGCCAAGGCCGACACCGAAGACATTCTGATCCAGATCACGGTCGCCAACCGCGGGCCGGAAACCGCCAATCTGCGCTTGCTGCCAACCATCTGGTTTCGCAACACCTGGTCGTGGGGAGGGCGCAAGCGCCGACCGGAGCTGCACCAGGCGCGCCTGGCTCCGAACCCGGTCATTGAGTTGAACCACGATCAGCCCGGCAACCGCTGGCTGCATTGCGAAGGCTCGCCGGAACTTCTTTTCACCGAGAATGAAACCAATACTCATCGACTGTGCTGGTATCGAAAATCTCAGCCCTTACGTCAAGGACGGCATCAACGATTACATCGTGCACGGGGCCAAAGAAGCGGTGAATCCGAAACACGTCGGCACCAAGGCGTCGGCCGCACTACAAACTCACGATTGGGGCCGGCGAGAGTGAGCGCTGATCGCGCTTGCGCCTGACCAACTCCGACTTCAAAGGCGTTCATCAAGCCGCCTTTGCCGGCTTCGATGAAACATTTGCCGCTCCGCCGCCGCGAAGCCGACGAGTTCTACGCAACCGTCATCCCGCCAGACCTTTCCGCCGACGCGCACAACGTCATGCGCCAGGGATTTGCCGGGATGCTATGGTCCAAGCAGTTTTATCACTACGTCGTGAAAGACTGGCTGGAAGGCGATCCCGGCAGTCCTCCTCCCCCAGGCCGAGCGCCGGCAGCGGACGCAACCATGAGTGGACCCACCTCTACAACGCGGACGTCATCTCCATGCCCGACAAGTGGGAGTATCCCGTGGTATGCCGCCTGGGACCTGGCGTTTCACTGCATCCCGCTGGCGCTGGTCGATTCCGATTTCGCCAAAGAGCAGCTCACCCTTATGCTGCGCGAATGGTACATGCACCCCAACGGGCAGATTCCCGCCTATGAGTGGGCGTTTGGCGACGTGAATCCTCCGGTGCATGCCTGGGCCGCCTGGCGCGTCTACAAGATCGACAAAAAGCGCACCGGAAAAGGCGATCGCGCCTTCCTGCAGCGCATCTTCCACAAGCTGCTGCTGAATTTCACCTGGTGGGTCAACCGCAAAGACGCCGAGGGCATGAACATTTTCCAGGGCGGATTTCTCGGCCTCGACAACATCGGCGTCTTCGATCGCAGCGCGCCGCTGCCGACCGGCGGTTATATCGAACAATCCGACGGCACCAGTTGGATGGCCATGTACACCCTGAACCTGCTCGCCATCGCTCTGGAATTGGCCCGAGAAGATCCCGGCTTATGAAGACGTAGCCAGCAAGTTCTGGGAGCACTTCATCTACATCGCCCACGCCATGAACCATCGCGGGCGAGGACGGCATGGGCCTGTGGGACGAGGAAGACGGCTTCTTTTACGACGTGCTCAAACTGCCCGACGGCAGACAGTTTCCCATGAAGATCCGCTCCATGGTGGGGCTGATCCCCCTGTTTGCCGTGGAAACGCTGGAACCCCGATATTCTCGACAAGTTGCCGGATTTCAAACGGCGCTTGCAGTGGTTCATCGCCAATCGTCCCGACCTTACGCAAAACATCGCCTGCATGACCACCGAAGGCATGGGCGAACGCAGACTGCTATCCATCGCCGATGCCGACCAACTGCGCAGCATTCTCAAGTTCATGTTGGATGAGGGCGAGTTCCTCTCACCCTATGGCATCCGCGCCCTCTCGCAATATCATCGCGACCATCCCTACAAGCTCAACGCCCAGGGCATGGATTACCGCGTGGACTATGAACCGGGCGAATCCACCACCGGCCATTTTTGGCGGCAACTCCAATTGGCGCGGGCCCATCTGGTTTCCGGTTAATTACTTGCTCGTCGAGTCGCTGCAGAAGTTTCATCACTACCTCGGCGATGACTTCAAAGTTGAATTCCCCACCGGCTCGGGAACGATGATGACACTATGGGAGGTGGCGGGAGAGTTGTCGCGCCGCATGACCAGCATCTTCCTCCAGAATGATCAGGGCCGCAGGCCGGCGTTCGGGAATCTGGAAAAATTCCACACCGACCCGCACTGGCGCCACCTGATACTTTTTCACGAGTACTTTAACGGCGACACGGGCGCCGGACTGGGAGCCAGTCACCAAACCGGATGGACTGGTGTAGTAACCAAGTTAATGCAACAGAGCGGAGAAGCGCGCGAACACCCGACTCACAACCGGGCGGCGGACGTATTCGCCCGCAAGAGTTAATAAGACGACCCTAAGACGACACATAAGACGACGCTCTTTAGGGAATCGCTGACTAACAGCTCCCGTTGGTGTGCTATCCTCTCCCCCATTATTCCCCGCATCGACTAAGCTCGGCAGGTTCCGTGTATTTCAACTGAACCGTGCCGGCAGAGGTGAGCGATGGCCAAGAAACTGGCGATCACGATCTCCGGCGCAGTGTCGCTGGGGAGTTACGAGTCTGGTGTAGCTTTTGAAATCCTGGACGCGCTTTCTCAACACAACCAATGGGCGGACGCAAACGGTCTGCCGGAGGAACGCATCGAGATCGACGTGCTCACCGGCGCTTCCGCCGGCGGCATGACGGTCGCCATGATAGCGCAGCGTCTACTCTATGACGGCTCGTCCCTCAGTCAGGCCTATGACAATCCTCTCTTCAACGCATGGGTCTCGACCGTGAATATCACGGGACTGTTGGAACGAGCGTCCGACGAGCCAGTCACCCATTCGGTCCTATCGTCAGACTTCGTAATCGGCATCTCGAAAGCTTCGTTGACCGCGCGTTACGACCCACCTCAGCCTCCGCCCGCTCCGCAGCCCCATCCAGCGCTATCTTGGGATCGCAAGCTGCAACTCGGCCTGGCTCTCTCGAACCTGAACGGCGTCGACTATTCGCGGACCACCCAGAGCGGAAGCGCTTTTATTTATACCCGCCATGAGGACCAACTGGTGCGCTCGCTCGATCAGCGAGCAGACGACCGCAAAGAAGTCTGGGAAGAAATTCGCGCCGCCGCCGTGGCCTGCGGCGCTTTTCCGGTCGCCTTTCGAGTGCAGGATCTGGTCAGGGATATTGCGGACTTCACCAGTCCCTGGCTGGTTCGCAGCGTTTGGGGCGGCCAGCCGAAGACCACATTCACCTACACCGACGGCGGCGTGTTTCAGAACGAACCCCTGGGCATGGCTAAGAATCTTGTCGAACAGGTTCCGCAGGGCCGGCTGAATTCGGCGGAGCGCGGCTATTTGTTTATCGCCCCCAAACAAAAAAGTTCCAGCGCCGTGAAGAACTCCTGCAACCCGGCGGAGGGCTTTGATGCCGCTACCGCCGACTACAAAGTATTAGCCTCGCGCCTGGCGGACGCCGTGGTCGGCCAATCGGAGTTTCAGGATTGGTCGGTGGCGGAAGGCTACAACGACAAACTGCGCCTGCTCGATGACCGGGCGGCAGAGTTACAAACTCTATTTCTCAACGGCACGCTCACCCCGGCGCTCACCTCGCCGCTTTCCGCCATTTTGCTGAAAGCGCTTTTCGCCGAGAAAGGCCAGCTGACCCCCGCGGCTGAAGCCGCACTGACTGCCGCCCGCACTCAGCTACGACTGCAATACGCCGTGGAGTATGCGCGCTTCGGTACCGAGGTGGCGCTCGCCGATGCCTGGCTCGATACCGTGCTGGTCCTTGAATACGCCGCCGAGTTGCACGAAAAGGAAGAGATGCTGATCTACGATTTTTCGGCGGTGCCGGAAAAATTAGCCAGCACGGGATTGGTGGCGTTCGAGGGATTCTTCGACGTTCGCTATCGCAAGCACGATTACGACTACGGTCGCACCCGCGCTCAGGAGCGCCTGAAAGAATACCAGGCGCTCGATAATAGTATTTTCTCCAAACTGCATTGGACGCCGAAGCCGATCGCGGAAATCGATCAGAGCTTGAACAACGTCCAGATGGCGCAGGTGGATGAAGCGCAGCGCCAGGATGTCTATCGCCAAATCATCGCCGCCGCGGATGAACTGCTCGACGAACTGGACCTAAACCTGTTCAGCCGCAAGTTAGTTCTCCTCTTTTTTGTCGGCAGGCAGATTAAGAAACTGCTGGCGTTGTAGCGCCGGCGAACGGCGCCACTGGGCGGCTATTCGTCATCAGGCTCAGCCGCCGGCCCGGAGGCTTCATGAACACTCGGCTGACCCGCAACGATGGCCTGCCAGTTGAGCAGCGTATTCCACAACAGCCGCTGATCGCCACGATTCAAATCGCGGTGCATGGGATTAAAGTTGAAACAGACGACGTGTCCCTTGCCGACCGGCATATCCAGGATGGCCGGCCGCCCGACAAGATTTTCCTCTCCCCATGCCTGGCCGCTCACTACAAACGGTTTCCCCTCGCTATCTCCCCACTCCATCACCATGCCCCTGCGATCTTCGGGACCATCGAGGCAGGTGGTGCAATAGGCCATGCGCATCCAGCGGCGCGGCACATCGTATAAGGGGAAGTTCTGGCGGAAGACATGCGTGTGCGCCGAGTACCCATACGCGATGGGATGGTCAGGCCGATCAAACGTAACCCGCACGTGTGCCCCCGGGGTTCGCGTGGCCGACGCCAATGCGGCGCCGGACGACGGCAAGCCTCCACCAGCCGCGCTTCTCGGCACGCCACCGGACGACCGGCGCACAAAGCGCACCAGCCCGCCTTCCAGCGCCAACATGGATCCGCTGCCCAGCGTCACCATGAGGCCACCTTGGTCGATGAAGTTTTGAATTTGCGCCAGCCCCTCGTAGCCGATGCCGCCGGTGATATCGTCGGATTCAGCCGGTGTGCCGAAACTGGGCGTCTGCGCCGTCTTCTTAAAAGGCATGGGAGACCATGTCTTCGGCAAACCTTCGATCTGCTCCGCCAATTCTAGGTCGACATGCCCGTACAGCAACACGTCGATTTGCGATTGCAGATTTCCCGCGCGTATGTCCTCATCCCGCAGATACGTGTACGGAACTTTGCGCTGATCGAGTATGTAACGAATCCATCCGATGGAGTCGGTGTCCGCCCACGGCACCCACAGGCCTATGCGCGGCGTCGGCGCGACGTGCGTGGCCACCTCCGGCGAACTGCCAACCTGCGTGAATTCAAGCCCCAATTCAGCCTCCGTCGACAGAATCGCTTCGTGCAATCCGTCTTGCGGAGCGACAATCCACGATCCCGCTGGATACTTCGTGCCGTCCGCTTCGAAATCGCGTTCCGCGATGTTGATGTCGAACTTCGCCAGCCGATAACGCGCGGCGAGCAACGACTCCTGTCCCGTATCTTTCAAAAGGTAAACCGGACCCGCACCCGCAACCTTGCCTACGGCATGCGGCGGATCGCTAAGCGCGGTAAGCGCCGCCTCGCGTATGGATGGGTCGCTGGTGGCAATCGCCTTTAAATGGTAATTTGCTGGCAGCTCCCAGGAAACATCGTCGTAGGGTGCGGCTCCATTCTTCGGATACTGTTGCGGCCTGAGCAGATCGACTGCATAGTTGCGATAGGGCTGATCCAAGCGCACGACATACGTGCCCGCCGGAAAATTCCCGTCCTTGAGTTGAATCGCGCTGGCGGCGCGGGCCACTTCGATGTGCTGGCTCATCAGCCTCGCCACCATTTGCGCCACCCGCGCAGGATCGCCTTGATCATCCGGAATCAGAAACGCATAGGGTGGCTCGGTCAGGCCTTTCTGCCAGGAATCCCAACCCTTCTTGTAGAAATTGCGCAACAGTTCTTTCGACCGGACCGCCGTGTCGTCCAGTGCTGCCATCGCCCCCGTTTCCTGATAGTTAAGATTGTCGCGCGCCGACCAGGTGACCACCCCCGGAGCAGGCAACGGCCGATACCATTGCCTCATCGTCGCGGATTGCGAGATCGATCGCTGCTCGGTTTCCGCGCTTCCGTTTCCGAAGGTTTCATAACCGCGGCCGATGCTGTTGTGATTCATCGCCACCGAATCGAGATAGAGATGCGCGAACGCTTCCCCAAAGTTCCACGTTGAAACACCGGGCATGCCCATCGCCGTCATCGCCTGCACTTCATGAAAGCTAAGCTCCAGAAATTCGCTGTAGGTGATGGGATCGATGTTGGGGTTATAAGGTCCGGTGCCGTTCCAGGTCAGCATCAATGGCGAGCCTTCATGCAAATCGTGTACCACAGTGGGGTGCCACTCGTGGAACATGCGGTGCACGGCCTTGGTGGTCTCATGCGTCTGCTGATGCGTGTCGCGGTTGATGTCGACGAAGGTATACTTCGACCAGTAGGGCGGCGATTGGCGAGGCAAAGTGTTGCGGTCGGTCTTGCCTTTGAGATACCGGTAAAACCAGTCCACCATCTTGTCGCGGCCGTCGGGATTGGAAATGGGATTGATCAGAACCACCACCTGCTCCCGGATTCGCCGAATCATGGGCTGCTCCGAAACGGCGAGCCGGTAGGCGAGTTCGACCATGGCTTCCGTCGATCCCGTCTCATCCGAATGTAACGCGGCGTTGAAGTAATAGACCGGGCGCCCCCGTGCGATCAGTTTCTCAGCCGTGGCCGCGTCGGTGCGTCGAGGATCCGCCAGCGCCGCGGTGACCGCTTTGAGATCGTCGAGATCGCGAATACCCGCCTCGTCCGCAATCGCAATCATCACGATGTCGCGGCCTTCTTCACTACGCCCAATCGTGAATAAACGTACCCGCGGACTGGCGGCGCTGAGCGCTCGCAGATAGGCGTAGGTTTTCTCGGTGCCCAGGAGTTCTCCCGGAGCGCCCATAATCCGGCCGAGAAATTTCTCCGGCGACGGTACGGTGTTCGATGCGGGCACATAGGAAACCCACGGCGAAACATAATGCGGATCGGTCGTCGCCGCCGCGATGGCCGCGATGGAACCGGCTTCGGGCGTGTCAGGCATTTGCGCTGCCGCCGTCCCAGGCAAAGTCGAGATCAAGAATGCGAGCACGGTGGCAAAGATAATCCTCAAAACCGGCCTCATGCCGCGCGCACCGAAGCACCCAACGTTTTCAACTGCTTATCGCCGAGGTTGAGCGCTGCAGCCGCTACGTTTTCTTCGAGGTGCTCCACCCGCGACGTTCCAGGAATGGGCAGCATGACGGGCGAGCGCCACAGCAGCCATGCCAGCGCCAGCTGCGACGGGCTGATCTTTAATCCTGTCCCCAATTCTGACCCCGAGAATTCCGCCGCCGAGCGCGCCAGCGCGCTGCCCCCGGCGCTCAATTTCCCCGACCCCAGGGGAAACCACGGGATAAATCCGATACTCTCCCGCTCGCAATAGTCGAGGACGTCATCCGCTCCTCGATCGATCACGCTGTAGCGGTTCTGCACCGTAACAATCGGCACGACACCGCGCGCGTGCTCAATCTGTTTCACGCTGACTTCAGACAAGCCGATGTGTTTGATTTTGCCTTGCGTCTGAAAGTCCTTCAGCGCGCCCAGCTGATCTTCGGCCGGAACCTTGGAATCGATGCGGTGCAGCTGGAATAGTTCGATGCGCTCCAACCGAAGCCGCCGCAGGCTGCCATCGCAGGCCTGCCGCAGGTGCTCCGGACGCCCGTTTTCGCGCCATTGATTCGGACCCGGTCGGTCAAAGCCGGCTTTTGTCGCAATCACCAAACCCGCCGGATAGGGATGCAAAGCTTCTGCGATAATCTCTTCGCTCACGCCGGGACCATAAGAGTCAGCCGTGTCGATAAAGTTGATTCCCAGTTCGATCGCGCGCTGCAGCACGCGCACCGCCTCCGCCCGATCGCGCGGTGGTCCCCAAACTCCATCCCCTGTAATTCTCATGGCGCCAAAGCCCAGTCGATGCACTGGCAGATCTCCGCCGATACGGAATTCGCCGGCAGCGGCAGCCGGCAAACCCTGCGCCTTCCCGCTCGCGCCTTCTGATTTTGAGTCACTGGTCGTCATTGTTTTTCCTCTCCCTACGAGTCCGTTCTTACTTCATCACCGCCCCTGACATCTCCAACTCCACCTTCACCACCGGCTTTACCTTTAACAGGAAATTACTTGGGTCTTTGATTCCCCATTTAACATATGGGACTTCGAATTCGCCGTTCCCGCTCCAGCGATCTCCCAGAAGTTCGACGTGGATCAGCACCCTGATTTCGTGGTCCGCACCGTGAACGGAAAAAACACCGGCCACTTTGACCTCCGATTTTCCCGCCCCTCGCACTTCGCCCTCTACGCGTTGGGGACGAAAAATCGCTTCCGGGTATTTCTCCGTCTCCAGAATTTCTTGCCGCATACGTTTGTCACGAGAGCCGTTCCCACTCTCGCCGCTGGATGCGGAAACCACAATTTCGCCGCTGGCCTTACCCGTCTGCGGATCGAAATCTACCCTGCCTCTCTTCAAGGCAAAAGTGCCATGCACCATGTGCAAGGTGCTATCGACCGTCCAGCGCACCGCGCAAGCTTGCGGGTCGAGCGTCAATACGATCTCAGGCGCGGACCTCTGCTGCGCCGCCGCCAATAGCGAGGAATCTCCTGCGCAAAGAGCCAGAAGAACGCCAAGCCCCACCCGTGCCGCCGCCCCGGACCATGTCACTTCAACCTCATTTCACCGTAGTTCTGATTCCGATGACCCCTGAATCGCCGCAGCGCCGCATTTCGGAGCCGCTACTGCGGATACCAATCCAGCAATCGGACTTCAATCCCCGTCCCCTCCAACGCCTTCTTGAATACGGCAAGATCGGAGCCGCGATAGTGATACGGAATCACGATTTTCGGGTGGAAGGCCTTGACCGCGTCCGCCGCTTCCTCCGGAGGCATGGTGTAGGGCAGATTCATGCACACGAAAGCCACGTCGATATTCTTGAGGGCGCGCATCTCCGGAACGCCTTCTGTGTCTCCGGAAAAATAAAAGCGCTTCCCGCCATAGGTCAGCACGTATCCGTTGCCCCGGCCCTTGTCATGAAAAAACTTGCCGGGAGCCGGTCCCCGAGCGGGGTTCGTGTTGTAGGCGGCGATGGCTTCAATCGTCCAACCCTGCCACGTTTTACTTTCCCCATTCGCTATCGGCCTGGCCGCGGTCACCGTGGCCACAACCGCCGGCGGCGCTAGAATCTCCGTCCCTGCTTTGCTGACTTCGTCAAGCGAAGCCTGATCCATGTGGTCGGGATGAATGTCAGTGATCAGAATGAGATCGGCCTTCGGCAGACCCCCGAATTTCGCCGGCTTTGACGGGTCCAGATAAATGGTCTTCCCTCCCGCCTCGATCAAAGTGCTGGCGTGATAAATCGGAGTAATTTTGACGTCCCCCGCGGAAGTGGCAAACGTCTGCGTTAGTGGCGAGGCATGGGAAAGCGCTGCAACGGCAAATAAACAAGCTATACCCAGGATCACGTTCATGGGACCTCTCATTAACCTTAGAATCACTGACTCTGTGAAGCCGTGGACGCGACTCGTCCGCCACTGCAGGATACTGAAATCACCGACGAAATAATAATCGCACCCTTTGCGACCCTACGCATTCACCGGTCATCTAACCAATTCGTTGCAGATCGAGCCGGTTGGGTTCGTCCGCAAACGCGGCAATCGTCGTATCATGGATGCCGGATACGAGTGCCCGACCGGGAGCGTCCCATGCCCATAGCAGAAAAGCACGCCGGTCTTTCCAGCCAACTGCCCAACGCGGCTCCTGACGATCTCTACCAGCGCCTGGCCGACGCCCGGAGAAAAAGCGACTCTCTCTTTAGCCTTGTGCACCGCGACTCGCTCTATGATCGACCGATCCCCGAGCGCCATCGCATCATTTTTTATGTCGGCCATCTCGAGGCATTCGATTGGAATTTGCTCAGCGAACCTGTCCTTGCCATGAAGGCGGTTCATCCCGAATTTGACCGCCTCTTCGCCTTCGGCATTGACCCGGTAGGCGGCGGTCTGCCGTCGGACCTGCCATCCGATTGGCCTTCTCTTGAGGCAGTGGGCGATTACGTGGATGAGATCCGTTACGCGCTCGATAAAAAGCTGGAAAAGGCAATCACGCAATCCCCTGCCTCCAACACCGGTATACCCCTATCCACGTTGCTCAACGTCGCCATCGAGCACCGTCTGATGCATATTGAAACCCTCTCCTACATGCTGCACCAGTTGGCCGTCGATAAGCTCGATACAAAAATGCGGCCGCCGGACTTCCCGCATGTCCTCGCAGAGCCAGTCTCCTATTCCGCGATTCCCATTCCGGCGGGCGTCGCCACGCTGGGTCTATCGCGTGACGCTCAGCGGTTTGGATGGGATAACGAATTCGAATCGCACACCGTGCACGTTCCCGCCTTCGAAATCGATCGCTACAAGGTGACCAACCAGCAATATCTGGAGTTCGTTGCCGCCGGCGGCTATGAGCAGCGCGATTTGTGGAGCAATCGCCGCGATAATGATAACGATGACTGGGACTGGAAAACTTCCCACGGAATTTCCCACCCCTTGTTCTGGAGAGAAAACAAAGGGCAGTGGCTTTGGCGTAGGATGTTCGGCGAAGTCCCCCTGCCTCTGGACTGGCCCGTATACGTGAGTCATGCCGAGGCCAGCGCATACGCTCGTTGGGCGGGCAAGGCGCTCCCCACCGAGTCCGAATGGCAGCATGCGGCGTATGGCGCCCCGGAAGGAAGCTCCAACTCGGATGCCTCTGCCTATCCCTGGGGTAGCGAGGCGCCGAATTCCAGACTCGGAAATTTTGATTTTTCCCATTCGGACCCCGCTCCCGTCAATGCCTTTCCCGCCGGCCGTAGCAGTTTCGGCGTGGAAGATTTGCACGGCAACGGTTGGGAGTGGACCTCGACTCCGTTCGCGCCCTTTCCCGGTTTTAAGGCGTTTCCGTTCTATCGCGGATACTCGGCTGATTTCTTTGATGGTAAGCATTTTGTCATGAAAGGTGGCTCGGCGCGCACCGCCGCGTGCATGCTGCGCCCCACGTTTCGTAACTGGTTCCAGGCCCATTATCAGTACGTGTACGCTGGCTTCCGCTGCGTGAGCCACTGATCGTCGATTGGCTGATCGTCGATTCGATGCATCGTCGATTCGCTGCAATCGTCGATCGACCCTTCATCCGGCGGGCGCATCAAATAGTGGGCACGTAAGACATCGACACAGAACACGATCGACGCATCAGCGGTGAGATGAAAGACCCAAGGAGCTGCTCCCATGCTCGTGCACGCCATCAACAACGTCGCCTATGAATTCGCTGCTGAAGTGCACGCCGGTCTCACTCGTCCGGGGCAAAAGGAACTGCCCTCAAAGTATCTCTACGATGACGTAGGCTCGGCGCTCTTTGAGGTCATCAGTCACTTGCCAGAATACGGCCTTACCCGCGCAGACGAGCGCCTGCTTCGCCGCCATGCTTCGGAAATCGTCGAGAAATTGGATGCACCGGTCGCGGTCGCCGAACTGGGCAGCGGCAGCGGCAAGAAGACGCGCTGGATACTCGAAGCACTCAGCCGCTGGCAGAAGATTTTTTACTATCCCGTCGAAATCTCCCGCTCCGCTCTCGCCATGTGCGAGCGCGAGTTGAGCGACATCGACTCCATCAGCATCGTCGGCTTTGAGCGCGAATACCTCGACGGACTGCGCGAGGTGGCGGCGCACCGCCAACGCAACCAGCATCTCTTCGTCCTCTTCCTGGGAAGCACGATTGGGAATTTCGACCGACCCGCCGGAGTAAACTTTCTGGCCGACATCCGGCAGATTCTTGCTCCCGGTGATTCGCTTTTGCTCGGCACCGACCTGGAAAAATCCAGCGCGCAGTTAGTCAAGGCCTACGACGACGGAATCGGCGTTACCGCGGCATTTAATCTCAACCTTCTTGCTCGCATCAATCGCGAACTCGATGCCGACTTCGATCTCCGCCAATTCGCCCACGAGGCCAGGATCAACACCGAGGCCCGCAGCGTGGAAATGCACTTGCGTTCGCAATGCCGCCAGACCGTCCGCATTCCGGCCGCCGACTTGCGGATCGACTTTCGCGAGGGTGAAACCATCTGGACGGAAAGCAGCCACAAATACTCGGCGTCGGAAATTTATCCCATGGCACTCGATGCCGGCTTCACTTGCCAGGCGCAATGGATTGATGAGCAGTGGCCTTTCGCGGAAAATCTGCTCATCGCGGAATAACTGATAAATTTCACTGTCAAACATACCGAGGAAGCTATGGCGGAAGATTGCACGCACCTGGACCAGATCAAGGTAAGGCAAACTCACACCCACGTATGCGAGGAGTGCGTTAAGGCTGGCGACACCTGGGTTCACCTGCGCATGTGCCTGGTTTGCGGCAATGTCGGTTGCTGCGATTCCTCAAAGAACAAGCACGCCACCAAACATTTTCACCACACCAAGCATCCCGTGATGCGCTCCATCGAGCGCGGCGAGTCGTGGATCTGGTGCTACGTCGATGAAGTCTTTGCCGGTGAAATTGCCGCTTGATGGAGTCGAGTCCCGGGACGCCGCCCAAAGTCGTCTGCAGTGAGTTAGAAGCCAGGTAGAAGTGAGATAATTGTGCGACTTAAAACGGCCCTGCAATTAATTGCGATGCCGGTGTTTCGTTTCGGGGAACAATCCGCCGGGTCGATTTCATCGTTAACATCGAATTCCGAACCACCATGCCGAAACCAATTTTGCTGAGTGTCGATGACGACTCCGACGTTCTGCGGGCGATTGAGCGTGACTTGCGCTCGCAATACGGAGCCGAGTATCGCGTAATCGGCAGCGATTCACCCGAAGTCGCGCTCGATTTATTGAAGCAGCTAAAAGTGCGGAATGACAGCGTCGCCCTGCTGCTCGCCGACCAGCGCATGCCCCGCATGGACGGCATCGCTTTCCTGCAAGAGGCAAAACACATTTTTCCCGATGCCAAACGCGCCTTGCTGACGGCATACGCCGACACCAACGCCGCCATCAGCGCCATCAACCAGGCCAGCATCAATTACTTTTTTCTCAAGCCCTGGGATCCGCCCGCCGACCACCTCTATCCCCAACTCAACGACCTGCTCGACGACTGGCAGGCTTCCTACCGTCCGGCATACCAGGGCATTCGGGTCCTCGGTACGCGATGGTCGCCGCGCTCCTATGAACTGCGCGACTTCCTCGCGCGCAATCACGTTCCCTACCAGTGGATCGACGTCGAGTTGACCGCCAATGACCCCGAGACCACGCGCCTGGTTGACGCTCTGGGCTCCGAGTCCACCAGCCTTCCCGTGGTGCTCTTTCCCGACGGCACGAAGATGCTGGAGAGCCTTCCGGCCGATGTCGCGCAAAAAGTCGGCTTGCGCACCCGCGCCCAAACCGACTTCTACGATCTGGCGATTATCGGTGGTGGCCCCGCGGGTCTGGCCGCGGCGGTGTACGGCGCTTCCGAGGGTTTACACACCGTTATGATTGAGCGCGAAGCACCCGGTGGACAAGCCGGCATGAGTTCGCGCATCGAGAACTATCTGGGATTTCCCACCGGCCTCAGTGGCGCCGACCTGGCCCGGCGCGCCGTGGTTCAGGCGCAACGCTTCGGCGTCGAAATCCTCTCCCCGCAGGAAGTGGTCGGCGTCCGCACCGAAGGCTCCTATCGCATCCTGAAACTGGGCGACGGCAATGAAATTTCCTGCCACGCTCTAATGATCGCCAGCGGAGTGCAGTGGCGGCGTCTCGAAATCCCCGGCATCGAAAAACTGCAGGGCGCAGGAATCTACTACGGCGGCGGCGCTTCCGAAGCCATGTCCTGTAAAGGGGAAAATGTCTACGTCATCGGAGGAGCCAATTCCGCCGGCCAGGCGGCTATGAATTTTTCCAAGTATGCGGATCGCGTGGTCATGGTGGTGCGCGCCAGTTCTCTCGCCGCCACCATGTCGCAGTACCTCATCGATCAGATTAAAGCGACGCCCAACATCCAGCTGTGGCCCAACGCGAGCGTGATCGAGGCCCATGGCGATACTCATCTGGAAGAAATTTCCGTGCTCTGCGCCGATTCCAACAAAATCGAACGCGTGCCCGCCACTTCCATGTTTATTTTCATCGGAGCTTCGCCCCGCACCGAATGGCTGGGAGACCTGGTTGAGCGCGATGAGCGCGGCTTCCTTTTGACCGGACCCGATCTTATTCGCGACGGGCTGCGCCCCAAAGGATGGACGCTGGAACGCGATCCCTTCCTCCTGGAGACCAATATTCCCGGCATCTTCGCCGTCGGCGATGTGCGCCACGGCTCGGTCAAGCGTGTCGCCTCCGGCGTTGGCGAAGGTTCGGTCGCGGTGCAGTTTATTCATCAATATTTGAGCAAGGTCTAAATGGCGGATCCCTCCGAACTTTTGCGCGCTCCCGCGTTCGCCGGTTTACCAGTCGATCAGATCTCCTGGTTCATCAGCCAGTCCGAGGAGCTTCACTTCAAGGCTGATGAGAGTTATTCGCGCCAGGGTGATCCCGCGGACGCGATGTTTGTCGTGCTCAGCGGCCAGCTTGAATTGCGCGGCGAGATAGGCGGTGAGCCTTTCTTGTTCTCCCTGAAGCCCGGCGACGTCACCGGCGCACTGCCTTATTCGCGCATGAAGCAATTCACGGTCAGCGGGCGCGCCCTCATCGATAGTCGCCTTCTGCGGTTCCCGGCCTCGCTGTTCCCCGATCTCATTCAAAAGATGCCGGAACTCACGCAACGCCTCGTGGGTATGATGTCCGACCGCATTCGCGAGGTGACCCGCATCGAGCAGCAGCGCGATCGGCTGGCCGGCCTCGGGAAACTCTCCGCCGGCCTTGCCCACGAACTCAACAACCCGGCCTCCGCCGCCACCCGCGCCACCAGCCAACTGCGTTCCATGCTGATGCGCATCAAGGATGCCAGCCTGGAACTCGGCCGCCGCGATCTCAGCGCCACCCAGCGCGCGGAGATCGAGAAAATGGAAATCTCTTTCATCAAGAACGAAGACCCTCCGCTTGATCCCCTCGCCACCAGCGACCTTGAAGACAGGCTCGAGTCCTTGCTCCGCAGTCACGGACAAAACGATCTCTGGCAACTGGCGGCCGATCTGGCGCGCAAGAACGTTAGTCCCGAAGCCCTGGAGACCTTGTTCGAGGCGCTTCCTCCTGACACTGCCCGGGCCGCTCTCGTCCGCATCGCCGCTTCCGTCGAAATCGCCAGCCTGCTGAACGAGATCGAGAGCGCCACCTCCCGCATCTCCGAGCTCGTCCGCGCCATCAAGGAATACACTTACATGGACCAGTCCCCGGTCCAGAACGTCGACATCGTGAAAAGCCTCGAAACTACGCTCACGATCATGAATCACAAGCTCCGCCACGGCGTGATAGTGATGCGCGATTATCAGAAGATTCCGCTGCTCGTCAATTCCTTCGGCAGCGAGCTCAATCAGGTATGGACCAACCTCATCGACAATGCCATCAGCGCCATGGGCGGTAAGGGAGAGCTTCGTCTCCGCACTGCTCGCGAAGATGGCTGCGTTGTCATTGAAGTCGGCGACAACGGACCGGGCATCTTGCCCGAAATCAAGCCGCACATCTTTGAACCGTTCTTCACCACCAAAGGCGTGGGCGAAGGCACCGGCCTCGGCCTGGATACGGTTCAGCGCATTGTCAAGAAACACCGGGGCAGCATTCAGGTTACATCGATACCGGGGGACACACGTTTTCGTGTGTCCCTCCCATTAGCGGAAGCGTTGTGAAACCCGCCGTCTCCAGGCGCGCAAGCGGCGGGCACATTCAATAAACCTCATTGGATTGCGCGAGCAATCCCCACGTTCAGGAGGAAATTTTATGCCGACGATCACCACCAAGGATGGAACGCAGATTTTTTACAAGGACTGGGGAAAAGGCCAGCCCATCGTGTTCAGCCACGGCTGGCCGCTCACAGCCGACGATTGGGACGGCCAGATGTTGTTCTTTGGCCAGCAAGGCTACCGCGTCATTGCGGCCGATCGACGAGGCCACGGACGCTCCACCCAGACTTGGGACGGCAATGACATGGACACTTACGCCGACGACCTCGCTGCCCTCACGGAAAAACTCGACCTGAAAAACGCTATCCACGTGGGCCATTCCACCGGCGGCGGAGAAGTTGCCCGTTACATCGGCCGCCATGGCAGTAAACGTGTCGCCATGGCCGTGCTCATCAGCGCCGTGCCGCCCTTGATGGTCAAAACCGAAAGCAATCCCAACGGTGCGCCGATCGCCGTGTTCGACGACTTGCGCGCCCAATATGTGAAAAATCGAGCGCAGTTTTACCGCGACATTACGCTTCCCTTTTACGGCTACAACCGCCCCGGCGCTACCGTTTCAGAGGGCATCCGTGAGCACTGGTGGCTGCAAGGCATGATGGGCGGGGTTAAAGCCGGCTATGACTGCATCAAGGCTTTCTCCGAGACGGATTTCACCGCGGATCTCAAGAAGTTTGACGTGCCTACTCTCATCCTCCACGGTGAAGACGATCAAATTGTGCCCATCGCCGCGTCCGCTCCTCTATCTGCGAAGCTGGTGAAGAACTCCACGCTCAAGGTGTATCCGAGCTTTCCCCACGGCATGCCCACCACCAACGCTGACCAGATCAACGCTGATCTGCTCGCCTTTCTTAAGGGCAGCAAACAAGTGGCGGCATAAACAAACAGTCAGCGGAGCGCCGGCCGCCGTCCCTGATTGGCGCTCCGCTAGAACACCGAATTTGAAGGTGAGTGCACAATGTCGATCCGGCCGGTTAAACGTCTTATCAAATCGAAGCCTACCCGCGAAGGCGCGGGCGTCCATCTGCGCCGAGCCTTCGGTTTCGGAAACACTTCCGAGTTCGACCCTTTTCTCCTGCTCGACGACTTCCGCAATGACGTGCCCGAGGATTATCTCGCCGGCTTCCCTTGGCATCCCCATCGCGGCATTGAAACCATTACCTATGTTCTCGCGGGAACGGTGGAACACGGGGACAGCATGGGCAACCGCGGCGCAATCGCCGCCGGCGACGTGCAGTGGATGACCGCCGGCAGCGGGATCATCCATCAGGAAATGCCGAAAGGCGACCCCGCCGGCCGCATGCACGGCTTCCAGTTGTGGGCGAATCTTCCCTCGTCGCTGAAAATGACTCCACCCCGTTACCAGGAGGTGAAGTCTCCCGAGATTCCCGAAATCAAGGACGACGACGGCACACACGTGCGCGTAGTCTGCGGAAGTTTTTGGGGAAAGAAAGGTCCGGTGGATGGCATCGCTACGGATCCAATTTACATCGATGTGTCCGTCGCTCCCGGCCGTAGAAAGACTTTGCCGGTGGAAACCACCCGCCACGCCTTCGCTTATGTTTTTGCCGGAGCGGGCAAATTTTGCAATGCTTCAGGTCCGCTCCAGGTGCCGACTGAGGCGGTCGAGTGGGCGGACACTCATCCGCCTGCCCAAGCCGACAACCGCTCCCTGATACTGTTCGATCAAGGCGACGAAGTGACGGTCCAGGCGGGCGATGACGGAATCCGCTTTCTGCTTGTCTCCGGAAAGCCGCTGCAAGAACCCGTCGCCTGGTACGGTCCTATCGTGATGAACACCCAGGCGGAACTCCGTGAAGCCTTCGACGAACTGGAGCGCGGCAAGTTCCTGAAATAATCCAAGCCAGTTACGGACGGCAAACATTTCTCACGGCAGCAACCCGAACACTCCGACACCCGTGGTGGTCGCTACGTATACCTTGCCGTTCGCGATGGTCGGCGTGATGTATTTGTTCCCCGCGCCAAATTGATCACGCGTTCCCGCTTGATTGGAGTCATACAACTCCGTCAGCGTTTTCGCGCTGTACGCGTAGAGCACCGCTGGCGAAGTGTTCGACGTCGCCCACAGGATCAAAACACCGGCCGAGGTTCCCGATAAGCTCGGCGTAGCTCCGGGGAAGCCAAATGTCGTAGCCGTCGAGGCCGCCGGAGTCGAATTCAACATGCCTGCCGTGTTAAATCCGAATGCCTTGATGGAATCGTTCACCGCGCCATAGTAAATCCGATTGTCGCCAAACGCCGGCGCCGAGAATACTCCGCCCCCGAGCGCGCCCGTAATTTCCTGATAGATGGCGCTGTCGTTATTGGGATTGAATTTCCCCATATTGGTGCGGTTGGCCAGATAGATGTGCGAGTCCTTGCCGGCGCCGACCACAAGTTTGTGGACGGTTCCATTCGAATCCTTGAAATCGGGAACCACCATCGCCCCGCCCGAGCCTAAGTCCTCATCCGAGTTGGACTCGCTCACCGTGTTCGACATGTTGAAGTAGTCGGCCACCGCCAGATTCCCCTTGGTGGTGGAGAGCCTCAGGATGGCGTTTCCATAATCTCCCTTCGTCGGGAAACCGGTGGCCGTGAGCGTTGTATCAAATGTGCCATTGGCATCGAGAAAATAGATATAGCCGTTGGTGTCCGCCGCAAGTCCTGCTCCCGCCGCCCAGATCGCGCCTTCGTTGCCGTTGGGAGTCACATTCAACACCGATTTCTGCGCCAGCGTCGTCTCGTTGTAACTCATGATCCAGCCGGTATAGGGCCGGAAGTCGCAGTGCGAAGCCCACGCGGTATAGATGTTATGGTTAACCAGCAACAGCCCGGTCCTCTCCTTATATTGCTTGGGATCGAACACCACGTTACCGCCGGAACTGTTGTCGCCCGTCCCCGGATACTGTGCCGCGATCTCCACCGGCCCGCCAAATTCTTCCGCTCCCGTCGTAATGTCGAGCGCGTGCAGCCGATGATGGTAGTTGGAGCTGGCATCCTTGCTCATCGCGATCAGGTAGATGGTGCCGTTGGGACCCGCACTGAGATCGATCACGGGCGTAGCCGTCACTCCGATTTCCGGCGAGACCTGACCGCAGCCCCGATTATCCGATGGCGTCTCTCCCGAAGCCAGAGTAGTCACCATCCAAAGCGTCGCTCCCGTATCGGCGTCAAATCCATACACCGTGCCATGTTCGCTCGCCACATACAGGACGTTGTGCGAGCCATTGCCAGGTATGGCCACTTCCGGCACGTACAAAGGTTGCGCGTCTACTTTCCCGTCGGCGGTGATGACAAACAACTTCCCAAATTGCTGCGAGTTCACATTCTTGGGCGTGAGAATGGTCTCACTCGGATTCTTCCCCGTGCGCAGATTGTCGTTGTGATAAGTGAGCACGCCCTTAAACTGGGGAGTCGCTCCCACCTTCATATCGCTGCGGAAAATCAGAACTGACACCAACGAACAAAACAGCAGCCCGGCGAGCACCAGAGTAGTTCGGCCCTTCAGAATTGGCATCATAAGCACACCTCGAAGATTAGGAGCCCGGGACTTGGATACAATTCGTGGTCCGTGTGTTGCCGGTCCGGGAACGGGAGAATAGCCGTGAAAATTTTACTCTATTCCTACTATATGCCACTCCATCGGAAGTTGCCGGGGAATAACCCGATGTAGCGGTAATAGGAAGTGCAGTTCAGGCAACGGCTATGCCGCTTTCCGGGTTCTCGCAGCTCTCGCCGCCGAGTTCTTTCGACTTCGGCTGCTCCGCCCGGCAGCCGCTTTCTTAGCCTGCCCGGAAAGCACCTTATGACTGGCTGTTTTGCGGGATTCACGCTTCAGCGCGCCTTCCACAGCCCGCGAGCGCGTCGCCGAAGGCTTTCGCCGGCCGTTCGACTGCCCGGCCTTTGTATCCTGCGCGGCCTTTTTGCGCAGGGCGGCCGATCCACTTTTTGGCGAACCCAGTTTTACCCCGGCTCGCCGCGCCTTCGATAATCCAATGGCAATCGCTTGCCGCGGAGAACGTGCGCCATGTTTCCCTTCCCGCACATGATGGATTTCTTCGCGCACGAATTCGCCGGCTTGCGTAGAAGCCGATTTACCCTCACGTTCATCTTCGTGCGCTCGTTCCAGCGTTTCCTTCTCAGGCATATTTTCCTTTCATCGCTTTACTCAAACCGCTTTGCGTGACGCGCCATCGCGCGCGATCCGTTGGGAAAGAAGTTTCTTCGCTTTCTCCAGTTCGGCTTTGCGCGCCGCGCTCAGGCCTCGACCGCCCCGATTGATAAAGTAAGTCAGCATCCTCATCCCCGACGCCGGGCCCTTGGGCGAAACTTTGGCTGATGCCAGTGCCTTCGCAATAACAGGTGCACTCTTGGTGAAGAGTCCCGGCGCGGGATGCGTAGAATCGGTGGTTACTTTGGCTACCCATCGTTTCTTACTGGTTTGTTTTATGGCTACCATGACTGTGCCGTTCCTGACTTCCGCTCCCTCACACCACAACTCCCAACTAACGGTGTCCAAGTGAGCGTGTTAGTTTAGTGATGCATACTCGACTGCGGAGTATTCTCGCTGGCCCCCATCACTTTCGGCGCGATGGTCTCCGCAGCCTTCAGGTGACTTTCGAGCGTGGGAAGCGTCTGCCTGGCGAAGTTCTTGATATCGGCATCCGCGCCCGAGTTACTCTCCTGTTCGAACGCTGCCACGTCTTTCTTGTGATCCTGCACCATGTCCTGCATGTAAGCTTTGTCGAACTGCTCGCCGGACAGCTTGGAAAGGCGCAACTTCGTCGCTCTGTCTTTTGCATCAAGGTTCGACGGCAATTGAATACCTTTCTTCGACGCCAACTGCTTCAGCTTGTCATTCGCCTGAGTATGGTCATCCACCATACGCTGTCCAAAAGCCTTAACGTCGGCGCTGGAGCCTTTCGCGACCGCCAACTGTCCCAGTTCTACCTCTGCCATTCCGCCCTGGGCAGCTTCTTTCACGAATTTTTGATCGCCGGTGCTCCACTTGGGCGCGCCACTGTTGCTATTCGACGCCCCGCTCTGACTCGGCGAATCCGTAGGACTCGACGAACCGTTTCCGCTTTGCTGCCCTAAAGCGACCAAGAGCAGGCCCGCGACCATTAAGCAACCAATGGAAAAGCGCACCAACATTTTCGACATGTGCATTCCTTCTGGGAACGATTCCCACGGTTCACGCTACGCATTCTCCGCGCGTACCGCTATCGGGCGTTTGCCCGATTTTTCGGCAGATGTTATGGAATCTAAGAATCGGCTCTAGATCCGGCGGCTCAGGCCTAAGAAGGTTTTCCAAGTTTTTTCAACATTAGCTCCAGACTTTCGGCATGAGCCAACCGAGCTATCGCCCCCCAAAACCGGCACTCGCATTCTTCCGTTTAAGTGTCGCAAAATTCGGGGCGGCTCCCGAATCTAAGGAAATCCCTTACTTCACGCAACCGCCGCGATTACAATTCGCGCGGTATGGAACCAAAGAGGCATCAACGACATGCTGATGTCGCTGGACGCGGCTAGATTCCAGCGGCCGATCCGCTCGGCCCAATCTTTTCGAGGAGATCCCCAAATGCTTCTCCCCAGTTCCCTACTCAGGATATTTCTTGTGCTCCGATCCTTTCTTGTGCTGAGATCCCTGGCAGCGCTTCTTGGCTGTACGCTTTTCGCAGTGGCGGTGATCACGTCATCCGGTTCCTCCGCTGCGTTTGCTCAAACGTGGACTTCGACGGCTACGAAAGCGCTTCAACTTAAGAACGCAACCGTCCTCGGATCTCTTGAGCCTTCGACTCCCCTTCATATAGTGGTTGCGCTTCAAGAGCGTAATGCCGGTCTGGTTCAGCCCACGCTGAAACGGATGCTCACACCCGGCGATCCGCTCTACGGAAAGTCATTGACCGTAGCGCAATTCACCGCGCAGTTTGCGCCCACCAGCGCTCAGGTCAAGACGATTTCCAGTTACTTGTCAAAACAGGGATTTGCGAACATTGCAGTTGCCGAAAACAAGCTTCTGATCGAAGCCGATGGAAACGCTTCGCAAGTCGAAGCTGCATTCAACACTTCGCTCGTGCAGTTTTCCCAGGGCGGAAAAACAGTTTATGCCAATACCTCTGACGCCCAGGTTCCTCTGACGCTGGCCGGAACCGTGGCCGCGGTGCTTGGGCTGAACAACATCGTCGGCTTACGGACTGACCTTTTCCAATATACCGACCCGTGTACGCCGCCGGCGTGTCCAACCCCCGATACCTCAAACGAGGAATATGGCGCGCAACAATATCAGATCGCTTACGATGCCGCGCTTCCAGACGTCACTCCAACCGCGACCAACATCAAGCAGAAGGTAACTCCCGCCTCTTGTACCGCGGTGGGAATCATTTCAGAAGGTGATCTCGGCACGGTCTCGCCGAAAAATCCCAATGGCCCGGGCGATCCTTCCGCTTCTTCCACCGGCGTCATCCACGATCTCTATCTGTATGAACAACTCTATAAGCTGCCGGCATCGCCCGTTACCATCACCTATGCCGGTATCCCCAGCCCTGACACGAGCGGCGCCGACGAATGGGATTTGGATTCTCAGACCTCCACCGGTATTGCCCAGAAGGTCAAATCCCTGACCTTCTTTGTCGCCACTACCCTTACCGATTCTGATATCGGGCTCGCCATCAACAAGGCCGTGACTCAGAATAAAGTGAAGGCCTTCAACATGTCGTTCGGGGAGTGCGAAATTTTCCCCTACCTCGACGGCGCCATGTTGCTGGACGATGAACTGTTCGGCGAAGCGGCTTTGCAGGGCATCACCCCGTTCGCTTCAGCCGATGATAATGGCTCCGCATGCCCCGTGCTGCCCACGAACGGCGTTCCCCTTTCTGGACTGCCAACCGTCTCCTATCCCGCGTCCTCGCCTTATGTCATCGCCGTGGGAGGCACCAATCTGCTGACTAACACTGACTTTACCTACGATGAAGAAACCGCATGGGAGGGCGGAGGCGGCGGGATCAGCACCTTTGAAACCTCGCCCTTCTGGCAGGCCTACACCGGAGCGGGCACTCTACCCATCGTGCCCAGCTCTGAGGCGGGTGACCGCGGAGTACCCGATGTCGCAATGTGCGCCGGAGGGACGGGACTCGCAATCTGCTCGGCCAATACCTTCGTGGGTGGAACCACGGAACTGGTTGGCGGCACCAGTCTGTCTTCGCCGCTTTCCATGGGATCGTGGGCGCGCATGGAGACCGCGCATGGCAACAAGCTGGGCTTTGCCGGACCACTCATTTATCAGTTGGCTAACGGCGGACCCACGCCCAGCAGCCCCTACTTCAATGACGTCATTCTCGGCGCCAATGGATACGGAGTGGCGCTGCCGGGGTGGGATTACACCACCGGCCTCGGCTCCTGGGATATCTACGTCTTAAACCAGCAGATCCCATCGTCTTATGTTCAGTAGTGTTGTGTTCGGTTCAATAAGCGGTCCGGCCAAAATTTTGGATCGGGCCATACAAGCGCCCATGCTTCGTATCCAAGTGTGGGCGCTGCTATCTTTGGACACCTCAGAAGAGCAATGCGCTGGAAAAAGGCAAAGGGCAGATCCAAGATCGGCCCTAACCTAATTGAGTGGACCTACAGTGAGTGCATCTCAGTTGATCGGCCCTAAATTATTGGTGCGAAAGGGGGGACTCGAACCCCCGCGGTTTTATCCGCCAGACTTGCTATCGCCCCCCAGAGGCGGATTTTGTTTTCGATGCGGCCTCCGTGCTCGGGACGTACCAATTAGCAACCCACGGCAATCCGTCCGGCAGAGCGGATTAGACCAGCAGGGTTTTCAGACCCTTAGCGGGAAGCGTTTTCCCTTTTGCTGGTCAAGAAAGCGGCTGACTCAACCGGCTCTCGACAGAGCATTGTCCGCGGGGCTGGCAGTGGCGTCGCCGCTGAACGGGTGGAAAGGAATGCGAATCCGCGCCAGCGCGCCGATTGGAGGATCGAGGAGGTCAAGACTTTGCTTGATACCGTAGAGCGATTTGAGACGCTCTCTTGCTAATTTCAAGCCGAACCCGCTCGCGGAAAATACTCCTCCCCTGTCAATTCCTGGACCATTATCTTCTACCTCAACTTGCAGTTGGTCGGCCACCGTTCTTACAGTGATCCGCAACTCGCCGCCCTCGGGCAGCTTGGCAATGCCGTGTTTCACGGCGTTATCGACAATCGGTTGCAAGAGCAGATGGGGAAATGACGCATCGAGAGTCTCGGGAGCGATTTCCATAATTACGCGGAGTCTGTTTCCAAAGCGCACTTTCTCGATTTCGAGGTAACAATTTAGAAAATCGAGTTCCTGGCTGAGGCTTGTAATCTGGGTTTCGGCGGTTTCGAGGCTCATTCGTAAAAGGTCGCCCAGCCGCGCCATCATCTGGTCCGCCGCCCGGACGTCGGTAAGCATGAGCGACGAAATGGAGTGCATGGTATTGAACAGGAAGTGCGGTTGCAACTGGCTTTTCAGCGCCTGCAAATGGGCTTTCGCCAATTGCCCCTCCAGTTGCGCGGCGCAAAGCTCGCGCTCCCGAAATCTGCGGTAATAAGAAATAGCGTGCGCGATAAAGACGACGGGTATAAACACTCCGGTGATGTCATCCACCACGCCGGTAAAGAAATGGTTCCACAGAACCGGCCACTGGAGCCGCAGGGCATGCGCCCGATAATCCCAGATCGCCGATTCGAACGCGCGATGGCTCGGCACCCAAAAGGCATAAGGACTCGCCGCCCGCAGCGCAATGTGTGTCGCCGTAAAAAACAGCCCGCCCGCGAAATACTGAAGCGAACGACGCGCCCAATTGTGCCGGGTCATCGGATATCGCGTGGCAAAAATGAAAACCAAAGGAGTCAGAGGAGCGTACGTCAACACATGGCCAAACTCCCACCACATCGAAGTTAGAAAGCTCATGGGAGTGTCGGTGGTGAGGTATGCCTCATATACCACGAGGGTCGCCGCCAGGGCGATGACGAACCACACGGCAAAACTTACTTCCCAGAGGAGCCGTGCCGAATTGAAGGCGGCGTTGGACTGCGCCTCTGCCTGGGAGTGGGCGATGATCCGCCGCCGCGGCCGTCGCAGCAATTCTCCACCGCAGTTGCGGCAAAGCCGGTGCGTCTTATCGGCACACTCCAGACAGAAGGTGCATTCGTAAGAACATAAATACGCCTCTCCGTCAGGTTGCAAAGGGACTTCGCAAAATTGACATCTGCTTTTCATTCTTTGCCGGGCCTGGGCGGGTTCGACTTATAAGGCTCGAATAAAATCACCAACTCCCGCAAGCATTACCATTGAAGCATACCGGCGCGGCAGATTCACGAGCATCGGCCTTGAAACAAGGGTATCCGTCCCGGAAAACCCGCCATTTGTCCCGGTTTATAACCCAGCTACGCCAACCGTCTGGCCTGACGGCCGAGGTGAAAATTGAGAACCATGCTGGAGCACCCGATCTCCGTTAGACGGGGGAACTCTTTCCCAACGACAACCCCGAGGGCCGTTCAGCAAGCGCACTTCGCCGTCCTGGGTCATGACATGAAGAACCCGCCGCAGTGCGGAGCGATCCCACGCCGGACTGGGTATAGGAAAGGATTCTCTTCTCGCTATCCGCGCTTCGATCTCTTCGAGCGAAGCTGGGGAAGCTTCGATCAGTGCAATGCGGCAAGCGCGGATCAAACGTAAATCGGTTACCCTCGCTTTGCGCCGCGGGAAGGAGATTCCGGGCTGCGAAACCGAAATCCAGCATTCCTCGGAAACCCTATCCCCTTGATTGGGGGGCGAGGCGTCGAGGCCGGAGTTCGACTCGCCACATATCGACTGCTTCGCTACCTCCTGAAGGCACCGTATCACCCTGCGCAGCCGCTGAATACGTTGCCGAATTTCCTGTTTGTTTATGTTGAGCGCGCTCAACTCCGTCCGCAACTGATCGACCAGCAGGGGAACCGCCGACGAGACATCAGAGGCTTTTGTGGGGAGCCCGTTCTCGGTGGGGCAAATCATGCCTCTACAGTTGTGGACCATTTCAAACATGAAATCAATGGCCGGGGGATCAGTGCCTCACCAGCAGGGATTGATCGTCTGGATTGCCGGACGGCAACCGAAATACAATCTCTTGCAAACAATTCCCGCTCTGAGCCGTCTATCTAACCAACGTCGGGACGACGTTTGTGCGCCCGCCGGGGATGACTGGAAAGAGTGTGCTGAAGACTTCGCAACCTGCGCCAGCATGGCTGTAGGCACTATGAATCCTGACCGCGAACCCGTGGCCGACGCCGTCCGCGCTATCATTGCGGATGACGAGCATCTCGCCCGCCAGAAGTTGCGTCTCCTGCTGAATTCTGAACCCGCGGTTGATGTTGTAGCGGAGTGCGGTAATGGCTGCGAAACGGTGGCTGCGATTCGTCGCCACCGTCCCGCGCTTCTTCTGCTCGATATTCAGATGCCGGACCGCGACGGGTTTGAGGTGTTGAACGAGATCCCGCTCTGCGAGATGCCGGTGGTTATCTTCACCTCCGCCTACGATCAATATGCCATTCGCGCCTTCGAGGCTCACGCTCTCGACTATCTACTGAAACCGTTCGACCAGGGCCGCCTCCATCAGGCTCTGGAGCGAGCCCGGATCGCTTTGCGCAGTTCCCGGGAACGCGAGGTGGCGCAGCGCATTCTGCAACTTCTATCACAGCTAAAATCTGAAAGCCACACGGTACAAGACGCTGACGGCCGCCTGGTGATCAAGACCAAGGGGCGAATTATCTTTCTGAACGAGGATGAGATTGACTGGGTTGAAGCGGCGGCCAATTATGTCCGCCTCAACGCCCGCGGCGAGAGCTATCTCTTTCGCGAGACCTTATCGCGTACGGCTGAGCGGCTGAATCCCAATCAATTCATTCGCATCCATCGCTCGATGATCGTCAACGTTCGCCGAATCCGGGAGTTGATTCCCGTCAACAGCGGAGAATACGTAGTGGTCCTGAAGAACGGGAAGGAACTGTCCTGCAGTCGCGGCTACCGCGTCAACCTTCAGCAAATCATAGAGAAAATCTCCTGATGTGTAAGGCGGACGCGCTCGCCGCAGGCCCCGTCGGAGTCAAGCTTTTTGGCGAGCAGCAAAACCCGGCCCGATCCGCATACTGTTGGATTAACGCCACCCTCCCAGGATGGCCCCCATCAAGACCAGCGCAACCGCCAGGTAGCCGCCGTTAATCAATATGTAGGTCAAGGGTCTGCGCTCGAAAAGCGAAACTACCCCAATCCCCATCGCGACCCACCCAAATCCGGCGAGAAGGCCGGCAGTCGCTCCCCAAGCCATGTTTGTCTTGGGATCGTTGAGGAAGATGTCCAGGTCCAGGGACATCACCACAGTCAGCACATAACTCAAGACAAAAGTTTTGACCGGGGAGCCTGCTGGTTCGTCAGGGCCGAAACCATTGGCTCGCTTCCACGCCGCGCCAAAAAGCAGCGGGGAATACCAAAGCCCTCCCACGACGAACGCAGATAAGGCCGCGACTAGAATTGAGAGCACGTTCAGATTGTGAAAGGTCATTCGTTTCCCCTTTTGAACGTCCTAGAAGATAAACTTCAGCCCCAGCGTCATCTGCCGGATGCCCCCGCCGAACTGTGTGGCGTCCAGAAAAGCCGCATCCGACGGTTGGGCATAGCCAGCGGCGGCCAGAGCGGTGGATATGCCAGTGGCGTTAAACACATTGCCGTTGGTCAGGGTGTAGCTGGGATGATTGAGCACGTTAAAGACCTCAGCCCTCAGTTGCAGGTACTTGCTCTCCCCTAAATAGGTGTTCTTGTACAGGGAGAGATTGAAAGTCGAGAAACCCGGTGTCCGGACGCTATTCCGGCCCACGTTAGCTCTCACCGCATTCGCCGCGACGAGATATCGGTCGTTCGGGTTCGCCGGGGTATAACCAATTGCGGGATCGTAACCCAACGGCGCGTTGGCATTGGCATTGCAGCCATTGAGGGGTGCTGTCAGGAAAGAAGTCGTGCCGACGTAGGTCGCGCCCCCCGGACCTTCACAAACCGGAAAGACATCCCCTTGCAGATTTTCTCCCAACACGTTGCCAGTCCCGGCCGGGTTGACAAACACTCTGTCTCCGGCCGTGTCAGTGTTGCCGTTTGAGTCCACGATCCCCGATTGCAAGGTGACGGGTTGCCCGGACTGAGCATAGAAAACCGAGCCCAACTGGTAGCCGTTCAAAAAGCCCTTGGCAACAGGATTGGACCACTTTCCCTTGGGCAATTGATAAACCAGTGAAAGCGCGAACTTCTGCGGGACGTCCAGATCTGAGTTAGCGCGATCGGCCCCCAGTTCGAAGTTATCCTGGGCCCGGCGCGGATTCAGGGCGCTGGTGTGAAACTCGTTTGTGGCATCGTCGATAGTGTGCGAGTAAGTGTAGTTTGCGTTCAAGGTGAGTCCGCGCCGGGAGTTTTGCGTGATACTTACCGAACCGGCGTGGTAGATGCTGCTGGAGAGCGGCGAGTACTCGGTGAGGTAGCCATAGAAGCCGTACTGTTGGTAAATATCGGGGCTGGGTTGAGTCAGTCCCGGAACCGGATTCAAGGTCTGGTTGTAAAAATTATTGGTGAACAGATAGTAGTTCGTGTCGGTGGGAGTACTGGCGGTATAACTCGTCGGAATAGACGCCTGATTGAGATACATGGGAAGCGCCGCCCCGCCGGCATCAAAATAACTAATGAAGTTAAGGCGGTTCTGTACCGGCAGTTCCAGGCCTCGGGTGCCCAGGTAGCGTACTTCGATGGTGGCGTTGCGGTACATCTCGTGTTGAACCCCGAGGCTCCAGGTAAGCACTTTGGGCAATTCCGTTTTCAGGGGCAGGTGTGCGCTGGTGAAGTTCCGGGCATCGCTCTGGTTCGTCGGAGGAACGTACGTTTGCGGCAAACCACCGCCGGCCAGAAATCCGGTCCCGGTGCTGCACCATGCGGGTGTCGGCGTCAGGCTGCAAGCCGATCCCTGATTCAATTCGCTTTGCAGCTGGGGCGGTAAGGAGATCGAGTCGAAGTTCTGGAATCTGACGTCATAATTGACCCCAAACCCGCCACGAATGGATGTCTTGCCGTTGCCCGTGGGATCGTAAGCAAACCCCACACGCGGCGCGATGTTGTTCTTATCCGTCCCCGGATTGCCGAACGTGATCAGCCCGGGAACATCCGAAATCGCATTCAAAACCCACTCCTTATCGCCGACCGGGTTCGTCCAGTACTCATAGCGCACCCCGAGATTGAGAGTCAGGCGGGGGCTGACCTTAAAATCGTCCTGCGCAAACCATGCCATCAGGCTTTGCGTTCCCAGGAAATAACCCGAGCCGGCATTGCGCAGGGCACGCGCCGTGGGCACCACGTCGTTGATGAAGTCGGAAGTCGTCTGATACTCGTAATCCCCCACGCTGCGTGGCAGATAGAATTGCGGGTAGATGAAGTGGTTGTAGTCGCCGCCGAATTTAAATGTGTGTTTGCCCCGCACCCAGGACAGCGTGTCCCTGACCTGATAGCTATTCTGTTTCTGATGCTGGTTATCGGATACTCCGGTCGTATTGTCCGAGTACAGGTCGCCGAGGGTGATGTCGGGCTGGCAGGTGGTGCCGACGGTACACGAATCGAGCAGCGCGAGTGAGAAGTAGGAATACTGCAAGCGCAGATCGTTAACCACATTGCTGCGAGCCGTCCAGGTATCGGTCAGCGCGATCTTACGGTTATCGATGGGATAACTTTGATTCCAGACTGGCAGAGGAATCGACCCGGGGAAGATGAAGTCTTCCTGATTGAAAGTGAAGCGGGTGCCAAACTGATGGTGGCCCCGTGTGTAATCGGTGTTGAATTGAGCATCATGCTCGCGCTGATAGTTCGGCGAAATGACGGCCAGCGGTCCGACCGGGACCGGCGTTCCGTTCACCAGCAAAGTCGTCGTGCCCGAAGGCGCTACCGGAAAGTCCGCGAGCGCTGCGCTGACTGCGGCATCAGCCGCCATCCCATCAAGCTCGGTCAGTCCCGCGGCCGTCGGCGCGGTCGCCAAAGCGGTGGGGGTTCCGGCCCCATGCACAGTGGTGTATTCGTAAGCGCCGAAGAAAAAGAGTTTGTCTTTAATTATCGGACCGCCGATCGTGCCGCCAAATCGGTTGTCATCATAGGCAGGCTTACTGACGATCGCGCCCGGAACCGGAGGGTTGGCCGCCTGATTCGACAATATTTCCGCTTTGGTGAGATTGTCGAGCGAATTCAAGTTGCGGTTCTGCAGATACCATTCGCCGGAGCCGTGCCACTGATTTGTTCCCGTCTTCGTGATCAAACTGAACTGCCCTCCGGCGGAGTGTCCGTACTCGGCGCTGAACTGATTCGTCTGCAGTGCGAACTCCGACACCGCATCGGGGATGACGGTGGAATTGTTGCCAGTGACGCCGAGGTTGTTGTCGTCGACTCCGTCCACGCTGAAGTTGTTATCGCGGGGACGCGTACCGCCCACCGCGCCACCCACTCCTTGCGCGCCGCCCGGGGTAGCGATCACGTTCGGTGAGAGAATCGCCAGATTCAGCGGACTGCCATTCAACGCGCCCGCCGAACTGGGAAGGTTGGCCACGTCCTGCGCGCTGAAGTTAGTCGTCAAATCCGACGACGTCGTCTGTACCCCGGACTCGCCGGCGACCACCTCAATAGTCTCCGAGGTTGCGCCCACGTCCATGCGCGCGTCGGCGACATTGTCCTGATTGGCGAGCACGGGAATGCCCTTCACCACATACTTCTTGAAGCCCGGCGCCTGCACCAACAGCGTGTAATTTCCTGGCAGCACGCTGGGAATCTCGTAAGTTCCGGCTGAACTCGTGACCGTGGTTTGCGTAACTCCTGTCGCCTCATTCGAAACCGCCACGGCCGCGCCAGACACAGCCGCCCCGCTCGGGTCGAGAACCTCGCCGCGCAATGTACCGGTGGTGTGTTGGGCTTCCGCGATGCCCGGCGATAAAAGGATGAATGCCGCGCTCAGAATCAGTGCGAACTGCCTGAACAAAACACCCATTGACCAACCGCTGAGCCGCGCTGACACGTCGTTGTGAGTCTGCATAACGCTCTCCTCGTTTCTCAATAGCGTTGCCGGTTTAACCCTGATACGTATGCGGCGCCGTTAAGCCCGCTCTACTGGAATGCCTTGCAATCTGATAGACCGCACAGGCCCGCCTGAGAGGTACTGGGATGAACAGCTTTGAATTTGAGACGAGCAGGGGGCGACGCAGGCTGCACTCACTGGTTGGTTGTGGCAGTTAACTGTATGTGAGAGAGGTTGGCACTAACGCGAAATACTAAAATCCATAGTTATCGTTCGACTGATACCGCCTTTGGAAGCGGATTCGACACACCGCCATTACGATCACCCAGCGATACGTTCATCCCCAAGCAGACGCAATCGAGCGGGCTTTCCAGATGCAGACAACGAAGGCGGAACTTCGCGCGCTCCCAGCGTCGGGAAAGTAGGCCCGCAGACGCTGGGTGGACACAAAATTGAGCACAACAGAAAAAGGGCCGATTCAAGATCGGCCCTAACTTATTGGTGCGAAAGGGGGGACTCGAACCCCCACGGTTTTACCCGCCAGATCCTAAGTCTGGTGCGTCTGCCAATTCCGCCACTCTCGCATCGCCGTCGGTGCACGGAACGATATCTCGAACCATGTCCCGAAACAAGGGACAAACCCGGCCATCACAAGTCTAGATGCGAACCGATATCCCTCGCAACAGAGCGGCGTTGACCTCTCCGGTGAGCCCCCCGCGGGCGCAAACCCCAAAACGAATTCAATAGGAAATGAAATCCCATTAGTGTGGGAACCGCCGCACTCCCAACCCCGTCTCTGTGGCGGGCTTCGGATTTGCCGCATCAGCTGCGCCGTCCCGCGCTTTAAACGCGGCCATGCTCATGGCAAAATTGCTGCCGGCAGTCGCGCCTGTCAGCTTCGGCTGGTACGTTCCCGGAGCTCCGCCCTCCAGGTAAACGTGCGTGGTCTTATAGGTCCAGGGGGCGGGATTTACCCCTTTCGGAAGGGGGCTGTCAGAAGCATAGCGAGCGATCAGAAACGCCCTGGCGCTGGTCGTAATGCTCGGGCCCGCCTCCAAACCATCGCTGGTCGCTTTCCCGTCGCTTACCTGCGCGCTTCCCTCCAGTGACGACGACAGCGCGACATTCGAAACCTCCACAAACCCATTAATGCTGCCCAGTTTGGCAAAACGCGACATGCGGAACTTCAGCTCCGTGACTCCCTCGGCGCAGTTCTCGCAATACCAGATTTGCAGCGACTTCCCTGTCGCCGAACTGGTCGCGCCGGGAATCTCCTTGTAGGTGTTGCCCTTGTTGTCAACGATGCTGATCACCTTGACCCCTTCGGTGAGCGGTCCCGGCATGGCGATGAGTACGCTTCCCTTAGCGCTCGGTTTCGGCAGATCCATATCGATCACCTCTGCCGGCGCTCCGATCGACACAAAATCCTGCAGCACGGTTTGAGCCGATACTTTCACTCCTCCGCAAACCAGTAACAGCAGCAATAATTTCAAGTTCGTTTTCATCATCCTGACCCTTCCCGTTCGCTAACTGGCAGGTCCACTCTGCAAGCGCCTGAATCTGCCGCGCGAAACCCTGCCTGGCGGACAAATTTCTCCCTGACACCCGTATTCCCGGCGGCGATCCCAAGTCTAGACGCCGGCTTGCAACCGTGGCAACGTCGCGGGATCAGGTCGCGAAACCAAGGTCATCTCGCCCAATTCCCGCCCCGCCGTCCGCCCAGCCCGGTCATCAAGATTCCTCCAGAAATTGCCTCACGTTAGAAGAAATCATCGCTCTATCGAACTCCGCTTTTCCGTCGGAGTTTGCTTTGGCTGGCATTTGCGAAGCCGACGGCGGGGTGAGATCATCTACTACAAAGTGCAGCGGCGGACGAGCGGTCCGGCATTCTCCCCGCCGCTTCGACCCGGCTTTAGAGCTGTCAATGATTGTGACCTCCCGTACCTCTGAGCGCGCGTGTCCAGCTTTCGTGCATCCGGCTCTGGTGTGTCCACTGTTCGCGCTTCTACCGTTAGCGCTGCCTGGCGGGCTCGCATGACCCCAATCACCACCCGTCGCTCGGGCCACCATGGCGCCGCCATTCCTCCCCGCTTCGGCGGCGGCGACGATGGCCGCGGACGCGATGGCGGGGAAAATCTTCCCGACCTCGTTCCGAACTACGGGGAGCGCCTGCGTCGTGCACGCATGGGCTTGGCCGTCGCCATGACTCCCATCCTCGTGCTCTTTATCACCTTCACCGCGGTGTACGTGATTCGGCGCTGGTCGGTCGATCTCGACCAGAATGCTTCACCCTACCTGCAAGCCTGGATTCCCGTGCGCCTGCCCTGGAACCTCTTGCTCGTTAATACCGCCATCCTCATCCTCAGCAGCATCACCATCGACTTCGCCCGCCGCGAAATTACGCGGGAAGCCGCCCTCGCGCCGCTACGTTTCATGCCCGGCATTTCGCTTGGCGACGAAACTCATTTCCCGTGGCTTAGCCTGACCACCGTTCTCGGCCTGCTGTTTCTCGGCGGGCAGTTGCTCGTCTGGAGCAAGCTCTCGACCACCGGTTTTCATTTGGCCGGCGGCACCAGCAGTTCGTTCATTTACATTTTGACCGCAATGCACGGCCTGCATCTGGCGGGGGGAGTGCTCGCGCTCATCTTCGCCAAGCTCGGAGCCCTTTTCCATCGTCCGGTGGAATCGCGCCGCATCGTGGTCGACGTGACCTCATGGTATTGGCATTGCATGACCGGCCTGTGGATATACATCCTCATGCTGTTCGCGTTCGCGGGAGCGTAACGCTTCAACCCCGCCTCAGCTGCAGGTCCGCCGCAATAAAAAAGAAAAACACCACCGAGATCACGCCATTCATTGTGAAAAACGCCGCGTTAAGCTTGCTCAGGTCATCGTGGCGCACCAGTGCATGTTCGTAGAACAGCAGAACCGCCACGACGAACACGCCCGCGAACGCCAGTTTGCCTAGACCAAAAGTCACGATCATGGCGAGGAGCAGCCCCAGCATTATCAAGTGGAAGGCGCGAGCAATCATGAGCGCATTCCTGATCCCAAAAAAACGCGGCAGGGAGTGCAAACCATGTCTGCGGTCGAAGTCCTGATCCTGGCAGGCGTAGATCACGTCGAATCCGCCCACCCAAAACGTTACTGCCGCAGTTAGCAGCAGAATGCGCGGATCGAGCGCGCCCCGAATCGCAATCCAGGCGGCTGCGGGAGCGATGCCCAGCGCGAATCCCAGCAACAGATGGGACCAGCGCGTAAAGCGCTTGCTCAAGGAATAAAGAAGGATCACGGCCAGTGCCAAGGGTGAAAGCATCAGCGCCAGGCGGTTTAGTTGCGCCGCCGCGAGAACAAAAACTCCACACGAGATCAGGACAAACGTACTCACAAAGGTCGGCGTCAATTGGCCGGTGGGAAGAGCGCGGGTTGCGGTGCGCGGGTTGGCAGCATCAATCGAGGCGTCGGCCAGTCGATTGAACGCCATGGCCGCCGATCGCGCCGCGACCATGGCAACCACGATCCAGGCAAGAGGCCGCCACGCCGGCAAGCCGCCGGCCGCCAACATGGCTCCGCAGAGGGCAAAAGGGAGCGCAAAAATCGAGTGCTCCCACTTGATCATCTCCAACGTAATTTTCAGATTACGAAACAGCGCCACGCATCGATTGTAGAACAACGAGTGTAGAACAAATGATTTTGGAATCTCGATCCAGCTAAGGTCCGATCTGGTGAGGCCCGATCTAGTGCGACCGATTGTCAGTAGGGTCCGATGATCCCGCCGATTTGGCGCGCCGAAGGCGCCGGGCGCATTCTCTTTTCTTCACCCTCGATCAGGTCGAGATACTTGTACGCCGAGCCCGTGTTGAAGAGCACGACCGCGTCATCGGCTCGAAAAAAGCCGCTGGCCAATAATTTCCGGTAGGCCACCAGCGCGGCTGCGCCTTCGGGAGCGGCGAACACGCCTTCCACGCTCGCCCAGTGCCGTGTGGCGGCGAGGATTTCGTCGTCGCCGACGGCCACCGCCGTGCCTTGACTCTTCTTCAGGATGTCGAGAATCAAGTAGTCGCCATAAGGTTTTGGGACGCGCAGTCCGGCGGCGAACGTGTGCGCGCCGCTCCACATCTCAGAGACCGTCTTCCGCGCTTCCCAGGCCTTCACGATGGGCGCGCATCCCGCCGCTTGCACGCTGACCATTTTCGGGCGCACGGCCCCAATCCAGCCCAGTTCTTCCATTTCGTCGAAGGCCTTCCACATTCCGATCATGCCCACGCCGCCGCCTGTCGGATAAATAATGCCTTGCGGAAGCTTCCATCCCATCTGCTCCGCGATCTCGTAGCCCATCGTCTTCTTGCCCTCGACGCGAAACGGTTCCTTGAGCGTCGACACATCGAACCATCCGCCCTCATTCCCCGAAGACTTCTGTTGTTTTATGCGTTCGGCCACCATCCTCCCGCAGTCGCTGATCAGTCCATCCACCAGCGTGACGTGCGCCCCGAAGTAATCGCATTCCATGCGATTCGCCACTGGCACATCTTTTGGCATGAAAATGTGCGCTTCAATTCCCGCCGCCGCCGCGTAGGCCGCCAGCGCTCCACCGGCATTTCCGGCGGAGGGCGCGGCCAGCTTCTTTAATTCATAATGCCTCGCCATGGTGACGGCGGCCGACATTCCTCGCGCCTTGAAAGATCCGGTGGGATTCAACCCTTCATCTTTGATATAAACACTCGCGTACTCGCGGCTGGGAAGCAGTGGGGTAAAACCCTCGCCCAGGGTGACCGGATCGGCGTCCGGCAGCACCTCCGCATAGCGCCACATGCTGGCCACCCGGCCCTGCATATCCACGCCCAACAACTTCCCCTTTAGGCCGGCCAGGTCATAGCGGACGAACAGCACTCCCCCATCTTTGGGGCAAACATTCTGCGCGCGGTCGGCGGGAAACATTTCGCTGCAAACCGTGCATTCCAGATGGAAGCTTCGCATGCGAATCACAGGATAACAGGGGATGGTTTTCGGCAAATTTCGTTAATTGAAGCGTTCATCCATTTGCCCGAATCATTTGCTCGGCATGTTTGCGCGAAGTATCCGTGAGCTTCGCCCCAGACAGCATCCGCGCAATTTCTTCCGTGCGCTCTTCGCTCGCGATCTGCCGGACCGTGGTTTGCGCGCGCCCTCCGGCCTCGCGCTTCTCAATCAGATAGTGGTGATCGGCGAAGGTTGCGATCTGCGGCAAATGGGTCACGCAGATCACTTGATTTCCTTTGGAAAGGGCCTTCAATTTTTTCCCTACCGCTTCGGCGGCGCGCCCTCCGATACCGGTGTCGATCTCGTCGAACACAAGCGTCCTCTGCGCCGGGGTCGAGTGGGTCCGCGCCGCGCTTCCCTTTCGGACCGCGCTGCTTCCGGCTTCGACGCTCGCTTTCAGCGCCAGCATGACCCGCGAAAGCTCACCGCCGGATGCGATTTGCTGCAACGGCCGGTGCGGTTCGCCGGCATTGGTGGAGATGCCATAAATCACCTGATTGATTCCCGATTCCGCCCAGTGCTCCTCAGCGTCGTTTTCCTCGACGATGATGGCGAAACTGGCGCGCATGGCAAGGTCGTTGATCTCGGCCTCGACCAGCTTCTCTAATTTTTTCGCCGCCTCGATGCGTTTTCGCGAAACCGCGCCCGCCGCTTTGCTATATTCCCCGGCCGCCACGGCAAGCTGCTGCCGGAGTTCCGCCAGCACCTGATCCTTGTTTTCCATTTCCGCCAGTTTGCGCTTCACTTCCTCGCCGAAAGCGATGACCTGCTCCAACGCCGGACCGTACTTGCGCTTCAGCCGGTCGAGGCACGCCAGGCGCTCTTCAATCTCGCCCAGGCGCTCGGGCGAAGCCTGGATTCCTCCCGCGTAATCGCGCAGCGTGGCGCCCACGTCCTCGACGCTGATGCGCGCCGATTCCAGCGCCGCCAACGCTTCCTGAAACTTCGGCTCGTAGCGCACAAGCTCCTCAAGATGCTTTTGGGCGGATCGCAGACTTGATGAAGTGGAGCCGTTACCTTCATACAGCAAATCAAAGGCGCTGATCGCCGCCGCGTAGATTTTTTCGGCATTCGCCAGCAAGCGCTTTTCGGATTCCAGCCGTTCATCTTCCGGCGGCCCATCGCCGCTCCGCAGACGGGCCTCTTCGATTTCGCGGGATTGAAAGCTCCATAAATCGAGGAGGCGCATGCGATCCTGCTCGTCGCGTTCCAGTTCAGAGATGCGCTCGCGAATCTGCCTCCAGCGGCCAAACGCGATCGCCACATCCTTCGCCTGGACTCCCGCATAAGTATCCAGCAGGTCTTGCCGCGCCGCCGCGTCGAAATTTACCAGGGACTCGTTTTGCGCGTGAATGACCGCCAGATGCGGCGCAATTTGCTTCAACACTGACACGGTCGCTGCCTGATTATTGACAAACACCCGGCCCTTGCCGCCGGGGGCAATCTCGCGACGCAGGATGAGCGACCCTTTTTCGGCGTCGAGACCGTTCGTTTCCAGCACACTCTCGATGGCGCGCGCGGCCGCTCCGTCACTTTCAAACACCGCCGCCACTACTGCCCGCTCGGCGCCGGTCCGGATGACGTCGGAAGACGCTTTTTCCCCCAACAGCAAGCCCAGCGCGTCGATCAAAATCGACTTCCCCGCGCCGGTTTCGCCGGTCAGCAGGTTCAGCCCGGCCGCGAATTCGATCGCGACGCCGTCGATCACCGCATAATTTTCCAGTCGCACTTCAACCAGCACAAGCGTCCTGTGATCTGTAAGTTAGCGCAGCATATCACACCCGCGACGACGGCGCGCCTTCGCGTCCACCCCTTCAAAACTGCAAATTCTTGCCGAATAAGTGCTCCAAACAGGCCGTCCCTCGGCCTATGTGGGCCATACGATGTACTTCCGATTTTGCTCCGCGTGCCGCCGATCATGAAGATACGTTCATGCGGTCAATCCCAGTTTTCATGCTTGCGGGTTTGCTCTTGTGTCTCGCCCCGGTGGCCGCCCGGGCACAGCAAACTCTTCACTGCAGTCCCTGCTATCACAGTTTCGGAAACGTCCAGATCGGCCAGTCGCAAACTTATACCCTTCAGATCACCAACACCGGCAGCATCGTACTGAAACTTCTATCCCAGCCGAAACCTTCGGGCCCTTTCGCACTGGGTAAGATGCCATGGACGGTCAATCCCCGAGCCAGTTTCCTGGTCACCCTTACTTACTCCCCGAAGGCGCAGGGCCACAACCTGGGTGCGATTAACATCCTGAGCACGGCTGAAAATTCGCCGCTCACCATTACCGCCCAGGGATACGGCATAGATCCCAACGATCCGCAGCTGACGGTGTCCCCTCCCACGCTCGACTTCGGATTCGTCCAACTCGGATCCAGTTCCACGCTGAGCGCCAAGCTCTACGCCTCCAACGCTCCGGTCACCATTTCGTCCGGACAATCCACTAGTTCGGAGTACGCCATCGTTGGCTTAAACCTGCCGGTCACCATCGCCGCCGGGCACAGTCTTCCGGTCAGCATCCAATTCACGCCGAATGCCTCCGGCGTCGCCGCCGGAAAAGCGGGCTTTGTCAGCAACGCGCTCAATACCCCCGCCGTGGCGGAGTTGACTGGCACCGGACTGGCCCCCGGCGCCCACGAAGTGGATCTCACCTGGAAAGCGGGCGACGAACGGGCCGTGGGATACAACGTATACCGGGCCACAGCGCAGACCGGACCGTTTACGCGAATCACCAACGACGGCCTCGCCCCTTCCACCGAGTATTCTGACTCCACCGTCGCCGCCGGAAATACTTACTATTACGCAACCACGGAAGTCGACGTCGACGGTAAAGAAAGCGCCTACTCCAAGGTTGTCAGCACTGTCATTCCCACGCCCTAAACGCCCGGGCGGGTGGCATCGGCGGCACCCACCGTGACCGATCCGGCACCTTGGCTGGTGATCGCATCACCCTGGTCTATAATCTTCTTCAGGGTGCCCCGAAACCGATGCATTCTTCTTCCGTCCTGCTGGTGCTGATTGGCGGCGAAATCGTCGATTTAGTCTTACAGACCGGTCCTGTCGCCAAGTCTGTGCTCCTCCTGCTCATCGCCTCCAGCGTGCTTTCCTGGGCCGTGATTCTCTCCAAATGGCGGCTCCTCAGTCGGGCTCGCGGGCAAAGTGCGCGCTTCTCCAGCGCTTTCCGCCGGGCGCAGCGCCTCCAGGACATCGCCTCCGTGGCGGAACAATTTCGACCCAGCCCCCTGGTCGGCATCTTTGCCGGCGCGGTGGAGGAGTTCCGCCGCCAGATGGGAACCACCGGCGGCATCCATAACGTAGTCGCGATTCAGCGCGCCATGCAAGTCGCATCTTCCGAAGAGATCACTCGCCTCGAACGCAATGTCCCGTGGCTGGCAATCACCGGCGCAGTCACGCCGTTTATCGGATTGTTCGGAACTGTGTGGGGGATCATCGACGCGTTTCATGGACTGGGCACGGCTGGAGCGGCCACCTTGCGGGCGGTCGCGCCCGGCATATCGGAAGCTCTCGTGACCACTGCCGCCGGCCTTGCCGCCGCCATTCCGGCCGTCATCGCCTACAACCTGATCGTGGGCTCCATTCGGGAAATGGCCTCGCGCAATGACGATTTCGCGCTTGAAATGCTCAACCTGGTCGAGCGCCAAGTGGCGCCGCAGGCCGCCGAGGTCGGGCGCTGATGGCCTTCACCTCCACCAACGGCCGCACCCAGACGGCGCTCTCCGACATCAACATTACGCCGCTCGTGGATGTCGTCCTCGTGCTGCTCATTATTTTCATGGTGACCGCTCCCGTATTGCAGTCCGGGATTGAAGTTAATGTGCCCCACACTCGTACGGTGAAAGAAATCACCGAGGAGCGCCTGGTGATCAGCATCGACAAATCGCAAAAGGTTTTTCTGGGGAATGACCCCATCAACATCAATCGCATTGCGTCGGTCCTGAAGCAGCGAGTTCGCGATCCGCTGCACCAGGCAATTTATTTGCGCTCCGATGAGGATGTTCCCTTCGGCGCCTTTGCCACCGTGATGGACGCCATCAAACAATCGGGCATCAGCAACGTGAGCATCGTTACGCAGCCCATGGATAGCCATGCCGGCCGCCGCTAATATCGACGTCTACGCGGAAACCGGCCAACTGCGCCGCCCCCTGGCCTGGTCGCTCGGATTGCACGCCGCCTTCGCCGCGTTTGTAGTGCTCTACGCTGTGTTCGTGAATGGCATTCGCGGAAATTCCTGGGGCAGCGGCGGTGGTGGGGAGGCCATGGGAGCGACCCTGGTCAGCTCGGTGCCACTGCCCGCCAACCCCAATCTCAATGAGACAACCAACGTCCTGGCAACCGAATCGAAAGGACTCGCCAAATCCCAGCTCACCGTCGCAGAGAGCGCCCCGGAGGCGATTCCGATTCCCGATAAAGACACGAAAGTGAAAGTAAAACCCGCGCCCGTGCGCAGTGCGACCCAGCGCAAACCCCAGCCCGACGAGCCTGAGTCTAATCAAGTTCCCTATGGCGAGGGCGGCCCGGTCAGCGGACCCTACACTATGACAGCGGGCGGAGCCAAGGGCGGCTTCGGCTTTACCGGTAGCGGCGGCGATTTCGGCAGCAGGTTTGCCTGGTATGTGCAGGGCGTGCAGCGGAAAGTAACGGAAAACTGGCTCAAGTACGAGGTCGATCCAGGAATCTCGGACGCGAAGCGGGTTTATCTGACGTTCGATATTGCCCGCGACGGCCACCCCTCGAACGTTCAGGTGGAGCAATCGAGCGGCGTGCCATCGCTCGACCTTTCGGCCAAGCGCGCGCTGGAACGGATTGATACCTTCGGCAACTTGCCGTCGGATTATTCGGGAAGCAAAGTATCGGTAGAGTTTTGGTTCGATTACAGAAGATAAGCTTGAAGTTTGGCCAGAACGCAGAGCCCGCCCCGGGGTGGTGGCGGTTCGGACTTTGGGGATTTAGAGTGGGAGAATGGTCCGCGCGGCGCTTACGCCAGGCATCCTGACCCGAGCACCTGGAGGGAGTAAGAATTTGAAGATATCGACCAGCCAAAATCGATGTGTGCTTTGTATTGGCCTGTTGCTGTTTGCTTTGTCGTCCACGAGCCTCGCCCAGGACTGGATTCGCACTGGCACTGGCCTCGGCGTGGAGCGTGTCCGCCTGGCTGCAGCCGACTTTAAGCCGTCGACTTCCGACGCCGGCAATGCCGAATTGCTCAAGACCTTCAACGATGTCCTGTGGAGCGACCTCGATAACGCCGGCATCTTCGACCTCGTCTCCAAGAGCTTCTATCCCTTGCAGGAACCTGGACAGCCCTCCGAAGTGAACTTTTCCGCCTGGAACGCCCCGCCGCCCAACACCTCCATGCTGGCCTTTGGCAACCTCGGCGCCGCCTCGGGGAAGGTCACCGTGCAGGGCTGGCTTTATGACGTCAAGAATCAAGGTTCGCCGCAGGTGCTCGGCAAGCAATACTCCGATAACGCGACGAGTGACGCCGTGCGCGTCATCGCCCACCGCTTCGCCGACGAGATCATTTTTCGGCTCGGCGGCGGCGTCCCGGGCATCGCGGAAAGCAAGATCTATTTCGTCAGTGAGCGCAGCGGCCACAAAGAAATCTGGATGATGGATTACGACGGCGCCAACCAGCAGCAACTGACTCATCTCGGAAGCATCTCGCTCTCCCCGCGGGTCTCCCCCGACGGCTCGCGCCTCGCCTTCAGCTCCATAAACAAGGGCGGTTGGGAGATCGTGATGTATTCCTTCGATCTCCATCGCATGGTCGCTTTTCCCCGTTTTGGCGGGATGAATCTGTCGCCATCGTGGTCGCCGGAAGGCAAGATTGCGTTTTCTTCTTCGCGAAACGGTTATCCCAACATTTTCGTCATCGACGGTTCCGGCGGCAATTCACGCCGCCTCACTGACGATAAGGGCCCCGACGTTTCGCCCACCTGGAATCGCAAGACCGGCAGCCAGATCGCCTTCGTTAGCGGCCGAACCGGACTTCCGCAGATCTACACCATGGAGTCCGACGGCACGAACCTGCAACGCCTCACCGATCAAGGCTACGCCGTCTCTCCCAACTGGTCGCCCAACGGACAGTTCCTGACATTTTCATGGATGCGCAAGTACGGCCCCGGTGAGCCCGGCTCCAACGATCTTTATCTAATGGATATTGCCAGCAAACAATGGGTGCAACTGACGCACGACGCCGGACGCAACGATTTTCCCTGCTGGTCGCCGGACGGAAGGCATATCGTATTTCAATCGCATCGCTCCGGCAGCGACCAGATATGGAGCATGCTGGCCGACGGCACCAATGCGAAGCAGTTAACCTTCAAGGGCGCCAACACGCAGCCCAATTGGAGTTGGAAGTAGAACGCTTTGCCAGGCTCGAAAAGCTAAGCCGACTTGGAAATGCTGGGCGGAAACTTGATCGTCAACCGTCTTAAATCTTTGCGAACAGACTTTTTGCAAATAGAAGTGCGACGTTGTGTCTGGCCGAAATTGCGCCAGCTGTAAATTTCGCAAATGGCATGCCGCAAGCCGGCTGCCCAGAAAACTGGAGGAATCGTGAAACACGAAATCGCATCATCAGGAACAACGGCAAGATGGAGTGCGCTGCTATTCATTCTGGCCACAATACTGTTTGTAAGTGCATGCGCGAAGAAAGCCGCGCCGCCCCCACCCCCGCCGCCACCCGCTCCCACCGCTCCCACCGCTTCGCTCTCGGCAAGCCCGAACACGATCGATGCCGGCCAGTCGACCACCCTGAGTTGGCAGACCAGCAACGCCACCGACATTAGCATTGATGGCATTGGCCCCGTCGATGCCAGCGGCTCGCGTCCGGTAAGTCCCGCCGATTCGACCACCTATCACCTGGTGGCGAAAGGCGCCGGCGGAACGCAGGACGCCACCGCCCGTGTAACCGTTAACCCTGCTCCCGCCCCGCCCCCGGCCGTCTCCACCGTCACGGAAGAGGAACTGTTCTCGCAAAACGTCAAAGACATCTACTTCGATTACGACAAGTACGACATCAGCTCTTCCGAGCAGGCCTCGTTGCAGGGTGACGCCCAATTCCTGCAGCAGCATGCGAGCATCCACGTCACCATCGAGGGACACTGCGACGAACGCGGATCGACCGAATACAACCTGGCCCTGGGTACCAACCGCGCCGATGCCGTCAAGAATGCCCTGATTCAGGCTGGAATCGCCGGTGACCATATCAAGACCATCAGCTACGGCAAGGAGAAGCCTTTCTGCACCGAATCGACCGAAACTTGCTATCGGCAAAATCGCCGCGGCCATTTCGTATACGACAAATAATGAACCTGGGGGACGGGCGCGACCGCCCGTCCCTCTTTCATGAAATCAGGATCCCTATGAAATCCAAACTCGCTCTCGCCCTCTTTTTCGCCATTGCCATCCTCCCCGCCCGAGCCGTGAATAAGGACATCGTCGAACTGCAAACCCAGGTCAGCCAACTGCAACAACAGATGACCCAGATGAAGCAGTCCTTCGACGAGCGCATGGGCGTCATGCGGAATCTGCTGGAGCAGAACACCGACGCCGCCAACAAGGTCACCGCCGCCATCAACGGCCTGCAGGCGTCCGTCAACAAACAGCAACTCGACCGCGCCGGTCAGATCGATCAGATCTCAGGTCAAATTCAAGCGTTGAATGACACCATGGACGAACTCAAGGTCCGCCTCGCCAAGCTGAGCAAACAATTCGAAGACATGCAGGCGGCGCAACAATCGATGGCGCAGCAGCAGGCGCAAGCGCAACAGCAGCAACAGGCGATCGCACAGGCTCCTCCGCCCGACGTGCTCTACAATAACGCCCTGCGCGACTACAACGGCGCCAACAACGATCTCGCTACGCAGGAATTCAACGACTACATCAAGTTCTATCCCAACACCGACCTGGCCGGAAATGCATACTTCTATCTCGCGGAAATTCAGTTCAAGGCGGGAGATTACGCGCGCGCCGTCGCCAACTATGACTTGGTGCTGAAAACTTTCCCAGCGGCAATAAGGCCGCTGCAGCGCAGTTGAAAAAAGGATTTGCCCTGCTCGAACTCGGCAAGGAAGACGAAGGCGCGCAGGAATTGAAGCACGTCATCCAGCGCTATCCGAAGACCAACGAGGCGACCCAGGCCCGTGAGCGATTGCGGAAGCTGGGGCCGGCCGCGAAGAGCCACTAGCCTCCTCAATCCGACCTCGGTGTTTTAAGTAACAGCTGCTCGGTAAGGACCGAGGCGCACGCCGCTACTGCCGCGCCCCGGTGTTTGGAACCAGCACGCCGCCTTCCAGACGCGGAATGCCAAAGTGCCCGCCCAGGTGGGAAAGGTCCAGCGGGCTGATTGAGCCCGAAACCACCACAAAATTCACTTCTCTTGGCTTGGCCAGAAGAATCGCCACCTGGCTCACCGCGTTGTTGTCGAAGCGGACCCAAGCCTCTCTTTCTCCCGACCCACCATCTTTATCCCGGTTGTTCACGAGTTGTTTCCAGCCCGCGACGCGATATTCCTCCCGAACCGAACTGAGCGCATCGAGGTCGTAGGTCGAAGCTCCCGAGAAATGGAAGCTGTGCACCGAAACCCCATTCACACCGGCGATCACGCGGCGCAGGTCTTCGTTGTCCGGGTCGAGCTTCGACGCGAAGACCAGCATGGAGTGGTCGAGAGTGAATTCCGTCTTCGAGGACGCACCCAGGCGCAGGCCTTCGATGGCGCGCGGCGTCCAGTCCGAAAGCGGTGGCGCCGGCTTTTGCGCAACTGAAACGCTCGCGCTGAAGAGAGCGATCGGCAGGAACAGAAAAATGCGGGAGATGATGCGGGAGAGAACCATCGTAATTCGCCTCGTGACCTGAGCCACCAGATCCGGCCTGAACCCAGCGGACCCGCGATTATCGCTTCTGCGATTGTCGCTTCGCTGATTATCGCTTCCGTGACGCTCGCTTCTCTGATGCTAGGAACCCGGCGTCAGCAAATTAGTTGCCTATCCCGCTGTCACGAACGGCGGTAGCGGCTCACATCGCATCGGCTGCGACCACGCTTTCGGCGATTCCGCCGCTCGGCCGCAACGTGACCCAATCGGTCTGGACGCGGTCCCATCCCTGGATCAGGAATCCGTAGGACTCAAACAGGTGACGAATCTGCGTCCGCTGCCATCCTGCGATCTCTTCGAGTATCGGAACCAGAGTCGGCAAAGCGTTGTCGCTAAGCACGGTGCGCTTGGCAATCTGCGCCACCAGTTTGGATTCCGATACGGCAATGGTGAAGCCGTCGCGCCGGTTAACCTGCAGCATAACGTGAATGTCGGAGCTCCCGTCGCCGACATACACCACGTGGTCGGCGGGGATTCCCAATTGCTCCTCCAACTGATCGAGCCGCGTTACTTTTCCATAACCCGCCGTGGCCCGCAACAGGCTTTCAATTTCGCCCGATGCCTTGTATTTGAACTCGGTGCCGAAGATATGGTCCTCAGGCACGATGCCCTCAAGTGCGGACTGGATAACCTCCATCGGCGAGGCTGAAATTACGTAAAAATCAAAGTGGAAGCCGTCGATGCGGTGGTCGAGGATCTCGTAAACCTGTTTGATGTTTTCCTTGAGCCGAATACGCTTGCCCGCCTCAAACAGGTCATCGCGGCGAACCCGCGAACGGAACTCGGGATCGTGCAGAAGAAGGTAGGAAAGCTCAGCGCCCTGCTGCACCAGGTTCAGCTTGGCCATCCCCTTGGCCTTGCGCTCGAACTCTTCGACAGAAATGCCCAGTAACTCGCTCAGCACGTAACCTGTGTCGTTAAACGTCAGGGTTTGATCGAAGTCACTGGCGAACAGATAATGTTTTCTATATTTGCTAGCCATGTTCTATTTTAGAGTCATTCTTCAGTGAATGGACTATTAAATTTACCCATGGTAACTATCACAACAACTTGCAAACCCATGAAGACATTGCTCCCAGCCCGTTTTGGGCGTACCCTCAAGAGATACCGAATTGTCCCCTGCGCATCTGGAAAGGCCGTCCATGCCGAAAAGTGTCAGCGACCACCTCAAGAACGATGCCGACCGCGGCAAGGGGTCTGAGGAGCCCGACGAACGGAAGCAAAGCGGCAACAACTCCATGACCAACCAAATGGGCCACCGCCATCCCGACCCCATGCAGGATGGCGCCGACAGCGATTTTCCCGAGCCCGGCTCCAGCCCCGAGCACTCGTAATCCAGAACGGAACGCCGGAAAATCAGCTGCGACACAGCTGAGTCTTATCGCCCCTTTTTCACATCTCATCTGATTGCGGACAAGATTATTTTCCATCATCCAACATTTGCGAGGAAAAAACTGTGCCTAAGATGAAAGCAGTCCAGGTCGGCAAGAGCGGTGGTAATTTCGAACTCGTCGAAAGATAACATTCCCGAACCCGGGCGCACCCAAGTCAGAATTAAGGTCGAAGCCTGCGGCATCTGCCATAGCGATGCGCTGGTCAAGGAAGGCGGATTGGCCCGGCATTCAATACCCCCGCGTGCCGGGGCACGAAATTGCCGGCCGCATTGATGCCGTGGGCGCTGACGTTACCAACTGGAAGCCCGGCCAGCGGGTCGGAGTAGGCTGGCATGGCGGACATGATTTCTCCTGCGATCGCCTGCCGCCGCGGCGACTTCATCTACTGCAAAAACGAAAAAATTACGGCCATCACGCTACGATGGCGGATATGCGGAATACATGATCTCGTTCCCGCCGAAGCGGTGGCCGCTATCCCGGAGGAACTTCCCGCTCCCGAAGCCGCGCCTCTGCTCTGCGCCGGAATCACCGTTTACAACGCCCTGCGCAATTCCGGCGCCCGCGCCGGCGACCTCGTCGCGGTGCAGGGCATTGGCGGACTGGGCCATCTCGGAATCCAGTATGCCCGCCAGATGGGCTTCCGCACCGTCGCCATCGGCCGCGGCCAGGATAAGGAAGAACTGGCGCGCAAGCTCGGCGCCACGAATTATGTGGACACTGCCGCCGGCAATCCCTCCGCTGCCTTGCAAAAGTTGGGAGGTGCACGCCTGATTCTGGCCACCGCACCCGACTCGAAATCGATGGCGGCCCTGTTCAATGGTCTCGCCAGCAACGGCGAACTCCTGGTCGTCGGTGCCAGCGGTGACCCCATCGCCATCACCCCGATTCAACTGATCGTCGGCCGCAAAGCCCTGCGGGGATGGGCTTCTGGTGTGGCCACCGATTCGGAAGACACCATGCAATTCAGCGCCCTCTCCGGAGTGCGCCCCATGATCGAGAAGTATCCCCTCGAAAAAGCCGCCGAAGCCTACGACCAGATGATCAGTGGCCGGGCCCGATTTCGCGTCGTGCTCACCATGGCGGGTTAATTCCCAGCTGCGGGAGGACCGCGCTCCTCCCGCACTTTCGCCTATAGACCGTCCCATGTATTTTGCCGATGCCACGCTGGTCCATCTCGCGGCCCGCGAATCGCTGAGCATAATCCTTACCGCGGACCACGATGATTTTGTGACTTACCGGATAAAAGGCACGAAACGCTTTACCATCCTCCCTGCCCGCGGCGCGCGCTAAAACCGCTCATCGCAAGCCCGGGTCCTGTTTTGCCCCGCAAACCTACTGCAACTCCGCCATGCACTTTGCCAGCACTTCCCGGCTCGGCCGCGTCACCGATTCGGCTAACGTCGCGAGCGGCTCATCGGTCAGGTTCAGCATGTCAATAAAGCTTGGCGCCTTGGCGTCGATGTAGAACACGCCCGTCAGCACTTCACCCTTCCGGTGCGCTTCCATCAGCCGTTGCACCGCTCTGATTCTGTCAGTCGGATCGTAGTCCTGCTCCAGTTTCTTCAGCCGCAGACTGGATCCGTCATGCATGGTGACTTCAAACGTCGTCCCCGCATCGTAGTCGACATTGATTTCCTCGAACGACGGCACAAAACTGACCTCGTTGAGCGGCTCGTCATGTTCCTGCACGTACTTATAGGACTTGGTCGATCCTTCATGATCGTTGAATGTAACGCATGGGGAAACCACGTCCAGCATCACCGTTCCCTTATGCGCGATCGCGGCCTTGAGCATGGCATGAAGCTGGCGCTTGTCGCCCGAAAATGACCGTCCCACAAAGGTCGCGCCCAGCTGTATCGCGAGCGAGCAGGTATCGACCGGCGGAAGATCGTTGACCACGCCGCTTTTCAACGTGGATCCCAGATCGGCGGTGGCTGAGAATTGCCCCTTGGTCAGACCGTAACAGCCATTGTCCTCGATGATGTAAATGATCGGCAGGTTGCGCCGCATAAGGTGAACGAATTGCCCGGCCCCAATGGAAACCGTGTCGCCATCGCCGGTCACTCCCAGCGCCAGCAGTTTCTTATTCGCAAGCATCGTTCCCGTGGCCACCGAGGGCATGCGGCCGTGCACCGAGTTGAAGCTGTGCGCTCGATTCATGAAATAAGCCGGACTCTTCGACGAGCATCCAATGCCGCTCAGCTTCGCCACACCTTCCGGTTGCACGCCCATTTCATACATCGCGTCGATGATGCGCTCGGAAATCGCATTATGCCCGCAACCCGCGCAGAGCGTGGTCTTTCCTCCGCGATAATCGAGTACCTGTAATCCGATGCGATTCGTCTTTGCCGCCGGAACCGAAGCGGGGACCGCAGCCGGAGTTGCCCCCGGCGTATCCGTCGTGGACGCCATACTACTTGCCCTCCATCATCATGAGCTCGTCGGTCACCGACCGCGCATCGATCGGCAACCCGTGGATATGGCAGATGGAGCGCAGCCGCGGCGCCAATTCCGCCTTTAAATCCAGCTTGAGCAGGCTGGCCATCTGGCCGTCGCGATTCTGCTCGACCACATAGACGCGCTCGTGCCGCTCGATAAAGTCGCGCACTTCGCGGGTAAAGGGATAGGCCCGCACCCGTAGATAATCCGTCTCTAGCCCATGTTCCCGCAATAACTGATCGCGCGTTTCGAGAATGGCCCAATGCGTCGTGCCGTAAGCCAGGATGCCGACTCTCGCCGTGCCCCCGCCCATCGCCTCCGGCCGCGGTACAAACGATCTCGCGGTCTCGAACTTTTTGTTGAGCCGTTCCATGTTGCGTTCAAAATCGTCGGGACGCTCGCTGTACTGCGCCTTTTCATTGTGTCCGCTGCCCCGCGCAAAATATGCCGCCGCCGGATGCTCGGTTCCCGGCAAAGTGCGGTACCCGATGCCGTCGCCATCCACGTCTTTGTAACGCGCAAAACCGCCCGCTTTCGCGATCTCGTCGCGGCTCAAAACCTTGCCGCGTCGGATGGGCTTCTCGGGATAGGGAAATGGGTCGGACATCCAGTTATTCATCCCCAGATCCAGGTCGGACATGACAAACACCGGCGTCTGAAAATGTTCCGCCAAGTCAAAGGCATCCTGCGCCATGCTGAAGCACTCGCTAACGGACGAGGGGAACAGCATGATGTGCTTGGTATCGCCATGGCTGAGAAAAGCCACCGCCAGCAAATCGCCCTGCGAAGTTCGCGTGGGTAAGCCGGTCGAGGGTCCGACGCGCTGAATGTCCCAGATCACCGCGGGAATCTCCACGTAATAGGCCAGGCCGGTGAACTCGGCCATCAGCGAAATCCCGGGACCGGCAGTGGCCGTCATCGAACGCGCCCCCGCCCAGGCCGCGCCGATCACCATGCCAATCGCCGCCAGTTCGTCTTCCGCCTGCACGATGGCGAAGGTCGCCTTGCCGTCCGGTCCCATGCGATGCTCCTTCATGTAATCGATCAGGGTCTCCACCAGGGAAGACGAAGGAGTAATGGGATACCACGTCACCACCGTGCAGCCTGCAAACATGCAACCGAGGGCAGCCGCGGAATTCCCGTCCACGATAATCTTGCCCGCCGTCTTGTTCATGCGCTCGACATAGAAAGGGTCGCGCTTCTTCAAATTCTCCGCGGCATAGTCACGGCCCGCCTTCGCAGCGGCCAGATTCAACGCGGCCGCCTTCGCCTTGGTCGCGAACTGGCGCCGAATCGCTTTTTCCACCTCTGCGAAATCGATTTCCAACAGCTGCGCCGCGACTCCCACATAGATCATGTTCTTGATCAGCTTGCGCAGTTTGGCCTCAGCCCCCACGGTTGCCGCCAGTTTGTCGTAAGGGACGGCATAATAGACGAGATCGTCGCGGACTTTATCCAGCCCCAGCGGCTCGTCGTACAGCACGGCCGCGCCCGGAGCCAGCGTCTTCACGTCGTCCTGCGCCGTCTCCGCATTCATCGCGATAAGCACATCGATTTCCTTCTTGCGGGCAATGTAGCCATCTTTATTCGCGCGGATCGTGAACCACGTCGGCAGTCCCGCAATATTGGAAGGAAACAGATTTTTCCCGGAAACGGGCACGCCCATCTGAAAAATGCTGCGCAGTAATACCGTATTGGAACTCTGCGACCCCGAGCCATTCACGGTGGCAACCTGAATGCTCATGTCGTTCACAACACGCCTTTGCCGCAATTCACCGTGCGCTTCGCTGGGCACGATATCGGTAGTTGCCATCCCCCTGCCTTTCTGATCTGCGCCGCGCATCTCAAAGAATCGAACGGGCGCTGGCCGCGATCGATCTCGCGCGGACCAGACAACAAATAAGACACAACGAAAACCCTTAATTATACGCGATTGACTCCCAGCCTTCGATTCACCTTTGCGGAGGCCGCCGGAGAACTCTTTGAGCCACAAAGGTTCCCGTCGTAACCTCCACCAAACGGTCGGGCGCAACCGCTTCGGCGATAATAGACCCATGCGGCCAACTTACAACGTTGCGTTGCTCGGGTTCGGAACCGTGGGGACTTCGGTCGCCAGAATTCTTTGCGAACGCTCCGATACCGGATTGCGCCTCACGCACGTACTCAATCGCAATGTCGCCGGCAAGAAAGTGGACTGGGTTCCCGCGGCCGTTCATTGGACGGAGAATATCGATGAGATTCTATCCTCTGACGCTCACGTCGTCGTCGAGGTCATGGGCGGCCTTCAACCCGCCGAAGATTGGATCCGCCGCGCCCTGGCCTCGGGCAAATCCGTAGTCACCGCCAACAAGCAGTTAGTGGCGCGCTGCGGCCCCGAATTGACCAGGCTGGCGCGCCAAATGAAGCAGCAGCTTCAGTTTGGCGCATCCGTGGCCGGCGGCGTACCCGTGATTTCCGGACTGCATGAAGGCTTGGCGGGCGACGAACTCTTCAAAATTCGCGGCATCCTGAACGGCACCTGCAACTACATTCTCAGCCAGATCGAAGCCCATGGCATCCCCTTCTCCGAGGCGCTACGCGAGGCGCAGAGACTGGGCTTTGCCGAGGCCGACCCCACCGAAGACATCGACGGCCTGGACGCGCGCGCCAAACTGGCCATTCTCGCCCGCGTCGGACTGCACTGCAGTATCGAGGCGGCAAGCATCGTGGCCCGTTCCATTTCAGCCATCGACTCCATCGATTTTGAATACGCCACCCAACTCGGTTGCACCATTCGCCAGATTTCCTGGGCCGAGTTAAAGACAGACTCAACCGGAGAGTCAGGAACCAAGTCGAAAGGCGCTGAATTGTTCGCGGCCGTGCAACCGTGCCTCGTGGAGCTATCTTCTCCGCTGGCGCGCGTCGAAGGCAGCCAGAACCTCGTCGTAGCCACGGGAAAATATGGTGGCGAAACTGTCTTCGGCGGCCACGGAGCGGGCGGACATCCCACGGCGGTCGCAGTGGTCTCCGACATTCTCGCCATCGCTCGCGCCCAACAAGCCGGCGATGATTATGCCGCTCCGCCAGCCGAGACCACACCAAAGGTGACTGCCGATTTCATGACGCGGCACTATCTGCGGTTTCTGGTGAAAGATCGCCCGGGCATCATCGCCAGCCTCGCATCCATCCTCGCCGAGTGCGGCATCAACATCGACGCGGTCGTGCAGAAGCCCGGTTGCCCTAAAACGCACTTACCTTTTCTGATTACTTTGGAGGAATGCCAAGCGTCGCTGGTGGAGCAAGCCCTGACCCGGATTAATGCGCTGGACTTTCTGGTGCAGCCCTGCCTGCATTTGCCGATTCTGTAGGCTAGAAAATCGTGCAAGCTTCGTCGAAACTAACCCCATGCTTTCTCAGGGTTGCTATCCGACTTTGTTCGATCCCATCGAAAATAACAGGCATGAACGGGCGAGACGCAGCGCCTTCTAAGCTTCCACGCGAAAGAACTGCGCCATGTTGCGGAATTTCTGATAGCGGTTTTCCAGCAAATCGGCGACCGGTTGCTGCTGAATCGCGGCCAGATTCTGCTGTAATGCCGCGTCCAGCAACTCCGCCGCTCGCGCGTGGTCAGTGTGCGCGCCACCCGCGGGTTCCGGAATGATGCCATCGACGCAGCCCAGTTCGCTCAGGTCTTTGGCGGTGATCTTCATCGCCTCCGCCGCGAGATCTTTCTTGCTCGCATCGCGCCACATAATGGACGCGCAGCCCTCCGGCGAAATCACGGAGTACACCGAGTTTTCCATCATCAGCACGCGGTCGGCCACCGCAATCGCCAGCGCCCCTCCGCTCCCGCCGACTCCGATCACCGTGGCAATAATAGGAACTTCCAGCCGCGTCATCTCTAATAGATTGCGCGCGATCGCCTCACCTTGACCCCGCTCCTCCGCATGCAATCCGGGATAGGCGCCGTCGGTATCCACGAAAGTCAGAATCGGACGCCGGAATTTCTCCGCAATCTTCATCACCCGCAATGCCTTGCGGTAACCCTCGGGGTGCGACATGCCGAAGTTGCGATAGACGCGCTGTTTCGCGTCCCGCGCTTTCTGCTGGCCCACGATCACGACTTCCTGCCCGTGGAATCGCGCCATCCCACAAACGAGCGCCGGATCGTCGCGAAAACCACGATCCCCATGGATCTCGCTCCAGTCGGTGAAAATGCGCTCGATGTAGTCAAGGCTATAGGGGCGCTGCGGATGCCGCGCCAGTTCGGTGCGCTCCCACGCGTTCAAATGCGAGGAAACTTCCCGCCGAAGGCCCTCCACCCGTTCGTTCAACTGCCGGACCTGCCGCTGGGTTTCCTCGTTTTGCCCCTGCAATCCCTGCAACCGGGAAATTTGCGCTTCGATTTTTTCCAGTTCGCGCCGCGCTTTCAGTGCAGAATCCATTTTGATGACGTTCCCATTCTTTCGGGGTTCGCGCGCCTCCACAATGGAGAGCAACCGGTCTTGGCCGGTAACGGCCGCATGCCCCGTGCCGTTTTCATGGCCAGGAACCGGTTTTGCCGCGGCTTTAATTTTCGTTCGTCTCATTCGCACGCGATTAACTGATTAAACGCACACTTCCCCGCCCACAAAGCTCTTCGACCCGGCCCAGAAAGTAGCGGTCCGGCATCACATTATAGCCTTCGGCTTCCATCACCACCATGAAATCGCCGTCCCGTTCCACGTCGAATAACACCCGCGCCTCCCCCCTCCGCTCGTGGCAAAGAGCGTGCAGGGCATCCACCGTGCTCCCGGTCGCGCTACCCAGCGGAATCCGTATGCGCAGCGCCTTGGGCAGGGGTACGGTGGCTTCATCCAGCGGAGTAATTTCGTTGGCCGTGACTTTCGGGTTCGCGCCTTCTTCAATACGCACTCCGCCACGGACCAGCACCGGAACTTCCAGTTTCATCTTCTCTGCCAGCTTTCTGTAGGCCTCGGGAAAAACCAGTAGTTCTACCTTTCCCGCCATGTCTTCGAGCGACGCCTGGGCCCACAATTCGCCTCTTCTGGACTTCGCCACCCGCAGCCCAGAAATCAGACCCGCCGTGTTGATGTGCTCATCCTTGGCGGTGGATTTTTTCATCGCCGCAATGTCCGCCGTGGAAAGCGCGTTCAAATCCGCAAGCTTTTCCTTGAACTTTTCCATGGGATGCCCGGTAATAAAAATTCCCAGGATTTCCTTCTCCGCCGCCAGCCGCGTTTGCTCATCCCAGTCCGGCGTGTTGGGCAGAGCCTCGTTCGCTTGCTGCGCCGTTTCGTCGGCGAACAATCCGAACAAGCCATGCTGGCCAGACTCCGCATCCCGCTGCGCTTTCTGGGCATTCTCGATGGCCGTGTCGAGCGCCTGCATAAGCTGTGCGCGACGACCGAAGGTATCCATGGCGCCGCTCTTGATCAGGGATTCCAGCACCCGCTTGTTCAACAACCGCAGGTCCACGACTTCGCAGAATTCATAGAACGACTTAAAGTTCCGGCCCAGCTTCTTGCGCGCGGCGACAATCGATTCAATCCCGTTCCCGCCCACGTTCTTCACCGCCGCCAGCCCGAACCGGATTGTCTGCCCGTGCGGCGTGAAGTTCGCATCGCTCACGTTGATATCCGGTGGATCGACCGCGATTCCCATCTCGCGGCATTCGTTAATGTACTTGACCACGTCATCCGTGTTGCCCGTGACCGAAGTCAGCAATGCCGCCATGAAATCGTGCGGATGGTGCGTCTTCAGATACGCCGTGTGATAGGCCAGCAGCGCATAGGCCGCAGAATGCGATTTATTGAAACCGTAACCCGCGAACTGCGCCATCAAATCGAAAATCTTTTCGATCTTCTTTCCCGGAAATCCGTTCCTCGTGGCGCCCTGCACAAAACGCTCGCGCTGTTTCGCCATCTCCTCGGCGTTCTTCTTACCCATGGCGCGACGCAGCAGGTCGGCTTCACCGAGCGAGTACCCGGCCAGTTTGTTCGCCGCCTGCATCACTTGTTCCTGATACACGATGACCCCGAGCGTCTCCTGCAAAATCTCCTTGAGCTCCGGCAACTCATACTCGATCTTGCGCCGGCCATGCTTGCGCTCGATAAAATCGTCGATCATCCCACCCTGGATCGGCCCCGGACGGTACAACGCATTCAACGCCGTCAGATCCTCGATGCTGTTTGGCTGATAGCGCCGCAAAACGTCCCGCATGCCTGATGATTCAAACTGGAATACGCCCGAAGTCAGCCCCCTATGGAACACTTTTTCGTAGGTTTCGTGATCCTCAAGCGGGATGTCCTCCAGTTTCAGATTCGTCCCCTTCTGCGCGATCAGCTGCAACGTATCGTCCAGAATGGTCAAGGTAGTGAGCCCGAGAAAATCCATCTTCAGCAGGCCCATCTTCTCGATCGCCACCATGTCAAATGCGGTGACGATTTCGCCGTTTTTCGTCTTGTGCAGCGGCACCAGTTCAATCAACGGCCGTGGCGAGATGACCACGCCCGCGGCATGAACCCCGGAGTTGCGCACCAGCCCTTCCAGTTTGCGGGCCGTGTCCAGCAACTGGCGCACCTGTGGATCTTTCTGGTAGGACTCCTGCAACGCCACCGACTCGGCCAGCGCGTCATCCAGTTTGATGTTCAGCGTGGCCGGCACCATCTTCGCGATGCGGTCCACATCGCTGTACGGCATGTCCATGGCCCGTCCCACATCCTTAATGGCCGCCTTCGCCGCCATGGTGCCGAACGTTATAATCTGCGCCACATTCTCCCGTCCGTATTTGTGAGTGACGTATTCAATCACCTCGCCGCGGCGGTTCATGCAGAAATCGATGTCAATATCCGGCATGGAAATGCGTTCCGGATTCAGAAACCGTTCAAACAACAATTCGTGCTGCAGCGGATCGATGTCCGTAATCCCGAGCGAATATGCCACCACGGCCCCCGCCGCCGAACCGCGGCCCGGCCCCACCGGAATGCCGCGCTCCCGCGCATAGCGAATAAAATCCCACACGATCAGAAAATATCCCGAGAACTTCATCTGCTGGATAATGGCGAGTTCGCGCGCCAGGCGCTGCTCGTACTCCACCAGCGAATGCTTCAAGCGCCCGCTCGAGGCCGCCGCTCGCAGGCTCTCCATGCGCCGTGCGAAGCCCTGCCGCGTTATGTGCTCGAAATAACTATCCAGGGTGTAACCGTCAGGAACATCGAAGTGCGGAAACGGGCTCGGCACTTTCTCCAGTCGAAGATTGCAGCGCTCGGCGATATCGAGCGTGCGAGAAAGCACCGCCGGCGCGTCCTTGAATACGCGCCGCATCTCTTCCCCATTCTTCACGTAAAACTGTGTGCCCTCGAACTTCATACGGTTGGTTTCCTGAATCGACTTCCCCGTCTGAATGCACAGCATCACGTCCTGGGCATGCGCGTCGTCTTCGCAGAGGTAATGGCTGTCGTTGGTCGCCACCATGGGCAGGCCAAGATCTTTCTCCAGCCGGAACAAGCCGGAGTGGATGCGATGCTCCATCTCCAAACCCTGATCCTGAATCTCGAGAAAGAAGTTCTCCTTGCCGAAGAGGTCGCGATAAAAACCGGCTGCCGACCGGGCCGCCTCGTAGTTCCCTTCCGTCAGGCGTTCCGCTACTTCTCCCTTCAGGCATCCCGAGAGCCCGATCAATCCCCGCGAATGCTCGGCCAGAAACTTCTTGCTGACTCGGGGCTTGTAGTAGAAGCCACGCAGCGAGGCTTCTGAGGTGATCTTCACAAGGTTGCGGTAACCTTCCTCGTTCTCGGCCAGCACCAGCAAGTGGTTGTAGGTGTCGCCGTCAGGAGGAGTGCGGGTGATAACGTGATCGTCCTTCTTGCAGATGTAGAGCTCGCACCCGACTATCGGTTTGACCCCCACCTCGTGGGCCGCATTGACAAAATGTACTGCCCCAAAAATGTTTCCATGGTCCGTCATCGCCACCGCCGGCATGCCGAGCTGGTGGACGCGCTCCACGAGTTTCTCGACGTCGCAAGCGCCGTCGAGCAGGGAGTAATCGCTATGCAGATGCAGGTGGACGAATTGGTCTCGAGTCATGGAGGCGGCGCTATCGCGGCAACTTAGGCCTGTGCTGCATTGCAACGTGCATTGGAATTGAAGCTGGTTTTATTCTATTGGCTGGAGGGATTAGCGCAAGGCCCGAAAAAAGGGCAATTGTCTCGGCACCTAAGCGTGCCTGATTAACGATAACGATCAACGATAGCGGGTAAAGCCCCGAACGAACTAACGCACGATCCGGATGGAAAGCGCCGGCTCCGGCACCTGAAAATCCACTCCCCGATCGTCATTCATTCGCGCCGTCGCGTCGAGGTCAAGATCGGTGAGGGGAATCTTCTTTGCCGCTTGCTGGTTAAGAACCCAGAGCACTCCCCCGGAAATCGCGTAATTTCGAACTTCTTCCACATGCTGGTCGCGGAAGACGAGCGCCGTGGCAGGTTCTTCGTCCGGCTTCGGTCGATTGCGGGCTTCCACATCCGATTGCAGGCGATCGATCTTTCCGCTGAGAGTTTGCACATCGCCGCGCAATCCGCTGTCGTCGCTATCCGCTACCGGACCAGACTGGTTATAGGAGTCCGCATAAGAATCCCGGGCATGATCGTCGGCTGAATCGAAGTCCCATCCATACCAGCCGAGGTAAGGATAATAGCCGTAAGGATAGGGCGCCCGGCCGTAAACATTGCGTCGGTAGGAACTGCCGATTCGCGAATGGCCGCTCGCACCGCGACCTAAACTTCCGCTGTACAGGGATCCAGCGCGTGAAGGCACGCCGCGAAATGATCCCGATGATCCCGAACCCGAAAAGGAGTGCCCGGAAAAGGAGTGTCCCGAACCCGAAAACGAGTGTCCCGCAGAAGAGTGTCCCGCAAAACCACCAGAACTACCATGTCCTCCCCCAGCACTGCGCTGCGCCCACAAAGGCAGGGTGGAGAAGCCTAGACAAAACGTCGCAATGCACAACCAGCGCCGCATTCCATGATTATAGCGCGATTCCCGGGAAACCGGTGCGATACCTGAGAATCGACCTTTCAGCCATCCCAGGCTGCGTTTTCTTCAGTGCTTCTTCTTGGGTA
>CAVVAP010000001.1:0-104109 GCA_963746205.1 uncultured Acidobacteriaceae bacterium | reverse complement strand
CATGAGCCAGACCGACGGCGCCGCCTCGCGATTCGAGAAAGCCAAGTCGGCGGAACTGGCGGCTCTGGATCGATTTCCGACTGGTTCGACGGCGGCGGTTCTGCTGGCGTCCGATTTCACCGACCCGCTCATCCCCGAGCCCACCGTTGACATCAATCTCGCCCGCAAGGCCATTCAGGATGCCCGGCTCTGTGATCGCGGCTCGATGGGCAGCGGTTTGATTTACGCGCTGCTTTTTCGGCCCTATGATCGGCTGGATGCGCCGGAGGGCGATGCGCACCTGGCGCATATCGCGGGACGGGGCTGAGGTCCGTTAGTGGCTGGAGCGGACTTTGGCCCGCGGAAAGCGTCTTCCATTGGCGCGAGAATCAAGATCAATAAGAGGTGCATTATGTCGGCGGATTGTTCACCTAATTAGTGTTCGCCCATAGTCGCCAGCTTTCGCCGCGCGCTTCGCGAGCGGAAGCGATCGGCTATTCAATTCCGTGGCATCGAAAAAATCAGGGATGTTAGCGCGCTCATAGCGTGCTAGCCTACGCAGTTCCTAAGCAGTCGCATATTTGCAGAAAAAAACTGTGATGAAAGCAAGCGAAAGTAAGGAAGACAATTTTCGAATATGCCCGCCGGTCGCGTCGCCGGGGATGCTGCGTTTCGTGCGGCGTTTTTGCCCTTGACACGGAGCGGCGAAATCTCTAACCTTGCGCGATTATAGCAAGGTTTGGATTGCGTGCAAGTCAATCGGATCGAGCAAAAATCTGCCCAAGAGTTAAGGATCTGGAGGATTATCCATGCCCTCGTCGAAAGCGTTAGCATTAGGATTTTTCAAACCGTCGGAGATGTTGCGCCGTGCGGCCTTGCTGACTTCGGTTTTGATCCTGTGCCTGCTCTCCACCCTCGCTTTTGCCCAGGGCACGGGCGGACGCATTCTCGGCCATGTCTCCGACTCCAGCGGCGCCGTGCTGGCCAATGTCGATGTCACGCTCATCAACGAAGCCACCGGAGTGAGTAGTTCCTCGGTCACCAACAGCAGCGGCGAATATGGATTCCCGCAGGTTCCCGTCGGAACCTATCGCATGGAATTCGATCTGGCGGGTTTCAAGAAGAACGTCCAACGCGCGGTGAACGTCGATCTCAACCAGATTGTGACCATCAACTCGGTGTTACAGATCGGCGGAACCAAAGAGGTCGTCGAAGTGACGTCCGAAGCGCCGCTGGTCGATACCACGAGCACCCAGCTCGGCGCCGTGATGGACGCGCGCTCGGTCTCGAATCTGCCGCTGAACTCGCGCGATACCTATCAGCTTCTGCAATTGCAACCCGGAGTAATGTCCACCGTCGGTTCGAGTAATACCCTGGTATACGGCAGCGACAGCCCCGGTGCGGTTTCAGTCAACGGCGGCCGCGGCCGAGCTAACAATTTCAGCGTGAATGGTGGCGACGCCAACGATCTCTTTGTCAACCTTCCCACGGTGCAGCCTTCGCCGGACAGCATTCAGGAGTTTCGCGTTTTAACCAACACCTTCGACGCGGAATATGGACGCAACTCGGGTTCGGTAGTCAACGTAGTGACGAAGTCGGGAACCAACGACTTGCACGGCAGCGCTTACGAGTTCTTCCGTAACAAAGTCCTCAACGCCAACAACTACTGCCTTACCGAGGCGGCCGATGGTCTTCCTTGCCCGAAGCCGCAGTTCAATCAAAACCAGTTTGGCGGTACCTTTGGCGGACCCGTTAAGAAGGACCGAACTTTCCTTTTTGCTTCGTATGAAGGGCGGCGGATTCGCCAGGGACTCATTTCTCCCGCGGTGACAGTCCCCTCGGCGCAGGAACGGCCCAGTGCCACCCAGGCTTACGGTGATTTTACCGATTTAGGATCGTCACCTTTTGAGGGCAGTCTCAGCAACGCGTCATTGCTGAATAACCGTCCGGGTTGCGACGCCGCGGTTGGTCGTCCTGGCGGCATTCATGCGACGCCGAACCACCCCTTGGCCTACTCCGCTCTTTTTCCGACCGGACAGATTCCGCTCGCCTGCATGGATCCCACGGCGGTCGACTTGCTGCAGTTTGTTCCACTCGCACCGAACAACGGCACGTTGATTACAACTGTGCCGACCGAACCCATCCGCGGAGATCAGTTCACCGTCAAGTTTGACCACCGGATCAATGATAAACAAAACCTCAGCGTTTATTACTATTTCAACGACGATCACACCGTGCAGCCTTTTGCCAATTTTGAATTGACGGGAGCAGACGTTCCCGGCTTTGGCAGCGTCATCGCGGAACGGTTCCAGCAATGGAACATCTCGCACACCTGGACGATCAATAACAGTACGGTGAACGAGTTCCGGTTCAACTACAACCGCGAGGGCCAAAAGACCTTCCAGCATCCGGCGAACACCGAATTAGTGCAAAACTCCTGTCCTCCCGCGCCCGCGTGGCTCACCTCGGTTACCGGACCGGTACCTTGTTTTTATGGTGACGGTTCGACAGATCCCAATGGCAGTCAGTTCGGGATTCATCCTTATCTTGGTCCGAACCGGGAGGGACTTCCCTCCATCTCGGTGGCCGGCGGATTTTCCCTGGGCAACGACGCCGAAGGTGAGCTTCCGCAGGTGGGGAATTCGTTCCAGTGGGCGGACAGCTTGACCAAAGTTTCCGGAAATCACACGTTTAAGTTTGGCGTTGATGTACGTCGCCAACGCTTCGACCAACTCCTTTATTACAACGTCAACGGGACTTTCGACTATTACGGTGGAGGGCCGAACGATCCCGAAGCTTACAATGCTGACGGCAGCCAGAATCTTTATCCCAACTATCTGCTTGGCTTGCCTGATCAATTCGGCCAGGGTTCCGCCCAGGTTGAGAACGTGCGCAATACCGGTTTTTACCTTTATGCCCAGGACAGCTGGAAGATAAAGCCAAATCTGACTCTCAATTATGGATTGCGCTGGGAGCTAGATACCCCGTTGGCGGATAAAGCGCAGCACGTCGAAACCTTCCGGCCGGGCCAGCAATCGACGATCTATCCCTGCGGCGGTCCCAATACCGACTGCACGTCGCAGGACGCAATCGGATTGGTGGTGCCTGGGGACGCCGGAATTCCCGCCGGAATGACCCAGACCTACTACAAGGCGTTCGCTCCCCGGCTCGGCATTGCCTGGAGCCCGGGCAGCTCCGGTAAGACCAGCATTCGGGCGGGCTGGGGCCTGTTTTATAACCCGGTGGAGCAGTTAGTGCTGGAACAGTTCGGTGCTGAGCCACCTTTTGGCGGCAGCACGTTTGTCGACGAGACGCAGTTCAATCTTCCTTTCGCCGATCAAGGCTACGACACGCGAACCGGAAACGGCTTGACCTACTTGAATCCCTTCAACGGAATTATCAGCCCGAAGCGTGGTACACCGCAGGACTGGGCAATCTTCGAGCCGATTGACCTGTTTGGCGATTTCCAGCCGCACATGCGAACGCAGTACTCCGCGCAGTACAACCTGACCATTGAGCGTGAGCTTACTCGCGACATGAAGCTTGAGGTCAGCTATGTGGGGACACAAGGGCATCGTCTGCTGGCAACGCATGACGTGAATTACTCAAACCCGCAGACCTGCCTCGACATCAACACGCTCGATGGTGCTGGCACCTGCGCCCAATTTGGGGAGGATAGCGCTTTCACCGTGACCGTGCCGAATGGCTTTCCCTTCCATATGCCGAACGGCACGATTGTGACCGGAACCGGTCAAACCCTGAATTTCGTTGGCCTGCGGCCCTACTCTTCACCCCAATGCGATCCCACAACTGGCAACGGATGCCCGGCCAGCGGAATTCCCGTCTATAGCAGCATTTTTGCCCAGGACACCATTGCGGGATCCGCCTATAACTCCCTGCAGATGTCTCTGGATAAGCGGTTTGCCCAGGGACTGCAATTTACGGCGGCTTACACCTTTAGCAAGTCGATCGACCAGGCATCCAGCTTTGAGGGGATACTGAACCCGCTGCCGGGTGCTAATAACAACGCGCTATCCCTGTTCGACGCGAAGCATCGTTTTGTCATCAGTTATTACTGGGTGCTGCCGGTGAGGAAATTCAGCGGGTTTGCCGGGAAGTTGCTTGACGACTGGGCGGTATCCGGGATCACGACTTACCAGACCGGATTTCCCATTCGCATAAAGTCGGAAGCGGATAACGAGTTGATGAACAGCTTCGACTTCGAACTGCCGGGCGAACCGGATCAGGTGGCGCCTTTTAAAATTCAGAGTCCGCAGAAGAATCACGGCTACTACTTTAACCCGCAGATATTCACCGAGAACACTGGAGACCCCACGTGCGGCGGCAGTCCTTATCCAGGGTGCTACGATCCAAGTCTGCTCGGGCGAGTGGGCAACGCTCCGCGCACCATCTGCTGCGGGCCCGGAATCAGTGAAACCGATTTCTCCGCCATCAAGCTCATCCCGATTAACGAACGGATGCACTTTGAATTTCGCGCCGAGCTATTCAATGTCTTCAATCATACCCAGTTCTATAATCCGGACGGTGACAGCACGGACGGCTCGCAGTTTGGTCAGGTGACTGAGGTGAAGGCGCCGCGTCTGGCGCAGTTCGCGTTGAAGTTTTACTTCTAGCGCGAAAACGCGACTGGAAAGAATAGAATATTAAAGTTCCATTCCCGGGCGGTTCGCGCCGCCCCGGATCTAATCTAATGGCCGACCCGGCCTGAGTCCTATTGGAGAATCACGATGTACCCCGCATTGCAAAAAGAGCTCGACACGTTCGAGCGCCGTACTCCGAAGTCCGCTGAGGCGCACAAGAAAAACCTCAAACGCCTGCCCTTGGGCGTGGCTAGTAATTATCGTGCTTACGATCCTTATCCGATTTTTGTTTCGGAGGCGTCGGGCGCCAGGTTTCGCGATCTCGATGGCAACGAATATCTCGACCACAATCTGTGCTTCGGCACGCTGATGGCCGGGCATTCGCATCCCGCGGTGATTAAGGCGGTGGAAGGCCGCCTTCACAAGGGCACGGCTTACGGCATGCCACACAATATGGAGTGGGAACTCGCGGAGGAAATCTGCACGCGCTTTCCGGTGGAGATGTGCCGGTTCGGCAACAGCGGCACCGAAGCGACTATGCATACCATTCGCCTGGCACGCGCCGCGACCGGGCGCGACAAGATCATCAAGTTCGAAGGCGGCTATCACGGGTTGCACGATGCGGCTCTGGTGAGCGTGAAGCCGCATCCCCCGCAGGACGATTTTGGCGACATCAAGAATCCCAAGCCGGTTCCGGGCGGGGGCGGAGTGCCGAAGGCGAGCATCGCCAACGTCCAGATCGCCACTTTTAATGACCTGGAAACGGTGGAGCGGCGCTTCCGTGAGAATCCGAACGAAATCGCGGCGGTGATTCTTGAGCCCATCATGATGAACGTTGGGTTGTGCATGCCGCAGAAGGGTTTCATCGAAGGCCTGCGAACGCTATGCGACAAGCATGGCGCGTTGCTGATCTTTGACGAAGTGAAGACCGGCGCGAAGCTGTGCTGGGGTGGCGCTTCAGAATACTTTGGCGTGGCCCCCGACATGATCTGTCTGGCCAAGTCGATCGGCGGCGGCTTTCCCCTGGCCGCGTTTGGCGCCCACAAGCGGGTGATGAACCTGATCGCCGACCACAAAGTGTTTCATGGCGGCACTTACAACACCAATCCGATTTCCATGGCGGCGGGCCTCGCCACCTTCCGCGAGGTGCTTACGCGGGCAAATTACTCGCTCATTGACAAACTTAGTAACAAGCTTGTTGAAGGATACAAGAAAACCATTGCCAAGGTCGGCCTGCAAGGCTATATCGCAAGCGCCGGGGCCAATGGCGCGCTCATGCTCTATCCCAGGGAAATTCGGAACTACCGCGACTGGCTGCCAATCGATGTCGACTTATGGCGGCATTACTGGTTCAGCATGGTCAACCGCGGAGTGATGGCGCAGCCTTACTGGTGGGACGAGCAGTGGACCATCTCCGTGCAACACACCGAAGCCGATATTGAGCAGCACCTGGCGGCGTTTGCGGATGTGGCCCCGGCGCTGGCGGTTGCGCAGCACGAGCGTCTGGGCGCTTTAGCGGCACACTAACACAGCATCGTATTAAGGGCGGACCGTCCGGTCCGCCCTCGGCTGCCCCGCCCGGCAAAGCTCGGCCATCAGGGTCAGCATCAGGAGCCACTGTGTCCACTACCGACGGGAGCCAGCCCCACCTCAAGCGAGTTCTAGGACGCTTCGACCTGGTGCTGCTCTTCGTGGTCGCGGTATTCAACCTCAATGTAGTTCCCAGCATTGCGGCCAATGGTGGCGTCACCGTATGGCTGTGGCTCGTCTCGTTGCTGTTGTTTTTCTGGCCGCAAGGCATTGCGGTGATCGAGTTGGCGCACCGTTATCCGGGCGAAGGCGGAGTGTATTTGTGGGCGAAAGAGGTATTCGGCGACTTCCATGGTTTTCTGTCGGGATGGTGTTACTGGACTAATAACATGTTGTATGTACCGACCGTGATGCTGTATTTCGTCGGAGTTACCGTTTTCGCCCTTGGCTCCGGCCATGCCGGGCTGGCGGACAATAAGACTTTTGCGATGACGGCATCCGTGGCGCTCCTGATCCTGCTGACGGCGGTCAACATTGTGGGCCTGGGAGTGGGGAAGTGGCTCAACAACCTGGGTGCGATTGGCACGTTTATTGCGGCGGCGGTGTTAATCGGTTTGGGAGTGACAGTGTGGTCGCGCTTCGGGACCACCGTGACCGGTGCTGATTTCCGAATTCCCCCGGACCCGCGGTTTGTGTTGAATTCGTTTGGCGTGATTTGCTTTGGGTTGGTGGGACTGGAACTCGCCTCGGTAATGGGCGACGAAATCAAGGATCCGCAGGAGACGCTGCCGGGCGCGGTGGCATGGGGCGGAGTGGCCTCGGGATTACTCTATATCGGAGCCACACTCACCCTGCTCGTGGCGGTGGGCAAAAACGATATCAGCGTGCTCCAGGGAATCGTGCAGGCGGTCAGCCATATGGCGGGAAAAGTGGGCGTGGCTTGGATTGTAACTCCATTTGCCTTGATGCTGAGCCTTTCGATCGCGGGGATCGGGTCCGCCTGGATGGGCGGCTCGGCGCGAATTCCGTTTGTCGCCGGACTCGATTCCTATATGCCGGCGTGGCTGGGGAAAGTTCATCCCACGTACCGCACCCCTTACGCCGCATTGATCGTGCAGGCAGTGGTTTCGCTGGTATTGATCGTCATTAATTTCCTGGCGTCGGGTGGAGTGCAGGAAGCGTTCCAGACCATGCTGTCGCTAGCCGTCGTGTTGCAACTGGTGCCGTTCCTTTACGTGTTTGCTGCGTTGCTGAAATTTGCCGTCGGAGGCGACCTCGCAGGGTCGCGCTACAGCCGCGTTACGCTGATGATTTCCGGTTTTTTCGGTTTTGTGACGACCGCACTGGGAATCGCGCTGGCGTTTTTTCCAGCCAAACAGATCACATCGGTCTGGAAGTATGAGGCGAAGATGTTCGGCTTTACGTTGTTTTTTCTGGCCCTCGCGGCGTTCTTCTTTTTTGTGTACGGGCGTTTGAAAGAGCCGCAGATACAAGGTGCGAGAGCGACTTAGCCATTCGTGCGACCAGGCCTGTGTTGTGAAAATCGTTCGGCTTGTACGGGCGACGCGCTCGTTTCCACACAAGCCAGTTTCATGGAGGAATTATGCCGGGTGGGGTTACGACTGATGTTAAGACTGACGCTAAGACTGATGTCAAGACTTACGACATGCTGATCAACGGTGAGTGGGTTCCCAGTAAGTCGTCCAAGACGTTTCCCGTGTACGATCCCTCGACTGAAGAAGTGATTGCGCAGGTCGCGGAGGGCAACGCGGAAGATGTGAACCGGGCGGTTGCGGCGGCCAAGGCGGCCTTTGAACAGGGTCCCTGGGCGACAACGACGGCGCAGGAGCGCGGACGCGTGCTTTTCCGCCTGTCTGAAAAAGTGCGCCAGAACCAGGCGATGCTGGCGGAACTCGAATGCCGTAACTCGGGCAAGCCGATTGTCGAGGCGGAGTTCGACATCAACGACGTGGCGACTTGTTTCGAATATTACGGTGGACTGGCTACCAAGGTTGTCGGGTATGTCAACCCCGTCCCCGACAATGCCATGAGTCTGACGCTGAAAGAGCCGATGGGCGTCGCAGGCCAGATTATTCCCTGGAATTATCCCTTGACCATGGCGGCGTGGAAGCTGGCTCCCGCGCTGGCGGCGGGCTGCACGTGCGTTATTAAGCCAGCGGAGCAGACGCCGCTGACCTTGCTGGAAATGGCGAAGTGGTTCGATGAAGTTGGGTTGCCGAAGGGCGTGGTGAACGTGATTACAGGGTTCGGCGAAGCCTGCGGTTCCCCTTTGGTGAGGCATCCCGACGTAAGTAAGATTGCCTTCACCGGTTCGGCGGCGGTCGGCAAGATCATCGTGAAAGAAGCAGCGGACACGGTAAAGCGGGTGACGCTGGAATTGGGAGGGAAGTCGCCCAACATTTTCTTTGCCGATGCCGATTTTGAAGCCGCCATTGATGGCGCATTGTTTGGAGTGTTCATCAATCAGGGCGAAGTCTGTTCCGCGGGAAGCCGTATTCTGGTGCAGAAATCCATCTATGGCAAGTTTGTGGAAGCGATGACCGAGAAAGCGAAGCAGGTGAAGGTCGGTCCTCCGCTCGACCGCGAGACGAAGATGGGAGCCCTGGTTTCGAAGGAACAATATGACCGGGTGTGTTCTTATCTTGAGTTAGGTAAGAAGGAAGCCAAGCTAGCGTCGGGCGGCGGTCGCGACCCTAAGTTCGCCAAGGGTTACTATGTTCAGCCCACTATCTTTTTTGACGTGGATAACAGTGCGCGCATTGCTCGGGAGGAAATCTTTGGCCCGGTGGCAACAGTGATTCCGTTCGATGACGAAAAAGACGCCCTGAAGATTGCGAATGACACTCCCTACGGCCTGGCGGCGGCGGTCTGGACGCGCGATATTTTCCGGGCGATGCGTGCGGTGAAGGCCTTGCGCGCAGGAATTGTCTGGGTCAATCATATGCAACCGACGTATGTGGAAGCGCCCTGGGGCGGGTATAAACAATCCGGATTCGGGCGAGAACTGGGGCCATGGGGCATCGAGGAGTATCTCGAAACCAAGCAGGTATATATCAATTTAAACGAGGCGCCCATAGGTTGGTATTAAAGCTTTTTAGGCGAACTGTCACTGAGAACTGAATTATGGCTACGATTCGAGTACAAACTCCGATTCCGGGACCGCGCTCGCAGGCGCTTATGAAACGGCGAGAGGTTGCCGTGGTGCGGGCGGCTTTTCACGCCACCCCTGTTTTCATAGCCCGGGCGGAAGGGGCGGTCGTCGAAGATGTCGACGGCAACCGGTTTATCGATCTCGCCGGCGGCATTGGCTGCCTCAATATCGGACATCGCGCGCCGGGTGTGCTGGACGCCGTTCGACGGCAACTGGAGCGCTTTCTGCACACCAGCTTCAATGTTCTGCCCTACGAGAGTTACATTGCGGTCTGTGAGAGGCTTAACGCTCTTGCGCCCGGCGCAGGGCCGAAGAAGACTGTGCTGGTGAATACCGGGGCGGAAGCGGTGGAAAACGCGATCAAGATTGCGCGGAGTTATACCAAGCGGCCGGCGATCCTTTGTTTCGAGGATGCATTTCATGGACGCACTTACATGGCGATGGCGGCGACCAGTAAGACGCATCCTTACAAGGCCGGGTTTGAGCCGTTTCCCGCCGAGGTGTATCGCATTCCTTATGCTTATTGTTACCGCTGTTCGTATTCCAAAACTTACCCCTCATGCGAAGTGTATTGCGCGCGGCACATTGAGGACACTTTTAAGCGCGTGGTAGCGGCAGAATCCGTGGCGGCAGCGGTGGTGGAGCCGATTCTGGGTGAGGGCGGATTTATAACTCCGCCGGCGGAGTTCTATCCCACGTTGCAGTCGATTTGCCGCAAGCATGGGATTCTGATGATTGCTGATGAAGTGCAAACTGGCTTTGCCCGTACCGGCGCGATGTTTGCCTGCGAGCGTTTGGGGCTGAATCCCGACCTGGTCACTATGGCCAAGTCGCTTACCGGCGGTTTACCCATGGGCGCTGTCACGGGGCGGGCCGAGATTATGGACGCGCCCGGTATCGGCCAACTGGGCGGCACGTTCTCCGGCAATCCGTTGGCTTGCGAAGCGGCGCTGGCGGTGCTGGACATCATAGAAAAAGACAATCTTTGCGCCCGCGCCAATGTGCTCGGCGAACGTTTCCGCAAGCGGGCCGCGAAATGGCAGGATCAATGGGATCTGATTGGCGAGGTTCGCGGCCTCGGCGCAATGCAGGCCATCGAACTGGTCCGCTCGAAGTCGACCCGGCAGCCGGCTGACGAAGAGACTAAACAAGTGTCACAATATTGCTACGAGCATGGCGTGGTGACTATTACCGCCGGATCGTATGGCAACGTAATTCGCCTGCTTATGCCGCTGGTAATTACCGACGCGCAGATGGACGAAGCGATGGATGTCCTCGAAGCCGGCTTGGGGCATGTCGCCGAAAAGAAAGGCGCGCTGACCGCGCAACTAAGTTAAAGACTGTCGCGGTGAGAATCCGGGCCGGCGGCGATTATTCCAGAGTTCGATGTCACCGAGTGTTTCTGTTTTGCATTCTTCGCGAATTGCGAAAGGGTTGATCTATGAGTGTCCTCGCACCTGCTGCAACAAGAATTCCGCAATTTATCAATGGCCAGTGGGTTGAATCCCGCGTGGCAGAGTGGTTGGACGTGCTGAATCCCGCAACCGCTGAGGTTTTGGGCCATGTGCCGATAGCGGATGCGGCGGAAGTTACACGCGCGATCGACGCGGCACAGGCAGCGTATCCCGAGTGGCGGCGCACGCCGGCGGAAGATCGCATCCAGCCGTTGTTCAAATTGAAGATGCTGCTGGAAGAACATCTCGACGATTTCGGGCGTGCCATCACGCAGGAGAACGGCAAAACGCTGGCCGAGGCCAAAGCCGAGATGCGGCGCGCCATCGAGAATGTCGAGGTGGCTTGCGGTATTCCCATGATGATGCAGGGTTACAACCTGGAGGACGTGGCGCGTGGCATCGACGAGACGATGATCCGGCAGCCCCTCGGAGTTGTGGCGGCGATTACACCGTTCAATTTTCCCGGGATGATTCCTTTTTGGTTCCTGCCCTACGCGATCGCCTGCGGAAACACACTGATCGTCAAACCGTCAGAGCGCGTGCCCCTCACCATGAAGCTGGCGTTTGAACTGCTCGCGAAAACCGGTCTTCCGAAGGGCGTGGTCAACCTGGTGAATGGGGGCAAGGTCGCGGTCGATACTTTGATCGATCATCCCGCAGTCCGAGCGATCAGCTTCGTCGGATCGACTCCAGTAGCGCGTTACATCTATGCCCGCGCCGGCGCGAATGGGAAGCGGGCGCAATGCCAGGGCGGAGCCAAGAATTACGTCGTGGTTTTGCCGGACGCCGACATGCAGATGGCCACGCAGATTATCTCCGACAGCGCGTTTGGCTGCGCGGGACAACGCTGCCTGGCGGTTTCGGTCGCGGTGACGGTTGGTGAAGCGCAGCGGACCTTTCGTGACTCCATCACCGACTCGGCGGCGAATTTGCGAGTGGGCAACGGACTGGACGAAGGTGTTCAGATGGGGCCCGTCATTACGGCCCAGAGCAAGGAGCGGATCCAGAATCTGATCGGCGTGGGGGCCCGCGACGGAGCGAAAGTGGTTCTCGACGGACGCAACCCCAAATTTGAGAGGAATCACGAGGGAAACTTTTTGAAGCCCACCGTGCTCGATGGCGTGCCCGCGGCAAGTGAACTTACGAACACCGAGATCTTTGGCCCGGTGCTGAGCCTGGTTCACGCCGACAGTATCGACGACGCCATGGATTTGGTGGCACGGAGTCCGTTTGGTAATCAGGCTTCGCTGTTTACCTCGAGCGGATCGGCGGCGCGGCGTTTCCGGCATGAGACTCCGGCGGGGAATATCGGAATCAATATCGGTGTTGCTGCGCCAATGGCATACTTTCCCTTCAGCGGATGGAAAGATAGTTTCTTCGGGATTATGCACGCTCAGGGCCGGGACGCGGTCGAGTTCTACACGGAGAAGAAAATTGTGGTCGAGCGCTGGGCTAAAGAGCACTCGCGCAAGTTCTGATACGAGTCACGCCCTTCACGGTGTACTGCAAAATGCTTAACCCGAAAAGGAGTTTGTCCAAATGACCACTGCGACCGCGAGCCCGGCTATGACGGGACGGGAAATTGTCGATCTTAGCAAGAAACACAGCTTGTACGAGTGGTCGGCGCAGTCCAAGGTCGATCCCATTCCGGTGGCCCGGGCGAAGGGAATCTATTTCTGGACGCCGGAAGGGAAGCGCTTCATCGACTTTAACAGTCAATTGATGTCGGTGAACATCGGACATGGCGATGAGCGCGTGATTCGGGCTATCACGGAGCAGGCTTCCGTGCTGGCCTATGCCAATCCATTCATGGCCACCGAGGCGAGAGCGCGCCTGGGAGCAAAGCTGGCGGAGATCACGCCCGGCGATATCGATACCTTCTTCTTTACCAACGCCGGCGCGGAGGCTAACGAGAACGCAATAAAGATCGCGCGGTTTTTTACCGGACGCCACAAAATTCTGGCGCGCTATCGCTCCTACCACGGAGCCACGGCCGGCGCCATCAGCCTGACCGGCGATCCTCGGCGCTGGGCGGTTGAACCGGGGCTTCCGGGCGTGGTGCGCGTATTGGATCCCTATCATGGCATAGAGCGTGGATGGGAATCTGCCGAAGCTTCCCTCGCCACCATTGAAGAGACGATGCAGATGGAAGGGCCGCATACCATTGCGGCATTTATTCTGGAGCCGGTAACCGGAACGAACGGCATCCTGATTCCGCCCGATGGATATCTTGAGGGAGTGCGCAAGCTTTGCGATAAGTACGGAATTCTGATGATTGCGGATGAAGTCATGTCGGGCTTTGGGCGCACCGGAGAATGGTTTGCCGTCGATCATTGGAAGGTGGTTCCCGATCTGATCTGCATGGCGAAGGGACTTACTTCGAGTTATATCCCGCTGGGTGCTGTCGGCATGCGGCAACATATTGCCCGCCACTTTGACGATAAAGTGTTCTATGGTGGACTTACTTACAACAGCCACCCCATGGGATGCGCCACGGCTCTGGCAAATATTCGCGTCTACGAGGAAGACAATCTGATCGAGAATGCGCGGGAAATGGGTGCGCTTTAAAGACGCTTTCCTCGGATCTCCAGGCCAGGCATCCCTCGGTCGGAGCGGTGCGCTCGATCGGACTGTTTGGGATTGTCGAGTTAGTTCGCAACCGGACGACGCGGCAGCCCATGGCTCCCTTCAATGGCACTTCTGAAGAAATGATCGCGCTGGGTAAATTCTTTCGCGAAAATGGCCTTTACACGTTTGTCCGTTGGAACACTTTCTTTACCAATCCTCCACTCTGTATTGACGAACAGCAGATGCGGGAAGCATTTGCGATTATCGACAAGGGCTTGGAGATTACAGATCGGGCGGTTCAGAACTGAAGGTTTTTGGCGGATACTGAGGTCTCAGCGCCAGCTACGCTGCTGCCCGTCCGCCGGCGTAATGATCATGGGCGCGCGGTGTGCCGTGCTGGCGTGAGCGTTGATTGCGGTGGCTGCCTGGGTACGGAGGTTGCCGCCTTTAGCGTCGAATTCGAGCGTACTCACGCTGTGGGCGCAGTTCGTGCAGTTGAACCTCATGCCACCCTTGATGCGCTGGATTTTATAGGATTTCACTCATTTCATTATAACCCCGCGCACGCGGATGCGGATAAGCGTTGGTTGGGCAGCGAAGGTAACTCAACTGCCTACGACGAAGTTCGCGAGACAGGTCCAAGCCCACATTCTACTTCGTCAGACGGTTGTACTTCCGCAGGACTTCCCGCAGGCGGTCGTGCGGCAGGGCGATGGCAGTGTGGCCGTCAACGCCGGTCATGGTTTCGGCGGCTATCATGGCGTTGACGATAGCCTCTTCGGTCGCCTGCACAGTGGCGAGGAACAGGGGGTCAAGGTTGTCGTTGGGCAGCATTTTCAGGTCGCGAACTCCCGCACTTGAGGCCGCGCCGGGATTCGCCGTCGAGAAAGCGACGAAGATATCGCCGGACCCATCGCCCGAGTAACTGCCGTCACGGCCCAGGCCAAGAGATGCGCGGCGGGCGAGCCGTTTCAGTTGAGTTGGAATCAGCGGCGCATCGGTCGCGACCACAATGATGATGGAACCGGTATCGTCGTCTGCGCCGTAGGCGGGGTGCTCGGGTATTTCCTTACCTACCGGCACTCCGGCGATGCGAAGTTGGTCGCGACGCCCGTAGTTACACTGGACTAATACTCCTACGGTGTATCCTCCTTTTTTCGCATCCAATACCCTCGAAGAGGTTCCGATTCCCCCCTTAAACTCGTTGCAGATCATGCCCGTTCCGCCGCCGACGTTGCCCTCTTCAACCGGGCCGCTGTGGGCCGACTCCAGGGCATGGAACGCATCTTCCGGTTTCACGTGGAATCCGTTGATGTCATTGAGATACCCATCCCAGGTTTCGGCGACCACGGGCAGGGACCACCAATACCCTTCCATATCGGGCTCGCCATGCTTCACTTTCCAGGCGATAACGGCGTCGCGGACAACGCCGACGCTGTGCGTGTTGGTGATCATGATGGGTCCGTTGAGGAATCCGGAGTCTTCGAGCCAAGTCGTTCCGGTCATTTCCCCGTTGCCGTTCAGTGTGAACCAAGCGCCGAATACGGAGTCGTTGGCTTGTTTGCCGCGGGGGTGAATAGCGGTAACGCCGGTGCGGATTGGACCTTCTCCCACTTTGAGCTTGCCGCTACCGGAAATCAGCGTGGCATGGCCCACTTCAACGCCCTTGACGTCCGTGATGGCGTTGTTCGGGCCGGGGTTGCCGTCGAACGGGACGCCCAGATCACGCGCCCGGGGCTTGCTTTGGGCGGCAGCAACGCTCGCATAGAAGAGCCCGCAGAGCAGCGAGAACAACGTTAAAGTGGAAAACAGCAGGAAGCGGCATCGCATCATACTCAACCGCATGATAAAAATAGGGCGCATTGAAGTTGGGCGGAAGTATATCGTAAAGGGGCCGTTTTTTTGGAATCCCTGCCGGCACGGCGACGAGACCCGTCGCCGGAAGCACCGAGCGGGCTCAAGGAGACAACATGGAGACCTGGAAGCGCGCGGTAATTGCAGGAACGGCGGCGACGTCTGTGATGCTGCTGCTGAAAGGCAGGCGTCCGGCGTCGGTGCTGGTGGGCAGCGTGGGATTGGCGGTGCTTGCCTCAGAGTATCCCGAGCAGTTTTTACGCATTCGCGAAGAGCTGCCTTCTTATGTGCGGGAAGGAACGCGGTTTTTGGATTTGGCAATCAAGATCGGCGGCAAAATTGAAGAGTTGGCGGAAAAGCGCGCGGCTCGGGCGTTTGAGGAGTTGGGAGAATTCTGATGCAGTTCGTGGGTGATCGGGCAAAACCCATCGCCCCTATTCGATGCCCAATTGTTTACGAGCGTCGGGACTCAATCGCTCGGGGGTCCAAGCGGGTTCCCAGACGACATTTACATTGGCGTTGCGGACTCCGGGTAATTGCTCGACTCGTGATTTAACCTGTGCGCTGATGTTTACGTGCTCCGGGCATCCTTGGGAGGTGAGGGTCATATCCACGGTCACATCCTGCTGGCCGTCGGAAACTTCGTCGAAGCGGATTTCGTAAATCAGGCCCATATCGACGATGTTTACGGGAATTTCGGGATCGTAGCATTGCTTGAGCGCGTTCAGAACGTCGTCCTGGGCGATAGGCATGAAAAGTTTCCTTTGCCGCTTTACCGGGTGCTGATGTGGGAGCAGCTGTTTACATTCTATAGCGAATCGTTGGCGAGGGAGTCGTTGGTGCGGGAGTCGTTGGTGCGGGAATCATTGGTGCGGGAATCATTGGCGAGGGAATCATTGGGGAGCGAATCATATGGGTTGGGGCGCGCCAGAGGTTTCCAAAGTTCACACAGTTAGTCGATGCATGTTTAAAACATGGCTACGGATTCGGAATTTAAGAAGAAACTGCAGATTTTTACGGCCGCTGCAATTGTTCTAGCCGGCAGCCGCGCCGCTTACATCTTGTACGAACGCCATGAGGCGATGACGCAGGAAGTCGCGGCCCCGCGGGATGTCCGGCTTAAGGCCGACTACTATGTTGCGCCCCGGAAGCTGCATCCCTACGATCTGCGGTCGGCGCACCAGTTGACGGCCCAACCGGTTTGGGTAAGGCTCGGCTATCAGTTGACTTACTATCCCTATGATCGGGAAGATCGCAGGGCTGATTTCAGGCACGAGGCGGGAACACTGCCGCCTCTTCTGAAGCTCACCATTCAAGACGTGGTGATTGCAACTCCACCACAGGATCCGGGGACAAAGCAGGTGATGGCCTGCTTTTCGCTCGCCGGAAAAGGTTACGCGGTTCCGATTGGAGCGGAGAAGGGCGGCGACTTTAGAATTTACTCCGACAACATGTTTTTTATCGATGATCCGCATGTGCTCTACAAGCACTGGCCGGCGGATATTTGGAGCAAGATCGACGCCCATGAAGTGCTACCCGGCATGAGTGAATTACAGACTAGTTTCGCGGTCGGCGTGGGAGTCCCTGAGGGTTCGGGCGATTACGGCTCTCGAACCCTGCGTTACGCCAACGGCGGCAAGCCGCTGCAAGTCAGGTTTGAAGACGACAAAGCGGTCGACATCAAAACCGGATCGCCAGTCGGCGATTGATCGAGGCTATAAATGACCCGGGCTATAAATGACTCGGGCCAAGAATATTGCGAACGTGTGCGGACCTATCCCCGTGATTGAAGGCGCTGGCGCACGAAGTCTATGATGGCCGGCGTTACATAGTTTGGCGGTTGGATGGGAAAGACGATACTGTGGCTGGCGGCCTTCGGAGAGACAGTCTTCCAGGCCGGATCTGCGACCGTCTCGTGGCTGTGCCATAAAACGGCATCTGCGCGATCGAGAAAGCTCTGCGCCGACGCTTTGAAATCTGCCGTCGCCGGGTCGAGCACGGTCAGATACAGATCCGGTTTCAGGAAGCGCAAGATGCTGTTCGATTCAACAATCGCGTTCTGGCTGCCAGCCAATATTTTGCGCACGCGCGGCATGGCCTCGGCGAGATGGCCTTGCTGGGTGCGAATCCACCAGGAGTGATCGGCGCCGGCGGTCAGAAAGCGCGACGTATCGGATTCTCCGGAGCGGTCTTTTTCCTCCGACACCGCGAGGGAATGATCAGCCGCCACGCAGTCGCAGGGTTCGCCGTTTGCCGAACAGACGCCGTGTCCGTATTGCGTGATTTTCAGCGCCGTCCAATGGAATGCGGGCAAGGCGGCGATCAGACCGGCGACCACGCTGGTCTTGCCCACGCTACGAGAGTGGCCACCGACGACGACAACGGGCATTGGAGTAGCTGCTGCTTCGCACCGGCGATCCGCGTCACGACAGTTTAAAGTCGGTCCTTCTTCGCCGATCTTGAGAGAAATGCCAACTCTTTAAGATACTCCTTGACCGGGCGGGCGGGTGTGCCCCAGAACACGACGCCTTTGCCGCGCAGCACTTTCTTCGGCAGAATGCCGGATTGTCCTCCCAGCATGGCGCCGGATTCGACGCGGGCGTGATCGCCAATGCCGACTTGTCCCCCCATGATTACGTCGTCCTCTATGGTCACACTGCCGGAAAGACCGGTTTGCGCGGCGACGATCACGTTTTCTCCGATTTGGCAGTTGTGGCCGATGTGCACCAGGTTGTCGATTTTCGCCCCGCGGCGGATTCGGGTTTCATCGAGCGCCCCTCGGTCAATGGTGGAATTGGCGCCGATTTCAACGTCATCTTCGATCACCAGTCGTCCGACTTGCGGGGACTGCTCGAATCGTCCGCTGACGGAATCGCGAACATAACCGAAGCCTTCGCTTCCGAGAACGGCGCCCGCTTGTACGATTACGCGGTCGCCGAGGACTGTGTTTCGATAGATGGTAACGTTGGCGTCGATGCGGCATTGAGCGCCGATCTGCACATGTTCTCCGAGGACTGCCCCAGCCCCAATTTTGGTTTCATTGCCTACGCGCACATAGTCGCCGAGAATCGCTCGCGGCCCGAGGGCGACGTTTTCTCCAATCTGCGCGGATGCGGCGACCAGGGCGGAGGGATGAATTGCACGCTTTGGCTCGGGATCGCGCAGCAGCTTCGCGGCTCGCGCGAAGCTCAGCCGCGGCTGTGCCGAAATCAGAATGGGTTTCGTCGTACTCACGCTCGCGGCAAAGTCTCCCGCAATCAGGCCGGCGGCCTGTGAGCGCAGAGCTGGCTGCAGATATTGGGCATCCTCAACGAAGACCAGGCTCTCACTGGTGGCGGATTTCAGGCTGGAGACGTGGTTCACATTGACGGCGTCGTCTCCCAGGACGCGGCAGCCTAGCTTTTCGGCTAAATGGCGCAAGGTTTGCTTCATGGCTGTCTATTGTCGCTTTTCCAGAGCCGATGTGCACCATGGGAGCAGCGGCAGTTTTGTCGATTTCGAACCGGGGCGCTCAGCGTCGCCCCCGCCAGGCGATCAGTACCGATCGATACCTTGAATACCATCAATATCAATACAGGGGCGGTTGGCCCTGGGGGCGGGTTTTCCAGCGGCGGTGAACCCATAGCCACTGGTCGGGATACTGGCGGATGACGGTTTCAATCACTTTTGTGAATTGGGCCGTGTTGGCGACAATGTCGGCTTCGTTATCACCGGAGCGAATCAGTTCCACTGCGGGGTCGAAGCGCAATATGTATTTTTGCCGGCTCGCATCCCACACCGTGAAACCGGGCACCACGGCGGCGTCCGTGCGCAGGGCGATGCGGGCCAATCCGCTGGCCGTGCAAGCCGGAATGCCGAAAAATTCAACAAACACGCCTTGCGGCGGGGTCATATTGGTATCCATGAGGATGCCCACCGTTTCTCCGGCCTTCATGGCGGATAAAAGCCCGCGCACGAAATCATCCTTATCCACCGTGCGATTGCCGTACATGGTGCGGTAGCGGTGCAGCAGGGCGTCGATATAAGGATTGTCGAGAGAGCGCATCACGATGGCCAGCGGATGACCCTGCAGGGAATGCGCGAAGGCGGAGACTTCCCAGGCCCCAACGTGTCCGGTGAGAAAGAGAACGCCCTTACCCCGGGCGTAGGCTTGCGCGAAATTTTCGAAACCGTCGTACACGACCACCTGGGAAACGTTGTCTTGTGTGTAGCGGGGAAAGAGGCAGACTTCAGCGAGTTGACGGCCGAGAGAAATGAATTCTCCGCGGAGCAGACGGCGGCGATCTTGTACCGGCATTTCCGGGAAGGCGAGGGATAAGTTGCGCATTCCGACTCGGCGCAGGCGTCCGTGAACCATATAGACCAAGAGGCCGAGCGTGATGCCGGCAGCCCGTGCCAGCCGGCGGGGCAGCAGGCCGAGCAGCTTGACCCAGGGCCAGACGAGAGCGTATTCGAGGCGTTGTCGCACGCTGAGCTTATGCCGGGAGCGGCCGCTCCGCCCGCTTGCCGGCGCATCTACCGTCGGCAACGCGAAAAGGAGCGCCCGCCCTCCAGGGGCACTTTATTTAGCCGCCTGCTGCGCCCACTTGGCTAACGTGCTCAGAAAGGGATAGGCCGCTTTGGGAGCTTCGATCTCTCCCCGGAGAGAAGTCTTGAATGGCACCATGCGCCCGTAGAAGTCGCGCGTGCTGCTCTTATCCTGCTTGATGACCGCCCCGTTCAGTTCGACTCCGGCAAACAGGCCGCGGGAACGCGAATAGGTCAGGACTTGCGCGCGCATCTTCCAATCGGTATCGGCGGCGGCGTGGCGGCCAACCGGCCCCGCGGCAACGCTGCGTCTCCCCCAGTTCGAACTGGCTGGAAAGCAGGTTCTCCATGCCGTCTTTGTTCATGATGAGCATGACGACATCGGTGGCTTGGCCGCCGATCTGCAGGCCGAAACTGCCGCCGGCGACGGTAAAGAAGGCGGGAGCGCTCCAGCCCTTGGGGGTGCGGCAACTGGCGACGCCTCGTCCATAGCGGCCGCCGACGACGAAACCGCCATTGAGCAGCGACGGAACCACGGCAACGCATTCGGCCGCGCCAAGAATTTCCTCCGGGATGCCGATTGTCAGGCGCGGACCTGAATTTCATCCAGCACATGCCGGCTGCCTCGACGCGGTCCGTAAGCCTTGGTGTCCTCTTCGGTCTCGGCGGAAAGTAAATGGGGTCAGGAAACAAGCGAGCAGCAAAAGAACGAGTTTTTATATTTCCTCCATCGTGCACTCTTTTGGGAGATCTGGTGGTTTGTTGTACCTGAATTCCGTTCGATGCGGGCAGGGACGTGGCGGGGTTTGTGGAGCGGTCAGCCCAGGCGGGAGATGGGGTCAACCAGAGAGGAGACGTTGAGAAGGCAAAAAAATGCGGGGCTGAAATCGGCGACCCTAATCTCCGTTTCCAGCCCCGTCTCCCAGGTTCTGTGGTAGGTGAAGCGAGTATGCGGCCGGTGGGTCAAAAGCGGACAAGATTACCAGGGGCACTAGACTTCGGTAACCGAGAGAAATGTTTGATCGCGCGATTGTCGGTGTCATGCCGACATTATGGCAATGGTCGCGACTACCCACCAAAATGGCCAAAGCGTTGCGAATTTGGTTGCCACAATGTTGGGTCGGTCGCGCAAAACCCCTCCCGTTGCTGGTGCCTAGCCCGAAAGAGAGGCAGTCCTAGCGGTCTAACCCAATACGCGCAACAAATCTCGAACCGCTGATCGCCGCGCATTAGATCATAGGCGGGATCGACCTTCAACGATGTAAGCCCGTTCGAGCGTTGTGCATACGCTTTCTCCAGCCAGGCGAGAGCTTGGTCCTTGTCTCCCGTCCCCGCATAGGATTGCGCGAAGCCAATTGGCGGGTCAACGGCCCCGCTCTTCTCAGTTTCCAGCAGCTTGTGAATCGCCGAGTGGGCCTCTGTCATTTGTCCGGCGCGTCCAAGAATATATGCGCGCCACGACCAATACGCCGCGTCCGAAATTGTTGGCCGCACCTTTTCGTTATCGGCCAGAGCCTCGGCGAACATTCTTTTCTCAACATAGGCCCCCTCGATGAGGTGAGCACGCATAAAGCCAGGGTCCATGTCCTGTACGGAACGCCATTTTTCGATGGCGGCATCATACTTGCGCGAGAAGTAGAGGATTGCGCCGTTATCCGCGGCGATAATCAATGAGAGTGGATCCAGCTGACTGAGCCCGCCCACTTTGCTCAAGCGCCTCATCGAACCGTCCACGCCACATCAGATGCTCGGCATACCAATGGTGCGCAGTCGCATCGTTTGGATTCAATTCGATCGCCCGGCGGAATTCTTTTTCCGATGTCTGCCAATCCCAGTCATGGTTTTGAATAATCAGGGCCAGTGCGGTGTGCGCCTCCGACGAGCTGGCATCAATTTCCAGTGCCTTCATTGCCGCTGCGCGCGCCTTCGGCATGAACTCTGATCCAGGCTGACCGCTGTATGCGGAGAGGATTGCGTATCCTTTCGCCAGTCCGGCATACGCAGGCGCATAAGATGGGTCTTTCGCGGTAGCCTGCTGGAAATATTGAATCGCCTCTTGCAAGTCTGCCGGCGTCCGTTTATTGAAAAAATAAAGCCCCTTCAAATACAGATCGTAACCCTCGAAACTTTGCTGCGACACTGCTGATTGGTGTTCAGCCTCCTTCCGGCCGTCAAACGTAAGCTGAATCTCTTGTGCGATCGCATGGGCAACCTCACCCTCGAGGGGAAGCAGGTCTTTCAATTCGCGGTCGTACTGACGGGCCCAGACGTGGGTCTGATCTTTAACTTGTATGAGCTGGGCGGTGATACGCACACGCTCTGACTCGCGCCGGACGCTTCCTTCAAGTACATATTGCACGTTCAACTCGCGCCCGATCTGATCGAGAGGGGTGTGCGCGTCTTTGTAATGCATCACGGAAGTGCGCGCAATGACTCCCATACGCTGGGGATTGAGATTGCCTAATTGCGTAAGCATTTCCTCAGTCAGCCCATCGCTGACATACTCCTGCGCGGCATCGCCCGTAAGATTCTGGAATGGAAGGACCGCCAGCATGATTCTGCCAGGCTGCTCCGCTGTCCCTTCCCTGAACGCCAGATCCAGATGCGAAGTCCCCGCTATGAGGACGAACGCAACTGCGGCCAGGGCAATGACAGCCGATCTCCAACGCGCAAGCTTCGCAGGTGCGACTGCGATTGAATTTCGTGCCCATCTCTCGGCATGGGAGGGACGACAAACCTCTCCATAGTCCCCAGGTCAACGGCTGCTCCTGTCGCTCCGGCTTCTGCAATGTCCTTCGGCAACAGGAAGAAGGAACCGATAGCCTTCGCCCTGCACGGTCAGAATGTAGCGTCGTTCAGCCGTCTCGTCCAACGCTTTTCGCACCATGAAAATGGTCTGCGTCAGGTTTGACTCTTCCACGAAACTGCCCGGCCAGACCGCCCCCATCAGTTCGTCTTTGGTTACAGTCCTTCCTGCGTTCTGAATCAGCAGGAATAGGGCATCGAAGGCTTTGCGGGTCAGGGGCACAGCCTCTGCGCCCCTCTTTAGCACCCGGCCCTGTGCGTCCAGGCTGAATTCGCCGAACCGGTACAAGTTGTTGGCTAGAGCTGGGCATAACAGAGTTTTTAGATACTTTTGAGAACTTTTGAACGCCGATTTTAGGACATTTGAGGAGCACGGCAAAGTAGTGTTTGCCGCGTGGGGAGTGGTGGAACGGCACAGGCCAGGAACTAAGCGGAATTTTATCACGATTGTTCCACACGGACCGCTGAGTCAGGCAAAGAAGAATCTGAGGAGCCACAAGCTTCTTTGCTTCCACGCCCGCTATCCCCGCAAACAAAAAAATTCCTTGAGGAGATTCCTATGTCGCGCAAAACCGCTTGTCCAATCGTTCTTCTGGTTCTAGCCTGCTGGGCCTGCTTGTTGTCCCGGCATCAGCACAGCATTTTCAACAGGTTACAGGCACTCTATCTAGTGTTTCCGCTGGCCGAAATGAGGTCTTTGGCTCGATCTCCATTGCCGATGTCTGCCGCTACCATCCCGACCACGGCCTCTTTCAGCCAAAATAGCCAAGGCGTCGCTTGTCCAGATCGCAGTCGGCGGCGGTACCCTGTCGCAGCTTGACGAGGTCTGGGGAATATCGGTAACCGTTACGTTTACAGGTTCAACTACACCACCAAAGTCTTCGATCAAGTAGCGGGTGTGCTCTCGCAAATCGCTGTTGGTGATAGGCAACCAGGACGATTGCCATCCCTATGAAGTCTGGGGCGTCAACTCCGCCGACTCCATTTTCAGGTACAACTACTGCACAAGCGGGTTCGATGCAATCACTGGTCTCCTGTCGCAGGTCGCAACCGGCGGAGGCGACGTGTGGGGGACTAAATAGCGCTGGCGATATCTTCCACTTCAACTTTGCCACCAGATTGTTCACAGTCAGTTCCGGGCTCCCTGAGCCAGATCGCCGTCGGAGTGAATGACGTGTGGGGCGTGAACATCTGCCACAACGTCTTTCGTTACGATCCAAAAAACGGCGCAATGAACAGCGTGGGAGGGAATACCGTTCAAGTCTCGGCGGGCGGCGATGGCGTTTGGATCATCGATACGTCCAGCCATATGTGGCACTTTGACTCGAGCAGCCAATCCTTTGTCCAAGTGCAAGGCAGTCTGAAGACTATATCAAGCGGATTTGGAGCCGGCGTCTTTGGAATCAATTCTGGAGATACTGTCTTCTCCTTCGAACGACCCTAGAAGACGCGAATCCCAACAACCGGCGGTGCGCGTCATTGGGCTGGCGCAAGCAGAACTCCCAGAAGGCCATTCGGTTGTGGCGTCTGGGGGTTCGGCTCTCCCAAAGGTGCCGTCCAAGAAGCGGGTTTGCTCCGATCGGTCCGCAGGCCGCACAGCTACTTCGCAGTCACCAGCGAATGAGTGATGGCATGCACGGAGAGGGCGATCCGATTCTGCACGCCTACTTTGCGCATCAGTTTGGCGACGTGAGCTTTTACGGTGCGCTCTTCGATTCCCAGGGCGGAGCCGATTTCTTTGTTGGAGCGGCCGGCTACCAGCATTTCCAGGACTTCTTTTTCGCGGTCGGTAAAGGTGATGCGGCCAGCCGGGAAGATGCGGCCGGGAGAGGCGCTGACACGTTCGATGAAGGTTGAGAGGACGCGGCGGGGAGCCCAGACTGAGCCCTGATTGACGATGCGGAGAGCTTGTATGAATTCGGCGGCGGAGGCGGCTTCATCCACGTAGCCTTTGGCGCCAGCTGCGATGGCTTTGAGCACGCTTTCGTCGTCCATGCCGGAACCGGTGACGATGATGCGGAGGTCGGGCCGGACTGCTTTCATGCTGGCCATGATGTCGTAGAGGTTCTGGCCCCCACGATTGCCGAGTAGAACGAGGTCGATGTTGGGCAACTGCCCAAGGTCGGACAGGGAAGCGGAGACCAACTCCAGATCAGGTTCGGTATCGAAGAGGGCGCGGAATCCTACAAAGCGCAGGGGATCGCTCTCCACCACAGCGACACGGATCAGCGGCTTTCTGGCGACGGCAGCTTTCATCAAGGTTTCCCTGTTAGGATTGCATCCTGTTTGAGGCTCTTTAAAGCTTGCCTGAAGCGGCGAGGAATTGGAATCATTGGTGGCGGCGGCAAATTACGGGGGTAACCCCGAAAACGCCCATCAGAGGAGGCTTCTGCTATGAACGAAAGGCGGACTTCAAGACAGCGCGGGGTAACTCTGGTTGTCGGAATGCTTCTATCGGGGTTGCTTCTGGCTCAACCCCCCGCACCCTACAAGCCGCAATTTCCCGGCGATCCGGCGCGCACGGAGTCTGAGGCGCAGGCCCTCGGCTACATGCGTGTGGTGCTCCGGGCGCAGCACGCGTATAAAAAAAGGCACGATAAATTCGCCGATTCGCTGGAGGCCCTGGCGGGCACAGGCTCGTTCACCAAGCGCATGGCGCATAGCACGGATCGTGGGGACTACACTGCCAGTTTCCGCGTCCATCAGGACGGTTTCATTCTGACCATGACTCCGAAGCAAATGGATAATGATCATCGTTCCTTCTATGCCGAGGACGATGGCGTAATTCATGCCGACGATCAGAAGCCGGCAGACTCGAACTCGCCGAAGGTGCAGTGATTAAGCATTTTGTGTTGAGGAGGGGGAGAAACATTCGCCTCCGCTTATTTTTTACTCTTTCGGGCTGTGCGGGGCTTCGTCTTGGTCGGCGCGGAGCGGGTTGGATTGGACGGTCGGAACCTGGTCGGCGATGCGGCGGGAAGGCATGGGACCGCTCTCCAGGCCGCGGCGGCGCAACTCCCTGACGATTTGTTCATGATCGTGAGCGCCAAAGTCGTGGGCGAAGCGGGTGAGAGCCTCGGTCAGGATGTCGTGGTGATGGACGTTTTCCAGCCCCGGCTCGCGGGTGACATTCAGCCACAGGCGGTGCAGCAGAATCACATCCTCGTTTTTCATGGAGGGGTTGTGCGGGCCGATGCGGAAGGTTTCTATCTTTCCGTCAGGCTGAATGATCTGGAGGACGAACTGCTGCTTCGGCTCCGGAATTGCCTCCCAGGCGCTGCCCAGGGCGAACGCCTGCTCTGCCGCGGTCATTTTGCTGGAGAGGCCTGCCAGCACGGTTGAAGACTCCAGATTGTGGGCGGTCTGGGCTACGGCCGCCCAGGGATCGCGCGCGGGAACCACGAGCAGCGACACTTTCTTGCCCACACTTTCCGCAACCGAGACGGCGCGCGTAAACAGGGTTTGCTCGTAGTCCGTGAATACCTGCTCGGTGGTAAGACCGTAAGCGGCGCTTCCATACTGACTAATCCGGGCGGTCATGACGACCACGTCCTGTTCCCGAGGATCGGTGTGGTCCAGCACCCAGCGGAGATGATTGAGGGTGTTGTAATCGCGGACCGGCACCAGCACATTGCCGGGCCGGATGCCCAACGTCTCGCGGCCCACGGTTTCGCTTTGCAGCAACTGAAAGTGATCCTTCATTTGCTGTTTGGCAAGAGCGTACTTTTGCCGGTTGGCACGCTCTGAAACCGTGAAGATCACGAAAAAAACGATGGAAAAAGAAACTCCCGCAACAGTCGCGACGGACTTTGTGGCGAGGTTGATCAGCGCGGTCGCGAGCAGAACGAGAAACACGGAGAAGAGGCCGATCGGGATTTCGACGCCCGCGATGGTCAGGTTCGGGGGAACCTTCCAGCCGCGCACACCCTTGTATTTGAAGCGCAGGACGAGCATGGCCAGGCTGTTGAAGGTGAAGCTCCAGATCACGCCGAAGGCATAGGCCTCGCCGAGCACGTAAACGTCGCCGCGACTGGCGAGAATGGTCAGAATTTGCAGGCCGACGACGAGATTGATAATGCGGTGGCTGGTTCCATACTTGCGATGGGGAAAGCGGAACCAGTCGGCGAGCACACCGTCCTCGGAGACGCGATTCAGAACGCCGTTCGAACCGATGATGGCGGTGTTGACCGCGCCCGAGAGGATGAGGAAGCCGACGACCACGACGAATGCGCGGAAGACTAACCGCATGACCAGCGGACCCCACATGTACATGGCCAAGCCCGAGATGAGGTTGTCTTTGTAAACCGGCACTCGAACTGCGTCCGGTATGAGCATGACCGAGAGCAGCGCCGACAAACCGGTGAAAACGAAACTGTAGATGGCGATGACGATCGCGGCTTTTTTAAGGTTTTTGAGCTTGGGATGAGCGATTTCGCGATTCACCTGGGCGAGCGATTCCTCGCCGCTCATGGCCAACACCGAATGCCCAAAGGCGATGAGGATGCCGAGCAAACCGAACATCCGCGCCAGGCTTTGCTCAGGGAAACTGTGGCGCAGAAAGCCCAGTGATTCCCTAGAAAAGTGCAGGTTCTCAGGAGTCGGCAGGGGTACGGCGTGAAAGCCCGATTTGAAGAGGGTGAGCGCCGACCAAGCCAGCAGGATGACCACCATGACGGTGGTGATCTGCATGACGCGCAGAGCTTTCTCGCTGGACTCGTGAATTCCCTTGGTGTTTTCCCACCAGTAATAAATCGTCACCGCCAGGGCAAATACCACCGACGTCAAGTCAACATTGAGATGTGGCGTGCCGTGGAAAATGCCGTGTACCGCGCGCGGAATCCAGCCATGGATGTCGGCGGTAATAAAAGTCTCATTGAGAAGGCCGACGATGTACTGGCCGGCGGAAACCCCGGAAATGGGCCCGGTGAGAATGTAATCGAACATCAAGGCGGAAACGCTGAGCTTGGCGAGGGTGCCGCCGAGCGCTTCCTTTACCACCCGATAGACGCCGCCGCGAACGAACATGGAACAGCTCTCCACGTAAACCGCCCGCACCGCGAATGAGAAGAGCATCACGGCCACGATGAACCAGGGAGCCGATTTTCCCACCGCCTGCTCAGCGATACCGCAGGCGTAAAAGGCGGAGGAAGCGAGATCGTTCAAGACGATGGCGGCGGCCCGCCAGTAAGAGATAAAAGTCAACATCACCGAGGTGGCGACGACGATGCGGACTCGGTTGGACGGGGAAGTTGGTTGCAACGGGGATGACATGGCAGCTTTAGGAGTGGTTCTCGCCCTCCCGGCCAAAAAGCAGTTTGAGGTCTTCGACACCGCTGAGCACGAGAACGACGACGGAGCCCAGACCACCGACGACGAACATGGTTTCCAGAATTCGCGCCAGCACGGTGACGATCAAGAGACCCATAGGGACACTATGGTATTTGAAACGACGCCGGTTGACCAATTGCGTGAATGACGGCTGAGATTAGCGCCCACGCGCTGGGCGCTTCGCCAGCGCACGGGCGATTGTGAATTGGCTATTTTGCTATGCTGGCGTGTGCTGCGAATTTCTTATCGTGCCTGGCGTTTAGTCCTGCTCTCGGCGGTGCTTCAGGTTGCCATCTTTCCCCTGCCCAATTTGTACTGGCTGTCCTGGATTGCGGTGGCGCCGCTGGTGGTTGCCATTCTGCGGGCGCGGGCTCCGGAGACTTTGCAACTGGAACTCCAGGGCAACGCAGTCCTGCTTCCGGCTACCCTCTGGCAGGGATTCCTGCTGGGCTATCTTTGCGGAATTCTATGGTTTGCCGGAACCTGTTATTGGATCTTCGACACCATGCATCGTTATGGCGGAATGCCGGTTGCGGCCGCCGCTTTGGCGTTGCTCCTTTTCTGCCTGTATGTTGGGCTCTATCACGGCTTGTTCGGGCTGTTGCTGGCGGCCGTGGCGGGCGGCAACGCGACTGGTTCGCCGGCGGCCCTCCGGCGGGCACTCGTGGCCGTCCCTTTCCTGTGGGTCGCGGTGGAACTGGCGCGTACCCGTATCACTGCTTTTCCGTGGGAACTCCTGGGATATTCCCAGACGGGAAACTTCGCGCTCACGCGGATCGCCACCCTTACCGGGGTGTATGGCCTGTCTTTTGAAATCGTGTTGGTGAACAGCGTTTTTGCCGCGACATTTCTGGCAGCCAGGCCGCGGCGCAAGTGGTTGCTGTTGGCCGCGTCCGGGGCGGCGGCCCTGCTGCAGGCGGGACGATGGCTCTCGCCCGCGCCAATTGCCGGCGATCGAACCGCGCTGCTGGTGCAGCCCAATATACCCGTTCTGAGCGGAGAGATGTGGACCCGGGAATATTTTCTGGCAACGCTCAACAGCCTGAGTGCGACCAGCCTGCATCCCCCCGCAGAAAAGGCGCCACTAACTTTCGACCTGACCGTATGGCCGGAGTCGCCTTCGCCCTTTTATACCAACGACCCTCTGTTTCGCGATGCCGTTAGCGAACTGGCGCGGCAGTCCGCTACGTGGGTGGTCGCGGGTTCCATTGGAATCACGCCTGCCACGCATGGCGTGGGAGGCAGTTCGCAGATTTTTAATTCTGCCGCTCTGGTCAATCCTCAGGGTCAGTGGGCTGGACGTTACGACAAAATGCATCTGGTGCCCTTTGGAGAATACTTGCCTTTTCCACAATTATTCGCCTTTGCCGGCGGGTTGACCAAAGAAGTCGGAGAATTTCAGCGCGGCGCCTCGCACGTTCCGCTGGATGCGGGAGGCGAGCGCCTGGGGACGTTTATCTGTTACGAATCCATCTTTCCTGATGAAGTGCGGCAGGGTCCGATGCAGGGCGCGCAGGTTCTTTTGAATATTTCGAACGATGGCTGGTACGGTGACAGCGGGGCATGGAAACAGCACCTGCAACAGACCCGCATGCGGGCTATCGAGAACGATCGCTGGCTGTTGTCCGCCACCAACACGGGCATGACCGCTTCCATCGATCCCCTGGGACGAATCGTCGCGGAGATTCCCCGCAAGGTCCGCTCTGCCCTCGCTGCGCCCTACGCCCTGAAGACAGGCACCACGTTCTACACGCGGCACGGCGATTGGTTTGCCTATCTCTGTGCGATAATTTCTTTAGCGGCCTTGCTGGCTGGCTCGTTGGCGAAGCCCTCCGGAAGGACCTGATAGATAAACGGTCCAGACCTGAAGGCGAAAGATTGATGACTGAGCGATAACCCATGCTGGATGAACTGGAACAGCAATATACCTCTCTAAAGACCAAGGTCCACGACCTGCGGGAGTATCTTTGACGCGGGTAAACTGCGCCAGCAGTTCGCCGAAATAGAAAACCAGGCGGCCGATCCGAATCTGTGGTCGAATCCCGAGAAATCCCAGCAAGTCATGCGCGAACGCAAGCGCCTGGAAAGCATGTTGTCGCTCGAGGGCGACCTGGCGCGGCGGACCGACGACATTGCCACCTACTTTGACCTTGCGGGCGAAGGGGAAAACGTCGCCGCCGACTTGCAGCGCGATTTGGAGTCGCTGCGCGAGTTGGTCGATCGGGTCGAAACGGAAACCCTGCTTTCCGGCGATACCGACGCTCTCAATGCGATTATGACCATCCATCCCGGGGCGGGCGGCACGGAGTCGCAGGACTGGGCGGAGATGCTGCTGCGCATGTATCTGCGGTGGGCGGAGCGGCAGGGATTTAAAACCGAGATGTACGACTACCAGCCGGGTGAAGAGGCGGGTATCAAGTCGGCGACATTTTCGGTGATCGGGCAGTACGCGTTCGGCTATTTAACCAGCGAAATCGGGGTGCATCGGCTAGTCCGAATTTCGCCGTTCGATCAGGCGAAGCGGCGACATACTTCGTTTGCCAGCGTGTACGTTTCGCCTGAGATTGACGACAGCATTGAAGTCAACATCAAGCCCGATGATATTCGCATCGACACTTATCGATCCAGCGGCAAAGGCGGCCAGCATGTGAACACTACCGATTCGGCGGTGCGGATCACGCATATTCCGACCGGTCTGGTGGCCAATTGCCAGAATGAGCGCTCCCAACATAAGAATAAAGAGAAGGCGATGAGCATGTTGCGCTCGAAGCTGTATGAATTCGAACTGGAGAAGAAGCGCGAGGTCACAAAGAAAATCGAGGATTCGAAACTGGATATCGATTTCGGTTCGCAGATCCGGTCCTACGTGCTGCAACCTTACCGCATGATCAAGGATCACCGCACCAAGCTGGAGATTGGCGATGTGGATCGCGTGCTGGATGGCGATCTGCGGCCGCTGATGCAGGCGTACTTGCGGATGCGGCGCGGCGAGAAGAAGAGCTAGGGCCATTTTTTGACTATCGCTTATGACTACCGCCAAGAAGAGTTTTCTTCGGCCACCCCATCTCGGGCCCCGCTTGCAGTTTGCCTTTCGCTATGCGGCGGAAAAGCACGCCGGGCAGGTTCGCAAACAGACAGCCGTGCCTTACCTCTCGCATCTGATGGCGGTCGCGGCACTGGTGATAGAGGCGGGCGGCGACGAGGACCTGGCCATCGCGGGGCTGCTGCATGATGTGGTCGAAGACTGCGGTGGAATGCCCCGCTTGCGCGAAGTACGCAAGATGTTTGGTTCGCGGGTGGCGAAAGTCGTCGAGGGGTGCACCGATTCTTTCGTCGAACCCAAGCCGGAGTGGCTGGAACGAAAGAAAAATTACCTCCGCGAACTGAAGCGGGCCGGTGCCGACACCCGTCTGGTTTCCGCGTCCGACAAGTTGCACAATGTGCGTTCGATTCTCGCCGATTACCGGCGGCACGGCGAAACGGTTTGGTCGCGCTTCTCGGGAAAAAGGGAAGGCACGCTTTGGTACTATCGTGCCTTGAGCGACGAGTATCGGAGGCGTAATCCTAACCGTAGTACGCGCGAACTGGAGCTGGCCGTTACCGAACTCGAACTGGCGGTGGGGAAAAAGGCGCGGCCTCGGAGCAAATGAATGACGGTCCGAATGCTGGACCTGATTCGCAATTCGGAGGTTCCCTCAACCCTGATGCAGTCGGCTGCGCGCGGCGCCCTGGCCGTGTCCCCGGCTGAGACGATTGAGATCCTGGTCTACCTGGCACTCCATCACAAATTGTTCGGCGAGCAGGCGCGGTTGACGCTTGCCGGCTGGGACGAGAAGGCCAGTCTGGAGGCAGCGGCTGATCCCCATACCAGCCCCGAGGTTTTAGGTTACCTGGTCTCCCCGGACAATCTGCGGCCCTGCCTGTTATTGGCGTTAACTGAGAATCCCGCGGTGGCGGAGGAAGCACTGGACAGGCTGGCGGTGTCGGGGTCGCGCGCGGTCATCGAAACCTTCTTCATGAGCTCGCGGGTGATGAGATCGGCGCGGCTCTTGGAGGCCTTGCAAACAAATCCCAGCTTGCGGCCAAGTGAGCTGGCGGAAATCGGCGCGCGGTTGGCCAGGTTGGAAGGAAATGCGGTAGTGGAGCCTTCCGAAGCGGAAGCGCCGGATGAAGTCGTGGAAGCGACCATGGCAAATTACCTGGCGGAAAATGCGGCCGAACTGGCCGCAGAGAAGGATAAACCGTTCCAGCCCATCGGTTTGGCCCTCGAAGACTCCGGAGCCGAGGCGGAGGTTAACGTTGCCGAAGGGGTAGAGGAGCTCCAAGTTGAGGAGCAAAGAGGGGAGGATGGCGCGGATCCCCTGGAGGGCAACGGCCAGACGACGCCAGGCGAGGTGGCGAAAATAGCCGGGGCTGCTCCCGCCCGAGCTGCGGGAAAACCGAGGAAGCATGCCGTCATCGTCCCGGTCGAAAGGCGCGACAGCCCACTGCAAAGAATTTCTAAACTCGACATCAGGGGGCGTATTTCGCTGGCGATGCGCGGCAGCAAGGAGGATCGCACGATTCTGATTCGCGATTCCACCAAACTGGTGGCGGTGGCCGTGCTCGAGTCGCCTAAAGTTTCCGATGGCGAGGTGGAGAGCTTCGCGCAACAGAAAAATGTTCTGGAATCGGTGCTGCGCGCGATACCGTTGAAACGGCGATTCGCCAAGAATTACAAGATCGTACGAAACCTGGTTTACAATCCGCGTACTCCGCTCGACCTATCGCTGGGACTGATGAAGAACCTGCTGGTTCGCGATCTGAAAAACCTCGCGGACAACAAAGAGGTCGCGGACACGATTCGCAAAGTGGCGATGCGCATGTATCGGCAGAAGATGGAGAAGAAAGGCTGAAGATCTGTCTTTGGCCGCTTGCTTTTACGAATTCACCGCAAAGTCCGCCCTTTGACGCAATCCGATCCCATTTACGACCTTTTATCGCGGACGACGACCGTCGCGGTCGTTGGACTCTCGGACAGTCCGATGCGGCCCAGCTACGGCGTTTCCGCTTACATGCAGGCCTCGGGATACAGGATTATTCCGGTCAATCCGCGGATTGCCGAAGCGCTTTCGGAGAAGGCTTATCCGTCGCTCCTCGAAATACCCGCCGCAATGGTTGCCGGGATCGGCCTGGTCGATGTGTTCCGGCGGCCGGAATTCGTGGAAGAAATTGTCGATCAGGCGATTCGGTTAAGGATCCCCGCGATCTGGCTGCAGGAAGGTGTCGTCAACGAGGGCGCGGCCGAAAAGGCTCGGCGGGCAGGAATATTCGTGGTCATGGACCTCTGCGTCTTAAAAGAGCACCGCGCACGATTCCGATAGTGTTTCATCCTCACCGGTACCAGTAACCCGAAGTAAGGGCGGTCCAAAATCAAAGCCCAAAACCAAAACGGTTCAGCCGGTGGATTGCTTCAGGCGTTTGATTTCCTCCAACCGTTCGCGAATCCTTTTCTCAACCCCTTCCGCGGTCGGACGATAGTACACGCGGTCACGAAGGCTGTCGGGTAAGCACTGCATATCGGCCACTTTATTTTCGTTGTCATGGGCGTATTGATAGTCGCGGCCGTAGCCGAGACCTTTCATCAGCCCGGTGGGCGCGTTTCGCAGGTGCAAGGGTACGGGTTCGGCCGCGGTTTGCTCGATGTCATGCTGCACCGCGCCATAGGCCGTGTAGAGCGCGTTCGATTTGGGGGCGATGGAGAGATAGACGACGGCCTGCGCGAGCGCGAGGTTGCCTTCTGGCATGCCGAGAAAATCCACGGCGTCGCGGGCGGCCATGCACAGGGCGAGAGCGTTCGGTTCGGCGAGTCCGACATCTTCCACAGCCATGCGCACCACGCGACGGGCAATGTAAAGGGGATTTTCTCCGGCTTCGAGCATCCGAGCCAGCCAATAAAGAGCGGCGTCGGGATCGCTGTTGCGGACAGATTTGTGCAATGCGGAAATAATGTTGTAATGCTCCTCGCCAGTTTTGTCGTAGAGCAGGACGCGTTTCTGCACGGCCTCCGCGATGGCGGCGGCGGTGATCTCGGTGGCGGCGCCGGGAGTTAGAGCGGGCCGCGCAGCCACCGCGAGAGCGGCGGCCACTTCCAGAATGTTGTAGGCGGTGCGGGCGTCGCCGCTGGAGTAGGCGGCGACCTTGCGCAGATTATCGTCTGTCGCATCCAGATTCATACGGCCCAGGCCGCGCTCGGAATCGGCTAGAGCGCGCCTGAGAATAACTACAATCTGATCCTCGCTTAGCGGTTTCAAAACGTACACGCGGCAGCGTGACAGAAGAGCGGAGTTGATCTCGAACGACGGGTTCTCGGTGGTGGCACCGATCAAGCGAATATTGCCTTTTTCGACATGAGGCAGGAAGGCATCCTGCTGCGCTTTATTGAAGCGATGAATCTCGTCGACGAAGACCATGGTGCGCGTGCCGTACTGGCGGGCGCGTTCGGCGTCGCTCATGACCTGCTTGATTTCCTTGATTCCGGCAAGCACGGCGGAAAATTCGATGAAGTCGGCCTTGGTGATGCGGGCAATGATTTTCGCAAGTGTGGTTTTGCCGGTTCCGGGAGGGCCCCAGAAAATCATCGAGCTTGGATCGTCGCGCTCAATCTGCACGCGCAACGGCTTGCCCGGGCCAACCAGGTGCTCCTGCCCGACAAATTCGTCGAGCGTGCGGGGACGCATGCGGTCGGCGAGCGGGCGCCCGCCTGGCGCATTTTCGTCTTCGTTATTCGGGATGGGCGCGAATAAGTTCACAAGCAGCTTCCGGTTCTGAAATCAGGTTTTGAGCGAGCCCCTTTTCGGCACCGCAGCCGAACCGAAAACCGACGAGTGCGACCCACCCGTCCGGCTTCTCGCCGCTTCGTAAAGCACAATACTCGCGGCGACTCCCGCGTTCAGCGATTCCACTTGTGTGGCCTGCGGTATGGTCACGGTTTCGTCCATTTGATGCAGGAGTTCGCGGGAGAGACCCGCGCCCTCGTTCCCGACGAAGATGGCCAGAGGGAAGTTCCACGTTACTTCGGGCAGAGGAGTGCCCCGGTGCGAGCAGGTCGCGAGTAATCGCACGCCATGCGCCCGCAGCAGTGGAATCAGTTCCGCGGACGAGATTTGCACCCGTGGCAGGCGAAAGATCGACCCGGCCGAACCGCGCAGGACCTTCAAGTTGTACGGACTGACGGTTCCTTCCGTCAAAAAAACTCCCGCCGCGCCAAATGCTTCGGTCGAGCGCAGGATGGTGCCCAGGTTGCCGGGGTCCTGGACTCCCGAAGCCACTACCAGAGGACCTTTAGTAGAGCGGTCGAGCAGTTGTGCAGAGCGGAAAGCTGGCAACTTTAGAAGCGCCGCGACTCCTTGTGGGGCATCGCTGGGCGCGATCGAGTTGAAGAGCGCTGTGGGCAGAACCAGCGTTTCAGTGCGCGCTGGGATCTGGGGCAGGAGCTTTTCGGCCAGCGGACGGGCGGACTCGCTGAAAAAGACGGTCTCCAGACTCAGACCGCTGCGCAAAGCTTCCTCGATCAGTTTTAGGCCCTCGATGGCGCATTGGCCTTGCGACGTCAGGTCGCTGCGCCGAAAAGCCTGGCGCAAGTCTTTCAGTCTTTGGTTGTGCCGGCCGGCGACATCGCGCAAACGGTCCGTCGGATGGTTCGTGTGCGCGGCCTTTGCGTATGATTTCATCGCCGGGATGTAGCGCAATCCACCATAATATCAATCGACATAAGCTTCCCTTTGCTTTCCCGCATGGCCGGATAAGAGGCATTCAACCCGAAAGACACACGCTCTCCGCGGAAACCGTCAGCGAAGGACTGCGCCCAAACTCATGGTATGGTACATTTCATTGCTTAAGCCAAGCATGTTTAAGGCGGCGAAGCCTGAGCCGAAAGCGCTTAGGCCGATTACGATACAGCCGACAAGTGGAAGGAATCAGTGTGCGCGCGGAAATTATAAAAATTCATGCGGTATCGCCTGAAGCGTCCCTCATTAAGTATGCCGCTGAGCAGATTCAGGCCGGACAGGTGCTGGGCATGCCCACCGACACATTCTACGGGCTGGCGGCGGACCCTTTTAACCTGCGCGCGGTGGAGCGCGTGTATGAAATCAAGTCGCGCTTGCGTCATAAACCGCTCTCGCTGCTGATTGAAAATGTGGATCAGGCCGACGAATTCGCGCGTCCCTTGCCCCATGACTTCCATCTTCTGGCGCGGCGGTTCTGGCCGGGGCCGCTCACAATGATCGTGCCTGCGGCCTCGCATCTTCCCCTGAAGGTCACGGCCAACACTGGGAACGTGGCCTTGCGCGTGCCTGCAGCCGAAATTCCTTTGGCGGTGGTGCGGGCGGCAAAGATTCCGATTACCGCGACCTCCGCCAATCTGAGTGGCGAGTCGGAATGCACCACCGCCGAACAAGTGCGGGGGCAACTGGAGGATCGCATCTCGCTGATCGTCGATGGCGGGGAATCTCCGCGGACGATTTCTTCGACCATCGTGCACTTCCGGGAAGACGGAACCTGGCAGATTCTCCGCGAAGGCGCGATCGCCACGAAGGATATTGTCGAAGCCTTATCTTGAGGCAGGTTTCAAGGTTTCAGAGTTTCAAGGCGACTGGCCTGCCCATCCATTGGAAGCTTTGAAACCTGATTATGTACGAAGAGCGCAATCCCACGCACCAGCCGAAATCCAGTTGGAGACGCTTCGCGCTGCTGTTTTTGTTGACGGCTTGGGGGGCGTTTTGCCTATTTCTGGGAATTACCGGGTCGCAAATCCTACGGGCCGCAGCCGAGGTGCCGGTAAAAAACGCGGATGTGATCGCAATTTTCGGAGCGGCTGAATATGCCGGGCGTCCCTCGCCGGTGTATCGGGCGCGCCTCGACCACGGCTACGAGTTGTTCGAAAAGGGCATGGCGCCGGTCGTAATTACCACCGGCGGCTCGGCGCAGGACCCGGATTTCAGCGAAGGCGGGGTGGGCAAGGATTATCTTCTGCGGCGGGGCGTGCCGGAACAGGCTCTGATCGCGGAGACGCAAGGCTCCGACACCGCTCAGTCGGCGGCCCGCGTCGCCAATATCATGCGGGCGAATGGCATGCGGACGTGTATCGCGGTGAGCGATGCCTATCATGTGTTTCGCATTCGCGCCTTGCTGGAGCACGAGGGAATCGAGGTGGAACTGGCCCCGAGGGCGGACTCGCGCCCGCGCCATTTCTGGGACCGGTTTGCCGCGGTAATACGCGAGGCCGTCAGTTATCTGGCATGGAAGGCGGGATTGCCGTAAAAACCCGCGTCCCGCGCGACTTTGATAGAGGGTTGCAGTCTCAGTTCGCGCCAGCAATCACCAGCCTTCGCTACCATCCCTTCATTTCGCGCAGACTGGTTACGTGCGCGACGTGATGACGGCCGTGCCAAGAGTAAAGGGCGAGAGTTTTTTCCAGAGACATAGCACCCAGCTCGGGATGGCGGAAGGTGCGTTGCCATTCGTCTTCCGCGATGTCGCGCAGCGTCAACATCCAGCGCCGGTGCAGGGATTCGAGCAGCACCAGCGAAACTTCTATGGGGGAGCGGCTGGCATCCGGCAATTCCGCCCACCGCTTCTCCATGTAGGGCTTGATGGTCGGTTCGTCTTCGGTGAGCGCCAGCTTGAAACGTATATAGGCATTCATATGGCTATCCGGGACGTGATGGGCCACCTGTCGCAGCGTCCAACCGCCGTCGCGGTAGGGAGTGTCGAGCTGAGCATCGGAGAGTCCGGCCAAAGCCGCGCGCAGCCGGGAAGGGGTTTCCTCAATGTCGGACAGGAATTTGCGCTTCTGCTCCGCCGTAAGCGGGCCAGCGTAAACGAACTTTCCGATCGGATAGCGTGGGTCAGGCATGCTCTGCCGCGACAAGTGTACTAAAGCGGCCCGGGCGCAGGGAATCGGGCGGGGTGACGGAATTCGTGCGGTCGCTTTTAGTGGACCATAGCTAACACGCGAACTGGGACCTCGCCGGCGTGCTTATTTTTCTTTTGGTCGACCGCTGGCGTTGGGTCGAGAGCCGGGGCGACGATGATGAGTGAGCCCGTCGCAGGCAGAGCGTCGAAGCGCGTCGCTGCTTCCAGAACATAGCTTCCGTGGAGCGCCAACTGCCGCGCCAGGCTGCGGTCCGACGAAAAGCTCACGGCGTTCTGCACGGCAAAACCGATGGTGTCCCGGGCATTGACGAGGAATTCCGCGGCGTCCCCGGCGACGGGCAGTGGCTGGGCGGGAAGTTTCGTCTTTGTTTCCGCCAGCCTGGTTTCCGCCAGCTTGAGGCTGCCGGCGTAGCGGATGGCAACCACCGCCCCGGCGGGAATCATGCCGTGCTGTGTTTCCCATGCGGCGATATCGTCGAAAGAGATTTGTGGGCCGGGCGAGTGCGCGGTGCTTAAATCCATCACAACCAACGGGGCCACGAGCCGCTCCGGCGGAATTTGAGCGGCACTCCAGGTCCCGGGGATGAGCGCACCCGGGGCGATGATGCGGGTTCTCGAGGCGGAGGGTAGTGCATCGCGCCCATTGGTCAAATCCACGACATGGGAGTAATGGTCTGGCGGCGCGGCATGGGGCCTTCGGTCGGCGAATAACAGGATCGCGAGCACGAGCGCGTAGGCTATGATGAAACTACGAATCTGCATTTGATTTTCCGAGCCTAAACCTGCTGCCGGACTACCCAATTGTTACGCCTGGCCGCTCCAACTTCAATCTCCTGCGGTACATGTCCAGGCGGGTGTTTTGATACATCGAATTGCTGCCAACAGGCTGACGCTCGCCGAGTAATTGGCAGGTATTAGAGTTGCAAACTTTGGTGTTCGTTGCGCATGTTTCGGATGGCAGGGATCGCAGGTTACAATCAAGTTAACCTTCCAGCGTGCCGAGGTCCGATCTTTCTGGTCTGCCGGCAGGAGTCTACTGCAAGCCATGATGTTTGGTTACGAAGAAAAAGTCTCCGCGCTCCGGCTTACCGTCGTGCAATACGTCGTGCTCTTCATCTTTCTTCTGCTGGCCTATGGGCTGTGGCGGCTGCAGGTTATGCACAGCGATGAGTACGCTTTGCTGGCGGAGAAGAACCGCGTGCGCAACGTGCCGATTCTGGCGCCGCGCGGCAAGATACTGGATCGCGAAGGGCGCATCATCGTCGACAACTACCCGTCGTTTTCCGCGCTTCTGCTGCGCGATTCCGCGAGGAATCTGAACGAGGACGCGGACGCCATTGCGGCGGGCCTGCATTTGAATGCCGATGAAGTGCGGCTGCGCGTCAAGCGCTTCGCGTCCATGCCGCAGTACCAGCCCATTTTTCTCAAGGACGACATTACCCCGGATGAGCTGGCATTCATCGAAGCGCACAAGAATGAGCTTCCCGAACTGGAAACCATCATGGCGCATCGGCGGTTGTATCCGCGCAACGGTTTTATGGCCCACCTGGTGGGCTACGTTGGTGAAGTTACAGAGGACATGCTCAACCAGCCGCAGTTTGAGCTTTACAGCCCCGGGGATGTGGTGGGGGTGAGCGGAGTCGAAAAGCAATACAACACGCTGCTGATGGGGAAGAACGGCTCGCGGCGCGCCATCGTGAACAGCCATGGGCGGGAAGTGAGCCGGCTGGATGAGACGCCGGCCGAGCCCGGCAAGCCGCTGAAGCTTACGGTGGATCTGGATTTGCAAATCGCGGCCGAGCAGGCGCTGGATGGCAGAAATGGCGCGATTGTGGCCATGAATCCGCGCACGGGTGAAATCCTCGCCATGGTCAGCCGGCCCACTTTCGATCCCAACGATTTTGCGGTGAAGATTTCCCGGGAGGAGTGGAACAAGCTCATCAACGATCCCGATCATCCGCTGCTGAATAAGGCAATACAGGCGCAACTGGCGCCCGGTTCCGTGTTCAAGATCATCATGGCGACGGCGGGCTTGCAGGAGGGCATCGCGCAGAACATGCACGTCAATTGCACTGGCGGCGCCACCTTTTACGGTCGCTACTTCAAGTGCTGGGTGGTTGCTGAACATCGGGTGCACGGGGACGTCGATATCAGCAAAGCCATCTTCCAGTCGTGCGATGTTTTCTTTTACACACTGGCGGAGAAGTTGGGGATTGATCGCATTGCCCGCTATGCCACAGCGTTTGGCTTGGGGCAGAAGACGGGGATTGACCTGCCGCAGGAAGCTTCCGGGGTGATGCCCTCGGAAGAATGGAAGATCCGTAATTTCAAGCAGAAGTGGTACGCGGGCGAGACCATTTCGGTGGGCATTGGCCAGGGGGCGGTGGCGACGACGCCAATCCAGTTGGCCCGGGCCATTGGCGCGATTGCCAGCGGCGGGTTGCTGCGGCGTCCGCACGTGATTAATCCGACAGACTTACCGCCGAATATCGTGCCCGCGACCATGCTTGAGGAAGTGCGGGTGCCGATCGATGCGCAGAACTGGGACATCATCACGGACGCCATGGCAAACGTGGTCAATCCGGGCGGGACGGCGGCTCTATCCCACTTACAGGGCATCGATTTCGCCGGCAAAACGGGTAGCGCCCAGACCATCAGCAATGCTTTGAAGGCAAAACTCGGCGCGGGTGGGAAGAAATTCAAGGACAATGGCTGGTTTGCGGGCGTCGAGCCGAGAAGGAATCCGGAAATTGTGGTTTGTGCTTTGCTGGAAGAGGGCGAGCACGGATACCTGGCGGCGCGAACCGCGGCGCAGGTGATCAAAGCCTACGTCGAGAAACAGCGCCGGCTACCCACGAAAGTGGCCGGATCGGGCAGCGGCCAAGTGGAAATTGGCGCGGTGTGGAGTGAGCCGGAGAGCGGTGACGGCGACGGCAAGGACCATTTGCAGGCGGGGCGCTTTCTGATTGATGTGGCGCGTCCGCGTGCTCCGCTGGCAGTCGCCGCACCAGGCTTGCATTGACCGACGACCGACTTGCAGTGATGCTTCAAGCTGTGCATTCCTAACCGTCCCCAGATCCCGAGTCTCGTGATACGTTGAATCTGAGATGAAACATGCCGCTTTGGGCGCTCTGGACGCCGCTTCCGCGCGCGGTGTGACTTATGCCGATGCGCGCGCCGTTGCCATTCGCACCCGATCGCTCTCGACCAAGAACGGGCTGGTGGGCCACGCCTCGGAGACGGAGTCGCTCGGTATTGGCGTGCGCGTGATCGCGGATGGGGCCTGGGGCTTTGCCGCGTCGGCGGACTTAAGCCAGTCCGCGATGCAGGCCACCGCGGCACGCGCCGTCGCCATCGCGCGCGCCTCCGCACGGGTGAAGATCGAGGACGTAAGACTTGCCCCCGAACCCGCCGCCGTGGCGGACTGGACGACTCCTTTTAAGATTGATCCTTTTGCTACCTTGGTGGAACAGAATATCGAACTCCTGTTGGAAGTCGACAGGGAACTGCGCGGCGTCGCCGGGGTGACGCTGGCGGAGACCGGCATGAACTTTCAGCGCGAGGAATCGTGGTTGGTTTCTTCCGAGGGCGCGGAAATCCATCAGACCAAATATTCGACGGGAGCCGGATATACCGCGCATGCCTTTGCCGGATCCGAAATTCAGAAGCGATCCTATCCCAACTCGTTTGGTGGGCAATGGCAGAATCGCGGCTATGAACTCATAGAAGAAATGAAACTGGTGGAGAATGCCCGGCGGGTCGCGGAGGAAGCGGTCGCGCTGCATCACGCCGCACAGTGTCCCGAAGCAACGGCCACCGTCATTCTGGATGGATCGCAACTGGGCTTGCAGATACATGAATCCGTGGGGCATCCGATTGAACTGGATCGCGTGTTGGGCATGGAAGCCAATTTTGCCGGCACCTCCTTTCTTACTTTGGAAAAGCTGGGCAAGCTGCGATATGGCAGCGAACTGGTCAATGTCGTTGCCGACGCCCGCCAGGAGCACGGTCCGGGGCTGGGAACATTCGCGTTATGACGATGAAGGCGTGGCCGCACAGTCCACGCCGATCATCGCCAATGGGCGCTTCACTGGATATCTGAGTTCGCGGGAGACGGCTCATACCATTGGGGCGGCGCGATCGGGAGGAACATTGCGCGCCGAGGGCTGGAATCGCCTGCCCATGATTCGCATGACCAACATCAGCATTCTGCCGGGCGAGACGCCGCTCAGTTTGGAACAGCTGATTGGCGACACTGGCGACGGCATCTACATGGAGACCAATAAATCGTGGTCGATTGACGACAAGCGCTATAACTTTCAGTTTGGCTGCGAGATTGCTTGGGAAATCAAGCGCGGCAAGCGCGTTCGGATGCTAAAGAACCCATCGTATTCCGGCATCACCACCGAATTCTGGAATTCCATGGATGCCATTTGTTCGCGCGACGAGTGGACCTTATGGGGCACGCCGAATTGCGGCAAGGGACAGCCACAACAGGTTGTGGGCACCGGGCACGGAGCCAGTCCGGCGCGTTTTCGCAGTGTCCGCGTGGGATCCGCCTATGCATAGAACACGGGCTGGCCTCGTATTCCGCAGTCCAGATGCCACGCCGCGCAGGTCCGTTGTCAAGGGAAATTGAGGCATGCTGACGCCAGAACAGGCTGGAGAAATCTTCGACCGCGTGCGCCGGTTCTCGTCGGCGGACGAGGTGGAAACAATCTTCACAGCGTCGCGCTTTGCGTTGACGCGCTTCGCAAATAACGTCATTCATCAGAATGTCGAGGAGGAGAACTCCGTCGTCTCCATCCGCACAAATTTTGGCGGGCAGACGGCCCGCTCTACTGCCAATCAGTTTGACGACGAGAGCTTGCGTCGGGCAGTTGCCGCTTCAGAGAGTCTGGCAAGAGTGCAGGCGCCGGATCCTGGCTTGAGGTCGATGCCCACGGTGGAAGAAGCGGATTCCGCGATGGAGGCGGGCAGCGCCGCCACCCGCGCTTTTGACGGTACTGCGGATATTGTTCCCGCGGAGCGAGCCGAGATAGTCCGCAACATTGTCGCGGTTGCGACTCGCCATGGGTTGACCACGGCTGGGATTTGCTCGAACTCGGAATCGGCGGAGGGGATCTTCAACTCGCGCGGACTCGCGAAATGGCATCGCCAGACACAGGCGGAATCGTCTATCACCATGTTGGGAGAGGATTCCTCGGGATGGCAGAAAGCGAACTCGCCGGATGTGCGGAACCTGGATCCTACGCGACTAGCGGAGACGGCGGCGCAAAAAGCGCTGGACTCGGCCCATCCGAGAGAGATTGCGCCGGGAAAGTACACCGTAATCCTCGAACCTGCGGCCGTCCTCGATATTGTCGGATTCATGTTTTGGGATTACAGCGGCGTGGCGATTCTCGACCAGCACTCGTTTCTCAACGATCGCATTGGCACGCAATTGTTTGGCGAGAACATCACTATCAGTGATGACGTGGGGCATCCTCTGCAGTCCGGTTCGCCCTTCGATGGTGAAGGCATGCGGCGTAAGAAGGTACAACTGGTCGAAAAGGGCGTGGTCAATCGGGTAGTTTACGCGCGCGCCACGGCAGACAAGATGCGGAAGTCCGAGTATGCGGCGAAGGTCGGACCCATTGAGGCCACCGGGCACGGCTTTCCCTTGCCCAACGAGGTGGGCGAGATGCCGGCGAACATTGTTTTCGGGGGCGCAGCAAAACCACAAAACGTCGCGCAAATGATCGCCTCAACTGAGCGCGGCGTGCTGGTTACCCGCGTGTGGTACATCCGCGAAGTTGATCCCTACGAAAAGATAGCGACGGGAATGACTCGGGACGGAACCTTCCTGGTGGAGAACGGCAGGGTGCAGGGCGGTATTCGCAATTTGCGCTTCAACCAGAGCCTGATCTCGCTGCTATCGAAAGTTGAGGCCATGAGCGACCCGGTGCGCGCCAGCGGAGAGGAATCGTTCGACATGGTAGTGCCTGCGATGAAGGTAGCAGAGTTTAACTTTACGGAAGCGACCAGATTTTGAGCTTTCGGCCTTGCGCGCTCCAGACAACGGATGAAATTGGTCTGGATGCCACGCCCTAGCCCTCGCCTACGCCCGTAAGTCCCTGTACCAGTGGCACTTCGCGCCCTTGTTCCATGACTTACGTAACTTTGCGCTGCTGGCGCCGGGGTGTAATCTCGGCCTGAAATGTGCATTTTCTCAAATTAAGCCGTGCCCAGCACCCGAGGGAAGAAAGGTTTCCACAAACGTGTCTGAAGCCGCTAAAGGAACTTTTGCCGATGCCAGCAAGAATCGGTCGGGTTACGCCGACGTGCAGGGTGCACCGCGTTTTCCCATCAAGCTGCCGGTAGCGTTGAAGTCGGCCGCCAACCACGGAGGAGTAGGCAGAAAGACCGCCGAAACCGAGAACATTTCCGCCAACGGTGTCCTTTTCCGAATGGATGCGGACGTGCCAATCGGCACGGCCGTGGATTTTACGATTTCGCTTCCGGCCGATGTGGTGGGCGCGGAAGCCGATGTGCAGGTTGACTGCCGCGGTCGGGTGGTGCGCAGCTTTGCCGACGGCAGCCGGCGTGGCGTGGGTGTCGTGATCGATGAGTATCGGTTTGAGCGCAAGTAGTTTTGCCTGGGGAAGCGGCTTGCCGCGTTTCCTGTGGTTCGTACAGGGCAGGCGGGAAAAGAGGACGAATGTCCAGCACTTCGGTCAGCACGTTGGTCGGCGCTGCAGTCAGGTTTGAGCCAGGCGATGGGCTCCAGCCGGACGACGGAAAAGGCACGATCCGCGTCATCGTGGCGGACACGCAAGCCATTTTCCGCGCCGGCTTGCGCAAGATCTTTGCGCTCGAAGATGACATACGAGTCGTTGGCCAGGCCGAGAGTCTGGATCAGACGGTGAGCGCCATTCAAAGATTTTCTGCGGACATAGTCATCTTCGAAGCCGCGCTCGCTTCCAGTCCGGCAGATGTGATCCCCGATCTTATCCGCCAAAGCGCGACCTGCCGGCTGGTAGTGGTGTTGCAGGAACCGGATCAGGAAATGACGCTGGAATTGTTCCGGCGCGGCGCGCACGGCATTGTCTGCCGCGAAGTTGAGCCGGAAATGCTGGTCGAATGTCTGCGCAAGGTCGCGCACGGTGAACTGTGGCTGGAGACTCGCGCCATTGCCTGGGTCATGCAGGCCTATCGCACGCAGGGCTTGCGACCCGCCGGCGCGCGTCCCAAGGTTTCGCTGACGCCGAAAGAGACGCTGATCGTTTCCTGCGTTACCCAGGGAATGAAAAACAAAGAGATTGCGCTGCGAGTTGGCACTACCGAACAAGTGGTTAAGAATTATCTCCGCAAGGTTTACGACAAGCTGGGTGTGGCAGACCGGTTGGAACTTGCGCTGTATTGCTTGAGCCACCGCGTGCTGGAAGGCGCCGGTCAGGTCAAAGCACCCGCCGCCTCACCCACAAATGGCCACGCCCAGGTCGCTGCAGACGCTCCCATTAGCGCGGCGGCGGCTTCCGCGTCGGGCAATCGTTCTTAAATCCAAATCGCCCAAAATCAATTCGCCATTAGCGGCTAAGGGAGAGCCTTTACCCCTTTACGCGAAGAACCTGGGGAAAACCTCGGAGACGCGATCTCTCAATATGATCTGTGCGGTAGCTTAGCGGCGTGGATTTTGCGGCGTGCGCAAGCTGGCGCCGGAGATAGACGAGCCGGGTACAGCCTGTACAGCGGGACTCGGGGATGGAACAGCAACCGGGTTGGCAGCGGCCGGTTCCAACTTTACTCCTACCTCGTCTCCCCGGAAGTATTTCTCGCTATTCAGATCGTTCTTGGGCTCGTGGCTCTGGGTGTTTCTGACGCCGCGCATTTCCGGCATGGCGGTGTACAGCTTCGTGTAATCGTTATTGGCGTTCCAGAAGAGAAATCCTATGCCACCCTTCTGCCTGGCCACTTCGATCTGCACTTCGACATACTGAGGGGAGTAGGTCTTGGTACGCCACGCGAATGCCTGTAGCCAGGGGCGGATGACGACGCCGCTGCCCTTCGTGATGAGTTGAAAACGATCCATCGATTCGCCGATGAAATGCTCGGGCGCGTCGCCGGGATGGGCGATGCCGTCCATGCCGAAGAAATGCGACGGATAGATCATGGGTGAGAGTACGTCGCAATGTTTCGCCATGGCGACGATATCCTGACCGGTATGCGCCAGGTCGACGGGACGCTGCCACGCCATGATGCCGAAAACGTCGAGCGACAGCAGAACGCCGGTGGGATGAATCTGGGCATAGGCGCGATCGAGAAAATCGGAGATCACCTCCGAGCGCTGCTCTTTGGGATGGTCAAGCTGGAACTTGAAGGCGGCATCTTTCTGGTCGCCCTCGGCAGGGAAGCGGACGTAGTCGAACTGCACTTCATCCACTCCGGCTTGTGCCACGAACCGGGCGAGCGCGATATCGTAATCCTGCACGGTGAGGTTGGAAGGGTCGGTCCAGACTAACTTGCCATTTTCGCGCCAGGGCTGCCCGCTGCTGCGTGACTTAATGGCGAGTTCGGGATGAGTCGTAACCAAGTTCTGGTCGCGGAAGATTGCGATGCGCGCGATGGCGTGCATGTTCTGTGAATGCAGGAAGTGAATCAGCTTAGGCAGGTCGGAAATGTAATGCCGCTGCCCTGCCGCCAGGGGATGGTCGAAGGCGATATTGACGATGCCATCGCTATCCTTGATATCGAAGACAACCGCATTGCCACCAACCTCGCGCCAGTGGCGGATGATGCGCTCGCCATGTTCGCTGCCGGCCATGACGCCGGTGAGGTAGATGGCGCGCACTTCGAAATCTCTTGCAACTGGCACTGGTTTCTCTACAATGGCGGCTTCCAGAATTCCAGGAATTATGACGGGCTCTCCGGGTTTGAGTGATGTCCCCTCCCGGTGGCGGTTGGCTTCGCGGATGGCGTCGCCCAGTTCCGTCGAAGTGAGGTAGCGGGTTCGCTTGAGGTATTTTCGAGCGACCGAGGGAATACTGTCTCCACGTTGCGCCAGGTAGACTTCGCAGCCGGGAGGCGCGACAAGCGGCGCGCCCGCGTGCGGTGTGGCATCCGTATTCGCTTTTGCCTTCAGCAACTGTGCGGCGTGCGGATTTTGTACCGCCGCCGCAGGCTGTGACATGAGGCAAAAGCTGCTCACGAACATGCGGATCATAAAGGCAGCCACGCCGACAGTGGAGAGGCGGGTCTTAATCCACGGGAGCTGCGTGCACAACTCTGGCAGGAATGACGTTCGGATCAATGAGGTTCCAGGTGACGAAACTCCGGATGTCGAGGTTTGCGACAAGGTCGTGTGCGACAAAGAATGTTCTCCAAGAGGAATCTTCATTCTATTGTGTAGAGGTGGTAATCGGCTTGCCAGTTACGTCTGGCCGTAGTCACAGTCGCCTGGTGGACATGGGCATATGGGGCTCGCGATGAAGGAGAAAGTTCCTTGACAGTCTGCAAATAATTGCTCATGGGGACGTAACAGGTAATGTTACCTGACCATGGGAAACTCGCTAGCTGCATCTAAAACCATCAGAAACAGGGGATTGCGGCGCGTGCGGGGTTGGCTAGCGGCTTGCACTAGCGGTAGTGGGTGGTGAATCGAAGCTTCCATCCGAGAAATAAACAGATGAGTAATTTTGCCGAAAACACGATGTTCCCGGAAAGGAAACAAGGGCCCGAAGCGATGAGAACCAACCTTGCAACCGTGCTAGACCCTAGCCGCCGCAGCAACGACGCGCGTGACTTTGAGATCGCTTTGCGCCGCAAGATTGTCGGGCAAGATGCCGCGATCGAGAAAGTGGCGGAAATTTATCAGATGTTTCTGGCCGGACTGAATGCTCCGGGGCGTCCGGTTGGCAATCTGCTATTTCTCGGACCGACCGGCTCCGGCAAAACTCGCGTGGTGGAAGCCGTCGCGGAGTCGCTCTTTGGCGACGCGCGGGCCTGCATCAAGATCGATTGCGCCGAGTTTCAGCATTCTCACGAGATCGCCAAGCTGATCGGCTCGCCTCCGGGATACCTCGGACACCGCGAGACGCATCCGTTGCTGACGCAAGAAGCCCTGAATCAATGGCATACGGAAAAGCTGAAACTCTCGATTCTGTTGTTCGATGAAATCGAGAAGGCCTCGGACTCGCTGTGGCAGCTGTTGCTCGGAATTCTCGACAAAGCAACCTTGACACTGGGCGATAACCGGCGCGTCGATCTTTCCAGTTGCATCATCATTATGACCTCGAATCTCGGTGCGGCTGAGATGAATGGGTTGGTGGATGGCGGTCTGGGCTTCGCCCCGCGAGCGGTGCAGGTGGATAATTCGCTCGACGATAAGATCAACCGTTCGGCGGTGGATGCGGCTCGGCGCAAATTTGCTCCTGAGTTCATGAACCGCATCGACAAGGTGGTCGTATTCAAGACGCTGCGTCCGGAGCACCTTTCCCAGATTCTGGAGATCGAACTGGGGATGGTCCAGCAACGCGTTTTGATGGCGGCGGGAGCGCATCAATTCGTCTTCAATTGCACCACTCCAGTGAAGAATTTTCTTCTCAGCGAGGGTACCGATCCAAAGTATGGAGCGCGGCACCTGAAGCGGGCGATTGAACGCCATTTGGTGTTTCCGCTGGCGAATCTGGTGGCCACGTCCCAGGTGAAACTGGGAGATTTTATCCGCGTCGATCTACTCGGCGAGAACAAGCTCACCTTTGTCAAGGAAGCGGAAGGTGCCATGGTTCCCGTGCTGCTGGAACGCTATGGAGCAGCGGCCATGATGCCGACCCTGGTATCCGCGAAAGCGGCGCGTCCGGTGGCACAGCGCAAGGAGTTTGGCGCAGGGTCGCTGAACGAGCACAAGTAAATCGAGTTGCTGGTAGGTAGGGGCATCGCGAAAGCGATGTCCCTTTTTTTTGTGCGCGGTGGCGGGTTTCGTCGCGTCCCTTCCCAGCAGTCCCCCGCCGAATGCAAGTTTTGGATTCCGCCATCACTGGTGTTACCTTACAGTCGTCGGTCGGAATGCAACTACACCTTGGTCAAGCCATCTTTCTGATATTTGCCGCCGCCGCCGCCGGCACGCTCAACGCAGTGGCGGGCGGCGGAACCTTCATATCTTTCCCGGCCCTCTTATTTCTGCGCGTTCCCGCGGTGCAAGCCAACGCCACGAGCACTGTTGCGTTATGGCCCGGCCTAGGCGCGAGCACCCTCGCCTATTGGAAGCGCTTGAACACACCCTTGCCGCTGTTGATTCCGCTGCTCGCGACCAGTGTGGCGGGCGGGTGGCTGGGAGCGCTCCTGTTGCTCAAGACTCCCCAACATACGTTTTTGCGCCTCGTTCCCTGGTTGCTCCTCGCGGGAACTCTGCTCTTCGCCTTCGGTAATTCGATTCGCGCACTGGCAGGAAAAAGCGCAGGCGGGGACGAGCCGCTAAATCTGTCGTGGGGGGCAATCACGGCGGGATCGATGGCGGAGTTTCTGGTGGGAATCTATGGCGGGTATTTTGGCGCCGGCATGGGATTCGTTTTGATGGGAATGCTGGCCATGCTCGGGATGCGCGAGATTCATGCCATGGCCGCCTTGCGGACGATGCTTTCCGCTGCCGTCAATGCCACTGCGGTGGTCACGTTTATCGTCGCGCATGCGGTCTTGTGGCCCGAGTGTGGCGTCATGGTGGCGGGCGCTCTGGCGGGAGGATGGTTCGGAGCCCACTTCGCGCAGCGGGCCGATCCCGCGAAAATGCGCTGGCTCGTGATCGCGGTAGGTTTGTCTATGAGCGCGTACTTCTTCGCGACCGTGCGCTAAGCAATCCTTTCGTCCTTCGACCGCAGTGATTGCGGCCCCGGCTTGTTGTTATCATCATTCGGAACTTCAATTCCCTTGGATTCGAAAAGAGGAATTCATGGCTACTCTGGAAAAAACGAATCGCGAAATTCATCTCCCAGGTCTGCACCCGCCCCGTCGTTTTCTGTTCGGACCGGGCCCCAGCATGGTTCACCCGAGGGTTTATGAAGCGCTGGCCAAACCGATAGTAGGCCATCTCGATCCCTATTTCATCCAGGTGATGCAGGACGTTCAACAACTGCTCAAAAACACCTTTGGAACAAGCGAGGGAGCCACGCTCGTGATCTCCGGCACGGGCAGCGCAGGCATGGAGGCTGCCATCGCCAACTTTGTCGAGCCCGGCGCGAAACTGGCAGTATTCGCGAACGGATATTTCTCCGATCGCATCACCGAGATGGCCAAGCGCCAAGGAGCTAATGTGGCGCGCTTTGAAAAGCCCTGGGGCGAGACCTTTTCGGGGGACGAAGCGCAGGAGTTCATCCGCCGCGAGCAGCCCAAAGTTGTTGCCTATGTGCACGCCGAAACCTCGACCGGAGCGCTGCAATCTGGGCAGGCAATCTGCGCCACGGCGCACGACGCTGGGGCGCTGGTGATTGCGGACTGTGTAACCTCTCTCGGCGCCGTGCCAGTGGATTTCGACCGGACGGGTATGGACGTCGCCTACAGTTGCACGCAGAAGGGGCTAAGCTGCCCGCCCGGATTGTCCCCCATGGTGCTTTCCCCTCGGGCCATGGATTGGCTGCGCGCCAGAACATCGCCGGTACGGAGTTGGTATCTCGACCTCAAGCTGATTCATGACTACTCGACTGTGTCCCATCGTTATCACCACACCGCTCCGATTTCGATGTTCTACGCTTTGCGCGAGGCGCTGATCGTGATCGCCGAGGAGGGCATCGAAAATCGCTGGGAGCGTCATCGCCGGTGCCATCAGTTGTTTGCGCGCGGAATCGGAGCGATGGGCCTGGGTTTTCATGTACCCGAGCGCTATCGTATTCCCTCATTGAACACTGTGCTGGTCCCTGCGGGAGTGGACGAGACAAGAGTACGCAACCGCCTTTTGCAGGGCCCAGGCATTGAGATCTCCGGCGGTTTTGGACCGCTAGCGGGCAAAATCTTTCGCATCGGCGTAATGGGCCCGTTGGCGAGCGAGGAGAATGTGCAGTTTCTACTGGCGGAGCTTCAGAAAGCTTTGAACGAGGAATCTCACTCAAGCGAAAGGGCGACGTCATAATTCAGTTTCGTGCCGCCTCGCGCTTATGCAGGCAGGTTCGTGCCCCTGGTTTCTGCGGCGAAGGGAATCAAGAGTAACCCCACGGCAAATGCCACGGAAGTGAGTGCGACCGGCGTGCCGAGCGAACCGAAGTGCCGGACGCCCGCTCCCACCAGAAAAGTGATTCCGGCGCCTCCGAAGCGGGCGAAGGAGGTGGAAAAGGCGAAGGCGCTGGCGCGGCACTCAGTGGGATACTGCTCGGGCAGCCAGAGCGTGTAAACCGCAAAGTTGGCCCCTCCGAGCCCGAGAAAGAATAGACAGACAAAAAACCAAGGCAAAGCGTTCGGTCCCAGATAGAAAACTTTGCCGAAGGTCAGGGCAACGAAGATGAGCATGAGGGTGAAAAAACTGGCGAGCGCTCCGCGCCGGCCCACTTGCTCGGCGAGCCAGGGCATCGCCAGACATCCGAGAATGGTGGCGAACGACGCCAGCATGATTCCCCACGAGGCGAGTTGCGCGGCGTGCGACGCGTTGCGTCCGCCCGATTCGGCGAGTGCGGTTATGGCGGCCGGAACATACACGGTTCCCGCCCACAAGCCGCAGATGGAGGCGAGCATCAGCATTGAGTTCACGATAGTGCGGCGCCGCCATTGCGGCGAAAATAAGGCCCCCAGCGGTCGCCAAAATGCCCAAGACTGCACGAGCGCTACTTTCTTTTTCCAGGTTACCGGTTCGGTGACGCCATGCCGAATCCAGGCCAGGAGCAAAGCCGGCACCCCACCGACAATGAACATGGCGCGCCATCCGAAGCGGCTGCCAATACCGTAGTTGGCCAGGGCGGCAAGAAAGATGCCAACGTAATATCCGGTATGCATCAGGCCCGCGCCCAGTCTTCGGCGGTGCTCTGGCCATTCTTCGGCGACGAAGGTACCGCCCATAGCCCATTCTCCGCCGATGCCGATGCCAGCGAGGAGGCGCAAGATCGCCAGTTGCCATATCCCAGTGACAAACGCGCTCAGAAAAGTGAACGCCGAATACCACACGATGGTCAGCGTCAGCGTGCGCACGCGGCCAAATTTATCCGCGACCGGCCCCCAGACAAAGGCCAATCCCCAGCCGATCAGAAACAAGGCGAACAGCAAACTTCCATAAAACCCGATGTTTCCTTTGCTGGCTGCGATGCCGGAGAGGGGCAAGAGTTCGCGCAACGAGGGGACGAGCACGAGCGCGTAAACAAAGGAGTCCATGCCATCGAGCGTCCAGCCGCCCCAGGATGCCCAGAAGCCGCGAATTTGATTGCGCGTGAGCGATGGAGGTAGCGGAGGTACGGCGAAAGGACCGGAAACGCTGGCTTCGTTCGTCGCGGAACGTGGCATGACGGAATGAAACTATATCAAACGTTGGGCGGCAATGGCGCAAGGTATTCAGCTCGAGGGAAATCGGCTTGTCGGCGCCCTGAATCAATCTTTACTCAGTGCGTTCTGGCCGGGTCGTAAATGCGAGATTAGGAATGCGCTCCCGCACCGAGAAGAGTTAAAATCTCTTCCTTCGAAAGGGGAATATGCGATTCATCCTTTGGATTTCTTGCGCCGTTTTGCTCGTCATGAACTCGGTTCTTTCCCGCGCGCAGACCGCTGGCGTAAAGCCAGCACTCGGCTTCGAGCAAGAGTTGATCGGCCGGCAGAAGGACTTCCTGCAGGCAGCAAAGAGCGGCGACGCCGCCGCCCTCAGTCGCGCGGTTGCGGATGGATTCCGCGGCATCGGTATTAACGGCGACTTCTACGAGAAAAGCGAAATCGTCGATTCGGTGCGGGATGGAAGGTTTGAGGACGCCCGCGCCTACGACTTTCTGGTGCTTAAACTGAACCAGGCTTCGGCCGTCGTGACCTACAATCTGATCGTCCCTGGAGATCATCCCCGCTATCGCCATATGGCCGACACCTGGGCGAAAATCGGCGGGCAATGGCAGCTTATGTTCCGCCAGTTCACTCCCAACCTCTGGAGCGCCACCGACACGGATTAATTCGAAAACCATTCCCGAAGCTTAAGGAATCTTGCCCAACTCCTCTATTGAATCGTGTTAATAAAGGTGATATCAACGTAGGGCACCGCAGGCGGAGCGGCGCTGGTTGGTTTTGTCATCTCTCCGTTCAGGAATAGAGTCATGAAGCCGTTGCCATTGTGTCTGGTGTTTACGCTGCTTTCTCTGGCTCCCGGGTGGGCGCAACCCAGTGTCCCCCCGAATGCCGACGCGACCGTCTTTTTGCGTGAGGGCTGGTCGCTGCAGTCCTCGGCGAAAGTCGCCGCCACCGGCGAGGAAATATCCGGCACGACTTTTCCGGTCGCAAATTGGATTCAAACTGGTGTCCCGAGCACGGTGGTGGCGGCCCAGGTCAAAGCTGGATTGCTCCCGGATCCCTTTTACGGCATGAATCTCCGCCAATATCCCGGGATCGGCTATCCCCCGGGGTCGAATTTCTCGAACCTCCCAATGCCGCCAGATAGCCCGTACGGGGTTTCATGGTGGTACCGCACGACATTCCTTCTGCCTGAAAGTTTCCGCGGAAAAACCGCATGGCTCAACTTCAACGGTATCAATTACCGGGCCAACATTTTTCTTAACGGAAAACGAATCGCCACTCGGGACGATGTCGCGGGAGCGTGGCGCACTTATGAATTTAACGTTTCTCCGGCAGTGGTGCCGGGGGCGAATGTACTCGCGGTTCAAGTGTGGGCTCCCACTGAAAACAGCCTGGCAATCACTTTCGTGGATTGGAATCCCGCGCCCCCCGATAAAAATATGGGGTTGTGGCGCGAGGTTTACCTGACAGCCAGCGGCCCGGTCGCGGTGCGACATCCCGCAGTCCTCGCGAAAGTGGATTCTGCCGCCGCGGCCCACTTGACCGTAACCGCGCTGGTGAAAAATGGCAGCGATCATGCGGTCAATGGAACTCTGAAAGGCCGAATTGAAAATGTCGAATTCGCGCAACCGGTGCAACTGGCGCCGGGCGCGTCGAGCGACGTAGTGTTCTCGCCGGCGCAGTACCCGCAACTCAATCTGAGCCATCCTCGTCTCTGGTGGCCTGCGCAAATGGGGAAGCCGGATCTATACGACTTGAGGTTGTCATTCGAAGTCGATGGCGAGGTTTCCGACGTGACTCAGTCTCAGTTCGGCATTCGCGAGATCACCTCCGACGTTGCCGAAGAGGCGCCGGACCGGTACAAACGCTTGTTCAAAATTAACGGCAAGAAACTGCTGATTCGCGGTGGCGGCTGGACGCCTGACATGATGCTTCGCGAAAACCGCGACAGGCTGGCCGACGAGTTCCGCTACGTGCGCGACATGGGGTTGAACACGATCCGACTGGAAGGCAAGCTCGAATCGGAGGAATTCTTCGAAATGGCCGACCAGCAAGGCATCCTGGTGATGGCCGGATGGTGCTGTTGCGATTTCTGGGAGCATTGGGGTAACTGGAAAGACGAAGACTTCCAAATTGCCGCGTTCTCATTGCGGGACCAGATCTATCGTCTGCGAAGCCATCCCAGTTTGTTGGCGTGGCTGAATGGCAGCGACAATCCGCCGCCGCCGGACGTGGAAGATATGTATCTCAAGATCGAATCGGACCTCCGGTGGCCGAACCCGATTCTCTCTTCGGCCACGGCAAAAGCGACCACGGAATCCGGGGAGAGCGGCGTCAAGATGAGCGGCCCTTACGAATATGTAGCGCCCTCCTACTGGATGGCCGATCCTTATCTTCGAACCGGAGACAGCGTATGCAACCCGGGCGGGTGCGGCGGCGGTTACGGCTTCAACAGCGAAACCAGCATGGGACCGGCGATTCCGCCGATCGAGAGTGTGGAGCGCATGGTGCCCAAAGAACACATGTGGCCGGTGGACGAGTACTGGAATTTTCACGCCGGGGGCGGCGCTTTCAAGACCATGAAGGTTTTTATCGACGCGCTGAATGCTCGTTACGGCAAGGCCAATTACCCCGAGGAATTGACTTATAAGTCGCAACTCATGACTTATGAGGGCGTGCGCGCGATGTATGAGGCTTATAGCCGCAACAAGTACACCTCCACGGGAGTCATCCAATGGATGCTGAATAACGCCTGGCCCTCCATGATCTGGCATCTCTACGATTACTATTTGCGGCCCGGCGGGGGGTACTTTGGAACGAAAAAGGCGACACAGACACTCGATCCAATTTACGGCTACAACGACCACTCCGTGTGGCTCGTGAGCAGCCAGTATGTGGACGCCAAAGGGCTAAAACTCCAGGCGCGGGTTTTCGATCTGGATGGAACGCAGAAGTTTTCCAAAGATGCGGCGCTCGATGCCGCCGCCGACAGTACCGCGAAAGTGTTTGAGCTTCCGCGGATCGAGGGATTGTCCCCGGCCTACTTTCTGGATTTGCGTGTGACCGATGGCAGGGGCAAACTACTTGGTTCCAATTTTTATTGGCTCTCGACGAAACCGGAGACACTGGACTGGGCGAAATCGAACTGGTACACCACTCCAACCAAGTCGTATGCGGACTATACGTCACTCGCGCGGATGCCGAAAGTGAAAGTAAATGTCTCGAGCCACAGCGAACGCAGGGGCGACGAGGAGACAACCATCGTGACCTTAGAAAATCCGAGCAGGAATATTGCCTTCTTCCTGCGCTTGAAACTCGATAGTGGTAAAGGTGGGGAGGAAATACTGCCGGTCGTCTGGCAGGACAACTATGTCTCACTGCTGCCTGGTGAAAAACGCGAGATTACAGCGACGTACCGCTCCAGCAGTTTGGGAGAGGCAACGCCTGCAGTTGAAGTCAGCGGATTGAACCTGGAGTGAATTGTTTTATGTGGTCCGCTCGGGGATAACAGATTTCTCACTCGTCCGAGGGCAAATCAAAGTTGACCAGGTCTCCGCGGAAACCCCGCGTTTTCCAGGCACCAAAGGCGATGCCGGCCGCCATCCAGATTGCGCCGGCGATCTTGGCGGGCGTACTCAGACTCAGCCAGAGCAAAAGGCAAATCACAAAGCCGAGTACGGGTGGTACCAGGAACGAAGGCGTCCACTTCTGTTCGCGCACCACGTAGCGCATGAAAGCCGCAGCGTTCACGCCCATGAAAGCGATCAGCGCGCCAAAATTCAGCATCTCGGCACCGAGGTCATAGCTCATCAGGAACGCGCCCGCGAGTGCAATGGCCCCGACGAACAAGACGTTATTCCGTGGCACGCGGTGCTTCGCGTCCACGATGCCGAAGAAGGATTTCGGCAACGCGTTGCTCCGTCCCATACCGTAGAGCAGGCGGGCGGCACCGATCTGCGAACCCATCCCTGATCCGAAGTTCGCGACCAGCAGGGTGAATCCGATGATTCCGAACATCGGTTTCCAGGCGCGGCCGGCGACGTGCACGAAAGCGGTATCGACGTCGGGAAAAGGCTGCGTCGCCGGCCAGATCAGCTGCGCGGCATAAACCTCGACGGCGGACAAAATTCCGATGACCAGGCAAGTCAGCACCGTTGCCAGCAAGATATTACGCCGCGGATTGTCCGCCTCTTCCGAGAGCGTTGAGATGCCGTCGAAGCCTATATAGGTGAGCACCGCAACCGAAGTTCCGCCGAGCACCGCTCTAGTGTTCCAAAGGTTGGGATCGTAGAAGGGGCGGGTGTAGAAGCCGACAGAGTCGTGCGGATGACCGAAGATGTAACGCGCCGCGACCACAAAGAAAATGGCGATCACCACGCCCATACCCGCCGCTAGCGCCGAGTTCACCCGGGCCGAGGTCTTCACTCCTTGTACATTCAAAAGCGTAAATACAAGTGCGAAGAAAGCGGCCCAAGCCCAGTACGGCACACCGGGCGCGAACACATGCGCCTGCTGGCTGCACCAGATGGTGCAGATAATGGGATTCAGCATGTAATCCATTACCATGCTCCAGCCCGTGACGTAACCGAGCGCGGGATTGATTTCCTGTCCGACATAGGTAAACGCCGAACCCGCACTGGGATAGACACGCGCCATGCGGCCATAGCTGATGGCGGTGAAGAGCATCGCCACCATAGCGATCAGAATCGTCGTGACCACATGTCCGCGGCCGCGATCACTGAGAACGCCGAATACCGACATGGGTGCGACCGGCTGAATCACGATGATCCCGTAAAGAATCAGATCCCAAAGAGTGAGTGTGCGCCTCAGTCGTTGCGGGCTCGCCGACGTATTGGTAGTGGAACTCATTCGCGCTAGTGGGGAAGGCTCAAACAAAAGCCCCATTATCCTTAAGAGATAACAGGGCTTGGGGGAAGGCCTTCGTGGCTCAAAACACTTTGAATTCTATACGCAAGGGCAACCCTGTCAATGGCAAAAGTCCGTTTAAAACGATTCGAACCCAAGCTTGCCGAAATTCGCGGCATCAAACCGATCAGAATGTGAAGCGCGACGCAAACTGAAATTGTCGCGGCGTATTGGAGGTAGAAGTGATCTGGCCGAACTCGTTGCCGGCGGGGCCAATCGTCCAACCAGTATCACTGGAGGGCACGTTAGGGGCTGAAAATTGTGCCCGGTTGGCGACGTTATAAGACGAGATGGCAAATCGGATATCCCGCTTTTCGCCCAGCTGAAAGGTCTTGGAGAGCGTCAAATCAAGATTGTTCGCTCCCATGGTGCGAAGGTGATCGAGATAGGCCGGCGCGGATCCCGCAACAAACTGGCTCGATGGCACGGCGAAGCAGTTGGGTAAGAACCAGACCGCCGCCGTCCTAGGGGCGCCCTTGCTGGGATCGCAAGTCAGGTCGGCACGTTGATTGAGGTACATGTTACTGCCCACATACGGCGAAGCGATGGGTACGCCGCTACTCAGGTAGAAAATCCCGTCGATCGTCCATCCCCCAAGTATGGCGTTGGACCGCCCGCTAAGGTTCAACGCTCGGCCTTTGCCTACCGGCAGATCGTACGAAGCCTGCCCGGTAAACTGATACTTGACGTCCTGCGGACTCACGGAATGCTCATAACTTAAATTTCTCCAATCCTGCGCTGAACCGAGATGAAAGCCAACAAAGCCCAGAGGGGGATTACCGTCGTCGGTCATCAGCTTGGCCCAGGTGAATGAGGAGAGGGTGGTGAAATGATTGGTCAGGCGTTTCTGCACTTTGGTCTGCAAGGAACTGTATTCGGAGTCTCCGCCAGCATAGCCATTGACGATAACGCCGTTGGTTTGCCCGGTGATGCTGATGGTGCCACCTGAACTGAATTGCGGGAAAGGCTCGGCATTGACAAAATCCTGAGTCGTCGAGTTAGGGTTGCTGCCGATCTGGTTGAGCTGGGCCAGAGTGAGCTGGTTGAGATCCACATTGCCAAACGGCAGGAATAGCCCCCTGCTGCCCACATAGCCGGCGCTGACTACGATCTCGTGGGGAAATTCGTACTCCAGTCCGAAATTGAAGTTATAAGTGACTGTTGTGCGTTGTGAATGCAGCATGGTTGTCAAATTCGAGCCCAGGTTGGTCAGCAATCCGTTCGGCTGTAACTGGGAGGGGAGAGGGATATTAGCTCCCACATCGGCGGGGAACGGATTACTCAAAGAATAGTCGCCCGTGATGCTGCTCACGCTTCCCGCCACATTTACGCCGCACTGGTTACTACCGTTGAACACCGTATTGCCGTTTGAATTCAGGCAGGTCGCGTTCCAGTTATTGTTGCTCGAGTATCCGTCGCTGTCCTCGAGCGACCCGCTGACCATCTCGACACTCGGCCCATAGTAGAAGCCAGCGCCGCCGCGCACGACCAGATGCTTCTCCGCCTGCCATGCAAAGCCCAGGCGGGGAGCGAAGTTCGTCAGATTTGTGGTGAACGGGGAACGGTGATTGCCGTTCACGAACACCTCGCCCCCAGTGAAAGTCTGATCTGAGTCCGGATAAGTGCCCACGGCCGTGGGGTCGAAGTATTCCAGACGGTTGTGGCGCTCCGTCTTACCGCCGAAGATATCCCAGCGCAGTCCGGCAGTAACCGTTAAATTGTGGCGAACATGATAGGTATCCTGGACGAATGCCGCGTAATACGGACTGGCCACGGCGGAGAAAAGATCCTGTGTGAAATTCGTCGACTCGTTGCCCGGATAACTGCCCATACCGAGGAGGAAAGAAGCGAAGTCACTGCCTCCCACCGCTGTACCAGAAGGTGGCGAGGTCTGTTGGTCGGTGGCGGAGATATCGAAATAGTACCAACCGGAGGATGCGGGCGGCTGCCCAACATTCAAGAACCGCTTGAGATACTCTCCGCCGAAGCTGAGCTCGTGCTTGCCCAAGACCTTGGTCAGGGTCACGCTGGCGTCGTGGTTCTCGCTGGCATAGATGAAGGTATTGTAATTAGCGGTGCCGCCCACGCCGCCGCCCACGTCGTTAAAGAAAACAATGGGCAGGGTTTTGTAAACCTGCGCCGCAGCCAGAGAAGGAGGAAATCCGAGAGTGGTGATATCGAAGCCATCCTGCTGAGGATCGCCTCCCTGATTTTCATAGTGACGGGTAAAGGAGTAGCGCAATTGGAGCACAGTGGTGGGATTAATCGTGTAGTCATCGCCAATGATGAAGTTGCGCCCATTGGTGATGTTCTGGGCGTAGTTGGGATCCCAATCGTTGTCGAAGGCGTTAACTCCCGCGACGGTCGTCCGGTCATAAGAGAAGCGGGAAAAGAAGCGCTGCTTTTCGCTCTTGAAATAGTCCATGCGAATGTCGAATCTCTGCGCCGTGATCGGATCGAGACCGGGGCGCTGAAAGTTGTTCAAGTGTTCGTCCGTGGCAGAATCGCACGTGGCGGGATTTGGATAGTTGCACTTGGGCATATGCGACAAGAAAGCCACCGCGGTGGGGTTGAGGGCGAGGCGGTCATAACTGGTGATTACGTTATGAACCGGGAACTCGCGCCGCTTGCGGCCCACGTCCGGCGCCAGTGGGTTATAGATGGTGTAGTCGTCGGCGGAAAAATCACCGTTCCGCTCGGCCGTGGTGGGCACAGTGAAGATGCTGGAATTATCGTAGAGCTTTTCCTGCGTCGCTTCATAGTCCCCAAAGAAGAACAGCTTGTGGCGCAGGATGGGGCCGCCGATGGCGCCGCCCTCCTGGTAGCGATGGAAACTGGGCGACTCGTTGGGTGTGCCAGCCAATAGCTGATCCTGCTTATTGAAGTATTCATTGGCGGCAAGAATGTCCGGGCGCAGAACTACAAAAGCATCGCCATGGAACTGCTCGCCGCCGGACTTACTGGCCAGACTGATCACGCCAGCCGCGCCACTCTGATAAGTGACGGGAGTATTCTGAGTTTCGACGCGGAACTCTTCCACACCATCCTCGGGAATCTCCATCGCCGGGAGGATAGCGGCAATATTGTTTTCGGCGACGCCCAGCGGACTGCCGTCAAGCATGTAATAGACCGAGCCCTGGATGGCGCCGTTGATGGTGTAGGACGAAACGTCGATACCCGGGCGCCCGCTGGAAATGTTGATGATCGGCTGCGAAGTCGAGGAGTTGGCCGACCCATTCGCCGGGGTCACGCCCGCGCTCAGTTGCACCAGATCAAAGACGTTCCGCGTCAGCAAGGGAACGCGGTCGATGGTGGCCGAATCGATCAACGCGCCCAAGGTGGAGTTACTGGTATCCAGCAGTTCGGCGGTCGCGGTTACGGTCACTGTCTCGGCCGCGCTCCCCACGCGCAGACTTATGTTGACCGTGCTGACTTGATCCACCGTCACCAGCACATTGTCCTGAAGAACGCTCTCAAACCCCTTTTGGCTGGCGGTCAAGGAGTAGATACCGGGGGCGAGCGATACAAAGCTGTAGAGGCCTGCCGGACTGGTAATGGTATGTTGGGCGACTCCGTTGGCATGGTTGAGCGCGGTCACTTTGGCGCCATTGACAATCGCCCCGGAAGGATCGGAGACCAGTCCGCTGATGCTGCCCCGGCCAGCCTGGGCCAGCGCCAGCGAAGCGGTGCAGAGAAAAACAATACAAACAGAGAGAACATTCCACACTCTCCGAAGAACTGCTCTTCTGTCATTCATGGACAGCCTCCTCATCGAAATCGCGCCAGGAAACCGAAGGCGGCGGGCGGTATTCCCAGCGCCGGCATTCCACAAAAACCACTGAAACCCTTTATTAAAACGTATCAATACTGCGTCAGGTGTTTTGGTCTGTCAAGGAAAAATGCAGCTCTTTCGGAAGAAATCAGGCGAGCTTTCGGGTCGACTCGCGCACGATCAGCTCGGGAATGAGCCGGCGGTGAATGGTGCGAACCGGCTTTTTCTCGACCCCCGCGTTGATCGCCTCCAGCACAATGGTAGCCGCCGCGGTTCCCATCACCTCCATCGGCTGACGCACCGTAGTGAGCGCCGGTGAATAGATGGCCGCGGGCGCGACGTCGTCAAAGCCCACTACCGAACATTGCTCGGGAACGCCCACACCGGCTTTGCGCAGAGCCCGGATCGCACCGAAGGCCGTCATGTCGTCGAACGCCATCAAGGCGGTGAACGGACGGCGGCGTTGCAGTAACTGCTCGGTTAATTTGTATCCCTGTTCAAAACTTGAAAAAGGATCTCCAGATTCCGGGAGATCCCCAATCAACAGCGGATCGATCTCGAGCTTGCGTTGGCGGGCCAGCGCGCGCACTCCGCGCCATCGCGGTTCGGTGTCAGATAATTGCCGGGGGCCACGGATAAAGGCGATTTTACGATGGCCCAGCGAACATAAGTGGTCGAGCGCGGCGCGCGTGCCGGCGGTGTTGTCCGCGATCACCGAACTGATCTTTTCATTTCGCAACTCGCGCCCCACGGTCGCGGTGGGAATGTTGTGCTTCTCGAGATCGGCCAAGACGTTGATGTCCACAAACAGCCAGTTGGCCAGAACCAGAAGTCCCTCAATGCGGCGATCGAGGAGCATCTCCAGGTAGCGTTCGAAGCGGCTGCGCTCGTTGTGCACGTCGGTGAGAATGGGAAGAAATGACGACTGGTAGAGCGTGTTCTCGATGCCGCGCAACACCAAAGTGCAGTAGGGGTCGGTCATGTCGAAAACCATGACGCCCACGGTGTGGCTCCTTCGTCCACGCAGGGAGCGCGCGAAGAGGTTGGGGCGATACCCCAGTTGTAAAGCGGAGCGCTGGATGCGCCGTTTGGTGGTGTCCAGAATGTAACGCGCCAGCGGCGCATTATTCAAAACGATCGAAACCGTGGCCGAAGAAAATCCACTGCTGTCCGCCACGTCACGGATGGTGACTGCGTCCGGATTCTTCCGCCCGCGCGAGGGCTTCGGCGCGCCTGGGGATTTGGCCGCCGGATTGTTTCGCGCGGCCTTCGAATCGGGTGGTTGCATGCGTTCCTTAAATCACACTGGTTTGTTGGCGGACACTACAGCACGACCGAACCGGGTGTCAAGCGAGCGCCTTGCCAGGTAGTGGCTCAGTTTGAAACTGAGCCACTACCCCTTGCCAGTGAGGTTTGTACTTTGTGTGCCGCCGGTGATTTCGCCCGCGCCCGATTGTATGCTCGCGCCTTATGCACGGCGGGAATTTATTCTCTGCTCGGAGGAGGTCCGTAGACCCATCTTGCTAATTTGCTTGGTGCCGGGAGGGGGAGTCGAACCCCCAAGACCCGAAGGTCGGCGGATTTTGAGTCCGCTGCGTCTGCCAGTTCCGCCATCCCGGCCTGCATGAAGCGAAGAGAAGACCAGCTTAATTTACAATCTAAGCCATTGCAACCGCGACCACATTGGCCTTAGCCACGCTATAACTTTTTCTTGTTCTTCCAGCAATGATGCTTCTTCATCCGCCGCTGTTATCCGTTTTATGGAAGATCGCATAGCCTCGAAACTCCAAACAATGACCGCGTCGGCCCTCCCCGCCCGTTCATAGTTCGGGGCTGCGATTATAAGAACAGCCGAAGGCGGCCGGGCACCTAGAGCGGAGCAAATCAATTCGGACTAAAATGCAGATTCAACCTCGGAGAACATTGATGGCCGATCCGATAGAAATCTCTACGTCGCTTTCAGCCGAAGAACTGAGAAAGACTGACGCCTATTGGCGTGCCTGCAACTATCTGTCGGCAGGCATGATCTATCTGCGCGCGAATCCACTTCTGCGCGAACCGCTGAAACCCGAGCACATCAAGCGCCGCCTGCTTGGGCATTGGGGTTCAGATCCCGGGCCAATCTTTGATTTGGGTGCATCTGAACCGCCTTATCCGGAAGTACGATTTGAATGTCATGTATGTCTCTGGGCCCGGTCACGGCGCTCCTGCAACCCTTGCCAATTGTTATCTGGAAGGACGCTATTCTGAAATTTATCCCGATAAGAGCTGCGACGAAGCGGGGATGCTCAAATTTTTCAAGCAGTTTTCCTTCCCGGGAGGGATCGGTTCTCACTGCACGCCGGAGACGCCCGGATCGATTCACGAAGGCGGCGAACTTGGGATACTCGCTCTCGCATGCATATGGAGCGGCGTTCGACAATCCCGACCTGATCGTGGCGGTCGTGATAGGAGATGGCGAGGCTGAGACTGGCCCGCTGGCAACCTCGTGGCATTCGAACAAATTTCTGAACCCGATTCGCGACGGGGCGGTCTTGCCGGTGCTGCACCTCAATGGCTATAAGATCGCAAATCCCACCATCCTCGCTCGCATCCCGCAAGAGGAATTGGAAGCACTGCTGACCGGATACGGTCACAAGCCATATTTCGTCGAAGGCCATGATCCGTCGGCGATGCATGTGGCCATGGCTTCCGCTTTGGAGCAGTGCATTCTCGAGATTCGTTCGCTGCAACATCACGCCCGTTCCACAGGCAACACGGCGCGTCCGCGGTGGCCAATGCTTGTGTTGCGTTCCCCGAAAGGGTGGACCGGGCCAAAGGAAGTCGACGGCCATAAGGTGGAGGACTATTGGCGCGCTCACCAGGTTCCCGTGCTTGATCCAGCTACGAATGAGCACAGTCTGAAAATCCTGGAAGACTGGATGCGCAGTTACAAACCAGACGAACTGTTCGACGCGAAGGGAGCACTCCAGGCCGAGTTGAGGGAACTGGCTCCTTCGGGCTCGCACCGCATATCGGCCAACCCGCACGCAAACGGAGGCTTGCTTCGCAAAGATCTCGACTTACCGGACTTTCGCGCCTATGCCGTTCCCGTGAAAGCTCCGGGTGCCACGTATAAATCACCTACGGATGTACTGGCACACTTCCTTGCGGAGGTACTGCGCCGCAATATGAACTCCTTCCGAGTCTTTGGTCCGGACGAGACCGCCTCCAACCGGCTTACCGCGATTTACGCCGCTTCGAAGAAGACCTGGCTAGCCGAATACAAGCCGGAGGACGCCGATGGCGGGGAACTCGATGTTTTCGGTCGGGTGATGGAGATGCTGAGCGAGCACACGCTCGAAGGCTGGTTCGAAGGCTACGTCCTCACCGGCCGCCACGGCTTCTTCTCCACTTACGAAGCCTTCGTCCACGTGATCGATTCGATGTTCAACCAGCACGCCAAATGGCTGGAGAAATCGAAGAAAGAACTCGACTGGCGCGCGCCCATACCCTCCATCAATCTGCTGATTACCTCTCTCGTCTGGCGACAGGATCACAACGGGTTCACGCATCAAGACCCGGGATTTCTTGACGTGGTCACCAACAAGAGCCCCGACGTCGTCCGCATCTATCTGCCTCCCGACGCAAACTGCCTGCTGAGCGTGGCCGATCATTGCCTGCGCTCGCGCGACTACGTCAACGTCATCGTCGCAGACAAGCAGGACCACCTTCAGTACCTCACCATGGATGAAGCTATAACGCACTGCACAAAGGGCATTGGCATCTGGGATTGGGCATCCACCGACGAACGGTGCAGATCCCGATGTCGTGATGGCTTGCGCCGGCGACATTGCAACCATGGAATGCTCTTGCTGCCGTCGCGATTCTGAAGCAACATTTCCCGGATCTGAAGATCCGCTTCGTGAATGTCGTCGACCTTTTCCGGCTGATGCCGGAGAGCGAACATCCGCACGGGCTCTCCGACCGCGACTTCGATTCTCTGTTCACCATCGATAAACCGGTCATCTTTAACTTCCATTCCTATGCGTCGCTCATTCACAAGCTCAGCTATCGCCGCAAGAACCATGACAACATTCATGTGCGCGGATACAAGGAAAAAGGCAACATCAACACGCCGCTCGAACTCGCCATTCTCAATCAAGTGGATCGCTTTAACCTGGCCATCGATGTCATTGACCGCGTTCCCCGCCTGCATCCAGCTGGCGCGCACGTCAAAGAATGGCTGAAAGACCAAATTATCGAGAGCATCAACTACGCGCACACCGAAGGCATCGACAAAGAAGAAATCCGAGATTGGACATGGCCGGGCTAGACATGGTGGAAGCAGCGGCCGTGAAAACAGAACAATCCTCGCCATCAATAGCGGATCTTCTTCGCTTAAATTCGGCGTGTTCCGCCGCGGCATGCTCGACGAAGAGCCGCTGCTGACCGGCAGCGCTGATGGCATTGGGCGGAAAGACGGGGCGCTGCAAGTCTTTTCCTCTAGCGGAAAACCCATCCTGCAGCGCGAAGGCGTTTACGAAACTCAACCGGATGCGCTGGCAGCCCTCGCGACCATCCTTCAGGAGCATATTCAAGCGACCCCCGTCGCGGTGGGCCATCGCGTGGTGCATGGCGGACCCAATCTCCGCACTCATCAACTCATCACGCCGGCAGTCCTCGAACAACTTCGCTCATCCACCCATTTTGCGCCCCTGCACATTCCTCAGGCGCTCACGCTCATCGCTTCGGCGCAGTCCATTTTTCCGTTCGCCGCGCACTTTGCCTGCTTCGACGATGCCTTTCACCAGACCATGCCAGAGAGAGCATCGCATCTGGCTCTTCCGCAGCGCTATTTTGATGCGGGCATTCGGCGCTACGGTTTTCATGGACTTTCCTACGAATCACTCGTCCACCATTTCGGTGCAAAGCTGCCTGAGCGCGCCATTTTCGCGCATCTTGGCAATGGAGCCAGCCTTTGCGCTCTGCGCCAGGGACGGTCTATCGACACAACCATGGGACTGACTCCCACTGGCGGCATTCCCATGGGTACGCGTTCCGGCGACCTCGACCCGGGTATTCTTCTCTATATTCTGCGAACGGAAAAAGTCGACGCCGATCAGTTGGAAAAATTGCTCAACGATGAAAGTGGCCTCTTCGCCCTCTCTTCCGGCGAAAGCGATGTCAAGGTTCTTGAGGAGCGCGCGCTCGCGAACGACGCCCGCGGGGCTCTCGCCCTGGACGTATTTGCCGTGGCCGTCCGCAAAATGATCGGAGCATACATCGCTCTGCTGGGTGGGCTGGACCTGCTGGTCTTTACTGGCGGAATCGGCCAGCACAGCGCTCCTATAAGGTCGGCGGCCACATCGGGTCTGGAAGGGATGGGCGTCACCGCGGCCAAGATTCAGATCGTTCCGACCGAGGAAGAACGGCAAATCGCCCGAATTTGTCGCGGGTTGATGACCCGCCCGGGGTAATGTAACTTAGACTCGCTTATGGGCAAACCCAATTTTACTAACGTGGATGAGTATATTTCCGCTCAACCCGAGAACGCCCAGGTTGCACTAAAACTTGTGCGCCGCACTCTCCGCAAAGCCCTGCCGAAAGCGGAGGAAGTGATCTCATATAAAATCCCCGCTTACCAGATGCATGGCGAAATCGTGGTGTACTTCGCCGGCTGGACCAGTCACTACTCGTTGTACCCGGCGAGCGGACGCATGACTGCGGGGTTGAAGGCACAACTCGGGTCCCGCAAGGTCCGCAAAGCCACAATCCGTTTTTCATTCTCCGAGCCGGTACCTGTGAAGTTGATAGAAGGTATCGCTAAGTTCCGTCTGGCCGAAGCACGCCGGCGGAAGAAGTTAAAATCTGCTGTCGTGAAGAAGCGCTAAGCCAGCCCCTGAGCAGCGGGGCAAAAAATAATGCCCGGGCCTATGGTTTAGCCAGTGCCATTCTGGCTGCTTAGGGATGTTTCGGTAAGTTCTCGATTGATGCTGGTGACCGCCGGAGGTTTGATTCGCGCCAGCATTTCATACAAGGTGTTGCGGCCAATTCCCAAAGCCTCGGCCGCCCGCAATTTGTTCCCCCCGACCCTCTGCAGTACGTGCAAGACGTGCCGTTGCTCGACCTGTTCAAGACTGAGAATTCCGTTGTCCTCGACCTCGAACCCGGCAGTCGTCCGCAGAAGCTCCGGCAGATCGTCGAGATCGATGACATCGCCCTCCGCCATCATGCAGGCGTTGCCTAGAACATTTTCGAGTTCTCGAACATTTCCCGGCCAGGTATGGCTGGCCAAGCGAGCCTGAGCCCGGCGAGTTATGCCTCGGATCGGCTTGCGATATTGCGCGGAAAATTTTGCCAGCAGGTAACGCTGCAGCAGCGGCAGATCGTCTTTCCGCTGCGCCAAAGAAGGTAGCGCAATTTCGACCATGGCCAGCCGATAATAAAGGTCCTCGCGGAATTCGCCTTTTGCGACCTGGCGCCTGAGGTCACGATTGGTGGCGGCAATCACGCGCACATCGACCGTGCGCGGCTGTGGCGAACCAACGCGTCGCACCTCCTGGTTTTGCAGAACGCGCAAGAGCTTCGCCTGCGCCCCAAGCGGCAATTCCCCAATCTCGTCAAGAAACACCGTACCGCCCCGGGCGTACTCGAAGACGCCGACTTTATCCGAGATGGCGCCTGTAAATGCTCCCTTGACATAGCCAAACAACTCGCTCTCCATCAGCGAGTCAGTGAGAGCGGAACAGTTGATCGCCGCGAAAGGTTTGGCGGACGAAGGACTCAAACGATGCAACGCACGCGCCACCAATTCCTTGCCGGTGCCCGTATTCCCCGTAACCAGAATCGTTCTGAAGTGAGGAGCCACGCGGCGAATCCTGGTGAAAACTTCGAGCATCGGCAAGCTCCGGCCGATCATGCCCTCAAATTCAAGGGCCTCAAGTAGCTCGCGATCCAGCAAAGCTGTTCGCTGCCGTTGGCGCGCCTCGGATAGAATGGCGCGAATAATGCCGCGGAGTTTCTGCAAATCCAGAGGCTTTACCAGGTAATCGCGCGCCCCTTTCTGGACCGCCGCTATAGCCGAGTCCATTGAATATTCGGCCGTGGTAAGGATCACCTCCACCGCTGCATCGGCGGCAACGATCCTCTCCAGTAAATTGATCCCGTTGACCGTGGGCATGGAGGCATCGACCAACACGATCAAGGGATGCGTCTGAAGGAAAAGCTGGAGTCCGTTCTCGGAATCGTTGGCGGTCAGGATTTCAAGCTGGTCCGAGGCAAGCGCGTTCTGGACCAGGAGAAGCGTCTCCTGATGCTGATCGATCGCCAGAAATCTGGCCCGCGCTTTCTGTATCCCGGTCACGTGTCCCGTTTGAAATCGCGCCCTGAGCGGTGTTAAAAAACTCCCGGTTTCAGACTCGGCGCTTGTATTGTAGGACTAATGACCCGTTGTGCGCATTCGCATTCCTCGCGACAGATAACTGTTTTGATACCAGCCACTCGGCGCGAACCGGGAGCAGCAAAGTCCCAGATCATTTTGCTGGGACGGCTTCGAACTTCGGCGGCCCGGGAAGGCTTTCAAGGCAGAGCAACTGGTGAACGGGAGATAACGGTATCCATCTACAGAGTTCCCATGCGCTGGTGGGTGTCAGCGACTTCGGTGATTTGGAGGCCATAATTTCCATCGACGATCACCACCTGGCCCCGGGCAATCAGCTTGTCGCCGAGAAGAAGATCGGCAGGCTCCTGTACCTCTTGATCGAGTTCGACGACTGATCCCGAGTTCAAGTCCAAAATCTCTCGCAAGGTCAGAACTCGCCGCCCGAAGCGCAGGGTCAGACTCAGGTTCACTCCCAATAGCAGGTCAATGTTTGGTTGCTGAGGATTCCCGCCGCCCGATTCGGCGGCAGCCGGTGCGTTTGAACTGGCGAGGGCCTTGGACGACACGGAGGCCTGTAGTTCAGGGCTGATCCGAAGACGCAAAGTCAATTTGGCCGAGGGGGCTTGTGATGACTGGAGCGCAAAACTGAACTCTTGGGTGGTCGGATTCTCAGCACCATTTGCTTTGTCCTGCAGTTCCAACCTCGTTTCGCCGAAGCTGCCACGCAGGTTGGCGCAAACGCTTTCTGTGATCTGCCCCAACAACTTCTCGAGAGCCTCTTCGCGTCTCGGGTTCAATTCGCCTGAAGAATCGGCGGATTCCGCCAAGGCCTTCTGTGCCAGAACCACTGCGTCGGTAGCACTCAGTTGCAGCGATGCTTCACCCCGTAAGCCGCCGGAAGCGGAGCATCGAAAGGAAATTGAATCTTTCTGTGCCGCGGTAGCGGTCTCCCGATCGATCCGCGCCGACCACTGGTCGCCGCACTCACGCGTGAGAACGTCGCTGGTCGCTTTGCCGACGGCATCCAAAAAGGAGTTTAGGGGAGTTGCGGCAACCATGGCTGCCATTATCGCTTCCTTTCTTCTTCAGAGAAACTGAGGGGTTGGCCGACCTGTGCGGCACGTAGACGCCCGTGGCGAACCGGGTTCGCTTCAAATGATTCCCGGCCGGCAACCAAAAGGGATGCCGGTTTCCGGATGGGAACGCCGAGATTGCACACGCTCTGTGGAGCGAGACGGGCAAGAGTATTGATGGGGAGCTTGATCGCGGAAATCCCCAACTCAATGGGGAATGGACAATCCAGCATTTTGGCCATCATTTGGCCGCTATTCCGAACTGCGCTATTGGATTTGGTTGATCCGCCTTCGGCGGCGAGTTTGCGCAGAAGTGTGTTGGAGATCGAAACCGGAAGAATCAGGTTGAGCTTGCCGGTGGTCTCCGCCAGCTTAATTTCAAAGCTGACGCATAAGGCTTTTTCGGAAGCAGGCAAAAATCGCGGGATCTGTGCGAAAGGCTGGCGTCCCTCGAGATGCAGTTTTGACCCCAAAGGAAGCCACGCCGTTTCCAGTTCGCGGCAAATGATTTTCGCCACGCCTTCCATGATCTGCTCTTCGATCTCGGTGACCTCTCGCGGCGGTATGTCGCAACGACCCGTACCGCCCAGCAGGATGTCAACCAGAGGGAAGACCAGTGAATGAGTGATCTCCAGGGCTGCCGGTGCACTCATCTGCTCCACCCGGAACGCAATCATGTAAGTGGGTTCGGAAATCCGGCCCACAAATTGGCCATAGGTCAACTGCTCCACCGGCCCGAGGTTCGCCTCGAAGATCACGCGCAGGTAAGCTCCCAGCGATTGCGTCAGGCTGCGCGCGAAGGCATCGTGCACGGCTGTTACGGTCGCGAGTTGATCTCCGGTGAGCTGCCCCGATTGCCGGAAACTGCAAGGCTTCAACGACCGTGCTTCTTTCGTCCGCCGCTCACCCTGCCGGTTGGCGGCTATTCGAACCATCGCGTCAATTTCTTGCTGGGTCAGAATTCTCTCCAAAAGTACGCCACACCCAGTTACGCAACAAGCAACACCAGTCAATTAGACACAGATGAGTAACCGGGCAGCGTCTGCATCTATGGGATTGCACGGAGCGTGCCAACAAATGCCGGACCGGATTATTCCAGTAGATTATTCCGATGAGCGGCGGATGCTGCGGGAGTACGACTCTACATATTCATGCATATAATTCTGTTCAGCTTTCGAGGCAAATACGAAGGCGAATCCATAACTACCCACTTGATGATTCGTGACGCGAGCCCACAGCGTGGTGCTTTTAGAGTTCCCGGGCAGCGTCATTACGATCGACACCTTTGCGCCCACAGGTAGCAGCAGAGGGACGTCAGCCCCCGAGAGTTCGGGGGTAATGATCTCGGCGGCGAAACCATCCTCGCTCAAATCTATGCAGCGCGCCTGCAAAAGGGCGGAATGCGGGTGGGGAGTTTGCAATAGCAAAGCAAAATCGCCGCGAAAGCGTGGCGCCCGATATTCGTAATTCGATACGTTATCCGTCATTTCCCGAGTTATCGCAACCGTTTCAGCGTTCTCTTGCACCTTAACCTCCTCATTTTCGCCTAACAATTGGGCGGCGGTGCAATGGGCCGGCCTCGGCATGCGTGCAGTACAGACTAAACCGCACCAGCATGTCGGGAAGCATTGCTGGAGACGTGGCCTTACTTATCTTCTATCTCGTTGCCTAACTCATCGCCTGCGTTATCTTGTTCGCATCCCGCGACTCTGTAAATTTCGTACCGATTGTTACTGTCGACACGCGCCCTCAGGCAAAAATGCACTTTGGCAAACTCGTTGCATGGCAACTGGGCAGATGTTGCCTAGTTCTCACGGAATTCCAATGCAAGGGTTAACTTCATCGCCGCCGCGCATCGCAGAAAGTCATCTAGCTGACGCTTTCTCCGCCTTTATGGGTGCGGCGACGCGGCTCGAAGACTCTCACCGGCGATTGCACTGTGAAGTCTCCGAGTTACGGAGGCAACTCGAAGAGCGAAACCGGGCCCTGGCTTCGAGCGTCGCAGAGAACGAGCGCATGCGCCTGGCGCTGCATGAAATTCTCGACGCCTTATCCTGCGGTGTGGCCGTACTGGATGCGGAAAACGACGAGGTCATCCTGCTGAACCCCGAGGGTCGAAGGCTCCTCCGGGTCGCACAGCTGGCGATATGGAACGAACTGCCGGAATGTTTGCGGACGTCAGTGAAGGCCCTGGCTCGAGGATCGTGGGAGCAGGGTTATGAGCAGGAAGTAGCGATAGAGAAAGACGGGCGGACTAGCTGTCTGGCGATCCGTTACAGTCGCATGACGAACCCATCGAACAACCTGCGCGGCAAGACGGCGTCCTGCCTGGTTTTGATCATTACTGACATAACAGCGCACAAAGCCGCGGAGTGCGAACGCGAGAAGTCTCGCAATGTTGTCGCGCTCGCGGAAATGGCCACTGTGCTTGCCCACGAAATCCGCAATCCGCTGGGCAGCTTGGAATTATTAACCGGCTGTCTGGCGGCCGATGCTGGATTGAGCGATGAATCGGGAGAATGCATTCAGCACTTGCGAGCCGGACTCCGGTCACTGTCGGCAACCGTGAACAACGTATTGAGCTTCCATAATCCCGGCGCTCAGGCTATGGCTCCTCTGGACCTCGCCTCGGCCCTGCGGGGGAGCGTGGAATTTGTCCGTCCCATGGCGCAACAGAAAGGCATCGGGCTGGTGTTGCGGGAAGATCTGAATCACGCACTGATCGCTGGCGATTCCAGCGGGTTGAGACAGTTGATACTGAACCTTGCTTGCAATGCGCTGCGGCATACGAAAGCCGGCGGCAAAATGACCGTGACGGCGGAGATGGAAAACAAGGTGTCTGCGAGCATCGCGGTGGTCAAGTTCGCGGACACGGGCAGCGGCATAACTGAGCAGGATCTGCCACATATCTTCAAGCCGGGATTCACCACCACGGGCCAGACTCCGGGGCTGGGCTTGACTGTTTGTCAACGAATCGTGGAGCAACACGGTGGCACCATAAGCGTGACTAGCCAGATAGGGCGGGGCACAGCTTTTCGCATGGAGTTCCCCGCTTTATGAGGGACCAATCGGTTGGCAACCAGGCGCCGCGCGGGACAATCGCCAAGTCTGTTCTGGTGGTGGATGATGAGCCGGGCATGAGAATGGCGCTGCGCTCGAATTTCCAGCGTGACGGCTGGCAGGTGGAGCTTGCGGGGGGTGGCAGCGAGGCCATGCGCAAACTCGCTGCGCAGAACTTCCCGTTGGTTGTTACCGACGTCCGCATGCCTGAGGGAGACGGGCTACAGTTGATGCGGTCGCTTCGCGCTACCAGTCCCTCGACTGCGGTAATTGTCCTGACCGCATTTGGCAGCGTGCCGGAAGCGGTGCAAGCCATGCGGGGCGGGGCCTGCGACTACCTGACCAAGCCCATCTCGTTCGAAGAATTGCAGGCGGCGGTCGAGCGCGTCATGCGGGCGGCGGGCAGTTGCCCGCGCCTTGCCATTCCGTCCGGAGCAATTATCGGCGCTGCACCGAGCCTGTTGAAAGCACTCGAACGGGCCCAGCACGCGGCCCGCACCGACGCGGATGTCCTGCTGCAAGCGGAGAGTGGGACGGGCAAGGAGCTGTTTGCCAGGTACATCCATGAGAACAGCGATCGCAAGTTTCGTCCCTTCGTAGCCGTGAACTGCACTGCCGTACCCGAGCATCTCTTGGAAAGCGAACTGTTCGGTCACGTCCGCGGCGCTTTTACCGGTGCCACCTCCTCGAAGCCGGGAAAGTTCGAACTGGCGGAAGGCGGAACTCTGCTGCTCGACGAAATTGGCGAGATGCCCCTACACCTTCAGCCGAAATTGTTGCGCGCACTTCAGGAGCGCGAGTTCGAGCGCCTGGGAGACACCCGCAGCACGCGGGTCAATATAAGGATCGTCGCCACCACTAATGTTTCGCTTCCCTCCATGGTCGAACAAGGGAAGTTTCGAGCCGACCTATATTACCGGCTGAATGTAATCCCCCTGTCTCTGCCCGCGCTGCGCGAGCGCCGCGAGGATATCCCCGTATTGGCGGAGTTTTTCGCGCGCAAGTTTGCCGCCGAAGCCGGCCGTCTGGTTCCGCGTTTGCACCCCGATTTTATAAGCGCCCTGCAAGCGCATTCCTGGCCAGGAAATGTGCGCGAGTTTGGAAACTTCATGCGTCGAGTCATCACCTTGAGCGATGACAACGAGATTTGTCCCGATTATCTGAAGACGGAACTCGCCACGTCGGACCCAGATTCCATGCCGGGTTCGAACTATGGAAAGGTCGCGCTCGGGACACTGTCTCCAGGATCGCTCTCGCCGCTTCGGGCCGGGGCGTCAATGCGCGAGGTCGAGCGCCATTTGCTCGAAGCGACTCTCAGAATTACCGGTGGGAATAGAACCCGTACTGCCGAAATGCTGGGTGTGAGCTTGCGTACGATTCGCAACAAAATTCGTGAACATGGCCTGCCGCCGAGGAGGTATGCGTGAACGACGTGTCGACGCCGATGATGAACTTGCTGGAGAAGGTTTTGGATGTCACTTCGCAGCGCCACACTCTTGTGATTTCGAATATGGCCAACGTGGACACTCCCGGATACCACACCAAGGATCTCGATTTTCGAAGCGAGTTGATGCGGGCGGCGAGCAGCAGCCAAACCGATGTCATGCCGGTGGTCCGCCAGGTGCCAGGGCTGCTCGAGCGGCCGGATGGAAATAATGTCAGTCTCGACCGCGAAGGCCTGCTGCTGGCCGAGACACAGATGCAGTTTGGGCTCGGAGTTCAGCTATTACAGCACGAATTTCACAACCTCATGAGTGCGATCAACGAAGGAGGCAAGGGATGAGCATGTTTTCAACGCTCGAAATCAGTGGTTCGGCCTTGGGTGCCGAGCGGCAGAGGGCTGAAGTTGTGGCCGCGAACATGGCCAACGCGGAAACCACGCATACTCCGAAAGGTGGACCTTACCAGCGTAAAGAAGTGGTTTTCGCGACCTCGGGCACCCTGCCATTTCGCATGATGCTGGCCGGGTTTCAGCCGGCGGGCAGCGCCATTCCGGCGGTTCGTGTGCAGCGCGTGGTGGATGACCCCGCGCCCGCATTGATGCGCTATGAGCCCGGCCACCCGGACGCAAATAAAGACGGATATGTGGCGTACCCCAACATCAATCCGATACAGGAGATGGTCGATCTTATGGGCGCGGTGCGTTCCTATCAGCTCAACGCTTCCGCCATCACCGCTTCCAAGCAAATGATCCAACAATCGATTGAACTTTTGAAATAAGGATTCGATTACAGGTCCAAATATGAACAACACAATCACCCCCGGCCTGCCAGCTTTTCCCGGAACCCTCCCCACGAGGGCTACGTTGCCATCCTCGTCTGAAACGGAGGTCGGATTTGGCGACACCCTGAAGGATGCCATAAGCCAGGTCAACGAACTAGGTAACAAGTCGGATCAGAGCGTCGCCCAGTTGGTGCAGGGCGACCGCCAGGACGTGCACAACGTAATGATCGCCGTGGAAAAGGCGGACATCGCGTTTCAACTCATGATGCAGGTGCGCAACAAGATTGTGAGCGCGTACCAGGAAGTGTCCAAACTGCAGTTCTAGGCGAGACTAGCACACCCGTATGCCATCTCTGGAGCAACTGCAGAAGCAAACGACGGATTTTCTCGGCGGCCTAACGGCCACGCAGCGGATCGCTCTCGCCACGGCCACCGTCGTGACGATTTCCGTGCTGGCAGTTTTCGCGCACTTTATTGCGACTCCAGACTATGTCCCGCTGATGACCGGCATGGAGCCCGCCGACGCTCAGGCGCTGGGCGCGAAGCTGGCAGCAAAGAATATATCGTACCAAATTTCTCCCGATGGCAAAGGCGTTAATGTGCCGAGCGATAAGCTGGACTCCAGTCGCATGGAAATTGCCTCGGATGGTCTGCCGCACAGCGGGCGGCTGGGATTTGAGTTATTCGACAAACTCAACTGGGGCCAGACGGAGTTTGATGAAAAAGTAAATTATCAGCGCGCTTTGGAAGGCGAATTGGAGCGTTCCATTCAAACCCTGCGCGATGTGGAAAGCGTGCGTGTCCATCTCGTTATGTCCGCCGATTCCGTCTTTGTGGATCGAGAACGCGCCGCCAAAGCATCCGTCATTCTTAAGTTGCGTTCAGGCAGATTATCGCGAGAGACCCAGGGTGGCATTGCCCGGCTGGTTTCGGGCGCGGTGGATAATTTGAGTCCAGAGAATGTAACCGTAATCGACGCAGATACCAATCGCTCGCTGGGGAGCCCGAAGCACGGCGAACTCGTCGCCGATGCCGGCGTCGAGCAGGAATACACCGCGCGTCTCCTGCAGACGGTGGAACCTGTGGTCGGGGCGCAGCGCATACGGGCCAGCGTGAATGTTGAGTATGACCCCACCAGCAGTGAAGAAAGTCAGGAGACCTACGATCCCAAGAGCGCCGTCGTCGTGGCCTCGCAAATGTCGCAAGAGCAGATGGGCGGCGGCATAACGAGTGGAGGAGTTCCGGGGACATCGAGTAACGTTCCGGGCGACAATGGCGCCAAGCCGGCGGTAGCCAAAGCCTCCGAGGATGATGGCGATGGCGCGCAGCTTTCAAAAAGCGAGAGCAACACCTATGCGGTGAATAAGGTTGTCCGGCACATCGTGGAGCCTGCCGGCCGCATTCGTCGGATCTCCGCCGCGCTGCTGGTGGACGATGCCATCGAGGTGAAGCAGGAAAACGGTAAGCGCTCGGAGGTTCGAAGAAAGCGTACGCCCGAAGAACTGAAACAGATTGCCGACCTGGCGCAAGCGGCGATTGGGGTCGATGCGGCGCGCGGGGACACGCTGACGGTCCAGAATCTTTCTTTTGAAGAGATCCCGGTAGAGACTCCGGCAAAGCCCAGTATGACGGACCGTGTACGCGTCACTTTGAACGACTGGTCAAATATTGTGCGCTACGGGATGCTGATCCTGCTATTTCTCCTGGCCTACTGGCTGCTTCTCCGGCCGTTGAAAAAGCAACTCCTGACGACCTTTAAGGAGTTGCCCGCCCGCGTCGCTTCGCAGAAATTGCAAGGCGCTGGAGGCGGCCGCAGCGACATCGTTTCCGGGCAGGAGATGGCATCACTCACGGCCGAGCAACGCGCCAGCGCGCTCAAAAGGCAACTTGGAGATTCGGTGAGAACGGAACCTGCGGCCGCGACCAAGCTGATTCAGGCATGGCTGAATGAGGGAGCCAGATGAGCCGTGCTTCGGCGCAACTCGACGGCGTCCGCAAGGCTGCGATTTTCATGGCGGTCATGGGCGAAGACGCAGCATCCGCGGTCTATCGCAATCTGTCGGAGAGAGAAGTTCAACTCGTCACTCGGGAACTGGGGGAACTGGGGTCCGTGCCGGCGGAGGTTGCCAGCGGAGTGCTCGAAGAATACAGCCAACTGGCGGCGAGTCGCGATTCGGTTGCCACCGGCGGCCCCGAGGTCGCGGCCCGTATGCTGATCAAGGCATTTGGGAAGGACAACGCCGAAAATTTTCTGCAAAAAGTTGTGCGCTTACAGGAACTGAGTGCCGGTCAATTGGACTCCCTACAGAAAGCCGATCCCCAGCAACTGGCAAAGTTTCTGGACGGCGAGCATCCGCAGACGATTGCCTTGATTCTCGCCCACCTCGACGGCAAGCAGGCTTCAGCCCTCTTGATGAAGCTGTCTGAGCCGGTGCGAGCCGAGTCCGTAAAACGTCTGGCGCAGTTGCGCCAGTTCTCACCCGAAATGGCCGAGAAGGTCTCCGTAGTTCTCAACCGGCGCTTGCTCTCGCTGGGGGAACAGAGCCGAAAAACCTTTGCTGGATTCAAAAGCGTAGCCGAAGTGATGAACCGGCTCGAACCCTCGGCGTCCAAAACAATTCTGGAATCCATTGAACAAGACGACCCACAAACGGCGATCAGCATTCGGAATTTGATGTTCACCTTCGACGACCTGATGAGCGTTGCCGATGTTTCCGTCAGGGAGTGGTTGAACGTGATGGACAAGAAAGTACTGGCGACGGCGTTAAAAGGCGCGAGCGCCGATCTCAAAGACCATATCTTCAGGGCCATGTCGTCGCGTGCCGTGGAAATGTTGAAAGAAGATATGGAAGCCATGGGTCCGGCGCGGGGCAAAGATGTGGTCAAGGCGCAGCAGGAAGCGGTGACTTTGCTGCGCAAGCTGGAGGCCGAAGGCAAGGTGACTCTTAAGGCCGAGGGAGAAGATGAGTATGTCGTATGACCACACCGGCGATGGCATGATCCCGTTGGTGGAGACGTTTCAGTATCACGACACCTTCGGGCCGCCGCCCGTGTCCTTGGACTTAGCGGTCGAGCCTTCCGGTGCGGGCGGCCGAACTGGCGCTGCCGCCGTAAAGCCGATAGGCGTTACGCAGCCCGAAAACCCCCGCTCCCTGGCCGAAGCACACGCTCAGGGGATGGCGCTCGGAATACGCCAGGCCACGGCGCGTTTTGAAGAGGAACTAGCCCAGGAACGCAAACGCTTTTCCGACCTCGCCGCGGAGTTTCGCCGGCAATGCTCCGATTACTATGCCAAAGCGGAAATTGAGTTGGTGCAGTTGGCACTCTCGATTGCCGCGAAGATTCTGCACCGGGAATCGCAAATTGACCCCTTGGTAGTCGCAGGACTGGTCAAGGTCATGCTGGAGAGATTGCAGCAGAAGTCTAAAGTAGTCGTGCGCATTCCCCCGGGCGACATGGAGAGTTGGCGCCCGTATTTTCGCGAACAATCCTACGTACAGATTGTGCCGGACCCCTCCCTGCCGCCAAAAGCGTGCTTCCTGGAGACCGAACTGGGCGTCGCCGACATGGGTTTGGAATCGCAACTCAAGGAAGTCGAGCAGGGCTTCTTTGATCTTCTGGCCCGCAGACCCGAGGCGAAATGAATCTCGTCTCTCTCGATCCATACGTGAATTGGCTGCGGATGAGCTCCACCCTCCGCTGGCGGGGGCGCGTCACTCAGATCGTGGGCAACATGGTGGAATCCTCCGGGCCGTTCTGTTCGGTGGGGGATTCTTGTGAGATTAGCAATGCACTGGGCGACCGCTTTCCCGGCGAGATCGTCGGTTTCCGGGGTTCCAAAGTCCTATCCATGAGCCTGCAAGCACCCCATGGAATTCGTTTTGGCGACGAGATTGTCACCTGTGGGGCAAAGCCGTCGCTGCGCGTGGGAGCAGACATGCTCGGCCGCGTGATTGACGCCACCGGTCAGCCGCTGGATGGCAGGGCAGAGTATCGCGCAACGCGTTCGCGACTGATTGATGGATTGGCGCCTGCAGCGCTTGATCGGACCTTGATCAGCGAGCCGATCGGCTGCGGCATCCGGGCTGTCGACGGTTTCCTCACCTGCGGCCGCGGACAAAGAATCGGGATTTTCGGCGGTAGCGGCGTCGGTAAAACCACGTTGATTGGCATGATGGCGCGCGGCACGGCGGCTGACATGACGGTGCTGGCCCTGGTAGGTGAGCGCGGTCGCGAGGTGGGAGAATTTCTCGCGACCCTCGGTCCCGAGGGTATGAAGCGCTCGGTGGTCGTGGTATCCACCTCCGACCAATCGCCCCTGTTGCGGATTCGCGCAGCCCTGGCCGCCACGGCCGTGGCCGAGTACTTTAGTGGGCTGGGGAAAAATGTCTTACTGGTAGTGGATTCCCTGACTCGTTTCGCCATGGCGCAGAGAGAAATTGGCCTGGCTGCCGGAGAACCGCCGACCGCTAAGGGCTACACCCCTTCAGTGCTATCCATGCTCGCGCGGCTGGTGGAGAGAGCGGGACGCTTCGCCGAAGGAAGCATCACAGCCTTTTATACCGTCCTGATGGAGGGCGACGACCAGCAAGATCCTATCGTTGACACAGTTCGTTCGCTGCTTGATGGCCACATTGTGCTCGATCGCCGGCTCGCTTTGCGCAATCATTATCCTCCGATTTCAGTTTTAGATAGCCTAAGCCGGCTGATGCCGAAGGTTTGTTCGCGGGAGCACCTGCAGAAAGCGTCTGCTTTGCGCCTGCTGCTGGCGGCTTACGCGCGCGCCGAGGACCTCGTCCGCATCGGCGCGTATCAGCGCGGCACCGATGCCACGCTGGACCGGGCGCTTCTCGCTTTGCCGCAGGTCGAACAGTTTTTGCAGCAAGAGCCGCAGGAGTCAGCACCCCTCACTTCGAACCTGCAGCAGTTGCTGGCGCTGCCCAGCTGACCATGCCTTTCCGATATCCGTTGGCGACGGTTCTGCGATATCGCGCTAGCCTCGAGCTGCGCGAGTACCTGGCACTGGAAAAACTTCAGCAGGAACTGACGCTCGTCGAGCTGAAAATTCGACAGCTGGAAAATGACTTCACCGTCGCCGGCAAAAAACGGACGACGGAACTGGCGCAGGGAACCAGCGCCGTTTCTGTGCAGGCGGCCTACGATTATGAGAAAGCTCTCGAACAGTACCGCGAAGTGCTGCGATCCCGCTGGCAGGAGCGAAAGAGCGCGTGGCGGCAGCAGCTTGCGTCCTACGAAAGAGCTCGACGAAATCGCGAGACTTTGGAGAAGCTGCGCGACCAGCAACTCGAAGCCTACAACCGGGAACAAGCCAAACGCAGCCAGGCTGCCATTGACGATCTCTTCCTGGCGCGACGCAGAGGTAGTGACTAGGCACACTTTGCCGAGCTGCGAATAGGCAAAGGTTGCCCAGTCCGCCCTCCAGTCGGCAAATAACGCACAATTATAATCGGCACATCTCGCGAAAATCTTTAATTTACTTTGGCATGGAGCCCATAGTGGGAATCGTTCCCGATTCGAAATTTTTGGCCTCTCGCTTGCAATGTACCGTCCGGTACAACTACTGTGATCGCAATCGGGCCAAAAATGGGTACTGGGAACATGCCGGCGCCGCCAAGCTCAAACCCCGGCGTCGTCGCGAAATCATTTGTCGAGATACTCGACCAATCGTCGATGACCTCGGCCGCCCTTTCCGGAATTCCCGAGAGTGTGGATCCGCAAGCAGAGCAACAGAGCACACCACGTTCCGGCTCAGCCGTAATTAACCCCAACAATCGCTCCGCCCGGTTCTCCGATCCGAAGTCGCCGGACGCCAAGCCAAGCGGGCCGCAAAGTCGCAGCGAAGGTTCCGTAATCACCAGCAAGGTGCCGAACTCTCTAACGTCTTTGTTGCGGCCGGCGCCGATCGTGGACTCTCCCGTACAGCTCTCACAAGTCTTGAGTTGGACCGGCGCCGAGCGAACTCACAATCTCAATTCTGATTCTTTCCGTTCCTCAGCTGATCCTGCGACCAGCCTGCCGAATAGCGATGAAGCGAAGTCCTCGATGAGTCCAGCGCAGCAGGCTAACTCGAGCCAGTTGGTCTCGCACGTCTCAAGTTTTCAGGCATTGGAGAGAGACCCCGCAGGCACCATTTCCGTGGCTGCATCGGCCAACTGGTCCGGTGCGGCGGCTTCACCGGCTTCAAAGGCCAACGATTCAACAATCGGCGATTCCCGGCAGCTGGCTGTCATTTCCAACCAAATCCCTTTGTCAGGGTCTGACTCGCCAGCAAAAGCCGCGTCTTCATTGGAGAATCAATCGACGGAGAATCAATCCACGGCTCCGTCAGTTTTTGATTCGCAAACGGCAGCAGAGTATGTGGCCAGAGCTCTGTTCAACGCGGGTTCGAATCTACACCTGTCGAATCCGCAGCAGTCGAATTTAAAGAGCAGCCCGATCGGGCCCGCCGATTCTCTCGGCGCGGAAATACATCGACCCAACGCCGATGCGCTCCCTGCGAAGTCACTTTCGTTTACTGGCGCCATGGTCAGGGCAGATGTCAGCGGAGATGGAACAGAATCGCAAGCGCCGGTAAAGGATGGCGTGCCGAGTCTGTTGCAGTACACTGCGGCTCCGGACTCCGGAACCCAGCCCGATAATCTGGCGCTCCCGCTCCGCGACGCCCCTCGCGAAGCACCCACCGGTGACACTGCAGCGACCGTCGCGCCAAATTCTGGAACCGATCTGTTAGTACTTAGCGGAGTCGTTCCACAAGCGTTTGTTTTCCCGGTGGCCTCCTCGCTCTACAGGTCGAGCAACGGACGAGTGTCGCCTGCGAAGCCAACTTCGTATCCGACCAGGGCAAGCGACGCACAAGCTGGCGTGAAGCCTGAAGTTGCCGGAACCAGGACGAAGAACGAAGAAGCGAACGGGGAAACAAAAGCTCTGACGCAGAACTCCTCGTCGCACGCGGCCGATGCCTCCATGATGGAGCCCGCCAAAGAGAAAACTTCCGCAAAAGCGGTCGAGACTTCGCCATCGCTCGCCGTTTCGGAAAATCAAAACGTGACAATCTCGAGCGAGTCTAAGGAGGCGAATTCCAATTCTTCGCTGCGCGAGAGCCAACCGCGTACGACACCATTCGCGGCAGAGTCGAGCGGCATCGCTGCGAATCACGCGCAACCAGAATTGCCGGCCGCTTATCCCACATCTCTCATGAATTCCGCCCGGTTGATCGAGCGCATGGGAGAAGCTGAATTGCGGCTTGGCATGCGAGCCGGGGAATACGGAAACGTCGATATACGCACTTCCATGGTTCGCAACCAGTTTACGGCTGAGATTTCAGTCGAGCGAGGCGAACTTGGCCGCGCGATGGCGGCGGACCTTCCCGGGTTGCAGGACCGGCTTGCCGAACAACGATTGCCGGTCACAAACATCATCCTGCAAGATCACAGCGGCAGCCCATCCAACGCCGGGGAGCAACACAAACCGAGGGGCGGGCAGCCGGTGTACGAAAGCAATTCTGTAAAGAATGAAGATGAAGTCCCAATGAGCGCAGTGGCGGCTTTGGAAGCCAACATTTCCTCATCACGACTCGATATTCACATGTAGTTTCCGTGGAAGCGAAGTAACAGGTAGTAAGGAGGAGAATCATGAACATTCAAGGAATACCCAGTCTGGCGGCCGCATTGACGCCTGCAGCCGCGAGTACCGCCAGTTCCGCGGTCGGGTCGGCGGCCTCGGGCAATTCGTCGACGTCCAGCGCAAGCCAAACCGCAAACGACGCGGAACAGACATTTATCCAGCTGCTCGTCACGGAACTGCAGTCCCAGGATCCGACATCCCCCATGGATCCGACGACCATGGTTGGGCAGATGTTCCAGATGAACCAGTTGCAGCAACTGATCGACATTAACCAGACGCTATCGACTGCCCTGGAGGGCGGTGCCCCCAGCAGCGCCAACCCATCGTCCTCGGCGGTTTCATCGAACTCGGCCAATTCGCTGTTCCAAACTCCGAATTTGCCCACCAACGCTGCCGCTTCCTACGCGCAGCAGTTACTGACAGGAGCACACTAATGGCATCCTTCTCGATTCCTCTTTCTGGCCTGGCCGCAAGCGCGGAAGCGCTGGATATCATTTCCAACAACCTCGCTAATATGAATACCGTAGGCTACAAGGACCAGACGGCAAATTTCCAGGATCTGTTCTATCAGAGCTATGGGGGAGACGGAGCGGGCGACCCCATTCAGGTGGGAGCCGGAACATCCATCAGTTCTGTTGCCACCAATTACAGCAATGGAACCTTTCAGAACACGGGTGTGAGCTCGAACGCAGCCATCACTGGCAATGGATTCTTTATCACTGAGGGAGCGGATGGAGCGGTGCAGTACACACGTGCCGGTAACTTTACCGTCAACTCAGCCGGCGACCTGGTCACAACCGACGGCCAAACTGTCATGGGCTACCCCGCAGTCAACGGTGTGGTCAATCAGGGCGCGGCTTTGTCCGCGATTCAGGTTGGAGCGGGACAAACCAGTCCTCCTTCCGCCACCACCACGATGCAGCAACAAACCAATCTGGACGCTGCCGCGGCTGTGGGCACCACGTATTCCACTTCCATGGCGGTATACGATTCGCTGGGTGAATCGCATGTGTTGTCCTTCAACTACACCATGAGCGCGCCCAACACCTGGACGTATTCGGTTACCTTGCCCGCTGCCGACACCGGGGGCACTGGCAGTCCTACCGTGCTGGCCTCCGGCACTCTGAACTTCGACAGCAGCGGCAACCTGAGCTCGCCGACGGGTTCCGTTCCGGTTGCGATAACCGGTCTGGCGGATGGTGCGGCGGACATGAGCATCGGCTGGGACCTTACCAGTGCCACCGGTACGTCGCTGGTTACCCAAGTCGCATCTCCAAGCACAACGGCTGCGACCAACCAGAATGGTTACGTTGCCGGCAGCCTGCAGAGTTTTTCCATTCTCCAGGATGGGACACTCCAGGGCCAGTTCAGCAACGGAGAAACCCAGGCGATCGGCCAAATTGCCGTGGCCAGTTTCGCCAACAATCAGGGCTTGCAGTTGGCCGGCGGAAACAGCTATAACAGCACGCTGTCATCGGGCGCGGCGGTGGTGGGAACGGCCGGGAACGGTGGCCGCGGAACGCTGACCGGAGGCGCGGTGGAGTTGTCGAACGTGGATATCTCGACTGAGTTCACCAATCTGATCGTGGTGCAGCGGGCCTTCGAAGCGGATTCTCGGGTAGTGACGACGTTTGATGCCGTCAGCAATTCGACCATCAACCTGCAGGCGCAACCGGGGAATTAAACCTTAATTAGAGGACTGGCGGGCGCGGCTTAGCAGTCCGCGCCGCGCCCCCTTTTCTTCTACTCCATCTCTAATTAGTTCCGCCACCCGCGCCCGTCTACGTCCGCAAGTCCCACGCCCAAGTCATTGTCAACGCGTGCTTTTCCAAACTCCATCTAGGAACGTGCCTCAGCGCCGACAACGCGGTTGCATGGTATGCGGCTTGCATTTGTCGAGCTGAGGTCAATCCGCCTGCCTGACCCTGTGCTTCTCTTTAGGGAAACGACGAGTGAGCCAGGCGTTCGGCTTCGTAATTTGGATTGTCCCGTCGAATGGAGCGCGAAAAAGTCCATGGATGCAGCGGCAAAAATGGTGCGGGAGCAGTTGTCCAGCCCAGCCCCGGAACCCAAGCGAAGTGCGGAAGATTTCGGTTGGCTTCCGTGCCAGCTGTCTCTTGAGGTTCCCATTGCTAAATTCACCGTGGGCGACCTGCTTCTGCTCGACAAAGATTCGATTGTGGAGACTGACTGCCCCTCCACGGGCGACATTCCGTTGCGCGTGAACGGACTGCTGGTGGGGTGGAGTGAATTCGAAGTGATTGGCAATCGTTTGGCGATACGGATCACGGAACTGGCATGAGCGACGTCGGCGACCAGCTTAACGGAGAAGAAAGCCTGGAAGCGTACACCCTGGGCGGCGGACTGGCGAATCCCCCTCAGCCTGCAACCGGCGGAGCGGAGCTAAATTCCGGGAAAAGTTGGGACGGGCTCCGCCGAAGCGGATCTGCAATGCGGCCGAGGCCGCGGCGGTTTCAATACGCCACCCGATCGGCGCAGAGATCGCAACGAAGCTCGCAACAGATGAACACTCCTGCCAGGAAGGTGGTCTCAGCCGGCGAGATTTCCGCCGCCGCGCTTCCCCGCGAACTGGGGTCGGCGAAACCGGTGAGTTCGCTGGCCGGACTAAAGACGGCTCGCGACTTCCCGAATCTTCTAACTCGGGCGATTCACGACAGCCCTGCTGACCGGACGCCGCCAGGCTCCGTGTCTGCAACTGCCGAGACAAATTCTTCCGTTCCGCCAGAAAAGTCCGCACCTGAGCGCGGCGCACCATGGTCGATCAAGATCGTGCTGCCGAGACGAAGTGCGCTGCGTTTGGCTGAGATCGTGCAGGTTTTTGCGTCGCTGTGGACCTGGACCCGAAAGCAAGTCAAAGTTCGTCCCGCCCGCAAGCGTTTGCGCGTTTGCGAGAGCGTGTCCCTGGGCGAAAAACGCTTCGTTGCGGTCATTGAGATCGACGGATTGCAGTTTTTGCTGGGAGGAGCTTCCGGTTCAGTAACCGCGATCGCTCGTTTGGAATCCTCGCAGAAAGTCTCCGGGCTAGTGGATCAAGAACTGGCCCACGATCTGGTTCAGGCATGAGGCAGTTTTCACTCGAGAGTCGGCAGTTTTCATCGAGAATTCCGAAGACGTTACTGTTCCATGCCCTGTTTCTGTTGACCGTCGTGGGCGCATTTGCCGGCCCTGCGGAAGCGGCGCCGGCCAGTGGCATTTCGGGCGCGCCGATTCGCGATACTGCATCCTCGATTCCCGCCGATTCGCCAGTCCCTGCGAAAGCAGTGGCCCCGGCGCCTGCTGTCGCTCCGAACGAGATCCGCATCACCGGCATGGGCAATGGTTCCACCTCATGGACCATCGTCGTGCTGTTGACGTTTTTGACTCTGATCCCATCCTTGCTATTATGCATGACGCCGTTCGCGCGCCTGCTGGTCGTCTTCCATTTCCTGCGCCAAGCACTCGGTTTGCAGACCACTCCCACCAATCAGACCCTGATCGGTCTTGCCCTGGTGCTCACCTTCTTTCTCATGCAACCGCTCGGAGCAACCATTTACCAGACCTCGGTCCTGCCTTTGCAGGAAGGGCATCTCTCCGCCATGCAAGCCGTAGAAACGGGGGCGCGACCGTTGCGCCAGTTTATGCTGCACTACGTGCGCGACAAAGATATTGCCCTTTTCGTTGAATTGGCCAGGGAACCGCGGCCGCGCACGCCGGACGATCTCTCATTGCGGGTAGTGGCGCCCGCGTACGTCCTCTCCGAATTGCGAATGGGTTTTCAGATAGGAACCGTGCTGTTCCTGCCTTTTCTCGTGATCGACATGGTGGTTGCTTCGATCTCCACATCGGTTGGAATGCTGCAGTTGCCGCCAGTGGTAATTTCCACCCCGCTCAAACTGCTGTTGTTTGTGATGGTGGACGGCTGGAATTTATTGATTGGATCTCTAATGAGGAGCTTTAGCTGAGGCCGCCATGCCAGTTGAATTAGCCGTCGATCTCGGTCGCTTAACGGTGCGGGAAGTATTTCTGCTTGCCGGTCCTATTCTCGCAATTGCGGTGACCGTGAGCTTGTCAGTCAACGTGGTCCAGGTTCTCACCTCGCTGCAGGAAACCACGATTTCAGCCGTGCCCCGGCTGCTTGCGGTGGCGGCTGGAGTGTTCTTCCTGATGCCGTGGATGTGGAGGCAGTTATGCCAGTTCACATTGCAGATGTTGTCCGATTTTCATCCTTACCTGCGTTGAGGCCATGGAGATATCGCTGCCACAACTCGTGAGTTCCGTCCTCTTAATAGGACTGCGGGTCGCCGGCCTAATGCTGTTCGCGCCTTTCTTTGGCAGTGCGTCGATTCCTCCGAGGATCAAGATCGTTTTGGTGATTGCCATCACCGGCGTTCTCTACTCCGCATATTCGCCCCGCCTCCAGATGGCGCCGATTTCTGACTGGCCCGTGGTGGTAGCCAGCGAGACTCTGCTTGGCATCGCCATGGGGATCGCAACCAACGTCGTGTTTGAAGCCGCCCAACTCGCGGGCCAGATACTCAGCGTGCAGATGGGATATTCGCTGGTCAACATTCTCGACCCCAATACTCAGGTGGATAGCACGGTCGTCGCCTTCTTCCACCAGTCTCTCGCCATGCTGATCTTCCTGGGCCTCGATGTTCATCACTGGATACTGCGTGCGGTGACCAACAGTTTCGAGTATTTACCTCCCGGCTCGGCTACTTTTAACCCGATGTTTTTTCAAGCGGTTCTCCATGAAGGCGCGGTTGTGCTGGATGTTGGAATTCAGATAGCCGCCCCGGTGCTGGCGGCGACCCTGCTGGCGGATATCGTCCTCGGACTAATGGGAAAAGCTTCGCCGCAAATGCCGCTCATGTTGATGGGACCGGCGGTCAAAAGCATGCTGGGCGTGTTGGTCCTCGGAGTCACACTTCGGTTTTGGCCGCATTTGTTCGAACGGTATTTCTCGGAATCGATCGGCTATACCGATCGTTTGTTGCATCTGGCGCGGTAACAAAAATGGCGGATTCAAGTAAATCGGAAAAAGCAACACCGCAAAGGCGCAAGAAAGCTCGCGAACAAGGTCAGGTTGCGCGCACCCGCGAACTATCCAATGCCCTGGCATGGGGCGGAGCTTTGGCCCTGGTGGCGTGGCAAGTTCCCCACGTGACGGAGCAATGGCGAGGTCTGTTGCGCAACGCCCTGGACCTCTCGATCGACCAGCCTCTTCGTCCAGGTGGCCCACTCCTGTTTTGGATGGGAGCCAGCGTCCTGCGCTGGATTGTTCCGGTAGTGGGAACGGCATGGGTTCTATCTCTGTCTGCCGGTCTGGCGCAAGGCGGCTTGGTCTTCGCTCCCGAAGTCCTGCAGTTCAAACCCGAAAGGATGAATCCGTCGGCAAAGCTTAAGCAAATGTTCTCGCTCGCCGGCCTGAGCGGAATTCTCAAATCGCTTCTGCCCTTCGCGCTGATTGTGTGGATTGGCATCTCGACCGTCAGTAAGCACTGGTTAACCGTGGTGCATGCATCGGAGCTTGGCGTGCGCGCCTATGCGGGTTTTCTGGCCGGCACGATGGGAGAGCTGGTTTGGAAATCGGGCCTGGTGCTGGTCGGCTGGTCGGGGATCGATTACCTGCTGGTCCGGCAAAAGCTGGAAGGCGATCTGAAAATGAGCCGCCAGGATCTGAAAGATGAAATGAAACAAACGGAAGGAAACCCCGCGATCAAGGGCCGGATCCGGCGTATCCAGCGCAGCATGCGCCGTCGTCAAATGCTTCGCGATACCGAGCAGGCGAGCGTTGTCATCACCAACCCCACGCACTTCGCGGTTGCATTGCGTTACGAAATGTCGATGGACGCTCCCATCGTAGTTTCCAAAGGCAGGGACTTTCTGGCGCAGGAAATCAAGGAAGTAGCACGCTGGCATGGCATTCCGGTGCTCGAGAATCCTCCGCTGGCGCAAGCGTTATATCGCACCGTCGAGGTTGGACAAGCGATTCCGGGAGCGCTCTATGCCGCCGTGGCGGAAATTCTTGCCTTCGTATTCCGGGCCCAGGCTCGCGCTCGGCAACAGTCAAAGGCGGACGAAGGACAGGAACAGAAACAGGGACCGGCACACTGAAATGGCCTATAGGGCGGTGGAGAAAGAATGGCGGCAAATCCTAAATTGATGAACTCGGTTGCAGGAGGTGCCGGCGACTGGGTTGTCCCGGCTCTCGCCGTGAGCATGGTGTTCGTCATGCTCATCCCGCTGCCCGCCGTCGCGGTCGACTTGCTGTTGTCGTTGAGCATCACGGCATCGGTTCTGGTGATGCTGGTTGCGATTCAGATTCTGAAGCCGGTGCAATTTTCCGTGTTTCCCAGTTTGTTGCTGCTGCTCACCTTGTTTCGCCTCTCGCTCGGCCTCGCGAGTAGTCGCCGAATTTTGCTGCACGGCAGCGAAGGAGCAGCAGCGGCGGGACGAGTCATCGAGTCCTTTGGTCAATTCGTAGTCGGCGGAAATTACGTCGTCGGTTTCGTTCTCTTTCTCGCCTTGATTGCAATTCAATACATGGTGGTCAGTCACGGCGCGGTGCGCACCGCCGAGGTCACCGCTCGCTTCACCTTAGATGCCATGCCCGGCAAGCAAATGGCCATCGATGCCGACCTCAATGCCGGACTGATTGATGAGAAACAGGCAAGATCGCGCCGCGAACAAATTGCCCGGGAAGCAGAATTTTACGGCGCCATGGACGGCGCCGCCCGCTTCAGCCAGCGCGACTCCCTTGCCACCATCCTGATCACGGCCATCAACATCATTGCCGGCTTCCTCATTGGTGTTTTTCAGCACGGTATTCCCTTCATGGAGGCGCTAAAGACCTACACCGTGCTCACCGTGGGCGATGGCCTGGTCACGATGATTCCCTCGCTCCTTGTATCGGTCGCCGGAGCCATTGTCCTTACCCGGGCATCGTCCGACAGTACGCTGGGAATGGACCTCGGCCGGCAACTGTTCCGCAAGAGCCGCGCGTTGTGGATCGCCGCCGGCGTCATGGGTGGACTGGCAATTGTCCCCGGCCTCCCTAAGCTGTCTTTCCTCCTGATGGCTGGCCTGCTCGTTTATCTCGCGCGCCGGGCAAAGCCTGACGCCGCCGTTGACGCACTCGCGGCGCCCGGAGTAGAGGCTGGTAAGGGTCAAGCTGCGGGCAAGCCCGCCGCCGATCCCATCGATGCCGTTCTAAAGCTCGACGATTTAATGCTCGAAGTCGGAATGGGACTGGTTCCGCTGGTGGATAGCAAGCAGGGTGGCCAACTGCTCGGGAAAGTGCGTTCCTTGCGGAAGCAGTTGGCACAGCAACTGGGATTCCTCGTGCCCTCGATTCACATTACGGATAACCTGACTCTCAAGGAGCGGGAATACGTGATCCACCTCCGGGGAGTCGAAATCGCTCGCTGGGAAATGCGGCGCGATTGTATGCTGGCGATAAGCTCGCAATCTTCCCCCCACCCTTGCCGGGCCAGGATACCCGCGAGCCCGCTTTCAACGCGGCTGCCAAGTGGATCGCTCCCGAGTTGCAATCGCAGGCGGTAGCGGCAGGCTATGTTGTCGTCGATCACACTTCGGCGCTCGCCACCCACTTGAGCGAGGTGGTCAAACAGAATGCCCATCTGCTGTTGACTCGCCAGGAGGCGAAACGCCTCATCGACCGCATGGGAGATTCTCATCCCAAGCTGGTAGAGGAGTTACTCCCCAAGCTGATGACACTCGGCGAAATTCAGAAAGTTCTGCAGCAATTGCTGCGGGAACAGGTCTCCATTCGCGATCTGGGTACGATTTTGGAAACGCTCGTCGAAACCGCGGCGATCAACAAGAATCCGGTGATCCTGGTCGAAGCGGTCCGCCAGTCGCTGGGCCGAGCGCTGGTAAAGCCGTTGCTGGATGAACGAGGAGAGTTGAAGGTGGTTACGGTGGATCGTGCTATTGAAGAAGAATGCGCGCGCAGCCTCAATCCGCAACCAGCGACAGCTGCCCAGAACGCGATCCAGCCCAACACGGCGCGTCGCGTTTGCGACGGTCTGCGGGCGTTGTTTGGCGAGCAGGTGGTGGGCGCGCCGCCGATTCTCTTGTGCCAGTCTCCGGCGCGTTTCCAGTTGCGACGATTACTGGAGCCATTTCTCCCCAAAGTAGTTGTGCTCGCTCCACTGGAGATTCCGCCACTGGTGTCAGTGCAATCGATTGGAGTTGTGCGCTAGTCAAGGGTTGATCGAAATGCGGCAAAACCGAGGGCAAGATGTTGGAAGCACAAATCGCATATAGGGAACAACAAGCCGGCGAAGAGACAGATCGGGAGCAGCTCATCATGAATGAGTTGCCTCAGGTCTACTACATTGCAAGGCGGGTTCATGAACGCCTGCCTAAGCAAGTGCCTCTTGACGACTTGGTGCACTCTGGAGTGATCGGCCTGATGGAGGCAATTCGCAGTTACGATCCGGGTAAGTCCGTCCCTTTCAAGTCCTATGCCAAATTTCGCATTCGAGGCGCCATACTCGACAGTCTCCGCGCCTTGGATTGGGGCTCACGTCCGCTCCGCCATAAGGGCCGGCAGTTGGAAGAAGCTATCTCGCACTTGTCGAAGAAGCTGGGCCGGCAGCCTGAGGAAGCGGAAATAGCCGCTGAACTCGGTATCTCCTTTGATGAACTCTGTGACATCGCCCGCCGCATTGATGGTGCGATCCTGGTCAGTCAGCAGGTGGGATCGATTCAAACCCAGGACCTGATCGAATCCGCGCCTAGTCGTGATGAGGGTCCGTACGAGCTTTGCGCGCGCACAGAAGTTAAGGAAAAGCTGGTTAAGGCAATTGAAACGCTCACTGAGAAGGAGCAGATGGTGATCTCTCTGTATTACAGGGAGGAACTGACGATGAAAGAAATTGCCGCGGTGATGCAACTTGGGGAGGCTCGCATCTCTCAAATTCATAGCCTGGCGCTGCCCAAGTTACGCGCCGCGCTTCAAGATGGCGTGACCAGCGAAACGCCCCGCTAAGTGGATGGAGTTACCGTGGAGACCGGAAGACTTATGTTTGCCAGGCAGACCAACCCCAGCAGTTCATCCGTTTGGCGGAAGTTGGCGCCGAAGTGCGCCAATGCCAACTGTTTGACGACCTCGCTCTTACAGACCATCAATCGCCGGAACGATGGGGTGACGGTCGAGGGGCGCCGCTATTGCGGCGCGGATTGCCTCGAGCGCGCTCTCGCGAAAAGTGTCAGGGAAGTGATGAACTCCGAGGGCAAACCGGCGAAGGCGCGGAGTTCGCGGCTCCCGCTGGGATTGTTGCTTCTGCAGCGCGGAATCCTCACTGCGGAGCAACTCAAGCTCGCGCTGGCGGAGCACAAACGGTCACCCCAGTTGAACTTCGGCGATGTGGTCCAGCGGCTCCATTTCGCCAGCGAAGAACAAGTTACGGCCGCGGTCGCCGCCCAATGGGCCTGCCCTGTTTTTTCTCTGGGCGACCGAGCGGTCGAAAACCCGCTGCGAATACCGCGCCAATTCCTGGAACTTTACGGCATGATGCCCGTCCACTATTCCGAGGGCGATCGGCGTCTGATGATTGGTTTCGTCAGCAGTGTTCAGCACCAAGTTCTCTACACCATTGGTCAAATTACTTCCTGCACGGTCGTACCTTGCTTCATCACCACCCGCGAATATGACTTGCACCTCAACTCCCCGTCGACATCGTTCCTGCGCGATCATGAACTCATCTGCGAACAGATATTGGCCCCGGACTCGATGGCGAAGATTATCCGGGAGCATGTTGTCAGTTTGGGGGCGGAGCGCCTTCGACTGGGACTTTGCCGCGATTACTTCTGGACACGTATATGGGGCAACAAAGGAGACATCGATCTGCTATTTCGCATTCGTCACGATTAGAGCATTGTGAGAGATAAAAAAGTGGGAGCGAGCTAAAGCTTAGGCCATCGACTGCCGATAAGGGCTGGCGGGATGGTTCCAATGACTTTAAGCCGAAAAACAACCGACGCTCCTAAGTTTCGTTCTCCCCAACAATCCCTGGTGGGCCGCACGCGGGCGCTTCTGCCGTTGCCCGGAGATTCCGAATTCCCCAGCCCTCCGGCGTTACCTGATTCCCTCCTTCAATTGGACTTAGCTCTTTCGGTATTTGTTGCGGACCTAGGACAAATCACGAATATCATACTCGCCGACATAGGCCTGACGGCACAATTGCTGCGTTTAGGCGCCGGTGAACTTGATCAATTGCCATCGAGGGGTGTCGCCGTAAGCGAGATCGTCCTTCTTCTAGGGCTCGATAAGTTGAAGTCACTGGCGGCTCGAACCAGTCCTTTGGCAGGTTATCCGGCATTGGGAGTTGGTAAACGGTTCTGGAGGCACGCGCGTTTAACGGCGATGATTGCGGAAGAGCTCGCCGCACAGTTTCCCAGGTGTATCCAGACATTGCCTATGTTGCTGGGTTGTTGTTCCATCTCGGCGACCTTCCGCTGGTCCTGGGTTGGGCATCTGTGTCGGACAATTTCGACCCCAGCCATACCGGCCAAACGATAGCAAGGGCGTGGGGCTTTCCTCCCACCTTGGTTGATGTGATCGCGGCCGACCCCGATCTGTGCCTTCCAAGCTCGCGAACGCTACTGGACGTCGTGATTGCCGCCGATAGATGGGCATCGCGGCTCGAATTTCTCGCCAGTCGCGAATCTGCCGACTTTAGGTCAGCGAACTGCCTTACACATTGACTTGTGTCCGTTCGATTCCTGAAGTGGTTCCAATAGAAGCCGGCGCGTCACGCGAGAGCAGGATTAGAGAGCGCGCCGCCCAACGATTGTCCATAAGCGTTACAGCTAGATGCTTTAATCCGGCTCTCATCCGCACCTATTGTTTCGACGAGTCCTCAAACACTTACCGGCATCCAGTTTGCGCAACTGTGGCCCCTTTCGTGCCTAAACCTTTACGGGAGACTCCATGGATAGCGGATTCTACGCGGCATGCACCGCTTTGATGGCGCGAAGTCAGACGCTCGATCTGGTGGCCAATAACCTGGCCAATGTCAGCACGCCGGGATATAGAGCGCAACACGATTCGTTTCGCTCGGTCCTCGCAACATCGTCCAATGTGCAACTCTCCGGCTTGAATCAAGCGGTCAACAACTTCTCGGTACTGGGCAGCGAGCAACTCGATTTAACCCAGGGCAGCCTGGAGAAAACCGGCAACGACCTCGATCTCGGAATTCAGGGTAAAGGCTTCTTCGCCGTCAAGACAGCCAACGGCCAGCTTTTTACTCGAGACGGCAACTTTCACGTATCTCCGAACGGCCAACTCGTTACTTCCGAAGGGGATGCGGTGCTGGGAAACGACGATAGCCCGATCCCGATTGTGGGCGCCCCGGTATCGGTGAGCCCGGACGGCAGTATCTCGGTCAACGGCGCCTTGGCCGGGCAATTGAAAATTGTCGATTTCCCACCGGGGACTTCGTTGGAGAGTGTCGGTAAGAACTATTACTCTGCACGAGAGAAAAGTGCTGTTCCGGCCACCGAAGCCAGCGTCCAGCAGGGCATGCTGGAGGGATCCAACGTCAATGCCGTGTCCAGTTCGGTCGAGCTCATTACGGTACAGCGCTATGCCGAGTTGATGCAGCGCGCCCTGACCATGTTCCACACCGAAATGAATCAAGTAGCGACGCAGGATTTGCCAAGAGTTTCCAATAACCTTTAAGGAGCCGTAAATGCTTCGTGCACTGTATACAGCAGCCAGCGGTATGTCGGCGCAGCAACTCAACCTCGATAACATAGCCAACAACCTGGCGAACTCAAGCACCGCGGGCTTCTATTCGAGGCGTCTGCAATTCTCCGATCTGGTCTATCAAAACGTGATCATGCCGGGCGCCGCTGCCACGCAGCAAACCACGATCGCCGCCGGCCTCCAGGTGGGACTTGGAACCATGCCCACCGCTTCGGAGCTTATGCAGACGCAGGGTAACTTCAGTTCCACCGGCAATCCCCTGGATCTCGCGATTCAAGGCCTCGGTTTTTTTCAGGTTACATTACCCGATGGTCAGATTGCCTATACACGGTCGGGCGCGTTTCATCTGGATGCGACGGGAAATATCGTAACTGCAAACGGCACCCCCTTGCAGCCGAGCATCACGATTCCCTCTAACGCAACCTCTATCACCATTGGCTCCGACGGCACGGTCTCCGTAACCGAGACAGGGCAGACAGCGGCGTCGCAAGTAGGAACCATTCAACTGGCGATGTTTCCGAATCCGGGCGGGTTGAACAGCGTGGGTAACAACCTCTATCTCGCTACCACCGCCTCGGGTGATGCCATTGTTGGAGCCCCGGGATCGGCCGAAGGGTTGGGTACCTTGCAACAGGGAATGCAGGAACAATCGAACGTCGACGTGGTGGCGGAGTTCGTCGCCATGATTGTCGCGCAGCGTTCTTACGAATCCAACTCGCGCGTCGTAACCTCGGCCGATCAGATGATGCAGGATCTTGCCAGCATTGGACGTTAGAGCATCCAGATCGACAATTTAAGCAGCGATTGGGAAATATAAATGTCAGGAAAGACTGCAGCGTCAAAGGTCGCGAAATGCTTGGTTTGCGCGGCGATTATGGCGGGGGTTGTACCGGCGGCTACGACGCAGACGGTTACCGCTGGCGCAAACTCGACTGTTTCTGCTGGTGTGAGCACTCCATTGCAAAGAATCGCGGAGGCGATTTCATCCGCCGGCATAGCTGTCCAGGAGGGTCAAATCGAAATGCTCTCCGGCGCAAAGCTGGGTGCGGCCGCGAGTTTGCATGTGGTGAAGGTGGCGAATGCCGCTGCCGGACCGAACGCCGGCGGAACAATCACCGCCCGGACGATCCAGGTGAGGTTGCGCTGCCAGGACAATCACGAGTGCCTGCCATTCTATGTTTTAGTTCATGGGATTGATGACCCGAAGGCGCTCGGCGCGGAACCGAAAGCGCTGCGGGCTCTTGCCCAGGCTGCGATGCCGGCAACGGTTCGCGGCGGCGATCACGCCATCTTGATTCTCGAAACCGCCGATTCCCGATTGAGTTTCCCTGTCATCTGCCTGCAAAGTGGAAATCGCGGCCAAAAAGTGCGAGTTTCCAGCCCCGATCACGCGCGCTTTTATGACGCCGAGGTGGTAGCGGCCGGATTGCTGAAAGGTAGCCTTTGATTTCTTCAAGCTTGCTTGGTCGTATGAACGACGACGGTAACACTTACCCAAAGCCGGGATGCCGACGTGTGCCGATGATAAGGTTGGCAGTGGTCTTGTCGATTATGACAGTCGTTTTCTGGGCTCCCTTAGCGCGGGCGGGTAGCAAGCAAAAGCAAAACTCTGACAAACTTCGCTCCGATTATCTGGCGCGCATGCAAACTCAAGCCGGTCTGCCGGAAACGACGACCTTGGGCAGCCTCTACACGCCGAATGGCGCCTACACCGACATGAGCGCGGACTACAAAGCGCGCCGAATCGGAGATGTGGTGACGCTCCTAGTTTCCGAAACAACCAACGCCTCATCAACCGGCGACGTTAACAACTCGAGAACTTTCCAGGCAAGCTCATCGGTGACCAGCCTGCCGGGATGGCAGAATGTTCCGGCGAATCCACTTCTCGGTATGACGTCCTCCAAGACATTAAAAGGCCAGGGGGAGACCTCTGCAGGTTCGAGTGTGACCGCCACCGTCTCAGCGCGGGTCATCGGTTTATTAACCGACGGCAGCATGGTGGTCGAAGCCGAACGGCGCATTGTGATCAACAGCCAGCATGAAGACCTGATTGTGCGCGGAGTGCTGCGTCCCGGCGATGTCGCGCCCAACAACACAGCTCCCGCCACCGCTCTTGCCAATCTGGAGCTTGAATTGAAAGGCAAAGGCGTGGTCTCGGACTATATTGGCCGGCAAAATCCCATCATCAGGGGGCTACTGTGGCTGCTGACCTGGTAAGTCGATGGCGAGTTAGTTGGCTCGTGCGCAATATCGCGGCCACGGTCATCTGCTCTTGCGCGGAAGCTTTGCGGCCAGCGGGACTAATCGTGATTGCGCTCACTCTCGCCGCCGTGCGCCCTGCCCGGGCCGAGGAAACCCGGCAAGTGTTGGTCCGGGACATTACCACCATTGAGGGCATCCGTGACAACCCTTTGATTGGTTATAGCGTCGTGGTCGGGCTCAAGCGCACGGGCGACAGCCAGCAGACCCAGTTCACCACGCAGACCCTGGCCAATGTTCTGCAGCGCCTGGGAGTGCAGATTCCCGCCGCCTCCATTCAGGTGCGCAATGTTGCTGCGGTCATGGTTACAGCCGCGTTGCCGCCTTTTGCCCGGCCGGGCACCTCGATCGATGTCACAGTTTCCTCACTGGGAGATGCCAAGAGCCTGGAGGGCGGGATACTGCTCCTCACTTCGCTGCATGCTTCGGACGGCCGTGTATATGCGGAGGCGCAAGGTCCGCTCACCCTCGGTGGTTACACGGTAGGAGGCGGCGGCAATTCAAAGGAAGTCAATCACGTGACGGTGGGCCGCGTGCCGGCGGGCGGAATCGTCGAACGAGATACTTCGATTGATTTGAAGCATCTCAAAGTGCTGTCGCTCGCTCTGCGCGAACCTGATTTCACCGCGGCCCGCGACGTTGCCAGCGCCATCAACCGCGAGTTCGGGAAGAATCTTGCCGCCGCTCTGGATAGCCGACACGTCGATGTGAATGTGGATCAAACCGGCGTCGCTTCGGTTCCAACCTTGATTGCACAAGTTCAGAATCTCTCGCTGGCCATCCATCCACCCGCCAAAGTCGTGATGAATGAGCGGACTGGCACCATCGTGATGGGCGGCGACGTAAAGCTTTCTCCGGTCTCGGTGCTGCACGGCGATTTCACGGTCGAGGTCACGACGACTTTTGCGGTCTCTCAACCCGCACCATTTTCAAAACAGGGAACTACCGAAGTTGTGCCCGAAGTTGAATTGCACGCGCACGAAAAGCCGGCGCGTTCCTTTCAGTTAAAAGAAGGGGCCAGCGTGGAAGAATTGATCAACGGACTGCATACCATGGGCGCCACCGCTCGCGACATCGTCGCCATTTTGCAGACCATCAAAGCTGCGGGCGGTCTGCAAGCGGACCTCGAGGTGATTTGAGCTATGAGTGATTTTCATATGAGCGCCATGGCAAGCGCTAACACTAACCTTAGCCACGCGAATGGCGATCTTGCCATCCAGCGCCTTCGCACTAAGTCGACCCAAGACAGTCCGTCGCGCATTGATAAAGCGGCGCGCGATTTTGAAAGCATCCTGGTCGGGCAGTGGCTGGAGAAAGCGGAGAAGTCATTTGCCACGGTTCCCGGAAACGATCCCGACCAGAGTCAGGATTCGGGCCGTGATCAATTCCAGAGTATTGCCTGTCAATACCTGGCCCAGGGCTTGAGCAAAAGCGGAGCTTTCGGTATCGGCTCCAAGATTAGCCACCAACTGGCGGCCGCAAGCAAAGAGGCTCCGGAGGAGCCGACAAAGTTACAGAACGCAAGGTAGGTAACCAGCGGCGAAATTCTTTTGGCCTACGACTAAAGTTTCCAGCCGAAAAGCCGATAACAGTTCGCCACATTGACGGTTTGACGAGGTCTCGATCATGAGAATTGAACTCAATACCCCGGATCTTCAGTCGCTCTCCACTGAGACGGCAAAGAAAACATCTGCTCTCAGCAACCCGATTGACGCGCAGGCGGATGGTGACCCGACTTCCCCGTATGGCGACAAAGTCACTCTCAGCGCGCTTTCCACGCAGGCCCTCAATCAGCCCGAGATTCGGCCGAGTCTGGTCGACAGTTTGAGAGAAGCTATTAATAACGGTCAGTACCGTCCCGAGCCCGGTGCAATTGCCGACGCTATCCTGAACCGATAGCCGGAGAATCATTTAAGAGAATCGTTCGATGGCGAGCTTTGGCACAAATCGCAGGCAGTTAAAACTGGAGCATCTGGACCACCTGCGTGACCTTTCGCAGTCGCTTGCTTCGGCCATCTCCGCCATCGAGAAGAATAATTTGCCGGATTTCGAGACCCAACTGGCGCTGCAGGAAACCATCTGCCACCGGCTTACCTCCGTCGCTTGCGCGCAATTGTTCCCCAACCTCGCGGTCGCCAAAGAGAAAGACAAAAACAAAGGTAGGGAGGACGGCGAGCCAGAGAACGGCCTGGAAGATGCGGAGTTATTCCATGAGATTCGGCAAGCTCACATTGCCCTTGCGCAGAGCAATCGAGTCTATGGCGCGCTGCTGATGCGCGCTCGCCGTTCCGTTGCACTGATGGCGGCAGTTGGCCGCAATCACGCCCCGCTACCGCAATGCCACACCTGGTCTTGCGAAGCATGAGAGCAAAAATGAGAAAACGAGGCGGAAGAGAAAAGGTCTAGCAGAATGGGATCGTTATCGTCATTGCTGTGGATAGCGTCGGGCGCTCTGGAGGCAGATCAGGGAGCGTTGGATGTCGCTGCCAACAATATCGCCAATCAGAATACACCCGGATACAGCCGCGAAATTGCTGTGCTCAACGAATCCGATTCCACGGTTGAGGGTGACGTGAGCTACGGCAACGGTGTCACGTTGACGCAGATCCAGAGCGTGCGCGATCAGGTTTTGCAACTCCAGATTGCGGAGCAGAATCAGCAGCAGGGGAGCTCGCAGGCGCAATACAATGCCTTACAACAGATACAGAGCCTGTTCTCGAGTTCTACACAGGGCATGGGTGCCGACTTTACCGCATTCTTCAACAGCATCAGCCAACTTTCCACTGACCCGTCAAACATGAGCGACCGGCAGGCGGTGCTTGCTGCCGCGCAGAACGTGGTGAGCGATTTCCATTCCACCGAGCAGAACTTGGATTCGATCCAGGCCGGCCTCAATCAGTCGGTTGGACAAGACGTCACTCAGATCAACACCCTCACCACACAAATTGCCCAACTCAATGTCGAGGTCGGCGAGAAGGAAAAGTTGGGCCAGGATCCCGGCACTCTTGGCGATCAGGAAACACAACTGATTCAGCAGTTGTCGCAGTTGACGAATGTGAACCAGATCCAAACTGAAAATGGCCTTACGTTGACCACGGGAAACGGGACTCCCCTGGTTGTAGGCGGCCAGAGCTTCGCGCTGCAGACGACCAGCGGTCCGGGCGGGGTGACCGACATACTTTCTCAGGGCCAGGATATTACCGGCTCGCTTCAGGGCGGTCAGTTGGGCGGCAACCTGAAGATCCGCGATCAGGTAATACCCAGCCTCCTTACCCAACTCGACAATCTGGCCAGTCAGTTCGCGACGAGTTTCAATGCCGCCCAGGCATCCGGTTACGATCTGAATGGGAACGCCGGGCAATCGTTCTTTAGCGACACGTCCGGGGCCGGAGCGGCCAGCAATCTGACGGTAGCGATCACCGATCCAAGTCTGATAGCCGCCAGCTCCGATGGCAGCGCCGGCAGCAACGGAAACGTGGCCAATCTGCTGGCGGTGCAGAACAGTGCGCTTCCCTCCGGCGAAAGTCCTATCGATACCTACGCGGGATTTGTCTCACTTACTGGAAACCTGACTTCCCAGGCAAGCGCCGAGGTCACCGCCTCCACGTCCAGTCTAAACCAGCTGAGCAATCTATTAGGCTCCGTTTCGGGAGTCAATCTTGATGAAGAAACTACGAATCTGATGAATTATCAACGAGCTTACGAAGCTGCGGCGCGAGTGGTAACGACGGTCGACGCACTTACGCAATCCGTTTTGGATATGGGTTCAGGAGTAACAGCGGCGCCATAAACTTATGCGTATCAATCCAAATTTCACGCCCAGCCTGCTGGAAGACTTGTGGCAAGTCCAGGCCGAGGCACAGAACGATATTGAGGAATTGGCTACGGGCAAGCGAGTCAATCTGCCTTCGGACGATCCGAGCGCCGCGGCAGCCGATGTCCAGAACCAGGCGCTACAAGCCGCTAACGATCAATATCTGCAAAATACCACCAACCTGGAAGGTATGCTGCAGACTGCGGATTCAACCTTAAGTTCCGTCGTCACGTCGCTGAATCAGGCGATTTCACTTGGCGTTCAGGGTGGTAACGGCGACCTTTCCGCGGCGCAACAACAGGCCATCGCACAGCAAGTCGCGGATATCCAGAGTCAGGTCGTGCAGTTAGCGAATACGTCTTACCAGGGCAGCTATCTTTTTGGCGGAACAGCGACGCAGACGGCACCGTTTGCGCTCGATTCGAGCCAACCTGCCGGTGTAACCTACAATGGCAATTCCGGAGTCAACACCGTCGAAATCTCCCAGGGCGAAAAGATGCAGACAAATCTACCCGGCAGCCAATTGTTTGAGGAATCGGGAGGCAGTGTGATGGGCTCTCTGCAACAACTGGTGAGCGCCTTGCAAAGCGGAAATTCGGACAGCATCGCTGCTGCCACCACGCAAGTGAACGACGCTCTGAGTTATCTGTCGCAGCAACGCATCTTTTATGGCAGCGCGGTCAGTCAGCTAACTGCAAATCAATCTTTTCTGCAAAGTGAACAGGTAAGTCTGCAAACCCAGGATAATAGCCTGGTCGGCGCCGACACGGCAACTGTCGCCACTAACCTGGCACAAGCGCAAACTGCGCAGACGGCAACGTTGGAAGCCATCGCTCAAGCGATTCCGCAGAGTTTGCTGAACTATCTCAAGTAAGTTCTAAGGCGACCTATTAAAATCTTTAAGAACTTGTACAGAGGCGCGCCTCTCTCCACATTCGACCGCTGCGGGCCGGCGGCGTTTCTCCGGGTGGCCGCGCTAGGCCGTCCAGCTTGAGGAAGCGACCCCGCCGCTGCCGTCGGCAGTCGTCGCCAACCCAGAGCCGCTTTCTCCCGAGGCGGAGTTTGGACTGCTATATGCGAAGTTTGGTTGGTCAACCTGCTGCCATGCTTGACGGACGTCCAAGATCAGCTGGATTTGCTGCCGCAATATCTCCGGGCTGGCTTTGATTTGCGCGGCAAGAATGTTTCGGCGCAAAGAAGAGTAGAAGCGCGAAAGATGTTGGGTTGCGGCGTCACCACCCTCCAGGTCGAGCGATCCTTCCAGTTGTTGCAGAACCAGAAAAGCGTGCTTGATTTCTGCCGTGCGCCGCTCAACATCGCGGGCCGCGAAGGCTGAGATTGCATGCTCCAAGTCATGGACCAACAGATCGTAAAGAATAACCACCAGGCCCGCAGGAGTGGCGTTTTGCGCCGCCGATCGCATGTACGTGAGTTCAGTCTGGCTTTTCTTCATGTTTGCGAAATAGGTTCACGAAATATGATTACGAAAATTACGAACCGGAGGAGTTCGAACTGCTCGGCGGATACCCGAGTTCGGCGTTGAGCTGGGCTTCTTCCTCTGGGATGCTTTGCAAGGCGATATCCGCCTTGTCGTACTCGTCCGTCAGTAGAGTTTTTTGAGTGTTGAGATATGTCTGAAAATTGTTGATCTCAGTTTGTAAATCAGTACTTTGAGTGCTCATGCTCTGCAGATCCACGGAGAACGCGCCGGTGGTGGGGTCGGTCAGGGTGTCCAGCGCATTGTTCAAGAATGAAGCGAAGCCATCCGATGCCGTGCCCTGTAGGAAAGTTTGGACAGCCGCAAAATTATTCTGGACGGCGTTGCTGAGCGTGGCATTGTCAACGGTCAGAGTGCCATCCTTATTCATCGTGATGCCAAGATCAGCCAGGGTGGAAACACCGTTCCCGCCATTTGAGTAACCGGCCACCGAGAGCAAACTGTTTTGCAATATTTGCACCGTGCTGTCGCCGGCCAGCGGGCCTTCCTGGTTGTCCGAATTCACTGTGTACTGCGTGTTCACATCGCCAATCGCAGTGTTATAGGCGGTGACGAAACTGTTGATAGCCTGCGTCGCCTGCGAGGAATCGGGGGCGACGGTCACGGTTACCTGCTCCGTGGGAGCCGCGCCGGTAATATTCAAAGTTAAACCCGGGACCGCTCCGGTTACGGTATTGGAAGCGCTGTCAATCGGAATTCCGTCGACGGTGAGAGATGCGTCCTCCCCGGGAGCGGCTTGAGTGAAGGTCAGCCCGGATGCGGCGCTTATCGTGACCGCGTCGGCGCTCCCGGAATTGTTGCTTACGATGGCCAGGCGCGAGCCGCTGGAGTCATTGATGACGCTGGCGGTGACCCCTAGATTCTGAGTATTGATGGCGCTGGCAAGTTCATCCAGAGTGTTTGTGCTGCTGCCGATGGTGATTGTGGTCGCCGGTCCTGAGCCGACTTGCACCGTGAAGCTGCCGGGGTTGAGGGTGGTGCTGCTGCTGGCGACGGAAGCTGAATACCAAGATGACGTGGTCGCAACGTTTTTGACGACTACGACGTGGCTTCCCGCGGCGGCGCCGGGAGCCGCGGTTGCATTCGCTACGCTGCTGTCGGACGACGTGGCAGACATGGAAGCAATCGCCCCCGAAGTATCTCCCAGGGCGGTCAAGGCCGTCTGCAGCGTGGAGACATCGGTCTGAATCTGGTTGATGGCGGCAGTATTGGATTGCAGTGTTACCTGTTCCTGCTCCCATTCCAGCTCAGGTGCTGCCAGCGCGTTGAGAGCGGAGGTAACGGCGGAACTGACGTCAATGCCCGAGGAAGAACCGAGGGCCGACAGTAAGGAACTAATATCAATGCCACCGATAGAACTCATACCGAAAACAATCCCTTAGATTGACCCACAAACTTTTAGTAAAGCGGATGATGGAGCAAAATACCCCACCATCCGCGCCATAACTACTGGAGCAATTTCAGTACCGACTGCTGCATTGAGTTCGACTGCTGTAAGGCAGCGATACCGGTTTGCTGCAAAATGGTGTACTTTGAGAGGTTGGCCGTTTCCTTGCCGATATCCGCGTCAAGGATATTGCTCTCGGCCCCCTGCACGTTCGTGATCTGGCTGTTCATGACGTTGGTTGCCGCCTCCAGCTGGTTCTGAGTAGCTCCCAGGTTGCCGCGCAGAAGAGCGATATCTGAGATGGCGCTGTTAATGTCACTCAGCGCGGTCTGAGCGGCGGTGGCGGTGGTCAAGGCATCGGCGGTCAGGGACGCGCCGTTGAGGTGTCCCGCGTCCACTGTGACCATCGCTACGGTTACGCTGGTCGTGCCGGCGGAGCTCGAGTCGCTCATGAAGATGGTGAGCGTGAGCGCTCCGAAAATCGCCTGGCCGTTATAGGTTGTGTTCTGACCGATGGTGTTGATTTCACTTTTGATCGACTGGAACTCGGCATCGAGCGAAGCGCGTTGTGTGTTGCTGACCGTGCCCGAAGCCGATTCCGTGGCTACCGTCACTGCCTGACCCAGCAGGGTCGAGATCTGTGACAGGGCGCCGTCGGCGACCTGAAGAAAGCCAACCCCGTCGCTGGCGTTTTGGACGGACTGGGTCAAGGCTGTGATGTTAGCCTGCAAGCCATCGGCAATGGCCAGGCCGGCAGGATCATCCGCGCCCGAATTGATACGTTGTCCCGTCGAAAGAGCCTCCAGCGTGGAGCTCAGGTTCATCTGCGTCGAGTTCAGTGAATCTTCCGCTTGTAGCGCCGAGATGTTGTTCAGGATACTTAACATTGTGAAATTCTCCCTGTTTCGGATTCCACCTGCGCCAACAGTTGCGGCTCATGTCTGACTTCTCGAAGGTCGAGAACCGTCCAATCGAGCAGGAGGTTGATTTGTTTTGTGCCCGGCTATCTATCGGTACTTCCCTGTATTACATTAGCCTTGGGGAACACCGAAGTAACTAAGCTGTGGTTACTTCGATAATGGAATCAGAATAAGAATGAGAGAGACGCGACTAACCTCCTTGCATTTGATGGTCATAAGAATAAATTGAAGAGCGGCTGGAAGCGTTCGTCCGCTCGC